>NZ_OY780933.1:2140000-3547500 GCF_963676065.1 Maridesulfovibrio sp. | reverse complement strand
GGTACCGAAGCTACGGGATGCGACTAGTTCGCATCGGTAGGAGAGCGTTCTCAGATGGGATGAAGGTGAATCGGAAGGTTTGCTGGACTAATGAGAAGTGATTATGCTGGCATGAGTAACGATAAAACAAGTGAGAAACTTGTTCGCCGTAAGACTAAGGTTTCCTGGGTAAAGCTAATCTTCCCAGGGTTAGTCGGTCCCTAAGGCGAGGCCGAAAGGCGTAGTCGATGGAAAACGGGTTAATATTCCCGTACCAGCAAATGTGTGCGATGGAGGGACGCAGTAGGATAGCTCAGCCGGCTGTTGGATATGCCGGTGTAAGCACGTAGGCTTGAGTCATAGGCAAATCCGTGACTCTTTAAGGCCGAGATGCGATGCCGTAACTTTACGTTTGAAGTGAGTGATTCCAGACTGCCTAGAAAATCTTCTAAGTTTAGCATTTGTTGACCGTACCGCAAACCAACACAGGTAGTCGGGTCGAGTAGACCAAGGCGCTTGAGAGAACTCTGGTTAAGGAACTCGGCAAAATGATCCCGTAAGTTAGCGAGAAGGGATGCTCCAGACGGTGAAGTTATTTACTCTCCGAGCTGTTTGGAGCCGCAGAGAATCGGGGGGGGCGACTGTTTACTAAAAACATAGGTCTCTGCTAAGTCGTAAGACGATGTATAGGGACTGACGCCTGCCCGGTGCTGGAAGGTTAAAAGGAGGTGTTAGACTTCGGTCGAAGCTCCGAATTGAAGCCCCAGTAAACGGCGGCCGTAACTATAACGGTCCTAAGGTAGCGAAATTCCTTGTCGGGTAAGTTCCGACCTGCACGAATGGCGTAACGATCTCCCCACTGTCTCAACCAGAGACTCAGTGAAATTGAATTACCGGTGAAAATGCCGGTTACCCGCGGTAAGACGGAAAGACCCTGTGCACCTTTACTATAGCTTGACATTGGGTTTAGGACTATCATGTGTAGGATAGGTGGGAGGCTTTGAAGCCGGCACGCTAGTGTCGGTGGAGCCAACCTTGAAATACCACCCTTGATAGTTTTGAATTCTAATCCAACGCCGTTATCCGGCTTGGAGACAGTGTCTGGTGGGTAGTTTGACTGGGGCGGTCGCCTCCCAAAAAGTAACGGAGGCTTGCAAAGGTTCCCTCAGGCTGATTGGAAACCAGCCGTTGAGTGCAAAGGCATAAGGGAGCTTGACTGTAAGAGAGACATCTCGAGCAGGAACGAAAGTTGGTCTTAGTGATCCGGTGGTCCCGCATGGAAGGGCCATCGCTCATAGGATAAAAGGTACGCCGGGGATAACAGGCTGATCGCGCCCAAGAGTTCACATCGACGGCGCGGTTTGGCACCTCGATGTCGGCTCATCACATCCTGGGGCTGAAGCAGGTCCCAAGGGTTCGGCTGTTCGCCGATTAAAGTGGTACGCGAGCTGGGTTTAAAACGTCGTGAGACAGTTTGGTCCCTATCTACCGTGGGCGTAGGATAATTGAAGAGGGTCTGTCCCTAGTACGAGAGGACCGGGGTGGACGAACCTATGGTGTTCCTGTTGTCACGCCAGTGGCATTGCAGGGTAGCTAAGTTCGGAAGGGATAACCGCTGAAAGCATCTAAGCGGGAAGCCTGCCTCAAGATAAGTTATCCCTATGCTTTAGCATCTAAAGATTCCAGGTAGACCACCTGGTTGATAGGCCGGAGGTGTAAGTGTGGCAACACATTCAGCTGACCGGTACTAATAAATCGTGCGACTTATTTTTCTTCTCTTCCCTTAACTTTAACTAAGTTAAGGTAATTCTTCTCTATTAAAACCATATATTTTGCTCATCGAAGCAAGCAAATTTGCTTGCGACCACTGAGGAGAGGTCACACCCGACCCCATTCCGAACTCGGAAGTTAAGCTCTCCATCGCCGATGATACTGCTAGGTAGCTAGTGGGAAAGTAGGTCGTCGCAAGCTTTTATTTCAAAGCCCCCTTGTTAACTCAAGGGGGCTTTCTTGCGTCTGACGATTAAATGGAAAATATACTGGTCTACAGCCGCATAGATGATCTGTCGCTTGTGGGATCTATCCTGTGAAATAGACTCGGGTGACTACATCTTCTGAGCTGGGGATGAAAATATTCTGCTGAGATCAATGAGGAGCTCATGTTGCTTAGGGATTGATGTTGAAGGTGTTGAAGAATTTTTGTGTGCGGTACGCCTACTTAATACTTAATCTTAAAAAAATATTATTTGCAATTTTTAGAAATCCTCTTCGGTTTAATCCGGAGAGGATTTTTTTTTGTCTTAATTTTGAAAAAGTTCTCAGGGCGGACCCGAGTCATCTGACTCAGGTCCGCCCTGCCAATTATCTTATAGGTAAAGGAGGACGAAATAATGAAAGAAATTAAGGCAGAAACTCTCGCCGCGCTTTATCCGCTGGAAACGAGGCGAACAATCAAAAATTATGCATCGTTTATTGATGATCACCCCGAATGGTTGGAATTCGGGAACTCATTGATCGATTATAAACGTCTGAAAATGCGCCCTACTTACAGCTACTCAGGTGGTCAAGGCCATAGGGGCATAGTTGAGGTGACGAAATGATCGGTTCAATTCTCGATTTAGGTTCGACTATAATCGACAAAATCTGGCCCGACGCCGGTGAGCGCGAAAAGGCCAAACTGCGTCTCATGGAACTGCAGAATAAGGGAGAGCTCGCAGACCTTGAGGCACGTGTACAAGTTATGCTCGCGGAATTGTCCGGAAACTGGTTGCAGCGTTCATGGCGACCTATCCTGATGCTGACCATTATTGCAATCGTTGCAAATAATTATCTCGTTTATCCGTACCTAACTTTGTTCTGGGACAAGGCACCCAGCCTTGAATTGCCTATGCAGCTTTGGTCGCTGATGGAACTTGGTCTTGGAGGATATGTTGTCGGGCGTAGTGCCGAAAAAGTTGCAAAAACATGGAGTGGAAAAAAATGACCGATGAAAGGAGTGAATTACAGGATCTGCTGATCCGCATAGATGAACGCGTGAAATCTATTCAGGAGGATATTGCTGAAATTAACGGAGCACGGCGTTGTCATACTCATGCCGAAAAATTTCGTAACCTTGAAAGGGCCGTTTGGGGCACTGCTGCTGTAGTCGCCGGGGTAGCCGGACGAGTTGTTTATGAGGCGTTCAAATGATGAGTTCGCTCAGAATTGCGGAGGCTTCAACATTTATAGGTAGCATATTCAATGGTGAAAGTTGTGACCGCTGTGGACGAATGGATGCGTTGGAACCATTCAGATTTAAAATTGTATTTAAGGGCATTAGTTTTATTCGCGAAGAAAGACTTTGCAGCAAATGTATCAGCAAAGTTAATCAACGAGTTTGTATTTCAAAAAAAGAAATAGAGCATTAGTCATGATGACCTTCTTGCAAGAAAATTCGTCAGCGGCCAATCAAATAACAGGACACTGTGTGGGTATGTTGTGGACTGATAAAAGCGCTCCGCGCATTAATTTAACATGGAATTTGGAGCTAGTAAAAAATGACGAAAAATGAAGTCATTAAAAAACAGAAAGAGGAGCTGGATCGGTTCCGGGAGGTTTTCGCGCTGGCAGTAGAGGGAGATGATTCCGATATGGTCAAAGATCTGAAGGCCAAACTAGATATCATGCATAAACGGCACGATATGGAACGCAAAGCCTGGGGTATAGGAGACATCAAAAAGGAGGGTACAGCAAAAGGTGCTAACAAAAACTGCGCCATCAGCCCGGAGCTAAGGGAGAAACTTGATGAAGTTTATGGATCTGGACAACGCAAATAAATGGTATGCTGAAATTTTGCGCGAAGCTGAAAAGCGCAAACAGGCCTTACAGGTTATGGCCGAACTCGGACGCAGTGATTTATTTTTTCTGCTGACTCGTTTGCTTGGGCGCGGCGATGCGAATCGTGAATGGGTTTTCGAGCGCTGTCGTGAAGTGCAGGCTAACCCCGATGGGCATCTCGATCTCTGGTCACGTGAACACTATAAGTCGACCATCATCACTTTTGCCCTGACAATTCAGGATATTTTACGCGACCCGGAAGTCTCCGTCGGAATTTTCAGTCACACCCGGCCGGTAGCAAAGGGTTTTCTGCGCCAGATTAAACAGGAATTCGAGCGCAATGAATTGCTTAAACAATGTTACCCCGATGTGCTCTGGGCCAATCCGAAAAAGGATTCTCCTAAATGGTCGGAAGAAGACGGGATAATCGTCAAACGAAAATCCAATCCGAAGGAGGCCACGGTCGAGGCTTGGGGACTGGTGGACGGACAACCTACCGGTAAACATTTTTCCCGGCTGATATATGATGATGTTGTGACTCGCGAATCAGTTTCATCCCCGGATATGATCTTCAAGACGACTGAAGCCTGGGCGCTGTCTGTGAACCTCGGTACCCGTGAAGGGATTAAACGCTATATCGGCACACGTTATCATTTTAACGATACTTACCGCGAAATTATGAGACGGAATGCCGCCATACCACGTGTTTATCCTGCGACAGCAGATGGAACCATGGACGGCGAGCCGGTATTGCTGACGAAAGAGCAGTTGCAGACCAAACGTCGCGAAATGGGACCTTATGTGTTCGGCTGCCAGATGATGCAGGATCCGCGCGCTGATGATGTGCAGGGGTTCCGTGAGGAATGGCTTAGCAGGTGGGATCCGCATGATCTTAAAGGAAATACACGTTGGCAGAATTTCAACCGCTATCTTCTGGTGGACCCGGCCAGTGAAAAGAAATCCGGCAGTGACTATACGGTCATGCTGGTTGTAGGGCTGGGACCGGACCGGAATTATTACCTCATAGACGGCATCCGTGACAGGCTCAATCTTACGGAGCGGGCAAGGGCATTGTTTCGCCTGCATCGATCATATTCACCTTTGGCTGTCGGGTATGAAAAGTACGGACAACAGGCTGATGTTGAGCACATGCAGTATGTGATGAATGAGCAGAATTACCGCTTTCCCATAGTTCCGCTGGGCGGAAATGTGCCTAAGACAGACCGTATTCGCAAGCTGGTTCCGCTGTTTGAACAGTCTCGGTTTTACCTTCCGTGGCAGGCCAGGTTTATGGATCATCAAGGCCGCGAACGTGACCTCGTACGTGAGTTTATTGATGATGAATATCTCGCTTTTCCGGTGGCTCCGCATGATGACATGCTGGATTGTATGGCTCGAATTCTGGACCCGTCTTTGGGGGTAGTTTTTCCTAAGCCGCAGCATGTGCTTGAACAGCAGCAGGAGATTCAGGGACTGATGGATTATGACATTTTTACTGGAGCGGTCTGATGTACGGATTTGAGGTTGAAGGAGGTTTTACCTTCTATAAATTCAGGGATCTTGACGGTCACGATTACCTTACGGAAGGGCATTTGCGCTGGTTTTGGGAAATCATGCGCGAAGCCGGGCATCTCCCGGTTATTTTTTATGACGGAACAATTGAATCTTTTCAAGACTTTAAAGGGTTGGTGCATCGGGAGGACCAGCATTTCTTTTTCGCATTCAAGGATAGGCAGCCTGCAGGATTGTTTTGGCTGAACGGCTTTTCTCCTAAATCGTGTTTCGTGCATATCGCTACTATGCCCTGTTTTCATGGGCAGGGAACTTTACAGATGGGGCGCGGCGGATTGCGACATTTGTTGTCAGTAACTGACGTGGCAGGAGATTATATATTTGACTGTATAAAAGGACTGATTCCGGTGACCAATCCTCTGGCCTGTCGAATGGCGGAAAAGTCCGGTTTCAGTAAAGTGGGAATTCTTCCTCGGGCCGCTTATCTGGCAGCGGAAGATAAAAGTGTGGACGCCGCTATTTTTTGTGCGGTGAGGAATAATTCGGACCAAGTGTCCAAAACAGAAATTTTTAGCAAAGGAGAATGATTATGGGAGGCGGAGGAGGAAAAGCACCTTCAGCACCAGTTACACCACCACCGGCACCACCGGTGACCCCGGCCCCAGAGCCGCCGAAGATGGAAGACATCGGTAAGAGTGAACAGGAACTTAAAGCAAAGAAAATGCGCGAGATGCAACGTTTGAAAAAAGGGCGCAGCGCAACCGTTTTGACCAGCGGGCAGGGTGATACCGGGCAGTTGGCAACAGCTACTCAGAACTTAAAGGCTCAAAAAACGAAACTGGGGCAGTAGGAGAAGAGCATGGCAAATTATTACAGACCTGAGCTGGCTAAGGCAAAGGAAGGGCAGTCTAAGGTTTGGTTCGACAACGGATCCCCCGGTTTTAACGGGTATTTTAAATGGTATCGCTTCAACTACGGTACAAATCCTACTTCAAACTCGAAAGGATTGAATGCTCCGGCTGACTGGCGTGCTCCGGATGATTGGACCTTTTCCGGTCAAACCGGTCATTGGTACACACCGACTGAGATGCGCAATGCCGGCTACAGCAAGATTGAGGGAGAGTGGTTGCATCCAAATGACATTCGCAAACGTGAAATTGACCGTCAGAATGCGGAGTTCGATGCAAAAGTGGCACTTCGCAAAAAGACTGAGGGAAGAATGAGGCAGGTACATGCGTTAGGTCGTACGAAAACCATTTTGACCGGGCCGGAAGGGGTTATGTCCAAGGCCAAGATCAGCCAGGAAATTTTGAAACGTTCCAAAGGAGTAATGAAATGATTGAGTATCGCTGCCCGGTATGTCGCAGGCTTTTGCTGAAAGGTAAAATCATAGAGGTTCAGGTAAAATGCCCTAAATGTAAAAAAATTGTCCGCATTGCCGGAGAGTAGAAAGTGTCGGGGTCGGTAAAGCAAAAGGTAAATAAGAAATTATATGAAAGATATTGAAAAAAATAAATATTTAAGAAGATTACAGGGTTTGCGTCAGGAACGCAGCTCGTGGGAATCGCATTGGCAGGAAATCAGCGATTACATCCTGCCCCGTAAGGGAATTTATGCCGGACACCGTCCCAATGACGGACGTACAAGATCCGGTAAAATTATTGATTCAACAGCAACCAGATCTTTGCGAATTCTGGCGGCAGGGTTGCAGGGAGGACTTACTTCTCCGGCGAGGCCGTGGTTCAGGCTGGGGATTTCCGATCGAGATCTTGCCCGTCATAAGTCGGTGCGGGAGTGGGTTTCCAAGGTGGAAAATACCATGTATCGCGCTTTGGCCCGCAGTAATTTTTATTCCTGCATACATTCGTTGTATACGGAGCTGTCCGGTTTCGGAACAGGAATTCTCTATTGTGAACCGGACGATGAGCGTGGGATTCGTTTTCGTACTCTAACCGCTGGGGAATATTGTCTGGCAACTGATGCACAAGGGCGTGTTGATTCCGTTTATCGGGAATTTAAAATGACCGCACGCCAGATCGAGAGTAGATTCGGCAGAGAAAATCTCCCTGCTTCAGTGCTTACCAGTTTAAATGTAAACCGTGATTCCTGGTTCGATGTGCTGCACGTTGTTCAGCCGCGCGCTGAGTTCGATGTGGACCGTATGGATATCATGAACATGCCTTATGAATCAGTCTTCCTGCTTAACGGGCATGGCGGGCACGTGCTTTCCGAGAGTGGGTTTGTGGAAAATCCATACATGGCCCCCCGCTGGGATACGGCGGCGATGGATGTGTACGGGCGCTCTCCGGCCATGGATGTTCTGGCCGATGTTAAAATGCTCATGGAGATGAGTAAAAGTCAGATTCAGGCTGTTCATTTGACTTTAAGGCCACCTATGAAGGTTCCTTCCATGTACTCAAGGCGGTTGAACTTGTTACCCGGTGGACAGAATCCGGTGGAGCAGAATCAGCAGGATTCTGTCTCACCGCTTTATCAGGTGCGACCGGACCTTGCCGGTGTGAGCAACAAAATTCAGGACGTTCGTACCGCTATCCGTGAAGGTTTTTACAATGACATCTTTATGATGATGGCCGGTTCCAATCGTAGGACAATAACTGCCGCCGAGGTTGCAGAACGGCACGAGGAAAAACTGATCCAGCTCGGTCCGGTAATCGAGCGTCAGCATACCGAGTTGCTTGATCCTTTGCTAGACAGGGTTTTCGGCATTCTGCATCGTGCCGGGCAGTTGCCTGAGCCTCCTTCTGTACTTGAAGGATCAGATCTTAAAATTGATTACATTTCCGTCCTCGCGCAGGCACAGAAGATGGTCGGAACCCAGTCTCTTTTGTCGCTGGCTAGTTTTGTTGGTGATCTGGCGCAGGCTAATCCCGAAGTGCTTGATAAAGTGGACATGGACCGGGCTGTGGATGACTACGCGGAACTTATCGGGGTGCCTACCGGTATTGTCCGTTCCGGCGATGAAGTGGAAAAATTCCGTAACACGCGCCGTGAAATGGCAATGAAACAGCAGCAGTTGCAGCAGAGTTTACAGGCTGCTTCATTAGGGTCAGGTATAATAAAAGATATTTCGCAATCCGGCCTAACCCCGGCTCAGATGCAGGAGGTGGTCAGTCAGGCAGGACAGGTAATGCAGGAATAATTTAAGAAAGCGGAGTCGTAGAGGCTCCGCTTTCGTTTTAATTGCACAGAAGATAGCCACATCTATATGTAAACTCAGAGGGTATTGTTCATCGATATTTTTGGATTGGAATTCGGAAAATTCGTACTTATTTTGTTCTGATTTGTATTCCGTTTGAGTTATTTGATGTTTACTTATATCTGTCTCGTGTGTTGATCTGCTTGACTTTTTTAGATTATTTGTGCTTTCTGAGATGGGAAGTTGATCACTGGTATTATTTTTAGCGTGAAAGGATTCTTACATGTTGATTTTGACCGATTTAACGAGATTTAATGATAGCGATAATGTTTGTATGGCCTTGCTGGATGAGGATAACTGTATATGTTATCGCCCCCTGCCATATGAAAATCTTGCTTTTGTAGAGTTTAGGAATATTCGCCCGGGCATTATTGTTTCCGCCGATGTTGTCCCCAGTGAGGATGCAAACTACCCGCATGTCGAGGATTGTAAATTTGAAAATGATGTCTGGCTGGATTGCGTGGACGAGGATTCATTTAAAGATCTTCTTGAACGTAGTGCAGTCGATTCCATAAATGAAGCCTTTGAAGGCATAGTTACCCCCAAAAACAGGTGTGTACCTGTGGAGTCTCCTTGCTCCCACTCCATTCGGACTATCCGAGTTGAACCTAAATCCGTAAGTGTTTCAGTCATCCATTCGAGTGGAGAGATGAAGCTGAGACTTGGTTTTACTGATAAGTCCGGTGTACAGTACAGGCACACACCCATCGCTGATCTCTGTTTTCATCGTATGGCTATGAAGTATGTACTTCAAGACCGTCTTGATGAACTCAGCGCTCTCCTCGCCGGGGGGCATGAAGTATACATCCGTGCAGGCTTGAGCAGACTTTATGAAAGTAAGAATGGCAAACAGGGGTTCTGGATGCAAGCCAACGGTGTGTATATTTTCCCCGGTTATTATTGTCTCTAATCTTTATGTAAGCGCCTAATTTTCTTTTTACGGATGTAACTTGCGGCAAGACAAAGATTGAAAATAAGGCTTATGCCCAGCAGGACTTTTATGCTCATGGATGCCTGCAACGGATCTTTTATAGTTTGGGCGGTAAGATCTTTTTTTTCAGATTCGGCAACATTTACAGTGAAAATAAGTTTGTGACCGAGTCCTCCGTCGACCTCAATTTTCCATATTCCGGGCTTGTCCGGCAGAAATGAGAAAATTCCATTTCTGTCTGTCCGGCCGTTTTGAAATTCTATATCTGCGTTATCAGGGGCGTAGATAAGCACTTCACCGTAGGCAATGGGCGAACCATTTGAAAAACCGGATTTAAACGTAACAGCAGCTGAATTCTCTACCATTTCGTAAGAAACCCCGTGAGCCCAGGCAACATTACCACTATATAAAATGCCGACCGCGATAAGAATCACGGCCGGTAATATTTTTCTATACATCATTTTATTTTACTTCAAAGACCAGCACAGAACGCATCACGTGGCTGTTATAATCAGCTGTGGGGACAGCATCAGTATGCTGTACGCGGACCATCCATGTTCCGGGTGCAGTAATTTTCAGTTTGGTTATTCCATTACCGTATGGTTCGGTAATGTATGCGAAGGTGTTAGGGGTCAGGCTGAAGCCGTCATAAGTGGCAACCATGTTTTCAACTGAAGCAGGCTTGCCGTCCAGTAAGGTCTGAAATTCAATTTCGTCACCTACTTTGGCTTGGGTTGGATCGCTCAGCGGCATAATTTCCAGACGCTGTCCCAAGACTTTATTAAAGTTGCCGTCAGGTTTACCCACGGTGATCAAAGTCTTACAGAATTTTTCATATTTTCCGCTTTTGATAACACCTTTTAATCCTTTTTTGGATTGCTGTTTCCAGCCCTTAGTGGTCTGGGTCCAAATCATGCCGTTACGATGCCCGGCAATGATGGCGGTTCCTTCAGTTTCCGGTTTAAGTTGACCATCTAAAGTCATGAGCATTTTGTTTTCATTAAGTTTCAGCGGTGTGGTCTTATCTGCTGTTACCAGTTTTGCTTCAACCTGATCAATGGGCTCCATTTCTTCACTTATCATGAACACATGGGCAGAAACCACACTGAAGGGTACTACGTGGTTTTTTTCGACATCAAGTTGTACAGGCTTGATTATGAATTCATGTGCAAATGCAGTTGAGCATAGCAGAACTGTGAAGATGCAGGACAAAAGCAGCGCAAACGGTTTATTGAATTTCATGACAATCTCCAATTAAGATTTTAAAAATTAACTTCGATTTGTGTTACTTATGCTAAAAAGATGTGTCAATGTTAAAATTATATTTAAATTAATTTACGTAGGAATCCTTAAAATTGCATATAGTGGTAGTAAAATGTCAGGAGTAAATATAAAATGACTCCAAAAAAAATCTCTCCCCGGTGCGTACCGGAGAGAGATTTTCATATTGGATATTTCTGCTGGTATCTAGAATTTAACGTATAGACGAAGACCGGACATATAGAACTTGTTTTTCGGTTCCATGTAGGTTCCGGTGCTTACTGTGTCTTTCTCCGAGTCTTCAATGTTCCAGTATCGGAAGTATGGCTCCATTCCCAGCGCGTAGGCATCAAAATCATACTCAAGAAAGGCGGAGACGCGCGCTCCACCGCCGGAAGCAAATTCTTGAGTGTTGTTGACGTCTTCATAGTTTGAACCAACATCCGAGAGTTTGCTTTTGACTTTCCCGCCAAGCAGCAGGCTGCCTTCGAGCGTTCCGCCGATAGACCAGCCCTCATTGAGCTTCGTAACTAAATTTACCCCTACAGGCATGTAGAGTTGTGTGATCTGGCGTTCATAGCCGCCAGTCGTTTTGATGTCGTCATTCCAGTAGCGTGCGCCGATACCTATGTATGGAGTGATTCCGGTGCGTCCGAAATCAAAACCCTTTCCTACGGTGGCTCTTCCGCTGATGAAATAGTCGTCAGTATCACATTTTAATGGTGTCCCATCACTGTATTTTCCGTTGTAGCTTAGCGAGCCAGCCAGTCCTTCCAGTTCGGCATTAAGCATAATGTTGTACTGCGAAAAGTATCCTGTCCACGAAGCGAATCCACCGTTGAGAATACCTTTCTCGTGCATCATGTTCGGTTCATCGTAGTACATATACATACCTTCATAACCGAGCTTGAATTCACTGGAAGGAAACAGTTCATTCTCCGCCGCAAAAGCGGAATTGGAAATAAACAACAGGGCGAGAATCAGTATTATTAATTTGTTTTTAAACATGAGTACATAAACATTTCGATTAAAGATTCTGCTTCCCCGTGGATATCTACTTCATCCGGGAAAAACTGGGAATACTGGGCCAACCCGAGAAGGATGGAAAAGTACTGGGCTGCGGCAACACTAGGTTTCAACTCATCACGGAATACTCCGTCCTGCTGTCCTTGTGCAATTATCTTTTCAGTTTTTTTTATAAATTTGTATTCATACTCACGGAATTTCATCTTGAATGGCATCAGCTCTTCAGACCATTCAGTCTTGTTGAACATGATCCCGAAAGCTGCGCGGAAATTTTCTTCGGTACCTGCGTGCCTTATCCAGACCTGCATAAGGCTTGAAAGCATTTCCTTGGGATTGAGTTTTTCTTCAAATTTATTAAAAAGTAGATCGCGTACAGGCATAAACGCATAATCAAAAAGTTTACCAAAGAGATCTGTTTTATTTTTAAAATGCCAGTATACGGCTCCACGGGTAACTCCAGCATCCTGAGCAATATCCTGCAGCGTGGTTTTGGCATATCCTTTTTCGTTGAATACCTTGAATGCAGAGGCCAGCAGAGCCTGCCGTGTTTTTTCTGCCTCTTCTTTGGTTTTTCTTGCCATAGCGGTTCCTGTTTATCTTGTCCTGTTTATTAAAAAATCTGTTAATCTCATTTTCCTACATTTTGAGGATGGAAAAGTCCAGTTGTGTATGTAGAAGGAATGTATAACCAAGCAATTTTTATATTTTTCCATGGGATATAGTCTCGGGACTGAAGAATTGAACACGCCGTCGTGATTACTAATGTCTACAAAAGGTGCCTTTTGCAGTCGTCTTGCGATAACGGTTTTAATTGACGGTTGTTATGAAATTCAATATCATTTATGATGCATTAGTTATACATTCAATTTTAAGAGTGACTATTTAAGAACCGCAGCAAAGGACGGCTTAGATCTGTTCCCTATATTATATCTGTAAGCATGCAAGTGTGTTGCAAAGTGACTATAGTTTTGCTGAATTGTTGCGTTTTGGTAAGGAATAGGGTGTTGCTAATTTATAATTGAATAGTTGAACAGTTTGTTTGAAACTTCTGTCTTTCAAGTAAGAATGTATTAAGATTACCTGCCTTTATTAATCAAAATTTATATGGTTTAAAAATAAGGAGAAAATAGTGAACAATTTTTCCATCAGGAAAAAACTGGCGCTTCTGATATGCATAGCTGTGTTAACGGCAGTGGCAACCATCGCCATTAGTCTTTACGGGTCACTGAATCAAGAAGAAGAACAATCCAGTAAGACCGAAACGGTTATGCTTGACGCGCAGAAAACAAAAATCAAGGTCGCTGTATCCTCAATGGCCAATGCCCTGGCCAGTGCAGTTGAAGGAATAACTGACGAGCAGGAAAAAGTTGAGCGGATTAGAGCTTTAATCAAAAATGCTTTTTTTGAAAAAGACCGCTCTGGATACTATTTTGTTTACAGTGGAACAGTAAACGTTGCACATCCTGTTAAATCTAATTTACAAGGTAAAGATCTCAGTAACTTAAAGGGTAAGGACGGAGTCTATTCCGTTCGAGAACTTGCTCGGACTGCTGAGGCCGGCGGTGGTTTTGTCCATTTCACATGGAGTAAGCCCGGTGTTGGAGATTCGGTGCCGAAACTTGGGTACGCGGCCATGATTCCGGGAACAAAATATTGGATTGGAACCGGAGTATATATCGATAATATTTCCAAGATGGTTTCAAAAGTTCAGCAGGAGATGCATGATACCGAAATGAAAATTCTGCTCTTTGAAGTGGGGGTATCTGCATGTTTCATCCTGCTGATCCTATTGCCCGTGGCTTTGTACATATCCAGAAGTATTGTCAATCCTGTACTCGAAATCGAGGAGGCAGCCCGTAAAATATCCTCTGGAAATTTTGATATTTCTTTGAAAGTCAGCGGTAAAAACGAAATCGGCAAGTTGCAGGTGGCATTGCTCGCAATGGCAAAATCATTAAAAGAGAATATTGCTGAAATTACTGCCAAAGAGGAGGAAGCTGAGCAAAAGGCGACTGAAGCCATGCGGGCCAGTGCGGAGGCGAAGACTGCGCACGAGCTGGCTGAACATAAGACCTCTGAATTGCTTGATGCTGCCGCAAAGATTGATAATGTCGTTGATTCTATTTCTTCCGCTTCAGATAATCTCATGGTTCAGATTGAGCAATGCAGCACCGGAGCCGAGGATCAGGCAGGGCGTGTAGGTGAAACCGCCAGCGCGATGGAAGAGATGAACGCATCGGTACTGGAAGTAGCTCATAGCGCGTCTGAAGCAGCTGAAATGGTTGATAAGGCCAAGGATATGGCGGGCAAAGGTGCGGAGATAGTTTACAGGGCTGTTGCTGGAATTGAAGATATTTCCACTCAATCAGAAAAATTGAAAACAGATATGTCTTATCTTGGTGAACAGGCCGAGGGTATCGGTGATATTATTAATGTTATTAATGACATTGCTGATCAGACCAATCTATTGGCACTGAATGCCGCGATTGAAGCTGCCAGAGCAGGTGAAGCCGGGAGAGGTTTTGCGGTTGTCGCTGATGAGGTGCGTAAATTGGCTGAAAAGACAATGAGCGCCACGAGTGATGTCGTTAATGTCGTTAAGGTTATTCAGGATGAAGCCCGTAAAAATATCAATAACACGGTCAATTCTGTAGAGGACATTTCTCGCGTAACGACGATGGCTAATGAAGCAGGAGATTCTCTGCGAGAAATTGTAAATCTGGTAAATGATGCCACTACTCAGGTTCAGTCAATTGCCACCGCAGCAGAGCAACAAAGTTCTGCAAGTGAAGAAATCAACAGAAGCATTTCTGAAATAAGCGGTATTTCAACTCAAACTTCTCAGGCAATGAATATGTCCAAAACTGTTGTTATAGATCTGACTGGAACTATAAAGACTCTGAGCAGTATGACAGAGAGGATGAAAGGCTGATGCCGTCGACTGATTCTATTCATGGATTATAAATGATTGAGTGATAGTTCTAGAAGCTATCGTATAAGATTTAAAAAGCCCCCCTTACAATTTCTTGTAAGGGGGGCTTTTATGTTGTTTTAGAACTTCAAACGTACGGGAATAATTTTTTGAGATTTGCAGGAACTTTGTATTTCTTTTGTCTAAAGAAGCAATCCATACGAGCTATGTTGTAGTAAATATGTGTATGAAATTCAGTGTCATGATTGAAGTAAAACTGACTGCGTAAGGTAGAAGAAAGGATAAATGTGGATGGTTTATGATTAATTGCCATGTAGTAAAAGAAAGCCGATGGCAGCTGCGAAACGTTCAACGAAGGAGTTTAAATTATGAATGTAATAGCTTTTAACGGTAGCCCTCGTAAAAAAAATTGGAATACGGTGACATTGCTGGAAAACGTTCTCAAAGGAGCAGCGGAATCTGGTGCTGGTACAGAGTTGGTCAATCTTTATGATTTGGATTTTTCCGGATGTATAAGTTGTTTTTCCTGTAAAAAAAAGAATCGCAAATCAGACGGAGTATGTGCTGTAAATGATGATCTCTCACCCGTTTTGGATCGAGTACGGAATGCAGATGTCCTGATAGTCGGAACACCGGTTTATTATGGAACTGAATCAGCAGCTACCCGTGCTTTGCTGGAGCGTCTTTTTTTTCCCTATAATAATTACTCGAAGGATTTGAAATCACAGTTTCCGAGGGTTATCAACACTGCTCTAATTTATACAATGAATGTTGATCTGGAAGATCTGAAAAATTACGGTTTTGATCATCATTTGAATTTAACCAAGAAAATGCTTGATAGGCATTTCGGTCCTTGCGAATTGTTTTTGTCCGTTGATACAATGCAATACAGCGATTATTCTAAATATGAATCTGAAAGATTTGATGCGGAAGCCAAGCTCAAACGGAACGAAGAGTTTTTCCCTGAAGAGTGTAAGAAGGCTTTTGATATGGGCAGACGGCTGGTTACAAATCCTGCATAGAAATGCTTGGATGAGAAGGTTATCGAAATCATAGAAAAGCCCTGCTGAAACATGTTCAGCAGGGCTTTTAAATTACGTTAATTTAAGAATTAGAAACGTACAGGCAAAGATTTTTCAAGCCCTGCGAGTACTTTCTTATGTTCCTTGTCTACTGCCTTGTCGGTCAGGGTTTTCTGACCGTGGCGGTAGGTGATACGGAAGGAGAGATTGCGCTCATCTTCCTGTCCTTCAGGTACGAACACGTTGACCAGCTCTACGGATTCAATCAACGGCAATTTGAGGCCGAGAACCGCTTCCTTGATTGTTTCCGCATGCAGGGAAACGGGGCCGATTACGGTCACGTCACGCCTTGAAGGCGGGAATACCGGGAGAGTCTGGAACTTGATCTTATGAGCCATGACAATATCACGCAGCAGATCTATGTTCAGATCGGCCATCCAGATTTCTTTCTTGGCGTGGTATTTATCGGCGATATCAGGTTTGATCATTCCCATGAAGCCGATTTCCTTTTCACCCAGTGCGATCTTCACGCAAGGCTCAAGGTAGCTGTGCTCTTCGACTAAAGCGAAACTTGCAACTCCAAGATTAAGGTCGGCCAGCAAGTGTTCTACAAGTCCTTTCACATCAAGATAATCGGAATCGCCCTGTTCGTTAGGCCATTCAGCATTGGACCGGGGACCGTTGAGCATGATGCCCAGGTGGGATTGCTCATGAGTCTCTGTGTCGGAAGCTGCATCCTTTACGAATTCTTTGGCAATCTCGAAAACACGGATGTGAGTATTACCCTGTGCCAAGTTGTGGCGTACGGTATTGAGCAGGCCGGGAGCGAGTTCAGTACGCATGACGTTCTGGTCTTCGCTCAAGGGGTTGGCAATATTGACTCGGCCTTCTTTTGGGAGTCCCAGCAGATCGAGATCTTCATCACCGACGAAGCTATAGTTAATGGCTTCATGCAGGCCTACACCGCGGCCCCAGCTCTTTATACGGCGGTAAAACCCGTAAGGAGTGTCCGCTGTGACAGATGCGTCAAAAGTTTTTGAGATTCGGGGCAGTACGGAAGGAATTTTATCCATGCCGAAGTAGCGGGCTACTTCTTCATACAGGTCGGCCTCACGTTCGAGGTCCAGTCTGTAGGAAGGAGTGGATACTTTCCAGCAGTCGGCATTGCTGTCATCAACGCCCAGTCCCATAAGCGAGAAAGCTTTTTTGCTGAATTCAGGTTCGAGATCCAGACCAAGCCAGCTGTTACAGCGTTTGTGGCGGTAATCGTGGGTACGGTCCTGCCATGGTTTTGGCTCGTTTTTGGCTACGCCGGAGATAACTTTCGCGCCGGAGAGTTCGCTCATAAGCTGTGCAGCTCGGTCCATGGCAAAAGTATTCATCTGCTGATCCACGCCGCGTTCAAAGCGATATGATGCTTCGGAAGGCAGGGCCAGACGGCGGGCTGTCTTGCGGATGGTGCCGGGACGGAACACAGCTGATTCAAGCACAACATTCGTTGAACCATCGTGAATTTCTGAGTTCATGCCGCCCATAACACCTGCGAGAGCAACCGGACGTTCTGCGTCCCAGATAAGTAGATCAGAGCCGATCAGCTTACGTTCCTGCTCATCAAGAGTAGTGAATTTGGTACCATCGGGAGCGAAGCCGACGCGAATTTTGTCACCCTTCATCAGGTCTGCGTCAAAAGAGTGCAGAGGCTGTCCTAATTCAAAAAGAATGTAGTTGGTAACGTCTACTATATTGCTGATTGGGCGTACCCCGACGGAAAGGAGGCGGTAACGCATCCAGTCCGGAGAAGGTGCTATCTTAGCTCCCTGAAGGATTCTGGCTTGGTAAAGCGGACAAAATTCAGGATCGTCGATTTCGATCTTGAGCATGTCTGCCGCATTGCCGCCGGATTCAATCAGGTTGAGCTTGGGCATGTTTATGGGCAGGTCGAAGGCCAGCGCGGCCTCGCGGGCGATGCCGAGCATGGAAAGGCAGTCGGCACGGTTGGGGGTGATCCCCAGATCCATAACCGTATCTTCCAAGTTCATGGCTTCGGAGAATTTTACACCGGGTTTAAGGTCTTCCGGCAGAACCATAATTCCCTCGTGCGCGTCGGAAAGTTCCAGTTCGCGCTCAGAGCAGATCATGCCGTGAGATTTTACGCCGCGGAGCTTGGCTTTTTTGATTTTGAAATCGCCAGGCATGGTAACGCCGACTTTTGCTACAGGTACATTCTGACCTTTTGCAACATTCGGAGCACCGCAAACGATGTCGAGAAGTTCTCCGTCACCAACGTCTACTTTACAAACAGACAGTTTATCGGCTTCGGGGTGCTTGTCGCATTCGACAATGTGACCGACAACAATGTCTTTTATAGATTCAAAAGGATTGAAAATTTCTTCAAGCTCAAGGCCGAGCATGGTCAGCCTGTCGCCAAGCTCCTGAATCTCTCCCTCGTAAGGAACGAAATCCCGCAGCCATTGCATGCTTAAAAGCATTTGAGCCTCCAGCAGTCTATAAAGACCGCGAATATTTTAAAGTTATGAAAGCTGAGCATAGAAATCCCAAAAACTTTTATTATAGCTTCGCCAGTTGCTTACAAAATGACAATGAAATCCGTTAGAGATTCCAAAGAGGCTTAGTCTCTTTGGCCGCCGGAGGCGAGATCAAGATCATCTAAAGCGCGTAGCGCATCAAATTGTTTTAGGAAAATTGCTCTAAGAATCGGATGTCGTTTTCAAAGAACATGCGTAGGTCGCCAATGCCGTATTTGAGCATGGCTACGCGCTCAATGCCGAGTCCGAATGCGAAACCGGAGTATTTTTCGGTGTCGTAATCAACTGCTTTCATTACGTTGGGGTCCATCATGCCGCAGCCGAGGATTTCCACCCAGCCGGTTTGTTTGCATACACGGCAGGGCTTGCCGTCGATGGTGCCTTTGCCTCCGCACATAACGCAGGAGATATCAACTTCCGCGCTGGGTTCGGTAAAGGGGAAGAAGCTGGGGCGGAAACGAACGTCAGTTTTGGGTCCGAATAGCTGGTGGACAAATGCAGTCAATGTTCCGCGCAGGTCCGCCATGCTGACATTCTGGTCAACCAGAAAACCTTCGATCTGGTGAAACATGGGAGTGTGGGTCAGGTCGGAATCTCTGCGGTAAACCTTACCCGGAGCAATTGCGGCCAACGGAGGAGTTCTGTCCTTCATGGTCCGAATCTGCAAGGGGGAAGTATGTGTACGCAGCAGGATTGAATCGGAAATGTACAGTGTATCCTGCATGTCGCGCGCCGGATGTTCCGGAGGAATGTTCAGCGCTTCAAAGTTGTACCAGTCGTTTTCAACTTCCGGGCCGGTTACGACTTCAAACCCTAGTCCGCTGAATACGTCACAGATCTCGTCCATGACGAGTGTCACAGGGTGGAGTGAACCTTCTGCAGGCTTACGGCCGGGCATGGTGGGGTCGAAACGGGAGAGGCTCTCAGCGATAGCAGCTTTTTCAAGCTGATTCTGTCTTCCCTCAATAAGTTCAGTGAGAGCGGCCTTAACTTCATTGGCTTTTTTACCTGCGACAGGTTTGTCTTCGTTAGGAAGTGAGGGCAGACCGGACATAATCTTGGCAACGCGGCCTTTGCGTCCAAGAAGGTCAATCTTAATGTCTTCCATTTGAGACAAAGAAGAAGCCTGATCCAGGCGTGCTTCGCACTCCGGGACCAGGCCTTCAAGTTCCTGTAGCAGGGACTTTACGTCCGACACTTTAGCTTACCTTAGCTTTAGCGGTCTCGACAACTTTAGCGAATGCTGCGGCATCGTAAACAGCGAGATCGGCGAGAACTTTACGGTTCAGAGCAACACCGGCGAGGGAGAGGCCGTGAATAAGACGGCTGTAAGACAGACCGTTCAGGCGTGCTGCTGCATTAATACGCTGGATCCAGAGTTTACGCATATCACGTTTGCGCAGCTTACGACCAACGTAAGCCATGCAGAGTGAACGTTCAACGCGTTCTCTAGCGGTGCGGTAAAGGGTAGATCCGGAACCACGGAAACCCTTGGCCATTTTTAAATATTTTTTGTGACGCCTCTTGGCGGCTATTCCACGTTTTACTCTCATGTTGTTCCTCCTGGGGAATCTATTCTTAAAACCAGCCGCGAACGTGTATACCGCGGACAGGAGTGTGTTTCAGCTAATTCAGTTATTGCTTACGCATTAAGCGTAGGGGAGCATTCTTTTGACCTGGCCGATATTGGCGCTGTCAACAGTAGTGCTCTGACCCAGTCTGCTTTTACGTTTAGCGTTTTTCTTGGTCAGGATGTGACGCAGACCCTGACGACGACGTTTGAATTTGCCACTACCAGTTTTAGTGAAACGCTTTGCAGCGCCTCTTCTTGTTTTCATTTTAGGCATTTTATCCTCCTAGGGAATCCCGGCCGTGAGGCCGGAAAAGACCTTATTTTTTTATAGGAGCCAACATCATGTTCATGGTGCGTCCTTCGGACCTTGGAGCCTGCTCCATTTTGGCAATATCCATGGTTTCCTCTTTGACGCGTTCCAGAACAGCTAACCCTCTGTCCTTATGGACAATTTCTCGGCCCCTGAAAAATATCGTGACTTTGCACCTGTCGCCGCCTTCAAGAAACCGACGGATGTGCTTGAGCTTTGTCTGGTAATCGTGCTCGTCTGTCTTGGGGCGAAACTTGACTTCCTTGATTTGGATTACAGTCTGCTTCTTTTTGGCTTCCTGCTTACGCTTCTGCTGCTGATATTTGAACTTACCATAGTCCATAATCTTGCAAACAGGCGGATCAGCCTTTTCTGCAACTTCAACCAGATCAAGACCCCGGTCCTGTGCAATTTCAAGGGCTTCACGTGTGGGAAGTACTCCCAACTGGTTACCCTCATCATCAATAACCATGACCTTGGGAACTCTAATGCGCTCGTTTCGGCGGGCACCGTCATCCCTGCGATAGGGACGCCTACCGTCTCTATGAAAAGCTATAGCTCATGCCTCCGCGTTTGAATGGTTCGTTAATGGCGGTCGAAATAAGCTCTGCCGCTTCTTCAAGAGACTTGAGGCCGGGGTCTTCCCCGTCGCGGGCTCTTACATTGACCGATTCCGCAGCGACTTCTTTGTCGCCGACTACCAACATGAACGGGATTTTTTCAAGCTGGGCTTCCCGAACTTTGTAACCCAGTTTCTCATTACGATCATCAACCTCGGCACGAATGCCCTTTTCCTGCAGAAACTGCAAGACTTTTTGTGCAAATTCGTTCTGTGAGTCTGTGACTGTGAGAATTTTTGCCTGAACAGGGGACAGCCATGCAGGTAGCGCGCCACCGGTATGTTCAAGCAGAACACCGATGAAACGTTCGATGGAACCGAGGATTACCCGGTGGAGCATCACAGGTTTGTGACGATTTCCATCTTCGCCCACATAACTTAAGTCAAACCGCTCTGGCAAGGTGAAATCACATTGGATTGTAGCACATTGCCAGCGACGTTCAAGTGCATCTTTAATAATGATGTCAATTTTGGGTCCGTAGAACGCGCCATCGCCTTCATTGATTGAGTATTCCATACCCATTTCGTTGAGCGCGTCAGTGAGTGCGGCGGTGGCTCTATCCCAATCTTCATCAGAACCGATAGCCTTTTCGGGCTTGGTGCTGATTTCAGCTTCGTATTCAAATCCGAAAAGATCCATCACATCGCCTACGAACTTTGCAACTCCGATAATTTCATCGCGGAGCTGATCAGGGCGGCAGATGAGGTGCGCGTCGTCCTGTGTGAAGGAACGAACCCGCAAAAGACCGTGCAGCACGCCGGATTTTTCATGGCGATGGACAACTCCCAGCTCAAAATAACGCTGGGGCATGTCGCGGTAACTGCGCAGTCTGGATTTGAAAACCAGCATGTGAGAGAGGCAGTTCATAGGCTTGATGCCGTATGCCTGCTCATCAATCTCGGTGAAATACATATTTTCGCGATAGTTATCGTAGTGACCTGACTTTTCCCAAAGCTCACGCTTTAGAATCAGCGGTCCCTGTACAAACTGGTAACCACGCTTGAGGTGTTCCTTGCGTTCAAAGTCTTCCAGAATCGCACGTACCAAAGCTCCTTTGGGATGCCAGATAATCATACCGGCTCCGACTTCGGGGCTTACGGAAAAAAGATCAAGCTGGGTGCCGAGTTTGCGGTGGTCGCGTTTTTTGGCTTCTTCAAGCTGAGCAAGGTGCTTTTTCAGTGATTTGGGGTCCGGGAAAGCTGTTCCGTAAATGCGCTGCAGCTGCTCGCGGTTTTCATCACCGCGCCAGTAGGCGCCGGCAACTGAAAGAAGTTTGAATGCCTTGAGCATGCCGGTACGGGCCACGTGAGGACCACGACAGAGGTCTGCGAATTCACCATTGGTATACACGGAGACAGTCTCTTCACCCAGATCGTTGATCAATTCAACTTTGTAGGATTCGTTCATGTCTTCGAATTTTTTGGTTGCATCGGCACTGGAAAGCACTTCGCGGGAAAATTCTTCGTTAGCACCTACGCGGCGCAGCATTTCAGCTTCGATGGCTTCCAGATCTTCAGGGGTGAAGGGACGTTCATAGTCGAAGTCGTAGTAGAAGCCGCTTGAAATGGAAGGACCGATGGTTACCTTGGCTGTGGGGAAGAGTTTCTTAACTGCTTCAGCCATAAGGTGTGCGGTGGAGTGGCGGATTACATCCAGACCTTCCGGAGAGTCGGCCATGACCGGCTCCAGTTCGGTACAGTCCGCAGGTACGGTGGTGGTGAGATCAAGAAGCGTTTCGCCGCATTTGGCAACTACTACATTCTTGAACTGCTTCTTGGACAAGGCCTCTTTGAGAACCTCGCCGCAAAGCGCACCCTGCTGAACCTCAAGTTCTTTACCTGCAACTTGCATAATCCTTATCTCTCTTTGCGGAAAAATTGTTTTGATGACCGGTCTCTGCCGGACAAGTAAAAAATGTCTTCATGACGATGGGGGTGTTGCTGGCGCAAGCACCCATTATCCTTATTATTCATAGGAATGAAGACGTGGTACAATACACTACGCGAGCAATATTATTACTGCACGAAAGGCGGTATATCTAGCTGACAAATGGCGAGAAGTCAAGTGGGAGAAGGGCTTTCTTCATTAAAATTAGTTATTAGTCATGATGGGTTATATAAACAAAAATTGCCTTCTTCCTTGTTTGGGGAAGGCAATTTTTGAATTTTAGTTATTATTTCACTACAATTTAAAATCAGCAGGCAGTGTGCCGTTTTTTTTCATTATTTCCATATTTGCCTTTAAATTTTTTTCAAATTCATTACCGATAATTTGATCCATGACTAGAACAACTTCTTGCTGTGCTCGGCTCATAACCACAGGTAATCTTTTTATACATTTTTTGCCTGTGTCTGTTTTGTAAAAAGCAATTATGTCCATTAACTCTTTTTTATTGAATTCAGCTGCATATACTCGTGCAAAAACGCTTTTCATTATTTGTTGATTTTTTTTCTCGTTAAATGTTTCCCTCAGTGAGTCTGCAAAAAGTTTAGTTAACGCATTACCGTATTTTTTTGTTTTGGGATCTGCTTTAAATACTCCTTCAAGCATGGCTGGGGCCAGAACATCCCATGCCTGTCCGAACTGACTAGGGTCGTATGTGATTTCTGCCATTTCGTAAGCAATCTTAAGACGCTCGTTGTCCTTAGCATGTGATTCTGTCGAATGGGTTAAGGGAAGTGCTATAAGTGTGCAAATGAGCAGTGTTTTGAGCAGTTTCATCTATATCTCCTTTTTGTGTATGTTTAGATCGGTTGGGCCGATTCGGCGTGTGTCTTACTTTGTTATAATAAATATGGCAAATAATATTATTATATCTATACTTCTGTGTGGAGCTGCCCTAAACGCAAAAATCCCGGTCTACTTATGTAAACCGGGATTTATATTGCAATGAAATCTAATTTATTCAACTTTTAAAGCAAATGCGGCCTTACCTTCGCTCTCATTAAATCCGACAAGTTCATATCCGGCATTATCTGATTCGCAACCCATCAATTTGATAGTATTTCCTTCGAAAACTTCGGAAAGAAATGCGATGCGGATGGATTTAATAGCATTCTGGTCGAATCCAAGGGGGCGCAGGCCGTCAAAGGACCAGCGCAGGTATTCCGCATTGTTCACGTGCCCGTTGGCATCAAGTGAGCTGTAGCCCACCTTCAGGGTGCGGATTTCCTTTTCAGGCGTACCGGGACGGAGCCGCTTCATTGGGGAACTGAAGACGCATTTTTCCTGTGCGTGAAAATTGAATTCCGGGTTGATGACTATTGGTTTTCGTGTTGATTTGTCCAGTACCATCCATTCGGAGGAGGCTCGGACGATTTCGTTTCCATCTGTAGCCTTTCCCGAGAATTCGCGGAAAGCGCGAAGCCTTTTTACTCCCCGTGACCATGTTGTCAGCGAGAACTTTTCTTCGCGACGGGGCATTTCATCTATTTCGATGCGCATTGAGGTCAGTACCCAGATGTGGCCGTTTTTGGCCATATCGTCCACTCCGATGCCCAGGGTATTGGCATGCACTGTAGCCGCTTCCTGCATATGGTTCATCAACCAGTGGCAGTGCATGCAGTCGTCCGGTCCTGTTTCGTAGGCCGGCACCGTCATATCTATAAGTACTGAATCCTTGCTCATGCTACCATTTCCTGCCGAGGTCGAGAGGAGAGTTGCGGCGCATCATGATCTGTTTTGTGTCCTCATCGGCTACGAAGCGCTGGTATACGCCAAGTGCCCACATGGGAAAGTATTGTGAATATCCATGGTAACGCAGATAAAATACGCGCGGAAATCCGGTTCCGGTGTAAAGGGTCTCATCCCAGCTGCCGTCTTCCTTCTGGTTGTCCAGCAGATAGCGAATTCCCCTGCTTACAGCTTTGGAATGAACTCGTCCTGCGGCCATGAGTCCCAGCAGGGCCCATGATGTCTGAGATGCTGTGGAGTCTCCGAGTCCAGCATAGTTCTTGCTGTTGTAGCTCATGCAGGTTTCACCCCATCCACCATCTTTGTTCTGATGATTTTCAAACCATTCAACAGCTTTGCAGACATATGATGAATTCATGTCTTCACCGGCCTGACGCAGGCCGCAGAGTACGGACCATGTTCCGTATATATAGTTGACACCCCAGCGTCCAAACCATGAGCCGTCATCTTCCTGTTCTTTTTTCAGGAATTCAATGCCGTCTTTAATGGGGCGGAAGCTTTTGTCGTAGCCGATTACGCCCAGCAGTTCGATTACTCGTGCAGTTAGGTCCGAAGTCGGGGGATCGAGCAGGGCGCCGTGATCCGCAAAGGGAATGTCGTTCAGGTATTCTGCGCAGTTGTCTATATCGAATGCCGCCCAGCCTCCGTTGGAGGATTGCATGCCGATCAGCCAGTTTACGCCTTTGATGAAGTTTTCCTTGTGCTCGGGCTGCTCCAGAACCCCGGCGCGGCACATGGCCATGAGCACCATGGCGGTGTCATCAAGGTCGGGGTAGAAGGTGTTCTCAAACTGAAAAGCCCAGCCGCCGCCCTCAAGTTTGGGTGCTTTTGATATCCAGTCACCTCGGAAGAAAATCTGTTGATCCCAGAGCCAATTAAGGGATTGCTGTATGCATCTGCTGTTCTGGTCTTCTCCTGCTTCCATCATGGCGGAAAGTGTCAGGCAGGTATCCCAGATGGGGGAGTTGCATGGCTGGCACATTGCTTGTTCAAGGTTTTCCGCTGTGCCGTGGTTGGGGGAAATATCCAGCTCCGGTGCTGCGGAAAGTTCTGCTCCACCGGTAATAACAGTGTGTTCCCAAGGAGATTTTTCCGGCACATGAAATTTATCGACCATCAGATCGTCAACGGCTTTTAATCCTCGAGCGTAGTCTGGGTCCGATTCATCGTAACCGAACAGATGCAGCGCCATAACAGCGTTTGCCATTGCAGGGAAGATCGCGCCTATGCCGCCTCTTCCGGCCATGTGTTCACGAGTCCATTCTGTAGCGTATGTGATGGCCTTTTCGTTAATTTTCTTGGGAATCAGATGCATGAACCGTTTGAGGAAGCGGTCCGTGAAAATGAAGAAATTTTTGCGCCAGCTTTTGTTGCGCCATTTATCTATATGGATATGCTCTTCCGCAGGTTTGCAGAAAAGTTCCGGCACGGCTTCCTCTGGACGTAGGCGGCAGACAGGCTGCTTGGCGTAGATGAGCAGCAGCGGGTAGATGACTGAGCGGGACCAGTATGAGACTTTATCCAGATGGAAGAAGAACCATTTAGGCAGCAGTACTATTTCCACGGGCATAGCCGGAGGGCAGTGCCACGGGATCTGGCCGAATGTTGCAAGGCAGATACGGGTGAATACGTTGCAGGTTTCCGCGCCACCTTTCGCGAGGATTGTCCTACGGGCGCGGACCATGTGTTCAGCATCCTTGTCGTCGCCGAGCATTTTCAGAGCCATGTATGCTTTTACGGACGCACTTATATTGATAGGACCGTCTTCATCGTGAAGGGGCCAGCCGCCGTCGGGCATCTGTTTTGCACGTATATAGTTGCCCAGCCTTTCCGCGACCCCTTTGTCCATTTTGCGGCCCAGAAATCTGTTGAACATGATGTATTCCGAAGGGATTGTAACATCCGCTTCCAGCGCGAAAACCCAGTATCCATCAGGTGATTGCAGGGACCGGAACCGTTTCATCACTCGATTTAGAGCGTCTTTCGGTTGCAGAAGCGATACGACCTGATTTTGGTTTTTTTTATTCAATTTCATGGCGCTTTTCTTGTTCATGGTTAGTTCCTTATATTACCGGATTTTTTGTCCGACCCGTGGGAAAAAAGATCAATTCGATTAAAGTAATTAGCCGATTGCGTCAACCGCGGAGTCGATAACCTGTCTTTTCAATCGGTCCAGCGGGCCCCATTCAAAAGTGGGATAGGTAATCAGCAGAGAGGTCAGTCCGTGTGTTGCGGCGACCACCGAGTTTGCTGTGACCAGAATGTCCTCTTCTCCTGCGTTTTTTGGCAGGCAGGCCCGAACACATTTGTTGATGCGGTTGTACATGGTCTTGCCCAGCGGATTGTTCTGGAAATGGGAATCATGATCCTTCCAGAGATCGCTTTCCATCATAAAACCGACCCGGTATGCGTTCGGATTTTCCAGTCCCATATCGACAAGGGTGTAAAGTATGTTTTTAAGAGCTTCGCGTGGCGGAGGCGTTGCTGCGATGATCCCGTTGATGCGTTGCAGGAAATCACGGTAAGTCTCTTCTGTAAGGCATAGGAATAGCTCTTTTTTGTCTTTAAAATGATGGTAGATGGTAGTGGGGGAGTAGCCAATTGTGGTGGCCAGCTTGCGCATGGAAACCTGCGCGTAGCCATGCTCGGCAAAAAGTTTGCGGGCCGCATCCAGAATCACCATACGTAGGGGATGCTGTTGTGTATCCAGTATGTTAGACGTAGTATTCATTGTAGCTTCTCCGTTACTTAACACTGTTAAGCTGAGAAGCGTTCTTGCATGAATGTATACGTCTGTCAACCATGAGTTGGGATGGTGGGTATAATTTTAAGGAAATAAGTAGGCTGAGTAAGGAATAGGCATAATTTGTGGTTGAATTGCATGGTAAATTCAAGGATAGGGTAAAAACTACTTGCAATCGAAAACCAGTTTGTTTATTAATTCTCGCCTTGGACGGAGAATTACGCTAAAATTTTCCATCCGTTTCCACATAAAGTGGCCCCGTAGCTCAGTAGGATAGAGCACAGGATTCCTAATCCTGGTGCCGCAGGTTCGATTCCTGCCGGGGTCACCATAGAAATCAAAGCCTTACGAAGATTTTTCTTTGTGAGGCTTTTTCTTTTTCTGCAAAATCCCACCACTTTCCCACCACTTTTTCGATGATTGTGGGTGAGGATATGTGAGTGGGGAGTGTGGTATGTTGGGTTGGGCTAGTTCTTATGATGATGGTGAGTGCAGTTAAGGGGTGTTATGTATGAGTGTGTTTGAAGTGACTAGACAGTGTGACTATTTTCCTAGATTTGGTGATTCTCAAGTAACTCCATATAAAATTAGGGATGAACTTCTATTAAATTGTATAGGAAGTGGGGGGGTGGTGGAGATCGTTTTGATGGTTTTAGCCGCTATAAAGGCTTCGGATATGCATTGCTTGTATATTTTACTACGATTGCGTTAGATTTAAATATTTTCCCTAGGTACCAGGATAGAGTCTTTTTTGATTGTATGCATAGTGAACATAGAATGGATATTTTTAATGCTAGAAATTTAAAGCTACTAAAAGAGTTATCAAGCGATCGTATAGATGATATCTGTGCAGAAATTAGAGAATTGTATAGTCATGTTCAACGTAATTTGAAGAATGCAGGGTTAAAAGAAGTACGACTAAGAAGAGAGATTAAAATGTAGCCCTCCCGTATATTAGTCCCAGCGCAAAGTAGAGATTTCTGATAAAGACAGCCATGAAGGAGGTTGTTTCGATGCGGAAATCCAGATTCAGTGAAAGCCAGATTATCAAGATCCTGAAAGAAGCCGAAGGCGGTCGCAAAGTCGCAGACGTTTGCCGGGATTACAAGGTCAGTCAAGCCACGTACTACAAGTGGAAGTCGAAATACGGTGGTATGGAAGCTTCCGATATTCGTCGTTTGAAAGACCTCGAAGAAGAGAATCGTAAGCTCAAAAACATGTTTGCCAACTTGAGCCTTGAAAATGAAGCTCTGAAGGATGTCATAGCAAAAAAGCTTTAAAGCCAGCTGAGAAGCGTGAGCTTGTTGACTATCTCCGTAAGGAATTTTGCCTCAGTATTCGGCAAGCATGCAGCGCACTGCGCTTGAGCCGCTCAGTGTATTGCTACAAGCCTAATCCGCGAGATGATTCGTTGATTATTGAAATGCTTCTTAAGTTGGCTGATCGGTACCCTCGTTACGGTTTCAGAAAATTGTTCGTCCTGCTGCGCAAACGCGGACACCGCTGGAACCATAAAAGGGTTTATCGAGTTTACTGCATGCTAAAAATGAATTTCCGGCGAAAGGGGAAGAAACGTTTACCTTCCCGGAACCCTCAGACTTTATCAGTACCGCCAAAAGCCAACATCTGTTGGTCAATTGATTTTATGCATGACTCGCTGATGAGTGGACAAAGGTTTAGAACTTTTAATGTGCTTGATGATTTCAGCCGCGAATGCTTGGCAATTGAAGTCGACACAAGTCTACCCGCTGGAAGGATTACTCGTGTACTGGACAGAGTCTCAGCATGGCGCGGTTTTCCTGAGAAAATGAGGATGGATAACGGTCCAGAGCTTATTTCGGTAACATTGGCAGACTGGGCCGAAAGAAATGGTGTTGCGCTGGAATTCATCCAGCCAGGCAAACCGACTCATAACTCATACATTGAACGTTTCAACAAAACGTTTCGCAACGAGGTTTTGGATTTTTACCTGTTCTCAACGTTATCAGAGGTCAAGGGCATAACCGAAGACTGGATTCGGCAATACAACGAAGAGCGCCCCCATGAATCGCTCGGAGACATGACTCCTGTCGAGTATGTCCAAACACATTCACCCCAAGAAAACTCTACTTACGGATGGCACTAACTTGGGGAGGTTTACAAAAAGGGATAAGTCTGGGTACTTGGAGTCTTGGATCAAATTAAAGAAAAATGCAGAGGCAAAATCTCAAAAGAAAATTAATGTTCATATGGATGTTTTAAATTCATTCGGCGACGAAGGAGCTTATAAGCAGTACAAAGGAATTTCACTTGAGCTTACTATTCCTATCGAGGAAGTTTTTTATTGTAGTAATCTTGTTGGTGATTGTACTGGAGAGAAACAACCTATGGAAACTGGAGAATGGGTTATTCTAAATAGAAGCTTTGACGGAATAGCAAGTATTCCGACTTCAAGTATAAAAATTACCTCTGACGAATGGAATAATATTTCTGATATTGATGTCTCAGATCCTGAGGCTATTGTGAAACAATATAATCCAATGCCTGTTCTTTTTGAGCGGAGAGACCCAAGTTGTTGTCTTTATGGTACTCATGGGCTTAAGAGAAAGTTTAGATATCGATTGATGTATTATTTGGAGAAAATTATTTTGGGAACGTCTAAAGAATAATGTTGATCTATATGCCCATATGTTCGAACTCTCGGTTCCACCGAGATATTTGAGATAAGTTCTGACTTTGATGGAGTTAAATTTGGCTATGAAAATTTTTAGAGAGAGTGATAATATTTATGATGCTGTTGATTCTGTCGTTGAGCACGGGGTAGCTGTTTTAGCAGGAACCACGACAATAGCTGAGAGACATGGCCGTGCCATAATTGCTAGACTGAAACCGTATGAAGATGTAGCTCCTCACCTTGGTCATGAGGATGTCCCGAACAGCGGAGGGCTTTACTATGTCTTCGATTGTAATAGATTTTCATGCGGTGATGAAAAATTAAAGGCTCTTGTTGCGATGGTTGATAGCCGTATCTGGTAGCTGTATGAGGCTGGCGTCCGTCTCTATCTTAGTTTCCCGGAGATTATTCAAAGGATTCGTGCCTCGCCTTAGCTTCGTTCTCTTCAGCAATTTTTTGACGTGCAATGCGTTTTCTTAATTCTGTTAGTTGTTCGCTTGCCCATTCCTGTACGCATGGGGCTTTGTAATTGAGGTAGCTTATGAAGAAAGTAGCGTATGAGCTCAAAACATATGAGTATGGGTAATACTCCATTTCTTCTGGGTAGTGTAATGGGGTTAGTTCTTTCAATATTTTTGGGTGCTTGTGAGCATGTTCAAGTAGTTGTTCGGCTACTGGGTTCAGGCTTATCGCTCTTCCACTAATGTCTGTAAAAAACAAAGGCGTAACGGTTGAAAGTTTGGGGAAACGGATTTTCGGGTCTTCTTCACACCATTTGATTGCATGCGGCGCGACTAAAAAGGCTGTGTCGTAGTTATGGAGTGCCTTTGCCCTACTAAGTGGTCTGCCATCAGTGTTGAGTAAAAAAGTGTTCAGTACAACTTGTGGGTGTACCTCAATCAATGAGTTAATTGTGGGCGTTAGGTTCTTGATGATATTAACGTTATTTGTTGTGTATGATTTTAGTCCAAGTTGGCAAAAATCATGAGCCTTTTCTGCATATTTATCTGCTCCAAAACAGCATGCAATAATATTTCGAAAAGATAAAAGCTCATCTTGTGATAATCGGTCAGTGAGCAGGTTGAAACAAAGGTCCTGAGCGAGTAAGGTAAGTTTGCTGTCTTCCTTGTCTTTGCTGATTTTCATAGAAATAATACGCAGGGCTGCCTTTCTACCTTGCTGGGTCTCACATAGCGTAGAAAGAATGTCATTCAGCAATTTGGGATCGATTTTAGCACATGGTTTGATGTGTATGCATGGATGGCTTTCATATTTATTTTTCGCTTTATAATTTGGAAGAGCTTGCAAAATGCGTTTTGCTGCTGCTGTGTCGATCGTATTTTGACATTGAATTTCTAGAAAATATTCTCCAAGAATTTTATCATATATAGTTTCGTCTAAAATTTTATTGTATAAATTAAAGTCTCTTTTTTGCGTACCATTAAGGAATCCAAGTAAAATTGATATGTTGCGCTTTTCTTTTTCTACGAGTTCAAAATATGACTTAAGCTCATTCCAAATTTGTGTTGGATTTTTGCATCCAGCGACTAGGCCATTGCCGAAACTAGATATTTCAGCCTTATTGGATACAAGTTCGGGGCCTAATCGTTGAAGGATCTCTTTATCTTGAGATATTTTTTTTCCAAGCTCAAATATATAGCTATCTGCACAGTTCCACCCAAGGGTAACTCCCGCTTTGGCTTCGGCTAAATGTTGCAATTTCCAATTTTTATTAAATAAGCAAACAATTGCTTTTTCATATAGGCCTTTGGGAGCTAGTCTTTTTTCAAGTTCTAAAAGTCTGGAGGTGTTTTCATTATCACATGAGGGGTTGGCTAGTGTTTTCCGTACAGCGATCCATCCATCTGGCCAGAGTTGCTTTTGTCTAATTTTGTCAGCAAAGTTATAGAGTAAATTTTGAGCTGGGGTTTTTAGCCAGATTCCTGGAAATTTATCTGCAATTATTTCTAAATACTCATTTTTTAGTAATGGCCTATTCAAGGCAATCTTTTGTACAAAATCCATAATTTTTACATACCAGTTGAGAACATCACTATAGCCATTAGGAGTGTATCCGTATCTTCGAGGGAGAGCACCAAAGTTAACGGGGAGTTGTAAACTGAAGTGTTCAGCTTCAAGAAGTCGTTCAAATATTCGAATACTCATTTTTACATATGAAGGGCTTGCAGTGACGCAGTCAGATAAAACACCTAGTCGTTGCTCAATGGTTGCTTCTGTGCCTGAAAGGCGAAGCTGAAAAAGGGAAGAGGTTAAGTTTACTGATGAATCGTATGCATGAGGCGTGTCTTTAATGGCAAACTTCAAGAGAATTCGGCAACATCTTTCAAAAAGATTGGGGGCGTAGGCAAGTTTGTGCAATAATTTTGGAATGTCATCATGGTACGCACTATCTCTTGAAGTGAAAGTCTTTCCATCCGGTCCGTTTGATGCACGTTCAATTGCTTCAAGTGTCTCTTCCTGAGCGACAGGAGCTATATTTGTGAGCAGGGTAACTCCAAGTTTATTCAATTTGGAAACATCTCCAAGCCAACCATCCGGCTGCAGCCACCCCTTAACTATCTCCTGAGCAGCCTCAGAATCATGAAGATAACCCAGCCGCCTAGTGTATGACTTAAGCAATCTGCCTGATCCATCTTTGTCGAAAGCATTTTTAATCAATTGTGCAGGAATATTCTCAAGTGCTTGTTTAGCAAGTCTGTTGGCTATTGCATGCGGAAGCACGGCTCGCCATTTTGAGCGTTTCTGAGCCAAGCCTCTTTTAAGCAGAGTGTTGACGTGGTGATACAAATCAATAGTAGATATGCCTACCAATTTGGCTAGTTTATCAAGCTCACTGTCTGAGGAACCTAGACTTTCGTCATCGCCATTGAACGAGTAAACAAGTGAGAGGACTTCAGCTGCACGCATGAAACTATCCTCTTCAGCATTGCGTTGATGGAAGAGACGTTTGAAAAGTTCATTGTTTTCAAGAGTAAGGATTGCATCGCCCTTTTCGAATGTTTCAGCGAGAGCAATCGCTATACGAGCATTGCCTTCAGAAAATTCTGCTATTCGTCTGGCTTCAATATTATTGATGTCCTTGAATCTGCTTGAAATAAGTTTTTCAATGAGATCGTTGGAAGATGGTTCCATACGAAACACTTCTGTTCGTTCTGGTTTGTCGCCTTGAATATCATATTCGATGGTTAGCAGGCTTACTTTGCTGTTTGGCCGGGTGCAAACCTTGCTGAGTTCGTCGTGCAAGTCGGGTGGACAGTTATCCACGATTAGGATGGCTCTTTTGTTCAGGGCTATTAATTGTAAAGCCATGTCTCGCGGAGTGGGGGATGGACTATGAGCAATATCCGTATAACAGGCGATTGATTTTGGAAGGGGAGTTTGTCCAATGCGTTCGTCATAAAGAGCTTGAGCAAATCTGGTTTTACCGACACCTGATAGCCCTGCGAGTCGTATACAGCTTCGTTCTTCATGCAGAAGTGTTCTGATCCTGTTTAGCCCGTGCTCTGCCGATAATCCGTCTGTGTTTTTGCTGCGGTCATCATAAATTTTAGAAGAATCATCTATAATGAATTCTCCGTCTACTCCGTTAGGGCATTCAGACCAGTTATCATACGGCTGCCATCCGTTTGAATTTTTTCCTAGCTTGCCTTTGACCCATAAAACTAGGCTGGGATGCTTGCGGGTCCATGTCGCAATACTGCTACTATCGAAAAAAACTAATTTAAGATCGTTAGCTTCAGGGATGGTTTCGCAAAGTTCGCGCATATAATTTTCCCTGTCATCGCGCATAGTTTTTGAAGTTGACTCTTTCCCGCATGCAATAAGGTAAGCTCCCTTTTGGCGAGCCAGTTCGGAAAGGATCGAGCGTGGTTCTCCTTTAGGACACATTTCAGTCTTAATTTTGCTCTTAGGCATGCTGTCTTGTTTGACTTGAATACCTGTTTTCCAGCGTAGGATTTCTCCTATTGCTCTTGATGGATTCTCCAAGTCTATATAGACATCAATTCCACCATCAGCGGCGCGTTGGTTTCCACCCCACTTTGCAGCGGTGACTGGGAGGTTGTTACGCTCAAGTTCTGCCTCGCATAGAAGGCCAATCAGAGTACGAAGGTCTGAATCGGATAGTTCTTGGATTTCTTTTTCTGTGATGTCGAAGATGTCTTGCATGGGTGGCTGCTTGTAGTTGGTTAATGTTCCAATGGGGATAAATAATATGTATGGATTTTATTCTAAATAATTGAATAGTTCATGTTTTAAATTTTGCGCGTACTTATGGCTTTACCGTGGCTAATCTTAAACAGCTTATCAAGCCTTTTTTTGGGCGTCTCTTCTAATCGAAGGAAATAGATTGATCCTGCTACAAGATTGTGGACTATTTTCTGGTGACTACGATGAAGTAGGGTGTTTATCCTTTGAAGAATTTGGGAGTAAATCTTTTAAGATTTTAATAAATAACAAAGAAGTTGGTACTGCTGGGTCTGGCACAAGCATGGTTGATGTCATATTGGCATATTTGGAAGGTGAGTTTGTTGACGATGGAAAAGTGCAGGAAGATGAATGTACAGTGGTCATGAATGATATGTTTTTTAGTAATCTGTAACGGGACCTTAAGCGGAAATAGTCTTAACTTAACAGTTAACAAGTTAGTTAGTGTTCTTCAGCCTTAAACCTAAAAGCCCACGCATTATCAATAAGGTGTTCAATCTCGGCGAGTGCTTTGCGTTCGGAGTATCCTTTTTGTCGCAATTCTCTGTATACGTGGGCATATTCGTTGCGAAGGCAGGTTGCAAAAATTCCAGGATCGTCACTGGCAATACACATTGTGGGGCGTTCTGATATGTTGCTGTCTTCGCAGCCCAGAAGACGGAAGATGTGATGCTCGCCATAGTCTTCATAAAGAGAAATCCTAAGATTGCTCGTAGGCATGACTTCCATGGCAACTTGTCTGTCGTTGAGTAATTTGATTACCTTGTTTTGAAGCACGCTAATTATGTCCAATGGGATCTGGTCTGAACTCACTGAAATTGGTTGCTCGCCGTTTTCTCTGATATTTTTGTCTTCGTGGTAGTCCCTTAAGGCTTTGAATGGTTCTGTTTCCTTCAAACGTTCGACCGCTTCAAAATCGAAAGATTTGTCTCTATCCCAAAACGGAGAATGTTGAACCGCAAGTTGCTCTTCACGTTGCCGCCAAGGTGTTATGGGGAGGCTCGTGCCGAATGAACTTTTGAAAATTATAAGGGGATCAAGATGTCTCATTTTCCAACCAGCAATCAAGTCGATTAGGCTGGGTCTTCTCTCTGGATGATATATTAGATTTGCATGTTCTCGAGCATAATCAGCAAATTGCGACGCAACCGCTCCGTATTCTTTGTCCGTGCGCAGTTGGTCATAGACAAATAGTAATGTATCCAGCCACTCTTGCCTTGTGACTATCACTTCTCCCCCGATTCTTTCATGCCACAGGCTCGGAGAAATACCTAAAGCTGTTCCGTGACCTATTCGATCACCGCTTGATAGCTCTAAAAACGTAACCGCTTCCCATATGGCGCGAAGTCCTGACGCTAAATGATGGAAATCCTCACCAACGTGGTAGGTAAAGTTTTTGCACCCTTTGGCCCGAAGCAGTCTGAAAGCAGGGGCGAATACTTCCGGCCCTGCATGGAGTTCGTTCGCTGCAGCATCTGCTGAGGTGATAAGTGTTTTGAAATTTGAGTTAGCTTTTTGAACCATATGCAGGCGCATGCTGTTCATCAGCAGTTCTTGCCGGATTTTGTGATGCCGATAGAGTGGGTGGTTGTGCTTGTCCTCTTTTTTAATGAAATGCGCGGTAAGTGAAAGTTCCCGTTTTTGCGGATTTGAGTTTGGGTCTTTGTCTTTATGGTTTTTCCATCCTGCAACGATTTGGTCGAGAAGGATTTTGTTTTTTAGATGTGTGCCCTTGGGAGCGAAGCGTCCTTCTATGTGGCATTGATCTCCCGGCATGTGATGGGCAATCTGATGGAATCTATATTCATAATCTTTTTCTGACGGATCTCTAAGTTTGTTGTCTGCAATTCTTTGAAATTGATCAAATCCACACTGATTTTGCTGTTGGATAAGGAGGCTATTGAAGCAAGATTGAATCAGGAGATAGCAATGAAAAATACGTGCGATGTATTCGTCGCCGGATTCTAATTCTTTCAAGGTCAGAACAAGCAGCTTGCCTTCATGCGCCAGTGGCTTATATTTGCGGTCTGCGGGAAAATGATAAATGGTCGGGTGGGTTTTGAATGAGTACTGCTTTTGTTTATCCCCAATAAAAGTATCCTGCGAGAAAACTGTCCGTAAATCCATGTAAGATTCTCGTTCATTATCAAAGACAGCTTTAGCAAGATATTGGCGCAGCACGGCTGCTGTGATGAGCAGTTTGTACACATCGAATGCTGAATGCAGAAAATGTGAGGTCTGCTGAAGTTGTTCTTCTATTTTTACGCCAAATGCTTCTTTAAGAGAAGAAACAAAGTTATCGGGCCTTTCTAAAGCATCCAGCCAGACCTTGTCTGCTTCAGTTGTGCCGTTGAGATGCATGTGGAGTTCTGCGAGTCCTCTTTTGGCAAGCATATCGTCAAGAATCCTGCAGTCCATTGTCGGCAGTGATGAGTGGGAAATTTTGTCCAGCACAATTTCTTCAGGCTTGCCGAAGCATCTATTGTTGCAATCGGAAATGATTGCCGCTGAAGTCAGTAGCAGTGGAGATACTTTGGTTATTAGGTGTTGCCATTCATTGAATATTTCAGTTTGAACAACATACCCCTTGCCGTTGGAACGGAGGTAGGTTTCGGAAAGATCGTTTATGGCTCTTAGTAGGATATGGCTATGTGAAGGCTTCTCCCCATAAATCCTACTCTGTGTTTTTTTGTATACGTAGTCCGGTCTGTATTCTGTGCGGCGGCGTGCAGTAATAAAGGATTTGCTCAGAATTTTTTGTGCATCTGGAGGAGCCTCAGTCAGGAACTCCTCCAGAATTTCTCGTGATGAGAGTAGGGCTGTGTGCAGGTGTGTTTGTGTTGAGGGCATGAGTGTGGTTTGGTTTGAATTTAGCCTTCGATTTCTGGTTGTATTACAAATTTTATTAAAGCAGGTATAAAGTAGTTACTGCAGCTATACGATGAAATTGAATTAGGAGTGACTATCCTAGTTGTTTGATAATCTCCAAACATATGATTCTTCAAATTGTAATTAGCTGAGTTGGCAATGCTTTTGACTATAGAGAGTAGTGCATTTTCTTTTATTGCTTGCTTTTCATTGTCATATATTGATGTCCAATCATATTTTATTTCATTTCTTGCAAACCATATGTAAATTGCAGCTTTTTCATTGTTGTCTAAGTCTTTATCAAGCATCTCGAAACGTATAAAATTCTGATAGCTATCTAAGCCTGCTTCTTTGTGATTAGTATAATTTATATTGTTATCCAGACTTTCTATTTTGTCTAAAGCGTACTGAGATTTTAGTGACAAAAGTGTTTTTTGCATAATTTCTCTTGTAAATTCTTCATTTGTAGATAATTTTATGCTGCTCATACCAACAATTGCAAGAGAATTATAGTAGTCTAACAGAGTAGCTGGGTTTGATGTAGAATATTTGTAGTCTGGAAATAAATACTCGAATATATCGTCAATCTCATTTGATATAATCTCGCTAACAAAGTAGTTGTGCCAAGCAAAAAATGAGGAGTTGCTGTTTATATAGAACATCCATATTGGACATGACATCAGCCATTCAAATAATGGCAGTTTTGCTTTATATTTAATCTCTATTTTTTCTGAAGCTGTTTCTCGTTCAAATTTATGGTTTTGGTATACAATTTTTAAATTATGAATAAAATTCTGGTCAGAGGTGACAGGATTGTTTTGTCGTATATTAGAAATTTGATTAGTGAGAGCTTCTTCTACCAAGAAGGAGTTCAAAAAAATGACAATCCACCGGTGGAGAATTTCCCCTGCGAAATAGTTGTCCTGCACTTTAGACGTTTTGTATCTCTCAGGAAGACTTTTTATTGAAAAGAAAAGCGTGTCCATGCCTTGGTTATAGTTGAAGCATGGCATGGGGTCCCATTTTGAACCGGTATTAACTTTTTCCAATTGAGTATCAATGAATAAATTTCATTAGGAATGCTAGAATTCTCAGAGGCCGGAACTGACTCATCTAATTCTTCTTCATTGTCTGAACCTACAAGGTCCCTAGATGTAGTGTCTGTGGCAGGGTTAGAAAAAGAGTAGACAGGATAATCTCTTATAAGGCTGCAAACATTTAATGTGTGGTGTATATCATCATATTCAGATAGATCCGCAATTGCCCCAATTAGGTTAAATATCGAGAAGTGGATGTTTATCTCGTTTCTAAGGCGATTATTAGAAACTGGAAGCATGACAAAGTATTTATGCCACGAATCTATGTTCTGATACAAAAATGTGGGCGTGTTGTAATAGATTCCGATCGTTCGTGAGCTGGGAACAAGTTTCGGATCCCTAGCGTTTATGAAATTTCTAAGTGGGGCAGGTGGTGTGCCAGTGTAGAAGTTGTTTTTAATATTTTCTATATCCGAGCTGACTGAGTTTTGAGAGGATAACTGTAATGTCCCATTGCCGAATGCCAGCGAGCCTTGTTTGCTAAGGCTCTTATTCCATACGAATGATATATATTTTTTAGCAATGTTTAGATTAGTTTCTTTCTTTAATAGGCCTAGGTGATTAATGTAAAAATTGGTTTTTGCATAAGTGTTATTTAAGTTTTCATGTGTTATTTTTAAGTCGTAGTTATTTATCTCGCTCATTGTATTTGATGTTAATGCTATTTTTAGCATGTAGTCAAAATAAGCTGCTGGATGTTTAGCCATTGTATTTGAAATAAATGCGCCAAGAACATAAAACGCATTGTTTTTATTTTGTTCTGTGTAGTCAAAGCTAAAATCTGCTGCATCAGGTCCTAAACTTGATTTAAATATTTTATCTATAGGATTTGATATTATTTGTTGTGTGTCCGTTTGTTCAAAATCATATCTATTGTAGCCTATCTTTTGTAACCAGCTTAGGAAAATGTCGCTTAGGGCTAGGATTGCTCTGTCTCTTTTAACCTGATCATCAATTTTCCAAGTGGAATCTGTGTGTTTTTCTATACTGGACAGAGTGCTGACTATAGTTCGTGTAGGCATTTCCATTAGTTGCCCGATTGTCGTGTCTATGATTGATTTTCGCTGTATGCACAAAATGTCAGTGCAAATTTGTTTTAATATATTTTGAATAGGAAGACTTTCTTTGTTGTCCTGACTTATGATATGTACAGGTGTACTGGGATTGGTTGCATAATACCCAATAGTCTTTAGCTCAATACGATTTGGAGTCCTTAATATTTTTAACAAATATTGATCCACAAGCTTTTCTATCATTGACAGGAAGGGCTTTTGTTTCTCTTTGTCTGTGTCAAATCCTAGACCAAGGTTTTCCCATTGTTGTTTTTCTACCAAAGTCGAATATAACTGTAGGTCTCCTGAAAGAACTGTTATCAGCTGTGGAGTAGTGAGATATTTCCTGATCATTTCCAGTACCGGCCAACCTTTGGAAAAGTCAGTGTCGATATCGTCAAAAGCAATAAGGAAGGCTTTCTGTTCTATGAAATCGAGGCTTGCGGCTATATATCTATGAAAGGATTGCTCAAGATCTCGTCCGCTTTGAGCGTTCTGAATTCCATGTTCCAAAAGCGAAATGTTCATCCATCCAACTGTCACTTTTTAGGTGATCCTGCCCAATGCCATCAAGTAAGCGCAAACCATTTGCTAGTTCCTCAAGGTTTTTACGCCATGCTTTGTATTTATCTTCACTGATTTTAGTGCAGGTGTTTTTGTATGAGTTATCTACTTTACGTTTAATAAGAGATACGATGGTGACGAAGACATGTTCCCTCGTTTCAATTAGCGTGGGGTCGATGATGTCGAGGAAGCAAATATTATCCCTAATTTTTTTGTCGAGAGCTTTGAATGCGCTAAGAATGAAAGTCGTCTTTCCAGAGCCTCTGCGGCCATCAACAGTGATCACGTCATGGGTGCGGATCGTTCTTATTGGGTCATTAGACTTAAGGTTTATTTTAAAATCTTCAATTCGATCTTTAATCTGTGTGATTAATCTTTGAAACTGATCAAGTGCTTCCTGCTGAATGATCTCATCCTTTGTCAGGCTAGCGGCTTCTCGCGAATTATTGAGGTTGATAATGATTTCTCTTGGCTCTGTGTTGTTCTGGTCTGACATTGTTAACCTCTATTCGCTATGGTCTATTTGGGGTTGATGACTTTCTTTGTGGAAATTTATAAGCGGAGGTATATTGCCTAGAACGAGGTTAAAAGTCTAGGTATGATTCTAGGTTTTAGCAGTAGGCCTGTGTTAAGTGATTAGTTAATAGGATGGCAGGTATGTGTGGTGGGAATATTTATTAGGTTGTTGCTTTGCTTTCAGTCTGCTGGTATCAGACTTATTTGAAGTAGAGAATTGATGTAGTGATTAATGTTTTACGTATAAGCAACAAATAACTGGAAATTATCACGTGTTCTAATTCGGGAATACCTTAATGTTAGATTGGACTAAAATATCTCCGGAAGATTTTGAGAGTATATGCTACGAATTTTTAAAAACTAAATATAGTTCTTTAGAAATTAACAAGAATCCAGTTGCAGAAGAAATAAAAAAAACTGCGCAAACTCATGATGGCGGACGTGATATCGAAGTCCAGTACACAGTAATGGGGCATGAGACTAGAATATGGGCTGAGTGCAAAAAATATAAGAACAAAATTGATCTGAACACATTAGGAAAACATTTGGTCCTTGTTTACAATAACAATATCCATAAATTTATTGTTTTTTCTGCATCAGAGATACATGAGAATTCTGAAGTGGCCATGGTTAGATTTTTAAAGCGCCTTAATATTGGTATTGAAATATACTCAGGAGATAGCTTAATAAATGAACTAACAAAATATCCTAAAGTTTTAAGGCTTTGCAATATACCATCATTAGAAGTTTCACAAACAAAACGTATTCAAAAATATTCTGCAAATGTTCGATTAGATGAGTATGACGGAAAATTTAAAAATACACTTCTAAAACCATATCGCCTACGTAAAGACGGTTCTTTTCGAATTTCAGTTGTTATAAGAAATCATCATGCTGTAGATATGAATATTGTTTCCACATCATTTGCAGATGGATATGATTTAGATATTTCCAGTGAGATTTTGGATGGACCTGTTGTTCTCGGCCCAAATAGTGTTTCCGTTTTCGATTTTGCATTCAGAGTTCGCAATTTCCGTAAACTTGTACAACTTCCTCCTTTGATTTTAAAATATTCACTTGGAAATAATGAAAATTTAATTAGTGGTTCAGTTGAGTTGGGAGCTGTGGATTTATCCCATATTCATATGAGTCCCTTGGTAGGTGAAGATCGGAAAAAAATAATAAATAATGCAAAAAAAATATTAGCAGACACGAAAGAAAGTAACATATCTGCATTTTTTGATATCAGGGGAAAGGGTGGAACAGGAAAGACCCGTTTATTAAAGGAAATTGTCAGCGGAGCACGTCAAATAGGGTTAAAGGTGGTCACAGCTGATTGCAGAAGTGATTCGTCAAATTTAATAAAAAAAATTATCAGCAGTCTGTGCAAAATCCCTTTTGGTAAAGGAGATTTAACTTTTTCGTTTAATAAATTGGGACAATATTTCGAGCAGAGGGGGCTGGCAAAAGAACATTATGATAATCTGATTTCATTTTTTGAATCATCAAAATTAAATGAAACAACACTTTATTCGTTGTCGGAGACGGTTAAGTATCTGTTGGAAAACAATAATAAAAGTGTTTTGATTGCCATAGACAACTTTCAGGATGTCAATGTAGAATTCATTTCATTATTTACTAACATCGTGGAACACTTCTCTCAACATGAAGCGCACGTAGCTATTTTATTCTCTACAAACACTGAGATTGTTAAGTCTGAATCAAAAGTACATATTGATGCATTTTTACAAAATATTGAGTCCTTATTTCCACCTGAGATTTCGTTTCACCATTTAAGTTTGCTATCTGAATTAACCACGGAAGATGCCAAGATATTCATTTTAAATAAAATCTGTGGACTTCATGATAAAGATCAACTTTTAGAAACTCTTATTAAAAAAGCAGGTAAGCGTCCGTATGATCTGGAAATGACCATTGCATACCTACGCGACACCAAAAAATTACTTGAGGGAAGCGATGGTGTTTTTTGGGCAATAAAAGATATTGATAAGTTCAGAGAATTTTTAGCAGACTTACCACAAGGTATTGGTCGTATTCTAAAAAGAAGGTTTAACTTACTCCATGAATCTTCATCAGAAAATGAATGGGCCGCATATGAACAAATCTTCAAAATATTGCTGTTGTTTCAGGGTGAAGTACCACTTTCAGCATTGGATTATTTAAATATTGATCGCTATTACTTCAACAAGCTAATAAAAAAGTCATTTCTAAGGTATGGGGCACACACGGAAAACTATGTTGCTTACCACGACAATCTCCTGCTTAGCATGGATAAGAATGGTAAGTTTTCCCCTGATGTTAACATTGCTCGCCAAATGTTGGATTTTTTCGAAACTCCATATTCACAAATGATCCCCAACCGTAAACTGGTCAAATTCTTTTGCTCTTATCATGCTTCTTTATTTGATAAAATTTTGGAAAATGGCACGGATGCAATCTATTATTACAAGGGTCTGAACGACCACCAGAATATTTATAAGGTAGGTCGTTTACTTACAAAAATTTTTGAGCAGCAAAACTATGGGAACAAAAATCCTCAAGAATTTGTAAACATATACACTCATTATTTACGCTCTGCTTCACGATACGCCAATTACGCATATGCAATTGAAAAGTTAGAAGAATTGGTCAATTTTATGCATGTGAATAGCAAGAAAATTGACAAAGAGACATATCATTCTCTTATGCATCAATTCGTAAACATCCATATGAATACCGGTGGTGCGCCCATGGCACTGAAACTACTTGAACAAATTGAAAGTAGGGGCATAACCATTCCAACATATAAATTTCTTTTACTAAACCGATATTGTGTCGCTCATACATTTTTAGGCAATCTTGAACAGGGGCAAAGATATGCAGAGGAAGCTCTTCAGGAAGCATACAAATTGAACAATTACGAATGTTTAAGTGTTGCCTATTCTGATTATGGGCATATGCACCTAAATTTGACGAAAGACATTGATGCAGCAATCAAAATGTTTAATCATGGCATTGATATTGTTGAAAATATTGAAAATGAAAAGGATTTTCGCCAAATTGAAATACGTCAGCAATCGGCTTTTTGTGATTTCCTGACCGGGGCATATGACGATGCTCTGGTTAACATAGAGAACGCTCTTTCCGTTGCCAAGACGATGAACTATGTCTATTTCGAAATCAAAATAAGCGTCTTGAAAGCCGCATGCCTCATCAGATTAAAAAATCCCAACGCTGAAGAGACCTTAATACGAGCGAAAAATTTATGCGAAATATTTGCAAATGATCGTTTTCGCTGGAGAGTTCTAGCCATGCTGGGGACAGCATACCTTATAGATGAGAAAAATCAGGCCGGTATGGAAAGTCTCGATCTGGCGATGGAATTATACTCCAAATTCGATAAGGGTGGTGTACTTTTGACTAAAGAGCTTCCCTGGATCAGCAATGCGCTCATTGGTTCTGTGTTGGGAAACGACACCTTAAAGCAGAAAATTATTCTCGAGCGTTTTCCTGCACCTGAATTATTGCAGATGGCCCGGATGATGAACTCAATGGATAAGGCAGAAATCAAAAATGCAAGATTTCCAATGGTTGGCATTGCATCACATGGTCCGTATTCCTTATTGTTATCATAGTCACTGAGTAGGATTAAACACGTTTCCATGGATATCTACAATGATATCGCCTGAAAGTGATCTTTTGGAAAACCAGTATCTATTTTTTTCAAGAGACTTGAATTTATCGACAAAATACAAGATTGAAACTCCGTAATTCATAGTGGACCAAGTAAGAATATCTTCTAGTTGGATATATTGACTGGCATGATTACGATCTCTGTAATTTTCGACAGCGATGAGGTCGATTCCTAAATTTTCAGCAAATGTATACAGGCAATCATTGCCAAAAATTGAACGAGAGAGGTTGATAGCCAGACATTTTGAAGGCAATTCCATATTTTCCTTATAGAAATCTGCTGCAACCTTATAAAAATATCCAGCATCGTTTTTAATTAAATTACCCCATTTTTTAAAGAATAGTGCTTTGCCATCAGCATGCCATTCATGGCGAACATGGCCAGAGCTTGAACCGCGATGGTAGCCAATTGATTCATGAGCAAGGGATACAGTCCGTCCTGCTTTGCGAACTTTCAAACATAAATCTAAATCACAATAACAATTCAACATTTTTTCATCAAAACCGCCAACAGCATCATAGACTGCTTTTTCAATAAGAAACAGGCCTGAAGGTACAGTTTGAAATTCACGGTTCATCATTGTTAAAGGAAATTCAGCACTGTTACCCTGCCATGGCTTAATTACATCAACTTCATTGAATGCAAGTCCATAATATTCAATTTCTTCGGTTGCGAGTTTAACAATTTTACTACCCACAGCGGCAATGTTTTTGTTTGAAGAGTATTCCTTGAGTAATACATCCATTACATCATTTTCAATTACAATATCGGAGTCTACGAAAAGCAAGAAGTCACCTATTGCTTGTTTGCTTCCTATATTGCACGCTGCTGCGTAGCCACCGTTCTTTTCGCATTGGATCAAGGTTGCTTTAGGAGCAAAATCAAGATTCGGTTTTGTCCTCGGATTGTCGTTGACAACAATTAGTTCATATGTGTGTTTATTGAAATTTTTAATCAGGCTTCGACAGCAATATTCAAGAAGGGAATAGTTGGAATAAAAAGGAACAATGACAGAAATCATAGGTTTCACCATAAAGATAATTTCCAGTTATTGATACTTCCTCCCTTACTAAATTTTTTTCCTAGGATGTTTCTTCACCAAAATTTCCCGCTGCGACGAAAGACTTACATGAGTATAGATTTCTGTGACAGATAATGAGCTATGGCCTAATAATATTTGGATATTTCTTATGTCTACGCCGTTTTCGAGAAGCATGGTTGCTATGGTGTGACGGAACATGTGAGGGGTAATGTTTTCGGTAACTCCGGCAATTGCACTGTATTTTTTGATAATTCGTCGTACAGACTGGTCAGAGAGTGGGCGTAAATATCTGTTTAGGAAGAATGATGTTGAATTATGTAATTCGTATGCGTAAAGGCGGGTATATTCTTTTAGAATTTTAAGTGATTTTTTTTCGCACAGTGGGATCATTCGTTGTTTATTGCCTTTGCCATTTATTTTTAATTTATTATTTTTGAGATCAATTTCTGTAGTAGAAATATTGCATAGTTCTGAAACTCTTATCCCAGTTGCAAATAATAGTTCTAACACACAAATATCTCTAGTTGCTTCTCTGTATGACTTGCTCGTAGGACAAAATTTTTGTTGCTCTAGATATGCATATTTTAAAATTTTAGATAGCGATGACTCTTTGATTGTTTTGGGTAACTGTTTTGACCGATCAATCTTGATATGAAGCTTTCTAAATGGCGTTACAGGTATTACGTCTTCTCTTTCTAAAAAATTAAAGAATGATTTCAAAGTAGCAAGCTTTCTCTTTAGAGTTTTTGGTTTATATCCATCATTTATTATTGATAGGTATGATCTAATTAGTTCTTTATTTAAATCGTTTACATTATAATGTTTTGATTTTGTGATATCTTGAAACTGAGCAAGGTCTTTTTGATATGCATTTAAAGTTAACGGGGATAAAGATCTTTCTAATGAACAGTGCTGTAGGAATGATTTAATAGCGTGATTGAGTTTCATATATAGCTTCTCCTTTGATTTTTTGCTTTCATGAGACAAATAAAAGGAGTGTGCAATTGGTATATATGCAATAATTCAAGAAGGTAGTGCAAATTAAAATTTACTCTGAAGGTTTTTAGATACCATCTCTTTCGCACCGCCAAATTAGGCGTGAAAGATAATGCCGCCGGGTTCCCCCGGTGGCATTACCATTAAGTTTAACTCCCATCAGGTTCCAACAATTCATCAGCTCCGTCATTTACAGATTCCTCATCCTGGTCTTCCATCTCTTCAGAGTCAGTATGCGCATTTCTACAAGTCATATCAGATTCATCGTCCACTGCAGCATAAATTCCAGCAGCAGCCAGAATACCGACAGCGACTCCGCCGACAAAAGTAAGTAAATCTTTCATATTAACCTCCGCGTTTAAGATTCAAACTGAGTACCGCAACGGTTGCAGCGGTACAGGCCGATCATATGACGATCCACATGTTCGCCAATTTCATTTCCGATTTTGGAACCGGCCAAGAATCCGGCCATGGCTCCTGCCAGTCCGCCTGCGAGGGCACCGATCCCGGTACCTATGACTGGAACCACGGACCCGATAGCCGCACCTGTTGCAGCTCCGGAAGTTGCACCGGCGTATCCTGCTGCGCCTCCGGCTACTCCACCAACTGCGGTTCCGATTTTCTGCGTATTGTTGACAAGTACGACGAAGGTTGCGGTACAGCAATTGGGGCATAAGGGATTATCTTCAGACATTGCGGTTTCTCCTTTTTTATTTGGTTAAAGATTCCTGAAGCAGGTCAAACATGGCCGGAGCCAAGTCCGGTAATTCGGTAATGACTCTGCTTTTTCCGGGGAACAAATTAAAAACGGCCTCGGACTTTATTCCGAGACCGTAGATTTCGAAGCCGTATGCGCTTCCGTCTTTAATCGCTTGGTGGGCGTTGGCCGGATTGTCCGGGACACCGTCCGTTATGCAGAGGATGATTTTGCGATTCTCCGGCAACGGCATCATTTGCTGAAATGTCCACCAGAGTACTTCGCCCAGTGGGGTTGAGCCGGAAGCAGCTACACCGAAACGGGTGTGTAATTTCTGACCATGATTTAGAATAGGAGCCACAGTAGGATCATCATAGTTTTCTCCTCCTTGAGTTCTGATTGCGGGAAAGGCACTGACTCCCACGTTTACGCCGTTGATGGAATTGAGAGCACTAACCACGGTATGACTGATCTGCGAAGCCAGTCCGATACGCCTGCGCATTGAACCAGAACAATCAATAAGGATATGAACAGCCGTGCTGATGCTCCTACTTTCCAGCCTGCTGCGGAACATTCGGGGATTACCTACTGCGATACGGTATAGGTGAGCAGTACTTAACAGTCCGCGCCTGCCGATGCGATCATGTTTGATAGTTTTGGCTTGAATAATTCCATGGAGACGTGACTTGAGGGCAGTGGAAGCCCTACGGGTCAGTTCAAGTTCAGTTTCGTCCAGCACGGTGAGTTTTTTGTAGCCATCCTTGGCAACCCGAAGCCCTTCTTCTGCATCATCCGGAGCATGACTTGCCAGTTGTTCTTCCAGAACTTCTCCGAAGTCTTTGGGAAGGTTACCGGAATTTGAATCCAGCAACTTTTTAAGCTTCTTAGCCGGTGTTGATTGTCCATTGGACTCAAGTTGTTTGAGATAAGCCTTCAGCAGATCAACGATTTCTCTTGTGTAGAGAATGCAATCTTGAGTGGAGTCGCACTTGGACCTGACCTTTTGTAGGATTCCGTTTAAACGGGCCGTAAGGTCAGGGTATTGCGCATCGATAATTGAGGCTATTTGAGTACATTCGGTACCCAGTTCTTCCACATCCCAGGAGCGAACAGTCAGCAACAACCAATTTAAGACGGAAGTCGCCGGATCGATTTTAGCCGCCTGAGCATTGCTCCCATCATTAATAAAGAGGTGGCGGATCAACCAATGGAAGTTTTGACGACAGCCGGGGAAGAGCTCGGCCAGTTTGTTCTCTACCCTCCAGTCTTCCAGTGAATTCCAGATGTGCATTTCAAACGGAGTGAGCTTAGCCAGCTTCAGCCACTCGAAGTTGGTCTCGCGGATGTGGGCGGCTTCATGGTCAAGATACGACCTAGCCATGCGGGTTAAAGTTTCATCGCAATCCAGTGGCATGGCAGGTAGCTGAATTACTTTTCCATCAGTAAAAGCCTTGTCTCCACCTATGCGAACCTGCACTCCGTACTTGCGTCCCAGCACACTCGCCACCAACGGCAAAGATTTCATGAGTAACTTTTTATTCATGACTCCCCCGATCACCACAGCCCGTGACTGTCGATCTGCTGCTGTGATGCAGCTTGCGGGGTGCGGTTCTGTTTGAGGTTTTCAGAAGTAGCCTTGGTAACAGATGACTTTGGAATTGAGGTTAGACCTTCAAGAAGGTCCTTGGCTGTTCTCCCATCAAGAATCTTCTGCGCATTCTCCACAAGCAACGCCGGTTCACGAAGCACAGACACGACTCCCTGCAACATGAGCAGATTCTCGTCGCGGATGAATCCTCGGGACGGGACCTTGTCGAAGGCCGTCTGAAGGAGATCGGTGATGGGTAGGACTCTGGGATCAACAAAGGAAAGCCCATCAAGCTTGTTCTGGATAGACCGCAGCGGCGAGAGAGCCTTATGTGTTACCTTGACCTTTCCGGCATAGCAGCGATTCCATGTATCTGTTGCGGCCTTGGAGATTTCATCGAAGAGAGTGGAGCCAAGTTTGTTAACCTCTTCTTTGAGTCCTTTCTTTACGGAGTTCTTTTCAGGAGCAGTCAGCTTGAAGAACTGCCACTTGAAACCGATCCGTGAGCGCACATACTCAGCACTGACTGTCGAGCTTCCGATGAGCTTTTCCCAACCGGGATGTTGCTTGATCCAGTCCTGCACAGCTTCATCATAGCGACTGAGGAAGTCTTCCTTGGCTGCGAAGAACTCCTTTTCAATGGCCGTTAGCTCCTTCTCGATTTCATCCGCGACCTTTTCAGGAATGGCCCAGCCACCGAGGAAACGCACGCCATGCCGATCAAGCATATTCACAGCACGAGATTTGAGAGTACCGAAAATACGCAGATCTTCAGGATTGCAAATTCGCTTACTCCCTAGTGAAGCCAACTCTTCCGGCGGAAGCTGGGTTGCTCCGAAGTCGGAAGGGGTAAGTTTCTTTCTGGCCGACCAGATACTTACATCCAGATTCAAGGCCAAAATATGATTGAGGACCGTGATTCGAGTCTTGTTTTCCATGATTTCCTCCATTCAGTTACACAAAATAGAAGCGGGGCAGCCGAAGCCGCCCCGCTCATGAAATTTGCGTGTATTCTTTATGGTGTTGATTCTGATCCGTCTTCCACAGGGAAAGTACGCTGGGCCAGTTCATGCAGTACAGTACGTGTCTCCCGGCTGGCCCGATACCCAAGAGCCCGATCCAAAGCGTATGTTACCGGCTGGATTCCCTGCCGCGCTAAAGGCTGAAAACGAACAGTAAGATCCGCCCAGCGGATCAAAGTACGAGTAGAAAAGGTAACCTCAATGGTGTCGGTAAGGTTTCCTGATGCCTCGCCCATGAACAGCTTACGGACGGAATTGGCATACTCGACCATCTTTTTACGGATGTTTTCTGGGAGGTTCCTTGCCTTGCGGGTGAGTAGCTCAGTCTCGGCTTCCGGTGTAGGGTAGCCGATTTCACAGAGCCAGAAACGGTCCATGAAAGCCAAATTCTGACGAACGACTCCTTGATAAAGCCCGGTTTCGTCTGCTGCACCATTAGAGTTAGCTGTAGCTGCAAACCTGAACATGGGATGCGGATGAATAATTTCTCCAGAGTTTTCCGGAATGCACAGCGGTTCGCCGTCCAGAATCCCGTTCAGTCCTGCCGCAGTCGCCGGATCAATAATGTCGATTTCATTCAAGAGCAGAAGACCGCCGTATTTCATTGCCAGAGCAAGAGGTCCATACTGAAATTCCATACTGCCCTCTTCTACAGTCAGGTGACCGACCATCTCCGGAAACTCCAAACGACTATGGCCGGTGATTTCGAACACCGGGTAATTAAGTTTGGCCGCAAGCTGCTTGATGAGACTTGTCTTACCACTGCCGCTCGGTCCAAACAGATAGATCGGGTCGGAACTGTCCATGAACCAGACCACCACATCCCGGCTGGATTCATGAAAAAGGTATTCGACATCCAGACTCGGGGTGAATGATGAGGCCTCTCCAAATCCCTGTACCATGCGTCCGGAAGTCTTTCCGCTGAAGATCAACCCAGCATCCAGCTCAGCTGGACGGAGTCTTTCAATTTCTTCGATTGTATTGGTCATGTTATCCTCCGCAATTACCTGACACGACCTGTTGGATCAGACCGTCTGGATTATCAAAAGGGTTATTGTAATAGTCGCCGCGAGTTTCGAAATCACTTTCGTCCTCACCGATGCGCAGGAAGCTGTAGTCAACGGTATCGAGTTCTTCTAGGACCGATTCCAGCAGAGAGACCAAAGGATGGTGATCGTCCCATGCTGTACGAGTCCAGTAAAAGAGGTGGCCTCCATATCCTTGTCCTGTCTGATTGCTCACGTTTTCTTCAAGCATTTCCTGCACGGCTACCAGCTCCGGTTTGGTCAACGTCCTTTGAGCTTCAGCCAGTTTGTTGTTGAATTTTGAGAGCCCGGAAGTGGACAGAAAAATTGTAATGTCACTGAGGGGTTCCATAGATGCTCCTTTGGACAACAAAAAAGCGCGCCTCCGAAGAGACGCGCTTCATGTGCTGCGTTAAATTTTGTTACCGGCTATGCGGCCTGTTCGTATTTCCACCACAATTTGCGGTTACCATCCCAGCGAAACCCGGCCTTACGTAGTGAATCTTTCTGCTGAAGAGTGTTACCGGTTGCCAGAATACAAGGTTTGCCATCCCGTGCATTCTCCTTACGGTACTGCACTCCCTCAAGACGCGGCAGGTTCGGGTTGACCGGTTCAGAGGGCTGAGATTTCTTTTGCGGGGTAGACGAGGACTGTGTTCCCAGATGTCTACCCGGATTGTATCCGCTATTTTGGTTTTGCGGGCGGCACGATCCCTCTCCATCGTCATCATGCTCGGTAACGATTCCAATCAAGGCTGCAAGACCATACCTGCGAGCATAAGTCATGGCTGATCCATAGCCCTGTGGGTCACCTTTGGGTAACGGCATGACCAGTAATGAGGACTGCCACTGCCCTGATTCCGCATGGACGATTTTGCTGACCAGTCCAAGACTCCCATTGTCTACCTGTACCGGCAACTGAGTCAGCCAGATCCCGTTTGCCAGCAAAGCTTCACGACATGTTTCCATAACAGATTGCAGGCTAGCGTATCTGCTGTTTGTAAAATTGTTTTGTCCATCCTTCGCGGCAGGCTTTAAAGCCTGCTGCACCCTGAGCATCGCCCCGGCCAGATCTGTGATTTCCGGTGAACAAAGGTTGGTTCCATTCATAGACTCCTCCTGAAATAGAAAAGTCCCCGCTCGGATGACCGGGCAGGGACTGAAAGATTAAAAAGATCCTTTTCTATAGGAGTAATATATGTCTGAGATTATTTGAAAAGCGTTTGACAGCTTTAATTGTCGGTATTGGAGTGCTTTATGAGTACTTTAATCATATCTAAAGCGATTACAAGCTGTTTGGGAGATAATTCACCTAGAAGGGCCTGTGCTTCAAGGGCTGTACTGTTCAGCTTCTTTTTGGGCTGGAGTAGTTTGTCAGGTGTGATCTGTAGCGCATCGGAAATCTTCATAAGAATTTCAACTGACAGATTGACCACGCCGCGCTCAATTTCCCCAAGATATTTATAGCTTATCTCTGCCTTCTCAGCCATTTGCTGCTGGCTTAGATTTAAGCTTTTTCGTAACTCTCGTATGTTTTGTCCAATAATTTCAGCGTAATTGTTCACCTTGATCTCCTCATATTCAAATCATGAGGAGTTCTGCTCTTATTTCAAACCCATGAATGGTTGTATTTTGACTTGAGAAAAGGCACTGATCGGTGCTAAGAGGTGTTGAAGAATACGCAAAGTGATGGTTTAGATGTGATTATAAATATGGATAAATATTAAAGGAGTAGTCGAATGGTCCTCAACGTTGTGCGGATAGTGGCAATGATTGCGTTGCTCTGTTTATGTGCTTGTGATGGTAGCGATATTTCGGTTGTTAAGAATGGATATATGAATTTTGATCGAGGTGTCACTATCGGTGACGTCCTTGATAATTGTCAGGGGCTGGAGAATCGCAAATGGTCTGAGTTTGAAACAGAGTTAAAGCGTAAAATTGTTAATTTTACTGCTGATATAACATTAGTTCATAATAGTGCAAAATGGACCAAAGATGAAGAGTTTGCTAGTAGATATGGTTTTGATCCTACTAGTGAGTTAACAATACAATTTCAGATAAATAATGATGATACATTTGAAGTAGTATACATAGGAGCACGGCTTAAACCGGATACTAAAATTAAAGATCTTTTAGATGAACGTTTCTATAAAAAAATGACTGAGAAGGGCAACTCTCTTTCTATTGTATCCACTATGAAGAGGCTGTATGCGAATGCCTCACTAGCATCATTAAATTATGGGATTAAGTTTGCTTATGATAAGTATTCTTCTGTTAAATTGGAGGAGACTCGGAAAGAAATAGAACCTGCTCTTCAAAAGCTGGGAGTCATATCTACAGAGTGTCCCGCTGACTATAGACATAGACGTTTTCTGGTCTTCTATAATCCAGATAGTAAGGCCGTACTTGCTAGTAACTTCTCTGGTGGTAGAGTCTTGAGTGGGGTAAGCATCAACGAGGATAATGGATCTACTTGCTATTTTTTTGAGAAGGGTGAACCATCTAAGCTCTCTTCGGACAACAGGCAGTCTTTTAAGTTTGATAATAATAATTGTCCTGTTGATATATCCATGGATTGGGATTCGATTAAATACCAAAATCAAGGAATCATAAGTGTTAGTGGTATAGATGGCTGCGGATTTTGTGGGGCTGGAGCCTCTCTAGACGGGGAGTACCGTGAGATAGGTGAAGTCAGTTTCCAAGGTAATGGTAAATTTAGAGTACGCGTAACCAAACGGTTATGATTGGGGTAGTACGGCTCACTTGATGGATTAACCCTAAGCGTGCTTATTGGGCGCAGTGATTTAAATGTGTCTTCATGCTGCTCCAGCCCCTTTCCAGGCTTGCTGCCGGAGAGGGGCTTTTATGCGTTAACTTACAGCACCAAAATAAGGAGAAGGTACAGTAGGATACGCTCTAAACACATGAGTATATACCTCATTTGTCTTTTGGAGGACTTCATTTTCTTCGTATGAGTCTACGGGCAGGCCGATGCTTTCATCCCATAGGAAGTCTTTAATGGCAGTCCGGACAGCATCCCGTGTGGCTTCTTTGGCTCTCCAGTTATCTATCTTCAGCTTTTCGGATTTCAGCTTATCCAGCAGTTCTACCGCAACAGCCTTTATCCGTTTTATATCCTTTTTATGGAGATCTTCTTTTTTCAGGAGATCAAATATCGCAAGGGTTTCTTCTGTGAGGCCTTCACGGAGAGCTCTGGTCTCTTCAGTATTTAAGACCTCTACAAATTTGACCAAAGCCTCGAAGGTTTTCTCGATCGTAGCTCGATCCTTTTCTCTATTATACTCGGCAACGATGCCTTCATAGTGCTGTTGGAAATCTGTCCGTAAAGGGTTCTGCATCAGGAGGCGGTTTACCTTCTGCTCAATGGCGTCCTTTAGGCTTTGGACCGTTGTACGTTGTCTCGGGCTGGTTTCGAATTCTTTCCTGAGTTTGTCGAAGTCTATGGCACTGATGTCATATGGCTTACTGTCATGGCCGGTTTGGCTGTGGTCTACTTCAATCGCTTCATCCACTACTTCATGAAGACGGCGGATAATGTCTGAGATGTCCGCCTTCTCTTTATCCTTCTGGAGGCTTTTGTAAATCACGTTTATGGCATCATAGTCTGCCCGGTGGTCGTTGATTCCTTTGACATTTATGCATGCCTTGAATTTCTTGAAGACTTCCCGGCACATAACTTCAAACCTTTTACGGGTCTGGTCGTTGAAGTTAGCCGCCTCTTTGGCTGCAAGAATAGCAGCATTACGCTCAAAGCCTGTCTTGTTAATAATATCGTCTAGCGATGCATTATTCTTGGACAGGAAGCCCCGGACAAAGGCTATCGCTTCTGATAATTCGGCCAGAAGTTCCTCTTCGGGCCTAGTAGGATCAACCTCTCCTCCAGTTCCTCCTTCGCCGCCATGCCCAGTATCAACAGTTCCAGCAAATGTTGCTAGTGCCTTACGTAAATTCTTCAGTATGCCGCAGTAGTCTACAATTAAGCCATTGTTCTTCCCATCGCTGACTCTATTGGCACGAGCAATGGCCTGCATCAAGGTATGTGCTTTGAGTGGTTTATCGAGGTAAAGAGTAGAAAGACTTGGAACATCGAACCCAGTAAGCCACATGGCACAGACTATAGCGATTCGGAATGGATGCTCAGTTTCTTTGAAAGCATCTTCAAGTCCCATCCGCTGCATGTTTCTGAATTGAGGCTTGCTGCGCATGGATTCGGGAAGATCAATGCCTTCTTTAATGAGGCGTCGATGCGGTTTGATATCGAGATCCCATTTACGGAACTTCTCAACTTCACCTTGTTCTTCGCTTACAATCACAGCCGTCACAGTGTCTTTCATCCACTGGATCTGTCTGCGCCTATAAATTTCATCCTGATCATCAGTTGCGGATTTAAGATCTTTTTCCAGGTCTACGATGCGTTGCTTCCAATGATCTAAAACAAGACCATGCATCCTAACGCAGGTGATCTTATCAATGCAGACCAGCATGACCTTACCGGTCTCCCATGCTTTTGAATAATGTAGTACAAAATCTTGGGCAATTTGATCTAACCGGTCGCCTGCGGTAATGATGTGGTAGTCTCGTTTCAGCTCACCTTGGAGTCTCTGCTCTACGTCGATGTCGTCGATTTCCAGTTCATCCAGTTTCTCGGCTATGCGTTCGTTGAGGTCCTTTACGGCAATTCCTAATTTTTCCCCTCTGGCATCGTAGTAGAGGGGGACAGTAGCCTTATCTTCGACTGCTCGTTGAAAGTCATATGTCGAAATATACTCACCGAAGACTCGACGGGTTATTTGGTCGTCAGAGAAGAGCGGAGTGCCGGTGAAACCTATGTAGCTGGCATTAGGTAGTGCATTGCGTAAATTCAGGGCCAGTGTTCCATATTGAGTGCGGTGTGCTTCGTCAGTAATTACAATTACATCATCTCGGTCAGTGTAGCCTTCTGCTGATGTAACCTCTTGATTGAATTTTTGGATCAACGAGAAGACGTAAGCTTTATGCTGTGTCAGCAGGGAACTGAGATGCTGAGCACTTGAAGCGCGGCAGGGATCACGATCATTATCCACAACACCGCATCCGGCAAATGTTTTGTATAGCTGGGTATCCAGATCTTCTCTGTCCGTAAGGATGACGAAACTGAAGTTGCCGCCCAGTTTACGATGTACTTTACGGGTGAAGAAGACGATAGAGTAGCTCTTTCCTGCCCCTTGAGTATGCCAGAAGACCCCAAGCTTACCCATACGGTTGCTACGGTCTTCGACTGCTCTTATAGCGCGGTTTACTCCAAGGAATTGATGGTTGCGGGCAAGGATCTTACGTGGTTCCCCCGCTGATTCGTCAAAGAGGATGAAGTTTTCCATGAGGTCGATGAAGTTAGCCTTGTTACAGACTCCTTTCAGTAAGGTCTCCATGTCCACGACGCCCGGATCTTCCTCGTCCAACCGTTTCCAGTCATTGAAGTGCTCAAATTTGCTTGAGACCGAACCTAGCTTGGCATCCATTCCATTTGCGAGGACTACGATAGCGTTATGGTGGAATAAGTGAGGGACAGTATCCTTATAATCTTTGAAATTCTGCTCGTAAGCTGCCCGTATATCCCTGTGGACATTCTTCAATTCCATGAACAGCAGGGGAAGACCGTTTACAAATCCGATTATGTCCGCACGCCTTCGGTAAAGGTCACCTTTTATCCATAGCTCTCTCACACAGTGGAAGCGATTGTTTTCGGGATCGTTAAAGTCCAGCACTTTGAGGCGTTCCGTAACTCTCTCGTCTTTAGCGTTACGGAATCTGACCTGTACACCGTCCACGATAAGTTTGTACTTTTCTTGGTTTGTCGCCAGCATGGTCTGGCTGGATACAGCGGTAGTTATTTTACGGACGGCATCGTCATAGGCTGTATCCGGTAGACCTGGATTGAGTTTTACCAAGGCGTCCCGCAGGTATCGAGTAAGTACAACTTCCTTATCCGATCCTCGCCCCAGAGTTCCGTCTGGGCCGTATGTTTCGGTATTATATGCGTACACGGATTCCCAGCCGAGTTGGGTTTCCATGTACTCGGCTGTGGTTTGCTGGACTAGGGTGTCTTCGGTGTATTTGTTAGATGTCACTACAACTTCCATCCTTGATAAGAGTCTGTCATGTCTGTAATTTTCTTCAGGACTAGGCTTCCGCTGCTTCTTCTATGATTTCTTCTATCCCAACACTTTTTAACAGGGCTGAATACTGCTCACTATCTTCTTTAAGCCGTTCAATAATTTGTTGTGCAGACGTCTGCATCTCTGGGACTTCAACTGGCGTTGCTCCTCTTTCAAATACCGCGCACAGATGGGAATACTCATTGTTAATTCTGTCAGTCAAAACAGCGGGGACTTTTGATTCTCCGAAGAATAAACATAAGGTGTGCTCGTTCATCCCTTGATCTGGATACTTGTAGTATAGATAAATCTCGAAGAACTTTCTGGCATTGTTTGCGAAGTTGCAAAAGGTGACGTAGTTGGAGTCGTCAACGGCTTGGATTGCTGCACATCTGTGTATCTGCTTGAAAAGATAATTAAATTCGGTGACATATTCCTTAAGGTATTTTGGCATAGGGCCAATAATAGATGTCTTGTCTTGTCGAGATATAATAAAGTAAGCTTTTTGGTAGTCCTGCATTTTCCCATTATGGTTGAGAAACTTTCCATTTAACCGTTTTAAATATTTTAAGAAGTCAAGATTATGTGTAGATATAAATAATTGTTCGAATTTATCTTCGGAAACTATCTCTGCATTCAGAAGGCTGTATATGAAGAAGATATGGTTCCCATCAAGCGATGAAATAGGGTCGTCAATCCAGATGATCGGTTTTGAATCTCGGGTGTCGATGTCATCAAGTTTTGCAAGGAAGTAGCAAAATGCTAACAGGCTGCATTCGCCTTCACTTAAATGGTAGGCCTTTTTACCATTACGGATTACCTCAAAACGAATTCGTTTAGATTCAGCTCCAGAAATAGTATCCTGTTTAGCTTCAAGCGTGAGAAATCGATGCCCAAAGAAGTTGTTAAGGTATTCATTGACCTTCTTTGCGCCTTTCTCCTCATCGTTAAGTTCACGTTTTTTGGAGGATACCAATTCCTCTCTGCTGATGATAAGTCCTTCGACTTGTTTTTTGTTCTCGTTGGCTTTTTCGAGTTTCTCTTTGAGCTCCTTTATCGAAGACTGCTGTTCACTATAGCCAATTGTAATCAGGTAATCCGAGACTTCTTTCAATCGTAGAGCTACCTTGGCATGTTTTTGTTCAGTGTTTAAAGAGGTTGTGAAGCTGTTAGAAGCAGTACAGGTTAATTTGTACTCACCCCATGCAGTCTCTATCTCTGCGGAGGGAGCAGCATGTGCTTTAAATTCTATTGGGTTCAGAATATCTTCTTTTCTAGCTTTGAGTTGAGCGATTAGCCCATTTAATGATTGGTTGTACTGGGTAATGCTTTCTTTGAGAGTGCTGTCTACCTCGTCAAGTAAGCTATGGAATTTGGAATAGAAATGGGATTTGTCGATATGCAGAGCAGCGTTTATTGTTTTCTTCTCCGATTCGATTCTGATAATCAGCGCATTAATGTCTTTTTCAAGACGTTCTGATTCTTCATCAAAATGTTTGTCCAATTCCTGCCAGCGTTTCTCGGAGATGGGGTTGCCGCAGAATGCACACTCCTTACGTTTGCCTTTATGATGAGTACGACCATCATTAACCCAGCGATTTAAAACAGCATCCTTTACCAGCTCTTCAATTTTATCTGAGTCACTGATCTTTTTGGTTACAAGGAGTTCTGTGTCCTTAACTAAGACTTCAAAATTAAGTGCTGGAGCATGAAATGTTTCAATAGGTGGCAGAGTTTGTTCTAGGATTAGTTTTTCGCTTTGCGTCAGTTCTTCAGGATTTGGCTGATTATATTCTGGGCTTAGAACTTTTTCGATTTCTGCCTTGAGTTTCTTGATGTTATAGTTCTGGTCACCAAAGCGTTCTGGATTATATTTGATTCCTATCTTTTGGCTCGTCGCTTTGTCTTTTAACTGTTTGTCGAGATTCGTAACCGCTTTTCGATATATACGGTCTGCATTGATCTGGGCGGTGTTTGCCGCTGCTCGCTGGGCGTATAGCCCCGACTCATTTCCCTCTTCTTTTGAGCCAAGCTCTGCTTCAAGTGTTTTTATTTCCTGCTCGATTTTATTGTTATCGTCACCAAGAATAGCAAATGGTTCGATATTGTCATCCGGGTTGGTGATAAAGCGTAGATTATCACGGACGAAATCATCGTTAAAGACTCGAATAGCTTTATTGTGACCGCGCAAGGTTTCTTGAGTCACTATAGATCCATCGGCTAAAGCTACACTAAACTCTGGGGCCTCGACTTTGTCAGAGATATCGCCTGTCTCCATAGCACGCAGAATTCGTGAAAGAGTAGTCTTTCCTGAATAGTTTCTGCCATAGATAATGTTGATGTGCTGTAAGTCGCGTGGGCTACCAGATTCATCACAAACTTCCGTATTCCAGTCGAAATTTTGGAATACACCGAACTTTTTGATTGATTTAATCTTTTTGATCATACGCTTACCCTATTCGAAGTAGCTGTGGCTGGGCAGCCTAGGACGAATTGTGTTGATAATGTATTAAAGTCTCATTATTTGTCTCTTAATCACCATTTCCTAGCTGCTTTTCAAGAGCTTGTCGAATCAAACCAACTACATATTGAAGATCATCCAGTGATTCCAGGCCGACCTCTACATCTCCGTTACCCCAGCGGCCTACGTTGGTGATGTCTCTACAAAGACCTCGTGGATCTTGGATTTCGTGGAACTTCATATTCAATGACAGACGCAGTCTGCTTTTTTGTGGGACCACATCAACGAAGTTTGTCTCAGCTTTGTAGGCTACGTATAGTTTCAAGAAATCTTCGCTAACACAGGGGTTAAGAGCCAGAACTTCTGTCCTCAGCTTATCAAACAGAATTCTGGAATCCCCACCGGAAAGGTATTCATGGTCGTCAATGCTGTAAGTCTTTCCCTCTTGAGTGGTAGGACGGTATGCATCAAGTATATCCTCATCAAGAGATGGGAAATTCCATATGTCGATGGCCTTTAAAGCGAGCTTGTCGGCGCGTTTCTTGATTGACTCTTCATTCCATTCTGTCGTGCTGCCAAGCCCTTCATTGAGTTTGAGGGGACTCACAGCAAAGCCACCTTCCATGCCTTTTTTGTCCGTGAAGCTGTTGTCGCTGTATTCGGAGTTGTACCCTGTGAGAGTGAGGTTCCCCAGAGTATGCAGCCATGTGTCATGAACTCTCTTCCAGTCAGCTCCCAATTCATCACGCCAATGCTGGGGCACATTCTTGTTCTGGGGCATGATGTGTTCGATAGTGTAATCGTTGACTGACACACGTTCTCTACGGCCATCGTTCTCCATGCGCCGCAGCCAGTAGCTTTTATTCCTAAAGTTGTAGAGATCGCGTACTTTGATTTCTCGGTTGAACTCTTCATCAGCCGGAAATCTGCGATATGAGGGCAGTAAGAGAAAGTTGGCCGCGATGCTTTCGAGGTAGCGATCCTTCTTAAGACCTTTATTAAAATTCGCGAATGTCTTGTTCATGGAGTTTGTGGGGATAGCGCAGGCTGACCTTCTGAATACGTATGATTCGATCATCCGGACTGCCGATTCAAATTCATCCAGTGTCAGAGCTTCCGCTACATGATCGGCGTAAAATTCCAGCAGAAGAGGATATGCGACTTCAATTTTGAGCTCCCGAAGATCATGAAAAGCTTCGGCTAGCTTCTTATCCTGTTCCCTGCCTAAGGCCATTCTGCAGTAGTAGTCTGCGAATGTGTTGAGGTCCTTCACTACCTCTTCTACACCGGCCCGTTGAATATCAGGGGTTCTGAAGTAAGCCTTGAATGCTTCGTATACTGCGCTGACATTGGGGATGGAGCCGGTCTTGTAGGTAAGGTAATGACGCATGAAGCTATCGAATTGGGCTCCGTATGCTTCCTGTCCGAAATTGACCTCCATCGGTCGCCAGTAATCATTATAGAGATTGGTCTGAATTTCAGGCTCAAGCCCCATAAGGATAAAGTTACGGATTAGATCCGCCTGACTCAATTCCCGGCCTGTGGAGTTCATGCTTTCAAAGATTAGCTGCGGGTTATCATGGGCCTTATCCAAAGCCACTTCAACAAGCTGTAGTTTTTCAAGTCCCTTACAAAGATGTTCAATGTCCCCATTGAGTGTTTTGATTCGTTTATTAAAGAACTCGAAGTTCCCCATGACTCGTAATGAATTTTCAGCAGGAAGTGGGCTGCTTCTAAGTAAGGATATTAGAGTGTCCTTATCTGTTTGGGTCAGGATTAACTTGTACTTATTCTCTTCTTTCTCAAATGGATTGGTAAGGTAATAGCTTCTAATCTGTTCTTCGGAGAATCCATCGCTAGGCTCTGCCTCAGCAATATTGCGGGCAAGAGCTTCAAGCAGCAGAGTGATGGTGGTCAACCGTTGCTGTCCATCAATGACCAGCAGGGGAGCGTTTCTAGCAACTGAGTTTTGAATGTAAACCACAGAACCGACAAAATGGGTTCCGATCTCTTCATTTGATCCGACACGAATGATGTCGTTCCAGAGTTGGCTGCATTCTTGCTCTGTCCAGGAGTACATCCTCTGATATATGGGGATGATAAGTTGTGGAGCATTTTTTAGAAAAGTTAACAGATGTTCTTGTTGGGCTATCATTCGATTCATTCTCCTTTTTCAGATGAGCAATAGGTTCTTTAGAATTTGAGAGCAGCTTTGCTGGAGTTATTCACTTTCGTGTCTCTTACGATATACATGGGTTTCACTATTAATTCCGCCCTCCTGATAAATCTGCTATGGCAGCCTTCAGGACTTGCAGGCAGATTTCAGCCGTATGCTTATCCGGCTCAAATCTTGACGCGAGTTGTTCGTATGGGTGGATGTAGTTACGGAAATCACGCAGCTCGTGGCTGAACTTTTTAACGTCCAGCTTTAAAAGCTTTAGCCCGAACGCGACATCAATAAACTGTGCCAATGACCATTTGTGGAATTGTTTGACCTTCTTGTCTTTGTCCTTGGGGGCGTTGGTCGCTTGATTGAATTCTTTCGGCTTTTGCAGGGCAACCCCCAGTAGAATGCCTTCCAAAATACTGCCGCACAGAAAAATGGTTGCGAGTGGTGCGCTTTCTAAGCAGTGCTGCGCCTCCGTTAGGCGGCTTTCAAGCACTGGCACCAAGCTTGGGTCTAAGGAAAGATTCTTGACTGAAATATCTTGATATTGTCGGTGAAGGAATTCCTGCTCAGTTGGCTCTTTCTCTGTTTGTTTACCGGATAACCGGGCGACAATGTCCACCGCACGTTTATACTGTTGAGCCGCTGCCGTCTGTTCATCCTTTGAGGTATTGTACTGCCATATTTCCAGCAGATCGTTTAGAATATTACCGACGACCAGATCTGGTTCGGTCTCCCAAAATGCCCGTAAACGCTTGGCCTTGGAGTCTCCGTTGAATGCGTATTTATCTGTATAGATATCGATTTTGGCAGTATCACGGAAGAAATCGGCAAAGGACCTGTTTGAGAAGTCGAGTACAATTCCACCTGCAATACCAAAGAGATCCTCAAAGACTCTCTTCTCGATCACCTTAAGACTGCTCATACACCCACCTCGCCATTCATTAGTTTGGGGATTAGGATGTCGCGGGCTTGGGCCAGTGCCGCAGTCTGATTAGTGATCACATCAATTTGTCTATCGATCGGATTCACATGATCCAAAAACATTTCAATAATACTATCGCTTGGTTGAAGCAGCTCAACGTTGTACAAATCCTTTTTTGTTATTGCCGCATATATCGCTCCTGCACCTATCATGTCTTCTTTGAAGAAGTGATTTTTAAGATTGTAAAGGAGAAAGCTCTGCTGGTTACGGATACTTCTAATTGCAGAAAGGCCACGTCCTATTACTATCTTTTCAGTCGCGACGTTTATTCTGCCTACAGGGGCTCTTACGCTAAAAAGAATATCTCCTGCCTCAGCGATTCGTTTCATAGCCGTGCAGTATGTATTGTTGGATGGAAAACGATGTCCAAAGTCCTTTACGCCTTGGTGGAAGGGTATACCTAATCCATCAGTATTATAAAATTCTGACTTAGGGCTTTGGCCCATAGTGATATTTGCGATATACGAAAGCGGTTTCTTCTCCCACCCCTCCGGCACACCATCCGCAACCTTAACATGCTCGTGTCCCGGAAAGCGAAGCCGCACGAACCATTCCTTGTAGAGCAGGCGTGCCGATTCTTCGAGCAGCTGGATGCGGCGGCGGTTGTTTTCGATGAGTTCGTCGTATGCGGATAGAACTGATGCTATTCTATTTTGAATTTTGAGTGGAGGGGTTGGTACTTCAAAATTACGCAACACAGTAAGATTTATATGCGGAACTCCTGATGAAGAAGTATAACTCAGGATTCTGTTTACAGCTTCATGGCTTGAAAAATAGTAGTATAAGAAGAGTGGATCAGCCTTATGCTCATTTACGGTCATCTTCATTTGGCTCTGTGATACTACATATCGCTCAAATTCACCTTCTATAGGGATAAGTGCAACCTGTCCGAGAGTCCCTCTTTGCGTAAATACGAGATCTCCTGGATAGGCTAAATTGCTAGAAAGATCTTCTTGTACCTTAAAGTCCGAAACATATACGAAATCGGTAAGATCAAGGTTGCGCCCATTGTTGAGGTTTGACCCACGAATAACAGGTGTGCCAGTAGCGACATAGTCCCGTGAGGTGAGCTTAGAACCGAATGGTCCCCCAACGAAAGCATACTTTTTGTTAGCTGCTAGTAATTCGAGTTTTGTGCGAGGCCAACTCATACTCCCAGCTCCTCAAAATTTTTCTTAATAGTAGCTGCAAGCTGCACTGCTTCATTATTCAAGTCTTCCAACTCCACATGGATATCCCGAAGAGCTTCTTCAAAATCAAAATCTTCGTTCACTTCTTCAGGGGCTACACCGACATAGCGACCGGGAGTAAGGCTCCAGTCATGGGCTTTAAGCGTGGCACGATCTACAAGCTTGACCAATCCATCAACATCGCAAAGCTGCGCTTCAGGAAAACGCTCTGTCAGCCAACGAGCTTGACGCTGGAAATAACGAACCTGCTTGAGTTCTTCCACGGCCAGCTTACGGGCTTGATCCGCAGCCTTGCGGGTACGGGTGATGTCTCTGTTGACCCAAGTGTCACAGGCTTTAGCCGCGCATTCAGTTTCGCAGGTCTCAATGAGCTTGCAGGCCAGCTTGTAGAGCAGGTCGGTCTGTTTGACCAAGTCGCGGCTGGTTTCAGCTAGTGGGGCAAGACGTTCAACGGCTTTTTTCAGTTTTCCGTTGCTGAGGCCCTGACCCTTCCATGCATCCATTTGTTTAGCGATGGATGATTTGAATCCGTCCACATCCTTATGAAATGCGGCCAAGGCGGTTTCATATTCCTTGAGCGGTTCGGTATGAGGGGAGTCCGCAGCGAGTGATTCCACGAAAGGTTTCATTGTGGCTAACAGTCCATCCAGCGAAGCTGTGAATTCAGGTAAGGGCTTTATGGTTTCACCGTTTTCTCCATGTCCGCTGAAGCAGCCTTCTCCCTCGGCGAGCATGCGCTGGCAATAACCGGCTACCAGATCAAGGTACTTGTCCACCTGTCCGCGATACAGCCAGACAATGGCTAAAATATTCTGTTCCTGTTCCGGACTGAAGTCGTAAATCTTGCGTGTGACTTTGCGATAGATGTTGCGGGCATCAATCATGAGCACCTTGTCTTTGTGCTCTTCGGGCTTATTGCGATTCAGGAACCATAATTCACAAGGTACGGTGCGGGTGTAGAAGAAGTTTGAGCGGATAGCTACCATGGCGTCGACATCCCCGGTCTCAATAAGCTTCTGGCGCACCTTGGCCTCATCCTTACCGGCACTTGATGCCTGAGAAGACATTACGAATCCGGCTTTGCCTGTCTCGCTTAAGTAGCTGTAGAAATAGCTGATCCAAACGTAGTTACCGTTTGATATCTTCCCCTTCTTGTCGGGGTTGTCTTTACTCCCCTTACTTACTCCAGGCAGACCAAAGGGGAGGCGTGGGTCTTTCTTGACCTTGTCTCCGTCAATTTCATCCACGTTGAAGGGCGGGTTCGCCATGACGTATTCAGCTTTGCCGAGCAGTTCATGCGGATCTTGGTAATAAGTGATAGCTCTCTGAATATCGCCTTCCAGCCCATGCACAGCAAGGTTCATTTTTGCCAGACGGATGGTGGTCGCGTTCTTCTCCAGTCCCATGAAGGTGAGTTTTTCACTGGGATTTTGATGCAGACGTTCAACCACCCGGGCACTCTGTACAAACATACCGCCGGAACCGCAGGCAGGGTCGAGGATCGTACCGTGTGTCGGCTCCAGAATATTGGCGATCAGGGAGACGATGGAGATCGGTGTAAAAAATTCACCACCATCATGAGCTTTCTGGTCTGCGAACTGGGTCAGGAAATATTCGTAGATACGACCAAAGACATCGCCTTTGACCTTTTTGAGTTCATCCGGGTTCAGGGTCCGCAGCAGCTGTCCCAGAACGTCGTTATCAAGTTCCTGATATTCACTCTTAGGCAGTACACCACGCAGGCTTTCATAGTCAGCTTCGATGGATTCCATAGCTTCAATGATCGCTTTGGCTCGATCGTCAGCATCACTAAGGGAAACCAGTGAGTCGAACTGAGCCTTAGGTTGCAGGAAAATTGAACTCTTTTGTGAGAAGTCTTCCTTGGTCAGAGGTCTGGTCTTACCTCCACGCTTGGGGAGGTTCGCTTCAATGTCGTCTTTTACTGCCAGGAATCGGCTGTATGCGTGCCTGAGAAATATGAGACCCATGACGGGCAGAAAGTATTCATTACTAGCGTAGTTTGAGTTGGCCCGCATGGTGTCCGCTGCGGTCCACAGTCTTTTTTCGATGACTTCTATATGTTCGAGTTGCGCCATGGCGATTAGTATTCTCCGAAGAGTCAAGGTTATCTGCGTAGTTTAATAGATATATCAACAAGGCTATTTCTATTATAGGGGAGTCTAGTTTGATGAACGTTGTTAGTTGATAAGACTCTTACGCCCCATGTCCGCTATCCGTCAAGAATACCGGCGTAATTGGTCAGGAAGTGGTAAGTGCTTACATGGTTATCGTTTGTCGATTTGAATATTTTGTTTCTGATGTTGGTGTGATAGGGGTACATGAATTCAGCTGGAGACCTAAAGTCCAGTCTTATCACTAGGTTCTTACTTTTGCTTAGACTGTTATGGGTAAATACTTTATCAAGTGTATTTTAGGTGCGTGTGGAATCGCTTCATGATGGTCTAAAAATTCAAATATAAAGCTGTCGAAGGCAGTACCCTTCAACGGTTATTCTATTTCGAGATATGAGTCATTGCTTGCTGTCAGTGGTAGATCAAGATGTCGCGAAACGGAGAATATCGATGGCTGTTGAGGAGGGAGCTATCTGTTTGTGCTCGATGCTTAGAAGCACATTGCTATATAGAGCTTTTTTGGCGGTTAGGGCGGATAGGGCAGTAATATTAAAAAATATGATTATTGCCATATATGAAAAATAAGTAAAAAATAAGTTATGCAGACATTAAAGTTTTGCAGATAACCGCCATAACCGCATTAACCGCAAAAGTAGGTGTATTTAGGAGATCCGGGGGAACCCGGATCTCCCATTTATTATTCAAAGAGGGTATCGATGCTTAGTTTCTCTGTCGGGGTATCTTTATGCTCAGAAGTTGTGCGGATCGTGATAATCCGGTTTCCACCTTTTTCTCTGGTTATATCAATACCTGACTTTCTAAGGAATGCTTGAGTGCGCGTAAGTCGCCTACCTAACATTGCAGGTGTTTTAGGCCAGTATTTAAGCTGAGAAATCTTCTCATCTATAATACCTGTGAGTTCATTCAGTAATTCCGTAGGGCTACCTTGCCAGAAGCTTGTTCTTTTCATTAACAGCTTGATAGAGTTAGCTATATCATCCGATTCCAGAGCACTTTGAATGGATTCATTCTGGTTTAAGGTATACTTTTCCAGAAACTCACCTTCCTCCCATGGCATCACTTCTTCAGCCGCATAGCACCAGAGTGCGAAGTCAGCCATTCGGGGAAGGTTGTTGGTTTTAACCTTGTGCCTATTTTTTAGTGCACAAGCAACACCCTCACAAAGTCCTCCAAGGATTTTCGGGGCAGCTTCTTTAAAGGCAGCATCTAATAGGGCTTCTGGTTTACGTTTGTGAGCGGGGATGACCGGAAGTGAGACACGAAGGCTCCTGTCTGCCAGATCATGCCGTTCAGCTATTTGATCAATCCCGTTTAGAATGATGGGTTTTATTACTGAAATGATAGACTCTTCATCATTGGTAAATAACTTGCGTGCTGCAAAGCTATCCCCGGTAGCAATCCTGCAGAGAGCGTCTGATAGCCACAAAGGAACGCCTGACATATTGTCGAGGGCGAGTATGTGGGAACTGCTAGCCGCAATGATTAGGTCCTGTAGGTTTCTAGGTGTTGCTCGTGTGGGGGCGATTGAAGGGTCTATTAGTTGCCGTAACATTCGTGTGGTCGAACTCTTTGCTGTCCCTTGTTCTCCTTCGAGGGTGAGAATAGGAAATGGCCCAGGGCATAAGGTCCCAAGTAACCATGCTATGACCAGAATTGCTTCTTCTTCATCTATGTTGAGCAGGTTTATCAGTTCACTTACTTGTCCACCACGAATTGGTTCGTTTAAAGGCTGCATGCTTTTAAGGCGGCGAAATCGAACTGGTGGGGTGTTGATGATACTCCAACCGTTAGCTGTGATCTCAATAGCTCTCCACGAATCGTCGCACAGATCAATGTACACTGCGTCATCAACATGAGCTATTCGTGTATATATCTTGCGCGGCTCATGTGGCCCATGAATAGCTCTGGCGGTAAGGTCCTGTATCAGGTCAGCGGCAAGAGTGTTTTTGAGTGGTTTTCCTGCAGATCGATAAAAAAGGAATCCAATTAAGTTCTTGAATTCTTTGGTCTCTATCTGGAATGTCTTCCGACAATTGTCGATTACAATGTCGGCATATGGTATACCTTCACTTGAAGGATATAAATCTAACTGGTCGGTTATTTCCAATAACTTGGTAGAATCAGTATGCTTGATGGCATCTTGTGATTCTTGGGATGACGCTTTAGTCCATAATTTTGAAGGAGATGATACCCCACAATTACATCCGCAGTTATAGAGATTAGCTTTAATCTTTTCGCAGCTATAGTTTGGTTCAACCCTCTCCATCTTATGAAGTATATTTTGATGCTTGTAGTCGCGATAAGTGCAGCTTAAATCATGAGCCAGCCAGATGCCATCATTGCCCAAGCCTTTGACGATTGATAGTAGAGCATGCCATTTGGGCTCTTCAAGATGTGCTGCATTTTCAAGGCAGTGACGGACAAATCCACACCTTTTAACAAACTTTGCTGCATCAACTAGCTTACTACTGCTAGGCTCGTGTTCGCGTCGTTTGAAGCTCGTATACAGTACAAAGAGTTTGTCGGAGGTGGTCCAATCATACGGTTTTAAAAGTATTTCTCTAGGGGCAGAAGCTTTAAGGATTAGCTCTTGGTAATTTGTACCCTGCAATTCTGACCATGTGATGGGAACTTTGTAGGCCCCGTTGTCACGTTTGACATTTTTCATGCGAAGGAGCTTTCCTTTTCCCATCGCATACATGCTAGTATCAATGGTACATGGTCCATCCATCCAAAGCCGAACAATCATGTAGTCCACGATTTTACTGTATATTTTTGGTAACATGGGGTCTCCTTTGCTGGATCCTATGATGTAGTGCGGGATAGCGACATGAAACCCTTTTTTTCCGGACAGAAAATAACGCAGGTCTTCAGGATCGACGTCATACCGCATTAAGTGACGGACCAACTCAATTGCATGCTCTCTTGCAATTTCTGGATCGTCTTCGTTATCAAAGTCGAAGACAAGATCGCCATATCGGTATGGCTCTTCTTTGTCTTTCGCCGGTTCGTACTCAAATCCAAACGTCGAAAAGAATGCAGCACCTAACAGCGTCGCTTTCTCGATAGCGCTTTTGGGGGTGCCCTCTATTGTTTGCCATGGGCCTGGCTTGTCTCCATTGGCATGAGCCCAGTAGTAAACCTGTTCTTGTTTCATTTGTTCCTCCTAAAGAAGAAGGGCTGAGATCTTTAGTAATCTCAGCCCAGTTAAGGTGTTAATAAATATATTGATGTCGGCTTTGGTTGGTGATGATCATTCATCGCCAGTTCCTTCTGGCTCAAACGATTCGTCATAGCTCAATCTTGCCAACCACCAGTCTAGAAACGGGTCACGTACAATCAGCACTTTACGCTTACCGTCACGCAGGAAACATTCATTTGGGATACTTTCTCCAGAAGCCCCCTTTCCCGTTCTGACCCTCGCCCTGATGTTCTGAACAGTTCTCCATTTCATGGCATTGCCGGTGAGTGAGTCCAGAGAGGTTGCAGCAAAGACAGGCGGTAGGTATTCAACTAGTTGATTTTTAAGATTTTCCATCAACATCTCCTATGGTTACAAGTTCATAGGATACCGAGAGCTGATAAAGAATAATTTTTGTGTACATTCGGGCTGCTAGCGTAGGCTTGGCTGGGGGGCTATTGCTTCTGAGGTAAAATCTAGATGATTTGTACGGATTGCGATTCTATATATTAATGAAGGGGAGTTGCTGGTTCTGAAATGTCTGACCAAGTCAGGGGTACATGCAATATTATTATTTATTAAAATTTATCATGTTTAATTAATGCTTAAGTCTTGTGTATTGTCCTGTATTTACTCGATTAAATAGGTTTTGCTCTAAATTGTATTTTGTATTTATTAATTAGTATTTTGTATGAGTTGATATTGTATTCTGTATGAATAAATATTATGTATTTAGTATGAAGAGATAATGTGGCTCTAAAATAGTGGGCGTTGATATTTTTGCACAGAAGTAATAACTGCGGGGTTCTGTCGTGGCAGATGGCGATTGTAAAGGTTTTATACGGTGTGTGGCACAAATTGGTATGGCACTCGAGGAGGATTTTCATCCAGTAGACACAAAGTTTGAACCGGAATATGTCTATATAAGGGATTTTTTTGTATATGCTGCAGGGAATTCAAGTGCTTTAATGAATGGTAATTTAGTCTTTAGTATTCCCAATGTCTTAAATAGAAATGCTTCTGAGATCCTTAGCTTTATACGCTATCTCATTGATGAATATATTTTGATGAATGATGATGTATGTGTATCAAGTGACAATAAAGGATATGTGTATATTGGTGTTTTGATGAGTTCTTTTGTGTCTTTTCCTTGGATTTCTGGAGGGGATGCTGTTTACAGAGTGTTAGCTGATTATATCATTAAAAATAAGCCAGTGTATATTTTAAGGGAAACACATGTCGAATACTGTAACCGAATTTCTGTAGCAGATTTTAATACCTGTACCAACAATGAGTTTTGTTTTGGTGTAATTGAGAGTGATCATGAATTTATTAGGAAGTTAGCTCTAGGCTACGATAGCGAAAATTTTTATAATTGTTGTGGATGTGGACAATCTTTTGGGCCGGTAATTAAAAAACAATTATCTTTTTTATCGCATTTTTTTTCCAGAGCCTCGGCTAAGGCTGGGATTAAGAATCAAGCTCGTCCCAATTTCAAGTATTTGCGTAAGTGTCGAATTTTGACGGATATTGTTGGGACTACTTCTTGGAGAGATGAGCATGAAATGAATTTTCTTGCTTCTGTTGTTGATACGTTTGGAATACATTCATTTAGATGGCTATGCGTACTTTTGGGGGTGGAGAATGGGAATATGAGGGCTTCAGATGAAGCTTTTAAAGGACTTGACACCCGTTCCATCTCTGTCTGCAAATGTAGTGAACTTCAGCAAATATTTGGGACAAAGTGCCCGGAGAATTGTGGTGTTACTACCCCATTAGCACTCCCTTATTCCTGTTCTGGATTTGAGTATGAAACGATTTCATTTCAAGTCTCTTCTGATGGTGTCTATGCGTGTTTACCAGAAAGTATGGGAGGTGGGCGTAAGCGTTTGTCAGCTGAAGCTTATGTTGAAAAGAAAATGTATGATCCTGTCCGGCAGCAGTGGGCTTATCAAATTTGGTTCAAAGATTCGTCTTCAGCTGAGCACCGGGTAAATGTACTTTGTGAGGACATAGGGAAGGCTGATTTTTGTAAATCGTTGAGGCTGCGGGGGCTAAAGATATCTCCCCATAACGATTGCGAGAATTTGTTTAAATCTTACATTCTAGAGGAAAAGAATCGTTTGGGGAGTACCTTGCCTACGAATCTTCTTGTGGATCGTGCTGGCTGGTATGATTCTTTGTATGTTTTTCCAAAAGAGATTCATCGTACTTATGCTGGTATAGATCAAGATCCGAATTTTAATTTTCAATATGGGTTTATTCCATCTAAAAGAGTTACAAATCCTTATGCCTACAAAGATGGAGTCGATCAAGCTGGGCTGCTTACAGGACAATATATAAGTGCTGTACTTTTTGTGTATGGGACTGCATTGGCTGGTATTTATTTGAGACTTTATGATTTGCCTAGCTGTGCTTTTCATTTTTGGGGAGGTACGCACTCTCAGAGGAGAACTATTTCGCACCTAGCAAGTAGTCTATGGGGGACTCAGGCATTTGTTAGAAATTTTCAAAATACTCAGGACCATCTTGAAGATATTTTACGGTTACATAATGATAGCTTGCTGTGTTTCGGTGAGATTGATGCTAAATACGCTAGGAAGTATATGCTCCTTTTGAAGAGGATCTTTGCTGCAGGAGAGGCCTCTCATGATTACCAATCTTTTAGACATGTCTCTATTTCAACTGGAGAAAGGCAGCTAAAGGCAACTGATGATCTAGATAAATACAAACAGCGTATCATTAATATTGAACTAGATGAATGTTTCCCTGAAATTACAGAAGATGTTTGCTTTGGTACTTATGGAGTAATAAGTAGCTTGTTTATTAAAGAAGTTGAGTCTGAACTAGTGTTACAAAAAAGATGTTTAGTTTCACCTAAAACAAACATGGGGCCTGAGTCTTATTTTGAATCTATTCGGCCCATCCCAGAAGAAGATGAACATAAAAATATTGCTAATCTATTTTCAGTTATTGTGAGCATAGGTGAGTTGCTGGCTGTTAAGGGGATGGTAAACATTGCATGTGATGCTTTTGATTTTAAAAGTATGTTCTCAAAATATTACGGAGATTGGTTTCAGAAAAGGACTAGAGTAGAGAAAAAAGCTTTGTCGGAAATGGTAGGGATGTTTTCGGTACCTGGGAAGTTGCAAATAGAAAGTATTGATACCCCTGCACCTCTGCGTGAACTCGATGGGTATAGATTCTGTGACAAGAGAAGAGAACTTTGCTTGATACTTACTCCTAAATTTGAGTTGCTTTTCTGCAGGACTATTCCTAAAAAAGAATTTGCTGAACTACTTAAAGGTGAAGGAATTCTCGTTCCTGACAAGAAGGGGGGGCTTACTACTGCTAAATGGCTCCCAGGGCAGAGGAAGTCTGTTCGTGGATATGTTTTAGATCTTGAGATGTTGGGTGTAAAATAGGTTCTAAACATGAATACAATAATGATCGATACTCTCAAATCCCGCCTCGACGCACACAGGCCGCTTCCGCCCGAAGTGGTCAAGAACCTGCGTGAAGATCTGGCCCTGCGCTGGACCTACAACTCCAACGCCATTGAGGGAAACACGCTTACCCTTCAGGAAACCAAGGTCGTGCTTGAAGGCGTGACCGTTGGCGGTAAATCCATTGCCGAGCATCTTGAGGCGACCAACCATGCCCAAGCTATCAACCTTGTTTATGCTTTGGTGGAGCAGGGTGATCCGTTGGATGTTCGTACCATCAAGGAAATCCATAGTCTTATACTGAAGGGTATTGATGATCGGAATGCCGGGGTGTTTCGCACAGTGAACGTGACTATCTCTGGTGCCGAGCATGTCCCGCCGGACTTTCTGAATCTGACGGATGAAATGGACCGATTCATGGCGTGGTACAGCGGGGACGGAGCTGAACTGCACGTTGTTGAGCGTGCTGCCCGTGTCCATGTTGATTTCGTGAAGATCCATCCTTTTGCTGATGGTAATGGCCGTACTTCCCGGCTGCTGATGAACCTTGAGTTGATGAAAGGTGGGTTTCCGCCGGTTGTATTTCAGAATTCTGAGCGGTTGTCCTATTACGAAGCCTTGGAAGATGCTTGTGTGAAGCTCGACTATGGTCCGTTCTTGGAAATGACCGAGAGACTCGTGCTGGACAGCTTTAAGCCGTACTGGTTTGCATTGGGTTTTGATGAAGAGGGTTGCAGCCGTTAGCTTGAGCCTTGCTTCTGATGATACTTCAGATGCCGCACTGTCTTCGGACAATGCGGCATTTTATTTTTAGGTGTCGGTGACGCCGATACGGGCAATGGCTTCGTCGGCGATGCTTTGGCTGGATTTTGCGTATCTGGAGACCATGGTCAGGTCGCGGTGGCCCAGCAAGTCTCGGAGCACGGTTAGGGGAGTGCCTGCGTCAGCCAGTCTGGTTGCGAAGCTGTGGCGCAGACTGTGGAAGTCCAGCTTCATGCGTCTGTCGTCGATCCCTTTATTGAAGCCTAGTTCTTTCACTGCTCGTGGGAAGGTCGCGCTGATCTTGTTGACCGTGCTGCCGTTCCTGTTGGGCCAGACTAGCATGTCAGGTGAGGGGGAGTTTTGGCGTTTTTTCTGCTCTTCAAGTTCAACTTTCAGTTTTGGGTGGATCGGAATCAAAATCTTGCGATCTAAGCCGCCTTTTCCGTCAAGACAGTTGATATGGCCGCTGATGAGGTCAATGTGCATCCACCTCAGGTTTGCAGCTTCAGCGAACCTTAAACCGGCGTAGAGGCTAGTCATAGCTAGTCCATATGTAATGAATGATTTCTCCTTAAGCATATCCATAAGCAGCTTCTCATCGCGCCCAGGTTTGCCTTCCTTGGAATCAAGTGTGTCGATGGTGCGGATCTTTTCGTTATGTGTACCCAGGTTTTTCAGTTTAACACCGGAGACTGGATTCAGTCCTTCCCATTCGAATGGTTTACCATCGATACCCAGACTTCCTTCCTGAGCACGGTTATAGACCTGCCTGATAACGACAATGCAGTGCTTCACTGTGGCAGGGGCGAGCTTCTTGAGCAGCTTCGCTTTGATCTCTTCAAGCTGGAAAGTGGATATGTCCTTGAATCGTTTGTCGTGGAGATGCTTTTCAAGGTGGACACGATAACGGTATTCGTCGTTGCCCCAGTGCTTCTTGTTGGTCTTTGCCCATTCCATGTATGCATCGAAGACAGTACCGAAGGTTATGGCCTCAAGACGCTCCAGAGCTGCTTTTTCCTGATCGGCCCTTTGGGTTGCTTCATTGGTTTCTTTTTCGGCAGCGAGTTCATCTTTTCTGGAGTAGGGGCCTTCACCTGTTTTGAGGTTGTGAAGGTATTCAGCTCTTTTCAAGTAGGCTGTCTCTTCTGACCATCCTTCTGTCTCCCAGCCCAGCACGCTTTCGTATCGCTTTCCGCCTTGGGCGTACCGAATTGCAAAGCAGCGATCGAATTTTATGCCATGCTTACGGGTGCCATGTTTGTACCAGCGAACCCCTTTAAATTTGGTTGAGGCTTCCCATTGTGTTTTAGCCATTGCACATACCCCTTAGAGGAAATTTCCCACCACTTTCCCACCACTTTTGTGATGATTGGCAGTGAAAACGTGTGATCTTGTGTTAGCTAATGATGAGTGCTAAGATGAATAAAGTCAATGAATAAAAGGTGGTTAGTGCGCTTCTGTGCGGACGTGTGAAGGTGGTGTTCTAGAGTTCCTAATCCTGGTGCCGCAGGTTCGATTCCTGCCGGGGTCACCATCTAGTACAAAGCTAGTATAATATTATAGGGTTAACTCATTTTCAGAGTTAACCCTTTTCTGCGTTTATTTGCGGGTTTTTTGGTGTGCTGCCAACCTTTGGTGCCAACCGGGGTAGGTGGGTGGTGTTGTGATTGTTATTATAATATGCTGCAGCTATCCCGGTTGTCTCATGTTTTTGGCATGATTCTTAGGTTCGCTTATTCTTCTCAATCATCACCAAGAAGAATATCATCACTGTCTTTAAACCCGTAATTAATGAATATGAAACCAGATTCCTTAGATGTTGTATAGTTACTTCCTAGAGAAATTTCTGATGATATAAGTTCTATGATCTCGGGCTTCTCACGTCCTGCGACCTGCTCTTCAATGAGAATTGCAGATTGTCCTATAATGCCATCCCAACTCCAAAGTTCGAGCAAAACATCTAGTCCGCCAATATTTTCGAATTGTGAATGTAATACATTGGTATCAGGTTCTACGGGGCGATTGGCGAAAAGTTCTATACCCATATGGTCAACTCCTAGTTTGCAGTTCTATTACAACTTATGCCTATCCGGTATTTCTTCCAGAATATGGAATTTGAACTTTTTAAATAGCAATTTCAGCATCAGGATTACCAGCAGCCAAAGCATTCATATATGCAAGGCACAGTTTCCTTGATCTGTATACTCCGCCATAAAGTTTCTCTTCCTCACGCTGAATAATGGGGAATGTGGAATAAATATAGCGAATGTCTTCTCGATCTGTGATTCCATAAAGATGGAAAAAAACAGCATCAAGCTTTGCTTTCAAAACAAGTCGTTTTTCTTTGTCCCAGATGAACGGAGGTTGTACATTCCCTTCTTTATCAACATGTCCCATATCGATAGCAAATGGGGCCATGTCTTTGGCTGTGTAGGTTAGTTCTAGGACTGCTTCTTTAATTATCTCAGAAGCTGTTTTAGGGCCAAATTTAACACTAGCGTATTTAGATCGTTTAATAACTGGCAATTGTTCAACAATAAACAAATTTAAAGTTTGCCCTTGTACTTTTTGTCTCGCTACATAATCAAATGGAATTGAATTGAAATTTGCACATAATAGCCACTCCTCACACTCTTTTTGGAGTGTACAAAGAAGTGGTACTTTATTGCCAAAACCAACTTCAGGGAAAATGGCCGAAATCATTGTTCGAACATTCGTTGAGGCTGTTATCTCTTTAAATCCAAGTACCCATCCTTGGCTTTCTGTCCATCCACATTCATTTTCTTGAACCCAATATTGCGGGTCTGGCAACCATCCAGTATCAGAGTGTTGCTCATCTGTAGCTGGGTTTGGTTGGGCTGGGCGATGTTGGTTCTCTGGGTTAATTACAATATTTGCAGCGCGGTGGTCATATGCTTGAACCATTTTCCCTTCATATAGGGGAACCCAATCTCCTTCTGCACTACCGAATCTATTTCCGCCCAGAGGGTAAGCCCCTTCTTTTTCTTCAAGCTCTACTATTGTCCTAAATAGACCGGAATCATTAGTCATGTGGAACATCGTCATATACTTAACAGGCCATGCTTTCTTCTCTGTTCCTTCTGAACGATCAACTAGCACTTGAGAATTTGCATATATTTTTTTTGTCAGATCAGCGTCACGCCTTGATCGAAAAATAGGTGCTGTTCCTGTGTTTGGATTTACTCGTGCAAAGTCTTCTGCGCTCAAGGTAAAGCATACTTCAGGGTCGTTTATCTCCTCGGTAGCCTGAAGAAAGAAAGCACACCGCGCAGGATTAGGAGTTTCTTCTGGACTTGCTACAAATGCACAAAATTTAAATCTACTATCAACGTCTTCAAAAAAAGGTTTTAGATTATACCTAGTCCTACGATTCTCGAAGTCGTATAGTGTCTTTAACCGTCCTTCGGTTGCAACACCTTTAAAAAAATCTGATGCTGTCTTATCTGAAGCAAGTCCAGAAGGAACAAGAAGCCCAATAAAACCGTCCTTCTTTACTATGCCCATAGCTCGTTCGACAAAGAGCGAATATAAATTGATATCCCCTTTAGCGAGCAAAGGGTAATCTCCACATTTACGAGCCATCTTGATAGCACTTAAAGCATGTTCTGAAGCCTTGATATATTCAGTGGCTAGAGGGTCATTGTTGTCTATGAGTTCTTTTATCAGTCTTTTGCGATCAGCTGCTTTAGGGACCATTGCTATTTCAGGTTTTCGATCCGCAAACCACTCTACCTGTTGTAATTTCATTTTATCCCATGGTGGGTTTCCAATGATAGCATCAAACCCACCTTCAAGCTCATCTGACTCCCAATTTTCCCATACTCCCGGAAAAGCAACTTGCCAGTTAAAGAAATCTTCTTCGTCTATCAACTCTCTACAGCTTTTCAGTATTGCTGAAAACCGTTCTCCAGCTTCACTTTGTGTTCTCGGGCTCTCGCTGCCCATTGCTATTGCCAAAGGGTTACCGAATTGGTCACTAAAGAATACTTTCACCGCTGCTTTGTCATCTCTGTTTTTAATATCTTGCCATTCAAGTGCATGAATGAAGGATAACAACGCATTTAGTTTACCGGTTTCTCTTTCAATCTGTTTGAATATATCAGCGGAGCGATGGGCTTCTGCCACTTCCACATCCGTCAAACCTTCTATTAATTGCATTTTTGAAGCACTTTCCAAAGCTTCTTCTATTGGCCCTTGAAGTAGAAGTGGGCTTTCGTACGCCATAGCTTTTTCGATTCCAGATTTAACCCATGAACCGAAGAGGCTGTTTCCGCATCTTAAATGGTGATCTAAAAAGGATAAAGGAGCACCTACTGTGAATGTGTGCAACCATAGGGCTACTTTGGCAAGTTCTACCGCCATTGAGTTTTTATCAACACCGTAGATACAACGCTTCAGAATCATCCTACGTATAATATGCCTATCGTCCAGCTGCTGATCGTCAATCGTCCAACCTCGTTCATCGGCATTGGCAAGAATCGTTCTACGAATGGATTCAATGCTTTCAACCAGCGGAGAAATATAATCTCCCCATTCTATAGGAACAGTATGTTCTGCCTCTGCCATTGCTTCAATTACCTGATCAGCAAGATAATCTACCAAGCTTACCAGAAAATGACCTGATCCCATTGCTGGGTCACAAATTTTCAGTTTTAATATTGATGTTGCAGGGTCTTGGTTTTTGAGCTGCATCATCTTTCGATCTTCCGAAAGTGGTTTGTCTTCAAGCTCTACTATTTTATCTGTAAAACCTTTTCTGCTTCTTTCAACCAGCGGCTCCAATGTTTCTGATAGAATGAGTTGAACCAAATCATCAGGAGTATAATAACTGCCTGATCCTTTTCTCGCGAATGTACTCGGTTGGATGTTAATTCCACCCTCTTGATAAGTAAGATCAAATTCTAAAAGACGTTCATATATCGAGCCTAATTGCTGAACAGATAAATTTCGATAGTTGATATATTTGCGACCTTCATCGGTCTGCTCGAATGATAATGCATCAATAACACGAGCCATAATTTCATCTGAAATTCGAATCCCATTAACTACTGGAGTTTTTTCTTGATTGAAAAGACCACCGTTATAAGGAGGCAATCCGATAGAAGCATCACCTTGGTCAATAGCGATGAAAAGATCGGTTATCGCAGACCAGTATCTTGCTGCTGAATCTGAAAAGGTGTCGTTCGCATCTTTTCTGGCTCCAATATCCAGACGAACTTTTTCACGTAATCCATAGTCATCATACCTACGATCTTTAACAGGTAGTAAGTCCCGGTCTTCTGCATAAAAAATGAAAAGAAGGCGATACAGTAAGATCAATGATCCTTTTCGTACTTCTTGCAAAGAAGCATCCGGAGATGCATGAGCAATAGCTTTTGCTAGGTCTGGGAAGACTTCTCCAAAAACTTTGTTCGATAAATTCTCTGCAACTCTTTTTTCGTAGAATTTACCTTCTTCAAGAATTTTTTCATGATATGTTCTTGGGTCAGCCCCACTAGCAACAAAAGCTTTGTTGCTGAAGATTAAAACAAAAACCTTGAACCAGTGTTTTCTGTTTTCTTCGTCTAATTCGATTGTATTTTCATTATAGCCAGAAAGGTTAAGGATTGTTGCTAAATCAAGCTCAAAAAAATGTTCTGAAACTGATGCAGCTCCAGAAAAATATAATCTCCATTTAGCTCCGTTTGTCAGGAATCCCCATCTAAGACTTCCATTTGTTAAATCATCAATTCTTCTCAAATAGCGAAGCATTTGTGTAGAAGGAGCGGTTTGCTCGGTGGCACGACTTGATCCTCGATCTAAAGGACGTTTCCAGCGTTTTGATTCAACAACTACAGTTCCAAGCTCGAATCTTCTCCAGCCTTCACTGTGAGCTGTCGCTTCAGCCTTTTTTTCTTCATTTTCAAATAACAATACGTCTGGAACATCTTGTCTTCCTCTTACTGAAAGGTTTTGTTGGGTCAAATATGATGTCCAGCCTAGAATTTCTAGTATGGGCCAGATGAGTTCAGTTTCTGTATCTGCTTCGTTTCGAGCCTGTTCTATATGGAAAGAATCAAATTGGGCAGTAATTCTTGTGCGTAATTCTTCTAATTCTGAATCTGGCAAATTATTCCATTCAGAATCATTTTGTATGGAGTCGGTCAAATAATCGGAAGTAAAAAGACCACCTTGACTAAAAAGTTCTAGACTCAAAACTAACTCCTTTATTTCAATATAAAAATAATATTAGACAATCATGAAACTCAATCACAAATACGGCTAATGTATATATTTTTCAACCTTTCAATCAAATTAACCATTTTTTTCTGGAGTAAAAATCAAACCAATCCTCAGCATCACCATCTGATCCCCAGAATCATCAAAAAAATCGAAAGATAATCAAATCCCCCCAGTGACCAAATCAAACCAACCAGGATAACCTTCAATTTTCATGATTATTTAACAATATGAAATTGAGGGAGATTTACTGATGGTAATTAACTGCGATCCACTGTTCAACGTAATCTTTTCATATACCAGAAAGCAGGCAATTGAAGACGGAAATCTAATTGATGTAACCGAACAGGCCAAGCAGACCGGATTCAAGGTTCCAGTAGCTGTTTCGTTGAACTTGTATGAACGATACATCACTCCACCCACCGGACTTGAAGGCGAAGGGCAGAGCGTAGAAGGACGGCTGCATGACCTATTCACCATGTGCTTGTTGGCGATGCAGGATAAATTAGACCAGAGCAGGATCAGCTTTCAGGTGTTGTTTTTAACCAAGTCACAGCCGAGGCCCCTTGAAGAAGTAGAAGTCATCTGCCAGTGCGGTCCAGATGATGACATGAAACCTTGTATTACCTTGATGCTGCCGGATGATGATTAGAATTAACCAAACTTGACTGGAATAGAAATATTAGGATTCTGTGGAATTTTGGGGATTCAAAATCATACAGGCTGAGAATTGAAGCAGTGGCAGTATTAGATTTACTGGATAGAAGGCTGATGCAGACAATACCGGGCCTGTGAATATGGGTATGGGGTTATCATTTCGGGCTAATTTTTACATCTAAAAATTCAAAGGGTCGATTACTATAAATCGACCCTTTTTTCATACAAGAGTTAGTTCAAATATTTAAATTTTCTTATGGCAGAACCACCAATCATAACAATCAGTTGCTCCAGTGCGTTCTTTGGCTGTTTTTACATTGTTTGCAGGTGGAACAATAACTGACTCACCTATAAGTTCATTATTGGGCCAACCTGCAGGAATTGCGACTCCATTGGCATCAGAGGTCTGCATTCCTTTAACCGCTCTCAGAATCTCATCCATGTTTCTACCTAGTTCTTGTGGATAGTAAAACATAATCCTGAGTTTACCTTTATCATCGGCAATGAAAACGGCTCTTACAGTATTAGTTCCTTTTCCAGGATGGACCATACCAAGTTTGGCGGCAACCTTGCCCATATCATCAGCAATAATGGGGAATTCAATTTCTACGTCCAAGTTCTCTTTAATCCATTCAGCCCATTTTATGTGGGAGAATACCTGATCAATTGACAATCCAATTAATTCACAATTCATAGCTTTGAATTCAGCATAGCGTTTTTGAAAAGCTACAAATTCAGTAGTGCAGACCGGGGTATAGTCTGCAGGGTGAGAAAAAAGCACAAACCACTTTCCTGTCATATCACTAGGTAAATTAAGCGTTCCGTGGGTTGTTACGACTTCCATTTCTGGAAAATTATCACCTAAAAGGGGAATTCCTGATTCCATAATAGACTCCTTCAGTTTAAAATGAGTTGAAGTTCGTTCTATAAAAATCAAAATACTACTAATTTTTATCAATATCTGAAGAATGGAGTCAACGATTATATGGATTTTGTGTTAACTAATGATATTAACGTTTGAGGTTCTGAAAATAGCTATAAGTGAGGACCGGTTAGGGCCTCTGGTAATGTTATCGATTGTGATTAAAATATGACAGCACGAATACAAAATTGTTTTTGAGTTCTTCAGGGGCATCACCTGAAACTGAAAGGTGGGTCTACCAACTTTCTGGATTTCGCTTCTGTCAGTTGTGTTTTTCTGATTTGTCACTGGTGAAAAACATACGCAGAGTTCTGCGCATAAAAAACACTGGTGATGTTTCCAGTAGACCAAAAGAAGATGGCCAGCATACTGGGCAGACGCAGGAGCAGACCTTCTTTATAAGAAGTAAAATGCCGAGGGCCCAGACATTTCAGTAAAAACAGTTACTTCATGTGTAGTAGGATTTTACTGGTCGTTCTTCTATTCGTTTTATTCCAGTTCCGGAATAGGAATACCCTTGAACCGTAATCCAAGGGTACTTCCAGAAATTAAAAATTGAATACTTTTGCTTCTGCTGCCATGTCGATCAGGTGTGGTCCTCCGTCCAGTTGCATATTGGAATGAAAGGTTGCTTCATCTAAATTGCGGTTGTTAGCGCATGGAGTACAAATACCCGTCTTAACTTCATTTTCTATCAGGTATGGAAGATAATCTTGAGGACAATCGCCAGTAGTTGTTTTCTGGGTTAAATCCCTGCCTGTGACTGCCCATTCCACTCCACCGTCAATGAAGAACATATCCACATGATGTCCTTTACCATGAGCGATTTTAGCGAATTGAAAACATCTGGTTGCAGATTCATTGTCATTTTTACTCAGCACAAATAGAAAATTAGCCATGATATCTCCTGTGATATGTATTGGTTATTCTGACCAGCAAAAAGTATTACCAGTTAGCATGGTCATAACATAATATATTTCATACAGGAACAGGTTCGGTTAAGAAGTAATATCTGACCGTAAGACTAGATAAATATGAATTTATTTTAGTTGCCATTCAAATAGACCGATAAAAAGTAAATCCCATTTATTTCCTATAGGGTCGAAAATGAAAAATGGTCTGGGTTGGTCTTCTTTTATGGCTGGGACCTCGGCTGTGAACTGTTTTAAAAAATATGGTTGGCTTATCTGGATTCTGTGGAGTTCATGATAACGGCAGAGTTGTTGAAGAGTTTTGTCTGTTTTTTAATCGTGTCATAAACCCATGTTTTATCAAATAATCTCAATTTTTACTATTTCGCTGCAACAACTTGATTTCGTCCTTGAGCCTTGGCTTTATATAAACACGAATCTGCACGATCAATGAATTTATCCACTTCTTCTGTGCCCCATAGATTCGCAACCCCAGCACTGAAGGTAAAAGCTATATCACCCTTTTTAGTTCGTACAGGCATGCTACGAACTTTTGCAAGCAATCTTGAGACCACGGTCATCGCGTCGTCAACAGTCGTGTCCGGCATGATGAGCAAAAATTCCTCTCCACCATAACGACACGCAAGGTCATATTCCCGTATTTGCTCTTGGAGTGTATGGGCTAAAGCAATTAACACTTCGTCACCTACGCTATGGCCATAGGTGTCATTGACTTTTTTGAAATAGTCGATGTCAAGAATCGCTACACTGAGGGCACTTCCATCACGCCGAGATCTCGATATTTCCTTTTTAAGCATACGCATCGCAGTTAGCCTATTGTAAAGTCCTGTTAGGGCATCGGTTAGGGCCATCTCTGCCAACTTGTTTTCAGCTACTGATAGTTCGTTGACGAAACAACGAGAGATATAGAGAATTGAGAGCAACATTAGGGCAACAACTCCAATGCCCCCCAATATCATGAAAATACGAGCTTGGTAGACTTTCTTTTCTACCTTGTCGGCAAGAATCGATACGACAATTCCTCCTCGAATATCGCCGACCTTGTACCCTTGCTTGACATGACATTTTAAACAGCCCCGGACTGTTTTTAACGGTGCCATGTATCGATAGTAAGTTTTGCCATCCATTTCGGCGATTGTAGAAACGCTTGTCACCCCTTTCTGGAATTTGTTTAACGCCTCGACTTCAAAGTCATCAGGCTTGTTGCTTGGATTCATTAATTTCAGGCTAGTAATCTTGTATTTAAGTTGATCCCCGTGCAAGTTGGTATGCGACAATTCACGAGTGACGAGTGCGGGATTTTTTAAAGTATACTTACGTCCACCGCATTCAATAACAGCATCTACGCCGTCTATATTATTCAGATATTCATTGACATCCTTTGTCGACTCCAAAGGGACATACACGCCACCGTGCTTCGCAATCCATTGTCGGGTGTTAACTATCTCGGTGAAAAAAGCACGCCCTTCATCTTCCAACTGTTGTTTAATTGTAGCAACTGTCATCAAGTTAAACGTGTAAAAGATGGTGGTAATAATTAAACTGAACAATAACGCTATGAATCCCAAATATTTTTTTACAAAGCGCTTGGTTGAATCTATGCCCAGTGTAGATTTAATCCGTTGTTGGTCCATTCTCTTCTCGCGTAGTTGGATGTTTACTAGTTCAATATAGCATACATCGTGTTGGCCTTCATCTCTTTTTTTGTTGTCAGCTCAAATAGTTGGCTAGAATCTGGGATGAGTATGTTTTCATAGCCATACTACCTTACTGACACATCACAAACGGGTTATTGTTGCCCTGAATCTTCTCAATCCGTTCAGCACGAACACACTCCCACTGCGATGTCGGGTACATCTTGTCCCATGCGTCCATCAATTTTCTCTGGGCCTTGCTCATTTTGTATCTGGGGTAGGCCCACTCCATATATTTATAGGTACGAGCAATCCTACCACGGGCTTCAACGGGCGGTTCAGCTTTTCTGTTTTCAATTTTCATCGAACATGAACCGAAATCAGATTCAGCATCCGGCAGCATGGTGAAATTGTAGTTCTGCCTCATGGCATTGACTGCACCGATAGCGGGATACAGGTTGTACATGTCACTCTGCATGTACCGATATTCAGAGTTGACCTTCTCAGCACATTTACGACCCTTGAAGGATTTACCCCGTTTATCAACACATCTGGAATCACCGTCACGCCATTCAGTAAAAGTGCGCCCGAAGTTCTCTGCTGGAACCACATGTTCCCATTCGATCCTGTTGGCTCTTTTAGAATACTTGGATGTACTGAAACCCTGTGGCGGGATAACCTGTTTATCTGCTGTGAATTCAGCACCACAGTAAATGGTTTCTCGGTGGTCAAAGTAAACTTGCCGTTCAAGAGTTCTCTTAGCTTTATTGAAAGAGTCGTTAGAAGTATTGCCACGCTGGGTGTTTGAGGAACCTGCCATACAAATAGAAGGGATCAGAAGCAGGAGCAGAAGTACCGGAATAATGGATAATTTCTTCATAAAATTCATAAATTTTGATTTGTCCTTGAATGGACCTGAAATTGAGATTAACGTGGAGATAATTCCTTACAGAACGTTTCATACTCTCCACAGAGAATCCCTAATGAAAATTGGTTCATTGGGGATTTTCCGTTTGTAATAAATACCATTAGATCAATAAGTTGATTACTTAATGGATTTCAAGGCATTTGTTGAAGTTCTACAGCTTAAAGATTATGAGAAACCGTATGACAAAGATTGATTGGGATAAAGTTAAACATCTTCTGGGAACCAAATCTGATAAGGATATTGCTGAAGAGATTGGTAGTTCTCCTGCAACTGTAGCCCGGAAGAGAGTTGGCTTTGTAATTCCTTCTTATGGCTCTAAGCTCAATATTGATTGGGAAAAATGGATTCCGTTAAAGGGTAAAATATCTGATCCAGATTTAGCTGATCAAATTGGTTGTTCTGTGATTGCTCTTAGAGTCAAACGGCGAGAGCTGGGTATTGAATCTTCCCACTACATCGACTGGGACCGATGGGACAGTTTACTCGGTAGAGAAAAAGATGGTGTACTTGCAGCACGGATTGGCTGCCTTGAAGCTGCTGTACAGAAACGCAGAAAGAAACTCGGTATCCCTGCATGGATCAAGACTGATGAAGGAATTAAGCTGGGTGGCAAACCCCGAAGGATAAACTGGTCCGAATGGGATCACCTGCTTGGTTCAGATACCGATTTTGAAGTAGCGAAAATAATAGGTTGTCAGGCTCCAACTGTAGCCAAGAGGAGAAGTAAGCTGAATGTCCCTCCATACTATAAAAAACACAAACGAATTGAATGGGACAAATATGACTATTTGCTTGGAGTTGAAACTGACACTGATCTTGCCAAACGAATAGGCTGTTCATCTTCAGCGGTATCTAATCGAAGAAAAAAGCTTGGGATTTTGAACAACCGTTGAAATGTTTTTCCTTATATAAGGGGGGATTGTCCTGCCCTATCTTTTATTTCGGTTGGGTCCTCGGCTGTGTACTGGTTTAAATAAATGGTGCCTATTCTGGATTGTTTATTATTCATGATAACGGCAGCGTCCATGAATCAGGGTCACTGTCCAGTTTACGAAATCCAAATTCTCGGCCCGGCCCCACCGTCAGCTTCGCCTCCAGCATCCATCAAAATCCTTCGCACAAAACAGCCCCTTCCTGCGCATTTTAAAATTTTTCTGATGGTTTGGTTCTCCATGAAAATTAAAACTCTGGAAACTTGGAATGTACGTTTTTGGGTAAATTTCACCGTGATAGAAGCTGAAACTGGAACGAAACAGGTTAAAGTTCCAGTAAATCTGTTCTGTGTTTCATCTATTGCATAAAATCTTTGAGGTTAGCTTTTAAATTGTTCAAAACTTTTTCACACTCAATTAAATATGCTTTCTTAGATTTTGTAGATACAGAGTCTGGTCCTTGGTGTACAAGCTTGTTTCTGATAGAAGCAATCTGGGGGCTACACAGAATCGGCTGGAGAACACCATTACGAACCTATCCATTCAGGCAGAGAATCTTCAAGCATCCGAATCCAGAATATCTGATGTTGATGTAGCAACTGAAATGACTGAGTTCGTGAGAAGACAAATTTTAACTCAATCCGCAACAGCTATGCTGGCCCAAGCCAATAGTTTACCGAAGATGGCTATGCAGTTGATAGGTGGCTAAAGTAGACCTATTTTAAAGAACACTTTGTAGATTTTTTCTTTTCCTTTTCCTTTCCCTTACTTGTAAAAATCTAAATGGTCTGGATTGATCTTCATGATCTGTTCGGGACCTCGGCTGTTTACTGGGTTTTAGTATAAAATATAGTTGAGTAATTGACTTTAAAAACAATTTATAGACTATATCTAGGTTGGCAGTTGTAAACTATATCCTAGTATTTGATCATGAAAAACGCTTTTAGTTTGTTTTTTCGGAGATGGTTTGTCTTATAGGCGTGTCGTTTTCGAATGCCAAATAATAGATATATATAATCAAATAAAAGGAGGTAGTTATGGCTGATACCAAGACATGTCACAAATGTGGTGCTGAAAACCTGTTGAAACAGAAGAATTGTTATAATTGTGGAGAGAAGCTTTCGGTTGGCTCCAATATTCTGTATCTGTTCAAAATTGGTGCTATCATTCTGGTCGGTTATGTAGTGGCTAAATTCTTTGGCTTTAGCTAATGGTATGGTGTTCTCCCGAAGCTTAGATGTTTTGGGAGAATCCATTTTTTTATTTCTGATAACGGCAGCTCCATTGAATCAGGGTCACTGTCCTGTTTTTTTCTTCCCCCAGCCCCGGCTCCAGCTCCGGCTCCAGCATCCATCAAAATTATTCGCACAAAATGGTCCCCTCCTGCGCATTTTAAATTTTTTCTGATGGTTTGGTTGTCCATGGAAATCAAAACCTTGGAGAATTTGAATGTACGATTTTTGATGAAATTTCATCGTATTAGAAGCTGCTTCGTGAACGTATTCGTTTGGTGCTCTACAGTATCCGTTTTGTTGCGTTACTGATCAAAATGTAAACCATAAGCGCAGGAGTCTGCGTTTGTGGTATCAATTTCTGCATGAAGAATTAAAGTCCTCTCACGCTGTTTGTTGGTTGAGATGTTCCCTCGCAGAGATAGGGGGGATATGCCAGTGCGGTCCAGATGAACTGCTGATGATCCGAAAACGCAGGATTCTGCGAATATTCTATGATAAGAAATGTTCTTGAATATCTCTCTTTACTGTGGGATAAAATTTAAAAAACAAAAGTGAGTTTAGTATGGCACAAAAAGTTGCTTGGAAGCCTAGGAAGTGGATACTTCCCCCAGGATTGCATCAGACAGCTTCACGGTTTGGTATTCGATGCAGGAACCTTATAGAGAAGGCAAAGGTGGACCCTAAACCTTTGCTTATCAGGGCACCAACAGGCTCTGGTAAAAGTATGTTTGTAGAGTCTTTTATACATATGTACCTTAAATCTTTTCCTAATCGTAAGGTTCATTTTGTTAATTGCGCTGCATTTCCTTCTGATCTTTTGGAGTCTGAACTGTTCGGTTATGTGAAAGGAGCGTTTACTGGGGCCACTGCTGATATGAACGGTTGGTTTGAAGAGGTTGTTGATGGAATTATTGTTCTCGAAGAACTTGGCGAACTTCCTAAACATTTACAGGCTAAGCTTCTGACTGCGATTGAATTTAAGCGTTTCTCAAGAGTTGGCGAAAGAAAAGAACGCGAACTGCGTGCGCAAATAGTTGCAACTACGAATGTCGATAGAGGGTCATTTCGAGATGACTTTTGGTTTAGGTTTGAATCTTTCTACGTACCACCTATTCACGAGAGAAGGATGGATATTCTGTATTATATGGAATTGTTTGATCCTGAACTTTTAGAGATGCTTCCTAAGGGGAGTGTTCTGGCGGCTCTTTGTTATAATTGGCCCGGAAATGTTCGTGAAATAGAAAGAGTTTGTAGTGCTATTCGTGAAGAGATTGCTTTTTATGAAGAAATGAAGACATTTAGAGATGTAATTAATGAGGTTGATGGTGATGATAGTACATTTGTTTTAACTCTACATCCTCTGGATTTTAAGCAACATGATGTCAGTGATTACAGATTCAATAAACCAGAATTCTTGCGGTCTAAAATGGTGCACCAAGGTATTAAGGTTGAAAAAATTGAAAGGGCGTTAGAGTCGTGCGATCTTGGGTTTGATTGTAAGAATGATGTTTTCAAAAGTTGGCTTGGAAACAAGCATTCATACCCAATTGAGATAGAAGAGCTTGATGGATATTTTACCATTGTTGGAAATTCGCAATATCAATTGGCATTCGGAGGGCTTTGTCTTTTTTGCAAGTTGTTTCTTCAGGATATTAACGCAGATGCCGATATTCTCGACCTTGGAAGTCCTTCGCTTTCAAGTAAAGATTGGCGTGATTTGAGGGAGGAGGATAAGATACTCCCTAGTTTTGAAGATAAGCCATTTACCTATAAAAAGAAGATGTATCATAAGAGTGTTGCTAAACTTGATCAGGACCTCTCGAGGCATATATATATTTGTTTTGGAGTTCACGAGTCATCTATGGATTCATTTTCTGAATGGCCTCGATACTTCCAAGAGGCATTTCAAGAATCGTTAAGTTATTACACTGGAATAAGTGGTATTACATCCGATGACGTTGAAAGTTTTAATGTTTTATACAAGCGTAATCCTTCAAATAAGAAGCTTGCCGATTATTTTGGTGGTAAGCCGGATTCAGTGTCGGAGGAAATTGCCATTGAGTCTGTTCGGCTGGATGATCTTAAGCGTCTGTACTACGAGACCGTTTGCCATAAAATAGGAACAACTCATGGCTATAAAAAAAGGCTTTCTGTAATAGCCAACAAATCACAGGCAACCATTACCGAAGATTTTAAAAAGCTTGGTTTGAGCGAAGAATTTAATAATCCGAATTTTTATCCTATGAAAAGACTTTCGGTTCTTAAGTCGTGACTGCTCTATTTTTATAAAAGATCTTTATATTTCAATGTGTAATGCTTGTTTTTGAGTTTGGCACTCCTCGTGAAGTGTGGTGGCTAACGGCGCGACGAGCGGATCATCGGGATTCGCTTGTTTGAGCCGGAAGTTTAATTGTCCTTCGGGACGAACCATACCTTTTAGGAGGTTAAAAATGACAAAAACACAAGAACCGACCACTTCATCAAATGCATATGACTTTAGTGCTACTGCCGGCACCGGCGGCACCGGGGGAGCTGGTGGAACTTCTGAATCTGGTTTTGGACAGCAGCATGTAGGGGGTGCTAGTGCCTCTGGTCTTACCCCTCCTGCGAATGTTCATGCTGAGGACTTCGATCTCAAGAAATATTGTGAAGAAGTTGCTTATGCTGGATTTGTCGGTGCCAGTGGAGGCATGGGCATGAAGGGTGAGGACGGTGAGGAAATTATTGTTCCGACCACCGTTGAAGAAGCACGCAATATGCATCTTAATATTGATACGATGCGTAAAGTCTTCACTGAGAAGATTGGCAGTTTGGACGATACAGATTTTCTTATCAAGGAGACAGAACGTCAGCTTGGCGTCTATGCCACTATAGAAAAGAGTGCCAATTCTCAAGTCGCGATGCAAGCCATGTTCATCGGTTTTATTCTGCTGAGACTTCAATCTCTCCGGTATGGAATGAATAAAAGGGACTGGATGGTTTGGGCCGATAAGAAGCTTCCGTTTCTGAAAAAACGTACTCGTGAAAAGTACATGTCTCTTGCTGCTCTTCCCGGTTCAGATAAGTTTCTTTTTCTTGGCGCGGAACGTCTTGCGGAAATCGGTTCATACTATCTTTCCCTTGATGATGACGCTGCTAAGGAGCTTGGAGCAAATCCAATTGCAACTCTTATGCAGCGAATGGGGTTCCTCGCCGAGGAGTCCTACGAAGAACGTAAACTTGCCATGGACGCAATTGTTGAAGTTCTGAAGCTTGAGAAGCGAGGGGTCGTTCTCGAAAAACTCACTGCCAAAGATATTGAAAATCTTCTGGATATAAGTGGCAAATTCACTGGTGCCAAGCGTTCTTTACTTGTCGCCGTTTATGGTGATCAAGGAGAGAATGGTCTCAAGCAGTTCATCCAGCTTGTAAAAGAAGAAAATGGTAAATGGGATAAAGCTGAAAACCGTTTCTACCCTGAGTCTGTCCAGAACGATAAGCAGGGTGCCAAGCCGAGTGAAAAGAGCGCACCAGTGATGGTTGCAAGTGTTCCTGAACTGACAATTTACCTGAGTCAGTCCATCAAGACTCTTCTTGATGATTCACAGGCTAGTTTTGTTGGAGTCGAAGTTGGCGATCTGGGTCAGCTGAAGTCCGATATTGATGCTCTAATAGATCGAGTCTCTGCCGGGAAATCCGCTGACTCTGATGTCTCTGCCGATACCAAGGCCGATACGGATACTGCATCTACTGATATTTTTGTTACTGAAGAGGATGCTGAGTCCAACAAAACTGCGGCAGCATAAGTTTACGTAGTAAAGAAGAATTGACTCCTCCGGTTGCGACCGGGGGAGTCTGTACAAGGAAATAATCATGATAATATATTTATCCTCTTTACCGTTAAATGTTTTGCAGGCATTTCATAGAAGAATACCGGATGCGACGTTGAATGTGCTCCAGACTTATTTTTATCTAGATAACCCGACTGTATTTGCTGACGAACATCGCAGCAAAATTAAAAGTCTGGTTTTGGACTCTGGGGCATTTAGTCTTCAGTCAAAGTTTAAGGGAAATGCTTTTGTAGAAGAGAGTGACAGACTTTTCCGCAAATATAAAATCTATCTATCTGTCGCCAAAGACAAGTACGATTTTGTCATCAATATGGATGATAGATTTGATCCTGCCGGGTTTGAGCATAACCTCGGACGTCTTGCTGATTTAAAGGCAGCAGGCATCAATGCTGTGCCTGTTATTCACGATCTTAAGGGTAGTGAAATCGACTATTTTATTGATCATGGGTACAAAATCGTAGCTATTGGTCAATGTAAAGGTCAGCAGCGGGATAAGCTTGAAGTTATAGGTCCTGTTGTTGATAAGCTCTGGGCTGCTGGCGTGAAAGTCCATATCCTTGGGGTTACAAAGCTTGATGTTATCGAGCACGTTCCTGCGTTTTCATGCGACTCGGTGTCATGGTCAGATTATAGTTTTCGTGGTCAGGTAATGTTCTGGAATTCTAAGAAGAATGGGATTAGAAAAGCTGACACTTTGTACTTTCAGAAGTTTCAGGGAAAGAATCCTTCATCAAAGGGTATTCCGTATTTTGATTATGAGTACAGGGATGATTTTGAAGCTTATATTTATGAAAAGCTTGGTCTTACTTATCAAGATCTGCTTGGAATGGATAAAGATCTGAATCGTAAGCTCGTCAATATTTTATACTTTCATGAGCAAGAAGAACGTATTACTGAGATTCATCGTGAAAAGCGATGGCTGCTTGAATAGTTCTTCAAGTGTTCAAAAATAGCATAGATAAACATGTTCAGGGATAGGCATTAGTCTGTCCCTTTTTTTTTGAAATATCGAGCTGAAATTGAAACTGAAAGCGCAGGCACCTGCGCTTATGGTTTATCTTTTGGTTTCTTATATTTGAAACTAATCTTTAGAGTTTTGTGGGCAGGCACTAGCCTGTCTATTTTTTTGAAGTTTTGGGCTGAAATTGAAACTGAAAGCGCAGGCTCCTGCGTTTATGGTTTATCTTTTGGCTGCTGTTACTGATGCTTTTTCCGTTCTACAATAAGCCAAAAAAATCCGTGTCTTTGGGGTGAATCGTATAGATATTACCTAAAAAACAAGGAGTTTAGTATGGCTAAAAAGCAGAATGAACCCAAGGCGAAGAAGGTATTTGAATCCAAGTATAATCCCAAAAAACTTCGTGAGCTGATCAAGGCTGGTAAAACAGCAGAACAGATTCAGAAGGAGATCGGGATTGTAAGCAAACAGTCTTTGCGGCAGCACGTATTGCGTTTGATAAATGAAGATCGGACTTTTTACGAAGTTGATGGACTGTACGAAAGGTCCAGCAATATCCTCAAGGCTGGCAAGTATGGCCTGAAGCTCAGTCTGAAGAAGCTTGAAAGTCTTGGAGATTTCCCAGTAGGAACTGAATTTACCGTTGAAGCCGATGGTGACAGCATCATCTTGACTGCTATAACTGACCCTGATTCCGGTGACGGTGCCGAGGTCCCGGCAGATGATGTTGAAGCTGATCCGGGTACTGAAAATGAAAACGAAGCATTTGAAGAATTTGGTGAAGCTTAAAAAATTGGAGTCGCAGTGAAAGTTCATGCTGCGACTCCTTCTCTTTTTGCAATGAGAAATTGTACCCTGAAGCTTAGGGTGCGAGAGTGTCTACCAGCCAAATTTGATGGACCCCATCAAAAAAATTGCATGACGGTTATTTCAAAACTGTCAGCATGAACAATTCAGACTGGGCCAAAGATGGACGCTGGCATATCGTTGATGAACCTCCAGAGCAATAACCCTATGGGGTAGTTCGCCATGCGTCTCAAATTCATCCTTATCGCAATATTTTTTCAGCCATGACCAACCCGGAGCGGTGACAATTCATAGCATTTTTTATTGTGCTGATTATTAACATGAAATTTGTCACTGTTTAAATTTTTCTTGTATTTTATGTGGTTGAGTCAGTTACGTTTTCAGCATGTATAATAAAGAGTATGAATGAATCATAGCAAAATATTTTCCGCAGTCTTCATAAAATTGCTTCTATGAAGAGAGTACATACAATGCCAATGTGAATAATAAATGAAGCTGTTGAAATTCTAGTAGAAATCAGTAGGCGCTTAGCTGTTTCAAATAGTCTGAGTATCATTTAAGATAAATAACTCAATTGGTAACGAAGCTATCAATTCAATCTAGCAGATAACAAAAAAATCTACTTCCCCTGATAATTTGTCTTTCTATAACAAGTTGGAAGAGACTAGTTGCAACGTACTGATATATTGGGAGACATTCTTGATGATGATTATTTTCCCAAAGATTTTAGTAGTGAAATAACGGCATATATGTTCGCCACCCTTGTGTTATTTTAGGAAGTAATTGGTAACGGCAGAACCGACAGGTGATTCATCGGTCTTGCCGTTACCTTCCACAGCCTGCTGATTACTACAATATAAATTATATCTTTAACAATTTGTAACATCTTAAAATTGCACAGCAGTAGCTCGTTCTGAAGCACTGCTGGACGATTCTGACCCGTGCTGCCTCATCCTGAAAACACTGCTGGACGATCCTGACCCGTGCTGCCTCATCCTGAAAATTCTTCTGGACGATCCTGATCCGTGCTGCCTCATCCTGATGACCGTTCTATATCGTTCTCTGATCTAAGAGTAAAAAAAATAAAGATATAAGAGGGGTATAGCCAATATTCACTGTATGCGGCTACCAAAGGAGGATTTATGGCTGATTACTACAGACATAATCCAGAGTTCGAACATCAAGATTATGATTTAGAAGATGATGATCTTGAATTCGGAAAACAAGAAGAGGCTGAGGTGTTTGCTGTGATGGATGGAACTCCTGTATCCACAGAATCTTTTTCTGAACCGGAAGATTTGGATACATTGGAAATTCCGAACGATGAGAATGCAGAGCGAACAAATAAAGTTGTACCGCTGGTTGCTCCGATAAATTCAATTGAAGCTCCACAGGTGCAACTCAGCAGCAACGATGATTTAAATCTTATGAAGAAAGAAGAAGTTGCTGCTTCTGCTGAGATAAGTGACCTACCGATTTCACAGCAGTTCCAATCTGGATCGAAAGATTTAAATATTCTGAAAGCTCTCAATTTTGAACCGGAGGATACTAATTCTGAAGCGGTGCAAAAGGTTGATTTGGCAAATTCAACTGAAGCTCCACAGGTCCAATCTGGATCGAAAGATTTAAATATTCTGAAAGCTCTCAATTTTGAACCGGAGGATGCTAATTCTGAAGCGGAGCAAAAGGTTGATCCAGTAAATCAAAGTAAAACACTTCAGGTGTTACCTGATCAGGTAACACCGATTATACAACCTAAACCCATTCCAAAGTCATCCGGCAAGAAGTCCCAGCAATCTCAGTCGCCTAAATCTTCAAATGAATATAAAAGTGCAATAGATTATCTGCATGATGTTATTGAAGATTGTGAATTGTTTTTAGATAAAAATGAAAATACATTTGCTACTATTGAAGTTAAAGGTGTAAAGAAAGATCTACCTGTTAGGTCAAAAAAGTTTAAAAAAATTATACTAGTAAAAGCTAATCGAGCTTCAAACTATAAGATGTTTCCAAGTAAATTTGATATTGAAACAGCTGTTTCAATGGCAGAAGGAATTGCTTATGAAAATGAGAGAGTATGTGAAGTTTATACTAGAATGAATTTCAATGGTAAAAGGCTTGTTCTGGACTTGTGTAATGCTAAAGGTGAGATTGTTTATCTGGATAGCAGTGGATGGCATGTTCGTCTTAAAGGTACTGAAAAGTTTCATCAAACTAAACATATGGAAGAACTCCCAAGGCCAAAAAGGAATGGAAGTCTCATCCCATTTATTAAGCTGTTAGGCTTGAAAGATTCGTATAGTGCTATAATATGCATATCTTGGATAATATCTAAGTTTGATACTGCATCTGAACATCCAATTTTGTGTATATATGGTCCTGCTGGTTCAGGTAAGACTACTTATGCAGAAATATTTAAACGCGTTTTCGATCCAAGTAAACTTAAGCCTTTATCCGTCAAAGGCGATGCAAGAAATATTGCTATTCAATTGAATGCAGGTGATATTACTGTCTATGATAACGAAACTAGGATTTCAGACACTAAGTCAAATCTTCTTTGCAGAGCAATCACTGGTGGGTCAGAGTTTAATCGGCAATTGTATACTGATGATGAAGGTTTTGCCATAGATCTTAAAGGTCGAATGATCGTTACAGGTATTGATATACCGTTTTCGCAGCCTGACTTAAGAGATAGGGCATTATATGTTGAGTTGAATCGCCTTAGCTCTAATGAACGTCGGTCCAAAAAAGACATAATGAAAGGCTTCGAAGAGATCAGAGCAGAAACATTAGGTGCTTGTCTGGATATTATCCAGAAGGCACTAAAGCTTCGTGAACAAGGTGGTTATTCAGATCCTATCTTAAAGGTTAATCGCATGGTGGACTTTTACGACACTGCCAATCTTGTGGCGGAAGCTGCTGGCTTTGGAGCAGATAATTTCGCCAAAGCAGTTAAACGTTCGAAAGCTAATGCTAATGTTTCAGAAGTTGTATATGAACCACTGCCAACTGTTGTCGCAAGTCTTCTTGATAAGAACTTCCTCGAACATGGAATTGTGGAAGAAGGCAGGTTCGCGAAAGATTGGTATGAAAGACTCATCAAACACGCACCGTCAATTGACATTGATCTAAAAGAACTGCCCAAGGCACCCAATACGTTTACCAGAGAGCTCCGAAAGCAGATTGTGGATCTTGATCACCTCGGCTGGGGGGTGACGTTCAAACAAAATGTAAAAGGTCGTACGGAGATCACATTCAAGAAATTGGATTGATCTCATTTAATATTAACTAATACAGCCGCATACAGTGACATGGCTACTCTGTGTCTTCATTGGTCTTGGAGATACTGAGAGATATTTGAGAGGTGTTTTTATAAATACCTCTCAATGTAAATGTTTAAAAATATTGCAGAAATTCTTTCGTGAGAGATATTAGCGATATTTTAGGGGCAGTTTTAATAATATAATTTATTTTAACTTATACTTTTACTTCTCTCTTCTGTTGCAGGAAAGAAGAAGATAAAAAATAGAATATATAAATTAATATTATAATATTATAAATTTGTTGAAAATATCTCCAACATCTCTCAAAATGCTACTTTTTCAAATAAAATTAATTAGTTATCGTTGAGAGATACTTATTTAATACCTCTAAAATATCTCTAAATATCTCTCAAATCTTCTCATGAATGAATCCATCTGATTCTTATGAACTGTATCTTTCTCAGTAGATGCACAATATGTAGCGTTTAGTCATCATAAGATGAATACACTATAGTTTTTTCATATTGTTCAAGATATAAAGATATATAATACCACTGTTAATCAGTGTAGCTACATCTTTAACATTGGAGGTGCTATGGAAGATGCTAAAAGTGAAAGTCATTCAAATACTTTTGCGGATAGTTAGATCACCATTGACCCGTGAAATGCTTAAAGCTGCTTTAATCGTATTCATACGAAGAAAAGTTTAATTGGGCATTATCTGGAAAAGACTGCTCTTCGTGGGTAGTCTTTTCTTTTTTACGTTTATAGCTCTTTTGAACGGCGGAATTGCCAGCCAACACCCCCCGACATCTACTCTGAACCAATATAGATATTTTCCTCCACCGAACCAATGTACGTTTTCTAGGAGAATCGTACATTCCAGTGTTCAATCCCAAAAAATCTACGAACTTGAACGGGTTACAGGCGAATCTGAAATTTCAGTTTCAGCCGTGCCGTTTTGAATGGTTGGTTTTACCATAATACCAATAATTTCGTACATTCAGGAGGAAAAATGAAAGTTGAACCTATTACTTCGATGAAGGATGTAAAAAACATTAAGCGGCTGCTTCAGGATCATCCCAGAAACCTGTTGCTGTTCATTATGGGTATTAACTCAGGTCTGAGGGCGCAGGATATTCTGACTCTGCGAGTAGTAGACCTACTGGACAAGAGGGTCGGTGACCGGATCGTGGTCACAGAGAAGAAAACCGGGAAACAGAATGTTGCGATCATCAATAAGGAAATCGCTGATACCTTCCAGAAGTATCTGGAGTATTACGAATGCGAAGCTGATGAAGGCCAGTTCCTGTTCCAGAGTCGTAAAGGCAAGAACTATCCCATAACAACCTACAGGGTGACAGGGCTTTTGAAGGAGTGGACCAGTGCGATAAACCTGAAGGGAAACTACGGTGCTCACAGCCTGAGAAAAACGTTCTGCTACCAGCAACGGGTGCATTTCGGGGTGTCATGGGAATTGCTGAGCAAGCGTCTTAACCATTCCAGTCCGAGCGTAACTCGAAGGTATATCGGGGTACAGGACGAGGAAGTCGAATCCATCCTTCTCAATAACATTTAATGCTGCTTCTATGGAGTGTCTGTATACTTGGTATACGGGTACTCCTTTTCTTTTTTAATTCGCTGATATAAAAGGGGAGTACACATGAGTGTCCACAAACGTGGTAACAGTTATTTCGTTCGATACCGGGATCAATCTGGAAAACAACGGAATAAGCATTTCGGTGTCGGTAAAGCTGGCAAGTCGAAGGCTGAGGAATTTGATCTTCAGGTCAAGCTTGCCAAAAAGAAGAAGCAGCAAGTGGTGATGCTGTCGGAGTCGGATGTGAAGTTACAGGAACTACTCGATCTTTATCTGAAGGATTATGGCCTGAGGGGTCAGAGTGCTGCCCAAGCCTACAACATAAGGCGGACTATGGAGAGTAAGATTATTCCAAAGTTGCCTAACAAGCGAGTTGACAGGCTGACTTATGCAGACCTGCTGAATATGTTGGAGCATTATCCAAAGCTTAACCAAAGCACCAAGAACAGGTACTTCGCATATCTTCGCGCTGTGTTTAATTGGGGGATCGCCCACGACTATATCACGGTAAATCCGCTCCAGAAATGGAAGATGAGTAAAGAAGCTCCCAGACAATTCGAAATAAGCTTGGAGGAGCTTACACAGATAATCAGGCACAGTCCGCCGCATTTGCAGCTGATCATTGAGATGACGTTTTATCTGGGGCTCAGGCCCGGAAAATCTGAGTTGTTCAAGCTGAAGTGGGATGACGTAGATTTTGAGAACCGCAGAGTTTTTGTTTTCGCTACTAAGACTAAGCAGAACAGATATGTTCCGATACCTGACATCTTGATTCCCATACTTAAGAAAGCAAAGCGTAAAGCCAAGACTGAGTATGTAATTGAATATAATGGTAAACCTGTGTTGCGTGTAGATACTGCCCTTAAGACTGCGAAGGAGAAAGCAGGGATCACCAAGTCGTTCAGGTTATACGATCTCAGGCACATGTATGCCACATTGATGATGACCCAAGGAGGTGACCTTGCTGCTGTCAGTGCCAATCTTGGACATAGTGATATTTCCCTGACAGCGAACACCTACTATCAGCCGATGGAGAAAGAGAAGGCCAGGGCAGCAAACTTGCTACCGCAACTTGATGTTGATGGATCACGAGAGCGGTCAAGAAAGCTTGCTGAAAAGAAAAAGCGAGATAGAGAAGCTGCTAATCCTAAAAAGAAAAAGAAGAAAAGGTCTAAAGTTACAAAGAAGGGGTATGCATTCTTTGATGGGGATTAGTGTGACTGTTACAGAACGCTCCTGCTGTGTTGACCATAAGGTGTAAGAGTTCCGACTTGATCTGACAGATTTCAGAAAGGTGTGCTAACAGCTGACTTCTCTTCTTCAGTTCTTTGTAATTTTTTCTTAGCCTTTTTTTATTTTCGGTTTTTATCAAGTAAGAAGCCTGTCGTTTCTTGTACTATTCGATCATATGTTCCGTCGCGTTTCATCTCGCGCAAAGCTTTTGCTAGAGGTTTAGCCAATTCTTTATTGTCTTTGTGGAGATAAAGAAACATATCTTTACTTGCTAAAGGTGGTTCAAGGTGCTTGATACGATTACAATCTAATTTTTTTATCCATTCATATCCAAGCATTTTGGAAAAAAGAGCAACATCGAGCCGTTCTTTATCAAGCATCAAAAAGAGCTGATTTGCACTCATGAGCCGTTTTACATGAGGAAAATTATGGGTATTTTGCTCTAATATTTTCCAACCTTTTTCAAGTCCTATTTTGTACGGACGAAGGCTTTCCCAGTCACTTATTGGTATGTCTTTGGTTGCAAAGGCTACAAAATGCATCGTCATATTAGGTTCAGGTACTTGGATTAAATGAGGAAATTTCTTTTCCATACCTGCTACTCTATTTATTTCAGCATCAAACATTCCTTCATTGACTGAAATCAATGAGCGTTCATTAGGAGTAAACACAACTTTGGATTTGAGCCCGATCCGTCTAAAGGCTTCATTAACAATACGATCTAGCATACCTGCTTGATCTGGAGTAGAGAAGAGTGTTTTATATGAAGTGGATATGCGGTATATCTTTTCGCCTGCACATACATGACTGCTGACAAAGCACAGCATAAAAATTACTATAGCTGCAAAGTATTTCATAAATCCTTAAATCGATTGATTTAGCCTGTTTGTCAAGTTTAGAATGTATACTATATTTTTTACTGTGATGGCTGGTTTTCAAAAATTATTTGCTTTTGATATACTTCATTATTTTTTGGTCACTTGTAATTATGTGCTCGACCAGCCAATTATTTAAAAATTCAAGCATATCCTGAAATGGAATATAGTTACTAAATACAGCCTCTTGGTAGTCCTTAACTTTGTTGACGAACTGCTTATGTTCATCAATATGTTTTTCAAGGTCAGGGTAACCATTTTCTTTCATGAAATCTTCTTCGTCTCGGAAATGTTCTTGAGCGTATTTTTCCATTTTGCCAAGACACTTATATAATGCGTTTTCTTTATTTTCAGAGCTAGCATCAGCCAGTTCGTTAATCGTCTGGAAAAGAGATTTATGCTGTGTGTCAATTCGTTCGTTTCCAACACTGTATTTATTCTTCCATGCAGCAAAAGGCATTTTAGATCTCCTCGCCAAGGTGATTCAAAACATCCGCATGCTCAGTATGCCATTTTATCTTTCTATGTTTCAAGTATTTTAATTTGTTGGTGTGTCATGGCCTAGTGCACCACAACTTCAACCCCGGTCACTGGATTCCTGAAAGCTACTTCATTGGCGATCCAGCGTATATGGGATTTCAACATCATCCTTCCATTTTCGGAGTCTATCGATCCGGCAGTTTGATCCATCAGGTATGACTGAATCCGGTTTCTACGACTGGTAGCACCGACTTCTATATTGAGGATTTGGTTATCCTCGAATTCATAAACAGTGGACAGTTTCAGCCTGCGCCCGTCCTTCAGTTTCACCAGAAAGGTTTCCACGTAATCTGATGAATCAGGCCAGTCAGTGGTAATTGAGATGGTTCTTGATGCAGGGGAGTAGGTGATATGCTGGAATCCTTTTCCTGTGCTGACTTCGATTTCGTTGTCATTGAGAATTACTGGTATGGTTTGAGATTCAGCTGCGGTGGTCAATGTCAGCTCCAGAAACTGTTCTTTGGTGGTAAAAGATATTACTTCATCGATGGTTGTTGCCCCTGCTGTGTTAGCCAGAAGGATGCAACTCAAGATCAATGCTATTAGAATTATTGATTTTATGATTTTCATTTGATTTCTCCTGTGACGGTGAAGTTCGGTTGACCGAAGATTTCGATTGTTACAAATTTTAAGTAATTATGGGTTGTATGAATGAAAAAACTTGAAAAAGAATTGAACTTGTTGAATATAGAAGATGAAAGTTTTTTTGACTCACTAGGGTGATAGATCGTTAATGTGAATGGGAGAAAATGTGTACAGTAAGTTTAATTTAAATACCAAGCAAGCTATATCTTTTTTTACTGTGCTAGCTGTAATTGTTCTCGGTAGTCCTAGTGTTTGGGCGAGAGAACGGTTAAATATATGGTATATAGATTATCCTCCGTATTATTTGAAAGAAGGAGGAGAGGCTACAGGTTTGTTAGTGAGTCGTGTTAATGAAATTATGAAACAAGCAGGTGTCGTTGTTAATTATACCTGTTTTCCAGCTAAACGCATTTTACGTGCTATAAAAAGTAATAAAGAAGTTGCTTCTATTGGTTGGTTTAAAACGAAAGAAAGAGAGAAGTATGCTAAATTCTCATTACCCATTTATACGAATAAGCCGGTAGGAGTTTTTGCATTAAATGCTGTCGCAGATGAAATAATGATCTTTTCATCACTCGAAGATATTATGGATAGTAAGCAATTTAAGATAGGAGTAATAGATGGACAATCCGAAGGAGATTTTGTTGATGGGCTGATTAAAAAATATCAACATCAAGTTGTTTCTGTTACAGGAAAGCAAGTTCAATTGATTCGGATGTTGGTGGCGGGGCGCTTCGATTTTATATTGTTACCCCCCGAAGAAGTAGGCGAACTCACTAAAGAAGCAGAAGTTAATTTGAATTCATTTTCCTTGCTGCCAATGAATGATATACCGAGTGGAAACAAACGGTATATTATGTATTCAAGGTCGGTGTCGCAGGAAATTATCGATAGGGTTAATTCGGCAATTGTAGATCTGTGCCACTAAAATTGAGATTTATATTTTTACATAGCAATCAAATGCAGCATATTTTATGAGTAATAGCATGTGTTTGTCGTTTTGATTGGTCAGCTAGTGTTTTATTTATAAGGATTAGTATGAAAGTTTTAGTTGTAGAAGATGATCCGACAAGCCAATTGCTCCTCAAGATGTTGTTAGAAAAAATGGAATGTGAAGTCATTGTTACAGGCAATGGTTATCTTGCAATTGAAATATTAAGTTTAAACGCAATCGATCTTGTTTTCATGGATGTAAATATGCCGATCATGAATGGTAAAGAAGCTGCTAAACGTATTCGTGGTGGGGAGGCAGGTGTAGATAATATTCAAATACCGATCATAGCTTGCACAGCGCATGATCTAACTGAGCAAAAAAGAATTATAGATTCTGGTTTTAATGATATTATGATTAAACCTATAGAAATAATAGATGTAAAGAGAGTCTTAAACTCTTACAGGTGAGCAAGTTTTTGGTCAACCGGACTGGTCAGCTAATCCTCTTGATTCGCAGTTTACAGAACACCCTCTTTGATATTAAAATCTATCATGTTGGCAATTCTCAAAAAAGCAAAAATAATTTATGTATAGAATTACAATACTAATCATTGCGTTTTTTGCATTACTTTGGTTCTCGAAAATATCTGAAGCAGCCAATTCAGATGTCAAAATTGGTGTTTTAGCTAATAGAGGTAAAGATATATGTGTTGATCGTTGGTCACCTACTGCAAAATATTTAACGGATTCCATACCGCATATAAAATTTACTATTGTTCCAATTGAATTTGGTCAGGTAAAAAAATATGTAGCTAATAATATGGTTGACTTTATTTTAGTAAATCCAGCAATTTATGTAGATTTAGAAATAAATTTTGGCGTAAACAGAATTGCAACATTAAAAAGTAATCGACTAGGGAAGCCGCACACAGAATTCGGAGGAGTTGTTTTTTCTCTTAAGAAGAATAACATTAAGCAGTTTAAAGATCTTAAAGGAAAACACTTTATCGCTGTAAAAGAAAATTCGTTTGGCGGATGGCTAACAGCATGGCGTGAATTAAAGGTTGCAGGAATAAATCCTAGCCAACATTTTTCATCTCTCAAGTTCGGGGGAACACATGATGAAGTTGTACATGCTGTAGTCGAAGGAAAAGCTGATGCTGGCACAGTGAGAACTGAAATACTGGAAGAAATGGATAAAAAAGGTATTATAAATATAAATAGTTTTTCAATTCTTAATAAGAATATACAAGGAACATCAGGAAGATTTTTTCGTCAATCTACTCCTAGCTACCCAGAATGGCCAATTGCCAAACTTAAAAAAACTAAACAAGAATTAGCCGAGAAAGTTGCTATAAAGCTAATTGAAATGTCACCAGAATCAGTAGCAGCAAAAGCCGCATCATGTTTTGGGTGGACAATTCCACTAAACTATCAAACAGTCCATAACTGTCTAAAAGATTTAAACTATGGTCCGTACACGAACTATGGGAAAATTTCATTATCTGCTGTTATCAAAAAATATTGGATTGAAATTACTTTAATAAGTATTCTTTTCATCTCCATGATTATTTTATTGCGTTTGCTAAAAATAGCGAAAGCAAAAGCTGTGTCAGCAAATGAAGCAAAAAGTATGTTTCTAGCAAATATGAGTCATGAAGTTAGAAACCCACTTCATGGGGTTATGGGAATGCTACAGCTTCTACTCGACACGTCACTCAATCTAGAGCAAACCAATTATGTCAGGACTGCTTTACATTCTTCAAAACATCTATTGCAAGTAATTAATGACATTTTAGATTTCTCTAAAATTGAAGCAGGAAAACTTGATATAGAGGCTGCACCATTTAACGTATCCGAAACAATTGACCAATGCGTAAATATTTTTCAAAAGCAATTGAGTGAAAAGCAAATTATTTTGAATGTTTCTTTAGACCAAAATATGATAGCAGCATATTTAGGCGATGGAGGGAGAATCAGTCAAATTCTTGTAAATTTGATCAGTAACGCTATTAAATTTACAGAAAAAGGAACTATCGATATTAAAGTTCACTCTAGACCTTACGATGAAACAGGTCACATCATGTTATTTTTCGAAGTAAAAGATACAGGAGTCGGTATTCCAACAAACAAGGTTGACCAAATGTTTGATTCTTTTACTCAAGCGGACAACTCTTTGTCTAAAAAACACCAAGGAACTGGACTGGGCTTGTCAATTGTTAAGCACTTAGTTGAGCTGATGGGTGGAAGTATACGCATTGAAAGTCAGGAAGGCGTAGGAACGACATTGTATTTTAGTGTCTTAGTGAAAGAGTGTGACACAAAATTAAACACGGATATATCAGATCCCATTAGCCCAGCCAGCTTAACTTCGTTAAAAATTTTACTTGTAGAAGATGAAAAAGTTAATCAGATTATGGCAAAACGTACTTTAGAGAAAATGGGGCATACAGTAACTTGTGCTAACAATGGAAAAGAATGTTTAAATATATTGCAGAAAGATAGTTTTGATTTAATTTTAATGGACATGCAAATGCCTATAATGGATGGGCTTGAAGCTACCAGTATAATACGAACAGCCCATGAATTTTCAAAAATTTCAAAAATTCCGATTATAGGACTCTCCGCACATGCAACATTAAAATTTAGAGATAAAGCTTTACATGTAGGTGTAACGGAATACCTTACTAAACCTTTTGAGCAGGAGCAACTTGTAGCAGCTTTAATTAATATTGCTAAATAGCAATGATTTAATAATTCAAAAAAGTACATTCATGTCAACCATATGCCAACCTGTGTCAACAAATGTGAGTGCTTACTTATAATTATATTAAAAATAAGTTCAATTAATTCAGTGAGTTACGACCAACAGAAAGGATTCCTAATCCTGGTGCCGCAGGTTCGATTCCTGCCGGGGTCACCATCTAGTACAAAAGTAGTACAATATTAAATGGTTAGCTCATTGTTTGGGTTAACCCTTTTCTGTGTTTATTTGCGTTTTTTTGGAGTGCTGCCAACCTGTGGTGCCAACCGGGGTTGGGTGAGTGGCGTTTTGATTGTTGTTATAATTAACTGTGTGTTTTGTCAAACATGTGTATTGACCAAAGATAGTAAGTGTAGCTAATGGTGTCGTTATGAGCTAAATATAAAGTTTGTGTAAGTCAGAGTGTTTTGTTTTTCTGATGAGGTAGTTAAGTGCAAGTCGCGATTATCATTGTTTACACTGTCCTCTTTGTTCTTCTTTGTAGGAAATATCCCAAGTTTTATAATTATTCTGGGGCTCGTCTTGTTTGTGAAAAATTATTCCCACGAACTAAAGGAGAAGAGGACGATATAAACTACACCAAGCCAAGTAGTTTCATGCCATGGCTTGTGAGTATTTACATTGTGCTGTTTGGTATAGCGACAACTCGTTATGGGCAAGCAATTGATTCTCTGGAGACTCAGCTATTGGCATTTCAATCAAGGATGGCAACAGATAATAAAAACGAGGCTTGTTCTGGTATTTTTTATTTACAACAGAAGCGAGTACCTCTTCAGCCAGATTTGCTTTTTTTTTGGAAAACAATTGCTTCTTTCAGCATGAATGAAGAGCCCGATGCTGTTCGTGAGGTCGTTAAGCAATCAATTGAAGCATACAAAAAAGAATTACATGATGCGCGGTTAAGCCAAATAGATTTACACAGTCTTAATTTATATGGCGCAAATTTGAATGGCACTAGCCTTATTAAAAGCAATTTAAATAATAGTGTTTTATCATTATCTAATTTGAATGAAGCTAATCTTACAGATGCAAGTGTAAACTCAACAAATTTACGAGAAGCAAGTTTAGTAAAAGCTAAGTTAAATGGAGCGAATTTTAACAAATCTACTCTTGATGGTGCCGATTTGACATCTGCAAATTTAAATGGGGCTACTTTTAATAATGCTTCTCTTATGTGGTGTAAGGCAAAAAATGACTTATATTCAGAGATAGAAGAAATACACAAAGCTGCGCAAGATTGGAGAAGGAATGTTGCCATTGAATTTGACCCGTCAAATTTCAATTTAAGGCCCTTAAAAAGAACTAGCTTGAGAAGAGCTTCGTTGCATAATACAATTTTTGATGGCGCTAGTATGGTCGGAGTTGATTTTAATAATTCTCAAGCTGTTAATGCAACGTTCGACTGTGCTAAAATGGATGAATCTTATTTCAACAAGACCCTTCTTCTTCAGTGTCGATTTCATAATGCTAGTCTAAGTAATTCTACTTGGGGTTTTTCTGCTATTTTTAACTCTGATTTAAATGGTGCTTCTCTAAATAGATTAGTTGCTAATAACACCAGTTTTTATGGATGTGATATGAATAGGGTAAGCCTAGATTACAGTAGGTTCTTTAATTCAACAATTCATAGCTCTAGTGTTACGGATTGTTCGTTTAATGGTCAGCAGTTAAATAGATTCGTTTTTCAGGATTCTGATATTGCTAATGTTAATTTAAGTGGAGCGAATTGGTTGAATGTGGGAGTACAGAACTGTTCTTTGACTAATGCTGGTTTTAAAAAAACATCGGTTTTTAATTCTACTTTTGTTAATTCAAATCTTGAAGGATCATTATTTAATGGAACAAAAGTCTATAAATCTCATTATAACTCAGTTAATTTAAGTGGTATTAAGGTTCAAGATGCTATTTTTGGTGAAAATTTATTTTACGATGTAGTTTTTGATGCGAGTAGAGTTGCTGATTCTAATTTTAGTAATTGTTATATCTGGTCGTCTGTTTTTACTGACAATTTTATTAGCGGTGGAGAGTTTAAATATACTAACTTCAGTAGCTCTGATATATCGAACTCTTGTTTTGAAAGTGTAAATTTAGATCATGCTATTTTCTTTAAATCTAATTGTACTAAATCAAAATTCAAAAAAGCTACACTCCGAAGCTCATATTTTGATTACGCAGATATGAATGCTGCTACATTTTTATTTGTTAACGCAAATAATTCTACTTTTACTAATTCAAGTTTGTCTGGTTCAAGTTTTTGTAATTCCAGTTTTTATAATGTTAATTTTGAGGACGCAGATTTTCGAGAAGTGGTATTTAATGCTACTGATTTAAGGTCATATTTTGTTAATTCAAATTTAGAAGGCGTGACTATTTATAACTCAAATATGCAAGGGGCTAATTTAGAGAATGCCAATTTGGACAAAAGTATGTTTAAGAATAGTAGTTTAGTCGGTGTATGTTTTCGCAAAGCTAATTTAATGAATTCCGTGTTGAAAAATGAAAATTTAAATTTTGCTATATTTTCAGAAGCTAATTTAGAAGATATTGATCTTAGTGGAGCAAGTTTAGTTTTTGTAAAAATGATGAATTCTAATCTTGAACATGCGGTTTTTGAAAATGCATATCTAAATAAGGTGAATTTTAGTAATGCTCATTTGAGTAACTGTTCATTCGATAACTCAAAAATTATAAGTTCAGATTTTACTAATGCGACATTAATTGGTTCTGATTTTAGTAATGCAATAATAAAAAACACTGATTTTACCGGTGCTGCAACTCTATATCAGACAACTCTGCCAATACAGTTAGAACAAGTTATCAAAAAGACTCATCCACAGCTTTTTGATAAACCCGTCTGGTTTGTTGAAAAAGTAATCCCGTAATCTAAAATATGAATTAGCCTTTAGAACACGTCACCGTCTTCGGTCAACCGAAGAATCCACTACAACTCCACACCCCAACACTGATCCACAGAATCACCAAAAAAATCAAATCCCCCCAGTGACCATATCAAACCAATCAGGATAACCTTCAATTTTCATGATTATTTAACAATATGAAATTGAAGGAGATTCTTGGTGGTAATTAACTGCGATCCACTGTTTCGGATGATTTATTCCTATACCCGTAAGCAGGCAATCGAAGACGGAAACCTGATCGATGTGACCGGGCAGGCGCAGGAAACCGGATTCAAGGTGTTATTGTTTCAAAGCTTTAAGAGTCTGTTGTGATAAGCAAGGGTTATCCAGCATAAAAATTTTTCTCTTATTGAGTTGTGCTCTTTGGTACAGGTTTCCAAAATGTTTCTGGAATAGTTCATCAAATACACCATTCTGCATGATTTTTTTTAAGCCACATTCAATGCGTTTTGCTAAACGTGGATTTTGGGGTGAAACAAAGAAGAATGTAGGTAAAGGAATTTTTAACGCAATAGTTGGTTCAATCGTTATCTCAGGATATTCAGTTTTTCTTAATTCCAACTCTTTATATATTTCATTAAGTCCTCTTGGGAAGTAATCGAATCGATTTATGACCAGCATTTTGAATAATCCATCATAGTTATTCCCAGATACAATATTAAATCCCTGTCTTTGCAGTGCTTGGGTAATACTCCATGTTTTTCCAGAACCAAGTCGTAGTTTTTTTAACTCAGCTAGGCTGTCGGTATTAGAGAATAAGTCCAGCTTGTTTTGTTTTATCAAAAATAGCCTGATTCCTAACAGTCCTTTTAAAATGGGTATTCTTATAGGGATTGTTTCTTTTTCCCATTCTGTACGTGCAGCTACAATGTCAACGTTTACCGCTTTACCAGATGCTACTTCACGTAAGTCTCGGTTCTGAGATGCTTCTCGTTGAATGAGGTCGATTTTAAATGGTCCAAATTCGTCTTTAGTTGCTTCCATTACTTTATAGTACAGTTCAATGTCATATAGTGATCTTGGGTCATATTGCGATTCAGGAATAAAGGATTTTAGAACATCATCTGCATATAGATGAGTCGGCAAAACTATGCATGTGATTAGTGCTAAAATAATCTTTTTAACCATGTTGATATTCGTCCAGTTAAATTTTTTTCTTATCTTCTCCGTAGCATATTGTTGTTTTTTTTGTAAATCTATTTCTGTACCCAATAGTAAATAAAATTATCTTCGCATCTGATCCACAGAATCACCCCAAAAAATCACAAGACCCCAGTGACCAAATCAAACCAATCAGGATAACCTTCAATTTTCATGATTATTTAACAATATGAAATTGAAGGAGATTCTTGATGGTAATTAACTGCGATCCACTGTTTCGGATGATTTATTCCTATACCCGTAAGCAGGCAATCGAAGACGGAAACCTGATCGATGTGACCGGGCAGGCGAAAGAAACCGGATTCAAGGTTCCAGTGGCTGTTTCTTTAAACCTGTATGAACGATACATCACTCCACCGAAAGGACTTGAAGGCGAAGGGCAGAGCGTTACTGGTCGGTCGTTACGCTCAAGCTCAGCCTCGCACAGAAGGCCAATGAGTGTGCGAAGGTCGGAGTCGGATAATTCTTGGATTTCTTTTTCTGTGATGTCGAAGATGTCTTGCATAGTTTTTTACTTGTAGTCGGTTTCTGGTCGAATATTGCATGTTATTTCTCCAGAATACTTAGACAAAAAGGTCATCGGTTCTATTACTTGAAGATGTAGTTCAAGGTTGTCACTACTGTTTTTGTATGGAAGGTTAAATTGAAGAATAGAAATGGATGAGCTAGTAGTTGATTCTAGCAAATATTTTCTTTGTGGCTGAATGGTAATTCCTTCATCTAGAGTAACGCCATCAGAAATAAATTTGTATTTTAAGGTTCCTGTTTCTTTACTGAAATTGAAATCAAGTGTGTTGTTTCGAATTATTAATTGGGTAAAAGCATCAGGATCTGGGACAGATATATATAAACAATGGGGTTCAATGTACTTGTGCTTCACCGGAAGAACAATTGTAGTCCCATTCTTGGTCACATCAAATTTTTTTTCGATGATGGGCGCATAGAATTTCTCTGGAAAAATAAAGGATTGAAAGATGTTGCTATTGTAGATTGCCAGTAGGCAGATTATTATGCCTAGAAATATGAATTTTCTCATTATTAACTCTGGATTCGGAGGGGCGATGCCCCTCCTGAACCATTCATTTTATCTCATTCGATCTCCGCGTTCCAATTCTTCATATCGTTTGCGAAGTTTGTCTGCATAGTCCTGACAATTGTTCTTTTTCTTCCCTGTGATAGGATTGCCCAAAAGTGAGTATTCTCCCTCTTTTACGCTTTTTTCAGCCCTATCCATGCGTTTGTCGTCATATTGTTTTTCTTCGAGTTCGTATTCATCTTTATTTTCTTTACGCTTTTTGCCTTTTTTGAAGAATCCAACGTTGTCACCGCTGCCATCTTCATAGAAGCCATGCTCATGCTTAGGTTCGACATTCTCTTCATCCATGGCTTCTTCTACATCATCACCAACTGCTTCGGCCAGAGCTGATCCCAGTTTACCAGGGGGTGTTTTTTGGATGACTTCTTTGACTTTTTGGGCTTATTTGGTGTCGAGAAATTTCAGTGCTCCAAGTCGTCTCTTACCGAATCGAAACAACCTCAGCGGATCAGTTCCATTCACCGGTTCATCCTGACAATAAGCATATACATCCACATCGCCACCGGCATATCCCAGCGGATCAGGTGAAATGAAACGACCAATGACCGGATCGTATTCCCTGAAGCCGAAATGGATCAAGCCTGTATCTTCATCATAAAGACCGCCAGCAAATCCAAGCGGGATGTTGAATTCAGGGTTGCTGTTCATTATCTTTCTACCGAAAGAATCGTATAGGACTTCCTGTATGCTGTTTCCCGACAAATCCGCAACTGCAAAGACGCTACCCAATTGATCGGTGCCGAGCAGGTAGGTCTGTTTACGGTGGATCATGCCGACCGCTTTTCCTGCTTTGTTGTACTTGGACACAGTGGTTCCGCTGCCGTCTTCCATAGCTGAAAGGGTAACCAAATCTTTCCAATGATAACGCTGGACCAGCTTGCCGTTGATATATTTCTCTGAGCGGAAACCGTCTTCATCGAAACGGTATTCAATGGTTTTGCCATCGGGCAGCAGTATTTCACAAAGCTGACCGGATTCCAGATAAGCATAGCGGGTAGTGCCGCTGGGATCGTTTTTTCAGCAAGGTAGCCGTCTTGTAGCCCTCCACCAAATTGGTGAAATTATTTTGGTCAATTGCTGGATAAAATTATAAACAAAAACAGATTGATACGCTAGAGATAATGCAATTTAGGCTGGTGGATCGCTCAAGTTAGGTAAAAGGAAAATTATGGACGAGAACAGAGATATGTAAAAGGGGCCGGATGTAGATCCGTTTCCCTGTGCATCTCGGAAAATGGTGGGCGGCGGGGGGCGGTGTATCAGTTATAGGTTGAGAGATTAGTCCATTTAGGCTTATATCTTCCTACGTTATTCGGATCAGTTCCGAGTATCAGCTGCAGGTGTTGACCTGCTGAATGATCAGCAACATGGAGGATAATTCGATGAGTAAACAATCCGAATATAATTTTGCGGCGGATTTGTTGCATCGTGGTACTCGTTGGGCGGATAGGACTGCACTGATCTGCGGTGAGCGCACAGCAACATATGCCGAACTGGGTGCGATGGTCAGGCGAATGGCTTCAGCGATACGAAATCAGGGGGGCCTGCATGGGGAGCGTATCCTTATTGCCATGCCGGACAGTATGACCTCCATGACAGTTTTTCTCGGGGGACTTTTGGCAGGAGTGAGCGCATCATTTGTTAATAATCGCGTAATGTTATCTGATTATGAGGCCTTTCTGGAAGATTGTGGAGCGAAGCTGGTAGTTGCCAACGAAGGTCATCCCGCTCTGGACGCGGCATCTTCCGTCGAATGTCGGAATATTGCGTTGGACGATGACGGCCTTGCCCGATTTCTGGAAAATGAGTCGGATGATTTCATACCTCATCCTGCCTTCGGCGGGGGAGAGGCTGTGATTCTCTATTCCTCGGGGAGTACAGGGCACCCTAAGGGTATCCCTCATACCCATTCCGATTTTCGTATTGTTGCTGAATCCGCTTATGATGATCTTGAGTTGGAATCAGGCAACGTCGTCCTTAGTACAGCAAAGCTGTTCCATGCATACGGACTTTATTCTTCTCTGTGCGTTCCGCTCTGGAGCGGCGGCGCAACCGTTCTTTTCGGTGGTAAACCGGATACGTTGTCCATCCTTAATGCCTTTGCAGACCATGGGGTTACTGTTTTCACTTCCTCACCTACATTTTACGCCATGCTGCTCATGAGCGTTACAGACACGACGCTCTTTGCCGGTCTCCGCCTGTGCATGTCTTCTGGGGAGGGACTGCCGGAAGCTATTCAGAACGCGTGGAAGGAACAGATGGGCATTGATATTCGGCAGGGCTACGGCTCCAGCGAATCCATGACCGTAAATATTCGCACCAAATCACCTGATTTTACCCCCGGCACAATCGGGAGGCCTATTCCTCCGTTTGAGGTTGCGGTCCTTGATGACGGCCATATGCCCGTCCAGGACGGAATCGAAGGTGAACTGGCTCTGAAAGGACCGACCATGACTAAAGGCTACCTGAATATGCCGGGTAAAACTGCTGCCCTGTTCTCTGCAGACGGGTGGATGCTTACTGGCGATCTGGCCCGGATGGAAAATGGGGTGGTTAGCGTGCTGGGCCGCAAGGATGACATGTTCAAAGCCGGTGGCCAGTGGGTTTCGCCTATCAGGGTGGAAAATGTATTGCTTGGACATCCTGCTGTGGCTCAATGTGCTGTTACCGGAGGATCTGCGGGAGCGTTTACCATGGTGCGCGCTCATGTGGTGACCAGTCCTAATACCGAAGCGGATCGGAGCTTGATGGATGAACTGAGGCAATATGCTGCTGAACATCTGCCAGAGTTCATGGTCCCCAATGAAATTCTATTTCGTAAGGATATGCCCATGACTCCGCTTGGAAAGATTCAGCGTTTCGTCTTGCGGTAGGCTGGATATTTTATATCGCGTCCGGTTTAGTTCGTATATTCATAATAGATAAAGGGAGTTTTTCATGTCTGTAACTGTCGCCAATGTCATAGAATTGTTTGCCTCCGTCGTTCCCCCTGAAACCTTGAACAAGATAGATCCTGATAAGCCTCTGCTGACTCAGGGTGTGGATTCGCTTGCACTGACCACTCTGGCCGTGGCTCTGCAGCGGGAGTTCTCCATAGAACTGACCATTGCCGATACTATTGCCCTGCGGACTGTTAATGACATTGTGAACTTCATCAACGCGAAAGGGAAGTGACATGTCCAGCAGAGATCAGGCTATCGAGACCTTGCGTGCAATCCCAGACCCGGTTCTGCCGGATTTGCCATTCGAGGTTGTGCCTTTTCGACCGGAGCATGCAGAAGGTTTGGCCCGACTGTTCCTGACTATTTACGGTGATGCCTATCCCATTGATGCCTATTACATTCCCGATGCCATCCGTGCAGAGCAGGAGCGCGGCAATGTCTGTTCCATGGTGGCCGTTCTGGAAGATGGATCGATAGCAGGGCATATGGCCCTGTATCATTCTTCAGCTCCGTTCAAAGGATTACTGGAGTGCGGGATGGGCATGATCCACCCTCATTACCGCAGTTCCTTTATGCTCTTTTTTCTGTTCAAGGAACTTATTGAGGGGCCGGCCAAAGAGGTGCCTGCTCTCTACGGTGAAGCTGTATGTGATACCATTGCCACCCAGCATCTGAGTTCTCTGTATGGTTTCATGGAGACCGGCATTGAGCTGGATTTGCTGCCGGACAAAGGCGAGGGCCGTGTTTCATGCCTCTATCAAAGCAGGGAAAGCGGAACTGTCCAGCGCATAGTGCATGAGCCAGCAGGATTGGAGGATGCTTTAGCCTTCTTCATGGATGGGTATGAACCGAAACGAGTCACGGTTTCGGCCGATGCCGATCTGGTGGCACCTGCCACGGATGCGACTGTGGAATATTTTGAGTTTGCCGGGGTTTTGCGGGTTAGTGTTGTACGCCCCGGTATGGATTTCATGGATTATGTCCGGGCCATGGAAGAAGACGCGAGCCGTAGCCGTAAGGGATGCGTTAATATTCAGTGGTTTTTGAATTTGGGGGTCCCGGAATGCGGGGCCGCTGCGGAAATCCTGCTTGGACTCGGCTGTTTCCCGGTAGGCTTTATACCCCGCTGGTTTGATGATGACGGTCTGCTTCTCCAGAAGTTGACAGTTGAACCGGAGTGGGAGCGGTTGCAGCTTTACTCGGATCGGGCCAAGGGAATCCTTAACCGTCTGCGCGGATTCTATCCGAAATAGGGATGAGTATAAGCAGGGCCTTCTATATGCCGGACAGTCCGGGAAGTGCTGAAGACCCCGATTGAAGGAATTAATCCTGCGTAATTATGGCATCCATGTGATGATTTCCTGTTGCGGATTTTTTTCTTTCCACTCCATGAATTCCTCATAGTTACGGATTCCGTCACGGAGTACTGCCTGATAGATTTCGATCCCCATGACTTTCTGTCCGTCGGGAACAGCGTATTTTATCTCCAGAATGATTTGTTTGGTTTCGGGGGTCAGTTTGTCTCGGATGGCATCCGCAACACGCTCAAAGTATCCGGCGTAAGGAGAGTCCATATGAATTTGTATCATATCGATCTGCCATGTTTCCCCGTCAGGGTTTTCGTACCATGCATGCCATTCAATGCACTGGTCTTCAGCGTCCAAAAGATTGGTATATTCAATGCGGCGAATACGCGGATTAAGGGCCAGGCGTGAGATCGCTTCAAATCCGGCAGTAAGGGAGAAAGGATTGCAGTATACATGCATGTCGATATCGGGATTGCGCATTAAAAGCCCCATACGTACGGAGCCTACCAATTCGGCTTGCAGCCCAGCAGCAGCCCAGATTTCCAAGATTTTCGTTTCGTCAAGAACACGTTTGGCGCGCTGTTGATTGTTCTCAGCCAGCGCCATAATATTGTTGGTCATGTAAAAATACCTATTAATGCTGTCCTGAAGACAGATAGAAAGATTTAGAGTTCACAATACGGTGATCCCGTAGGGGATTCATTTGTTGGGAAAAGTACTTTTTGTCCAAGCATATACGTGTGAATGTTTCTATTATGATATGGTCGATTTCTTCGCTTTCCTTTAATTGACAAACCTTAACGGCTATATCATCGTTTCTGGTAATTAACTAGGAGGTTTCATGTCCTCAGCGCATAAATTGGGCTCTCGCTCACCTCGTTTTGATGCTCCCGCTAAGGCTCTCGGCAGGGAGATATTTGCTTCGGATGAATACCCTGAAAATATGGTTTGGGCAGGAGCATTGCGTGCCGGAGTACCTCATGGTCTAATTCGCAGTTTGGATACTTCGGCAGCCCGAAAGATACCCGGTGTTGTGGCGGTTCTTACCGCTGAGGACGTGCCCGGTGAAAATCGGCAGGGTTTCATCTATTGGGATATGCCTGTGTTATGCATGGACAAGGTGCGCCACGCAGGTGATGCCGTGGCTCTGGTGGTAGCCGAGACGAAGGAGATTCTGGCCGAGGCACTGCGGGCCATCGTTCTTGATATTGAACCCCTTCCTGTTGTGGACACATTGGATAAGGCTCTGGCGCCTGATGCACTCCAGATTCATGACCTTGAAACAGGCAACGTTCTTAAGCAGGCCACCTTGCGCAAGGGTGATGCTCAGGCTGCCCTGAGCCTGTGTGATGTAGTCATCGAAGAAACTTTTTTTACTCCCCAGCAGGCACATTGTTTTCTGGAAACCGAAAACGGCACGGCGCGTATGGATGAGGACGGCATTCTGCATATGACCGTCTCCACTCAGGCTCCCTTTCGTGACCGATTCGAGATAGGACGGGCTTTGGGACTGCCGCCGAACAGGTTGCACATCACCGCCCCGTTTCTCGGTGGAGGGTTCGGGGGTAAGGACGGAGCCACCGTCCAATGTCTTTTGGCTCTGGCCGCCATGCATGCTGGCGGACGTCCGGTAAAAATGTGGTGGAGCCGTGAGGAGAGTATGCTTGCCGGATACAAACGGCATGCGGCACGGATGCATTTCCGGCTCGGAGCCGGGGCGGACGGAACCCTGAGGGCCCTGATTTGTGATCTGGACTACGACACTGGAGCCTATGCCCACCTCGGGGTGGAAATTATGGCTCTCGGTCTGGAGCATGCCAGCGGTCCTTATCGGGTGGAGCATCTGGAGGCCAACGGCCGATGTATCTACACCAATAATCCTGTAGCCGGAGCGTTTCGCGGTTTTGGAGTGGCTCAGGTCTGTTTTGCCTTTGAGGGCATGATGGATCGTCTGGCTGTAAGGCTCGGTATGGACCCCTTGGAATTGCGGCTCAAAAATGCCATCCGTCAGGGGGATAAAAATGGAGTAGGTGTGACTATGGCCCGTTCCACCTGCATGGTGGAATGTCTGGCCGGACTGCAAAACCATCCTCTTTGGCTGTCGCGGAATGAATGGGTGCGTAATGCTCCTTCTTTTACCCGGCGGGGTGTGGGCATTGCCGCGATATATAATGGAATGGGCTATGGTCGGGGGCTTGCTGATGCGGCTGTGGCAAAAATTCGGATGACCGAAGAGGGACGCTTCAGGGTATACAACGGCGTTAGCGATATGGGTCAGGGCAACAGTCCTACCTTTGTGCAGATGGCCTGTGAAATTTTGAATCAGGATGAGTCCCTGATGGAGTTGGTTCAGCCCGATACTGATCGTACCCATCCTTCAGGATCATCGTCCGCCGGACGAACGACATATACCTACGGCAAAGCATTGATCGAGGCTTGCAAAGCCATGCGGGACAAACTCCTGCATCGGGCGGCTATGGTTATGATGGTCGATGACGTCGCGGACCTTGAGCTTGTGTCCGGTGCGGTTTTCCATGCAGCTTCCGGGCGGAAATTTCCCTTGGTCGCGCTGGCAGGTATGCTTCACCGCGAGGACAGGTTCTGTATCGGGGAGGCGATGATGCCCGTAACGCAGGATATGCCTGAGGGCGGTGAAAATTTCAGGCTCGGCTTCCCCCATTTGATTTTTCCCTATGCAGCCCATCTGGTGCGTATTCAGGTGGATGAACTTACCGGTCTTGTGTCCGTATCCGACTACGTGGCCTTCACCGATGGAGGACAGGTGCTTAACCCGCAGAATTTTGAACAGCAGGTGCAGGGCGCGGTAGCTCAAGGGTTGGGTTTCGCTCTCTGGGAGGATTGTGTCTCAGATGAAGGACGCTTGTTGACCACGGACCTGAGTACCTACGTCATCCCCGGAGCCGGAGATCTTCCCGATATCGAGTCCCATGCGGTGAATACGGAAGAGCAGTCCGGTCCTTTCGGCATGAAGGGTATAGGCGAAGTGGGCATGAACGGTCCTCTTCCGGCTGTAGCCTCTGCGCTGCTGCACTCGGGGATGCCCATGACTGAAGCTTCTTTTACTCCGGAAAGAATTCTGGCCGCGCTCGGAGGCGGAAAATTATGATCATATCTTTTGTGTTGGACGGCGAATCCCGGACCCTTGAAGTGGACGGCGGATTGCGTGCTGTGGATGTCCTGCGGGAACACTGCGGAGTGACCGGCCCCAAGGAGGGTTGCGGTACCGGGGAATGCGGTGCCTGTGCCGTGCTGGTCGATGGCGTGACCAGACTTTCCTGCCTGATGCTGGCCGCCCAGTTGGAAGGACACACTGTGACCACAGCGCAGGGATTGGATAAGGACGGGGTGCATCCGGTCCAGAGATCTTTGGTGGAGCTTGGCGGGGTACAGTGCGGTTATTGTACACCGGGCATGGCTGTTACCTCCGCCGAATTTCTTGAGCGTCATCCCGATCCCAGCCGTGAGGAGATTCGCGAAGCCCTTTCCGGCAATCTCTGCCGCTGTACCGGCTATCATAAGATCATCGACGCCGTGGAAGACGCTGCAAAACGGCTGCAAAAAGAGTGTGAGGTGCAGCGATGAATATTCTATTCCCGGTCACAGTAGAGGAAGCTTTGGACTCTTTACAGGCCAACCCGGATGCAAAGGTCATGGCCGGGGGGACAGACCTGCTGGTGAAGCGGCGCGCCGGTTCACCAGCTCCGGGCTGCATTGTCTGTCTGGAGAAGGTTGCGGACATTATGGGCGTCGGGATTCTGGAAGACCGAATCCGTATCGGGGCTGCAACGACCATGACAGCCTTATTGAAAAACGAGGCCGTCCGGGAACAACTGCCTCTGCTGCATAGTGCTCTGAAGTTTTTTGCATCCCCGCTTGTGCGCAACATGGCTACACTCGGCGGCAACATCTGTACTGCGTCTCCGGCAGCGGATTCCCTTCCGCCTCTCTATGTGCTGGGTGCGGAAGTGGAGATTTATTCTTCTACTGGAAAACGTCATATGTCTATCGCCGATTTTATCACCGCTCCCGGTCGGACGGCTCTTGTTCCGGGAGAGTTGCTTGGTGCCGTGACTGTGCCCGTGCCCCTGAAAAATTGTATTCAGCATTTCGAAAAGGTAGGTCGGCGTAAGGCTCTGGCCATTTCTGTTGTCAGTCTGGCTGCACTGCTTCGTATTGAGGAAGGAGTCATCGCTGAGGCCCGTTTGGCGTGGGGTAGTGTAGGACCTACAGTCGTCCGTTGCCCCGAGGCCGAAGCCCTGCTCATGGGGCGTGAGCCGACCATGGAGACTTTCATTAGAGTAGGGGAAAGCGTAAGGCATGCGGTCCGGCCCATCAGTGATATACGCGCCTCCGTAGAATATCGACGGCAGGTGGCTGCCAATCTGGTGCTCAGGTTGGCAGGGCAGGGGACGGATTAGTTTTTTATCCGGGGAGATTATATCTGTGTGAGTTTCGGCGGTGCATACTGCCGGCCAGAATCCCTCCCAGCAGCGGGCAAACCGCAAACCATGCGAACAGATGGGCCGTTGATGTTCCTGCTGCCAGTAGCCCACCGGCCAGTAACGGTCCGAATACATACCCTGCATCCATGGTGAATAACATCATGTTGGTATTGAATCCCCGTAATTGCGGCGGGGAGATTTCGAACATGGCCGCGTTCAACTGCGGAATGGCGAATCCCATGCAAATTCCATAGGCCCCGGCCAGAGACAGAAGTGCTGAGGCCTCTCCTGCGAAACTGAAAAGAGCGATGACTGTCGCCAGTGCCAGCATAACGGCAAACAGCATGGTGAAGCGGTTCATACCGTCCATTAGTTTACCGCAGAATACCCGTACTCCGATGGTTGCGGCAGTGGAAACGCTGAAGAAAAGTCCCGCATTAAGCGTATCGAGTAATGTCAGCCGGTCTTTCATGAAAAAGAAGACTACTGTTGTGGCGGTGAAAAGCAGGCCATTGGCGGCCAGAAGGCGTCCTACTCCCGGTGCGCGGAGATTCGTTTTGATTTCGGAGAATGAAGGGCGGCTATGTGAGGTTCCTCTGTTGTTTTCCGAACTGAGAATGCGTTTACGCAGGTAAGGGAGCACGGGCATGGCTATAAGCAGTGCCGGAGAGAACAGTGCGTAGACATGCGGTTCACTGCCGGCCAGGGGCAGAAGTTTTTCCACCAGCGGTGGCAGTACTGCGTAAGGCAGCAGTCCTGCTATGGCAAATACGCCGAATGCCTGACCTGCCCGCGCGGGGGGAATGGATGCCACCAGCAGTATTACCATTGCCGAAATCAGCAGTACTAATCCCAATCCGTGGGCGATCCGAACCAAGGACAAGGCCCAGATGGTGTCGGCTACGGAATAGGAACACAACGCGCCCATAAGGATTATCAGGGAGACTGCGACTACGGAGATGCTGTTGCGTACGGTCAGAAAGGGACTGATTAACGGTCTGACTGCAAGGGCAGTGAATGGTTCCAGACCCAGCAGAACTCCACGCCAGAATGAGGGAATACCTTGTGTTTCAAGATATGCGTTCAACCCGTAGAACAGGGAAATGTTACAGAAGGCCAGAAATGTAACCGTCATGAGCAGGCAGAACTCAGGGGTCAACAAGGAATTGTCATTTCGGGAAAAAAGAAGCATAGTTGCAGATCTAAATAATAGTATTAGATGTTTCGCGGATGCAAGAGTACTTATCTTTGCTTGCGATTATCGTTTTGATGGACCTTTTGTAAAGTTTTTCTGACAGGACTGCGCCATTTAATCAAATTTATTAGCGAGGATTTTTGTGAGCACCGACGCACAGTGCATTCGTATTCATCTTCCTGCCGATGCAGCCTGGGCCGGACTTATGCAGGCTGCTGCCGAGCATAGCGGCCGAGTCTTCGGGCTGGACAGCGCCAGAACTTTGCGTCTGGTTCACTGTGCCGAAGAACTGCTGCTCTATCTTGCCTCTGCTGAAACTGACGCAATAGAAGCAATCTTCAGGCCTATATGCACCGGAGTGGAGATCGGGGTCTTTTTCGATTCGAAAGGTGTCGACCTTTCGGCTATGAATCTGGCTTTCTCCCCGGATTCGTGTGGGGATGACCGGGATTGGACCTCTCTGCCTTTGTTGCTGGCCGCGCGTATGTCGGACGGTTTTCGTGTCGGGCTGGAGGGCAGACGCATGGAGATTGCCCTGCGGGTGGACAAGACATATCCTGAGCCTGATCTGTTCCCGGTAGAAAGCTTCCTGGTGCAGGGGCAGATAACGTTTTCCGTGACTGAAGATTCGGGGGCGTTGCTTGAAGCCTGCAGTTCCATCTCCGCACTACATTCTCCTCACGTGGTGCCGGTGTGGTGTGCCTGTCCGGGCAAAGCTGCGGACCTCGTCCGGGCCGGAGAACTCAATGCCATGGAAGCCCGCGACGAGACAGGACGTCTGTGCGGAATCATTTTCTGGCAGAAGCGCTCTGAGCAGAGCGTCACTTTTTTCGGCCCCTACGATTTTTCCTTTGACGGCTCTGTTGCCGGGGGATTGATCAATTCCATGCTGCAGGCCGTGGGACGGACCAAAACTAAAAATATATTCAGCAGTCTGGCGACGCAACCGCTGGCCGACTATGGTTTTGAGCTGCTGGCAGAACTTCCGTATATGCTTGAGGGAGAAACTGCCCCGGTTATACATTCTGTCTGGGGTAGAATGCTTCAGGAGGATTACGGTGCAACAGCTTGGACTCATGAAGGATTTGCCGATTTTCTGCGCAGTTGTTACGAGTCGCTGGAATTGCTGCGTGATCTGCGTCCGGTGAGCAACCTTGGTGAGACCGTTCATACGAGTTCTGTTATAGGCGCGCGCTTTACCCCTGTGCTGAGTGAAGTCTTTCTTTACCCGGAACTGAACGGTGCGGACATAGGTGAAAATATATCCGAACATGTGGCTTCACTTGTATCCGCAGGATACCGAAACATTTTTTTTGAAATCGACCTTGCCAAAGGCTGGCACGCCGCCATGGGCGAATATCTGCTCCGTAGCGGATTCCGTCCCGAACTTCTTCTGCCCCATGGAGGGCAGTCAGATACATTGATTTTTCGTTATGCCGCTGAATCTTGATCTTCTCATCCCGGCTCACATCCGACTCTTCGACCCGTACCGACCGAGTCCTCCGGACGCTGAACTGATGCAGCTTTTCGGCCTCGACCATTTGCACCGGTTTAATAACAATGAAAATTTTTTAGGCCCATCGCCCGCTGTCCGTGAACTCTTGTCCGGCATGGATACCGGGTTCATGCCCGTTTATCCGCACGGTGACAGTAAGGTTCTGCGGGAGACTCTTTCTCAGGTTCTTGGTCCGGCCCCGTCCCGGTTTCTAGTGGGTAACGGTTCCTGTGAATTGATTTCCAGCGTGGTTAAAGCTTTCTGTGAGCCGGGTGACAATATAATCACAGCGGATAAAACTTTTGCGGTCTATGAATGGGTTGCCGAGTTTTCCGGTATTGAAGCGCGTTTGGTTCCGTTGGATAGTGACTATCGCTTTGATCCTGAAGCCATGCTGGCCGCCATGGATGGCCGGACCAAGATTGTTTTTGTCTGCAATCCTAATAATCCTACGGGAAGCTACTGGGACGAGGCAACCATGTGTCGTTTTCTGGATGCGGTGGACGGGCGGTGCATCGTGGTGGTGGACGAGGCTTATTTCGAATATGTGGAACGTCCTGATTACCCGGACGGCATTAAGCTGCTGGATGAATACCCCAATGTTGTGGTTTTTCGAACTTTTTCGAAGATGTATGCTCTTGCCGCATTGCGCGTGGGCTATCTTTGTGCGGGCGAGGAAGTCACCGACATAATAAGCCGTGCTCATGTAGCTTATTCCGTCAACACTACGGCCCAGGTGGCCGCTCGAGCGGCACTGCTGGATCAGTCTCCATTCATCGGGCAGACGCTGGAGATGGTGCGTCGGGGGCGTGAAATCATCGGCGCGGCATGTGCGGAATTAGGCTTTAATCATATTATCGGCGAAGGAAACTACACCATGATTCAAACGCCGATTTCCGATACCCTGCTGCAACGTAAACTTCTGCGTCGTGGATTTTTGGTTCGTACCATGACCGGGTTCCGTTTTCCGAACTGGATTCGCGTCAGTCTGGTAGAAGTGCAGGTGCTGGAGGAGTTCATTTCTATCCTGAAAAGTGTGTTCAGATAATTTTATAAATGTAACCGGCTGTGAAATGAGAACGATTTATTTCACAGTTTTTTTGTGCCCCGGTTTGGAGTCCTTTTCTGGGGAATATACTGCCGCAGTTTTGAAGATGATGTGCGTATGGAGAATAACGGTGAATAATAGCAGAGAGCAGAATTTGGCCCGTTTGAGGGAAGATTCATACATAGTAGAACCTGATCAGAAGTTTGAGGTTGATTATTTCAAACATGAGGATGCTGTAGGTATAGCGCGGCTCTATTACGCTGTTTATGGTGAAAATTTTCCAGTGGATCATGTCTATGATCCTGATGAACTGGTCCGCATCAACAAAGGTGATGATTTGATTCAGATTGTCGGTCGTACTCCTAAGGGAGACGTGGTGGGGCTGTATGCTTTGTTTCAAGCGGCCCCCAATCCTAAAATTATGGAAGGCGGGTCATGGATTGTTCATCCGGATTATAGAGGTACGTCCCTCGGTCTGCGGATGGTGAGCAGATTTCATCATCGTCCTCCAGAAGATTTGGAGTTTGACGGTTTTTTCGGACAGAGTGTGTGCGATCACTTAACTTCGCAAAAACTTTGCAAGAAGTTTAAAGCCTTACCGTGTGCCTTTGAAGTCGAGTCAATGCCGCCCAGATCGGGAGAGGAGGAATCCTACGGCTATATTTCACTTTTGGATGGTATGATAGTGCTGCGAAATAGCTCGGATGAAGTTGTTCTCCCTTTTCGCTATGACTCACAGCTGCGTGATATTTATGAATGGATGGGGCTGAACCGTTCATTTCTTCCGGACACGTTCGGAGCAGAGGAACTTGCTTCCGCAGGTGAAACAAATCTGTCAGTAAAGCTTCTTGATGAAGCCGGGCTGGTAAAGGTTGAAGTTGAATCCATCGGCAGCGATTTCGCAGAATGTCTTGCAGGAGTGCTTCGAGAACATCAAGGTATGCATAAGTATCATATCTATCTGCCGTTATGGTGTTACAGTATTTCTGTAGCAGTTGAAGCTGCTCGTGCGGAGGGCTTTTTCTTCGGAGGCCTGCTGCCTTTGTGGTATGAAAGGGACGCTTTGTTGCTGCAAAAGCTGGCCGGAACCCCGGATTTTAGTAAGCCCAGCCTGTTGGTGAAGGAAAGCAAGGCGTTGCTGAACATGGTTGAAGCCGACTGGAATGATTTGCATGGCTGAGACTGTGGCTAAAACATATGCGAAACAGCCCGTTCCAGTCTGCCCGTATGGGGATTATCTGAGTGATCCTGCTACAAGATTGTGGACACAAGGTTAAGCCGCTATCCTGACTTTCTAAACCAGCATGATAATTTATATACTGTATTCAGTCTCTATCTATACGCATTGACAGAGAAATACTCGGATGTTTAATTGGTCTGACCAATGGAAAATGTTTTGATGCGCGAATAATTAGAGAACAGTGAGGGAAGGATTGTGGAACACATTACAGTTGGCGGACTCAAGGTTGCCAAACCTTTGTATGAGCTGGTCGAAAATAAGATTATACCGGGGACAGGAATTTCTTCATGCACTGTTTTTTGGGAAGAGCTGCAATCTATTCTGACTGATCTGATGCCTCGAAACAGGGAACTGCTCGAAAAGCGTGAAGAGCTTCAGGCGCGTATTGATAAGTGGCATTTATCCCGTAAGGGGCAAGCTCACGATGCTGCCGAGTATAAAAAATTTCTTTATGATATAGGATATATTCTTTCTGAAGGTGAGCCTTTTGCCATTGAAACAGAAGGGGTGGACCCTGAACTGGCAACCATCGCCGGACCGCAGCTCGTAGTGCCTATTACCAATGCCCGCTACGCGCTGAATGCGGTCAATTCCCGCTGGGGCAGTCTTTATGATGCTCTTTATGGAACAGACGTAATTCCTGAAGATGGCGGCGCAGAAAAGGGTAAGAGTTACAACTCCGTTCGCGGCCGTAAGGTCATGGAATACGCTTCTGGATTTTTGGATAGCGCAGTCCCGCTTGCCGCTGGAAAGCATGCTGATGTTGTGGAATACAAAATCTCGTCGAAAGAAAATGTTGAGTTCAGTGCGGTGCTGAAAGATGGATCAGAATCCTTGCTTGCTGATTCTGCTCAGTTTGTAGGGTACGCGCAGAATGGCTCTTTACTTCTTTTCCGTAACAATGGTCTTCATATTGAAATCCATATTGATCCAGAAAATATTATCGGGCGTGATCATCCTGCCGGAGTAAAAGATGTTGTGATGGAAGCTGCAGTCACCACTATTCAGGATTGCGAGGATTCCGTTGCAGCTGTAGATGGCGAAGATAAAGCTCTGGCCTACAGTAACTGGTTGGGACTTATCCGCGGTGATCTTGAAACAACTTTTAAGAAAGGCGGTAAAGAGGTTGTGCGCCGTATGGCTGCGGACCGTGAATACACCGGATCTGACGGTACGACTTTTTCATTGTCCGGTAGGTCTATGCTGCTGATTCGTAATGTAGGACTGCTCATGACAACCGATGCAGTGCTGCTTGCCGATGGAACAGAAATTCCTGAAGGCATACTTGATGCGATGATGACCGGGCTTATTGCTTTGCACGACATAAAAAAGCTGGGCCGCTTTCAAAACAGTAAAACCGGAAGTGTTTACATAGTTAAGCCCAAGCAGCACGGACCGGAAGAAGTTGCCTTTACCTGCGAGCTTTTTGCGAGAGTTGAAAAAGCTCTGGGCATGACTGCCGGAACGATGAAGATCGGGGTTATGGATGAAGAGCGGCGTACTACAGTTAACCTTAAAGAATGCATCCGTGCGGCAAAAGATCGGATTATTTTTATCAATACCGGATTCCTTGATCGCACAGGGGATGAAATCCATACCAGTATGGAAGCCGGCCCCATGGTTTGTAAGGCGGACATGAAAAATGCACGCTGGATGAGCAAGTATGAAGACTGGAACGTTGATGTGGGCCTTGCCTGCGGTTTTTCCGGTAAAGCGCAAATAGGTAAAGGAATGTGGGCTATGCCGGATCGCATGCGTGAAATGGTGGAAACCAAGCAAGGCCATCCTCTTGCCGGAGCTAATTGCGCATGGGTTCCATCGCCAACTGCTGCGGTGTTGCATGCCATGCATTATCATACCGTGGATGTTTTTAAGCAGCATGCCAAGCTTTCAGGGGCATCCAGAGCAACTCTTGACGATCTGCTGACGATTCCTCTTTTGGAAGGAACATTAACTCCCGAAGTCATTCAGCGTGAGATAGAAAACAATTGTCAGGGCATTCTGGGCTATGTGGTCCGCTGGGTAGAGCAGGGCATCGGTTGCTCAAAGGTTCCTGATATCAATGATGTGGGACTCATGGAAGACAGGGCAACACTGCGTATTTCCAGCCAGTATCTGGCTAACTGGCTGCATCATGGGCTCTGTACCGAAGCTCAGGTCATGCAGGCTTTGCAGCAGATGGCTGCCGTGGTTGACCGCCAGAATGATGGCGATCCGCACTATCATAATATGGCTCCTGACTATGAAAAGAGCATTGCTTTTCAAGCTGCCTGCGACCTTATTTTTAAAGGCTGCAAACAGCCTAGCGGATATACCGAGCCTATTCTGCATGCTAAACGGTGTGAGGTTAAGGTTGCTAAGTAGTACTAAGGGTTATTGATTATTATAAAGGGAGGCTGTTAATACAGTTTCCCTTTTTTGCGTTTATTTGCGGTTTTTTTGGGGTGCTGCCAACCTTTGGTGCCAACCGGGGTAAATGAGTTAAATTGTGATTGTTTGTATAGTTGAAGATATTGGAACTGATGCGTAATTTATTTTGATGAAGTTTGATCAATTTCAGAGCGTAAATTATCAAAGCATGGTTGTGCTATAGTTAAGTGTGAGATCGCATTATTCAGCCTATTTTGCTTTTCTGCATGGAACAAAGAAACTGAAGACCGTATTATTACCGACACTTGATTCCAACCAGAGATTACCCTCCATGAGCGTAACGATCTGTTTGGATATTGAGAGTCCAAGACCGGCTCCTCCATATTTTTTGGTCATGTAGTCTTCGCCAATGGTAAAAGGTTCAAAAATCTTTTCATATTGATCTTCGGCAATGCCTATTCCTGTATCTGCTATTGTAAAATACATTTTAACTGTATCATGCCTGTCGGCGACTGCCGAGACCGAGATCTCAATGGAACCTTGTTCGGTGAACTGAATAGCATTATTCAGCAGGTTTATCAGGACCTGCCTAATTCTTGTTATATCGGCATTGAGATTTAATGGAAAGTCATCTTCTATATTGAAGGTCAACTTTAGGCCCTTCTCAGTTGCCCGCTTGCTATAGTGAGCAACAACGCCTTCAAGACTGCTGCGCACGTTGAAATCACGCGGAGAAAGTTTAATTTTTCCGGCTTCTACATTAGATATTTCGAGCAGGTCATTTACCATATCAAGCATATGTGTCGACGATTGGTGGGCATATTCAAGAAATTCTCTGTTCTCTTTTGATAGGTCGGAATTAGTCAGGATCTGTGTCATTCCCATGATTCCGTTCAGAGGGGTACGCAATTCATGGCTCATATTAGCCAGAAAATTACTTTTTGCCTTGTTTGCCATTACAGCTTCATTTTTGGCTTTTTCAAGTTCGGCTGTCCGCTCTTTGATCAGATTCTGCAATAGTCTTGTCTGATTATATAATGCGATATGTGTCTTCACCCTCGCGAGAACAACAGCCGGGTTAAATGGTTTAACCACGTAATCGACCGCTCCGAATTCAAATCCTTTTTCCTCACTTTGTACTTCGGCTCTTGAAGTCACAAAAATAACAGGAATATGGCGTGAATCTTCATTCTCTTTCAGAATTTTACATACCTGATATCCATCAATACCGGGCATCATTATGTCCAGCAGGATGAGGTCCGGCATGGGGGAGGATTTAGCCAGCTCAATAGCATCAAATCCATTTAACGCAACGCTTACACGGTATTCGTGGGAAAGCAGTTCACTTAGCATTTCAATATTTGCAGGCATATCATCAACTATCAGCACGCGCGCTTTTTCCATATCGCTACTCCTTCCCTTGACATTGCTGAAAAAGTTCTTTGATTTTTTGATGTGCTTTCGCGAAATCGAACCTATCCAGAAGACCGGCTAATTCGGCTGTCTCGACAGGTGCAGCCTTTGCCAGAGACGGCTTCAATGTGGCGAAGAGAGCTTTGGCTTCTACGTCATGCTGCTCCAGGAGGTCAGCAATCTGCTCCAATTCCAGACGCAGGCTGTCGATGGCTTTAACATTGATCGAAACAGCAATTGTCGTGTCTTCATCCTGTTGGGGTAAAAACTCCAGTATCCCCTCTGTGACACGCTGAATTTCGTATTTAAATTTTTGGATGATCGGTTCTTCAATGTCCGTTTCCTGTTCAGATAAGGCTTCCATTTTCTGAAGGATTCCGTGCAGATTATCGATTCCAAGGTTACCGGCCACACCTTTCATGCCATGAGCCATAGCGCGAGTGTCCACGTATGTCTTGTTTCTGATCGATTCCAACAGCTCCGTTTGTTTGTCTGAGCTGTTTTTTGCAAAGTCGCCAAGTAGCTTTAAGTATAATTTTGTATTCCCCCTAACTCTGCGCACTCCTTTTTCAGTATCGATTCCGGGAAGACTTGGAATGTCTGTGGCCTGGACATCAGTCAACTGTGGCTTCTCGGAAAACCTGCCTGAATGGTTTGTCTTGTTCGGAAGCCATTTGGAGAGTGTTTCTATGAGAAAATCCGGATCAATAGGTTTTGTTATATGGTCGTCCATCCCCATAAGCAGACTTTTTTCCTTGTCCCCTACTAATGCGTGAGCGGTCATAGCAATGATCGGAATATCTTTGATTTTTAGTCTGTTGCGAATTATCTTGACTGCTTGAAAACCGTCCATCTCCGGCATTTGAATGTCCATGAGTACTGCGTCGTAAACGTTGTTCTCAAGATTTTCTATCGCTTCCTTCCCATTGTTTACGATATCGACATCAATTCCGGCATCCTCCAATATTTCCTGCGCAACTTGCTGGTTGATGAGGTTATCTTCTGCAAGAAGCACTTTTGCTCCGATAATGTTTTCGGGAAGATTATTAGACGTAGAAGACTCATGTTGTATTTTGGCCGTGTGCCGATCTTCGTTGAAAATTTCCATAATGGTGTCAAAAAGAATGGAACGGTTGAAGGGTTTAAGCATAAAGCCATCTAATTCTGCTTGTTCAGCTTGAAAACGCACATCTGCATAACTATAAACTGTTAACATTATTACTTTTGGCTTATTTTGCAGATCCTTACTTGTTTTTATCCTGCGGGTTAATTCAATTCCATTAATGTCGTGTATCTTCCAGGCCGTAATAACCATCCGGAATGGAGAGTTGGTGTCATTATCATGAAGCAGCTTCAGTGCCTGTTTTCCGCTTTCTGCAATGGTTACATCAAATGAAAACGATTTCATGACCTTTGCAACTACGCATCCCGATGCTTTGCTGGAATCTACAATCAACACCCGCATTTCACGAATGTCTTTAGGATAATTGAAAAAACTATCCTTATGAACGGCCTGAAACGCAAATGGAATTGTAAAGCTGAAGGTACTTCCTTCATCGATAACGCTTTCATATTGCAGGGTCCCGCCCATCAATTCGATCATCTTTTTACTTATGACCAGCCCCAATCCGGAGCCTCCGAATTTACGGGTGATTGAGCCGTCTGCCTGACCGAACGGTTGAAATAGCCTGCCAAGCTGTTCCTCCGAAATTCCTATACCGGAATCCTCAATGGAAAACCTGATTACAGCTCTATCATTTGATTGTTCAACAAGCTCTACGGTAACGAATACTTCGCCTTTTTCCGTAAATTTGATTGCATTTCCAATCAGATTAAGCAGGACCTGCCCAAGACGTAATGGATCGCCAATAAGTCGACTGGGCACGTTGCTTATTACCTGCAGCAGAAGTTCGATCCCTTTTTCCTCTGCTTTTATGCTCAACATGCTGGTTAAATTATTCAGAACGTCATCAATATTGAATTCGATAGAGTCTACTTCCATCTGGTTGGCTTCAATTTTGGAAAAATCAAGAATGTCATTAATGATTCCCAGCAGTGAGTTCGCAGCCATTGATATTTTGGTCAGGTAGTCGCTCTGCTTTGGGGAAAGAGTCGTCTTAAGAGCTAGATGTGTCAGGCCGATAACGGCATTCATAGGAGTCCGTATCTCATGACTCATTTTTGCAAGAAAATCGCTTTTGGCTCTATTGGCATCTTCCGCTTCCTGTTTTGCCTGCTTTAAGCTTATGCGTGCCAACTCTCTGCTACGGACAAAGCGAGCGCGAGTTATCGCTGCGAAAAGAATGACTAAAAATAATACTGTAAAGATTACAACGTATTTATCTAAAATTGAGTAATTTTTCGTTTCAATCAAGGAAGTAGGGTAGAGATGGACAAGCTTCCATGAAAGAGCATCGAGAACGGCAGCTTCAGAGGGATCACTGGAAGTCTGTACAGTGGAGAAAGTGTACGCCCCTTCCGGAGAGCAAAACTGACCTTGTGGAGATGAAGAAATATTTGCCCAGGCTTCTGGATACCTCGAAGCAAATGAAATAGATTTTTTATCATCATACATGAAGGTCCATTCCAGCTCTTTATCCGGAGAAATCAACCAATATCCTTCTTTATTCAGCAGTATCGTCTTAGAACAGCACTGGTTAGCCTGTTTGATCTGATTCAGTAAATTTTGGGCAAGATAATTCAAAATAGCAATGCCGATGCGTTCTCCTGAATCGCTATAGACTGGAGTACTGATACGAATCATCGGTTTTATAGGTTGTTCTATTTTGCCGTTTTCAATATTAAGATCCAAAGGTGATGTATATATTTCTCCTGAGGATAATTTTAACGATTCCTTGAAATAGTAGCGGCTGCTTTTGTCCTGTAGTTTATCCTGGGAAACTATAACGGGATTACCGTTATTGTAATTGACGCGGACAAGCTCCATTCCATCATTACTTAGCAATCTGGCCTGATCGAAGTGTTTACTTGCTTTGCATAAGTTGAGGGCTTCCACTTCAACCCGTTGCCGGTTTTTCTGGTTTCTGTTTAACAAAAATTGTTTGGCCTCAAAGTGGTTGGAAAAAATTCTGAGTTCAATAAATACATCTTTTAAGTTAAAGCCAGCAGTCTTTGAGCTTATTTCGTTGTGCATCCTTTCTTCGATGCTTCGGGTTTGTGCAACGGAAGCTACTTCCTGACTATGCAAATAAAATATCGCCCAGAAAGAAAGGCTGGTAAATAAGATAGTAACGGTCAGGAAACTGCGCAAATCAATCGGAAAGACAGAATGTGACTTTTTCATTTAATTCTCGTGTAGAGTAAAGTTTATATAAGTATAGCAAACTAATTAATATAGGGCTATGATTTGGTGTAAAAAAACGATATGGAGAACTTCAATAAGCAATACTCTATATTAAGGCTTGCATGCTCAGCCATAGCGCAAAGACTTTCTGCAGGGAGACCGAGATGAATTCTCACGAAAAACAAACAGTGTTAATTGTGGATGACGTTCCTCAAAACCTGGATCTTCTGTATGAAGTGCTTAAAGACCGCTACAGAGTGAAGGCAGCCCTAAACGGAATTAAGGCCTTGGACATCATCTTTTCCAGCGAACCTCCGGATATTGTGTTGCTTGATGTCATGATGCCCGAAATGGACGGATATGAGGTGTGTAAAAAAATAAAGGCGGATTTGCGCAGCGTGAAAATTCCTGTGATCTTTGTAACAGCTATGGGAGAAGAGCAGGATGAAACATATGGATTTGAACTTGGTGCCGTTGATTATATAACAAAACCGATTAATCCAGCTATAGTTCTAGCAAGGGTGAAGACTCAGCTTGCGCTGTATAATCAAAGCCAGCACCTGGAAGAACTGGTTCAGGATCGAACTAAAGTAATTTATGCGACGCGTCAGGATATTGTTCGCCGCCTCGGTATTGCCGCACAATACAAGGATAACGAAACCGGATCGCATATTATGCGTATGAGCATATTCTGCCAGATTATTGCTAAAAATATAGGTATGAAGGAATCTGAAGGAAATATTTTGCTCAATGCCGCTCCCATGCACGATATCGGTAAGATCGGCATACCCGATTCCATTCTTACTAAGCCAGGCAAGCTTGATAAAGCAGAATGGGAGATTATGAAAACTCATACAACAATCGGCGGAGCAATTCTCGGCGATCACGATTACGATTTGATGAATGTAGCAAAACGGGTAGCTCTGAATCATCATGAAAAATGGGATGGTTCTGGCTATCCTGCCGGACTGCAGGGGGAGGCTATTCCGATAGAAGGAAGGATTTCGGCTGTTGCAGATGTTTTTGATGCCTTGACTTCGAAACGCACGTATAAAGAAGCCTGGTCGGTTGATGAAGCTTGTGATTATATTTGGAAGGAACGAGGGAGTCATTTTGATCCACGACTGGTGGATGCCTTCAAAGATAGTTTAGATACGATCCTTATAATCAAAGAGCAATACTCTGAAGATGACTAGGTTCAGAACGAAGCTGCCACAAAAGAAATCCTTAAAGCCAAACGGGCTTCAACGACTGTCAAAAGAATCAAGAAAAGCACCACCTAACTGTTGACAGTAAATTGTAAGAGTTTCGAGTTGATCTGCTATGTTCCAGAAAGTTGGTATACCAACCTTCCGATTTTCAGTACCAGCTACCAGTAAGTTCAGAGATGGTTTTCTTTGGAACGTCAGCGTTTTCTATGCGCAGAACCCTGCGTCTGTTTCACTCTGGTGTATTCTATGGCTACGGCATCGCCAGCTCCACAATTTCAACCCCGGTCACTGTGGGGCGTAATCTTTTCATATACCAGAAAGCAGGCAATCGAAGACGGAAATTTAATCGATGTGACCGAACAGGCGAAACAGAACGGATTCAAGGTTCCAGTAGCTGTGTCACTGAATCTGTACGAAAGATACATCACACCACCGAAAGGGCTTGAAGGCGAAGGGCAGAGCATTGCTTTTCAAGCTGCTTGCGACCTTATTTTTAAAGGCTGCAAACAGCCTAGCGGATATACCGAGCCTATTCTGCATGCCAAGCGGTGTGAGGTTAAGGCTGCTAAGTAGTACTAAGGGTTATTGATTATTATAAAGGGAGGCTGTTAATACAGTTTCCCTTTTTTGCGTTTATTTGCGGTTTTTTTTGGTGTGCTGCCAACCTTTGGCGCCAACCGGGTCTATTGACTATGTGTTCAGTTTTTCGTTTATTTCTTATTATAATATGTTAAATTTTTTACTTTTTCTAATTATAACAATTTTGATTGATTAATTAATATTGCTTGTTTAGAATTATTTATTCATTTCGTTGAGTTAGCCATTGTAATTGTTGTAATACATTCAGGAATACCAGATGAATCGAAGGTTTTTTTTACAGATTTCAGCACTGGCCGCTATGAATACTCTTGTCGGTTGGAATTTTGCCAAAGCAGCTCAGGTTACCAGAGATGGTATGTATGACGCTGTGGTAGTTGGAGCCGGGTTAGGCGGGCTTACCTGTGCTGCATATTTAGCGAGACACGGTTTCAAAATATTGTTGCTTGAGCAGTATAATATTCCCGGTGGATATGCGACGTCGTTTTCCAGATATACTGACAGTGGTAAATTTACCTGCGAAGTCTCTCTTCATTCTTCTGTTTTGAAGGCAGGGGCCACCAAAAAGATTTTAAAAGATCTTGACGTCTGGAATAAGCTTACATTTGTGGATCAGCCACATGCTTGGTGTTCGAATTTCTCAGATTTTAAATTGGAAGTTCCTGCTAAATGTGGATTAAACGGTTTTCATAAACAACTATTGAATCTGTTTCCTGATGAAGCAAAAGGCCTAGCCGAGTATTTCAAACTTTGGAATGGTGTTATGGCTGATTGTGACCAGTTGAACCACGGTGTGTCTCGCTCACAGAGAAAGAGATTTCCTGAAATGTTTCCATTTTTATGGGAAATTCATGATAAAACTGTGGCCCAGATTATTGATGCACGCATTAGTAACCAAAAACTTAAGGCGGTACTGGCACAGAGCTGTGGCTATTACGGTCTTCCACCGTCCCGGTTGTCAGCTTTTTACTACCTTTTACCTACTGGGAATTATCTCGAGCACGGTGGGAGTTATATAAAAGGAACCTCTCAAGCTTTGTCCGATGCTCTTGCTGAATCGATCACTAATGCTGGCGGGGAGATCATTTACGGTTCACGTGTTAAGGAAGTTTTGATTGAAAAGAATAAAGCTGTTGGCGTAAAAACTTCTGATGGCAGTGTTTTTAAATCAAGGACTGTTGTTTGTAATGCGAATGTTCCTCAGCTTTATAATGATCTTTTACCGAAAGGCACTCTTCCCGTAAAAGAACGTGAGAAGATCGAGACTTATTCTGATAGTCCCTCAAGTTTTATCGTCTGGCTTGGACTTGACCGAAATATTTCTTTAGATTTTAAATTACCTGAAGCTTCATATTACAGCAGCTATGATCTTGATGCCTCTTACCGGGAATCAATGCGGTGTAATTTTGAAAATGAAGGCCTTTCTATAATGGCTTATGATAATCTTATTCCGGGATTTTCGCCAAAGGGGTGTTCAAGTGTCTGCCTTGTAAAGTTATGCGGGTATGATCTATGGAAACCTTGGGAGAAGGAATATGAACAGAGTAACCGTCCAAATTATCTCAAGTTGAAAAATGAACTTACGGAACAATTAATATCACGTGCTGAAGAACTTGCCATTCCCGGTTTATCCAAAATGATTGTGATGCAGGAAAGTGCTACTCCCTTGACTAATCGTAGGTACACGCTAAATGCTTCCGGATCAATCTACGGTTTTAATCAAAGCCTGAATAATTCCTTCATGACCCGTATATCCAATAAAACCCCGGTGTCGGGTTTGTTTCTAGCAAGTGCCTGGGGAAATCCAGGTGGAGGTTATGGCGGTGTTCTTGTTGGCGGTAAGCAGGCTTTTAAGAATGTCGTTGAGGAGTTAAGTTAGTAGTTGCCTCCAATATTTGCTCAATTTCGTCTGTAACGATCTTTTGTGCAGCCCCCAGTAACCAAATCAAACCAATCAGTATCTTCTTCAATTTTCATGATTATTTAACAATATGAAATTGAAGGAGATTTGCTGATGCACGGACTTGACGATTCACTGTGGGGCGTAATCTTTTCATATACCAGTAAGCAGGCAATCGAAGACGGAAATTTAATCGACGTGTAGTGAATCAGTGGGGTTTTTGGGATTAGGGGTTGGTTGTATCAGTAACATATCTCTTAACAAGATATGGCTGTTAGGATATAATCGTGGTAAAAATAATTATTCCTTTTTGATGTTACCAGTCGTTGCAAATTCATATTTAATTTCGAGGATCAACTTCAGGAGAATATTATGTCCATAATTACTATTTCAAGAGGATCTTACAGCCGCGGAAAAGAGATAGCTGAAAAAGTAGCTGAAATTATGCACTACAGATGTGTTTCACGAGATCTTCTTTTGGAATCATCGAAGGAGTTTGACATACCGGAAGTAAAGTTGGTCAGGGCCCTTCATGATTCTCCTTCAATTCTTGAGCGGTTTACACATGGAAAGGAAAAGTATCTGGCACATATTCGCAGTTCTCTTCTGCAGCATGCCCAGAAGGATAATCTTGTTTACCACGGCTTGGCGGGACAATACTTTTTATCCAATATTCCACATATCTTTAAAGTCAGGATTACTGCGAATATGGAAGATAGAGTCTGCGAAGAAAGTCAGAGAGAAAACATATCTAAAGATCAGGCCAGATATATATTAAAGAAAGATGATGAAGAGCGCAGAAGATGGGGGCTTCAGGTTTACGGTATCGATACATGGGACAGCAGGCTTTACGATATGGTTCTCCATATCGGATCTCTGTCGGTTGATGATGCTGTGAATATAATTTGTAATACAGCTCAAAAGGATGCTTTTAAAATTACTGCTGAAGATAAAAAGAATATCGATAACATAGCCATAGCTTCATCTGTTCAGATTGGGATCATACAAATTTCTTCTCATGCTTTGGTGTCATGTGTTGACGGTCACGTAACTATACATTTTCCACAGCCGATAAGCACTTTCAGCAATAAACAACTTGATAATACCAAAGCCATCGCAATGAAAATTGACGGGGTGAAATCTGTAACTCTTCTCGGGGCCGATGCAAGGCAGCACAACATGGTTAATCCGTTCCATAACATTAATTAACCGCTTCTCTTGAATCGGACATTATGTTTACGGGATTTTTCTAGGCGTGAATGATATTAATGGGTGTGTACTGTCATGAAAAAGCCAGACTGCAAAGAGTCTGGCTGGAATAAAGAATATTAATATGGAGTGATTACAGTGGCGGCTGTTTTACACTCCCAGACGTTCGGCAATTGTTTTTGCTGCCCTGCGACCTGCACCCATGGCGGATATTACTGTCGCTGAACCGGATACAATGTCGCCGCCAGCAAAAACATTTGGAATAGATGTCTCGCCGGTTTCCGAATCAGCTTCAATATAGCCCCATTTGTTCAAGTCAAGTCCGGGAGTAGCTTCAAGCAGCACCGGATTAGCTCCGGTTCCAACGGCCATGATAACCATATCCACCTCAAGTTCCTTGGTTATCCCTTTTGCCGGTACGGGCCTGCGCCTACCGGAGTCGTCTGGTTCACCGAGTTCCATCACCTGCAGAGTCATGGATTTCACCTGCGAATTTTCATCTCCATTTATGGAGATAGGCGAGGTCAGCAGGTTCAGCTTAACACCTTCCTCAATTGCATGGTGCAGTTCTTCCTGACGTGCCGGCATTTCCCCCTTGGTACGGCGGTAGGTTATGTACACGTTTTCAGCCCCCAGCCTCAGGGCTGTGCGTGCTGCGTCCATGGCGACGTTTCCGCCACCGACAACAGCTACATTGCGAGGTCTGGGAGCGGGTGTGTCGTGGTCCGGGAAACTGTATGCCCGGCCCAGATTGACACGAGTGAGGTATTCGTTCGATGAATATACCCCTACAAGATTTTCTCCTGGAATATTGAGAAATTTAGGAAGTCCTGCGCCTACGCCTATAAATATCGCATTGAATCCTTCCTCCATGAGGTCCTGAATGGTGATTGTTTTTCCGCCAACCCAATTCGGACGAAATTTGACTCCCTTGCTCCACAATGCTCCGACTTCTCGTGCCACTATAGACTTGGGCAGTCTGAATTCCGGAATTCCGTAGATAAGAACGCCTCCTACTTCATGAAGAGCTTCATAAACGGTGACAGGGACACCTCTTGCAGCCATGTAGCCGGCTACCGTAAGGCTGGAAGGTCCAGAGCCGATGCAGGCAACTTTGAGATGCTCGTTGGGCATGCTGCAGGCAGTGTCTCCGGTTATGATTTCACATGCTGAGTCACTGTCAAAAGTATCGGCAACGAACCTTTCCAGTCGACCTATTGCTACAGGGTCATGTTTTTTGCCCAGTATGCACGAACCTTCACACTGGGTTTCCTGCGGACAGACTCGTCCACAGACAGCAGGAAGAGCGTTGGTCTGCTTGATTACCTTATATGCCGAGGGAACATCTCCGGCTGCAAGATGGCCGATAAACCCTTTGATATCAATTTCAACGGGACAGCCTTTGCGGCAGGGAGGTTCCTTGCATTGCAGGCATCGGGATGCTTCGATTATCGCCTGATCCCGAGTGTATCCGCAGGCTACTTCCATGAAGTTGTTCTTACGCACATCTGCCGGTTGTTCGGACATCGGAGTGCGGATAGGGTTGAATTTTTTTCTAGCCATGTTCCCTCCTGAACAAATCCATTGATTGCTTTTCCTGATTTTTGTACTGGGTAAGGCGCATCCTCAGTTCGTTGAAATCCACCTTGTGCCCGTCAAATTCCGGCCCATCCACACAGGCGAATCGGGTTTCGCCTCCTATGTTGCAACGGCATGCGCCGCACATACCGACTCCGTCGACCATAATTGAGTTCAGGCTTACAACCGTACGAACTCCGAATGGCTTTGTTACACCTGCTACAGCCTCCATCATGGGAACAGGTCCGACGGCTACGACTTCAGCGACGTTTTGGTCTTTTTCCAGACGTTCCCGCAGAACATCCGTGACAAATCCCTTGCGTCCGCTGCTTCCGTCATCTGTAGCGATGATCAATTCGGGGCAGAAACCGTTAAGTTCATCGCAAAATAGAAGCATATCTTTGCTCCTTGCCCCCACGATAGCGACAACATGGTTGCCGGCCATGTGGTGTCCTTTTGCAATGTGATGCATTGCGGCAATTCCTGTTCCTCCGCCTACGCAGACAACGGTACCGCATTTTTCTATATGGGTTGCTTTGCCAAGTGGTCCGCAAAGATCGAGGATCGAATCTCCTTCGTTAAGGGTTTCAAGCAGAGCCGAGCTTTTACCGACTACAAGGTAGACGATGGTTATGGTTCCGGCCTGAGGATCCGTATCCGCTATGGTCAAGGGAATGCGTTCCCCGTTTTGGGATACGCGTAGAATTATGAAATTTCCCGGCTTGGCTTTTCGGGCTATCTGGGGAGCGTCGATAATCAGCATACTTGTCTGCCCAGGAATCAGCGCTCTTTTTTTAATAATGGTGTTATTCATCATATACCGCCTGATTGGTGAGAGTCCAAAGAACAGGCCTCCAGTCGCATCTGGAGGCCTGATGGGTTTTGTGAAGGCCCGCGGTATACCGTCCTGTGCGGGATGGTCTTGGCACTCAGGTTTTCACCGCGGACTTTCACTCCGAGCATAATAAAACAGCAGTTAAGTTTTTTTTCAGCATGTTATGCTGAAGTGTTAGTACAAGCCGTAGGCTCCTTCATCCATGCTCAGGAATATGTTTTTAGTCTGGCTATAGTGGGCCAGCATCATTTTATGAGTTTCACGGCCTATGCCGGATTTTTTGTATCCACCGAATGGGCTGTGTGCCGGAAGCTGGTTATAGGTGTTAATCCACATGCGTCCGGTTTCGACATTGCGTGCCACCCTCATGGCGCAGTTGATATCCTTGCTCCAGACCGCCCCTCCGAGACCGAATTCGCTGTCGTTGGCCATGGCAATTACTTCGTCTTCATCTTTGAATTTGATGACGCAGACAACCGGGCCGAATATTTCCTGCTGGGCAATTTCCATGGAGTTATTCACATCGGCGAAAATTGTCGGGCGCAGGAAGCTGCCTTTGCCCAGTTCTCCATCAGTGATTTTAGTGCCGCCGGTAACCAGCTTGGCGCCTTCCTTTTTGCCTGTTTCCACACATTCCATGACCTGTTTGAGCTGATTTTCACTGATAATACTGCCCATCATGGTGTCTTCTTCCCAGGGGAGACCGACTTTAACGTTTTCGAATTTTTCAGTTATGGCTGATAGGAAGCGGTCATAAATATCTTCATGCACGAAGATTCTGGACCCGGCGCAACAGACCTGTCCCTGATTGAATAGAATGCCCAGCAAGGCTCCTTCCACAGCCTTCTCCCAGGGGCAGTCAGGGAAATAAATGTTGGCCGACTTACCACCAAGCTCAAGGGTTGCCGGGATAAGCTTCTTTGCAGCTGCGTCTGCGATCATGTAGCCGATGTCGGTGGATCCTGTGAAAGCAAGTTTGCTGAAGCCTTCGTGCTCCAGAATGTAGTTACCGGTGGTGGAGCCTCCGCCGGTGATTACGTTTACGACTCCCGGAGGCAGGACTCTGTCGAGTATTTTCGCAAATTCAAGCATACTAAGGGATGTTTCAGAGGAGGGCTTGATTACTACGGTATTTCCTGCGGCAAGAGCCGGGGCTATTTTCCATGCTGCCATGAGGAAGGGAAAGTTCCAGGGGATGATCTGTCCGACAACGCCGATAGGTTCGTTGAGGATAATGCTCATAGTATCCTTGTCGATCATTACCGCAGAACCTTCTTCGGTCCGGATGGCGCTTGCGAAATATCTGAAATGATCTGCAGCAAGGGGAACATCAATGTTTCTTGTTTCCCGGATGGGCTTGCCGTTATCCAGTGTTTCCACCATGGCCAGCTTTTCGGTTTCTTCATCTATGAGATCGGCAATCTTGAGAAGAACTGCGGCTCTGTCCTGTGGCGAGACATCTTTCCATGTTTTGAAAGCCTCCTGAGCAGCAGCCACGGCCATATCGACATCTTCTTTGCTTGCATTGGCGCATGTTGCCAACTCTTCCCCGTTGGCAGGACAATACGCTTTGAATGTTTTACCGTCCTTACTATCCACCCATTTGCCGTCTACATACAGTTTGTAATTCTTATCAATTGGCTTCTGCATTAACGTTCCTCCGAAATGGTTAAGTAATTAATTGGTACTGCAGTCGAACCGGCCGGCTCAATTATGTCACAAGAGACAGCAATAATGATGCCGCAAAGTTTAAAATAGAAAATTTTGGCTTAAACACTTAATTAAAACAATTGTACCGATTTTAGTGCCTGTCCATTGTGTTTAATTTAAAGTTACACTTTATGACAGGTGTTACATTTTATGGCGCACATGACAGTTGTGTCCCATTTCTGTTGTTCGGCATTAATTTGCGGGAACTCGAATAGTCATTCTTAAGGTTTTTTAAGTGCGGTAGATTATCGGGCAGGAGAAAACCGTCCTTAACCTTTACCGTGAAGGTGTGCTAAGGAGGGCTCTAGGCAGCTAGGGGCTTTAAAATGGCAGCCAATGTAAAGGCCGGAAGCTGGTTTAACTGAAAAGCTGTTCTTTAGTTATGTTATAGAAGTTCATTTTACGGTATACCGTGTTGCGTGAAAGATTCATTTCTCTGGCAACCTTGCTCACATTGCCTCGGTGTGTAGTAAGAAGCAGGATGATCAGTTCCTTTTCAATGATAAGGTCCGACATTTCCTTTTTTTTGTTGTCGCGGTCGGGATTGGGGTAAAATGGAGAGGAGCAGACTGCAGGGCCTTTTTGTTTAGCGGCAATTCTTTCGGGCAGGTGTTCTATACCCAGATTTATTGCCTCCAGATCGGAGCTGAGCATTTTTTCAACAACATTTTCCAGCTCTCGGACATTGCCGGGCCAGTCATGCCGTTGCAGATGCTGCATTAATTTTTCAGATACAAATCCGATGCAACGGTCCTGCCTTTTGCAGATCTTGTCCAATAGATGATTGAAAAGCTCCCGCAGGTCGTTGCTGCGGTCCCGCAAGGGAGGAATACGGACCTGAATAACATTCAGTCTATAGTAGAGGTCCGCCCGGAAATTCCCATTCTGGACCTCCTCCATAAGATTCCTGTTCGTGGCGCAGACAATTCTGGCACTAACGGGAATAACGTGGTCTCCGCCTATCCTGTTGATTTTTTTCTCCTGAAGCACACGCAGGAGCATGGCCTGCTGGTCCAGAGGCATGTCGCCGATTTCATCAAGGAACAGGGTTCCGCCGTCGGCCATTTCGAATTTTCCGGGCCTTCCTCCCTTTCTGGCCCCGGTGAAAGCGCCGTCCGTGTAGCCGAATAGTTCGCTGGCTATCAGTTCCCGTGGAAAAGCCGCACAGTTCATTGCTATGAAAGGGCCATTGCGGCGAGGGCTGTGGTTATGGATGGATTGGGCGAAAAGCTCTTTCCCGGTACCGCTTTCTCCGGAAATCAATATGTTGCTGGAACTCGGTGCAGCTCCCTTGGCCGTTTTTATTGCTTTTTGCATCTCATGGCTTGATCCTATTATATCGGAAAAATTGAAGGAGGCCTGAGCGCCGGTGAAACGGTTAACAAGCTTTTTTACATTGTTTATCTGATTTAAAAATATAACCGCGCCGTCTGTTTTGCCTGTTTCATCTTTAAGTGGTGTGCCTGTTGCCAGACAGTGGAATAATCCTTTTTGGGTCTCGAGCATGACTTCAGCATCTGAATATCCCGTTCCTCTGTTCAGGTCCTGCCACATACCGGGGTTGCTGTTTAATATTTTCTTAATTGAGAGACCTTCTATGTCATCACCCAGAATTTTTTTACCGGCTTTGTTTATCTGGCAGACTATTCCTTCCTTGTTTGTTATCAGCGCTCCGTCCGACATAGTGTGGAAAATTTTGTTCAGGCTGTGGTTAAGCCTGTTCAGTTCTCTGTTTTTTCGTTTAATCCTGATTTGGTCGCGTATGGCTTCCACTGCGGCAACAACCATACCGAGGGTGTGCAGGTGGACTTCGTCCGAGGGACCGGAAACCTGCAGCACACCAATGATTGTGCCATCATCGCTAATTATGGGAGCTGCGGAACATGTCCAGTGGTGAAGGTTGGCGCAATAATGCTCTTTGCCGGATATTTGTATAGGAACTTTCAATTTTAGTGCAGTGCCTATCCCGTTTGTACCGACTTCTTCTTCCTGCCAGTTGGTTCCTGTTACGAGATTGACTTTCGATGCACTGTCTCTCACTTCATAGTCGCCTATGTTCTCAAGTATTACACCTGTCTCATCTGATAAAAAAACTATAAGTCTTGATCCTGCGGTGAATTCATAGAGCTTGTCCATGAAAGGTCTTGCTATATCGAGCAGTTCGGAGTGGCGCTTTTTTAACTCTTCAACCTTTTTATTATTCAGGATATGGGTGCAGCCTTTACTGTAAGGATCTACTCTTGCCCTGTAGCACCTCGTCCATGACTGGGATATTTCTGTTCTGCCCCTGAAACTATCCAGATTCCCGGTGAGAATGAATTTCTCCCATGATTCTTTTAACGCAGAGCCTGACGGTTCAAATTTTCTATCAGGATACATATTATTATGCCTCCTCTTGAAAACAACATACTGTTTTCCAGAACTTACGCTCTTTACAAATACGATTATGAAACCGTCCTTTCATAACTTATGCTTCCGTTTTAAAATTCAGAGATTATGTGTATTTTCTATCTGTTTAATGGTTTTGCATCGGACATGCTGATAATTAGCTGGTGTTTGTTAATCAATGTGCATATCTGGAACAGTCCTGAGTCGATCTGCTGAATTGTACACCATGGATAGGCGTCAGCTAATGTTCATGTCTTGTGTAAGCATGATGCTTAATATTTGTGTAAAACTTAAAATGTAATATTGTTATTTTGTATGCCATAAAAATATACATAAAAAAAGTATCATAACAGTATAAAAATATTTGTTTTTGAAAAAAATAGTATTACTACCTTTCCTATACCGCATATGTCTTCTCGGTTTTTGGGTCAGGAACTGGAGCACTTCATCAGCGGCTTCATTATTGAGGTTCACGTTATCCCGCTGCATCCCCTCACGGATTGATTTGCTTGCACCGATCTGTGGTGATCTTGATTGGATTGCTTTGGGGTTAAGTCTGGAATCTCTTAAACCATTAACTCTTGTTGGCCTGCCCGAGTCAGAATCAATTCCTATGTTTGCTGCTTTACAGCTTGCGATGGACGGAAATATTTACGCAATGGTTGGTATAAACGGAGCACTTGTGCGGATACTCAATCCAGGAACGAGTGGTGCTGAATCTAAGTTTGTTAGCGACCTTTTTGACGGAATTGCTTCTCCTGGGCTTCCTGTTTTTGTTGCTTCCTCCTTATATGATTCAGGGGCGTATATAGAGAACATTGCTGGCACAATGAAAGTGAAAGCTTCACGTTCAGATTCATCTATTACTGAATGGGGGGTCTGCTGGAGCGAGTCAACTGAACCTACTATTTCGGATGCCAAAAAAACTATCCAGTCTGAGCTGAAGGAAGATACCGTTGATTTAACTGATCAGTTTACAACGGCCTCTCGGCTTTATGTGCGTACATATTGCACCGCTGAAGGAAGTACATATTACAGTTCTGCACTTGCTCTTGATAAAATCAAACCTGTTAAGATTGAAGTAAAATCTAAAGAACCTGCTAAGACAAGTGTATCCTTCAATGTTGAAGTTACAAATGCGGAAAGCCGGACAATCTCAGAATTGGGAATTTGCCTTGGTACAGAAGCTTCTCCAAGCTTAAGTGATAATGTTGCGAAGAGTACAGCAGGTACAGCTACAGCGACAGTAAAAGTTACGGGACTTAGTGCTGGTTCAGAGTATAACTACCGTGCCTATGTTAAGTTTGATGACGATACTGTACAGTATGGAACAAATGGGCAAGTTAAAACTCTTTCCGATGTAGTTCCTTCTTCAGCAATAACAGTTGTGCGTATGGATGGAACTACTCCTGTCCCTGATGCGATAATTTCATCTATGTATTATCAGGTAGATGGAAAGCCTGTATCTGTTACAACCGATGCATCTGGGCAATTTACACTTCCTAAAATTCCCGCAAGCATCAAAAATATTGAATTTGTAATTCTAGACAAGAATTCCCTGCCTAAAACTTTTGTAGCAGATAAAGTAAAGGGAGGGGATAAAATAACACTGACCCCTGCGGAATTAAGCATCGATATAGATATACTTCCAGATTCAGGAAAATTGCCTTCAGTTGTGCGTGTTTCTACAGATTATAAAGACGGAAGCCATAGCCCTGAAGTGTCCTTGACTCCCGGAGAAGATGGCCACGTTAAGGCATCTTTCGGGTATAAATCTCAGAGTGACTCCATCAGTGTTATTGCGGAAGGGTTTGAGTCTCAACTCCTTGTTGTGAAGGATGTGCCAGAGGCAATTACTTTAAAGAGTCGGGTCAAGGACGTTCTCAAGCTTAAAGTCGGAAACACGCCTGAAGTCAAAGATTCTGGAGAAGTTATATTCACGGTCTCGGCGATAGATAGCTCTGCCATTAAAAAGTCAGATTACACTATCAGTGCTTATGAAGTTGGGTCACTAAAAAAATTGTCTGTGAGCGTTACAGATAATGATGAAAAAAGTTTTAACGTAGTATGTACTGATTCTGGTGGTAGTCATGTTCTTAAGACAGGAATATTGTTGAATATTTCTGAAAATAGTAGCAGCGCCATTGTGTTAATGAATACTTGGCTTTCCAGTAAACAGATCGGTGACAAAGCTACAAACACAATTCATGCCATCGGATCTGTTGATGTAAAGTCCGGCGGAGCAATCGAAGCTAAGGATTCTGCGTCTACAGGTATGACTGGAATTGAGGTAGTTCTTCCTTCCGGCGGAATTGATACGTCTGGTTTGAATGAGAGTTGCGGCTCTTCAGCAAAGGCATTTCTCGAAGTTAATGTTTATAAGTTAAGTGAGACAGCTTCGTCAGATGTTATTGCAAGGACTAAAGGGTCTTTTAGCTCATTAGCGGAAATAAGCCTCGATATTACCGATTGCAGCGGTCCTGTTGATCCTAATGCCGGAGCCCTTAAAGAACTGTTAATAACTATACCTTATGACAGTTCCCAAGTTTCAGTTGAAGATATCGAAAATGGAGTCTATAGAGTCTATCATAGTTCTAACTTGAGCGATTTCGAGACCCTTGATAATCTTATTCTGGTGCCAGTAAGTGATATTAAGCTGATTGATCCTGTGGCTGGAACGATCACATTTACGGTAAACCATCTTTCCGTATTTGGTGTGGGAGCCTCTTCTTCATTAACCCCCGGAGCTTCTTCTGATAATAATTCTGGCTGTACTGTAGGAAGAACATCTGATTCCAGCTTGGTAGTAATTCTTATGCTAGCAGTGTTTGTTGCAATCATTCGGTCCAGAAGTAAGATAAAAACTGATCAGGGTTTGAAGTAACTCTCTAATCATAATTATTAATGTAAATTGCAGATGTGTGTTTAAAAACGCGCAAAGCTGATTACAAAAAATAGTTTTGCCTCGAAAAAAGGGTTTATGGATTTAGTCCATAAACCCTTTTTCTTGTAGTAAGTGTAATATTTTTTTAAAGGTAATTTATGTTGTAGCTCTCCCGTATATTAGGCTCAGCTAAAGGTAGCTATTTCTGCTAAAGACAACCATGAAGGAGTGCATTTTACGTTAACTGTATGTAAATAAATGATTATATAGGATCACTCTGGTCTCTTGGATACTACTCTGTTTCTTCCCATATTTTTGGCTTCATACATAGCTATGTCTGCGTAGTACAAAATGTTAGACAACTCTTGCTTATCCTTCCGCTCAACCACTCCGATAGAAACTGTAAATGAAACCTGTCCTTCTGAGCTGTTAACTTTAATTTGGGACAAAGCCACCCGTATTTTTTCTGCAACCTGTTTTGCTTCATCAAGTGTTGTTTCTGGTAAAACTGCGGCAAATTCTTCGCCTCCAATTCTACCAAAAATATCTGTTTGCCTAAGCATGCTTTGACACTTAGCAGAAAGAGCCCGTAAAACATCATCTCCAACAGCATGTCCAAATGTATCATTAATGTTTTTAAAGTAGTCAATATCAAGCATTAACAGAGAAATAGGTCTTTTATATCGTTCCGATCGTGTTACTTCCTCTTTACCTCGTTCCAAAAAACGATGACGGTTATGTGCACCAGTAAGGGCATCTGTTGTTGCCAAATAGTTTAATTGATCTTCAAGCATTTTCCTTTTTGTAATATCATCAAGAATTATAATTATTCCAGAATATTTATCAGAAACATCTTGCATACGGGCGAAGAATACATTGAAGTACCTGTGATCACCAAAATGATGTGTATCTAATTCGATCCTATGTGAACGGCTATCAGTATTAGAAAAGTTGTTTATTTCATTCTCTAGCCAGGGTAGGTAGTCCACAATAGGAGTACAAAGTCCTTCTGCTTTACGGTCTAGAGTGCTATGCCCTCCAGAGTAGTACATTTTGCCTGCTGTGTTGCTCAAGCCAAGCAATTTAGATGCAGCAAGGTTTATTGTATCTAATAAGCCATCTTTATCTACAATAAAAACAGGTCTGGGAGTGCTTTCAAAAATAGTTAAATATTTGTTCTTTTCATTAGATAGTCTACGGTTTGCTTTTTCAATCTCAGTTATATGTTCTGGATTTTCAGTACTTACCCATTCAAGGCATAATGAAATTTCAATTCTGTCGAAGCTGTGGATAGTAAATCTAATCCACGGCTCAGTATACTGTTCACTTCCCTTTTCTAAAATTAAGTCAACATAAGCATCGCGATAATACTTAAGGAGCCCTAGAAACATTGAGATACTAATTCCTCTCTCTCTGTGTCTTTGGGCCTCAAGCCGTCCAAAATGGGTCATGGGATCTGATTTATAATCTTCATCTGGGTCAAATTGGGGTTCTTCTATTCCGTTTGTCTGGCTGGCAAGACACAGAGCACTTGATAGTCCTGAGATTGATAAGCGCCAAGCGTCCAAGAGTGTGGAAGTATATTTAGTAAAGTTGTGGAGCTTAGCATATGAAATAATTCGTTCCATAAGCCATTTTTCATTTTCTTGTATAAGTTCCGAAAATTGATTCATCGTATTCGCTCTATTCTACTGTTCTTTTTCAGATTGGCGTTGAAATTTATTAGTCAAATATAGAAATTAAGATGTTAGTTAAATTCGTTGCGAGTGAGTATTGTAACCGATTATGTTTTTTTGAAGCAATGGCGATGGTTTGTAATTTAAAAATTAAAGAATGAGTCGCTTCAGCATTTTTCATTGGTGGATCAGCCTTCAACCGATTTTGCCCTCTCTAATAATACATTCCCTGAAGACCAGATTATTCTATACTTGATAAGTATAGAATTTGGAAAAGGGGTGGGTGTTCCCGTCTATTTCAGATTTAATTAAGATAATAAGCTGAATCCCTCGCAACCGTCAACGGTTACGAGGGATTCAGAATTCAGAATTGCGTTTTTGTTCTTCTTGTTAGTGCAGTAGATTGGGCAGGAAAGTGATAATCGGTGGGCAGAAGGTCATCAGTAGCAGAGCGGCCAGTAAGGCTATCAGATAGGGGAATGATGCCCTCATAACTTTTTCCAGTGGAACTTTGGTGATGGCACTGGCTACAAACAGGTCCAAACCTACGGGAGGCGTGATGCATCCGATCGCAAGGTTGATGACCATTAACACGCCGAAGAAAAGCGGATCGATTCCCAGCTTTACTGCGACGGGAAGGAAGATGGGGGTCAGAATGACCACCGCAGCCGAGGCGTTAATCAAAGTACCGATGAAGAGCAAGAGCACGTTCATCATGATCAGGAACATTGCCGGAGAATCGGTGAGGGACACGATGTATTCTCCGATATGGTGCGGTATTTCAAGGTTGGTAAGCATCCAGCCAAAGACTTTGGCGGCGCCGACAATGAACATGATCATTGTTGTTCCCATGACGGCTTGAAAGATGATGCGCGGAAAATCCTTGAGAGTCAGTTCCTTGTAGATGAAGAAACCGACGAAAATACCATACACGGCTGCAACGGCGGCAGCTTCGGTGGGAGTGAATATGCCACCATAAATTCCACCAATGATAATAACCGGAGTCATTAAGGCCCAGAATGAGTCCTTAAATGATTTTAATAGATGGATAAATGAGAAAGATCCTTCTGCGGGAATCCCTTCCTTTTTGGCAATGGCATAGCTGACCAGACACATGGTCAGGCCCATTAGTAATCCCGGTACCATTCCACCCATAAACAAGTCGCCTATGGATGCCCCGGCTATTACTCCGTAGACCACCAAAGTGATGGACGGGGGAATTACGATGCCGACTGTTCCACCTGCAGCGACAATGCCGGTGGCTAGTGCGCGTCGGTATCCTTTCTTTTCCATTTCATCAACCATAGTGGAACCGATGGCTGCAGTGGTAGCTGCCGATGACCCGGAAATAGCGGCAAAGAACATGCCGGAAACCGCTACAACCTGAGCCAGCCCTCCGGTGAACGATCCAACCAGAGCCTGCGCGAAATTGACCAGCCTGGAAGTTACCCCGCCAGCGGACATGAATGAACCGGCCAGCATGAAGAAAGGCACAGCCATAAATGAAAAGGAATCAATGCCGGAGTACATGACTTGAGTAATCATGACCTGCGGTATGTGCATATAATAGTAGAGAATTATTGATACGGAAAGACCCAGCGCGTAGGCGACTGGAACTCCCAGAAAAGTCAGGCCCAGAAATGAACTGAGTAATACTATTTCCATGATTATCTCCCGACTTCAACTTTCTGTTCAGCACCTACGGACGATCCGCAACGTTCCTTGATCTGTTTGAATATCCGTACAGTGTCCTTGACAAGGTAGAGAATCATCAGAAAGGCACTGACCGGGATTATGGAGTAGACCACGCTCATAGATATACCTAGCCCCGGAGCGATCTGAAAAGTCATAACCGAGGTCATCTTGGCACCCTGTATCAACAGGAGCATGGTGAATGCATAGCTACAAAGATTGATGACGGTTTCCAGCACCAGTCCGGCAGCAGTATCTTTCAACTTGCTGGGAAGGATCTGTACCGCAAGGTGTCCGCTTTCGCCCATGATCAGGGCTGAACCAAGGAATACGACCCAGACAAAAAGAAATCTCGCAAGTTCTTCGGACCACTCAAAAGTATGTCCAAAAAAATATCTGGTAACAACCTGAAAAAAGATCAGGCCGAGCATTACGGTCATTGAGGTTACGGATATCCAGTACAGGACCGCACGAAGTTTTTCGAATAGTTTATCCATCAGGAATCCTCCCAGATAATCCGGAGCCGGGGAATTCCACGGCTCCGGATGAAACGGCTATTTTTTCAGGGCGTTAATTTTATCAATATTATCCTGTCCTACGACTTCGGCGAATTTTTCATATACGGGCTTAGTGGCTTCCGCGAATTTTTCACGGTCAACTTCGGTGATCTTTATTATTCCGGTTCCTTCGATAAGATCCCAGTATTCCTCGTCCTTTTGTGTGGAGAACTTGCGCTGCCAGTCGACAGCCTCTTTGGCTGCTTCCTTGATGATCTTCTGCTGGGCAGGGTTAAGTCTGTACCAGCTGATCATGGACATTACGAGCGGTTCCGGAGCGTAGGAGTGGGCGGTCTTGGATGCGAATTTTTGTACTTCGAAAAAGCGTTTGGTCCAGATGTGGGCGCTGGGGTTTTCCTGCCCGTCAACGGTTCCCTGCTGCATGGCGGAATAGAGTTCACCAAAAGCCATGGGAGTGGGGGACGCTCCGAGGGATTTCATCATTTCAATGTAGATTTTGTTGGTCATGACCCTGATTTTGAGTCCTTTCATATCGGCTGGAGTCTTGACTTCGCGGACGTTGTTTGTCAGGTGGCGGATACCGTTTTCCATATATCCTAGGAGTTTGATGCCTTTCGGTTCAAGCGCTTTGCCGAGGTCCATACCTACGGTATCGAGGGATTTGTAAGCATGTTCACGGTCCTGGAAGAGGAAAGGCATATCGAAGATTGAAATCTGAGGCTGGAACTGGCCGAGAACGGCTGTACCAACCAGAGCCATATCAACGGTTCCGAAGATGAGCCCTTCAATCAGGTCTTTCTGTCCGCCCAGCTGGGAGGAGGGGAAAACCTTGACGATGATTTCGCCTCCGGATTTTTCCTTTACGAGCTCGGCAAATTTTTCGGCACCCTGTCCATACGGATGCACGGATTCGGCAATATGCCCGAGTTTGAGAACTACTTTTCCGGCAAATGCGGGAACCGACATGCCCGCAATAAGTACTAGTGCACAAATCACTGCGAATAAACGTCTCATAAACCCTCCTCTGCTTAGGCAGATTTTCAAAATTTAGTCATACAGCTGCTTCCCAATTATTACAGTGAGTAGAATCTATATGAAAAAAAGCAGGGGGTGTTATTATCTGCTTAATGTGTTTTTTGTGCTTTATGCTGATATTGTGCATATTGTTCACGAATGAGAAAATGTGAACAAATTAGGTCGGATTTGCAGGGGATAGATGAGATTTATTCAGGAAGATCAGTGCTTCGAAGCGCAGAAGGCAGCTAAAAAGTTTGGGATTCTTAAATCATTTTCATAGTGGTTAATGCTCCAGCAGGGGGGCCGGAGGCATTCCGTTATGAGCCCACTGCATTGGTACTGAAATATTTGCGTTCCGGTCGTCCGACTGTTCCGTACACCACATCAGGATAGATTCTGCCGATGGAAACCAGGTATTCCAGATAACGTCGGGCCGTGGATCTGCTGGCCCCTATGATTTCACCCATTTCTTCGGCACTGATTCCTTCCTGCCAATTAATGTTTTTCTTTCCGAATACGGCCTTGATCTTTTTTAATGTCAGCCGATCAATGCCTTTCGGCAGGTTCTCAGGGCTTGATTCCGACATGGACGAGGCCGGGTTGAGATTGCGGATATTGTCCACATCTTTTTGCTCGATGGCATCTTCTGAATGCAGGCGTCGAAAATATTCACCGAATTTTTCAAGGCAGGTTACGAAGCGGTCAAGAATGACCGGCTTGATGATGTAGTCAAAGACCCCTCCACGCAGAGCTTCCTTAAGCGGTCCCATTTCTTTGGCTGCGGTGATCAGGATTACATCGGTTTCCATGCCTTGGGCACGTATTTCACGTAACAGATCCAGACTGGTACCTTCGGGAAAATAGAGATCGAGCAGGATCAGATCCGGCTTGTATAATTCAATTATGGTTTTGGCGTCTTCAAGACTTTGAGCTATGGCTACTACGCTGAATCCGGGCACTCTTTCTGTAAAGCGGCGGTGGAGGTCTGCAATTCGGCCATCATCCTCGACGATAACAACTTTGACTTCGCTCATACTATTATACACCTGACTTTTGGGATTATAACTGAAAAGATTGTTCCACCTGAGTTGGCTGCCGAAACGGTAATTAACCCGCCAAGTTCATCAAGACGCTGGTGGACCAGGTAAAGTCCCAGACCACGGCGCGTGCTTCCTTTGGAAGATATTCCTTTTTCGAAGATTTTCTCGATTTGGTCCGGAGGAATTCCGGGACCGGAGTCTTCCACTTCAAATACGATGTCGTTTCCAAGGTCGGTAAAGGAAAGGAAGACGTTGCGATTCTCTTTATTCTGTTCCAGCACTGCTTCAAATGCATTGTCCAGTAAGTTACCGACAATAGTAACTATTTTCTCCTGCTTAATCCAATCAGGAACATCTACCATTGTGCTTTCGGGGTCAACTTGGAAGTTTATCTTCAATTCCTTGGCCCGATTATATTTACCAAGAACAATGGCCGTTATTACCGGATGAGGTACGGCTTTGTTCAGGAACCTGATGATGTCTTCGTAGCCGGATGATTCATGGGCTACTAAATCCAGTGCTTCCTGATAAGCTTCGATCTGGATCAGTCCGGCTATGGTATGGAGTTTGTTCGAGTATTCGTGGGTCTGGCCACGTAGTAGTTCGGAATATTCCTGAATGCTGGATAGCTCATGGGAAATGCGGTCCAGTTCATCCTTACGCCGGAAACTGGCCACCAGCCCCTTAATGGTCCCGTCATTGAGAACGGGGACAATGTTGAAGATCAGTTCCTGTCCGTTGACGATGCGTTCTTGGTCGAATTCGCTTTCTCCTGTGGTAAGGGCATGCTTGAGGCCGGCGCAGGGGATCACATCGTCAATATGTTTCCCGACGAGTTCCGCGGAGTAGAAGCAGGTATATTTCAGTGCCGCATTATTGGCCAGGCGGATTTCCCCCTTGTGGTCTGTGGCGATGACGCCTTCCCTGATGGTTTCCAGTACCGCTCCCCTTTCTAGGTAGAGGTTGGTAATTTCAGCCGGTTCAAGGTTGAGAGTGATTTTTTTTAGGTGGCGGGTGATGCAGGCCGTTATTATGAATCCGAACAGGGCCATAAATATTATGAAGATAAGCGGTCGGTTCATGTGATCGGCAATGCTTTTCTTTACGCTGGTCGAAAGGTAGCCTACCGAAACAAATCCTATAATAGCGCCGTCCCCGGAGAAAATGGGTACAAACGAGCGTATGGACCGGCCAAGAGTGCCGACTGCCTCCGAGACGTAGGATCGGCCTTCTTTGATGACCGGGCCGGTATCTCCTCCGACAAAGGTCTGTCCGATCCTTTCCGCAACCGGATGAGAAAAACGTTTGTTATTAACATCGCCGATCACGATGAAGGTGGCACCGGTTTTTAGGCGGATGTTTTCTGCAAGGACCTGAATTTTTCCTTTAGGGTCGTTGCGCAGGAGTTCCTTACGGATTATTGGCATATGGGCTATGGATTGCGCTGTTTGGAGAGCGCGCAGCCCTATTTGTTCTTTGAGTAGATTGGAAGTCAGGTCGGAGATGAGAAACCATGTAATGAACAGTTGGATCAGAACCAGCCCGGCAACCATGTACGCAAGGTAATGCTGTATGGTTTTGGGTTTGATAATAGTCAGGAGTCTATGTGAGCGCATATCAACCTTTCCTTTGCTGGATTATTCCAAATCTTGATTGAAGCTTTTGGAAAAGCAAAGATATTCTGACCGTATCGTTAAAGAATATACTGTATTTAACTGTGGTCTGTTATATGAACTGATTTGTAACAGCCGCTAATGATGTTTGCAAATAAATATATAAAAGTAGAACGGTTCTTGGATCTGCTTTGGATCTTTTATGGTTTTAATTCCCGAATTTGTGAGAAAGCATAATATATTGTTATCTTCAGTCGCTTAAAAAAATCTAATTAACTGCGATGATGGTAGTCCATCCATTCTTAGGGGATCTGAAAAGTAGAGGCTATACAGAAGAAATGGGGCTTTTGTAATTACAGTCTTTTACTCGTTTTAATTCTGATTTAACGTAGTCGAAAATTTTTCTGCCATTATCTCCGTACACTTTAATAGCCTCAAGATCGATTGTTTTGTTTATCCATTGCAGGGTTATTCTATCGTGTCCATCATGGATGTGTGGCATAATTCCTGAAAATGAAAATCCTACCTTTTCCAGTTGTTCAACCAACAAAGGTGATGATGGTACATTTGTCGGTATAAAAACATAGATAGCGTCTTTATGTTTTCGTAAACACCGTTGAAGTAATTCATGGATTTTTGTGCAGCTGTTGTCTTCAATCTCTTCTGCAATTATGAATGCTACATTGATTTCATCAGGCAAATCCAGAATGCTAGTTGAACTTTTTACAGATAAATTTGTATTGTAGTAACAGATGGCAGACAAACTTATACTGTGCATGAACTATTTATTGATAGTTTTTCCTTTTTTCTTATTAAAGATGAATGGATGTTTTTTTAAAGCTTCCGATGATTTTTTGCTTATATTTTGGGCAGGGATGTTGATCCTTACTCGTTCACCCAAATTAATTTCCTTAAGAGCCTTGCTAAATACTGGGTCAGTCATGATCAGGTTCTGTAACTGACCAGATTTGTATGCCTTTTCCATTCCATCTTTAATAGCATCATGCAGTTTGTGGTTGTTTTTTCTGACATAGAAGAAAGAAGCTTGAGGGTATGTGAGGACTATATTGTCATCAATAACCAACCCCGGATGTTCCGCTGCATATCGTTCATATTCAAGGTCTATTTCAAACAATCCGCGAGGATATAAGTCCACTCTTTTATACATTATCATTTTGGGTATATTTGCCGGTTTTGCAGGAGTTTGGACCTTAAACCCTGCATCTCGTAAGATTTTAACATCTGACCAGCCCAGTCCTTGTGCAAAAACAAACTGAGTAAGATCTTCGATATTTTTTACCTTTTTGAGTTTTTCTTTTACCTCAGCACGAGTGAGCATTATCCTTTGCCCGAGTCCCAATCCTAGTTGAATAGGTACATAGATCGGCAGTAGTTTTTCTTCCTGTTCTTTTCGATTTCCAAGGGCGATAATGTAATTTTTGGGTGACGAATTTACTATTCTTACTCTTCGTGGTTCAGATGCATTTACTACCTGTATTTCCAGGCTATACGGTATGATCTGGTTTTTTAGTGCGAGGTCGAGAACCCTATAAATGTACGTATCTGCCGTAAGAGGGCGATCTACAAGCAGGATAACCTGCAGAGTCTCTTGTGCAAAAGCTGATCGTGCAGCAATTAATATTATTAAGCTAAATAGCCCCAAAATTTTCTTCACGACAGTCCTCCGTACTTCCTTATCTGTGTTTAATCTTCCCGGTTGTAGTAGCAGGTTATAAGATCCTGCTTGGAAAGAAGGCTCACTAGTTTTTTAGGCTCGTCACGGGAAACAACTGGTAATTCATTAACATTCAAGGCAATCATCTTTTCCAGTGCAACTTGCAAGGTGTCATCTTTAACTACCGTAACGACGTTTGTGGTCGCCACATCTTTGGCAACAAGTACGTTGGATTCGGAATCTTCAAACATCAGTTCTCTGATGTCATTGATGGTCAAGATTCCTGTAAGATCGCCATCTGCGTTGACAACCGGAAAATATGACTCAGGTGATTGAGTTACAATTTTAACTACTGTACCGATAGGTAGATTCTCTTCCAGAGTGCTTACATGTTCATTATTCAGGGCGTCACGGACACGCAGCATGGAAAGCACTCCTCTTGCAAATTCATTGATATGGGCAGGGGAGTCAAGCCGGCTGCTTGATTGTTTTTCATACAGGCTCGTTTTGCCGAGAATTAAATAGGATATGGTTGAAACGAGCATAAGCGGCACCAATAAAGTATAGCTGGAGCTCATTTCACAAGCCATAATGATTGAAGCGATGGGGACTTTCGCGACACTGGCAAAGAACCCACCCATGCCGACCAGCACAAAGGAATTTGGATTGACTATCCAGTCCGGAACGATCATGTGTCCTATGCCGCCAAAAGCACCTCCAAGCATGGCCCCAATGAAGACAGACGGCCCGAAAACACCGCCGCTTCCACCTGAACTGATAGTGCAGGAGGTTGCGACAATTTTGACGAAAATCAGTACCAACATTGTGCTCCAGAGAATTTTCCCCTCTAGAGCCAGTTGAATCCAAACATATCCGCCATCGATAATCTGAGGATAGAAAAAAGCAATGCAACCGAGCATGAATCCACCTATGGCGGGGTGGAACATTTGCGGGATGGGCAGTTTTAAGAAAAAATGGTCCCGCATTCCATAAAAGAACTTTATATATATGAACCCTACCAAGGCGCAAACTATTCCGAAAATGGTATATGGAATAAGCTCCATAGGCATATTAAATGCTACCTTACCGGGCTGAAAGAGGGCGTGTCTGCCATAAATTTCTGAAAAAACAGCATGAGCCATTATTGCAGATATGATGCAAGGCAGAATCGCCTCGTATTCATATTCAGTTTCTCTGTAGAGAACGCCGGGTACAAATAGCGCAGCGCCTAGCGGGGCTTGGAAAATCGCTCCGATGCCACCTGCGGCGCCGGCAAGAAGGAGAATGCGTCTTTCTTTAGGCTTCAGGTCAAGCCATGTTGCCAGCAGGGAACCGAAGCCTGATCCTATCTGCGCGATAGGTCCTTCCTTACCTGCCGAGCCTCCACTGCCGATGGTCAGGGCCGAAGCTATAATTTTAATGAAAGGTGTGCGCTTGCGGGTGAATCCCCCTTGATGGTGGAAAGAATCGATCATGGCATCCGTACCGTGTCCTTCAGTCTCAGGCGCGACATTGAAAACAAGCAGACCGGACAAAAGCCCGCCTATTGTTGCGATGGGGATGATCCAGAGGGAAAATCCTGTTTTTGCAACGTTAACTTCAAGCGGATTCCCAACGTTCGGTTCAAAAAAACAGATTGGCAGTTTTATGAAAATTTCAAGAGCCTTATCCAGAAGATGATCAAAAAAAACAGCCCCGACACCGGCAACAATTCCCACCGCGATACTTAGCACCAGCCAGCGCGCGTGCTGAGGCCAGTTGGCAAACCTAAATTTTTGCAAAGCATAGCCCATTAGTAATCTCCTAATTCATCATACATCCTGCAGTAAGTTCCGTATAGGCTTTAAGTGAACTATCATCTTAAAATATTAATCTATAGTTAGCGCTGTCGTCAAAGTGTTGCGGCTGTCATCAATCCCTTGTTTTTGGGCAGGCCAGAATAAAAAAACAGCCAATCTTGGTTGAGATTGGCTGTTTTCAGTTAAGCTTTATGACCTGTTCAGTTTTAATACTAAATCAGGACTGCATGTAATTGCTCTAGTTTTTCATCTGATTGATAAGGTTTTGCAAGACCTGCGCTTGTTTTGCCATTTCATCAACAGCTTTTGCTGATTCCTGCATAGCCTGTGTTGTTTCGGAAGATAATTTGGCAACCTGACCTAGTGATCTGTTGATCTCTTCACTTGTTGCCGATTGCTCTTCGGAAGCAGTGGCAATGCTTTGAACCTGTTCTGATGTTTCATCCACGAATGATACGATTGCGCTCAGTGCCTCGCCTGATTGGCCTGAAAGCTCTGTTGTTTCGTTAATCTTTTCAACAGCAGTCTCGACATGGTCGATGTTGTCGCGGGTTCCCTTTTGAATATTATTGATGGCTGTTCCGACTTCCTGAGTAGCAGTCATGGTCTTTTCAGCTAACTTACGGACCTCATCTGCGACAACGGCGAAGCCTCTTCCTGCTTCCCCTGCTCTGGCCGCTTCAATCGCTGCATTCAGAGCCAGAAGGTTGGTCTGATCGGCGATATCCGAGATAACTTCCATTACCTGACCGATTCCCTCCGCATCCTTACCGAGCGCGGTGACATCTTCTTTGAGCTTTTCAGCCACGTTCTGTACATCTTCCATGCTGCTTAGTACTTGACTTACTATATTTGAACCTGTTTGCGCTTTTTCTTTAGTCATATCCGCTGTTTCAGCTGATCTGGAAGCATTTTGAGCAACTTCAAGAACTGTTGCATTCATTTCTTCCATGGCTGTTGCGGCTTCGCTTATCTGGTCATATTGGTCTTTGGTGCTGGTCGTTGATTGTTCGATTTGCGCGGCAAGCTGTTCCGAAGCGGATGTTACAATACTGACCACCTCTTCCAGATCCCGCGCAGCCTGAAGTTTTCCTTCCTTTTCAGCTCTGTCGGCCTGTTCTTTGGCTGCTGTTGCTTCTTCGACAGCTACATTGGCGCGTGCGGCTTCTTCTGCTGCCGATTTACTCTTATCTTCAGCTTCAAGGATCATTTGTTTAAGGTTTTCAACCATTTTCTTTAAAGCGTCAGCCAGAACTCCAATTTCATCTGCCTGATTAATGTCCAGATTCTGGTCAAAGTCTCCATTGGCAACATTTTCTGCGAAGTCCACGGATTTCTTGATCGGTGTGACGATTGCTCCTGCGATAAACCAAAGGAGTATGCAGGCCAAGGTAGTAATCCCGACACCGGTAAAAATCACTGTTTGAAAGCTGCTCCGGGCATTCTCGGCCATATCTATATCAAGTTGATTGGCCCCGGCAAAAACAACATCCCTAGGCACTTCTATGAGTACAGCCCATGGAGTTCCGGTGTTCCCGAGAGCAATTGGAGACAGGGCTAACACAGTTCCGTCTTCTTTACCCAGATTTATGTATGTATCTGCGGCTTTTACTTTTTGGCTTATTTTTTCTGCATATTTATTCTTGGTCTGCCCTATAGGCTTACCGACGTTTTTGCTATTTGAACTGTCGGCAACAATGATGCCCATGTAACTGATCACCTGTACAATCGCTTTACCGTCATAAAGTCCCTTAGCTACATCCTCGGCAAGCTTCTGTACAAAGTCCAAGCGTAGGTCTGTGCCGCCAATGCCTAGAAATTTATTATTAACTTTGATGGGAACAGACATTGTTGTCAGCCATTCCTGTTTGCCTTGAACTATATAAGGAAATGGGTCCTGAATATTTTCCTTGCCGGTTTTTCTAGGGGTTAGAAACCATCCGCCTTTGATGACTCCATTGGGGTGACGGCTGTCATCCTCGTAACCCACAAGGGCCTGCCGTGCTATGTCGCCCTTTTTATCTCTATTCCAGTAGGTTATAAAACGTCCGGATTCGTCATAACCTTCTTCTGTTTTACCTTGGTACGCTATGTCGTTTTCGTCTATGCCGTTGGGTTGCCAAGCACTGTATGTTCCTAAAAACTCGGGATTATCTTTAAGTGTTGTGAGCAGTATATCATTAAAAACCTTGCGGATGTCGATGCTGTGTCTGGTTGCATCGTCGGAACGGATGGATTTGAATGCGCTGGCAATGGTTCTTGCGGTATCAATATTCTTTTCCAGTTTGGCGCGGATAACACCAGCTTCACCTTTGGCAATTCCCAACAAGCCTTCAGCTGTTGATTTTTCAATTAAATTATCAACTTTGGTTCCGACAAATTTACTCGAACTGTTTTGTTCCCAAATTTGTAAGGAAATAATTGAAACAGCAAGGATCGCGATGCAGAACGCGGAACTCAGCACAATTTTTGTTTTGATGGATTTAAGATTCATTACATCTCCTTTCGTCCTCGAGTAAGGTTTATTTAATTAACCTATAGATCATTTTAAACTTATTTGAAAGTATTATCGGTTTTTTGTTCTATGCCATAGGGGAGTTCCATAGGTAAGATCATCTTGTTGAATGCTATGTCACAATGCGAGGGATGGACTTGAATTGTCTGATGGAAGTGGCGAACAATCCGAGATGCGGTTACGGGAGTCAAAAAGCCTCCCCCTGTGAAAATTGTTCCGTAGGGGGAGGGCATTCTGCGAAAAAAAACCAATAAATATAATATTTTAATTGATAATTTGTTCGTCGTAAAGTTAATGCGGATTTTTTGATACGCGTAGGTATGATTTCACTGAGCGAACCCCATCAACTGCCTCGGCATGGGCGATTGATTTGCTTACCTCGTCACTGGACCCAACCAAACCGAGCAATACAACCCTGCACTGAACGACCTTAACTTCAACATTGGTTGACCATATGTCGCTGTCTCCGATCAGATCTTTTTTGACGTTGGCGAGAATGCCCAGATTGTCGGATGTCCCGCAGCTGGGGTCGTCTTTTTTCGGCAAAAAGTATGTTGTTACGTCCGTTACACCCTCAACATTCTGCGCGATTGAAACGGCTTTGTTTCTTTGGGTCGAATTTTCATATTCACCGACGAGGAATACGTTACCTGAGAATGTGTAGGGTTCAATTCCCAGCACTGAAACATCATCGTCATCAAGATAAGCCTTCATGATAGAGGCCGAGATGGATGCGTCTGCGGTTTGCTGGCCAAGGCTTCTCTCATCCATTGCAGCCTTGTATATAGTGCCGCAACCGGCGGTCATCACGGTCATAATGCTGATCAACAAGATTTGAATAATTAATTTAGCCATTTTTCACTCCTATTTTAAAGAGTTATTACAGGACTGTTGTGTCGGCAACGGATACTTTTTTACGACAGCATTAAGTTATAAAAATCCACCTTATAATCTACGCGCATACCTTTCTTGCGTCAATAAAACTTGAAAATGAATCGGGACGAAACGCTTTATCTCAAAGCAGGCGTTTCTTTGATTTGTTAGTATGTTTTTGTTGTGGTTAGGGTATTACCTTCGTATTGGCACCGATTTTTCTCGTCCAACGATCATGCATTATCGACAGTTGTAACCATTAGGTTCCTTTGTGCTCTGATTCTTAATGCGCCCGCTCGGCTGTGAGATATTAGGTTATATAAGGGAGGAAAGCGATTCTATCACTCTTTGCTATGCTTATGCTCTCTGAGAAATGTTTTACACCTGTTGTGTCTATCTTTTTAATGGGACCTTCTCCTAATAGGGCTGCGAAGACTGTCAATGGTAGGGCGGAATCAATAGGAACAGGTAATTTAATGGAGATTGCGATATTTATAATATCTATAAATGAGAGATGGATTATTTTTCAAAAACGATTAGTCTATTGGAGCAATCTTTGTTATGTACTGATTATCAAAATATTATCGAGGTGTTTGCCGTGCGTGTTCCGAAATTTTATGATTTGATGACTCCAGTTCTCAGGGCGCTTGAATCCCTTGGCGGTGAAGCCCATATCACTCAAATTAGTGATGAAGTTATAAATATGCTCTGCCCGTCAGAAAAGACCCATTCCTGCCTCATGCAACCCAGAGGAGAACACCCGACGACCATAATTTGTTTGATTCATCATGCAAGTAAATATTTGTGCTGCTATGGTGTAGTTGAAAAAAAAGATGCGGAATATTTGTGTATTACTGATAAGTATAAGCCTGGAATGACGGTTGACTATTCAGATATTCTTAAAGAGGCGCAGAACAGGTTGACCTGCAAAGCACTGAGCTAACATCATTAGTGAGCTTTTTTTAGTTTACAATGCAGGTTGCAATGTTTGTTCAAAGTAGATGGAATACTTCTAGTCTGCTTTATAATGAATCTGAAAGCAGGGTCGAAAATTTATCGATTGGTACAGGGGGGCTGTAATAGAACCCTTGCATAATGTCACATCCAAGTTCTTTCATGTAGGTGCATTGCTCATAAGTCTCAATGCCTTCTGCAACGGTAGAAAGATCAAAGCTTTTAGCAAGTGATATTATAGCTTTTACAATTTTTTTGTCTGATGTGTTGTGTGGAAGACCGGAAACAAAAGATTGGTCTATCTTTAGTACGTGCATCGGTAAATTTTTAAGATGCGCCATGGAAGAATATCCTGTCCCAAAATCATCAATTGATAATGTAATTCCACTGTCTGCTAATTTGTCTAAAGTCTTTTTTGTCTGTTCAATATCGTCCATGACTGTAGATTCAGTTATCTCAAGATCGAGGCAACTTGGATCTATCGAAGTTTTAGTGATTATATCCAAAATTGTTTGCAGAAGATTCTTTTGTTTGAATTGTCTCAAGGATAAATTAACAGAAACTTTAAGGTTCGTGTTGAAGCGTTTATTTAAGGCTATGGTGTCTAGGCAGGCCGTTTCAAGTACCTGTTCTCCTATCGGAATGATGAGACCTGTCTCTTCTGCCAATGGAATAAACTCCGCTGGAGAAATAATACGTCCGTCCGGTTTTATCCATCTTACCAGAGCCTCCATTCCTATGATCTTATCAGTGAGCAAGCTTACTTTCGGCTGGTAAAAAACAGTCAAGTTTTTTTCCCACACCGTTTTTCTGAGCTCATTTTCAAGTGAAATTCGTTTTCGAGCCAGAGCTGTCAGTCCCGCAGTGAATAGATGATAGCTGTTTCGTCCTTCTTGCTTTGCTTTGAACATAGCTGTGTCTGCGTTTCGGACTAATTCGTGAGCTGTGTCACCGTCATCCGGGTAGACTGCGATTCCAATGGACGGAGTAAGGGTTACTGGTTGTGATTTAATAGTAAAGGCGCGAGAAAATAGCTTGATGATGCTATTTGCCATGATCACAACATCATGCTTTTCTTTTACCTCTTTAAGCATAATCACAAACTCATCTCCGCCGGGGCGAGCTACGGTATCTATTTTGTTGATGAAACCTTTAATTCTAGCGGCTACTTTTTTTAAAAGGTTATCTCCAACGACATAGCCGAATGAATCATTGATGTTTTTAAAATTATCTATGTCGATAAACAGCAAGGCAAGATATTTGTTATTGTTTTTTGAAGAAATTATAGCCTTGCGGAGGCGGTCTATAAGTAACTCCCGGTTAGGCAGGCCGGTTAGTGCGTCATGGTATGCCTGATGTTGGATCTGTTTTTGTTTTGCCTTGGCTTCAGATATATCACGAAAAACTGCGATATAATGTTTTATTTCGCCAGTAGTGGAGGTAATGGTGCTTATTGAAAGCCATTCCGGAAACAATTCTCCGTTTTTGCGGCGGTTCCATATCTCGCCTTCCCACGAACCGGTATTTTTAATGGCTGACCAGATCAATCCATAAAAAGACGAATCATGTCTGTCAGATTTTAGAAGGCTGGGGCTTTGTCCTATTGCTTCTTCTTGTGAATAGCCTGTAATAGTAGTAAAAGCTTGGTTTACATATATAATAGTATTTTTACTATCTGTTATTGTAACACCTTCTGAGGAATGCTTGAATATCTCAGCTGCAAGATTAAGCTGTTCTGTTTGATGCTCTACCAGCTCTTTTAGCTTACTTTGAGTTTCAATGAGTTCAATCTCTGCTTCTTTTTGAGATGTGATGTCTCTTGCTATGCTATTAAATAATTTTATATTGTTCTCAGAGTCTTTAACGGCAGTTATTGTCCATAACATGTAATGGTAACTGCCATCTTTGTGCATTAGCCTGTTTATGTGAGAAAAGCTTTTATCTGATTTTTTTAACCAATCATTAAATGCAGAAGTACTCTTTTCCTTATCCTCAGGGTGAATAAAATTAAATGCATACAATCCTATGCATTCTTCCGGTTTTAGGCCGTAGTATTTTATCGATGAAGAGCTGACGTATAGAAAAAAACCGTCAGGATCTACCTGCGTGAAAAGGTCATTTGTAGTTTCAATAAATTCTTCAAATGAAAAATTTTCTATGGAAGACAATGGGTGGGTATTTTCCTGCTGATTCGAGCTCGTAGTTGTCATAGCAATAAAATAAATATGTGTTATAATCTTTTAGGGGATGAGGGCTTTGGTAATTGATTTTTTTGTGCCCGATGCTGACGTATGAGCATATAGACAATGATATTAACTGCCCAATTTTTATGAGAACATCCTGTTAAGTTAGGCATATTGTATCTTTTTGTCTTGTTGTCGTCAAAATCAAAATGCCATTAACTATCAGATGCTATACGTTCATCAATGGCGTTTTTTAAATGCAAATCTAATTGCGGGAATGCTATTTCAATGGCTTCAGCCCGGAAAATTTCATTTATTGAGAATCTGATTTCTGATAGTGTGACCAGTGTAACGTCAATGTCATCAATCCATACTCGTAGTATAAAATCCAAACTGCTGCTGCCGAAATTATTGAAATGAACATATGGCTTTGGATAGTTTAAAACATGAGGATGTTCTTCGGCTATCTTAAATAGTATATCACGTACTTTGATTATGTCCGACCCATAAGCAACACCAACAAGTATGTCGCGCCTGATTATTGCATTGTTCTTGGTCCAGTTAGTAACTTGCGATGCTATTAAGTCCGCATTAGGTATTATGATTACGGCATTTTCAAAAGTTTCTACCTGAGTTGTTCTGATGTTAATTTTTTTTACTGTACACCATAGGTTGTTCAGTTCAATAACATCACCTTGTTGAATTGATCGTCCAAACAAAAGAATTAATCCGCCAATAAAATTGTTAACAATGTTTTGCAGGCCGAATCCTATGCCGACACTCAAACCACCGGCAATAACTGTAATGCTTGTAAGGCTTAAACCAAGTATGTTTAACGTTATCAGTGAAAATAGAAACCATACCGCATAGGAGAATAAAGTTTGTATGGACGGAACAGCCCCTTTTTTTGCCTTTGGCCAGTTGCTTCCTACATATTCAATGGATACCTTGAAGGCGGATACGCACTGTCTCGTCATAAAGAAGAAAATTGCCAGCCATATAATGCTTCCAAAAGATATTGAATATTCACCATGAGTGAAGTGTATATCCATAATGCCGGACACCGCACTGTAGCCGAAAAAGTCCATCATCCAGAAGGCGGCAATTCCGAATCCGATAGCCCATCCGGCAGGAACGGCGAGGCTGCGCACTAAACCTTTTTTTAATTCCACACTCATTTCGGTTCTTATAAAAAGGATCTGCGCCCATGCTGTCCCGAATCCTCTGATGAATAGTGTTAACGACCAGAGAATGAAAAGCACGCAGGCCAAGCGTCCGTAGCCAAACATTGCAATAAGGAAGAAGGGTGAAAATAGGCTGTTCCGCTTTGCGACCAGTGAAACTCCATGTAGACGGTCTTTTTTCCAAGCGTCAATTACCGCATAGCTCCAAAGCAGGAGGAGTATCAGTAAAAATAAAAATGAAGTAGTTCTTGCCGGCACTTGTTGCGCCAAGAGAAGGGCGCTTATGACGAAAAGTAAAGAAGCCCTCGCTTCTCCGCTTATGAGCTTGTTTTTTTGTCGGCAAATTAATTTGGATAGTTTTAGAACCGCCCAATAAAACGCACCGAAAGCCGGAATTGCAGCTGCATCCATTGATTCCGGGTATATCCATTTAAGTGAGGCGTAGACTGCGAAGAAAAAACAGGATGCGGACAGTAGACGCAGAGATTTAATCCTTTCAATTCTGGATCGGTTTTGAAAATAATCGCTTTTGTCCATCACTCGAATCAGAAAAATACAGGTGATGAAAATGCCCAATACAAGAAGCGAGAATGAAATCATGCGTCTGCTGAAAAGTTCTATTTCTATTTCAAGTTCAGAGATCTTTATGTTCAGCCATGATTTCCCCGGCAGAATCTGGTTCCAATATACAGGGGTAAATATCGGGTCGGAGCTGTCTGTTACCCATGAAAACCATAATTGAAACAGGTTGTTCTTCTCTCCTTGCTCCAAAGCATTAAGGCGCTCCTGCAGCCTTGTGACAAGTTTTAGTGAGTAATCAATCTTAAGCAGTTGTTTCTGAGAATTGTTTTTGAGTTCTCTAAGTTTAATAATTCCTTGCGAATGCATTGATTTTATTTCATCCGGCACATCCTTGGGAGCGGGACTCCATGCTTTCATGTAGGAATTCAAAATTTCCAGACGCGATTTACAGTTTTCTTTGGCTTGTTTGAGGTCGTTTGCCAGCCTTTGTATATCTCGCCCTAAGTTGTCCAGCTGAAGCTTGACCCTCTTTCGTTGAACTGGTGAAGTCTGAGAATATTTTTCGGAAATAGACAGCTGCTGAAATTTCTGCTGCCATGCCGTTAAGTCTTCTTGCGAGTTTTCAAGAAAATTCTGTTGTTGAATGAAGTTGATTCTTCCTTCAGATTCAAATTCATTAAAGCTGTTTATGCGGTTGGTAATATATCTGTAATTGATTTCTTCTGCTGCGAAAGACTGTGTAGCACACGGAATATTCAGCGAAATATAAATAATAGGTATAAATAAGAGTGAGAGTATTTTTTTATAAACGGGCATTGGCTACCTATGTTTGCATGTTTTATATGTACGGTAGTACACTGATAATAAATTCTAATCAGGTGCAAAATTAAAATCAAGTATACTGTTTTTCTGAAATTTAATTTTCCGTAATTTGCTTAATTGGATTTAGTAATTGTAGTTGTAGACAATTTCAGGGCATTATCTTAATGCTTGCGCAGCTTTTTTGGGCGTATTAAATTTATATGTTTTGTTGATATTAAATGTAAATTTTCAGGATAAGGGTCATGTCCTGATTCAATTGCGGGAAACTATCATGGATTTTCAAGAATTATTTATATTCCAAGATGTTGAGTTGTTTGTTTATATTATAGGTGTGACTATTGTCGCTTTTATTTTGTATTTTTGGGTGAATATAAGGGTCTCTTCTTATAAGGAAGGTCGTGTTTCCCGTATTAAAGGCCTTGTAATAACAGATCCGGAAACACTCTCACCTATGCCGACAGAGATTTTTACAGCAAAAGAAACAAAGCATCAGGAGAGGAAAATAATTAAAGGCGTCAGGTCACGTTTTACTGTGATACAAAGGGCCTTTTTATATTTCGTTGCTATTATTTGGGCTTTTGCTGTGACTATGCCTTTTATCGGTAATGTACCAAGCACTATGCTGTCTGTGATTGTGGCAACAACTACTGTTATTGTAGGTATTGCGGCAAAGCCTTTTGTTGAAAATCTGATATGCGGTATAGTAATTAGTTTTTCCAGCCAGATCAGAGTAGGGGATACTCTCATTATTGATAAGCAATACGGAACGGTTGAAGATATTTCTATAACCCATACTAAGATTAAGACTTGGGACTGGAAACGTTATGTTATCCCTAACAGTCGAATGCTGACAAAAGAATTTACAAATTTAAATCTGGATGATTCCCGGCTGTGGTCATATCTTGAGTTTTGCGTCGCTTTTGACTCAGATATGGAGCTTGTTCGTGATATTGCTATAGAGGTATCTTCACAAAGTGAATACGCTACTTCCAGCGAAGATCCGCAATTCTGGGTAATGCGGATGGAAAAGGAAAGTATTGTCTGTTGGATTGCCGCGTGGGCTGAAACTCCTGCAGAAGCTTGGAATCTTAAAAGTGATATGGCTATAAGACTGAGTAAGTCATTGCAAGAACACAATATATCCACACATTTATCAAAAGTTGATTTGTGCTCCCGTCATGATTGCGCATTTTAGTCGTCCTCTGTTTTATCCCCGCGCGGGAAAGTGATGGTAAAACAGGCTCCCTGATCCGGTTTGGTGGATGCGACGATGGTTCCGTTATAGTCCTTTATTATCCCATAAGAGATGGACAGCCCCAGTCCTGTCCCTTTGCCGACGTCTTTGGTGGTAAAAAAGGGCTCGAAAAGTCTGGTCTGTATGTGTCCGGGAATCCCCGGCCCTGTGTCGCAAATCTCAATGCTGATTATTTTTTCTGTGAAGTCCGTGGAAATGTATATCTTTTTGTCTTCGGCAAGGGGAACAGCATCTTTCCAGCGTTCTTCTATGGCGTCACGGGCATTTATCAGCAGGTTAATGACCACCTGTTCCAGACGGTTGGAATCGGCCATAATTATGGGCAGGTGACTGTTCAGGTTCCATTCCACATAGATGTTGCGCAGGGTCAACTGTCTGCTAAAGAAATCGAACCCACGCCGCAGTACATCATTTACTTGTACCGGCATGGTTTTCATGTCCGACTTACGGCCGAATTCACGCATGTGATCGATGATTTTGCTGGCCCGGTTTACGTGTGTGTCAACGCCTTCGGCCATCTCGTGCAATATTTTAGGCTCCACCTGCTGGCCTCGGGAAGCTTTGCGTAAAAGCAGGTTGCTGATTGTCTTGAGAATAGCAAGCGGTTGGTTCAATTCGTGAGCCACCCCGGAAGCCATTTCTCCTAGAGTGCTCATCTTGCTGGCTTGAATCAGTTGCTGTTCAGCTTCAAGTTTTTTGGTCACATCGCTGCAGGTTATGATCAGGGTCCGGTTGCCGTCAAAATCAGCTGGAGAGATTCGCAGGATTACGTAAATGGATTTTCCGCTTTTCGTGAATTGTGAACAGGGACCTATTTCCGTCTTAACCTTAAGCAGATGTTCATAATCTGCTTGTTCCTCTTCCCGGAAAAGTGTCAGGAAGGAATTTCCAAGAATCATTTTACGGGTGTAGCCATATATTTCTTCCACCGGATCATTACAATTAAGTATGTTTAAATTCTCCGCATCGAGCACGAACACGGCTTCCGGAATTGAATCAAAAATAGCATGATAGCGTTGTTCGGAAGCGGCGAGACTTTCTTCCAGTTCCTTACGCCGGGTAATATCAAGCATCATTTCCATTGCGGCTACAATGTTGCCTTCCCGGTCTTTGATGGGAGATGTATAGACGATCCAGTGTATGGGTTTGCCGGTCTTGGAAAGGCCGGATTCTTCACTCATGTGCGGGGTGAGATCATCAAAGGTTCTTTCCACCGGACATTGCTCGCATTTGCAGTCACGATTCTTGTTTACCTGATAGCACTGCCTGCCGCGGGGAAGTCCGAAATGCTTTTCATACGCTTTGTTGTGCCGGATGACGCGAAAATTAAGATCAACAACACAAACAAGGCAAGGGACATTGTCGAAAAGGTCGCGGTATTCTTCTTTCTGTTCCAGCAGATCGCGATGCTTTTCCTGCACCTGCTTGCCCATCATATTAAAGGCTTCGGCGAGCGTTCCGATTTCATCAGTCTGGTCAAGCTGAATCTCAACAAAATCCTGCTCCGAACCGAATTCCCGGGTGGCGGTTATCAGCCTGCTGATGGGTTTGAAAATGAAGTTATAAGCAAAGATGAAAAGCGCCCCGAATGTGGCGATAAAAACTATCATCGCTATGCCGAAATTAGCTTTTTCAAATGTCGCCAGTATGGAATTTTTTTTCTCTGTTGAAATTTCAAGATCCAGCAGCCCGAGCAGCTTTTCATTAACAGAGTGAACGTGGCAGGGTCCGGGAGCGCACCCTTTTGAATTAGGAATAGGAGTCATGATGCCCATGAACTTTTTCCCGTTTACTGTTTTAAAGCGGGTTCGCTGTTCCAGGCTCATTGTGTCGGGTGGATTATCCTGCTTATGGCAATTCCAGCAGGGCGGGCTCTTGACATCGATAAGATTGCCGATTTCGTCAGGGTCGTTGGAGTAGATTATCTGCCCTTTTTTATTGATAATCCTGATGGATTTGATATCGCCCTGTCTGGTGATATTATTGATGTCATTTTGTATGAATTCTTTGGAATCGAGCATCATTGCATGATGCAGACTGAGCAGTACGGTATCGGAAAGCATGGCAATATCGGACTGGATATTACCCGTAACATTTTTCTTGAAAAAGACTACATTGAAGCTGGTCCAGAGGATAATGCTCAGGAGCAGGGTGATGCCACCTGAGAAGATCATTTTCATGATCAGGGTATGACGGTATTTATTGAACAAATTACGCTCCCTGAATTTTGAAAATTATTCAGGCCTGTCCATGGGACATAAATTAGCGTCTTTGATCAGGTCGGCAAGGGTGTATGAGTCGAGCATTTTGTACATGGCCTGATTGGCGTCATCCCAGATGGATCGGCGCAGACAGACAGCAGCTCTCGGGCAGGTAGTCACATCGCCATCACAGTCCAGAATCTTATCTTCCCCTTCAAGAGCTTCAGTGAGTTTGCCGAGAGTAATTTTTTCCGGGGCCATGGTCAGCACATTACCGCCATTGGGGCCGCGTTTTCCAATTATGTATCCGGAATGTTTTAATATTTTTAGTATTTTTTCCAAATATTTTAGGGAGATGTTTTCACGGCGGGCGGAATCTTTGCTGGGCACCGGTCCGTTTTCTGAGTGCAGGGCGATATCGAGTAGTAGTCTCGCGCCGTATCTTGAGCGTGTGGTAAGTTTCATTTTAAATATATTGGCTTAATATTATTGGATTATTAGATGTTTAATGATTTTTATAACAGGATACAGTCCGGATTGAAAGCGCAATAATACTATGCTCGCACACGCTGTAAAATTGGAGCTTATTTTTTCAATTCAGCTTTACGAGGCAGGGTAATTGTAAAGGTGGTTCCCTGTCCCTGTTCTGAGTCAACGCTGATGCGTCCACCATGTTGTTCGATGGTCTGATTGGATATGAACAGGCCGATTCCGGTTCCGCGTTTACCCTTAGACGAAAAGAAGAGGGTGAATATTTTTTCCCGGGTTTCGCGGTCCATTCCTGCACCATTGTCAGTGATAGTCAGTTCAATGCTGTCGCCGAGATCCCGGGCTGAAACGTTGATGAAGTATTCATGACCGGGAATTTTCCGTTCGCAAGCATCTACCCCGTTTTCAAGGAAATTGACAATTGCGGCGGACATTGAACTGCTGTCCACTTCAATGCTGCCCATTTCTTCAGGAATATCGAGGTTGAATTTGACATTTGCGGCAGCGGCTTTGGAAGCAACCAGCGATGCTGTATCACGCAGGAACGGGCCTGCGGGAATTTGTTCAACCTCGATCTCGCGTGATTTTGCGTAATAAAGGATGTCCAGCACCATTTTCTTAACTTTACCCACAATATTTTTAAGAACCACCGCTGCTTCGCCGACGCGTTCCTGATCGTTCTTGCGCAGGCCTGATTCAAGCCGGTAAATACCGCCGTCCAGAGCAGTAAGCATGCCCTTAACTCCGTGGGACATGGAACCGAGCATGAAACCGAGAGAGGTAAGATGATCCTGAAGGCGTCTGATTTCGGTGATGTCGGTAGACAGTTCCATGACCTGTTTGATTTCGCCGTAAGCGTTGCGGATAGGGGCAGACCAGACCAGCATATTCTTCTGCTCACCGTTTTTGGTCGTAACCACGGTTTCCATCTGATGGGTCTGGCCGTCTTTGAAGGAGCGTTGCACCGGGCATTCTTCACATGGATGCTCGCGATGCTTGTATGAATTGAAGCAGGGTGCGCCGAGTATGGTGTCAAAGTCTTCCTGAAAACGTTTGTTGACTTCTGCTATTGTGTAATCCCGATTCTGGACTGAAATATAGCAGGGCGCTTCGTCAAAAAGACGCTGAAATTTGTATTGTGTTTCAAGCAGCTCGTCATTGAGGCGTTTGAGCTCGGTCATATCAACGGAAATATCGAGTACAAGTTCAATGTCTCCGTCTTTGTTCGGGATGGGAGCCGTGTACACGGTAACCGGAATTTCGGTGCCGTCTTTACTTACGAAAGTTTCCTTGCTGCGTTGGCCCTTTCCTGTCTTGAAGGTCCGTTGCACCGGACAGGCATTCCCCGCTGATTCACGATCAGAATATATATCAAAGCTGTTGTAGCCTACGACATCACCCAAGCGTTCCTTGAGGAGTTCGTTGGCGGCTACTATTTCCAGATAGCGGTTATGTATGGAGACAAGGCAGGGCAGTTCGTTGAAAAGGCCGCTGCCGGTTTCAACTTCGTTGGCCGCGCTGGAAAGTGCTTCGCTAAGTCCTTCCACAACCTGACAGGCTGCATTTTGACGTTCCAGTTCAATTATGCGCTGGGTTTTTTCTTCAACGAGACGTTCAAGATTTTCAGTGTATTCGCGAAGCTGAGCTTTAAGCTGGATTTTTTCCATGACTCTGCCCAGAGATATTTCCAGAACCTGATTGTCGATGGGTTTTGTGATGAAATCCGCGGCTTCGGATTTAAGTGATTCGATAGCGAGATCGAGGTCGCCATGCCCGGTGAGCATAATTACCTCGATGTGTGGATGGTCGGCTTTTACTGCTTTCAGCAATTCGATGCCGTCCATGCGGGGCATTTTTATATCTGTGAGAATAATCGCCGGATTTAATTGATCGATGACCTCAAGTGCAGCTTTTCCATTTTCAGCGGTTTCCACTTCATAGCCGAGGTCCATCAGGGTTAGTCCCAGAAAACGGCGGATACCTTCTTCATCATCAACCAGCAGCAGCTTTTTATTACTCATCGAAGCACCTCGCGAAAGATTGAAAAACGGACTTTCTTGAAAATAAGGTCAGGACCTGAATCAGTCCTCGCCGCTATTTTCTCCCAATGCTTTTCGCACAATCTCAATGACCTCAGTAGGGTCAAAAGGCTTTTTGATAGTTGCGACCGCGCGTTTGATGGCCATATGTATTCCCGGCAGTCCACTGATAACAATTACCGGTATTTCGGTAAATTGCTCTTCCAGAGTCAGTCTGCGGTAAAACCGGGGCCCCCATTCATTGGGCATTTCAAGATCAAGAGTGATCAGGTCGGGTTTCTCAGCCATTGCAACATCATAGGCTGACGTTCCGTCAAAAGCGCGGCAGGTGAGGTATCCGTGATCCTCGAAAACATTTACAAGGTAGTCTACAATATACGGATCGTCATCCACGACCATTATTTTTTTGGGCATGCTTGTCACCTTTTTAGGTATTGCAGCAGGTTATAAACCTTCTGTTGGGGGAGAAGCCTACACCGTAGTTCCGCACTCTTTCAAGTTAAAAAAAACGGCCGGCCAGCACACGCTGCTGACCGGCCTCAAAATGGATTCCCGTTAGCCTATTGTTTCTTTAACAATTCTGACCAGCTCTTCTGCGTCGAAGGGCTTTGTCAGGGTGGCTACAGCCTTGGGAATTGCGTACTTGTTTGCCTGAAGTCCGCTGATTACGATTACCGGAATTCTTTTGAATTCATCGCTCTGGGAGAGCTTACGGTAAAAGCGCGGGCCCCACTCGCCCGGCATCTCAAGGTCAAGGGTGATCAGATCGGGTTTTTCTGCTGTTACAACCTCCATTGCAACAGCCCCGTCATCGGCCATAACGGTTTCATAACCGTTGTCACCGAAAAGATCTCCCAAGTATGAACGGATATCCTGATCATCATCTATAATTAAGATCTTCTTAGACATAATAACTCCTCCTGTTGAATCTTCCCCTTCGTGATTCCCGGCAGTGTGAATGGTTCGGCTGCCGGGAATACGATATATTCGATTCAGTTGTGCTTACGGCCTAAACTTTATCGGGCTTGCTGACGCTGACCACCGGGCAGTTTGCCCTTAAGATGACCTGTTCGACAGTGGAACCGATACGTGCTCTTTCCGGATCAAGCTCATTTGTGTGGTGAGCAAGGCAAATAAGGTCCATGCTTTTTTCACGGGCGAGCTTAACGATTTCTACGTAGGGAGTTCCTTCCCATACTTCGATGTCATAGTTCTTGAAATCGCCCATAAGCGGGACATAGGTATCTCTGATGCGCTTGCGGGCGGTAATCAGTTTTTCCTCGATTTCATTCTGGTCCAGAACCTTGCCGCTGATGTCCAGGGCATGGAAGATAGTCAGGTCGCAGTCGAGTTCGCGGGCTGTGGAGAGAGCGAATTTAAATGCGCTCTCAGCCTGCTTGGAGAAGTCGGTACCAAAAAGGATATTGGAGAACCCGCCCCAGTATGATGCGGATTCGCGGTGTACGGAAAGGACCGGGCAGCGAGCGGCTTTCGCCACTTTTTGCAAGGTACTTCCGGGGTAGCCTTTGTGGAAGGAAGTGTTCTCACCGGAGCTTGCGGCCATAACGATGAGATCACTGTCTGCCTTGCGGGCTTCGCGAAGAACTTCGCGAGCGGGTACACCTGTTGTCAGTACGATTTTTGCGTTGTCGGCACCTTCAAACTGTTTTGCGAAGGTGGTCTTGAGTTCTTCTTCGACCCAGGCGAGATATTCTTCATCAATCTCTACTTCTTCACCGGTACGCACATCGTTGACAACATGCGAGAATGCCTTGGTAGGCACTCCCACAACATGGAAGATGGTTACTTCGGAACCGTAGCGTTTCGCCATGTCGAAAGCTACGCGGGCGGCACCAAAGCTCGCGGGGGAGCCGGTAGTCGCCAAAAGGATTTTCTTAAACATGTGACACCTCGTTCGTTGCGGACAATATCAGATCACCTGTCGGAGAGACGGGTGTTACTACCATTCGACTCGCATGCCTTCAGGTACATCGAGCATACCAATGATCAGAGGCTTGAGGAAAGACCAGCGGATGCCGATTTCATATTCCTCTTCAAGGTCACGGATGGCGTCCCAGCAGTTATGGCAAGGTGCGATAACCAGCTTACAGCCAGTAGCTAGAATCTGGTCCATTTTCTTGCGCAGGGCCACGTTACGTTCGTTACGATAGCGACCGATTCCGTTGAATCCGCCACCACCGCCACAGCAGTAGTTGTGTTCCTTATTGGGTGCCATTTCAACAAAGTAACCGGGCTCAACGATATAGCTGAGAATTTCCCTTGTTACATTCTTGAGGCCTTGGTTTCGCACGTAGTTGCAGGAATCCTGCAGAGTTACGGGTTCCTTGATTTTCTTGGCAGGGTCGATTTTGAGCTTGCCCTCACGCAATGCCTCAGCCAGCCATTCCACGTAATGGATGTATGGTTTGGGAGGCAGCCCGTCTTCACGTCCGGCCCAGTAGGGCCCTTCGATAACGGTTGCGCGGTGTGCGTGTCCGCACTCTGTGCCGATAACACGTTTAGGATTAAGGCGCTCGATGGCGTCGTAAACGTTGTTTACGTTATCTTTGCAGCATTCCCAGTCGCCTGCGAACATGGACAGTGATGTCTGTTCCCAACCTTCGGAAGGTACGGTCCAGTTTTCGCCTGCCACATGGAAGAGGATAGCCGCTTCAGCGACATCTTCAGGGTAGTGCTTGGGTTCGCGAGCATTACAGGTATACATGATGTCAGCATCCTGTTTGTCCACGGGGATGGTCAGACCCGGCCATTCTTCCTCGGTCTCTTCGGCCATCCATTCACATGTTTCAACCCAGTCTTCGGTGGTCACGTCCATCTGTGCCCGGTAGACACGGTGCATACCGGAACCGATTTTCAGTTCCCAGGGAACGAAACCCTGAGAGTAGAGCAGACCGCGCAGATAAGAGAACATAACACCCATGTCGATACCGTGGGGACAGTACATACCGCAGCGGTTGCAGCAGGTGCACTGGGACCACGCCACCTTCATGCAGTGACGCATGAACTCGTTATCCACATTTCCTTTTCTCTTGACCATTTCGCCGAGAGTGGACTGAATTTTATAAGAAGGAACCTGCTCGGGCACACAGTCGTTAACCTGATAAAGGAAGCAGCTGTCTGCGCACATGCCGCAGTGGGCACATATTTCGAGCCATGTTTTGGTTCTTGATTTCAGGGTTTTCTGGATGGTGGCCCACAAAGCGTTGGTATCCACATCCAGTTGTTCCATTTCAGCATAATATTGCTTGCCGCTCTTATCTGAGAGAGTCAGCTTGAGCTGCTCATCAGTTGTGATCGGCTGTCTGTTACAAAGCTTACCTTGAGGCATTTTCTTTCTCCTGTTGGCTATATTTCTTCCTGTTACCAGGAGAATGTGGAGCCCTTCATGCCGCCGCGTTTGATGCCGTAGTCCATTCCGAGCTGTGCACGGGAACAGAAGAAGAGCACGCAGTGGCTGAGTTTGGTGAAAGGCAGGCACAGCAGCCAGATTTGGCCGGTAATGATATGGGCCAGCAGCCAGAACTGGTAGTCACCCATGTGGTAACGGGCGATAAGGCCGGTTACGAAGGGAGCTACAGTGATCACCAGCAGCAGGTAATCATAAGCTGTGGTGAGGATTCTGACTTCCGGGAGCGCGATGCGGCGCAGGATGATGGCAAGACAGGCCACTATCACGGTCCAGGAGAGCAGGTCCGCCATAAAAGCGGGCATCTGCGGCAGGCTGAATCCCAGATTTTCCTGCAGCATCACGTTATGAGCAGCGAGGAAAATGGGGGTTGCAAGCAGTCCGATGTGGAATGCAAAGAATATAAAGGTAAAGCCGGGTTTAGTCCGCCAGCCGCGGGCGCCAACGGGGTTAAGCCAGCTGATTATTGAATTGAATGCACCTTTAAGTCCGTAAGACATATGGGCTTTATATGCTACACGGTCGAGCTGCTGGCTGAGGCCCTTGAAGTAGAGCACTACGCGCACCAGCAGGCCGCCGAAGCTGATTGCGAAAACCAGCCAGCACATAGGCCCGGTCAGAAGTTCATACATTTTGTTTCTCCTCGTCTAGCGCTTAATGGTGGTCGCCGTAGTCTTTTTTGTTTTCGTCACGGTAGGCTTTTCCGCCCATGAGGAACTGCCAGAACAGGGTCGCACCGACCAATGCTCCACCCATGAAAAGGTACATAATACCTTTAGTGAATGTGTAGTATTCCTGGAGGTTATGTGCTTCCATTTTTTTGTCTCCTTTCGGGGCGGCCTAGTGGTCGCCCTTATAGTCGGGATGCTCGAAAAAGATGGGCATCCGGGTGGTGATGAAACGGAAAATCACAACGCCGAGAGTGACGATGAATACGGAAACTCCGATTTCACTCATGCTCGGGAAGTACCTTTCGGCTGCGGGCAGCTGATAGTTGAACGCGATCATTGAAACGTTGAACCTGTTGAATACAATTCCGAGAACGGTGATTATCGCCGCTTTCTTGATCAGGCCGATGTTTTTGTCACGTACACCTACTGCGTAAAGGAAGCAGGGAAGTGCCACAAAGCCGAGCATTTCAGTTATGAACAGCAGGCCGTATCCTGTTGTCAGGTAGTGCCAGTTGTTGTCATAGGCCACGCCCATCATTTTGATGAAAAAGTAGCCGAAGAGAACCAGAGATGCTGCTTTACCGAAGCCTAGAATAACACCATCGTGATGCTTCAAGTATTCTTCATCCATCATGCGATGCAGTTTTTTGTGGGACAGGGTGCCCTCAAAAATAACCATGGACATACCGGCGGCGATACTTGAAACGAAGAAGTACAGCGGCATATACGGTGAGTACCACAGCGGATGCAGCTTCGACGGTGCAATGGTGTACAGCGCGCCGAGAGATGACTGGTGGAGAGTGGAGAGCACTACGCCTAAGATAGTCAGAACGAGGGTTACTTTCATAACTACGTTTCTGATTTTCTTCCAGCCCAGCCATTCAAACATGGCCGGAGTGAACTCAATGAAGAGCACTGTCAGGTAAAGCATAACGCACAGACCAACTTCGAAGAGCAGGGAGGTTGTTCCCTGAGAAACGAAGATGGGGAACGGGAGCCTCCACGGACGACCAAGGTCGTACAGCAATGCAAATACAACCAGCGCGTATCCGAGGAAAGCGGTCAGGATTGCCGGACGTACAGCAGAGTGAAAACGCTTAAGTCCGAAGATATAGCAGGCAGCGGAAGTTGTGTATCCGCCGGCTGCAAGGGCAACACCGCAGAGCAGGTCGAATCCGATCCAGATTCCCCACGGGTTGTTGTCATCAAGGTTGGTCACGGGACCGATACCCTGAGTGAATCTGATTACAGTCAGAATCAGTCCAACTATAAGGATGGTTCCGGCAACCAGATTGAAGGTATTGAAGACCGATTTAGGTCCGTTGTTTTCGGGAGTGGACATTAGGATTCCTCCTTCTCGCTGTTTTCGTCCTGCTCTTCTTTAGGAGCAAGTGCTTCTTCCACAGCTTTCTTGACCTCGACTTCGATCTTGCGTTTGTTGGCAACATCAGCCTTTTCAAGAGCGTCGGAAAGGGTTTTTTCAGCTTCCGCGCTTGCTTTTGCAATTGCGTTGTCCACTGCGTCTTTGCGCTCTTCATCGGCAATTTTGCTGTTGCGTTTGCTTACAGCGTATATGCCTCCGAGAAGTACGGGCCAGAGTCCTGCGACCATGGGAACTGCTGCCAATGCACCGGCAGTGAGTTCAGGTGCGGATTTGGTGCCGAGGTCTTCGCGCATGCCGATTTCCTTGAAAGGAACGCCGGAAAGATACATCCAGCTTGTTCCGCCCATTTCGTGTTCACCGTAAAGATGGTCAACGTAACGGTCGGGGTTGCGGCGGATGCGCTCGCGGGCGATTTTTATCAGCTTATCCCTTTCACCGAAGACAAGTGCTTCTTTGGGGCAGCCTTCAACACAGCCGGGCAGTTTGCCTTCGGCTAAGCGGGGGGCGCACATAGTACACTTCATGACTCTTGGGGTCAGGGGTTCGTCATATTCGTAGGTCGGTATTTCAAAGGGGCAGGCTACCATGCAGTAGCGGCAGCCGACACATACCGATTCATCATAAACAACTGCGCCGTTGGGCAGTTTTTTGAATGCTTTTACAAAGCATGCGGACGCGCAGGCAGGCTCAAGACAGTGGTTGCACTGGGACTTACGGAACACGGGGTGTTTCGGTCCGCCGTACTTATTGACCACGGTAAAGGTCTTGGCGTCAGTTCTGCGTTTGGTGTCCAGCACGGACAGGTCGTCGAATTTCTTCTCCGGTACGGGAAGTTTATTGACCTTGTTGCAGGCTGCTTCACATTTGCGGCAGCCGATGCAGCGGGTAGCGTCAAAGAGTACACCCTTGCTTCCGGGATAACCTTTGAACTCATGGCCTGCGGCCTCAGCCCCTGCGGGGAGACTTGCTCCCACACAGGCTGCGCCCAGCATTCCGAGGAATGTTCTGCGTAACATTTATCTGTTCTCCTTCAGGCTATCCGTTACTATTTCTTCGCGTGACATGCGGTGCAGTCAGTTGAAGCAGGCTTCTCGAGGTTCATAGCGTCATGACAGGTCATGCACTGAACGTGATAAGCACCCTTGAGGGCCGGACGTCCGTCTTGAACTTTACCACCGTGACAGCTGGCGCAGCTCGGAGGAGTAGCGCTTGCTGGGCTGTTGTGATGACAGCTTCCGCACACGGTAAGAGGTGTGCTGTGGAAAGCATTAGCCATTGCATCACCCTTCATGCCGTTAACCAAGGTCATGATGATCTTGCGGTGGGGGAGTTTGCTGGCTTTGTATTCGTTTTCAAGGACGTTGATGGTCACGAATTCGGGAATGTCCTTTTCCGCAATCAGGGCCGGAGACTCGGGGCGTTCCATAATCAGCTTTGACGCAATGGCAGCCTTGGCGGAGGCATCCATTTTGACAGGCTCGCCGGAGGTTGAAGCAGGTCCGTTGTGACAGACCTTACAGGTTTCTTCGGATTTGATTGCGTTCTGGGGCATAAGCTCGTGACAGCCTGCGCATTTCGGATCTTTCTGCTTAACAGCATGACAACCAACACATGATCTGGTGCTGTCAGCTTTATGCATTGCCTGATCAAGAGTGACAAATCCACCCTCTTTAGAACCACGAACGGTGTGACATGAGGAGCATGCCTTATTCATGGTAGCATGGTGGCAGGAGCTGCAGGAATCAGTGTAACCTTCGTGGGCCTTGTGGTTGAAAGCTACGGCAGCCATGCTTGCTTTTGCAGCAGCATTTTCCTGTACAGGGGCGGTCAGCAGAACAGCGTCGGGCTGTTTTCTGGGGAGGCGGGGCAGTTTTCCACCCAGCTTTTTGAGTACCGCAGCGTTGTCTTCTTTGATGTCCGCTTCATGCATTTTGCCGTGGCAACCAGCACAGTCGACAGGACCGGTCTTCTCGGCTTTAGCAGCTTTCATCTCAAGGTGACAGCTTACACACTGACCGTGGTAGGCTTCGGAGGTAGTCAGTTTGACATTACCCTCAGGCTTTGCTGTGTGACATACGCTACAGTTTTCTTCCTGTCCTTTTACGTATTCAAGTTTCTTTTCGAAATCGTTGTATACGTGGTGACAGCTTCCACAATTAGTGTCCTGACCTTCATCTTTGGCGATGAGTTTGGAATCCCAGTGGCGGTAGTGGAGAACGTTCTCCATGCCGGCGGGAGCGCGCTCAGCCTTGATTTCAGGATCGGCAATGTGACAGCTGCGGCATTCTCCGACCTGAGGTCCGGTTTTACGACCGGCCTTGGCGTCGGCAGCATGACAGCTGATACAACCATTGTGGTAAATTTGTTTGAGTTGTTCGGGGGTACCGTTTTCAAGTCTTTTGAACTTGTAGGTTACTTTCCCGTCGGTTTTTTCGTGGCATGCAGTACAATCCTTGTTCTGCTCAGCCATCGCCTTGGTGTGTGTATCGTGGAGAAACACAACAGCAGGCAGTTCCAGTTTTTCCTGAGCGGCAATAGTGTCGATCATAATCAGATCAGGACGCTTGTTGCCATTCTCCTGTGGGGTTCCGACCATGCTCATCGCTTCCATATGGAAGCCGAGCACCCCGGCCAGGACAATCAGGATACCGGACAATCGCAATAGTTTCTTTCCGTTTGCCATGATATGGATCCCCTCTCAATGCAATTGGCCTTGGAGCTTGATACTCCGACCTTTGTTGCTCCGGTCGGTTTTCCGTAGTTATTCCCGGCTGTTACTTCCCCCATGGAAAGCCGTGTAATGGAAATACGTATGGACCGTTCCGGCGCGCCTCATTCCCCATCAACTGGGTTGGTATTAATACCTCCCCACTCGATAGGTTTTTATACCTGCCCGATAGGTATGTTATTCGTCAGTATTCCGTCAAGGGGTGTTTTCAAAAAATTGCGGTTAAAAAAAGGGGCTCGCGAATGTTGAATTTTTCATATTTTTCATTGCTCTTGAGAGGAGGTATTCGGTCTATAAATTTAATCGGTTAGTTTGAAAATCCTTGACACGAAAAGCAATTGATCCGACAAGTTGCCCAGTTACACGTCGTTATTGTCGTGGGAGGAGGTAGTTTATAAATGAAGCATTACATAGAAATATTGAAGAGATTTAATGATTTTAAGGGAGAGGCAAACTACTCTGAGTTTGCTTGTTTTGCGGCTTATCATTGCGTAATTATTTGTGTGTTGCTTTTCTTGGGGTACGCTGTTGTTCATCCGTTGGCGATAAAAGTGATTAATACTCTGAGCGGGCTGTTTATAGTAGGAACTTTGCTGCCCTGCATCGCACTTTTTGTGCGTAGACTGAATGCCTTGGGGCGGAATCCCAAGCTGGTGTTGATCGGTTTGGTACCGGTTGTCGGGTTGGCTTATCTCTTTTTTATATGTTTAAAAAAAGATTAATTATAAAAGGTTTTTTCAAAATTTTGCTCACTAAAAAGGGCCTGAAGTTATACTTCAGGCCCTTTGATTTTTGTCGGATATGTATAAATTTATCGTCTACATAGAGCTTCCCGCAAACTCGCGCATCTGGACTCCAGTGCGTAGTTTGGGAACCCGGAAAGAAATCTCGGTTCCTTTCTCGTGCCTGCTGGTAATCAGCATCTTGTATTGCGGACCGTAAATCTGCTCCAGCCGCTGGATGCAATTGCGAACACCGATTCCTTTTTCTCGGGAGTCGATTTTTTTTCTGGTGTATATAGCTTCAATTTGTTCCGGAGTCATGCCGATGCCGTCGTCTTCGATGGAGACATCCATTTCATCATTGTCGCAATGAATATTAATGGTCACGGTGCCGCCTTCTTCACGTCCCATGAGACCGTGTTTTACGCTGTTTTCCACCAGTGGCTGAATAATCAGCGGCGGGATGGGCCAATCCATGCACACTTCTTCCACATTGATGTTGACCTTGATCCGGTCCCCGAAGCGGGCCTGCTCGATAGCGAGATAGCTGTTCAACTGAGCCAGTTCTTCGTGCAAAGGTACATAGCCCCGGCTACTGTCCAGATTTTTGCGCATGTATTTAGAAAGTTCCAGAAGCAGCTCCCGCGCACGATCCGGATTGGTGCGGCAGAATGATGTCACCGTGTTCAGTGAATTGAACAGGAAATGGGGATTAATCTGGGCCTGTAGACGGCGTATTTCCGCATGGGTCAGCATCTGTTCCTTTATCTGGATTTCTTCTAATTCCAATTGGGTGGAGCAGAGATTTGCCAGTCCTTTAGCCATTTCAAAGGAAAGCTGGTTAAGCTGGTTTTTGCGGGTGCCGTACAATTTAAGTGTTCCGACAACCTGTCCGTTTTTATGCAGGGGGACTACAGCCGCTGAAGTGAAAGGGCATCCTTTATGGGTACAGCCGATTCTTTTGTTATTTTCAAGGAATAGCGGTTCGCCTTCGATCAAGACTTTCAGTGTCGATTCCGTGCGGATTTCCTTGCCGGGCAGGTGATGGTCGGCTCCGGCACCGATGTGGGCCAGCACATTGACGTTATCAGTAATAGCAACAGCTGCGGCATTTAAGTAGGCCTGTATGATTTTAGCGGTTGCCTGCGCCGAATCAAGGTTCAGGCCTGATCGTAAGTGACTGACTGTAAGATTTGCAATATCCAGAATGTGCTGCGCTTTTACAGAATCCTGCTTGGTCCCGTGGCGGAAGACAATGTTGATGACCTGTGCAAAAAGTGCCGCTCCGAAGGTATTTAGCACGATCATAGGCATGGCAATCAGCTTTACCAGCTGCAGTGCTTCTTCATATGGGTGGGAAAAATAGAGAACCATGATCATATGGATTATCTCGCCGATGAAAGCCAGACCTGCCGCGGCTCGCCAGTCCATTTTGTTTGTCAGGTGCAGGGATATGATTCCGGCGGCAAATCCTTCAAGCATGGTTGCCGTTCCGCAGGGGATGGCGCTGAATCCGCCGAGATCAATTAGGATGCGGTGTCCTCCGGCGATAAGTCCTGCTCCGAGTCCGACAAGAGGTCCACCGAAAAGTCCTCCGGTGATAACAGCCATGGCGCGCAGGTTCGCAACGGATTGAAAAACGAAGTTGCCGCCGTAAGTTCCTAATATGCCGCACACTCCGAAGATAAGAATCTGCATGGCTGTATCGACTTTGGGAGAGCTTTGGCGGAGACCGATTTTATGGACCGGAGTAATGGTCAGCAGTAGAAAAGCTCCGGCAACAATAAGGCCGAAACGTTCGGCTAAAGTAATAACTAATGTTTCGGGATTCATAATAATTTTGTAAATATTTTATCTAAAAGGTTTAAGGCCCGGTCTTTCTGCAGGCATCAAACTAATCCTAAATGTTGACGGAAATCTTTAACCCGACCTTTGCTGATAATGATTTCCTGATCTTCAATATGCTTCATTGTTACCACATATTTACCGTTAAACCATGGTGCGAAATCCCTCACATGGTTCAGGTTGACCATTTCTTTTCGATTGGTGCGGAAAAAAGGTTGTCCCTGCAAGCGTTCTTCAAGCTTGTCCAGAGTTTTATCACCATAGCAGGGAAAAATAGCCTCCCTCGTGTAGATCATGATCTTGCGGTCTTCCACCCGGCAGAGGATTACATCGGAGGGATCAATAAGCATTATACGTCCGCTTGCTTCCACTGAGATGCGCAACACTTTTGTGCCTATGCCCATGGTGTGAAGTAGAGCAGTCATATCCGGTAACTCTACTTTTTCCGTGCAATTCTCATAAGCCAAGCAGCGAATCCGTTGGATGCTTTTTCTCAGTCTCTCACGGGAAAGAGGCTTGAGGATGTAGTCCACGGCATTTTCTTCAAAGGCCTGCAATGCGTATTCGTCATATGCGGTGGCAAAGATAACAAGCGGTGGTTCGGGGAGTTGCATAATCTCATGTAGCACATGGAACCCGTTTTTGCCGGGCATCTGTATATCCAGAAAAACAAGGTCAGGTTGTTTTTCAGTAATCAGCTCGATTCCTTTGGTCGCGGATGTGGCAGTGCCTACGATATCGATATCGTTATAATCGGAGAGTAAAAAACTAAGCTCATCAAGAGCCGGAGTTTCATCATCGACAAGTATACAGCGTATATTTTGGATGCTGGGCATAAGTTGGTCTTTAAAGATTAATTTTCAGAAAAGCAAATAAGAAACGGGGTGCCATCTGCAAACGGCACCCCGTTGTTGTTATTCAGCCTTGTGAACAACCAATTGGTCAAAGGGAATATTCCATCCGAAGTGAGTGCAGGCTTCTACACTGTATCGTTGCAGAGCCCTTTGTAATCGTCCGTATAGTGCGGCGATATCCCTATGAAAATCGGCGATTATGACAATGTTGAGTGATGATGCTCCAGCAGATTCAAATTCAACGTTCAGGTTGAGAACGTATTTGGAATAGTCGTCTTCTTCCAATTTGGCCGAAACAAAATCTTTTGCCTGTTTAAGAATGGTGGATGTGCAGTCGGCCTGATGCGCATAGTCAATACCGAATACGGATTTCAGGCGGAAGTTGCGGGACAGGTTCTTGGGATTTAGTCCCAGAAAGTCGGAGGTTTGATAGGTGATGTAAGCTCCACCACGCTGGATCACTTCGACCATATCCGGGGACTGGCTTACCACCTTTCCCCGAACTCCGTCTGAAAGGATTACCCAGTCATCAATCATACAGGGGAACCATGGTTCATTTTTTCCTACCGGACGTGAAATAACATTTTCCAGTTCGCCTATGGGCACCCTGATCCGGCTGGGACTTAAAGCTGTATTTTTAAGTTTTGCGAAGAGGGCAAGCCTTTCCACCTGCCACGGAATTCCTTTATATATCATCAGTTCATTTTCACGTACGGAGCCGAGGTTGAGGATCAGTTTTACCTGTTCATAATAACGGGTGAATCCTTCGCGGGCTGTCCACAGCGCTCCGAAAATAAATATGATTGCAATGCTGAGCAGGAACCAGTCACCGGAGATATAAAGGGTGAAAAGTGAAGCTGATGTTGCTGAAATAACGGTGAATATCAGTAAAAGAACTTCCAGCAGACGAATGTAGAAGGGCCGTTCTTTTGCTTTGAAAACCGGATAGCTTTTTTTGAATATTCGGTCCACAAAACGGAAAAAAATGAATACCCCGGCGAAGGCCAGCATGGCTACGAGGATGTTTTTCCCCCTGCTTTTGAAGAATACAGCCATGACTTTTTTGGTTGATTCATAGAAGGATTGTTTATCCTTGGTAAGTTCATTCAGCTCAAAGCGGGCAACATCAAGCTGATTATCAATGTTAGTCTGGTGTTTTTCAAATTCTCCTTTCAGGTTTTGCAGTTCCTCTTTAAGGTCAGCAGATTTAGTTGCATTTATTAGATTCGTGATGCTTTGAACTGCTTCTTCAGCTCTGGGAAGTCTACTTTCAAAATATGCGACCCTGCTTTTCAGCCTTTCAATCTGCCGGGGGCGCTTGGTCATTTCTTTAAGTTCTTGAAGCAGGGGCCGTACAAGAGTTTCCACTTCTTCCTGCCAGGCGAAGTTCTGTTTTCCGGTTTCATTGAAAATAGAAAGATCGAGTCCGGTGGCTACCTTAATGAAATTCTGGCGGACGTTCTGGAGCTGTAGATTTAGGTCGGCTAGAGTAGCGGAAAGTGTTTCCTTGTCTATGGGCTGGGTTGATTTGTTGAGTTGCTTCTTAACGCTCCGAATTTGTTCTTTCAGCTCGGTTTTATATTGCAGCAGGTTACTAAGTGTTTCAGTTTGAGAGCTGCCCAGATTCGTTAATTGTTGTGCACTATCTGCAGGCAGGGCGATGGACTCCGGTACAGCATGAGCATTCAGCGGAGTGAATATGAGATAGGAGAATAGGATAATTATGAGTGTAAGATCTCGAAATAAATTAGAGTTCATTTGGTCCTCATGGGGTGAGAATTGCTTTTTGGTATGTTTCCATTTTATAATTTAATGAAAACAGAATGCTATAAGCAAGTGTTAATTATGAAATAGGATTGTCGGTGTTAATTAAAAACAAAGATAAAGATTGGTTTTCAATTCAGATTCAGGATTTGTTGTTAAATTTCAACATGACTTTCCTGCAGAATTATTTTTCCGGCCTGAGTTTCAATTACCGCACCGAGAGCTTCAATTACCGTACTGTCGTATTTTTTGTCGGCCATGCTTTGCAGTATTTCAACGGCTTGTCGAGCAGTTTTTGCTTTTCTGTATGAACGTTTCTGAACCAGTGCGCTGAAGGTGTTGGTTACACCGAGGATTCTGGCCAGAGTGGATATCTTTTTGCCTTCGAGGCCGTTGGGGTAGCCGGTACCGTCGAGTGTTTCCTGCATTTGCCATATGGTTGGGATGATGGGAAGGTCGAATTCAACTCCTTCCAAAATTTTACATGTATGTTCGATATATCTTTGGGTTTCTTTGATTTCTTCGGGAGTAAGTTTACCTTCTTTTTCCATTATTTCTTTAGGAACAAAGGTCTTGCCCACCTGTGAAAGAATGGCAGCCGCTTCTACCGTGGCGCAGTCGGCATCACTTAATAAAAGAGTTTCTGCAATTTCAAGGGCCAGCTTACGCATCAGCGATGTATGACCATCAAGAAATGGAACACTTTCAACTGCCCTGATAAGCGCATTGATAACCTGCTGGCGGACTTCAATACTCTTCTGGGCTGCGTTTTTTTCCGTAGTGACATCGCGGAATACCGTGAGTATTGAGTCTCCGTCTTTCTCAATTGAGCAGGGGAGGAAGGTTACCTGCATGGTCGAGGTATAGATGCCTCGGGTCAGAGTCATTTCTTCGCTATAGGAGCTGTTGGACATATTGACCATCTGATCGCCGTGGGAAAGTGCTTCCGCTTCCTTATGGTCGAAAACCTGATTGTCGGTCAGATTCAGGGTTTCGCTTTTTCCCAGTCCGGTAAAATCCGCAAATGATTTATTTACATGCAGGAAGGTTCCGCTATCACTTTTTTTCAGGCTTATTGGTTCCGGCAGGGCGTTATTTACTATTCGCAGAAGTTGCAGTTCCTTTTGCAGAGCAGGTATTTTTTCTTCCAGTCTGGAACTTTTACGATGGTATTTTCGTGTAGATGCAATGAATCTTATTGTCAGGATAAAGAAAATTATCGCGGCAAGGGAAATAATTCCGAAAAGGATAGTCTCGTGTCGGTAAACAGTGAAAATCCTATTGGGCACAGCCACGTCAGTTTCGATCATTACCCACCAGTTTACAACGGGTATGAATTCTGCGGAAGAGTAGACCTGATTGGTCATTGAAAGTGCGGTTCTTACTCCGAAATCGACCTCACTGACCCCGTCTAAAGAAACTTTCATGGATTGCAGCTTCAGGCTTTCCGGGTAGCTGAAAACGATCTCTTCGCTGGTTTTTCCCTTCTGTTGTATAAGGTGAATTGAGCTTTTGTATTTAAAAGTTCTTTCTGATCCCAGAAAAGCTCGCAGAATGTGGGTCATGGGGACTTCAAGCATAAGTATATGCGACGGAGGTTCTGAAGTGCTGGTGGCGTATGCGTCGTATACCGGAACGAATAAGTAGGTCACAAGGCCGTTATTTATGCCTTGCAAAGGGGAAAATATAGGGGTGCGGCTATGCAGGGTGTTCTGCACTGCTTCCTTGTATTCATTGCGGATACTTTCGTCCGGTCCCACAGTTGAAGCATAGATGTTTCCATCCGGTTCAAAAAGAAATCCAGCTGAAAAACCGCAGACCTTTACAAAGTTTTTCAGGTCCTCAAGAGCCTTGGAGACTTCTTCCTTATCCGGTGAGTTCAAGCTGTCCATTGCAATTCTGAAAATTCGTGAGCGGGCAAGTTCTTTTCCGCGCACAACAAAATTCACCAATTGCGAAGACAGCATTTCGGATTCATTCTCAACAACTGCCTGCTGATATTGTTTCAGATCGTCATGGACAGCATTCCCTTTTTCTTTCCAGAGATAGTTCACTGTCTTATAAGTGCCACCTGCCACCGTTAAGATAAGCAGTACAATTAACAGATTTTTTATACTGAAGATGCGTTTAAATATTTTAATGGTTTTACTCGGCATTATTGTTTCCTAACGGGTACTGTGTTCAGAGAGGGCTCCGCGCATGCCTCTTGTGATAGGTGAAAGCAGGTATTCAAGAATGCTTTCTTCACCGGATAGAATATTAACTTCAACTATCATGCCCGGCAGGAATTCTTTCACTTTGCCTGCGTCTTCCCTTACCGTATTGAAAATAACCCTGTAGTACCATGTGCGGGTGAGGTCATCAAAATAGGTTTTGGCCGAGATGTTGACAATCTTGGCTTTGAGCATGGTTTTTTCGGAAAATTCGTAGGATGACGGACGAATTTTAGCCATCATCCCGTTCCATATTTTGGTACGGTCACGAGGTTGAACCTTTCCTTCAATACGGATTGTCGCATCCAAGGGTACAATCTCGGCCAGTGCCTGTCCGGAACGGACAATACCGCCTACAGTATTTGCGGTCAGTTTATATATGGTTCCGTCGATCGGGGAACGAATGACGCTGCGGACAATCTGTTCATTAGCGGCATTCAGTTCTTCACGAACCGACTTCAGTTCCGAGGTTACCTGATTAATTTCTTCACGGATGTCGCGATAAAAATCTAGATGCTCCTGATTGATGCGTTGTTCAAGTTCTCGTATTTCGAGGGAATATTCGTCTCTTTTGTTGTATATTTCAGCAATACTGGTAGTTATTTTTGCCAATTCGGTTTTGCGTTGCAGAAGCAATTGCCGGGAACCGATGCCTTTTTTTACCATTGGTTCCAGCATATCAAATTGTTCTTTGAGAACCTTCTGCTCGTCCAGCAGGTTTTTTACATGCTTTTCACTGGCGGAGAGAGCAGCTCTAGATTGCTGGATCTGGGTTTTGAGGATGTTGATCTTTTCATTCAGAGCATCGCGCCGGAAGCGGGCGAATTGGATTTCGCTTTTTTGTTCCGGGTTGGATGCTTTGACTGAAAATTGATCTGTATCATCTTTACTCTCAGCAATCAGGCGGTCCAGTTTGGCCTGCAACCGTTTCATCTTGATGAGTGATTTGTTTCTCTTTTCGGTTATATTGGTATTGGCGATAGCCATTAATTCCTGATCCTTACGGACAGTATCGCCTTCTTTAACGAAAATCTTTTCAACAACACCACCTTCAAAATGACCAACAATTTTATCAGTCAGGTTGGTCTCGACAACACCTTGAGCGCGAACAGTTTTTTCGATCATGCTGTTGTGAGCCCATACAATGAATATGGTCATGAAAGCAATAATGAGCAAGAGAACTATGCAGTTTCCGAGGCTTTTCTCTAAAGACCAGAGTAGATTATGTTTCCAGTTTTTACCCATTGTTACCCCTACTTAGTCGGTGCCGGACTGGAAAGTTTTTGGATTATCTGATCACGTGGGCCGTCAGCAATAATGCGTCCCTGATCCACAACCATTATCCGGTCTACAACTTCAAGAATCTGTGGCCTGTGGGTAACTACAAAAATGGATTTATCGGCCATGGTTTCCTTAATCTGGTTGATAAGCTTTCTTTCCTGCGTGGAGTCCATGGAGCTGGTTGGCTCGTCAAGGAGCAGCAGCGGCGGAGAGCTTATCAAGGCACGTGCGACTGCGATGGCCTGCCGCTGGCCTCTGGAAAGGTTTTTACCTCCCTCTAGGATTGGCATTTTCAGCCCCAGTGGATGCATGGAAATGAATTTATCAATGCCGGAAATGGTAAGAGCCTGTTTCAGTGATTTTTGGGTGGCGGTACGTGAGCCCATAAGCAGGTTCAGTTCAAGTGTGCCATGAAAGAGTACCGGAGATTGTGGAACAACGCCCACAAATTCACGCACTTTTTCAATATTCAGGTGGGCCATATTATGCCCGTCAAGCATAATCAGCCCTTCATTTGGGTCGGCTAAACCGGATAGCAGTTTGAGCAGGGTGCTTTTACCGCTGCCCATGGGGCCGATTATACCGACTTTTTCCCCCGGTTTGGTTTCAAAGGATACATTTTCTAGAGCGTAGGGGGATGCTGGCTGATAACGGAAGGAGACACTGTCGAAACGGACCCCGCCACCAAGTTGCTGTATTTTGAATTGGCGCGTTTCGGTGCTTTCTTTGTCCAGTGTCAGAATTTGACGCAGGTCCTTATACGAGCGACGCGCGAAAAGATAGGATGTTATCAAATTAGATACGCTGGCGGAGACAGCGATACAGCGACCGGAAAGAACCATGGTTGCGAGTAGTCCGCCGCTGCTCATGTGCCCGCTTTTGATCAGGAAAAACGCAACAATTAACAGACCTGCAGAATTAAGCTGTCCCAGAAATCCGGTTGTCATGGAGCAGCGGGATTGGGCCAGACGGTACTGAGAGGCCATTTCTCCTGATTTTTCGATCTCCGAAGCCCAGCGTGAAACAAAGAGTCTTGCTGCATTGGTAATTTTAATAGACTCAACACCATTAAAAATTTCATTTAAAAACGATGTCTTGCGCGATTGCAATTTACTCTGGGCGGATACGTTGGCATCAATATAAAATCCGTAGACTATAGCCACAATAAGCACAAGAAATGAGGTGACAGCCGGAACAATAAAAAGCATTCCGCTGTTCAGGTAGATGATGAACAGGAAGAAAAATAAAAAGAAAAAATCAATTGATCCGACCACAAGCTGGGTAGTGAAGAGAGATTTAATGCGTGAAAATTCCTGTACAGCGTGAGTCATGTGCCCGGCTGAAACAGGTAATCTCGAATATGTTGTATCCAGAAAAAGTGATAATAATTGTGGCTCTGCATCCTGTTCTACGCGCAGGGCCGCTTTTTCCACAAGGGAGGTCCGCACGTTTTTGAGAATATAGTCAAAGGCCAACACGAGAATTGCTCCGGTAACAAGAACCCGCAGTGAATTTTCTGCAAGGTTGGGCAGAATTCGGTCATAAAAAATACCCATCAACAGCGGTATGACAAGCGTGAAGCAATGGATGAGTACGGTGGCCATAATCACTTGTGAATACATGGGCCACATTTTGCCTATTTGTCCCAAGAACCAGTGTAAACTTAAAAAAGGAATCCTATCTGTCTCAAAGATAGGCTTAAGACAGCAGGACCAATCTTTGAATTCGGAAAATTCAGATTTTCTATTGCGGATGATTTCCTGCTTTCCGTTCCAAAGGGTCAGCCTTCTTCCCACTTTTTCTTCCAGCAGTGCAAAACTGCCGTCTGTGTATTGCACGATGAGCGGCAGCATATCTTCATCTATCTTATAGGGAAGAGGTTTGATGGTCGATTCCATTCCCATGTTATCCGCCTGAAGGCGCAAGTATTCACTTATGGGAGATGAACTGCCAAGTTGCAGGGAGCTGCCGGTCACAACTATCCCGTATTTGTCTGCAATTTTTTTTAAACAGGAGGTTATCGAGGCTCCCTTTTCATCTTCTCCGGGATTGAAAAGTCCTATGTTTTCATCAGGATCAAAGTTATTGTTCTTGGAATCGTTATTATCCTGCTCGCGAGTTGTTTGAGTCTCGATGGTGTCTGTTTTTACCTTATTTTCAGGTTCCTTCGGGGTGACAGGCGTTTTTTTTGCTGTATTCAAGTCTGCCCCCTTAATTTGTAACGGAAATATTTAAATCCGAATTATTAGTCGTTTTTTTGAAGTTGTCTGCAATGCTGACAACAACCTGATTAGTTCCGGGCACACCGTCATTTAATGCACGAAATTTGATTTTGCTTTTGGGAATGCGCGCAGTGGTGTTTATATACTTGATCAGCCCATAAAGTCGCTTGAATGAAACCGAGTTTGCCATGCTGGAAGAAACTCCTTCATGGTTCAGGGTCGCGGTCAGGGTTAAGCCTTTCTGCATGATCAGAGATTCATTATTCCTAATCCATGCCAGCAGTTCAGATTCAGTTTTTTCTTCGAGAGTGCTGGTCAGTTTATTGTAAAGTATTATTACCCGGTGCTTGTTACTCATTCCTTTAACAAGCTTGGTCACAAACGGAGGAGGAGTGTATTCTTCTTCGGTTTGTACTGTTTTTTCCTCTGCTCCGGCGGCTTCAAGCCTTTTAATTTTTTCAAGGGCGGCCTGAAGTTTCGCTTCCAGATTTGAATCGTTTTTGGTTATTTCTTTTTGTTTTTCTTCTTTTAATTTTTGAAGTTCCACATGAGCATTCCATGCAGCGCTTTCCGCAAGGGCTACCCGTTTCTGGAGCATCTCTTTTTCACGTTCAAATTCTTTGATGTCAAAACGCTTCGGCGGGGGAGTGGTGACAAGGTCTTCTTTGCCCAGTACTGCGCTCTGGGTCATTGTTTGGGCCAGTTTGTCCATGGAAGAAGGTTTTTCCATAAAAGAAAGATCCTGCGCCGCTGCGACCCTGGTCTCCACCTGTTCGGTGGATGTGGCGGCTCCGGGGTTTACTTCCTTAAGCGCAACAATGTATGAGAGCGTTCCGGTAACCAGTACCATGAGCAGAGTGAAGAACACCATCATCATAAGCACGGTAGAGAGCGCATCAACAAAACCCGGCCACGGTGGGCCGCTATCAGCAGACATCTATATTAATTCCTTGTAAAGCTATTTTATTTAAACTGTTATGCAATGTTAAATACAATGTGATCCTGATGGATTTCGGTATTCACTACAACGCTCGTGTCGGAGGTTGTATCAGGCGTATCACCGCCGTTTCCGTCATGGGCGCCGTTAAAATCTTGCTGGGTATCGGTATCCGTATTGGTAAATATTTCGTCTCCGGCTACATCTTGCGTAAGATCTTGGAGGCTGAAGTTTATATCATTGCTATGATTATTAGCAGGGGTGTCAGTGTCAGTACTCGAGATATTCAGGTCGTAGTTGTTTGCCGTGAGATTCTGACTGAAGCTAATTGCCCAGCCGTCTTCACTATGACTTAGTTGGACACTTCCACCGTCGTATGACTGTGATTTGGTCGTGTCGGTTGTCAATGTAGCATCAAGAGAACCATCATGATTAGAGTCATAATGTAGAGTCGCTTCCCCATTTTCTCCTTCCGTAAAAGTTGCATCAATAAGATGATGCCCGTCATTATCTGATAATGACAGTGACACTTTATCAACATGATCGTCTGAACCGAGATTTTCACTGTAATTCAGGTCGGTGTGGTCGAGGTCAATGTATTGGGAATGCGATTCATTGCCTGCCGCACCGGTGACTTTTACCTCAGCATATTCAAATTCATGATTATCGTTCCTCAATGAGATTTGAATGTCATCGCCATCGGCAATGTCACCCGTGGAGGAAAGTACAGAATGTCCTGTATCGATATCATGTTTAATAACTTCGTAGCCGAAGGTGGTGTTAGCAGTTTCAGAATCCCCTACACCTATATAATCTGACTGGTTAAGAGTTACATAGTTTTCCGTTGTACCGTCAGGGTTTTCAAAAATGCGCTCCGTCATTTGCAGGTCGGTTGTGTGCAATGTAGTGTTATCAACTGTGAAATCAACGTGCTGTGCGGTGGGATCGTTTGTATCTGTTATATTTCCGGCCAGATCAACTGCCTGTATGGTCACGGAATAGTCACCGTTTTCAAGCGGATGCCCGTTATCCACAACGTCAAAGTGGTATTCACCGGTTTCACCGACATAGACATTGGCAAAGTGATGATTCTCCGAGTTGTCAGCAGTGGAATCATACGTCCATGTGTCACCGCCGTGTTCAACGGTGATTAAATAGGCGAGATCTGTATAGTCTATGTTGGCGTCACTATGGTCAGCAATTCTGTCTTCGGTCAGGGTTCCCTTGAACGTGAATGAATCACCGCTGGTCAGTATATAGGCTTCGGTATTGGTTCCCCGGTCAGAAGCAGAATCAATCTTTATTGTCGTTGTGGGGGCCTCAGTATCAACAATAAACCGAAGATCAACTTCAGTTGTGCTTTTGTTGCCTACATGGTCATAAAATTCCAGCGAATAATTATATTCACCATCGGTGATGTTAGTGATCTCACTGTTCGTCAGGTCAAGACGGCATTCACCGTTCGCACTAACATCATTTTCGGCAATTGTCTTACCGCTTGCATCAACAAGTCTGACATGTGTTGTTCCATCCCCAGTATCCACAACCAGATCCGTTGTGTCATTATTGGTATGAACGGTGAAAATTCTTTTGCTTAAATTGCCTTCAGAATCTTTTTCATCAACAATTTCTGCAGACTTTGTTTCAAGCGGATGACCTGTCTCTGTTTCATTGTGATAGGTAAAAGATATTCCCTCTGCCGGGTCAGGGGGGACGCTGTCTACTACCACTGTGTAATCGGTAGTATTAGAGTTCCCCGCTTCATCAACGGTGACCAGCTTGTAATAATGTTCGCCGTCATTCAATGATTGCGTAGATGGTACTATGGTAGTTGTTCCGTCTGATCCCAGATAGTTGGCATCGATCCTTACGTATGTGGGATTATCCGGATCGCCGGACTCGTTGTAGTACAGCACATATGCTGCTCCTGCCTCACCACTGAGTTTGAGTTCCGGGGTATCATCCCGCGTGTAGAATATGTTGCCTTCTCCTCCGTGCCCCGGTGAACTTTCCTGAACAACCGATATTTCTGCATTTTTAGAGAGTCCGCTGTCTACATCGATAGATCGCTCATCACTGCTCTTGAAGTTGCCGGCAGTATCTGTTGCAGTAACGGTTATTGAATGACTTCCATCTGAAAGTGGGGTGTCCAAAGTGTAAGACCATGCTCCTGTACTGTCGGCATGTGTCGTATAAACATCAGATGTTCCGTCGATAGCAATACTGATTAATGCGTTGGCTTCAGCGTTACCCTGCAGTGTGGGGGTGCTGTCGTTGGTTAATTTATCACTTTTGAAGAGTTCTTTAGACGCATCATCACCCGGCAGATCATCATAAACATCTATATTTTTATCGTCAGCGCCAGGAATAATAATTTCGCCTTTGGCAAAAGAAGTATCGCTGATTGAGGATAAGTCTACATCCGGTTTGACTGTTGTAGTGTCCAGATGAAGAACTTTATCATCAATTACGTTGGTCGTGATGTTTCCTGCGATATCCTTTCCGGTTACGCTTATCTGGTACTGGCCGTCGCTCAGCAGAGTTTTTAATTCTGCTGTTTTGTAGGAACCGTCGCTTTTTATGTTTTCAGCCTTTACAAAATAGCTTTGGCTGACTCCTACATAGTAGTCCTTGCCGCCAATGGTGGTTACTTCTCCAGTGTAATCAACCTGATTTCCGGCATCGTCTATGTAATGCCCGTCTGTCAGTTCGTATACTTTTGTAGCTGTTAATTCAACGGTACTACCTGGTTCGACTTTACCTTCGATTGTTGAATCTGATGTGATCCAGTCGCCATTGATTCCTGTATCATTGGTCAGTGTGACTTCCGGTGGCGGAGTTGAGTTGTCTACGGTCAGTTTAAAAACATCTGATTTAGTTCCGTCAACGACAACGTAGTATTCATGAGTGTCACTGTCAGTGGGGTTGCTTTCTAAAGTATAGCTCCACGCTCCGTCTTCTTCCGCTTTTACGGTAGCGAACGCTTCGCTATCGCCATCCCTGTATATTGCTACTTCATGATAAGCGATAGCGTGTCCTGTAAGAGTCAGTTTGGGGGCATCCTCCGGGGTCGGGTTGTCGGGAGCATCGTCCTGAATTTCCGCAAGGACTTGCAGGCTTGTTCTGCCGTCACCTTTTACGCCGGTATCATCTTCCTCGGCCAGTCCTATCGTGGGAGTCTTGTATGTGCTCTGGTCTATAGTAAATTTGATCGTGTCGGAGCTTTCGTTTCCGGCTTCGTCGACACTGGTTATGGTTGCGGTATAATTGCCACCATGAAGGTAGGTGTCATTACCGTCTCTATCGTAATGATATTCCCACGTTCCGTCGTTATCCGTGTCTATGGCTCTGGCATCCAGTGTGCGTGTATAGTCGCCTTTTTCATTGGATATCGTTATTGTCGTCTTTACGTTTTCTTCTAGTGTATAACTACCTGCAATACGCGGTGAAAGGTCCGTAATCGGAGTAGTTACATTTCCGTTCGCATCTTCGGCATAAGGGTTATGATCGTCATCGGTAATATCAATTTTAGGCGGATCAGGCAGGGTTGTATCCAACTGGATATCCATGGATTCCGCTTCAACGTTACCGGCCTGATCTTCGGAAATAACTATTACCTTATAATAACCGTCTGCGGTAAGCTCGGGATTGGCTATCCATGTTCCGTCGGGGTTAACAATTACCTCTTTGCCTAACTGGGCTTCATTGGCAGCTATGAAAGTCCGCAGCGACTCATCTGTCATATTCGCGAAATTAAAATTATCAGAATATGATTCAAGTGCAGCTTTTGAGTCGAAACTCATAACCATCATACGGGCCTTACTGTTCTTTTCAGCAATTCCGGAGAGTTCAGGAGTTTCGTCGTTAGTGAGAATTATGTCATTAATATCGATGTCTGACGTACCCGTGTCGGACTCGGGGGCCATTTCCATGGTAAATTCATTGTGGTCGTAGTGATTATCAATGACTACTGTTTTGACAACTTCAGTTGCATTTCCGTACTGGTCCGCGGTGATGAAGGTGAATGTATATTCACCGTCAGCCAGATCACCAAGTTGTGTGACGATCGCTTCGGCTGTGTCGGAGGTATTGCCCGTGTATGCAGGATTATACGTAAAGTCCGGATCACCTGCTTTTGTGACTGTTACATCAAGTGTTGTTCCTACTGATTTTTTTACAGTAAAGTCTGGGGCTGCATCTCTGGTGACCCAGTCGTTAGCAGTGTCTATACCATCATAAAAATAAGCGGTAGTGTCTGAAGTCATGGACACTTCCGGAGCATCCGGAGCGGAGGAAATAATCAGGCTTGGCTCAAGATCGACTGATGTGCTGTTGCCGGTAATATCGGTAAATTCAGCTGTTACCGTGTAAGTTCCGTCCGGGAGGTTGTGATCCTGCGGTACGTCTATGTTCCAACTGCCGTCAGCAAGAGCCTGTTTGCTGGTGCTGTAGTAGGTAATTTCGTTACCGTCACCGTCCGTACTGTGGACGGTAAGCTTTACCAAGGCTGATTTTTCGGTCAGCCCTTCAAAAGTCGGAGTATGGTCGTCAGTCGCGTTATCAGTGGAAAAACCTGAATTTGATCCTGATGCCAATCTGATGCTGCTGGTATCAACTTCCGTGTCGATGACCAGTTCTTTTTCAACTGTTGTGCTGTTGCCGGCCAGATCAGTGGCAGTGATTACAACGTTATTGCTGCCGTGATTAATCTGGGCGTCCGGGATGTTGAAAGTAATTTTACCCGCTTTGGCTTCCGCATCAGTAACTACGTGTTCAATTTCCGTATTATCGTTGATTTTTACGGTGATGGTCGCGCCTTCGTTCGAGGTGACTTCAACACTCAGGTCATTGGTTACACTGGTAATCCAGTCTCCGGTATATTCTTCGCTGCGTCCGGTATCCTGATTTTCGCCGAGGTCGGCAATTATCTCAGGGGGGCTACGGTCAATGTGAACGTCCATTGTTTCGGTTGCATCAGCAGGAACCGTTGTGATATTTCCGGCGGCATCTTCGATTTCAATTTTAAAGGAATAATCTTTTGCTTCAATGTAGGTATCTTCGCTGCCCTCATCACCCAGCTTAAAAGACCAAGTGTATTCACCGTCGGCACTGATTTCTACAGTTGCGGTGCCGATTTCAGATCCTCCGTCGTATACCCGCACAACCGGTGACGCGATATCAATATCGGTATCGATGAGGTCGGTGAATGAACCGCTCAGTTCGAGAGCCTTAGCGCTGGAATATGCGTCATCCGCACAGTCTACAGTGGTTCCCCCGTCTTCAGACATCACAGCTGTGACGGTTATTCCGTTAGTATCGACCGGGTCCGAATCATCGAGGACCATGGTATAGACGTCAGAAGTAGCGGTGTTTCCGGCTTCGTCCGTAGCAACGGTAACGAATTTCAGTTCGGTGGCAGTGTCGTCGTAATTCTCGGCGTTAAAGGTAACAACATCACCGTTTACCACATCACCGCCGGTTTCAATCTTTATGCCGTAGATGTGATGTTCTGCATCAATCAGTACTATATTGCTATAGCCGGAGTCCTGCTCGACAACCTGATAAATCTCAAGTTTCGCATCGTCATCCGCGCTGACTTTCAGATTGATTTTGTGGTTTTCTACCTTAGTACCGTTGTCGTCCTCTGTGATAAAATCGGTAATATTATCACCTTTGGTAGAGGTATCGGTAGATGCATCCAGCGTTATATCCGGCTTGCCGGTACCCTGATCCGAGGTAAAGGTCATGAGATCAGATTTGGTGACATTCCCGGCTGCGTCTTCTACAGTCGCATAGTAGGAATAGTTGTGCTCGTGCTCCACGTCATGTTTTACATACGACCATTTAAAATTGTCGCCGGAGGCATCCACCTTGATAAGGTCGGGATTTTCCGCGCTGTTGGCGATTTCGTTCCCGTCCTTGTCATAAATAGTGACAATGACATCATTCTTGCCCTCGGTGATAATTCCGCTGACTGTAACATCTTTACCAGTTACGGAAGTAGAAAAACCTTCTGCTGTTTCTTTAGTTTCAAGGGCATTCTCCACATAAATAGTGGATTCAACGGGTGCCTCGTTATCCACGGTGACGGTCAGCTCGGCGTGTTCGATGTTTCCGGCAGCATCAGTTATCTCAGCGCGGAAGTAGATTGTCTCTGCGCCGTTGGTGCCGATGCTGTTGGCATCATAAGAATATGTCCAGTCGCCGTCAGGGTCTGCTTCAATAGGGGTAGCGTTGACGGGGACAGGGGTATCGGTTTTGCTGCCGTTTTCGTCTATGTAATCGCCGTCCGCGTCAACTCGATAAAGATTTACGAGCCCCTGATTACCGGCATGCTCTCCATTTAAGATTAACATCCCTTTACCTTCGGAATGTCCTTCCTCTGTGCCGTGGGTGTAGTTGTCCGCTTTAGGATCATCGCCGACTCTGCTGAGGGCGTGGTTGCTGTCTTCAGAGTCACTGGCAGAATCAAGGTCAATCGTCAGGCCGTTGTCCGGCGCTTCGCGGTCAATTGTGACAACAAGGTCGGAACCGGGGGTGTTCGTGTTGCCGGCCATATCCGTGGCTTTGACCATGAACTTGTAGTCAGCGTTGTCCGGTATTATATCGCTGTCTACTGTATATTTCCATGTTCCGCTGTCTTCATCAAATACAGCATCGCCCAATTCTTGTGTCTTTCCGCCATCCAGCACCAGCATGACTGTCACTTCTCTGGCTTCAGTGCTGATATGTTTAATGGTCAAATCGAGCGTATCGGAATTGGTGATGGTGTCTTCATTATTAGGGTCAACACCGATGCCTCTGCTGTTCGTGGTGTCATCAAGAGTAATTTCAGCACTGGTTTCAAAACTGGTTTTGATTACAACGTTCTGAATTTCAGCGTTTGCGGTGAGTGCGTTACCGGCATCATCTTCCCCGGTAATAGTGAAGGTATACTCGCCGTCAGCAAGGCCTTTCCCGTCCGCATTTTCAGGGATGCGGATACTCCAGTTGCCGCTGCTGTTTACCGTGACTTGTTCCAGTGTCCCGCTAACCGAGCCGTCTTTGTTTGAGTAGCTTATGTGAAGGATGGTATCTTTTTCACCGGTTCCTTCAAGCAGAGGACGATCATCGTTGGTGTAATATTTACCGTTTTCTTCGGAATTATAAGTTACACCGGATTCTCCCAAAGTCGGATCAGTGGTATCAACTTCCACTTTTACAGTGCTGGATTTTGCGGGATTTTCAGAGGTGCTGTCCGCCAATTGGGCGTAAAATTCGTGCACGACTGATCCAAGGCCTTTCGATTCTCCCGAATCTGCATTGCTTATATCTATAGAATAATCGCCATCTTCATTCGCTGTCGCTTCGCCGATTTTTTCGCCGTTCATGTAAATGTCCAGCTTGGTGTCCGGGTCGGCGGTTCCTACGAGTTTAAAATTTGTGTGGTTGGTAATTCCGTCTTTAACGAAATCAGAAGTGTTATCGCTTGGATCTTTCCGAATACCGGACTCGGAGTCCTGCGAAAGCTCGATAGTTATATTGCCGCTGTTGTTGTTTGCGTCAGAAGCGTGGTTGGTTGGATCTGTTGGATCATCCTTATTTGGGTCTTCCTTATTTGGATCATCCTTATTTGGGTCATCCTTCTCATCTGGTTGATCAATATCCTCAGATTGAAGCTTTTCACCGGCTTGTCCGCTTACGTCACTGGAGAGGCTCTCCTGCTTGGAAAATTTTTGAATGTCGTCGAACATGCGCTGCTGGCTTTTGAGAATATCATCAGTTGGGTCGGTCATAAGCGCAGCCTGCGCCGTCTGGATAGGGTCCTGCTGTTCCCCGGCCAGATTGCTTTCATCGGAGTTGCCTTCTTCCTCGTCTGAAGGGGTGGAGTCCTCTGAATTGGCTTTCCACTCTGGAGCTTCTTCATCCAGCTTGTCCATGTCCAGCATTTCCGAGCGGTTGAAGATATCCTTGGATTCCAAGTTTTCTCCATCGCTGAACTTCATGTCTACCTGGCCGTCCAAGCTCATGATGTTACCGACAAAGAGAAAAACCTGTTCTTCGTGGGTCTCTTTATTTACAAGAACTAAGTCTGCGCCTTTGAGAACGTAATCATAATCGTTAGGGGAGCCCTGAACGCTATAGACTGTAGATGGAGATACTTTCTGCGCTTCAGATCTAGCTGATGGAGTGAGTTCCTGTGCTTTAGCCATAACTATTCACCTGTAGCAGAGTTAAAGGCACTGCTGGGTTCAAATGGGGTTTCTTCAAGGGGTAGCCCCAAGACTTCGGGGAGGCGTCCCTGTTCTAGAAAAATATTCAGCGCAGCTCTGATTCTTGCAAAGCGTGCGTTTACTTCGCGCACCGCGGCACTGGTCTGGCCTTCTCTTGCTGTAATGAGGTCCAGCAGAGTGCGGATGCCGAGATCAAATTCACTAAGATAGAGACTCATGAGGTTGATACTCGCATCATACGCTTCGCGGGCCAGTTTAAATTCTTTTGCTGAAGATTTGTACGCATTGAAGGCATCGGAAAGGATATTCTGAACCTCAAGCTCAGTTGCTTCTTTTGTTGCGACAAGCCTTTTCAGTACAGCTTCTTCTTTCTTTACATTTTCATCAGTTGCGAAACCGTGAAACAGGTTCCAGTTAAGGGTTAACTGGCCGTCCAGTGAATTTTTGTAACCGTCAACTTTTTCAAAAGTACTTTTTGCCTGCAAACGGTATCCGAATGCTGGGTAGTAGTCTGATTCAATTGTCGAAACAGCTCTCTTCTGTGATTCTATTTCAGCATCGTAAGCTTTAAGATTGACGTTATGATTCTTGGCAACTTCGTATGCTCCTTCGAGGGTATCAGAAATTTCCATTTTATTCATTGGAATCTCTGTATCCACTTCATTGACCGGTTGCTTGATGATGTTTTCAAGCATCGACCGCGCGGTTTTTAGCTGCTGTTGCTGGATCGTTACCTGTGATTGAGTTGAACGCTGTGAAACTTCGACTTTGCGTGCATCCGCTTTTGAAGAAATCCCAGCATTATAACGTTCCCAGAATGTTTTTAATAATTTATCATAAAAATTCAGGGTGTTCTTGTACACTTCCAGTGTTTCTTGCGCCTGTAGCACACTCAGGTATGCGTTTATTGTCAGGGCTGCGATATCTTCCTGAGTTCTGGCAAGGCGGTATTTTGCTCCTTGCGCCTTGAGCTTGGCGCTGTCCACACTGGAATCCAGACCTCCGAATTTATAAAATGTCTGGGTCATCTCAACTGCGGATTGGCCATAGCTGGTGGTATCGGCATCAAGGTTGTGTGAAGGACCGGCCTGTGCAGTAAGGTCAATGCGCGGCAGATACACACTGCGGGCCATGCCGTATTCAGCTTTTTTTTCCAGCAGGGAATAGCGTGAAGACGCAACCAGAGGGTGTCCGCTGATGGCCAGTTCACAAGCACGGTAAAGGGTGAGAACCGTGCTGTTGCTTTCGCCGGGGGCATACTTCTGCAGGGAAGAACCTTTTTCTCCCGGATCGTCAATTTTTATTGTTCCGGATTTGAAGTTTTCGATGTCCGTTGCGTTTTTGAATGCCTTATCTGCGTCTCCAAGGCCGGAGAGGTTCGTTTCTGCAGCTTCTGCTGAAACAGCTTTCCCGGTAGACAGGGGAGTGTCCGCCTTGGAGTTATCTGCACTGACAAGGTTGCATTGGAACATCAGCAGCGTACAAAGTGCGCAAACTTTTCCAAAATTTTTAATCATCTGCCATGTCATATTTTTACCCGACTTATATATTAACAACAGCATTAATTCTCGCTAGGCTGTTTAGTATGTATTAAGTTCATGGTTTCGATGTTTTTTTCCAGAGTAGTTACCATCTGGCGCGATTCTTTAATCAATCTTCCCGTCAGTTCGTTTCCGAGGCCGATTTCCTTGGTTGTTTCAAGAGACTGGTCCTGAACTGTATTAATGGCTTCTGCTGACCGTTGCTGGAGCAGTGTCAGTTTCAGCAGGAATTTATTTGTGTTTTCAAGGGATTCAAGCAATGCCTCATTGTTCTTATCCAGTTGAGCGGAAATGGCGGCCATCTGGCTGCCAAGGTCCTGATCTGCCGAAACTGTTCCGGGTGCACCGGATTTACTGGCGGAGTATTCTGTCTTTTCGTTGAGCCAGTTTTCAAGGCGTTGTTTCAGCTGGTCGTGCATACGGCTCAGAAGAATGGCCAGGATGCCGACAACGGCACTTCCTGCAAGACCGAATAAAGAAGTGGAGAAGGCTGTCCCCATGCCGGCCATGGGATTTTTAAGCTCGACAATCAGTTGAATCATAACCTGTAAAATAGATGTATCACTGGAATCTGCGAGCCCACCGGCAAGGGTTGATAAAATTTCTCCCATGGATTGAAGGGTCAGGGTAAGGCCGAGGAATGTTCCCATGAGCCCGAGTAAAACAAGGAATCCACCAAGGAACGAGATCAGGGAAGACCGTGAAGAAAAGTTTTGTTCCAGACTTTCTATGATGGAACGGCTGTCACTGGAGGACTTAACGATCAGAACACCGTTTTCTTTGATGGAAGATCCTATTGATGTGAGCACGTTGCCGAGCATTCCTTTGCTCAGGTCCGTGAGATCAAAGGAACTATCCTCAGGATTTTCACACCATTCTGTAAATTCTGCTAAAAGGAACATGTCTCTGCGTACTGAAAAAATGTAGCGGAATGAGATGATTACGCTTCCGGCGAAAACAGCAATAATTATTGAATTTATTATCTCCGAAGTGGCGAAAAGTTTTTGGAGGAAAGCATAACTGATGACCACACTTCCGACAACCGTGAGGAGAACTAGTAAGGATAAGGTTAAATATAATCTATATTTATTGCTGTTGTAAGCCATTTTTATTGATTCCTTCGATTCATTTTATTTGCAAAATTCTTAAGATGAAATTTTTTATCATATAAAAGAAATATATCTAAAAGAAAAGTTCTAAAAAAAGTTTATAAAAAGAAATTTATAATGTGGATTGAGGATTGTGATAAATTTAAGTCGAATTTCAGTTCGATTTTAACAGGTTTTATATCAGACTTTGCACCGGAGCGTAGAATGAGACCAAACCCATCTCCATTTCTTCTTTTGAAGCAGTGGTGATTGGGTTTCAGATATCATTTTGGGGAGATTCGTAAAAAACTCCAGATACCCTACATAGGCGGAGGTAAAAAGACGGGTCCCTAATTCTTTGTCGGTGAGATGTGTTGGGCAAGCAATTTTTTCCCGGCAATTATATAAATGAAGCCGGGCGTCAGCGGGTCTCAATTTGTATGAGAAGAAAAGCAATAGGGAGCTTAAGACTCCGAATAGACTTATAAAAATGGTTTTCACAGATTCCCTCCCCGGATCAGTGAAATATAAATCTAAAAAGGATTTGTGATTTTATTTTTTGCGACGGCATAATTGTTTTACAAATAACCATGCCTAGTAATGTTATTTTTTATAATATATCAGAGTGAAAGTGAAGTCTTTCCGGGTTGATTTTTACAAATTATGAAAAGATAAAAACATAATTGTATGTATGTTTAAATTGTTTTGGAAAAAAGGATAAAAATAAGCCCCGATTTTTTGCTTCTGAAATCTAAGTGCAGGCAGTTGCTATGCGCTCTCCCATTTTTATACTTGTTTCATACCCTTTTGCTGTATTCTGCAGGATATCTTTGTCAATTTGGTTTTTGCCTTTTTCCAAAAGCATTATGACTGTCGAGCCTCCGAATTTAAAGTATCCTTTCTCCATACCTTTTTTGATTTCACTCTCGGGGGTGTAGTTTTGGATGATAGCCCCTACCATTGTTGCTCCAACTTCGCACAGCAAAATATTTCCGGATGTTTCGGTCTTAAGCGTGCTGAATTCTCGTTTGTTTTTCCAGTATATGTCGAGCTTGTTTTTAACTGCGTAAGGAGAAACGGAATAGTACTCCCCGGAGATTTGAGTAGTGGCGGAAATATGACCGTTTGCCGGGAAATGGAAGCGGTGGTAATCGGCAGGGGCGAGCCGGAAAATCAATAACGAGCCATCACTGTATTTTGTACTTAGCTCTTTATCCTGTAGGAAATTATCCAGTGAAAACTTGCTACCTTTGACAAAGAATGAGCCTAGTTGGTCTATCCTTTCAAAGGCCATAACTTTGCCGTCAGCAGGGGAAACGATGCTTTCTGATTCATCGTCAACCGGTCTTGCTTCCGGCTTCAGTTTGCGGATGAAAAAATCGTTGAATGAAGTATAATCTTCCATCGTCCGAGTAGCTTCGTCCATGTCAATTCCCAGATTCTTTACAAAGTCGGGGATTTTGGCGCATGATTGGGGACTGTCCATTTTATGACCGTACCATGCGGATAGAAATTTGTTTTTCACAACGCTGTGCAGAGCTATTTTACCGAAAGGATTGTGATACAACCATTTGAGCCACCGCTCTCCCGGTACTTTTTCTTTACATAACGTGCTGGTTTCTCTGTCAATGTATTCTATATATTCCATACTGATCCCATGTTTATTCTGTTCATCGGGGCGTTTGATATCATTGGAATGAAGAGGCCGCAAGGTACTCATGTTGTTCCGGGAAAAAGAACGATTCCTTATTATTCGTCTTTTTCCTGCTCACTTGCCGCCAGTCCTGTTTCAGCAGCCGCCGCTGCTATGGTGGTCAATTGTTCCTTGGTCAGCACAGCATTCTCAATATTCGGGACATGTACGGTCACTTTTTTGGGTGCGAACTCAATTCCGTTCGCGGCAAAGTCTTCGCGGACTCGGCTGAAGACTTCCTTGCGCAGGGAGAACTGATCGCCGGGGCGGCAGCGGAATTTGATCCTAATAACCAGTGAGGAATCGTCAATTTCCTTTACGCCCTGAGATTTGATGGGTGTGAGGAGTAACGGCCCGAGATCTTCATCAGCCGCAATCTTTTTACCCATTTTTTTAATAATTTTACGTACTTTTTCAGGATCGACATCAAAGGGAACCCTTACTTCCAGCTTCATAGCAACCCAATCCCGACTGAAGTTGGTTACTGAACCCAGTGATCCGTATGGAATGATCTGGACCTGTCCACGGCTGTGGCGCAGGCTGATTGATCGGACGGAAATTCGCTCAACTGTTCCTTTGAGGCGCCCGGATTCCACGTAGTCACCTATTCTGAAAGCATCATCAATGAGGAAAAAGACCCCGGAAAGGACGTCTTTTACCAAAGTTTGGGCACCGAAGCCAACAGCCAGACCGAATATTCCAGCACCAGCTATGATAGGGGCGATGTTCACTCCGATAGAAGTAAGCACAATCAGCGAACTGATGGTGATGATGCTGAGGGTAAGAAATTTTTTGAGCAGGGTCAGCAGCGTGTTTTTTCGTGAACCGCCTTTACCCATTTCTGCCAGTTCATCCGCTTCTTCATCATGAGATTCAAACTGGTTGTCGATCAGTCCGCACAGGTATTCCCAGAGTAGATAGCTGAGCAGAACTGTTACGAAAATGCTCAAGGCACCTTGTGAAAGAGCGTGTCCCAGGTTAAAGGAGATCCCCCATACTTCAAATAGATAGAGCACAAGTCCGGCTCCGAGTATTGTTCTCAATCCGGAATGAATCTGGCGGATGTAGATGGGGTCTTGTGGCTTTTGGCCTGCATCCTCGGCCGGCTTATTCTTTTTAGTGATAATATTTTCGAGCGCCGCCAGCAGAGTCATATCCAGTAGGATGGCGGCAGGAACGGAGATAAGGCTCAGCAGTAATGCCCCGGCCATCTCTTTTCCCTGCAGCAGGCTGACCTGACGCATAATAATCAGAATCAAAAGATAAGCTGTCGCGGCCCGGTGCCAATTATAAGCCAGCCAGTATGCGAATGTTCCCGGTTCCGCATTGGTAGATTTCTCTAGAATGTAATTTCTGAGTTCTTTTTTATTGCGCCAGATGAGCATCAGCAACAGTACTGTGGGGATGAGAATTTCCAGCATGAAAAGTGCCGCGGTGGTCTCATCGGACATGCCCATGGTTGAGAGAGTGAGAATCATTCTTCCGGTAAGCGGGGAAAGTATCAGGGTAAGTGTCCCCCAGAATGTGATCTGCTTCGCCGCATAGCGACTGATGGGAATAAGACGGGATTCATCCGAGAGCGGCGAGAAGATAAAACGCAGGATAAGTACGCCTATTCTTGCCCGGGTGATGGGGACCAGAAAGCCGCCGGCCACAAGGGTGATGTTGTCATGTGGTGAGAACATCGCCAATATATTTATGGTAGTATAGAGAAAGACCGCAAAATAACCGAACTCGAATCCGGTCAGGATCAGGTCGTTTATAAGTCTCCTGAAAAGATTTCCTGCATGCCGGGCCTCGACTTTAGAGCGTATTTTTAAAGTTATGCGCCGGATTGCGAATTCTACCGCCAGCCCTGCACCGTAAATGAAAAGTACCGCCGCTAATATGTGAAAGAGTCTTGCTGCGCCCTGTCCTTCGGCAAGGTTATCCAGAGCTTTTTCCATTTCCTGCGGGGCGATGCGGAACCCTTCAGATACATATTTGATACCCTTATCAAGTTCGCTATATCCCGACTGGGTCATCTCGATGCTGTCACGAATAGCCTGCGGCAGGGTGAGTCTCTTTCCAGATTCATGAGCCTTTTTTAGATCTTCTTTGCTGGGAGCTAAGGCGGCTTTTTCGCCACCAGTTAGTTTGGAAAGAGCTGAGTTGGCCAAATCTGTGGTGGATTGCGCCATCACAGGGAATGCTGTCAGTAGGATCAAAAAGGTAAAAACAACGAGAATCAATCTTTGGTGGGCATGTCTTTTAAAAAGGCTTGTCATTTTTGCTTTGCGCTCCCTTATCTTGTGGTCTCATGTGTTTTTGCTGTCGATCAATTTTGGTTGTTATATTCTTGTCTTCGGTTTTGGTCCAGCATGGTCTTTTATTTATAAACGTCACGGGGTTGAATAAAACAAAAAATTTCGTCTGAATACTTAGCCATCTTATTTATTGGAGTCTCGACCCTGAGCTGCAATTTCAAATCATTAGCCGCGCCTTTCATGGGAAGGTCGAATTTGTCTCCAGTAACGGCGTCAATTGCTGATGCTAAACGTCCGATAGGTGTGTTCTTTGCCGCATTTCTAAGTGCTTTGTTGTCCATAGCCTTTAATGGACTATGACGCCTCTTACCGAATTGAAACAATCCCAGCGGAAGCGCAAGTTCGGGACTGCTGTTCTGTATCTCTCAATGCTGCTCGCAAACGAGCTATTGAAGCTCTACAATAACGAATTCGGCACGCCGCCGGAAGAAGCAGCAGAGCTGGACGCAGGTATGGTTAAAATTCTTCTTGAGGAGATTGTCCCACAGAAAGGATGCGATCTAAAACCCAATGCTCCTGTGCTGGTTAATATTTTGGAGCATGAGTTAGAGGGGGGGCGGGGGGAATTGATTATTATCTGTAAAACCATTGCTGCCTTTTCCAGAAAAAACCAGCGAGAGTCAACTCCCGTCTGTAAGCATGACCGTTGGTGCTTTGTCTGGGCAAATAAGCCGAGCAGCTTCAAAGGCCGCTTCCTTGGTTTTCTTGGTTATAATGACTGCTTTGTAACCACGGAAGTTGTCCCAGGTAGGAGCATCACTCTGTATAAGTCTACCTTGAGCCTTAATTTGCACAGGCCTAGTGTAGATTTTGCAATTATCGACCATAACGATAGTTTTTTCAGTAGCCTCATATACTTGAGCAGAGCGTGTAAGAGCCTCCTTCGTTAGGTAGGTTATGACTACATAATGATAACCCTCTTTGGTTGGACAGTGCCAAACTTCTCCACGATAGCGCCATACCTCGATTTTGATTACATCATCACAAGAAAGTGGCAAGATAGATTGCGCCCAACTATTCGTTGGCATGAACAGTGCGATAAGTAGAATAAATGTTGCGAATTTCATTTAACCCCTTATGGAATAAGTAATGGTGCAGTTGTCGGCCCCATCACAGGTTATCGCTACCTCCCATGGCACCGGTATCTCGCCGAATTTCGTAAATTCAAAAGACTCGGACTGGCCCGGAGCCATATGTCCGGTGTTTTTCCATACGTCTCCGTCAACCTGTACCCAAGCTCCAGCAGCAAAGGGACCGAGATTCCTCACTTCAACAATGATTTTCTGTCCGGCACCGAATTTATAACTTTGGCTGCTGCCTTGACCTTGAAGTGTTCCCGAAACGTAGAAGCCCTTGAAATGTCTCTTGAAAAGTTAACCGGATCATCACCGCAGTAACCATACAAATCCACATCGCCGCCAGCATATCCCAGAGGATCAGGAGAAATGAAACGCCCGGTGGCAGGATCGTATTCACGGTAACCGAAATGGATCAGGCCGATATCAGCATCATACAGACCTCCGGCAAAGCCGAGCACCGGGTCATATTCGGGATCACTGTTATATACTCTTCTACCGAAAGAATCGTATAGAATATCCTGTACACTGTTTCCTGCTGAATCGGCAACAGTAAATATGCTGCCCAATTGGTCGGTTGCAAAGAGGAATACCTGGCCATTGCGGATCATCCCCATTACACGACCATGTTCATTGTAGTGAAATTTGTTGATATTTTCTGCGCCTTCAACTGCTGCAAGAGTGGTCAAATCCTTCCACTGGTATCTCTGGATCAGTTGACCGTTGAGGTGTTTGGCTGTCCTGAAGCCGCGTTTATAAAAACGGTATTCGGTGTAGGTCCCATTCGGCAGCAGAACTTCGCAAAGTTGTCCTGTTTTCAGATATTGGTATCTGGTGTTGTCAGCCTGTTCTTTCGTGTCCAAGAGAGGCTACGCTGATTAATGTTATGAAAAAACTGTCTATCCAAGAACTAACTCTATGGGCTGATCTTTCTCTTGAGCTTGTAAAATTTTCTTGCTAAATTAGCGAAGACTTATTGAGTCGGAATTCGAAATAAGCTTGGAGAATTAGATAGTGATTATGGAAAAAGATATTTTAGAGAATAATATGAATAACATATAAAGAACATTCGATTGGCTATTGAAGAAGCTTTTAAGCCGGTCGTGGAACTGGAAATTTTGAATCGAAAAGAGACACTGACAGTTCAAGAAGCCGCAGATTTCCTAACCGTGAAAAAGAATACGCTGGACCATTGGCGCAGTAATGGCGAAGGGCCGCGATTTTCAACCCTTGGTCGCAGGATCGTGTACAGAAGGGTGGATTTGGTCCAGTACGTTAAGGGTAATTCAGTGGAAGTTTTTTAGGGCGGTGTGCGGTTGCTGAAGCAATAAAAACTAGTAATCATAAAGCATAAAAAACTAGTAATCCTACATCAAGTAAATGATGATTAAGGTTTGAAAAAGCATGGTTTTGTGTGAGATTTCTTCATAAATAATGTTGTCGTCAACTAAGTGCTCGCGGCGGTTTTAAGATTCGTCTTTTCTCCTCCTTATTCATTCCTGAGAGTCCCCTTTCTGCGCATTTTAGAATATATCTTTGGAGCGATGGCAAAAAGATAAAAAATAGCGATTTGGAATATAAGGTAATATCCGAAAGAGTCCCAAGCTAAGTGCCATCCAAATTCTGTAAGTATATCTTCTCGTGAACGGCCTAACGATTGAAAAATATATTCATACAGAGAGTAGCCCAGAGCAAAGCCAAGATATGCCCAAATCTTTTTTTGGTATAATGCCCTCATGATTAGGCAAGATAGGGCTAACGGTAAAATTATCAGTATGCTGTCATGGGGGACTGCCAAATAAAAAAGATACTTAGCAATATTTCCAAATATAAAACATACAATGAGATTAATCATAATCATATCCATAATGGCGGACTGCATCCCACAGTCCGCCTATTTTTTATAATAACTAATGAACAGTAACTTTCACTTTTTTCTTTGTCTTTCCAACGCTTCTGAAAAATTCCCTGTCATTGTCACCAATATCAGCACAGCCCGCCGAGCCTTTCAGTTTCCCGCCATGTATATAAAAACCGTCTCGACCATGGGTCTTTGTATCTTTTGATGGATGCAGCGGAACTCTTCCATGCCCCCAGTCACCAGAACGGCTTCTTCCCAAAAATTTCCAACCTTCAACTGTAGAAGCTTCTTTAGGGTCGAACTCGTATTCTCCCTTAGGGAGTGGCCCTTTGTTTTTCTTCGACTGATCTGTCTCTCCCAGTTTCCCGGAAGTCACTTCGTAAGTTTCTGAAGTGCCGTCTTTATGGCGCACTTCAAAGGTGCCGTTGCTATGGTACATATGGACTTCGTCTATTGGCTCGCCCGGTTTTGATCGACGTCTATAGTCATCAGCGTACTTTGCAACGTCTTTGCCAAAGCGGCCCTCCGCAATTTTGTTTATATTCCTGTCCAAAAGACTTTTAGAACTGGCTTTTGCTTGCGTCGGCTTCTTTTGGTTCTCGGCGGATTCTTCAGAATTTTCCTCCTCATCCTCACTCGCCTCACTGGTCTCACTAAGCCCCAACCGATCCACAAAGTTAACCGGATCATCACCGCAGTAACCATACAAATCCACATCGCCGCCAGCATACCCCAGCGGATCAGGAGAAATGAAACGACCGGTGGCAGGATCGTATTCACGGTAACCGAAATGACTCAATCCAGTATCGGCATCATGCAGACCTCCGGCAAAACCGAGCGGAAGCGCAAGTTCGGGACTGCTGTTTTGTATCTCTCTGCCGAAAGAATCATATAGAACTTCCTGTACACTATCACCCGACAGATCAGCAACAGTAAATATGCTGCCCAGTTGGTCGGTAGCCAGCAACAGCTTCTGGCCGTTGCGGACCATGCCGATAGCATTCCCATTCTCACCATAACGAATGCGAGTCACACCGGAACGGTCCTCCACGGCAGAAAGAGTAATCAGATCGTCCCACTGGTAACGCTGAGCCAGCTTACCGTCGATAAGCTTCTCGGCACGGAATCCGTTTTCATCAAAGCGGTATTCAATCTGCCTGCCATCAGGAAGCAGCACGCCGCAAAGTTGGCCATTGTCAAGATAGTGATAACGGGTCAAGCCATGAGAATCCTTTTTACCTGCGAGAGAACCGTCTTCATCGTAGGTGTAGGCGACATCCTCGGCCTGAACGAGTTGTCCAAGTGCATTGTAGCGGTATTTCAGCGGCTGACCACCGGAGACCTGCGAGGACACGCGCTGCCCCATGTTATTGTAACGATAGACTTCAACCGGCTTTCCTCCATAATACACAACCTGAAGCCTGCCTTCTTCATCGTACTGATATTCAAGGGCATGGCTGGATTCTGCCGAAGCAAGGATTTTACCCGTGATACGCAGGGTTTCGTTCCTATCCACTCCCATAACAGCAAAGGTATTACGAGAATCGGGGGTCTGAAACTGTATAACCTCATCGGCAACTTCGTTGAGGTCCACGTTGTCACGCTCCAGTTCATCACGGATGGTCCGCCCCGTACCCGCCTGCGGCATGCGGGACTTAAGCATCGACTGGCTTCCGCTGAACATTTTCTTGAATTCAGCCTGAATTTCACTGCCGTAGGTTGTGCCTTTCAACCCCTGAACCACGGACAGGTTGGGATTCTCCTGCATGAACTGAGCATGGACCATGCGTTTCAGCTTTGCATGCTGTGCCTTGGTCTCTTCCCATTCGTAATTTTTCAAGTCCCAACGACGTTTGACTTCCGGCTTCATCATGGAAGGATACATGCGGTCCGAGGAAGAGAACTCATCAAGGTCCGGTCTGGGGGGCGCAAGATCCTCTCCTGTCCGATGATGGACGATCTTCCACAAGTTCTCAATCTGCATCTCAGGCGGTTCAGTCTCGCCATAAAGCACAAGCCCCGTTGTCAGTTCTCCACGTTCCCGTCGTTTCATCACATAATCTGCAAAATTCACCATGCCGTATTACCTCCGGCGTTAAAGATTCGCGGGGAGGGTGGCTGGAATTACGTGATTCACATGGCCCGTCCCCTATAATTTTCATGATAGGAGGTGGAGCGGACTTGGGGTGGGTTGACAATGGCCGGGAGAGGGGATCGATGGCTTGTTAATAAGATGGACCTATTTTTTCCCCTTGAACTAACCACACCCTCTGTGTAGTCATCATTTTTTTAATCCAACTAAGGGAAAGTATTCTTATGCCTTTGCATCAATTTTCGTCCAAGCTGCGGGGAAAGCAGCCCAAAAAAAAGGACTCACAACAATTATGCTGTAAGTCCTTGAAATATCGTGGTGGGGCAGGAAGGATTCGAACCCTCGGCCAACGGCTTAGAAGGGCAAAGCGGCGCAAGTCCGAAATACTCCGAAGCTGTCCGTTTGTTGGGTTTCTCCCTCTTTTTGCAGTAGAGCCATATGCTGGTTTTCTCTGCTTACATTTACACCTAACTTACCTTTTACTTACCTCTGGTTTCCTTTCTTATCTTCACCAGTATCTTTATAATTCCGCCCACGCGGCAGCGGGGGCGACCTCTAGCAGCGGGGTTGCTGCTTCCCCCTTCTCCCTCCCCCCTCTTTTATTATCAAACTGGCAAAAACAACAAGGCGGAAACCCAAATGGTGGGTCCTTTCAGAGGCTTGATCTTGTAGGGGTCGGTATCAGCGCGGTGTTTTTTCGTGTGGGGGTTGGAAATTTTTTTGGACATTTGGACATTGATTCAGGTGTCGAAAATAACGGGGCTTTTTTTGCGGAATGCGTAATGTTCGGAGGTTGCCATGGGTAACACCGAGCAGAAAAACATCGCCGCAGAAGTTGAAGCCGCCGCCGCCGCCGAACCCGCACAGGTTGAGCAGGAAAAGTCCGCGCAGAAAGCCGAGAATCAGAAAAAAGCCGACCAGCGCCGGGCCGAGCAGGGCAAGCCGCCGCGCCCCAAAAAAGAAAAGTCAGATGGTCCGTCGCGCGAATTCATCCATAGGTGTCATCGCCGGGCAGAGCTGGGAGCTGCAGAGCTTGCGGCGTTCTTGCTGAAAGGATCACACCTTTACGACAACTTTACCAAGGACTGGTTTAAGTTCAACTCCACTATATGGGAACAGGATCGTAACAGGCAGATTGAAGAGAAAGTTGATTTAGTCGCTTCCAGCTATGAATCAGAGGCTAAGAATTTTTATAAGCTAGCCAAGAAAAAGAAAGATGAAGGTAAAAAATCTAATATTTATATTCCGTTAAGAGCTAGGGCAAAAGAATTTAAATCTTCTGCCACTTCCCTGCGCAACCAAAACAAAATTAGCAACGTCCTCAAGATGCTGCGCCGCGGTACGTTGCTCGGAATGGAGTCTTCCGACATGGAGCCGCACCGCGAGCTTTTGCCCACGGCCAAGACGGTGGTCAACCTGCGCACGGGGCGGGAATACAAGGATGTTCCGTGGCAGGATCTTCACTTTAGGTGCAAGTCCCCATGGGAATACAAGGGGACGTCCGAGCCTGCTGATTTCTGGGAAGAGACCCTGCAGAAGGTTTTTTGCGGGGATGCGGAGCTGATCAAGTATTTCGAGTATTTTGTCGGTTTCTGTGTCTGCGGGGTGCAGCCGAAAAACTTTTTTGTTTTTCTCGGTCAGTTCGGGGATAATGGTAAATCCGTTGTTTTCGATACCCTCCAGAAGGGGCTTGGTGAGTTTGCATCGACCGTTAAAGTCGAGATGCTGCTGGTGGATAAGTTCACCAGTGCTGATAAGCCTAGTCCCTCTCTTGTGGATCTTCGTGGCCGGCGCATGGCTGTGGCCAGTGAGGCCGATGAGAACCAGCAGTTTTCCACCGCCAAAATCAAGCTTTTGACCTCGGCCTCGGACCGTATCAAAGCTCGAACCCTGAACAAGGGTGATGAGGAGTTTTTCCAGACGCACACCCTGTGCCTGCACACTAACAATGTGCCCAAGCTTAAGGGCGCGGATAACGCTTTTCTCAAAAATCGTTTGAGGATCTTTCCTTGTAATGCCCGCTTTGTTGACCCGGAAGGGGAAATCCCGGTCGATGAAGCAAATTTTATCTTTCCCATGCTTCCTGAATCGGTAGTCACCGCCAAGCTTGAGGCCGAATCCTCCGGGATTCTGGGCTGGATGGTTGCTTGCGCCATGAAGGCACTCGAACTCGGTCATATGCCGCCGGCACCTAAAGCGATACTTGAACAAAATGCGGAGTACGAGGAAGAACAAGACTGGCTGGCCCAGTTCCTGAGTGATTGCTGTGAGCCTGATCCCGAAGCCAAGTACCCCAACAAGGATCTGCATCTGGTCTTCAAGCTTTGGTTTCGCGATTCCAATAACCTGACCGCTAAAGATGATGTCTGGATCACCCCCAATAAGATGGGCCGAGAGCTTTCCAAGCGCCCGGATGTCAAAAAGATTCCCAAAGGAACGCAGGGGCTGAGTTCTCCCCATTATTGCGGCTGGCGTCTCAAAGATCATTGGGTCGAGGCCGCCAAGAGCGGCACCTTGCCCATAGATAAGTCCGAATGGCCCGAAGCCGAGCAGGGAGGTTTTCAGAATGATCCTCTTTAATTTCCAATTGTTTCCGTTTATTTCCAATTCATTTTTAGGAATGGAAATCGGCAAAAGCTACGTAAAACAAGGGTTTGGACGGGAAGAATTAACTGTTATTTCCATTTTTCCATTTTTCTTTAGTTTTTTAAAAAAACAAAAAAAAGGGGAAGAGGTTCTATCTTATATTGAACGCGCGCGCTCATGCGCACGCGCATACGCGCAAGAGAGAGTTTTCCAACAAAATGGAAAATTGGAAATTTGGAAAGTTTTTTCTGTATATCTTCCTGAAATATTGAACTTTTCATTTCAAAAACGATTGGAAATTCCCGTTTTTCGATTGGAAAAATGGAAATCTGCCGCCTCTGCCTGCTCTTTTTTCTTTTCAGCGGTCGGAATCTGGCACGAAGAGGGGGGGCGCCGCCATGGGTAAAGCTCTCGAATATCTCGGTGCGGCTCGGTGTGCGGCTGTTTTCGCCTTTCTGGTGGCTGTGGATGATAAAAAGGGTAACAAATTGGACCTCTGGTGTTGCTGCCCGCTGCACAACGAAAATACTCCCTCGGCTCACTATGATGCAACGCAGGATCTTTATCACTGCTTCGGCTGTCAGGCCGGTGGTGACCTGATCAATGTTTACTGTGAGTTGAACGGCTATGACGAATTCGAAGGCTTCCGCGCATTCCTCAAGGAGTTCTGTCCGGAACGCCTGACGGATGGTTCCGGTTCCGCTTCCAAGCCAGCCCCGGCTCCGAGGGCGGTTGTTCGCCGCTGGGAACCGGATGCCGCCTATATTCCGCCGGAAAAATGGCAGCAGAAAGCGCACCAGATTGTCATGGAAAGCGTGGAAGATCTGCAGAAGCGGCCGGAAGTGCTGGCCCAGCTCGCAGAGTGGGGGATTGATGCCGCCACCGCCAAGGCTTGCCGGATCGGCTGGAACGCAAAGGACCGTTTCTATCCGGTCACGGCCATGGATCTTCCCTATCAGTCTTCAAAAAATAATCCGAAAGCTGAACGTAAAGTCTGGTGGCCTGTGGGTCTGGTCTTTGCCTCTATGCGTGACGGCCTCCCGGCAAAGGTCAAAATTAGGGTTGCAGACCAAAAAGATTGGATGCCTAAATACTGGCAGGTTATCGCCGGTGATGTTCCTCGCGGTTATCTGCCGCCGTATCTCATAGCCGGTGATCCGCGCTGGAAAATCTGGGTAATCGTGGAAACTGACCGTGATGCCTATCTGGTTTGGGCTGCCTGCCGTGTCCTTTCTCCTGATCTGCCTATAGGCGTTATGGCCGTGGGCGCTGCTGGGGCGCGTCCCGATGCCTATGCCGCGAAAATCCTGTGCCGCGCTGAGCTGATTCTTTGCGCAACTGATAACGATTTTGCCGGAAAACAGGCATTCTGGGATTTCTGGAAAAAAGAATTTCCAAATGCGCGCCGCTGGCCCGTGCCGCCCCGGTACGGCAAAGACGTGGGCGAGGCTGTGCGTCCGCTCTGGCTCAAACCTGCCCATTTTCCTCTCGATGATTTCTACAACATGGGCATTGATCCCTTTTATCTCGACATCTGCGCGTGGATTGAGGCCGGAATATCCGCGCGGGTGCGCCGGGCCGTGAGTATGCTCCAGCAATCTCCCAAGCCTGCCCCGGCTCCGGTCAAGCCACCACCGCCTCCGCCAAAACCGAAAAGCAGAATGGAAACGGTTATGGCGGAGGTTGCCAAGTTCCCGGAATTTTACGCGGTATTCAAGTCTTTCCGGGAACTGATCAAAGGCAAACCGGTCGGGTTCTACCGGAACGAGTTCGGCGGGATTTACGTGGATAGCGTCAAGCCTGAATGGGGCCAGAAGCATCATGAAACCATGCAGGCCATCTGGAAAATGTGGGTGGATCACGAATGTTTGCAGGAAATTATCGAATACTATTTCCCGGATCGGATTAAGGAGCGGATATGATCGAAAATCGAAATCAATTATATAAATTCCTTAAGGAAAATGGGGTCAAGGTTTCGCGCGGTGTGGTCTGTAATCCTACCGGTCAGGCTGTTTTCGGTGGGAAGTTGGCGCCTACTTGGAAGAGCGGGGAGAAAAAAGGGAAATGGGATGAAGATGAAATCTTGAAGATTGCTATCAATGAATACGGTTTAAAAGATGCCACCGCCTCCCCCAAACAAGCCCCGTTACCCACCAGCGGCGCGCATGAGCGGAAAATCAACGCTGATGCCGATCTGAAGTCCATCGAGGCCAAGCGCAAGCGTATGATGTTCGAGCAGGAAATCGGGAAGCTGATTCCGGTGCTGGTTTTTTATCGTGAGCTGGCGGAGCGTTTTAAGTCCACAAAGCTGATGCTGACTAACTTTTCCTATGAGGTCGGGCCGGAAGTTGCCGAGATTTTCGGTGGTGATGAACAGGCCCGCGAGCTGGTGGAGCTGGTCGGCGGTGACCCGGACAAGGCCGGGGAAATCACCCGCCATATGGTCAAGCAGTTGCCGGAATTCACCCAGATTTTTCGGGAGCGCGTGCGCGAGGCGCTTGATTCGTTGGTCACGGGCGAGTGGTACACCGAGGAAATGCGCGAGGCATGGGAGACATGGCAACGGAATCGTATCGAGGGTTCCCGGCGGGATGCGCGGGCCGCGATCCGGCTGGTGGATGGCAATCTGGAAAAGGTCGGCGAGCTGCTGGAATACTTTGACCTGATGGAGCGTCCCGATGACTTGTCCTAACGAGAATCCGCTCAAGCTTTCCCCGGCTGAAATCGAGGTCTTGGCCCTGCGTCCACAGGTTTCCACTGCTGAATTTGCGGAAAATGATTTTGTTCTGGTTACCGGGACCTATGAAAACCGCAATTTTAATCACGATTTCGCGCCCTACGCGCGGGGCATCATGGAGGCGTGGGATAAGCCGTGGACTCGTGAGATTATCGTGGTCGGGACTTCCCAGACTGTGAAAACCTCCACGGGCTACGCCTGCCTTGCTGCGGAAATGGAGCGGGAGCCGTCCCCCACAGGGCTGGGCATGCCTGACGAAAAGGTCGCTAAGCGAATTTTCAAGGAAAAGCTTGGCCCTCATTTCAAACGTTCGCCCAAGCTGCGCAAGATGCTGCCCGATGCGGAGAAATCCGTGCAGTCCATGAGTCTCAATACTCACAGCGCAACCCTTTACGGCATGACTTCCGGGTCTGAGGCGTCCATGTCCTCGGTTTCCATGCGGGTGCTGATGCTGGATGAAGAGGATGCCTACCCCGATCCGGCCAGCGTGGACACCATGATTGAGCGAACTATCGGTTATCCGGTGGATAGCAAAATTATTCGCGTTTCCAAACCGCGCGGCAACGAGCATCAATCATCCATCTGGAAGGCCTTAACCCACAAAGCGCAGGTTGTTTACCAGTACCAGGCTGTCTGCCCGACCTGCGGACATGCGCAGGTGATGGATCACAAGCATATCCGGGTGCCGGAAGGAATGCGCGATCCTGCCCAGATTCGGCACCAGACGCTTGCTTGGTACGAGTGTCAGGGCTGCGGCGCGCATTGGAACGATTACAAACGCAACGAGGCTATCAAGCGCGGGCACTGGCACTGCGATCAGGAAGTCAGCCGTCCGGAATGTGTTGCTTTCCATATTCCGGCATGGATCAGCCGCTATGTTTCGCTGTCCACCGTGTCGGCGGCGTGGTTTGAGGCTATCAAAGACGGCACGCCCAAGGCTATGCAGCGCTTTGATAATGATTTCTGTGCCAAACCGCATAAAGTCGTTGCCATTGAAACCAACGAGAGCCGCGCCCGGAAAATGGTTGATCCGCTCTTGCCGCCGCTGGTGGCTCCGGCGGAAGCTGTGGCGATTACCTGCGGTATTGATATGCAGATGACCGGATTCTGGTTTGTGGTCCGCGCGTGGGGCCGGGAGATGCAAAGCTGGATGCTGCAATACGGCTGGCTGAACACTTTCGCGGATGTTGAAGAGCTGCTTTTCCGTACCCGCTACCCGATTGAAGGCCGGGACGATATGGTTATGCCGATCTGGCGCGCAGGGATTGATATCGGCGGTAACAAAGATAAGTCCAACGAACTCGGCTGGTCAAAAACCGATGAAGTAAAAGCGTGGCTGTTCTCTATCGACAACTACGCAAAGCCGGGGTGCTGGCCCGGTCTGGTCTACGGGGTCAAGGGTGCATCCCAGCGGCAGCAGGATACCATTAAACCGTCTTCCATGGGTGGGCAGCCCGGAATTCCTGCCAAGATGCAGCAGAAAGTGCCGCTTTATCTGGTCGGCACTGATGACATGAAGGATAAAATTCATCTGGTGCGCATGAATCCCGCTTCCAGACAGCCCATGTGGCTGCATTCCCAGACGGGCGAGGACTATTTCAAGCAGATGTTCGCCGAGGAACGTGGGCCGGATGGCAAGTGGATTGCCCAAAAACGCGATAACCATCTACTGGACTGTGAAGTCTATTGCCATGCCTGCGCGGAACACATCTGGACGCCCTCGCTGATTACGCTGGGCAGTCCCTATATTATGCCGAAAAATCCCGTTGTCATAAAACAAGAACCGGTCATCAACCCCTACACTCATGAGGTCGGATAAAATGAGCACACACGATAAAGTTAGAATGGCAATGGCACTGGCCCGCAAGGGAGTAGAGTGGGACAGCGAGAAAAAGCGTGCTGATTGTCCGCTCTGCGGTGAACGGGCTAGGGTGGTGACCACAAAAAAACAGGACAGGGCGCGGGTGCGCTACCATGCCTGTACAAACGATTCTTGTTTGATTTGTGCGCTCAAGGAACAAATGAAGAGTGTGGAGGTTGTCGAGGGGTGATTTTCCCCTCGCTTTCGAAAGTTCAAAAAGGTAAGGTGGGTTATGGGTAAATTTTATTGCCATATCTGCGGAACTGATATTTCAGATTGTCCGGCCAAGTGTCCGAAGTGCGGACACGGGTATAGCTACACGCTGGAACAGCCGCAGCTGGGTTTCTGGGCTAGTTTCTGGCGTAGTTTCAGGCGGTGGTTTATATTACCTGTGGCGGTGTTGTTTCTCTTGAGCTGGTTTATATAATCGCCTGTGTGATGAAAATTTAAATCCCCCTTCCGGGCTACCGGGAGGGGGATTTATTGTGTCTTTTCAGTATTTGAAATGAGATAAATAAAAATATGCAAAAATATGCAAAAATATGTTGACGGCGAGTTATGGTTTCGATAATCTGATTTCAACAGATGAGGGGAATCCTCCCCAGACAAAACCAAACTCAGGAGAACTAGGATGTCAGCTTCAACAACAACTCACTTTGGTTGGCACGGAGTATCAGACGGGACAGCAGCTTTTGATCGCACTCGTCAGATTGAAATGAGAGTCAACAGGTGGCTGAAGAAGAATGGTTATGATGAGGTCTGCTTTGAAGAAAGTCAGACTGTAAACGTTATCCATGATGTAGACTACAAAGGCCCTCTCCACACTGTTGTTCGGGCATTTATGGAAAACAAGCTGGTAAGAGAAGCCGAAGAAGAAATTTCAATAATGCTTGAAGATTAAAAGCATGTTCCCCGCCTTCGGGCGGGGATTTCCTTTCTGGAGGTTTTTATGTGTAAACCCCCCGGTGAGCGTTCAAAAAATCGTAGAAAGGGGCGTCGTAGTCCTCAGTCTGGCATGACAAAAGGGATGTTACCAGAGGAACGTTTCGCCCCTCTGGTCGGAACTTATGAGTTGCTGTGTATTGCCATGGTTGCCGGGGTTCCTGAATGGAAACTCCCGACTGATCCCGGCATAGGAATGATTCATCAGTGGCAACCGGAGGAGGATAGGCTATTACTTAAATGGCCTGACTGTGTGTGCTGCCAGTTGTTGCCATGGAGAACCCCGGAGGCGATCCGTTCACGCAGGCGGGATATCGGCCCGAAAAAATCTAAAAATGTAGTTGATGTGTTGGTGAAGATTGCCCGTGATGAACTGGCACGAAAAATTGAGGATTTATAAAATGACAGGATCAGACCTGAAAAAAATACGGAAAAAGACTGGACTGAACCAGACTAAATTTGCTGAGGAATTGGCAATAAACGGAATAGACCAGACACGTATTAGTAAAATGGAATCCGAGAAAATGGAAATCCCTGAATCGCTCTGCGCTGAGCTGCAATTGCGCGGCTGGGCTCTGGACCCTACAGATGGGCCTGAGTGGATGGTCCAGCATGGCGAAGAGGGAATATTTTTTGTTTTTCACCTGCACCCGGAACGTTTTAGCGTCCGTGTTATGGATAAACCGGGCGAGGGCTGTTTCACTGATCCTGAGTCGGGGGTTACTGTCGGAGAATTTGACTGGCCGGATGAAAAACCGGACCGGATCAGGGTTGCCGAGCTATCCGCGCGGGCTTGTGCCGTATGGGAGGTCTACGCAGCGGCGGAGGATGGCGTTGACTGATTTTAGTTTAGTGCATAAATAGATTTCAGGGTCTCCGGGTTGTCCGGATCTCCCTCATCTGTATCCCCGGTTGCATTTTGTGCGGCCGGGGATTTTTCTGTTTATGGAATCTTTGTGTCGCCTTGATACTCTTTAGATAATATTATAATCGTGGTGGGTGGTAAAATTTAACGAGGTGGCATTTATGAGAAAAATTTTGTTATTGGTTATGGTGGGTTGTTTAGTTGGGGGGTGTGCAGCAAAAAAAATGCAATATGATGAAGGTAAAGAAAATCCTTATGGAGTAAAGTTTTCGTATAATCATCCAGATTCAAGGAATAATAATTTAACATATGCGAAAAATGTTGTTTATGTGACTTTTGCCAAGCCTATCCCGGAAGATGTTTACAGGAAAATCTTGTTTCAGATGCGGAATAATGACTATGACATTGCCGTGAAAAATGAAAAATACCTTGCTTTTAAGAAAAACAAGTATGCTTCAGCTACTGTGATTCGGAAGGAAACAGTCAGTTCTATTTTGGGTATCCTTTTTAATGCGGCGCTTGGATATGCGACCAGTGGAAGTGCAAGAAACGTTGAATTTACTCCTTAGGGTGATGTTATGGAATGGCTATTAATAGTTCTCGCGGCTGGTCTTTATTGGCTTTTCAAGAATTTCAAGATGAATTCTGGGCCGGTTCTTCCAGATGATGCTGTAGCGGTGGTTTCGCGTTCATCCGGGGAAACTTACCATGTCAGTCTGGGGCAATTGTCCTGTACTTGTCCTGATTGGCAGAAACGCAGGCAGCAATTCCCACAGGATGATCCCCGTAGACTTTGTAAACATCTTGTACAGTACTGTATCGGGCAGGATAGATTACCGAAGTATTTATCTTTGTATCAAGAAGCTTTGGAGTGGTTTTATAAAAAAGGGTGGAAAATTCCAGCGGATAAAAAAATTGTGAAGCTGGACAGCCCTCATGGTGAAATTGCTTACTTTAAAGATCGCGAGGATGATATTTGGTACAGTGTTTGTTTCCAAGGCAAGCGGTATGGATGGGAAAAGAGTGGAAATGTTTGGACTCATGGAACTCCGATAGAAGTACAGGATATTGTTTTTCGCTCTGTGCATGGAATTCCTGATGATTTGCCAGTAGATGCAATTTCAACTGTTGAAGAGACCCAGCTTGATGATCCTATGAAGTGGATAATTGCAGGGCAGGTTGAAGGAGAAAAAATAAGTGCTGAAGTAAGCCTCAGAGCAAATACTGTAAATTCTAAGATCAAGTTCAACGGTGATAGTTTTAATTTTCATTCAGAGAACAGGGAAGTTTCTAAACGTAAGTATATTCATTTGATGCCTGCCTTGTCTAAGTGGATTAGGGATGAAAAAGAAAAGTTGCGAGATGAATTGAAAAAGAAGAAATGACCTTACCACATAAAATATCCCGTTATTGGTTGACTTGTTAACCAATAACGGGATAAATAATTACTCAAGAGCTTGAAACACTCTTAACCGCAAGCGGCTTCCGCTCCCGTCAGAAGTGGCTTTTTTATGCCCTATTTTTAACCATACCCCTTTCTGGGCATAATCATATTTAGTCTCCATTTTTTGCCGGGAGTCTGCTTTACCATACAAGACCCTTAGGGGGAAAGTTTAGCAGGGCGTTCTTGCGGACGTTGTTTCAAGCTCCCGGTAATTTTTTTAAAGTCTTGAAACACTTTCAGCCGCAAGGAGGCTCTTCATGAGCTCAAAAGTAACCCCCATCAACGAAACCGAACAATCCCGCGTTTTATCTCTTGTCCAGCAACAGCTTCAAGCTAATCTCTATCCCTTCATAATTCTTTCTGATGTCCTTGATTTTGAGAAGTTCGGCGGTGTGTCCCATCTGATAAAAACTGAATGGGAGGCAATGGAAGCCAAGAACGCCGAGTTCATGCGCGATCTGGAGCGGAGGCTTGGCAATGTCTGATAAAATTATCCCTTTTGATTTCGGTGACCGTGTGGTCCGGGTTGTTACAGATCAAGAAGGTCTTTATTGGTTTGTGGCCAAGGATGTTTGTGCTGCTTTGGAAATCTCTAACCACAAAGACGCAGTTTCGCGATTGGATGATGACGAAAGAGATGGGGTAGGTATTACCGACCCCATAGGCAGAAGGCAGGAGGTTTTAGCCGTCTCCGAATCCGGCCTCTACTCCCTAATCTTCAAAAGCCGTAAACCCGAAGCCAAAAAGTTTCGCCGTTGGGTCACCTCGGAAGTTCTTCCTACTCTGCGTGAACGAGGTTGTTATGCTCTTGGTGATGACGATCCCGAAAGCGAAGAATCTGCTTCGACCCCTTCCTTGCCGTATGAGTTGGATAAGCTTCCCCGGCTGCGTCCGAATCAGCGGTCCGTTGCTTTACAATCCGCTGTGCAGGTAGCACGAATGAATGGTGGTTGCGAAGATGATATTCACCGTTTGTTTTTTGAATATTGCCACCTTCTTTCCGATGTGCGCCCCGGCTCTGGATTGCAGATTCAGGGCGGGGACCAGTCCATGATATTGTTCCGCGAATGGGTCGAACGATTCCTTAAGCCTTCGGCCAAGAAGTTCAGTCTTTCGGAAAGAATGGTTATTCAGGCCACGCCGCTTTACCAGCTATATTGCCAGTGGGTACGCGAGCAGGAATGCGAACCCGTGACTATCCAGATGTGGGGCCGTTGGATGAAATTTGAGGTTAATTTTCGTCATGAAAAACGGGCCAAGGGCTGGTATTTTGTTGAATGGCTCGGCGATGATGGCCCTAAAACAATTCCTTTTTCTGACATCAATATAGCTTGATTTACCTCAACCCCCTCTTTGTAACCAACAAAGCGGGGGTTTTCTTATTCCCACCTATTCACGGTATGAAATAAAACCTAACCTCCCGAATCTCTTGTCCAACTCCATTGTCAAGAAAAAATCTAAGCAATCTAGTAACAAGTCAAATTCCGGTCTTTGTAACCTTTTGATATTTATTGTTATTCCAAAATTGGGCCAGACTAGTTTACTACAAAACACATTTTTCCAATTGTGGAAAAGCACCCAATGTGTAGCCTTTTAGGAAAATCTCACATTGGGGGCTTGAATGTCACTGGAAAGGGACAAAATACGACTTGACGCTTATCTGGCCGCAGAAACTAAAATTCTGAACGGCAGTTTTTCCGTTGAAATCGAGGGCATGAAATTTCAGTCCGCCGAGCTGGATAAGATTCAGAAAAAAATTGACGAACTGGAAGAGCGTATCGCTCAGCAGGACGGTTCCGGTGGCATTCGTGTTTCGCAGGTTGTTTTCGGGGGTGGACGATGAGCGCTCCCGAACATCTGACCCGTTCCGAGAAAATTTTTAACGGCTGGACAAACACCGTTAGTGCCTGCCTCGGAATTTTCAGCCCTTCGGCTGCTCTTGAATTTTCCCGTGGCCGTCAAGCCTTGCTTTCCTACAAGGCCGCTACCCGCAAAGGGCCGAATGCCCGCTGGCGTCCCTCCAAGGAATCCGCTGATAACCTGATCAGCAAAGACCGTGATTTAACCGTAGCCCGTGCCCGCGATCTGGCGCGCAACTCGGAATACGTTTCCGGTACGCTTAAGCGTATCTGTGACAACGTGATCTACAAGGGCATTTTCCCGCAAGCCGGGTGCCGCAAGGCTGATAAAAAGCTGGATACCAGAAAAAATACCAGGCTTGAAAAGATTTATAAAAAGTGGGCCAAAGAGGTCAAACTTTCCGAGCTGCAGGAGCTGGTTGTGCGCCACCTGTATCAGGATGGCGAAATCCTCGTTCATACTCACCCGGACCCGGAATTACTGGAAAAGGGTGTGGTGCCGCTGGGTATCGAGCTGATCGAAACCGACCAGCTCGACCGCATGGTACACGGTGAGCTTGAGGGCGGAAAGTACGCCCGCCATGGCATTGAATACAGCAGTTATGGCAAGCCCCTTGCCTATCACATTTTGCCCGTCCATCCCGGTGACGGGTCTTTTATCCGTTATTCCGGCGAATCCCGCCGCATTCCTGCAGGGCAGATCCAGCATATTTTCAAGCGTGAACGCGCTTCCCAGTCTCGCGGCATGCCTTGGCTGACCCCGCTGATCATGACCATGCACGACTTTGAAGACTATCAGAATTCCGAGCGTATCGCCGCTCGGTTGATGTCTTCTTTCGTCTATTTTCTCAAGCGGACCATGGGTGGCAATGGTGGTGGGACATTTCCCGGAGCTATGCAGATAGGCCCGGACGGTCAGCCCATCCCCGGTGGAACTGGTGTTCCAAAATATACCAGTCCGGGCCAGATCGTGGAGCTGCCGCCCGGATTCGAACCCGAAGCCCAGCAGTATACCCGTGGCGGTGAGGCCTACACAAGTTTCACTAAGGGCACTCTTAAGGGTGCCGCTGTGGGGGCGGGCGTTTCCTACGAAACTTTTTCTAACGATTTTACCGATGCTTCTTATTCTTCCGCGCGTTCCGGCACCCTGCTGGAACGGCGCGGTTACGAGGTTCTGCAAAATTTCATCAATGAGCGTTTTAACGATCCCATCTGGGAAAAATTTATTTCCTTCCTGCGTATGACCGGTCTTTTTTCCGGTGCGCTGGATAATGAAGTTCCGGTCACTTGGCAGAATCCCGGCTGGGCATGGATTGATCCGCTCAAGGATTCCAGGGCCACAGAACTTGAAATCCAACTCGGCATTACCAGCAGGCAGGAAGCCTGCGCCAAGCAGGGCAAGGATTTTTTTGAGGTGGCGGACAAGCTCGAACAGGAAACAGAGCGTTTGAAAGAAATTAAACTGCTGGAGGCGGATGATGTCGCACTTGCTGCCTAATAAGGACGAGGCAAAACAGGATTTTTTAAAGCGGTGCCGTGCTGAAAATTCCATGGCGCAGTGTTCCGGGTTCTGGAATCAGGCCCGGTTAACCGCTTTTGCAGATGACAACATCGCCCACTTGCGCGGTGATGTCCGGTTTTTGAAGGCCGAACCAAAAGGGAATGAAGCCGAAACCCCGCGCCGTTTTTCCATGCTCGGTTACACCGGGAAAGAGATCGACTGGGGTTTCTGGGGGCGTTTCATCATCTCTCTTGATGGCATCAAAGCGGAAAAAGCAAAAATGCCTTCGCTGCTGGACCACTACACCAATCAGCGGGTTGGTGTGATCGATAAAACAGAAGCCAGTGATAACGGCTTTATTGCTGACGGCTATTTCCTCAAAGGAACTGCCGCAGCGGAAGAGGTTTTAAACTGCGCTGATCAGGATTTCCCGTGGCAGTGCTCCATCGGAGTCCGTGCCCTGCAGGTTTTGGAAATTGCAGAAGGAGAGACATACGAGGTCAACGGGCAGACCGTAACCGGCCCCATTGATGTCTGGCTTAAATCAAGTGTTTTTGAAGTTTCGTTCTGCACATTCGGTGCTGACGATGACACCGCGGGTATCTCCATGACTGGACCCCGCAAAAATAAGGAGGTCCGCATGGACGCAAGATTAAAAAAATGGCTGGTTTCGCTCGGCCTCAGTGCCGAAGCAACTGACGAAGCCGCAAAGGCTTTTCTGGCAAAGATCGAGGACGCTGGCATCATTACCGTTCCCACCTTCGAAGGTGATCCCGAACCCGGCACCACTGCCACTCTGAACAATGACCTTGAGGGAGCAAAGGCAGCTTACGCGAAAGCTAAGGCTGAATTGGCAGCAGCCAAGGCAGGTTTCGGCGCGCAGCAGCCCGGTGGCGAACAGCCGGTTATTCCTACAGCTGATCCCGCTCCGGTGGCAACCCTTTCCGCTACTGATACTTTGCTTCTCGGCCAGAATGCCGCGCAGCTGGGTCTTTCGCTTGACGATCTCGCCGATGGCATCAAGGCCGGAAACACTATGGCCGAGCTGACCCGGCAGATGTTCGAGCTTGCTGGGAAAAAGAATGGTCCCGCTGCAATGGGTCGTGTTGAGATGGGGGCTGATGAGGCTGATAAGTTCCGCCTTGCCGCTGTGCACGGTCTTGTCGCTCGCCTTGGTGGACGTTTTGAAGGTGATGACAAGCCTGCACCCGGTTATGAAAAGTTCCGCTTCATGCCCATTCATGAACTGGCGCGTCAGTGCCTTTCCCGCATGAATGTTGACGCTTCCACGCTGGCTCCTGATCAGCTTGCCCAGAAAATCCTTGAGCTTTCTGCTGGTGCTCCGACTTCCACTAGCGATTTTAAATCCATTTTCATGGATGTTTCTAATATTCGGGTGTTGAAGTCTTTTCAGGCTATCCCCCAGAATTGGCGCCCGCTGGTTAACATTGTTCCGGTGAGCAATTTCAAAAAACAGTACGGGGTTGCGCTCAAAGATGCTGGTGACTTCCGCGAAGTTAAGGAAAACGGCGAATACAAAGAAACCTACCTCAAGGATGTTCAGGAAAGTTTCCAGATTGCTAAATACGGACGCATTATTTCTCTGACTTTTGAAATGATTACTGACGACGATCTGAGCCTGTTTACCAAAATTCCGCAGAAGCTCGGTTCTTCTGCGGCAAAGGTTCTGAATAAGATTGTTTGGGATATGATTATTTCCAACCCGAACATGTCCGACGGATACCCTCTTTTCTATGCAGGGGCTGGCAACTTACTTGATGGTTGTGACTTGACGTCTGCTTCGCTGGCTGATTCTCGCGCTAAAATGCGTACCCAGAAGGACGAGAACGGCGATCCTCTCTACGTTACTCCTAAATATTTGGTCGTCCCCACCACTATGGAAACAAATGCAGAAATTCTTCTGCGTTCCACGGCTCTGCCCGAAGCGAATCTTTCCGCTGGGGTCCATAACCCCAACGCCGGAAAGCTCGAAATCATTTCCGATCCCGCTCTTGATAAAGAGGGTGCGCGTTATCTAGCTGGTGATCCTAATCAGGTCGAAACCGTTGACGTCGGTTTCCTCCGTGGTCGTGAAGAGCCGGAAATTTTCGAACACGATTCTTTTAAAACAGATTCTATTTCCTACAAAGGTCGTATCTGCTTCGGCGGTGGTCCCATGGGTCGCGAAGGCCTCCAGAAGACAGGCAAAGCTACTGGCTAACCAGCAGCCCTAATCTCAAAAGGAGCAAATCAAAATGGCACAGAATTGCATTTGTGACGGCAAAGTCATCATTTACACCAACGGCACCGCTGCGGATATTCTTTCCGGCCAGTCCGTTGTTATCGGCGAGATTATGGGCGTGGCTACCGTGGATATCCCGGTCGGTCAGTCAGGGGCTTGCGCTGTAACCAGAGTCTGGGCGTTGCCCAAGGTTACTGGCGTCCTGCTTCAGGGAGCCAAAGTCTATTGGGATGCAGACGGCGATCCCAAGGGTGGCGAGATCGGTTCCGGTGCGTTGACCACAACCGCCACCGACAACACCTATGCCGGATACGTGTACGAAGCCGCTGGCACCGACGATCCCACCGTCGAAATCCAGCTTAACGGATAAATCTCCACAACCGTCCGCCCCTTGTCTCGCCAATCCGCTGGCGGGGCTTGGGGCGGGCAACCGGGGTCGAAAATGAATCAGCTTTTCAGCGATGCCATAGTTAAAACAATTTTATCTACCTGCTGTACGGGTATTTCGTGGTTGGTGGGTGGGTATGACATGGCCCTTGCTGCCATTCTGGTTCTGATGATTGCGGACCTTATTCTTGGGGTTTCTTTGGCTCTGCGGGATGGAACATATAACAACCCTAGAATTGTACGCGGTTGCCTCAAATTTCTACTTTATGGAGTGGTCATTGCCGTTTCAAACATGGTCGATATCACCATAGAGCAAGGTGATTTCCCCGCTGTTTTAGCTAAATTTCGTGAGTTCGTAGTTTTTTGGTTCGCAGTGACTGAGTTCATCAGCATCACAAAGCACCTGACAAGGATGGGTGTGCGCATCATCCCACAAAAGTTGATTGAACGGTTGCAATACTATCAGGACAATTACGACCCCATCAGCGGACGGATTGACTACGGCGCAGGTGGATATGGTTATGGCCCCGGCCAATACGGTCCCCAGTCTCGGCCTTATAATCGTCCTGTAGCTCACAAAAATAATTCATCCTCCGGTCCTGCTGGAGCAAATGACGAGGAACTTTATGGTTAACTCTCAGTTCTTTTCTTTATCCACTGACCCGATGCTCGCATGTCCTTGCTGCGCTGATTGCAAACTTGACCCTTACCTCCTCGAAAAACTGGACGCTGCCCGTTCTCTTGCTGGTGTGCCTTTTAAAATCAACAGCGGATATCGGTGTGCGGCTCATAATGAGTCTGTTGGCGGTAAGTCTAATTCTTCCCATCTGGGTGGATACGCTGTTGATATCGCAGTGGAAGGCAGTCCTCAGCGTGCGGAGATTCTTCGGGGACTCGTCATGGCTGGGTTTGAGCGTATAGGCATTGCTAAAACCTTTATCCATGTGGATATCGACCCCGAAAAACTTAATCAGTTCGGGCCTGTGGTCTGGTTGTACTCGTAGGTGCGCTAAATGAAAATTTTATCCCTCCTCTTAAACCTCTGCGGAGGCAGCAAAATCAAACTTGCTGCCTCCGTGGGCGGTTTGGTTCTGGTCGCTCTGATCCTCGCTGGGATGCTCTGGCGGATCGGTTCCTTAAAGGGTGATATCAAGCAGCTGCGTTATGAAAATGGTTGTCTCAATGCCACTTTGGTTACTGAACAGGCCCTGCGCGCTAACGCCGAGACCCGAGCCAACCTTGCCGAGGCTGATGAGGCCGAACTGCATAAGAAAGTGACCGGGCTTCAAGGGCAGGTCACCAGCCTGCAGAAATCCAAGCGGGACTATATCAAGCGGCTGGCCCGTTCTCAGGAACTGGACCGCAAGGCCGTTAATGTTTCCCCTGAACAAACCAGCGGAGTGATTGACGATGAAACGAGCCGTAACAATGTTCATTTTATTAATTCTGTGCTCATGCGCACCGAAGGCAACCGAACTGCCCAAGCCGCAAGTGCAGATTATTGAGGTCGAGGCCAAATTGGAAAAATGTCCGCGTCCCGGTCCTTATGAAGTTTATCCGCTGGTTGAAGTCGAACATATCGGTTCTGCTGAAAACACCCGCCGTCAGAGGCTTAATGTTATGAGCCTGACCGATGCGGTGGAGGAGCGTGATGCTGTAATCGACTGCTACGAAGCACAGGCAGGTAAATAAATGTCATCAATCGCCGACACTTTCGACCAGACATGCGAGGCCCACGGGGCCGAAATTCTTTACATGCAGGGCGGGGCCGATCCGCTTCCGTTTAAGGCTATGTTCAAAGATTACGGCTATGGCGCGGAGCCGCCGGAAGTTAATAAGCGTTTCCGTTCAGGAGCTTCCCGCTGGGCAAAATTTACGTTTTCCTCCAATAGACTCGGAAAAGACGTTTCTCCTGTTCATGATGAACAGGTCCGGGTGGGCGAGTCTGTTTTCACCGTGCGTCAGTTCCAGCCCACACACGTGGATGGAGAGGTGCAAATCTGGCGTGTTTTCGCCAACACTGACCAACGGAGCTAACCATGCCATGGCAAAGACCTAAATCGGACGGTGAGGTCCGCACCGGAATCCGCGAAGCTCTCGATAACCAGGGACGTCCTACCGGGCGCATGACTCGTGGCCAGCGGTATGATTTTTATTCCGGCGGCTCCGGGTCTCTGGTGGTTATTGATAACGGCAGTGAACGGTATCTCAAGCATCTGGCGCAAAGCTTTCCCGGTGAATTCAACCGGGCTTTGCGTTCTGTTGGTTTTCACCTGCAGCGGTATATCAAGAAATCCATCTATCAAAGCCGGGTAGGCGGTGAGACCATTGACCCCGCCGAAACATCCCCCCGTTTTCGCAGGATGGCAGCTTTTCACCGTACTGGAGACAAAACTGACGCTCCGAAACGGCGTATGCGTAACGGTCGACTTATCGGCGGTTACAGGGCTTCAAAGGGCGGGCACCGCCGCGCATACGGCAAGGTCGCGCAGGCTATCGGATACCTGCATGAACCCGCCAAACAACAGGTGCAAATCGGTTACATGGGTTTGTCCTCGCGCAGTTTCGGGCGGGCTTTGGCTCTCGGTTCCCGTGGTGGAAAATACAACTGGCACGCTGGCCCGCAGATCGTAACCCCGCGCATGCGGCGGTTCTTTGCTGCCACGGGCCGCGCACTCCCGGCAGACATGACCTCCATTGAATCCCCGCAGCGTCCGGTTATTGATCCGGCGTTCGAGGATTTTCGCCCGAAAATCGGCCCGCTCATGGAACGCCGCATTGCCGGGTATCTGAAGAAGGAGCGTAAAAAATGAGTGCCATGGATAAAGTCTTAGAAGCCGCCGCCATTCTTGAGAACTCCCCGGTTCTCGTGGAGTGGTGTGCGGAAGTCGGGCTGGATAGCCCCAGTGTGATTTATCCGGCTGACGACCTGAACCCGGAGGGCGAAAGCTCGGCCCCTTGGATCGTTCTGAACCCGGAATCAGGTTCCGGCGGGCTTGAGGCTGAGAAGCTGACCGGGTTTATCGGGCTCGATATTGGTATCCGCGAGAAAGACCCGAAAACCGGGGTCAAGCAGGTCTGGCAGCTCTACGCCAAGGTAATTGACGTACTGGTCAAAAACAATTTTCCAGTTTGCCGCGCCGACTATGATTTTGACGTATCCAGCCGCTCTCCGTTGCGGGTGGTTTATTCGGATATTTATTTCAATGAAACCCGCGCCGTTGGCCGGGAAAACGTACTTTAAGGAGACTTTCATGGCTAGTTTCGAAGCCGCAAGAGGCTACAAATCAACGGTTAAGGTTATTTTTGAAAGCGCGTACCGCACCCGGCCTGATAATCCTGAGGCGGTGCTGGTTCCGGTTCTGGATTGCGATCTGGATGGCGGACGCAGTCTGGTTGCTGATAAATCCATCCTTGGGCAGTTCGCGCCCAGCAAGCCCTCACAGGGAAACATGACTGCCGGGGGCAGCATCCGCATGACTGCGGGGCTGCATATGTCCGGCATTATCATGAAAATGCTCTGCGGCCTGCCCGTTACCACCGAGATTACTGCCGCACCGACCCTTTCCGGTTCTCCGGTCAAGGTTGGTCCCGGTCTGGTCAAGCTCCCCTGTGCCGGACACGGATTCCGCCATTATACGCAGGTCACGGTCCGGGGCACCACAAACTACGACGGTGTTTACATCGTCCAGCCCGAATCCGGTGCCGATGATATCGTGATTGAAGCGATTCACGTTGACGAAGCCTTTGCCGGAACCGAAACCGTAAAGCGCGGTGCCTATCGCAAACTCAAGGCCGCGGCGGCAGTGGATAAGGGTGACGGTCTGGTCGGCCTGCCTTGTGAGGCCCACGGTTATAATTACGGCGAAAATATTACCGTTACAGGCACTACCGGATACGATGGCAATTATGTTGTTCATGCCTCCAGTACTGCCGATGAAATTGTTATCGAATCTGTTTTCGCTGATGAAAATTTTGGTGGTGCCGAAGAAGTCGCGTCCAGATTCTTCCGACACCTTTTCAAAACTTCTGATCGTTTGCCTAGTTTTACGGTCGAGGAAGAAATTCCGGTTGATGCTGCTGAAAATAATGCCCCGTTCTGGTTGAGCGAGGGCTGCAAGATTTCCTCCTTTTCTTATTCTTCGTCCGGTTCTACTGAGGGCGCGCTTGATTTCTCCCTGAATGCCACCGCTGCGATCTGCCGTAACGCGCTGGAAACCGCAGCTGGGTCAGTGAAAAAATTTGCCCATGTCAACTTTACCCATTCCGATGGTGAGCTGCAGCTCGGCGGTGAAAAAATGGCCTCGGCGATTTCCTCCGGGATTAACGTGGGGTTCAGCCTTGATACTACCAACGGTTACACCAAGGGCAGCAAGGGTACTCTGACCTGCCTTAATGAGGACGATATCACCATCGGCGCTTCCCTGAGCTGCCATTACACAGACACCAAACTGGGCGAAAAAGCCGCAGACGGTGTGGTTATGGATTTTGTGGATTCCTTTATTTCAAAGGGTTCGCAGATTTCCTTCATCCTGCCGGAAAGCCAGATTGAACCTAAGGGAACCAAGCCAAAAATTAAGGGTCCCTCCGGGATTACCATTGAAGCACAGGTGCAGGGTTTTCAGGAAAACAACGCCTATGAAGCACCTTTTGTCGCGGAGCTGATTAACGGCATCGCTTCTTACGCTTAAACCAACACTTTAACTTTTTGTGGAGAAAAGAAAAATGAGTCTTACTTTACCTTGTTCCGGTCTTGATTTCGAAGTGAAGTCTCTTTCCCGTAACCAGTTGCATGAACTGGATAAAAAACAGGCTGAGTTTCTTGCGCTGTGCAAGAAAGCTGAGGAGGGCGATGACGCCGCTTCGGCTGGTGTACGAGAGCTGGGTTTTCGTTTCTGGAAAGAGGATTTGATTCTGGAGTTGTACCCTGAAATAAAAGAGAAGGTTGAAGAAAACGCCCATGATGTAGCCTATTTATGTGGTGTTGTTGAAAATTATTCCAGAGGAATGAACGAGAACGCCATAAAAAACTTGTTGACGTCTGGCTCTGGCACAACAGTCCGGACAAAGAAGAAAAAATAATACACTGCGAACACTGCCGGAAACATTTCCGGGGCCACCCGCCTTGTGGAGAGTGCGAATGGGCGGCCCCGGAGTTGCTGGAGGAAAATGAGGAGGTTTTCGAGCTTCTTTGCCTCTGCGCCCGGCAGGTTCGTGTTGGTTTCGGCGGTCTGGTTGGTTTTGATATGCCTGCTGTCTTCGCGGTTGCGGATAGGCTGGGCATGGAAATCGGGCGGCATGAAATCGAAAAAATTAGGGCTGTTGAAATTGCGATGACTAGCACCGAGCGGAGTACGGAACATGGACTTTGAACGACACCAACACCCGGATAATTATTTCCGCAAAGGACGAAGCTTCTAGAGTTTTCAACAGAGTCGGAATGGAAGCCGAGGGCGTTACCCGGAGGGTAAATTCCCTCGGCTCCGCCATGGGCGGGCTGGCTGCTTTCAGTGGTTTATCCGGTATAGGTATGTCGGTAGCCAGTGCGGTGGACAAGTTCGGTCAGTTTGAAACCGCTCTCGTTGACATGGGCAAGGTCTCCGACCGCGACCTCGGCGCGATCCGCACAGATATAGAATCAATCAACCCCGTGCTAGGCAGCTCCACCGAGCTGATGCGCGGGTACTACCAGACCATTTCCGCAGGCGTTACCGATCCGGTCAGGTCTGTGGAAATGCTGACCGTGGCCTCCAAAGCATCGCAGGCCGCGCACGTCACCCAGTCCGAGACCATCAAGGCCCTGACCAAAGTTATGGCCGGTTATGGCGATGAAATTGAAACCGCCAGTGAAGCCTCGGACCTCCTTTTTGCCATCGAGCGGCAGGGCCAGACCAGCTTTAGTGAGCTGGTGCCTGTAATCGGTGACCTCGCAAATATTTCTAATGAAGCCGCCGTCTCCACAAATGAGATGGGCGCGTCCATGGCGCTGCTGACGCAGACCTCCGGTTCCACTGCCGAAGCTGCCACCAAGTACAAGGCCATGCTGGTCAACCTGCTCAAACCCACCAAAACCATGAGCGAGGCCCTGACCTCACTGGGTTACGAATCCGGTAATGCCCTGATTGCGGACAAGGGTGTTGTCCGCTCGTTGAAGCTCTTGAAGAAATACGCGGACAGCGCAGGCGTGGGAGTCTCCAGCCTGTTTGAATCCTCAGAGGCATTCATGGGTGTTTCCGCGCTGCTGGCTGAAGACGGGCGCAAGCTGGCGGATAATATCAAAGCCATCGGCGGGGCTGCAGGCTCTACGGATAAAGCCTTTGAAAAATGGTCCCAGACCTCAGAAGCTACCCGCAAGAAGTTCGATTCTGTGTGGGATAATTCCATGAAGACTTTCGGGGAAGCATTTGCCCCGGAATTCAACAAGGGTTTGGATCATCTTTCAGATTGGATTACCGATCACGGCGATGAAGTTAAAGATTTAGCCAAGGATGTCGGGCAGGGCGTTAATACGATAGGGGCCTCTGTTGCCGGCTTGTATGATTTTTATAACACTTTGCCTGATGGAATCACCGGACCTGCCGGGGCTGGAATCATAGGCCGCTATTTATTGGGGAGTTGGGGACTTGGTTCGCTGCTCTCTATCGGTCCTATGGTTTGGGATATCGGTCAGGGGCTGGCTGCTGTTTCAATGGGACACATGTCTTGGGGCGAGTTCTCGGACATGAATGGAGAACAGCTTCGCAAGCGACTTGATTCTCTCAAAGAGAATGCTGATCGAATCCGTAAGCTGGAAACAGCTAGAACAAAAGATGCCCAGATCCTGACTGAAGGACTTCGTTTCTCTGTCGGTGGTGCTGGCGTTTTTGGTGATGACCTTTCTAAACAGGTTCAGAATTCTTTTTCTACCTCAATGGATGGGGTTCGAAATCTCGATACGGTTTTAAAAGCTTCTGAGGCTTCAATTCGAAGGCATAGGGAGGCTTTTGGCGGCAAAGACCCGGCTCTCGCTGATTTATCTTCTTCCCTCACTGATCAAGAAAAGAAAGCCCGCACCCGCGCCCAGAAAGAGCTTAACCGCGCGATCACCAAGCTGACCAGCGAGCCTTACGAGTTTGAGAAAAAGCAGATTGCAGCGCAGAAAGCGGTTTGGAAAAAAGCCGGGGTTGATCATGTAGAGTTGGTGGAGTGGGAAACCTTTGCCCTGCGCGAGATTGACGAAAAGTACAACGCTGAGAGGCTGCGCAGGCAGGCAGAGTTCAATTCTGCTTATTCTAAGGAGTTCCTTGATTCATACCTACTCGATCGCCGCGCCATCCGCGAACAGGCCCGCATCTACCGAGAAGACGGCAACAACAAGGTCAAGGTTGCCCAGTGGGAAAAATCCCAGCTTGCGAAATTAGAGCGTGAGCATACTAAACAGGTTAAAGAGGAAAATAAAAAACGGCTGGAGGAAGAAAAGAAAGCCGCGCGTGAAAGATTGCTGGCTCATGGTGATTTTTTCGATGGTATAGCCCTCGGCTATGAGGATATGCTGGAAAACCAGCAGACATGGGCCGAGCGGGGCGTGGATATTTTTAATGGTTTCGCCACCAGCGCGAAATCGTCTCTTTCCGATCTGGGTTTTGACGTTGCCATGGGGAAAATGAAAAGCTTTTCCGATTACTGGGATAGTTTCTGGCAGGGCATGACTCGCTCGGTGATGAATCATGTTGCCGATTTGATGGTTAACAAGGGCATTGATGCCCTTGTTAATATGGGCGGCGGCCTATTCGACATGGCCGGAACGTTTTTTTCTAATATCTGGCATTCCGGGAACGTGCGCCTTGCAGCTGATGAGGCAGCAGCTATCTTGCAGGAAGGAGAAATGGTTATCCCGGCCAAGCAGGCTGAGACCATCCGTCAGACTATGGGGTCCGATGGAATAAGTAAAGGGCAGTTCTTTGATAACGTTGTTGATTACGTTTCGGTGGGTAAACGCTCAAATTTTGACCATTTCAATAACGCCCAACGGGATGAATACGGCTGGGATGCTCTGCGTGCTGCGGGCATATCAGCTTTGTCCGGATTTTCAACTGCGTTCCAGAATTACAGTAACATCGGCAGACAGGCCGATTTTCTGCGCGAGCAGGGCATGGATATTTCGCAGTCTGCTGTGGATAACGCTCAGTACAATTACGCTCTTTCCGGCTTTGTAGGTTCTTTTGCTCCGAATTTTGCCGGGAATCTCGTTGGTTCGTGGGGTAACCGGGCTTTGGGTATGGATGACGGAGCTTTCAGTCTCGGCCCTTTTGAGATTTCTTCTGCAAATATTGGTAATGTACTTGGGTCTGTAGCTTCGGTCCTGCTGGGCGGCCCGGCGGGAGCTATTGTCTCCGGTGTGCTCTCGCCTGCCTTTTCTATGGCGGTCTCGGGTATCGCAGACGCATTTGATGTACGCGAGTACGAAACAGTGCGGGACAAGCTGGAGGATAGTCTTGGTGCTATTGGTGGGCGAGTAGCATTTCAGGGATTCAGGAATGCTCTTTCAGTTAGTGCTATTGACCCGGATAAGTTTAGCTGGGGATTTAGTCCGCAAGCCCTCACCACTGCTCAGATTGCGGAATTAATTGAGAAGAAAATGGAGGCCGTTTACGGCATTGCTTCGCAACCTAGTCCGGTTTCTAAGGCGTTAGCCTCAGCCCATCAGTTCGGTAACGAATACACCTCAGCTATGATGAGCGGTTCTGCCGAAGATAGGACGGCCATTGCCGGAGCCATTAAAGATGATCTCGGCTTTTTCGGCTACACTGCCCGCGAATTTGCCGCTAAACAACTCGGCGGTTTTGCCTATGGTGATGACTATTATACATCTGATGGTCGCAGGGTTGACCGGGAATCTTGGGAAAACCCCAATTCCGCTTGGGGTAAGGCTTACGCTCAGGCACAGGCTATTCATAATTATTCGTTTGGGGATGGGCTTGGCGCAGCTGGCTATGGGGACTGGGACGGCTACGGCTCCTACAGTCAGTATTCGGGAGTAGACGGCTGGTCCGGTGGTGGCGGTGGCTCCGATTTTGGCGGTAGTGGCGGTTTTTCCTCCGATCTCGGAGGCTACGGCGGCTATGATGGCGTTTCCGGTAGTTTCGGTGGCGGATTTGGAGGTGGATTTGGAGGTGGATTTGGAGGCGGTTCCGATTCTGACAGCGATTCCGGTGGTTCCGATTCTGACAGCGACTCCGGTGGTACCGATGGCTCCCGCCGTCACGGCGGCCCTACCTATCGGGGTGATTCCTATCTCTGGCAGGAACCAGGTCTCCCCGGTGAAATCTTCATGCCGCAGACTAACGGCTTTGTGCTCAACCATGAGGTTTCCGAACAGTTTATCGCAGCAGTGCGCGATCTGGTTGCAGCGCGTGAGCAGGGTGTTGCTGTTTCCGGCAGCGGTGGCGGGACAACTGTGGTTAACATCCATCTGGACGGGCAGCAGTTGGCACAGGTTATGGTTCCTCACCTTCGCGAGGCATCGGAAAACGGTGAACAGTTTGTCCATGCGGACACGCTGATCGAGGCGGGGGCATAATATGAGCTGGGAAATTTACGCAGCGCAACCCTTGAGCCGCAAAATCTACACTCTTGAGGTGCAGGTTAGCGATCCGGCGAACCCGACAGCGGAGCGCGAAACTCTTTACTTTTCCTCGGACGCTATCGACCCCGCCTTATGTGAGTTCTATCACGCGCCGTGTATCAAATCCCTGCCTGTGCTGACTAGATCGGTGCAGGCTCTGACGCTGGGCCGTACTGTTGCCACCTACGGAAACTGTGCCCTGATTACTGCCAGCGGGCATCTGGACGATTCAATCCGTAACAGGGATTTTGCGGGCGCGCCTGTTTCCATCAAACTCGGTTTCGGTGGTCTGAATAATTCTGAATTCAAGGAAATCTTTTCCGGCCGGGTAGGGCCGAAACCCGCATGGGATGACGTCAAGCTTACCCTGCCGCTGGTGGATGGCGTGCGCGACCTGCTGGATAAGAAAATTGGCAGCGACAAGAACCTATCCGGCACACTGCCCACGGTGGTCTCCGGGCTGCTCGATGATGCCGGGATAGTTCCGGAGAAGCGCGATTCCGCTTTCTGGGATGCTTGGGCGACTGAGAATAATTTCAATGTCTGGCTCCCGGTCACAAAAAATCAGTCCGTTGGTTCGGTTCTGGATATTTTGCTTGCACCGCTGGGCTGCTGGTTCGGATTTTCGCGCGCGGGTCTGTTTCGCGTGTCCACCTTCGCCGCTCCGGTTGCCGAAGCCGATCCCGTCCTCAATCTCTCCGATATCGAACTTTTCAAATTCAACGAGGCCGACCACGGCAAACGGTACTGGAAAATCAGCGTTGTTTATTACAGCGCTACCGGGGATAACGCCGATACTGCCGAACGCAGCTGGGAGGATTCCGCGCTGCACGATGCAAATCCCTCCGCCGAGGAGGTGACCAAAAAAACAGCCCTGACCAGCAGCACGGACGCCGACACCATCCGCGACCGCTGGAAGGATCTTTTTTCGGTGCGCCGTCTGGTGGCAAGCTGCACCGCACATATCGAGCTGTTCGCACTCAACATCGGGGATCATGTGCGCGTAACCCGTGATCGGCTGGACGTGGATCACGTTTACCGGGTGCAGAAAATTTCCGACGACATGACCAAAAACCAAGTAAAATTGGAGCTTTTTCGATGAAGAATGTGCATTTTTTCTGGAACAACACCCATTTTGATAAAGCCGTGCTTGAGGCCTCGGCCTCGGCTCCGGGCTGGCCCGTGCAGAATCTGCAGAACCCGCAGATTGCACGGGCATGGAAATGTCCAGACGCTGGGGGCTGGATCAAGGTTTCCAACGATATCCCGCGCACCTTTACCGCCTTGGTGCTGGTGGGGCATAACCTCGGACTCGGTTCCAAGGTCCGGCTGCGGGTTTATGATGATAATTTCCTGACCGAAATTTACCAGCAGGAAACCGAGGTAATTAAACCTGTTTACAACATGAAGGAGCTACCGCTGTGTAATTCGTCCATGCTCGGTTATCCCTCGGAAGACGATTTATCCATCCTGCCGCGTACAAACCTGATTATGCTGCTGGATAAGCCGTTTTGTCGCAAAAACACTAAAATAGAAATAGATTCACCCAACCCATTCCACGTGGGCCGGGTCATTCTGTGCGAACACTGGGAGCCGAAGATTAATTTTTCCTATGGCTGGTCGGACAATCTTGGCGATGATTCCAGCACCCAGCGTTCCCTCGGCGGGCAGGACTGGGTTGACCAGAAAAACCGCCGTTATGGTTTTTCATTTTCGCTGGACAACCTCGCCGAGGGTGAGGTTAACGGACCGCTGATGAAAATGCGCCACCACTGCGGTACTTCGATTCCTCTGGTGGTCTCGTTGTTGCCGGATGATGCCATTGCCAGCCAGTACACATCAATTCATTGCAAATTTTCAACTGTCCCCAAGGTGACGCAACCCGCATACAACCGCTATGCGGCAAAAATAAGCTTAACGGAGGCATTATGACCCTTACCCGTGATTCTGTTGATTGTGATAACAATTTCGACTGGGCAACTACGTGGCTCCTCCCGTTGATGGATAAAATAGTTGACTACATCAATTCGCTGGAAACCACTCAAACCGCCGCAACCGCATCCGTAACCGCCGAAGTGGGCGCGGCCCGGTCCGGCGCTGCAAACTTGCTGGCAAAAATTCAGGATATGGACGGCGTTGACGCTGACCTGCTGGCGATGGTGCAGGCATTGGCCGCCGGGGTTGGCCCGGTGCTGTATGATCCAGCGGCAACCTATAGCAAAAACGATGTCGTAGTTTTTGACGGCGGGCTGTATATCTGCATTGCTGCCGATCCTGTGTCCGGGGTGGCCCCGCCAGCGGATACGGTCTGGAAAAACATGCTCGGCTGGGAAAAATGTCCAACGCCCACGCTGGCCGGACCGATTTCCGCCAATGAGGGTACTACCCAGCGGATCAGCCTCGGCCAGAGCCACGATGCGAACGCGCGTTACTGGCCCATGGTTTCCGGCGGGATGCTTTCAGAGCTGAAACAATTCCCGGAGGACGGAGGACTATATGCCGGGGAATGGGGATTTGAATGGACCATGCCGACTCTGGACGTTGATGCTGTTTACTCCCTGTTGGTTTACGCCACAAAGGACGGCTACGCCCGGAGTAACGATATTAGTCTGGCCGTGACTGTGATTGATATGCCGGTGCAGAACGGCCCCACTGTGGCTTTCGCTGACACTACCGCTGGTTATCCCGGAGCAACCGTAGACGCTGACGGTGTTCATGCTCCCGCTCATTCCGTAGGAGCGGATAATACAAATCAGATTGTTTCTGCTCAGCCAGAGGTTACCCAGACCAGCGACAATCTCAATATCTTCAATGCAACCGCCAGCGGCTTTGATACTAATGAAGCTGTTGAGGCTGGTGACGTTGTTTTTACTGATACAGGACAAGGAACGGTATTAACAGTGTCGGAAAATACAGGCGTATACAGTGTCACTCTAAACGAACCTCTACCAAGTATCCCTGCTGTGGCAGTAAAAAAATCTAACGCCACTCTTAAAGTCGGCGCAGGCGTAGTAGGGGAGTATCTCGGACCTGAAAAGAGCCTCGCACTTACTGGAACTCCTTCTACGTCTTCGTTTGATGTAGAGGGTGGACATGCTAACAAAATTTATACCGAGGGTGGTCTAAACAACAACCTAACTGTTGATGGGCAGGACATAAAAATTAGTTCTGCTAGTGAGTCTGTTGCCGAGGGTGACACCGCAAATCTTGCACAACCCTTTGGTGATACGTCTTGTGTAGCCACTTACACTTTTGATGATACACTTAAATCGATTGATGATTTATCTCCTGAACTACCTGTAGCAGAGTTTACAATATATGTTGATGGGGTTTTTGGTAAAGCTTCATTGGTTGAGAGTCAGTCAGACTACAGGATTGAAGGTCCTATAGTTGATTTAGATACAGGTTTTTGTCTGTCATCATGGTACGATGGATCACAAAGTGGTGGCTTGAAGCAACAAGTTTTCTTTGAACGTTTATCTGATAATGCTATTGTTCAAGTCGGTGTTCAAGGATACACAACCACCCCCGGTGGCTGGGTATCAACATTAGATGGCACTACTGACGGACAAGAATGGCTTTGGGCGTTACAAGATGGTCAGCCTCACCATCTTGTTTACAATGTAGAGGAGAATGACGTTGTTGTTTATGCAGATAAGGTTGAAGTGTTCCGAAAAGCTAGACCTACAGGTAAACACAAACTTGCTAGGGTTGGAACATACAACAACATAGCGCAATACTTTGACCAACTCCGTATTTTTAATCGTACTCTTACTACTGACGAGATTAATGCTCTTTACGTAGAGCGTGGAGATATAACCATTACTACTGTTACACCTGAAGTAGAACTCCCGGCAGTTCCTGAATCTGTATCAATCCCCGACCGTTGTACACTTTCTCCTGACAGTTATAGCTATGCGCTAGACGGTAGCGACCTCAAAATTACCGGGGCGGAGATAACGCTGGAAGACGATCCCGCGCTTAAGCGCTTGGCACTGGCTGTGAGCGGGGCGGATGGACTGACTTTCAAATCCGGTAAAATTTATATCAAGGAGAAACCGTAATGAGCGAGATTATGCATAAGGTGACGGAGCAGGCAGGAGTTTCCATCCACCGTGAAATACCGGCAAAACGCAGCTCCAAGGATTTTGATATTAGCTTAATGAGTACCGAAACACGGGAATCATTTATACGTGTCTGCCGGGACGGCGGTGCTACCCCCGATGATTACAGGCATGTTTTTGAATCCGTGCTGGGGCGGAATGTGGTAGCTGAAATTTTGAAATAGAATCGCGTACCCCTGAAAAATCCCTGCCGTTCGTTGTGAGCGGCAGGGATTGTTGTTTTTATTCTTCGTTATAATTATCTTCCAAAGGCGCTACAATGAAACCACTATCTGTATTCTCTTTTACTCTCGTGAGGCAGTTCTCTAAAAAAGTTTCTCTGGCTGTATAATATTCAGTGCTCCACACGCATGTTACCTCGTTTGTGTTTTCTGTCTTTTCTACGACCATGATCGGTCCGCCTGATCTAAGCTTCACGAGAATTCCAGTAGCCATAGACATCTTGCTCTCCTTTGTTACTGAATAGTGGTATTTTTAGTTTTACCCTTTCCTTATTATCAGACGGGATATAAAAAATCTATCTCGTCTGTTTCTTATCCCTACCTTATGCATATCTCAAAACTATAATCAGTTAAATATATTGACATTGCTTGTTATTTTCATTCAAATCGCTAAAAAATTTCTTACTGTTAGTTTTCTAAGGAGGTTATAACGATGGCGGGTCTTAATTATATGGCAATATTGAATCAAGGAGTTGAGGCTTGGAATAAATGGCGTGGGGAAAATAAAGGTGCAAAACCGGATTTCTTTAGGGCGGACCTCCAATTTATGAAGCTCGAAGATGCGATTTTTTGTGATGCGAATTTTTTTAATGCGAACCTCAGAGGGGCTAATCTCAAAGGGGCTGATTTCGAAGGGGCGTATCTCAAAGAGGTGAACCTAGAAGGGGCTAATCTCAAAGGGGCGAGCCTCCAAGCTACGAACCTCGATTCGGTGTGTCTTGTGGGGGCTAACCTCAAAGGGGCGAATGTCCAAGGGGCGTATCTCAAAGATGCTAATCTCAAAGATGCTAATCTCCAAGGGGCGAGCTTTCAAAGGGCGTATCTCGGAGGGGCGTATCTCAAAGGGGCGCACCTCGAAGGGGCGAATCTCCAAGGGGCGAACCTTAGAGGTGGGACCCTTTTGAATACTACCTTTACTTCCAAAGTACAGCTCAATGAATTGGAAGTACCCTTAACAGAGAAACAACTTTCTGGGTGTATTTTCAGAGATGAAGAAGAATATTACGAAAAACAGTCCCACGAAAAAGCGGACACTGAAACCAAAAATGAACCAGTCTATACGCTTAGAATCTATACTGATGCTTATGATTGGACCCCCTATGACATGAGCGTATTTCTTATGGGCATTCAGCTTAGTGTCAACCGGGTGCAGTATCTGATGACCACTGAAGAAACTGACCTGGAGAAGATTAAACTTAAATTGAGAACTGCCTTTCCCGGGTATGCCCAGACTATGCGTGTGGCATCCATTCATACGGGGTCTTTGGATTTTTTTGGAAATTTCGTTGAAAAGACCCTCCCGTCTAAATATGCAAAAGTCTTAATTGTGGCGGCGGGACTGGTAATCACCAGTTCTTGTAGTTTGGCAGCATGGGACCTTCACCAGCAATCTGTTTCCCAAACGGAATTGAACAAGGTACTGAAAGAAAAAGCGCAGCTTGAAGTTGTGAAAATGAAAAATGAAATGGCTTTGCGTGGTATCATAGATTTGCCAGAGGAAATGCAAACACCTCAGGTGCCTAAGGAGATCATTAAAGAGCATCTAGACATTCCCGACGAGTTTGTTCCTAACAGTAAGACCGTTGAAGAGAATAAAGAAATTTTGCTTACTGAGGCGGCTGAGCCTATGACGAGTGCAGTTGCACAATGTAAAAAAAGGAAGGCAAAGGAAATTGTGGCCGAAACCGGTTACCTGCATCCCGACGGAACTTTTAAGCCCGGTCCCTTTGAGGAATAGTTTATTTTCTTATTATTGCTAAGCGTTATCAGGCAATAAAAAAGGCCACGATTTAGTCGTGGCCTTTTTTATTGCTTTATTCTTCTTCCATCTGCGCCGTTAAAAATAACGACTTGGATAGAGCATCAAAAAACCGTTGATACGGCTCTGGGTCGGTCACGGGGTAGATGTTGTACTGCGCATTGGCACGGACTGAGAGCTGTTCTGCGCTTTTGGGGCGGACTGAAACAGTCATGCGCAGGTCGTATTTTTCGAGTTTTGTGGCTGAGACTGAGCCGAGGCGGCTATCAGCCTTATCGATAACAAATCCCAAATCCTGCAGGGTAGCAATGACAGTACGCAGGGTGGATTCACGATCTGATGTATCGTAAATTCTGGTTTGCATTGATCTAAGTTTGAGCTGCTCCGCGCCGTTTGAATCAAGGATGTGTTGATTTCTATTTGCGCAGCCTGCAGCCATAAAAACTGTAAGTAGTGTGGCGAGTAGAATTAATTTTTTCATATGTTATGAGCCTCTAAGAATACTGATTTGCTGAGTTTTGCAAAAAATTCCTGATAAACTTTATCGTCTTTAATTGATTCGCGTTTAGTTACCATGCGCTGAGTGTTGTAGATCAGCCTCTGGAACGTGACGCGAAAAGCGACTCTGCCTGAACTTAAGAGCTGGCGGAGTTCCATATCTACCTGATCGCCAAAATCTTCGGAGAGATCGTTGACAACTGTAGAGATCAAGTTTTGCTGAACCTGTCCTTCAAGTCCATCTTCAAACTCTTTCTTAAGGACTTGTGCGGTTTTATCCCTGATTTTTTTGGTAAGTTTCTGACGGAGCTTGTCGGATATTTTATCGGCTTGTTCCTGGTTGAAGTCGAGTGGTCTGGTCACAATAGAGACCCTGATTATCTGGTCCTTATCAATAGGGGCTACCGCACCGGTAAGCGCGGCCACGAAAATGGCTGCAACAACCTGACCGCCATCTGTTGCGTCCCTATGCTTTGAGCCGGTTACGACTCCTAACTCCATTTCGGACTCTTCTAGATTGAATCCCATATCCTGCAGCACCTGAGCTCCGGCAGACATCAAGAATTGTTCATCGCCGGTCTCAAAATAGCGGGTTTGTCTTTCGCGTTCCTTGAGGCTCTCAGGAGCCAGAGTCAACGCGTCTTTGGGGATTTTTGTGGCGCAGCCGGCAAAAGCTGAACAGATCAGAATCAGCAGTATTAATTTTGCTATATTTTTCATTCGTAGTTCCATTAGAAGCTAGACTGTCTGTATGCAAAGTCGCGCACCAGACCCTGATCATCGAATTTAACGATAATGGTTAGGGTGCGCTGGCTGGTGGATGATGCTCCGGATGCCTGATTGCCACCAATGAGGATCAAGCTCGCAAAGCCGCTTGATTTTGAGTAGACCTGTTCGGTAGAAATTTTATCATAAACCCATACTTCGCGGCGTTTGGAATCGGTGCTGACAATATTGGGTGAACCAAGCACGGAAATGACATCTGCGCCGCTCATGCCGACTTTAATTTCCCGCTGTACTTTACCTACTGTAATTTTGTCAGCGGTTGTATCCTGAACATTTGTCTTGTGTTTTGATGCGGCAACGCAGCCGCAGGTAAGCGAAAGCAGCCCAATCAAGACAATATTTAAATAAGTTCCCCTGATTTTATGCATGATCCCTCCTATGGAAATACATGTTTTGTTTTATATATAAGAACCAAACTCAATTAGCGTAATTATTATTGGGAATCAAACTATTTTTACGGATTATGTGCTTGATTCAGGGATGTTATTTTGGGTATTTAGCGCGGCAAGGAGAATTGTATGTCTGAAATAGATTGGGAAAAAGTTAGGCATTTACTAGGCACAAAGTCTGATAAGGATATAGCTGCTGAGATTGGTAGTGCCCCAGCCACAGTTGCCCGGCATCGTGCTAGATTGGGGATTCCGTCATATGGTTCCAAAAAAAGGATTGATTGGGAAAAGTGGATTTCACTGATGGGAGTGCTGCCTGACCCGGAACTGGCAGATAAGATAGGGTGCTCGTTGATCGCGCTAAGGAAAAAACGCCGTGAGCTTGGGATCGAACCCGGTTTTTTTATAAATTGGAGTGACTGGGATTCTCGTCTGGGAAAAGAAACTGATGCTGATCTGGCTGCAGAAATAGGCTGTTTAGTTGCAGCTGTGAGAAATAGACGGGTGAGCAAAGGTATCTCGCCGTGGGTTCGCACGGAAAAGGCTTTTCGCGCTGAAGGTTCCCGGCGGCGGGTGGATTGGAGTAAATGGGATTATTTGCTGGGCACTGATACAGATTACAAAATTTCCAAAATGATAGGATGCAAGCCTCCAGCTGTGGCTTTGCGGCGTAAAAAGCTGGGTATAGCTAAGTATGTGGCAAAAGATTGATAATTTAAAATTTCACTGCAATACAGTTTTCTCCGGCTGAAGATTTTCCACGATGCCATGAATCCTCTCAACCAGTTCCGCGAGAAAATCTTGCCATTCGGGGCCTGCTGTGGCGGCTTCTTCCTCGATTGATTCAGCCAGCGCGCGCAGTCTTATGGCGCATCTTTCCGGCGTTATATTTCCTCTCTGGAAATCTGCGCCGATTTTTTTTATCTGCTGCGCGAAATGTTTATACTCGTTCATGGTATTTTTAGCCCGTCTGTCTGGTTATAAAAAATTTAGCTGGCCCTGTCCTTCCCCTTCCCCTCACTCGGTTCATATTCTGTGTGTTGTTCTGCTGCGAATTTACGTTCTCGCCAGCTGTTACGGTCATCGCCTGTTGTGTAGGTAGTGCCGGGTTTGAGTATAGCCATAATGGCGTCCTGAATTTTTTCCTGTGATGCGCCCGCTTTTTCCAGTGCTTGGGTTGTGATCAAAATGCGCTGACTAATCGGGTCGGAGACCTCCGGCGGAGCAGGGTGTGCCTCTGACGTTTGTTCCGGCTCGGATTGTTCTGGTGATTTCAATGATTCCGTCTGCGATTTTAGCATTCCTCCCTCTCCGAAGAACAGCCAATCCCGGCAGACCTCAGGCGTTTTTTCCAAAATTTGAAAAAGTAGATGCAGACTGATTTTTTGCTGGTTGTTTTTGGAAATTTGTCTGTTGAACGTATTGGCAGGAACCCGCACAGCAGCCGCCAAATGTGATGATTTTCCATCATAAAAGGTTTCTATAACCTGATTAATGCGTTCAAATAATTCCATTTTTAAAGTAATTTCCGCTTTTATGTCTATTTTTGGAAATTAGTATTGACTCTTTTTCCAAAAATGGATTAATTATAAACCTAAGTGAACGAATAAACCTAATTGACCTCATCAATTAGGTTAACCATTTAACCTAATACAAAGATTATGAGTACAAAAAGCGACGCCTCCCGTCAATCAAAGGAATTCCGCTGCTGGTTGATCCGGCACGAAAAATGGAATGCGTGGGTAGCCGATCTGCTGGGTGTTTCCTCCGCGCGAGCCTCCAAGATAATGCACTCCGGACTTTGTTCTCCTGCTCAACGTGAAGCGTTGAAACAGGCCGGTGTTGAACCCCGCTATTTGCCTGTCGCCACCAGCGGACGCCCCGGATTGCAACCTAAGGCAAAAATGGACGTCTAAATCTGGAACGGCTTTTCCAATTCTCGAATAATTACACAAAAATTTTAGCCTGCCAATGTGAGTGACGGAGTGAAAAACACACTATGACTAAATCATTTGAAACCATGAGCCTCCCCGATGCCCTGAGTCTGGCACGCATCCAATCCGGCAAAACTATAGATGAAATTCAAGCGGAAATGAGCTGGAAACCCGGTCACGCGCAGAGGATTTTTTATGACGACAGCTACTGGCCGAGTCTGCCGACCATTCCGAAGCTCTGCGTTGTGCTGGGTAACACCATCCTGTTGGACTGGCTGCAGGCACAGGTTGAGTTCGGCGGTTTGAAGCTGGAGTTTGACGCCCTCGATTGCCTCGGACTGCTCCGGGAGTTGAATTTGCTGGTGCTGGAAATGGGCGAGGTTTCCCAAGAAGCGGAAAAAGCAGTTGAAGACAACGAGGTTGATAAAGCCGAGGCGCGGCGCATCTGTAAAGAGCTGCGGGACGTGCTGAACAAGGGGATTGCGATCCTCAACGGGCTGGAGGCCATAAAATAAATTTCATAAATTTCCCGGCCGGGAGCGCTGGGTCGGCATGGGGTCGGCCTCGGTGTTAGATGCGTCCTAGGGATCTAAGGTCGGTTCGTAGGATTCCCGGTCGGGACTCATTTTACAAATCCTCCTGTAGCAGGCCAGCCGGAATCGGGTTACCCGGCAAAATTCGGCTCTCCCCGGTAATTTTACCACATAACACCCCTCGACCGGGGAGAGTTGAAAGGAGAAAAGCATGATTCCGCTAAGTTACAACCCGCAGGGCATGACCTGCGTAGAAAGTGTGGAAGAGGCTGCCCGCGGCGTTGCCGACAAGCTGCGGGACATGCCTATTGTTGACGGTTTTACCGCTGCGGTCTGCGTGGCTCGGCTGGAAAACGCTCTTGAGCGGGAAGCAGAACGGAGGGAACCATGCACGACAATCCCCACGTAATGGCGGAAGTGGAAGCCATTAAGCGGAGGCTGCGCAGGCTGCGCCCTCATTTGGAACCGATTGGGTCCTGCAAAATAGGCGTGCTGTTGATTGATATGGACGAATTAAACGAACTGGCCCTGCCGGGAGTACCGGAAATTGAGCCGGATACATGCGAGAGAGGAGTTTATCATGAGCGATGAAATTAAACGGATACCGGGTACTGATTTTGCCATGGACCGTGACTGCGCCGTAATTCGGGTCGTGCCGTCCGGTTATTCACCGATTGGGTACTGCCGCCGGCCAGTTATGAAGAGCGCGACGATTTATTACGTGCTGCCGCTGACGAATGTATCCCATAGTGGCAGGAGAAAAACCATGGTTAAACCTGTGACGAGGCTATATCGCGAACTGTTCGGCGAGGAGCTGGTTATCGATAACAAAAAACGTTTCATGCAGCAGCTGCAGGATCAGGCCGAAATCAGCAATTTAAAATTGCGCGAGGAGAGGACCTGCAAGCCCAAACTCCCACCGACTCAAGAGCCGAAATTGGCTCCGACAGATCGATACCGTCACCGGCTGGGTTCTCGCTTTAACGTGCTCAAGAATTTAGATGATTTTGCCGCTGCTGTGGGCAAGCCCGCAATCGGTTCTCAGGAAACTACAATGGCGGATTACTGTCCGCTGGGGTGAGGGGATTATGAGTCATAGAGAAAATTTGCACGAATCAATCATGGCTAAGGTCAAGGCTTATGAAAATTTTTTTATGCGCCGTCTTGCCGACATTAAAGGCTGGACAACCGAAAAACCGAATTCCTCCGGTTTCTATTTTGTGCGGGCTGACTCCGCAGCGGAACCGGCGGTGCATTGCTACTTGGTGAATAAGTGGCATCCGTTCGAGCATAATACTGTGCTCAATGAAATGGTCCCGGCAGGTGATGCCGTTGAATATCTCGGCCCGTTTTCCGCTGAGAATTATATCGATTACGTGAGTGCGTTTTGCAGCAGTATGGAGCCTAAGGAGAAGGAAGTTCAGTGTCTGGGGGTTGATCTCGGTCGTGAGGATACAAATATAACCTGCAATGTCTGCGAAACCCCGATCGAGTTCGGTGAGCAGATTTGTTCAGACGGGCAGGGCGGACATTGGCACAAGGGATGTGATGGGGAGGGTGGTTGCGATGAAAGTTAAGCAATTCAAGATTTTTGAAGGAGTCCTCACAGTCATCCTTGCTGAGTTCAAGCCGAGGATAGAGTTTAGATTTGAATGGTCCCCGGCAATGCTTCCCGAAGGGAGCTGGGGAAGAACCACTACCCACACCAGATTTTGCGATTCCATGGGCGAAGCCGCGCAGGAGTTCGCCGAGTACGGAGAAGATAAAGTCCGCTCGATGTTTGAATATCATCGGCACATTGATGAAGAATTTTCTAAAGGCGATGAATTGGAAGAAGAGGAGGCTGCGTAGTCATGGGCGAAATGATTCTTACTTATACAAAAACAATAAAAGCATCCGTGTTTAATCTGAACAATCAAGAGATTAAGGGACACTTAAAAGCAATGGCCGAACAGGGCTACACCCTGATCGGAGCCGAGGACGAAAAGCGCGGCGGATACGTAGGTAACTGCGAAAACTGCGGTCTGCCGATCTTCGAAAAGGATAAATACAACCTCGATACCGAGGGTGTTTACTGGCATGAGGAGTGCCCGGAGGCCGAGAATGAATAATAATTCTGAATTCTGGCCCAAACGCACCGAACGCCCTTGCACCTGTGCTCATGCGGCGGAGTGCCAACAATGATTCTAGTCGGGACTGCTGGCGGTGAAGATAAGCGTCAGGTCATTTGTACTGTATGCGGAACATGCGGTCCGAGAAGCAGCAAAAAATCCGCAGCTATCAACGAATGGAATATGCAGGTTGAAGCTCTGACCACGAACCGGACCGTATATGAAATCATCCGTAATCGTGTGGAGATTGCGAAGGCTAAGCAGGAGGCCGAGAATGTCTAAAATCCGCCCCATCCTCATGAACACGGAAATGGCCCGCGCCACTCTGGACAACCGGAAGACGCAGACCAGGAGACTAATTCCGTGGAAATACGTTTCTCTCGCCGATACTGATCGCAACGATCCTAGCTATTTTTGTGTTGAGGACGACGCTGGCAACTGGTGGAGTGGCGTAGAAATAGCACCGTATCAGGTTGGTGATATTCTTTATGTCCGGGAAACATGGCGCGAATGGCATTCGTCAGATTCTGAATGCGGTTGCGGTGGCGACTACTGCACTTGCAGCGTAAAGCCGTCCACCCCTGCCTGTTATAAAGCTGATGGACATGTCATTGAAGACGAAGACCGCGAAATGTACGGGATTAAATGGACCCCATCTATCCACATGCCCAAATGGGCCTGCCGCCTGTTCCTGCGCGTGACTGATGTTCGCATGGAGCGATTGCAGCAGATCAGTGCAAACGATGCCCGCGCGGAAGGCTGCCCTGATATTCCCGTGCCGGGGGCAAATCAAGCCGATGTTGATTTTATGGCTATTGAGTGGTTCGCCGATATCTGGGACACCACCACAACCAAGTCCGGCACCCGCTGGGAAGACAACCCGTGGGTGTGGGTTTACGGATATGAAATTTGTGCGAAGCCGGAAGGATGGGGGGAATAGTGAATGGCTTGGCTCTATGTGCCGGGGGCGGTGGTCTCGAGGCGGGCTTATCGCTCGTCTTGCCAGATCAGTACCGAACCGTTTGTATTGTCGAACGGCAAGCCTATGCCGCGGCCTCTCTCGTGGATCGGATGGAAAAGGCGGGATTACATGAAGCTCCTGTCTGGGACGATGCTACGACCTTCAACGGCAAACCATGGCGTGGAATCGTGGATATCATCACTGGCGGCTACCCGTGCCAGCCTTTTAGTAACGCCGGGGAGTGTCTTGCAGAGAACGACCCACGTTATATCTGGCCTGCAATCCGCAGGATTGTGCGGGAAGTTAATCCGCGCTGGCTGTTCTTCGAAAACGTTGCAGCTCACCTTACCCGTGGCTTTGCCCGAATCAGAAGGGAGCTTCAAGAAGATGGTTACCGGATTGAGACAGGAATCTTCTCAGCGGAAGAAGTCGGCGCGCCGCATGTCCGAGACAGATTGTTTATCCTCGCAGAGTTGGCCGACACCCCAAGCAAGAGACTTTCGCAGTGGAGACCCGAAAGGCAGTGCGCGGGACCAACGGAAGGACAAACAAGGAAGGTCGAAAGACTTGAACGATGTTGTTGTCCAGGGCCCGGAGAAGTGGACAACCCCGAAAGCCTCCCAGCACAGAGATTGCCCTTGCGAAAGGAAAAGAACTTCGCCGGGACTTCCCACTCAAGTCAAATGGGCAACCCCCGCAGCGACAGATTCGACCCGAGGCGGAACGATCACGGAAAACATGTCCGGACAGAGTCTTCCGCAGATGATGAACAGCGTTCAAAAGAATTGGCCCACACCGACCTCCAGCGAACACAAATACCGTTTGCAGGGAGACAGCCAGCAGAGCAAGAGCTTGGGCGGAATTATTCGCCAACAATCGCTGACCTCTGGCCCGCAGGCCCTGGAGAACACCAGCACGGATGGGAAGAACCAAGGACAACTAAATCCGGCGTGGGTGGAGCAGCTTATGGGGTGGGCCAGCGGTCAGAGCAGCTTTGCCTGCTCGGAAACGGAGTGGTTCCTGTGGCTGCAGCGCTGGCGTTCGTGGCTCTTTGGAAAAGGATGCGAGACAATGACTGATTATGCTGAATTTTGCGGCTCGATCGAGGAGGCGGTTTAGATATGAGTGAATACACCCACGAAGCCCTCACTATCCGCGCTGAACGCTGGTTGCTGGGTACGGTTAAATGCAATTTTGCTTTCCGTGAACTCGGTTCAGTCGGTTCAGAAATACCGGACGCCATAGGCTGGCGCGAAGGCTTTATTTCCACGCTCGTGGAATGCAAAACATCTCGGGCAGATTTCCGCGCTGACCGTAAAAAATGGCACCGCCGAATTCCAGAGAACGGCATGGGCATGTTTCGCTACATGCTTTGCCCTAAAGACATGATCCAGCCGGAAGAGCTTCCCGAAGGTTGGGGGCTGCTGTACTGCCTGCCCAAGACTATCCGCAGGATCAAGAAGGCCGAAAACCAGCCCCGGAACCATAGGGCAGAAATGACCTTGCTTACTTCCGCACTTCGCCGGGTTCATCTGCGCGGGGATTTGGAAAAGATTTATGAATATCCTCCAGCTCATAAGCCGCTTTTGGCTGGGGGTTGTGATGGGTAGCGTAGCCACATGGCCCAAAGGCCCCACCTACTGGACAGAAAACGGCATCCCGCACGTATCCATTCCATTTACGTGGAATCTGCCCGAAGTCCGTGAATGGCTGACCGGGAACCTGTTTCATGAGGTCCGTGTCGGTGGTCCCGCTGCATACCTCAAGCCGGAATTTTTCGCAGACATGCCAAACGTGACCATTGAATACAGCCATCCCGGAGTGCTCCAGCTGGTTAACCCTATGGCTACCCGCACAACAACCGGCTGCGTGAACAAATGTAAATTCTGCGCAATCGGTGAAGGACTGGTGGAACCCGGCGGACTTGTCGAGCTGGACGATTGGCCCGACCTCCCTGTGCTCTGTGACAACAATATTTTAGCCGCCAGCCCGGAACATTTTGACCGGGTCATGGAACGCCTTGAACGGTGGGACAAGCGCAAGATTCAGACTGATTTTAATCAGGGTGTAGATGCTCGAATTTTGAACGATCACCACGCAGAGAGAATAGGCCGCTTGAAAAGGATGATGGTCCGTTTGGCTTTCGACCATTTCGGCATGGCTGACAAATGGGAACGTGCTTTCAAGCTGTTGGTTGCCAATGCCACACCCAAGAGCCGGATTCGCTCATACTGCCTGATCGGTTTTAATAGTGGGCCGCGTGAATGTTGGGAGCGGTGCCTGTGGGTCGAAAGCCACGGAGTCAAGGCCCTGCCCATGTGGTTTCACCCGTTAGGCGCAATTGTCAAAAACGCCGTTACGCAGGAACAGACCAGACTAGGTTGGAACGATATAAGAAGACGCCATATTATGGGCTATTTTTATAAACATCGTGGGGAGATTCCTGCGTATGTGAGGGCAGCAGCATGAACACAGTCCTAGACGCAAAAGGCAACATCCCAGCACCCCTGACCGACCATGAAAAGAAATGGCGGGACAAGCTCAATTCCGGCACAGCGCAGAAACGATATGAAGCGTTGAAAGAGCGGCAAGCCCTGCCTCTTGATAAGAAGATCGAGCTTTCCATGGAACGTATTGAGGAATTTGGAAAGGCTTTTGATTGGCACGTTGCCAGTTCCTATTCCGGCGGCTTTGATTCAACGGTGATGATCGACATTATCAAAAAAGTTCGTCCCGGAATCCCGAACGTTTATTGTAACACCGGGCTGGAATATCCGGAAATCAACCAGCAGGTGGCGCGGACTGAAAACGTAACCGTCATGCGCCCGAAAATGCCGTTTCATCGGGTGGTCAAGGAAGTGGGGTGGCCGGTCGCTTCCAAGAAAACAGCACTTGGCTTGAACGTGCTGCGTAACCCGACCGGAAACAACCAGAATATTTACCGACTCTATGACATCGGTATCAACCGTTTCGGTGAGAAGGTTGAAGGCTACAAGGTGGCGCAGCAATGGCGGTTCCTGCTTGATGCGCCGTTTAAGATTTCATCCAAGTGCTGCGACATCATGAAAAAGGAACCCATGCACCGCTATGAGAAGAAAACCGGGCGGGTTCAGTTTGTCGGCATTCTCGCTGATGAATCCAAGGGCCGCGAGAAAACCTATGTGGAAACCGGATGTAATGCATTTGATGCCAAGACCCCGCGCAGCTGGCCTCTTGCATTCTGGACCCGGCAGGACATCCTTGAATACATCCGCCGCGAGGATCTGCCCTATGCCTCGGTGTATGGGCACATCGTAGAAACTCCGCACGGTCTGGATACAACCGGAGTTCAAGGTACGGGCTGCGTGTTCTGTTTGTTCGGCATGCAGCTGGAAACAGGCCAGAACCGCATTCAACAACTGGCCCGGACTCATCCGCGCTTGTGGAGTTACTGCATGGACAAGCTGGGCATGCGTGAAGTGCTCCGGTACATCCGCGATAACGCCAAGCCGGGATTGGCAAATAAATTTAAATGTGACCCGGAAGCTGTGAGCAAGGTGCTTACGCTGCCGGGGATGTGAGGTGGAATATGGAAGACAGCAACCAATTCATAGACCCGGACTTGATCAAAACCTTCATTCTTGAAGACCTCGTAGGGCGCAGGGTCGATATTCTGGGGTTCGAGAATGAAGAAGGCAAAGTCATAGTGGCAAAGGACATTAAAACCAAAGAAGGCTTTTTGCTGGTTTGTGAGCCGAAAGAGATGGAGGGGTAAAAAAATGAAACTCGAAGAACTCAAAAAACTCGAAAAAGGAACCATGCTCCGCCACAAGTCCACGGGCTGCGTCCTGCCTTTTGACGGTGTGGTCGCAAAACAGGTTGTTTTGAAACTCCCATTTCTTTGCAGTGCGCTTCATACCGTCGAAAAGACGTCTCTTGTTGCATGGGCTGTGAAAGAGTGCGAACTGGCGGCGGCAATTCCGGTTAGCGGCGGGAGGGAATGAGGATGGATAGAGATACAGTTATCAAAAAACTCTTAGACAACCGAGACTGGAAATCTATGTGCGGCCTTATGAAAAGCCCCACGCCCGGCAATTATTACGTAACCGGAATGCAGCAGGGGAACCTGCATGGCGAGAAGGGGTGGATTTTTTACGCTGGGTACGTTGTGCAGCTCCGCATCAAGGCTGGCGATTATGGAACTGATCTTGTTCTGCTGCGCCTCCCTAATGGCAAGCTGTGCAGTTACACCAATTGCGATTTTTATGAAGTCAAAGGCGAACAGCTTGAACTCTTAAAGTCTATTTTTGATGAAGGCATAACGTATGAAGAATACGAGGATCACACCAAGCCTTACACCGTTGGCGGTAAGTTCCCCGAAGTGGGGGCGGTTGTTGAGCCGAGTGAGCGGCAGTCAATGGGGGAAGCCCCTGCGGTTCAGATTACTACTTCTCACGGTGACGGCTCTAAGACTGTGACTGTGGTTTAAGTTGCCTTGCCAATGTAAGAAACAGGAGGAATATAACACTATGGGCGAAAATAACGAAACCTACACAGTAGATATAAAAGTCAGCGGCATCCCCGCTGACCGGGTAGAGGAAATCCTCAACGAGGTTGAATTCAGCATTAAAACTGCTGCTGATGTTGAACTGGACGTTTTAGTCGGCGTTGCTGAGCCGGAATAAAGGGAGCTGGTTATGAAAAATTTAATCCTCGCAGCCGTGGCCACAACCACACTCACCCTCGCCGCCCCCCTTATGGCCGGTGCGGGTGAATGTGATCTGATCGGCAATAACGACCTGCGCCATATGTGCAAGGGGGAAACAATCCTCATTGATAAACGCGACCTGCGGCTGGTCAGCTCAGGCGATTGCGATCTGGTGAAGGATAATGACTGGCGCAATGTCTGCTACGGCCGCGCCGATCTGGTGCGCGATCCTGACCGGCGGCATCTGGCCGAGGGGGATTGCATTCTGATTAAGGTTCGAGATTTGAGGATGCTTTGCCGGGGGTGGAAGAGATGAGCAAGATAGAGATTGTATCTGCTGAGAACGGTGTGGTTGTTACCGGAAGCGGTACCCATGTTTTCGAAATGACTCCGGGTAAACGGGCTGATGCTGTGCGCCGGATGCTGACCCAGATTGCGAGTGATCTGGGTTCCGGGCTTTCGGTTTCGGTGTCGGTCACTGATCCCAGCGGGGAAGAGCTTCCGGCACTGGATAAAAGAGTGCTCTGGCTGACCCCGAGGGAAGTTTTCGAGGAATACGGGGTCAAGGAAAAGACCTTGCAGGACTGGCGCGGAAAAGGTGCGGGGCCGAGTTATTCGAGGATCGGCGGCGGCATCCGTTACCGCCGTGAGGATCTTGATTCTTATTTCACTGAGAACCGGGTCAAGACCATCGAGCAGGGCTAGAGCATCATTTCGTCAATTATGGATAGTTTCTTTCTGTTTTCATCTGGAATCAAGTGCGCATAGCGCAGCGTCATTTGGAGATTTTTATGTCGCATCAAGACCATCAACTCGTGCAGCGTGACCTTGCCGGACTGGGCCAACCAGCTGGCAAAGGTATGCCGCCACGTGTGAAAGGTGACCTTAAGCTTGGAATCGGTCACAACATCGTTAAAGCCGAGGTCTGTGACCGTGCGGTCGAATACCCCGGTAACGCCGTTGACGATTGGGCCGCCGTCACGGGCTTGGAAAATATGCTCGTTTGGCTGGCGCTTGTAGGAACTCAGCAGTTCCAGCACGTCCCTGGGGGCGTTGACCCTGTGAATCTCTTTTGTCTTGGAGACAAAGCGCAGGTGTCCGGTCCATTCAATGGAGTTCCCGAGCAGCTGGAAAAGCTCGGTGCTGCGCAGTCCGGTCTTGAGGCTTACGAAACTGAGGTCGTAGGCCAGCCGGGATTGTTTCAGCTTGAGTGCATCCAGCAGCTTCTTTGCTTCTTCGGGAGTGAAGAAGCGCAGCGCGCCGTTATCCGGGGTCGGGAGGCTGAACTGGCTGTTGTTGGTCGAGAAGGGATTCGGGCCGGGGAAACGCTTTTCGGTAATTGCGAGGTTGACGCAGCTGCGCGCAAATGCAAAACATTTGCGGACCGATTCAGCGGAGAGAGTCTGCTGGAGCTTGTTGCGGGTGCGCAGCAGCATGTCGGTTGTGATGGAGTTGAGCGGCAGCACGCCGAAGTAGCGGCGCAGATGTTTGTCGTACCGCTGGCGTTCCTTCTTGGTGGACTTTCCGTCCAGCTCGCGGCGTCCGTACCACAGCTCGGCGGCAGCATTGAGCGTGAATTCGGAGTTGCCGTTATCGGCAGGGTTCTTGAGTGCGGCGATGATCTCGGTGCGCTTGGCGTTGGCATATTGCGCTGTGACGCCCTCAGAGGCCCATCCTATCGTTTTCCAGCGGCCTTTGCCTCCCTCGCTATACCAGACAAGGAAAGAGCGGTCCGGCTTGCCCCTGTGGCGCTTGGTGTCGGATTCCCGGTAATATACCCCGCTGAACTTGGTCTTGATGCGGGGTTGTTTCTTTTTTGTGTTTGTGGAGTTGTTCGGCATGATTCAAAGGTATTCGGGTTTGCACTTTTTTACAACCAACTTACCTTTTACTTACCTACAAAAGAAAAGGGTTTACCTTTCGTAGAAGATAAACCCTTGAAATATCGTGGTGGGGCAGGAAGGATTCGAACCCTCGGCCAACGGCTTAGAAGGCCGTTGCTCTATCCAACTGAGCTACTGCCCCACGTGGGAGATGGTTATTTATACAAACCGCGCCCAGCGGTCAAGTAAAAAATAGGAAAAAGTTTTGAAATTTAAAAATTTTGTGGAATTCAGTACCTATCTGGATAATCTGGGACTCTTTCATATGGATATGAGTCTAGGCAGAATGGAAATGTTTGTGAAGAGTTGGGGCGGTAAGCCAGATTTTCCGATTATCCATGTTGTCGGGACAAACGGTAAAGGCTCAACTTCATCATATCTTACTGCTATCGGCTGTGAGTATGGGCTAAAAGTGGGTACCTTTTCCTCTCCTCATTTCGTCACTCCACGGGAGCGGATCACGATTAATGGATCTTTACTTTCCGAAGAAGAATGGTGCGAGGTCGCTAATCAGGTTATGGAGATTGCCCCTGATGCCGGGCTGACTTATTTTGAATTGCTTACCTGTATGGCTCTGGTTGCCTTTAAGAACAACGGGGTTGATCTTGCTGTGATGGAAGCCGGACTCGGGGGCAGATTCGATGCTACCAATACCGTCGATCCCGATCTGACTGTATTTACCCCGATCGGGTTGGATCATGAAAAGATTCTTGGGGCTACGATCGGTCTTATCACTGCGGACAAGGCTGATGCCATGCGCGAAAACGGAATAGCCGTCACAGCCGCACAGGTGCCGGAAGCGGATAAGGTTCTCAAAGCGCGCGCCGGGGAACTTGGATGCAGGATTTATGATCTAGCTGAACTGGGCGTTGTTGCCGGTCTTGCCCCTTCCCTTGCAGGCGAGCATCAAAAACAGAATGCCGGGCTTGCTGCATGCGCGTGGAAACTATTCTGCGGAGAACGCGGTCTTGAATTCGATGAAGACAAGGTGCGCGGCGGGGTGGTAAATGCCTTTATCGCCGGGCGGTTGCAGATTGTTGACTCGGAGAAGACTTATATTCTCGACGGGGCCCATAACACTCAGGCTTTTGAAGCTCTGGAGGCCGAGCTTGATCGTTCTGCCGAAAAACCGGATGCCGTTATTTTTTCCTGCATGAAGGACAAAAATATAGATGTGGTGAAAAAGACCTTGTTTCGTTTGACAGACGGGCCGGTGATTGCTTGCGGGATAAAGAATAATGACCGGGCGTATCCTGCTGATGAGCTTGCGGAAGTCCTTGGAGAGCGAGCAAAAGCTGCCGGAGATATTGACGAAGCTCTCTTGATGCTTACTTCCGGTGATAAAACAGTTCTAATCTGCGGGTCCTTGTATTTGCTGGCTGCATTTTATACAAGGTATCCAGAATTTTTAGAAAAGTAGATTTTGAAATAACTGCAAATACGGCTGTTTGGCGAATTTAAGGCTTAAGATTCCCGCAATGGCTTTTGGAGGCAATCGTTGTCCAACTTATTTAAATATTTGCCGTCTGTTGATTCAGTCCTGACCCGGCTTGAAGATGAAGGGGTTATCGACGGTTTGCCGCGGACCCTTTCCCGTGATTTGGTTAACGGCTTTCTTGATGTCTGCCGTGAGGAAATCAAAGGCGGAATCATCACCGAAGAAAAACAGCTTTCCCCTGAAAATCTTTTCCCTCGTCTTACCTGTCATGTGCGGGCCGGGGCGAAGCCTCATTTTCGGCGGGTGCTGAACGGAACCGGGGTAGTGGTGCATACCAATCTCGGACGTTCCCTGCTGGCTGATTCGGCGGTGAAAGCGGTGACTGAAGCCTGTGCCTGTTATTCAAATCTTGAATTTGATCTCGGTACCGGGGAGCGGGGCAGCAGATACAGTCATGTGGAAAAGCTGATTTGCGAAATTACCGGTGCGCAGGCTGCTCTAGTGGTCAATAATAATGCTTCGGCGGTGCTGATTACCCTTGAGACTCTTTCAAAAGGGCGGGAATCTATTGTTTCCCGTGGACAGCTGGTTGAGATCGGCGGATCATTTCGTATCCCGGACGTAATGACCAAGAGCGGGGCTTTCCTGCGTGAAGTTGGTGCGACGAACCGGACTCATCTACATGATTACGAAAATGCTATAAATGAAGAAACCGCGCTGTTAATGAAGGTGCATACTTCCAATTTCCGGGTAATCGGATTTACAAAGGAAGTTTCCGGCGGTGAACTGGCTGAGCTTGGTCGCAAGCACGGCCTTCCTGTCTATGAAGACCTCGGCAGCGGGAATCTGACTAATTTTTCCGGGCTTGGCCTGATGCGCGAACCTACCGTTCAGGAAGTTGTCAGCGAAGGGGTTGATGTAGTCTCCTTTTCCGGTGACAAAGTTCTCGGCGGACCGCAGGCGGGGATCATTGTCGGTAAGAAAAAGATTATTGATATGATTAAAAAGAATCCTCTTAACCGGGCAGTTCGTATTGATAAAATGACCCTTGCTGCACTTGAGGCTACCTTGCGGCTTTATCTGGACCCAGAGACCGCCAGACGTGAAGTGCCTACTGTACGCATGATTACCGAAAAACCCGAAAACCTGAAAAAACAGGCTCAAGCCCTCGCCCGTACTTTGCGCCGGGAGCTTGGCGAATCAGCGAATATCGGTGTGCGAGAAGGCGTTTCCCGTGTTGGTGGCGGGGCATTCCCGGAGCAGGATTTAAAAACTTATCTGGTTACTACAGAGCCTAAAGCTAATGTGACGGTTGAAGAGCTGAAAGAGAGACTCTTAAAAACTGAACCGCCGTTGGTCGGACGTATAGAAGAAGAGGCATTCTGCCTTGATCCAAGAACTCTTACCCGTGAAGAGCATAAGCTTTGTGCTGAAGCATTGTCACAAGTTTTGATTTAAATAGTTTTTTTAAAATTATCTGGTCCCCGAAGGGACACCGGAGGAAATGAATATGAATAAATCAATTGAGCATGATCCGAAGAGCTGCTGGGAGATTTTTAAAGACGATGAACATCGGCAGGCGATGGATGACCTTGCCGTTCGTTATATTGATTTTCTGACCCGCTGCAAAACCGAACGTGAGACTATCAAATACGTTGAGGAAAAACTGCGTGAAGCTGGTTTCGAAGATTACCTTGGTGCGGATCAGTGCTTCCGCTCCTTCCGCGACAAGACTATTTTTATCGCCCGTAAAGGTAAAAATCCCCTTTCACAGGGATTTCGTCTCGTAGGGGCGCATGCAGATACTCCCCGTCTCGATTTTAAACAGCATCCGTTATATGAAGATCTTGGTATGTCTATGGCCAAGACTCATTATTACGGCGGTATCCGCAAATATCAGTGGCTGGCGCGTCCTTTGTCCCTGCATGGCGTAGTGGTTAAAGCAGACGGCACTAAGATTGATGTCGTAATCGGTGAGGATGCGGATGATCCGGTATTTTCCATTCTCGATCTTTTGCCGCACCTCGCTTACAAACAGGTGACTAAAAACGTTACCGATGCATTTGAAGCCGAGAAGCTGAATATACTGATGGGCCATTCATTGTCTTTCACCAAAGACGATGCAGATGATGACGACAGTGCTCCTTCCGAGAAACGTAAGGTCTTGGAATTGCTTAATGAGAAATATGGAATTGTCGAAGAAGATCTGTTCAGCGCGGAAATGCATATAGTTCCCGCCGGCCCGGCCCGCTATGTCGGACTGGATAAGTCTGTTATCGGCGGTTACGGACAGGATGACCGTTCCTGCGTATTTCTTGCTCTGGAAGCTTTCCTGAATGCTCCTGAACCGGACAACGCCCAGATTGTGCTCTTTTACGATAAAGAGGAAATCGGTTCCGAAGGTTCCACCGGTGCCAAGTCACTCTTTTTTGAATACTGCCTCGAAGATCTCATTGAAGCCTGGGAACCCAATGCCAAGATGTCCCGGGTGATGATGGCCGGTAAGGCTCTTTCCACAGACGTCCACGCTGCAATCGATCCCGATTATCAGGATGTGCACGAAAAACTTAATTCCGCTTATCTCGGTTATGGTCCGTGCTTCTGCAAATTTACCGGACATCGCGGTAAGGTCGGAGCCAATGACGCTCATCCCGAATATGTAGCATGGCTGCGCAATATTCTGAGTGAGGCCGGGGCTCCGTGGCAGATGGCCGAGCTGGGTAAGGTTGATCTCGGTGGGGGCGGTACTGTCGCTAAATTCCTTGCCCTATACGGCATGGATGTAATTGACTTCGGACCTCCGGTACTTTCCATGCATAGTCCGTTTGAGCTGACCAGTAAGGCCGATTTGTACGCTACTGAATTGGCTTTCAGGACTTTTTTGAAGAATTAATTTGATGATGCCTCCGGCGGCTTAAATCCTTTTTGAAAAAAGGGCTTAAGAATCCCAAAAACTTTTAATTAGTCTTTGCCGAAGTAATATCCGAAGACGGACTTTTCGCGCTATATGCGAAGCAAACCAAAGGTTTTTGAAGGGATGGGGTCCGGGGAAGGGAAACTTTTACATAAGTTTTCCTTCCCCGGCCGCCGGAGGCTTCTTAAAAGGAGCATAGATGCCAGTAGTTATGGGTACTGCCGGTCATATCGACCACGGTAAGACCAGCCTGATTAAGGCGTTGACCGGAACGGACTGCGACCGTCTGGCCGAGGAAAAAAAGCGTGGTATCACCATTGAGCTTGGTTTTGCCAGCCTTGATCTCGGAGATGATGAGCATCTGAGTATTATTGATGTTCCCGGCCATGAGAAATTTGTTAAAAATATGGTTGCCGGGGCAGCAGGTATTGATTTTGTGTTGCTGGTTATTGCCGCTGACGAGGGTGTTATGCCCCAGACCAGTGAACACCTCGAGATATGCACTCTGCTGGGCATAGAGAAAGGTTTTGTGGTCCTGACCAAGGCTGACATGGTCGATGAAGACTGGATGGAGATGGTGCAGGAAGATGTGCGGGAATTTCTCGCGCCGAGTTTTCTGGCTGATGCTCCTATTCATGCCGTTTCTTCACATACCGGGCAGGGGCTGGAGGAACTGCGTGCCGAGATCGCCGGTTTCATGAAAAATTTTTCCCCGAAACGCAGGACCGATCTGGCTCGTCTGCCCGTGGACCGTGTGTTTACAATGAAGGGACATGGTACTGTTGTGACCGGTACCCTTATTTCAGGACAGCTTTCGGTTGGGGATGACGTCGTTCTCTACCCGAAAATGACCGAGACCAAGGTGCGCAGTCTGCAATCGCATGGTGCTAGTGTTGAGGTTGCTCCGGCAGGACGCAGGACAGCCATCAATCTGCACGGGGTTGAGGTTGAGGATGTTGAAAGGGGCGAAGTGCTGGGACGTCCGGGAACTCTTTTCCCGTCTACAGTCTGGGATGTGGAACTTACCTGTTTGCCGTCTTCACCCAAAAGTCTGAAACACCGCAAGGAAATCCATTTTCACCACGGCTCCAAGGAAGTGATGGCCAAAGTATATTTCCTTGATCGTGAAAAGCTTGAAAAGGGCGAAAGTGCTGTATGTCAGGTCCGTTTTGATAAACCCATGACCGGTGTTTACGGTGACCGGGTGGTGCTGCGGTCATTTTCTCCTTTGCGCACAATTGCCGGGGGCAGCATAATCAATCCGCTTGGTCGGAAAGTGAAACGGTTTTCAGATGATGTGAAGCGTCTGGAGTCGTTGATTGAAGCTGAGCCGGAAGATTTGGTTCTTACTCATCTTGATCTGGCAGGTAGGACTGGTCTTACTTTTCAAGAGCTTTCCATATTAACTAACGTGGCTTCTAAGCCGCTCGAGAAAATGCTCCAGAGCATGGGTGGACAGCAGAAGGTGTTTCTTTATGATAAGGAAAACCGCAGCTATGTCTCCGGCACTCATTATGAAAATCTGGTGCAGGGCCTTTTGAACTACCTTGAAGAATTTCACAAGAACGATCCTATGAAACCCGGGGTTTCTCGTGGTGAAATAGGTTCTTCCTTTGGTAAGGGGTTGCCGGATAAGCTGTTTCACTCCATTGTAGAGCGTTTGCTCAAGAAAAAGGAGATAGTTGCGGCCCAGGAAATTCTGCATTTGCCCGGTCACAAGGTTTCGCTTGCCTCGGATCAGCAAAAGCTGCGTGATACCCTGATGGATATCTATGAAAAGGGCGGGCTTACTCCGCCCAACTTGAAAGATGTTCTTGAGCCTCTGGGACTGGTCTTCAAGGAAGCAGCTCCGGTATACAGGCTCCTTCAGGATGAAGGGGTGCTGGTTCGTATCAAGGATGAAATGTATTTTTCAAGATCGGCGGTGAATGGCCTGAAAAAGATACTTGAAGACTATTTTGCGGAGAATGAAGAGCTCGGACCACAGGATTTCAAGGCGCTGGTCGGGCTGTCGCGGAAATTTTCCATTCCATTGCTTGAATATATGGACAAAGAAAAGTTTACCATAAGAGTCGGTGATACTCGTAAGCTACGCAAGCAGAGTTAAGCTCGTTTCTAAGGCCCGGATTATGAAAGTCCGGGCCTCTTTTTGTTTTACTGGCTGTAAATTATTTGTGGTGGTATAATCTTACAGGTTTATGAAAACAAATTTTAATATGATGAGAGACTGGCATGCGCAGAAAAATTTATTCATTACTGGCCGTGATGTTTTTCGTGATTCTTATGAATACTGTTTTTGTTTCTTCTGCCGGGGCCGGTGATGCCGAAGAAATTTTAAGTTTGAAAAACGAAATTATTCAAAAGCAGAATGAAAGTAAGCTTGGACTACAGGAATTTACCCTTTGCTCAAAAATTTTGAATTACGCATCGTTTTATCCTTTAGCGGATAATAAGATTAAACGCGGAACTAATCTATTATTGTACTACGAGCCCATTAACTGGTTCACATCCACTCAGCAGGGCAGGTATGAGTTCTATCTTACGCAGGATGTAATGCTTGAAACTGCTGCGGGGGAGATCCTCTTCGAGCGTGAGGGACTTCTAAGCATGCACTACAATACGGGAAAGCCGGTTCTTGATATCTATATGACTAATGATTTTAATCTGGGGCAGCTGCCGGAAGGTAAATACCGGTACATTATTGAGCTGCATGATATGATCAGCGGGCAGAAACTTAAAAAAGAGATCGTTTTTGAAATTATATAGCAGCTAAAGATATGGTTCGGAGTCGCAAAATAAAAAAGACCGGAAATTTTCCGGTCTTTTAAAATATGGGGTGAGTGAAGGGACTTGAACCCTCGGCCACTTGGGCCACAACCAAGTGCTCTACCAACTGAGCTACACCCACCTTAAGAAGGGGTCAGAGATTCCTGATCCCTGAAAATGTCAAATGGGGTGAGTGAAGGGACTTGAACCCTCGGCCACTTGGGCCACAACCAAGTGCTCTACCAACTGAGCTACACCCACCGCGTGTGAGAGGTGTGTTTAACTAAGCTGGGTGCGATGGTCAAGAAGTTTTTGAAAAAAAGGTTATTTTTCTCGTATTATGGAAAGTCCGCAAGTTTGGAGGATGATTAACTTGTTTATAAAGCACTTTTTGATCTTAGCAGGAAAATAGGTTACTTCCATATTCACTATTTATGCAATTTATGAGATGAGAATTCCGATATTAATTAATAGCTGATTCCAACCTTCCGGGATTCCAATAGTCCTTTTTTTTGGGGACTACCGGAGGTTAAATAATTTGAAAAGAAACGCATAGCGCATCAACATAGGAATTGAGATGGATAAATTAGTAATTGAAGGCGGAGTTTCCCTTCACGGGCCTATCAGGGTCAGTGGTTCTAAGAATGCGGCCCTGCCGATACTTCTGGCTTGTATTCTTCCGGAAGGCCCGGTGAGCCTGACCAATGTTCCTCGTCTTCGGGATATTCATACTACACTCAAGCTGCTCGATATTCTCGGATGTGAGACTTCTTTTGACGGAAATGACGTCAGCAGCGAGGTGAAGAACCTTAAGATTGAAGCCCCGTATGATCTGGTTAAGACCATGCGTGCCTCAGTGCTCTGTCTCGGTCCTTTGCTGGCTTTGAAGGGTGAAGCTAAGGTCGCTCTGCCCGGCGGTTGTGCTATCGGCGCACGCCCTGTGGATCTGCACCTGACCGCATTTGAGCAGATGGGAGCTTCCTTTGATCTTGATTCCGGCTACATTCACGGTAAATGTGATAAGCTTAAGGGTGCGCATATTCATTTTGATTTCCCCACTGTGGGCGGTACTGAAAACGTGCTTATGGCCGCATCTCTTGCTGAAGGTGAGACAATTATTGAAAACGCTGCCCGTGAGCCTGAAGTCGTTGATCTGGCAAATTTCCTCATCGCCTGCGGAGCCCGGATTTCCGGTCAGGGTACCAGCATAATTACCGTGCAGGGTGTCTCCTCACTTAAAGGGTGCAAATACAAGGTCATGCCGGACCGTATTGAAGCCGGTACTTACATGGTCGCTGCCGCAATGACTGACGGAGAACTTCTGATCGAGGATTGCCCGTTTCAGGAGCTGGATTCCGTTGTGTACAAGATGAGCAAGATGGGAGTCTGGATGGAAGAAGAAGAGGGCGGAGTTCGCGTTCGCAGGACAAACGGACTTATCTCCGGCGTGGACATCACCACTCAGCCGTATCCTGGTTTTCCCACTGATATGCAGGCTCAGCTTATGACCCTGATGTGTCTTGCAAATGGTGCCGGGACCATTGAGGAAAAGATTTTTGAAAATCGTTTTATGCATGTGCAGGAACTGGTGCGTATGGGCGCAAATATCAAACTCAAAGGCCGTACCGCTATGATCCGCGGAGTTGAAAAGCTTGCCGGTGCCCCGGTTATGGCTTCCGACCTGCGGGCGAGTGCCTCCCTTGTTGTTGCCGGGCTGGCAGCATCCGGACGGACCGATGTTCAGCGTATTTATCATCTTGATAGGGGATATGAAAATCTTGAAGATAAGCTTTCGGCGGTGGGCGCAAGGGTCTGGCGCGAGAAAGAGTAATAGAATAACCGTGTGATGAGTACGGTTAATGAAAATTTAATCTCAGAAAGCAGGTCCGGGATGCCGGGCCTGTTTTTTTGGGAGATTTTAATCCCCGCTTTTGTCTTCGGCATACTTTCCATTAAATGGATGGTTCCCTCTCTGGCCGCTCTGCTGATCTGCCTGTTTTTTATAATTATATCCCGCCCTGAAAAGGGTACGGTCCTTTTGTTGCTTTTGCTGTTCGGCTTAGGACATTGGTATGGAAATTTTTCGTTGCCGACGCAAGGCATTGCCATACCTGATTGGATGGCTGCACGTGAGAAGGTTCAGCTTAGCGGAACAATTCACAGCATCAAAGGGATGCCGGGAAAGCAGCTTAAAATACTTCTTGAGAATGTAACCTGTAACAGTACCGATGCTCAGACCGAACTCGATGGATTTCTGAACTGGACGTGGGCCGACCCTGCACAATTGCCCTATGTCGGGCAGCAGGTTTCTCTGAAGGCAAGGGTCAAGCCGATTCATGGATTCCGAAACAACGGACTCTGGGATTATGATTTTTACTGCCGTACCAAAAATATCCGCTACCGGACTTACGCCCGTGGACTGATAAAAAACGGCGGCTTAAAGCCTTATTCTCCCGGAAATTTGCAGAAGCTGCGGACCTCCCTGCGTGAACATATCTTAAAGAACGCTCCTCCCACTCAGGGCGGGGCCATCTTTCCTGCGTTGCTTACCGGTGACCGTTTTTTCCTTTCACACGAGACTGTAGAACTAATTCGCAGGGCCGGTGTTTCACACATTCTGGCCTTGTCCGGCCTGCATGTGGGATTCATCGTTGCCATGGGGTTTGGGCTGGCATGGTTGGCGGGGGCTGTCTATCCCCGGATATATCTGCGGATTCCCCGTATGCGGCTGGGAGTCCTTTTTTCCATTCCTCCGGTGCTTCTATATCTGTGGCTCGGGCAGTTCAGTCCCTCGCTGCTGCGTGCGGTTGCCATGTTCGGGTTCTGGGGATTGTTCATGTTCTTCAACCGGGGCAGGGTGCTTCTGGATGGCTTATTGCTAGCCGTACTTTTGATTTTAGCAGTGTCTCCGCTAAGTGTATTCGATCTTGGATTTCAGCTTTCAGTACTGGCTGTGGGCGGGATTGCCCTGTTCTATCCCTTATTTTTAAGATTCATGCCGTCCGGTCCGGGACTGCGGTACAACGCGATAAGATCTGTCGCGGCTCTGCTTTACATCAGCATCTGTGCCAATCTCACCCTGATGCCTGTGCTGGTCTGGAACTTCGGAGTGATCACACCGAATCTTTTATTTAATATTTTGTTCGTGCCTGTTCTGGGCATGTTTATCCTGCCAGTCTGCGGGGTCGGCGGATTGATCGCATCATATTTCAGCCCTTTTATTTCAGGTAAATTATTTGCCGCCGGAGCCGGGACATTCGAGTGGTTGCTTGAACTTGTCCGCTGGGCGGATGATTCCGGATTTCTGCCGGAATATGCTTTTTACCGTCCTCATTGGGAAGGTATACTGGTCTATTATTTGATTCTGGCCGCGATATTCTTCTGCTGGCACGGTAGAAGTAAAAGGGCTTATATCCTGCTGCTTCCGGCTGCATTGCTACTCTGCCTTCGGGGATACGATTCCGCAGGGCCGGAGCGGGTTCGGATGGATATCCTCGATACCGGACAGTCGCAATGCGTGGTTATAAGCGGCCCGGATGGGTCGCGGACAGTCGTTGATGGCGGTGGCGGTTTCGGGTGGAACTTTGATATGGGCTGGTCCATTGTGGGGCCGTGGCTTGCTTACGGCCATCTGCCGCATGTTGATAATATCTTTATGACCCACGGAGACCGAGATCATGCCGGAGGGCTTGCTTTTCTACTTGAGAAATTTTCAGTGGACCGCTTTTATTTTAACGGCGATATACCCAGCGGCAGGACAGGGAAGCGTTTTAAAGCCGCTTTTGAACGTAACGGTATTCATCCCGAGGTTTTGTTCAGTGGTGCTGTAATCACGCTGGAGCCGGGATTGATCATGGAAGTTACACATCCAGCAGCCACATTTAAGGGCAGCCGTAATGACCGGTCCCTGTATCTTCGGCTGATCTGGAATGGGCATCCGTTGCTTTCCATTTCAGGCGATCTGGACAAAAAGGGATTAAAGGCGGTTCTTAGCAGCGGGCATGATCTTTTTTCTCCTGTGCTGGTTCTGCCGCATCATGGTAGTTCAGGCTCTTATTCTCCTGAATTATATGAAAAAGTAAATCCACAAATTGCTTTAGCTGCCTGCGGTTTCTTGAATAGATATGATTTTGTATCTAAAAAAGTTAAACAAGAGCTGGATAAAAAACTTATTCCACTTTATACAACCTCTAAACAGGGCGCTCTGACCGTGGAATGGTCCGCTGACGGTCAATTAATTACTGCTCCGTAAGATTAAATATTTTTTATTATAATTTGAGTGTGTAAACTTGATTTTCATGTGCAAAAGTGCCAATGTCTTTCCATTGCCCGTAGTATGTGTGTGAAGCCATAAGATTCTGGAGGTTTGCCTGAATGCGAGTGCTGATCGTTGATGATGATTTTTATTGCCGCAATATGTTGCATGAGATCATGAAACCATATGCACAATGCGATATTGCCGTGAATGGTGAGGAAGCTGTTTTTGCCTTTAAAAAGGGGCTTGAGAACGGCAACGCATACGATTTGGTTTGTCTGGACCTCGTAATGCCGGAGATGGACGGCCAGCAGGCTTTGCGTGAAATCAGGTCCATAGAAAAAGATTTTGATGTTGAGGAAACAAGCGGTGTAAAGGTTATTGTCACAACCATGCTTGATGACCGCAAAGAAACTCATGATGCTTTTTTTCTAGGCGGAGCCACTTCTTATCTGGTTAAACCGATTGAAGAAGATAAGTTAGTAAAAGAGCTGAAGAATCTCGGCTTTTCTGTATAAATAGAAACTGAATTGCTTGAAAGGTAATTTTAGTTTTAATATATATATTTTTCCCGTTAAATATGGGGTAAATCCGCGGCATTTGCTGCGGATTTTTTTTGCTAAATATTAAAAATTGTATTATTCTGGGTTATTAGAAAAAACTGCTGGAATTGAAGTTCCGCTGGAAGTGGTTTACTGTACTTTCTTCATATCAAGTTTTATCCGCGCGCAGGTGCGGTTTTATATAAGGTTTTTTTATAATGTCACAGATTTTAGGCGTTAAGTTTAATGATTTCGGTCAGATATATTATTTTTCGTCCGGACCTTTCGTTGTACGGGAAGGTCATTCAGTCATAGTTAAGACTGAGCAGGGCATGGGACTTGGTAAGGTCTTTGTTGTACAGCAAGATCTGCCGGAGGAAGTCACTGAGGATTCCATAAAGACAATTTACCGGCTTGCGGGTGAAGAAGATCTTGCGGCCGATGCAGAAAACAGGGAGCTTTCCCGTGCTGCACACAGGTTCTGCAAGGATTGCATAGACCGTCAGAAGTTGGAAATGAAGCTTGTGGACGTGGAAGTCTTTTTTGATCGCAGCAAAATGATTTTTTATTTCACCGCTCCGGGAAGGATTGATTTTCGTGAGCTGGTCAAGGATCTGGTAAAGGAATACCGTACACGCATTGAATTGCGACAGATCGGTGTCCGTCACGAAACCCAGATGCTGGGAGCCATTGGTAACTGCGGTCAGATATGTTGCTGCCGTCGTTTCATGCGTAAGTTTATGCCTGTAACCATCCGAATGGCTAAGGAGCAGAACCTTTTTCTCAACCCGACCAAAATTTCCGGAATCTGCGGAAGGTTGCTTTGCTGTCTGTCGTTTGAGCAGGATAACTATGAGGACTTTCATCGTAAAAGCCCAAAAACAGGCAAGAAATATAATACGATACATGGAACGGTAAGGGTTGCACGGACTAACTTTTTCAGAAACACCCTGACTGTTGTACCTGAACAGGGCGAGGAGATTGAAATTTCGCTCGATGATTGGCCGGATGTGCTTAAAAGTCCCGGTCAGGATCGTGACGTTACTCCTGATTCTCAAGATGGTGAACCCCGGCGTGGACGTCCCGGCGACAGGGACAACAAGGGCGGTGACGGCAACGAGGGAAGACCTCAGCGTTCACGTCCTGAACGTGGTCGCCCGAAACCGGAGAGAGGGCGTTCATCACGTCCCAGACCGGAGCGGTCCAAGTCTGATAAACTAAAATCAGATCGTCCTAAACCTGAACGCAGACCGGCCAATCGTGCAGACGAGCAGCCAAAAGGTGAAGAATCCGGGCACGAAAAGGAAATACGCGAAAATGTAAGTACAGAAAGGCGTAAGGATGATTCTCAGCAGGAGCGCCGCAAGCGGCCTCCTAAAAAGGAACGTCCCCAGAATAAGCCGGAGCAGGATAAAAAATCCTCTTCTTCCCCCAAATCCGAGGAAAAGGATGAGTCCGGTTCCCCTAAATCCGGAAAGCCTTCAAACCGCCGTCGTCCTTCAAGGCGCAGGCGTAAACGTAAACCTTCCGGACCACGAAAGAGCAAATAATATTTTATAGTTCGGACCAGTTGAATAATATTGGTCCGAACTTAGTTGCTTATCTTCGTGTTCTTCGCTATATGCGTTCTGCCTATGAGCGCAAATCAAAAAAAGCGGCCGGATGAAAAATATTTTTCTCACCCGGCTGTTAAGTTTTTATGCTGTATTCACATCGGATTCTGTATTCGATAAGTTTTTTTAAAAAAGACTATTTATATCCGATTGTTATCACCATAACAGGAGTGACTGATTTTGGATTCGTTTTTTATTACAACTCCCATCTATTACGTTAATGCTAAGCCGCATCTCGGCCATGCCTATACAACAATTCTTGCTGATTCCATGAACAGGTTTCACAAGCTGCTGGGAGATGAAACTTTCTTTCTCACCGGAACGGATGAGCACGGTGATAAGATTGTGCAGGCTGCGGAAAAAGGCGGCCAGACACCCCGTGAATACGTCGATGAAATAAGCGCTCTGTTTAGCGGCCTCTGGCCCGGACTGCAGATAGAAAATGACGATTTTATCAGGACCACTCAGCAAAGACATATCGAGTGCGTACAGGAAGTCCTGCAGAAAGTTTACGATAAAGGTGATATCTATTTCGGTGAATACGGCGGTCATTATTGCTTCGGTTGTGAGCGTTTTTATACCGAGAAGGAACTTGTTGACGGCAAATGCCCGCAGCATGAAACTGTTCCTGAATATATCGCAGAGAAAAACTACTTTTTTAAAATGTCCAAATACCAGGACTGGTTAATTGGACATATCAACGCTAATCCCGATTTTATCCGTCCGGAAAGATATCGCAATGAAGTCCTGAGTCTGCTCAAGTCCGGCGCATTGGAAGATCTCTGCATTTCCCGACCCAAGAGCCGCCTCGAATGGGGTATCGAACTTCCCTTCGATAAGGATTTCGTGACTTATGTGTGGTTTGATGCACTCATTAACTACATTACAGCTCTTGAATATCCCGAAGGCGAAAAATTTAAAAAATTCTGGCCTAAAGCTAACCACCTTGTGGCCAAGGATATCCTTAAGCCGCATGCTGTCTTTTGGCCGACAATGCTCAAAGCCGCAGAGATTGAACCGTATCAGCATCTGAATGTTCACGGTTATTGGCTTATCAAGGACACCAAGATGTCCAAATCCTTGGGCAACGTAGTTTCCCCGCTGGAAATGGCGGATAAATACGGTGTAAACGCCTTCCGTTACTTCCTGTTGCGTGAAATGGTTTTCGGTAATGATTCCAGCTTTTCAGAAGAATCTCTTGTCGGCCGTCTCAATGCTGACCTCGCCAACGATCTCGGAAATCTGTTCAGCCGAACTTTGTCCATGACGCATAAATACTTTGACGGCAAAGTTCCTGATCAGGGTGATGAGGCTGATGAAGATTGCGAAATCAAGGGTCTCGGACGCAAGGCTATGGCCGAGTTTCAGAATAATTTTATGGACTCTAAATTTTCCCGCGGTCTTGAAGGACTTTGGGAGCTTGTGCGCGGTCTGAATAAATACATTGATACCACTCAGCCGTGGACGCTCTACAAAGAAGAGAAAATGTCCCGCCTTGGTACCGTGATGTATGTTCTGCTCGAAAGTATGCGCAAGATCGCTATTCATCTCTGGCCGGTTATGCCTGAAGCCAGTGAAGCTATGCTTGAACAGCTGGGAATCCAGTTTTCTCCTGAAAAGGTAAACCTGCAGGGTGAAATTGACGTCTGGGGTCTGCTTGATCCCGGTACCGAAGTTGCTAAGAAATCAAATCTTTTCCCGCGTGTGGAATTGCCCAAGGAAGAAGAAGCTCCCAAGAAAAAGGAAGCCAAGAAATCCAAGAAGCAATCCAAGCAGGCTAAGGAAGAAATTCCCGGAGTTATTGAGTTTCCCGATTTTCAGAAAGTGGATATGCGCGTTGGCACAGTGCTTTCTGTTGCAAAACATCCTGACGCAGATAAACTGCTGCTGGTCAAGATTGATACCGGCGATGATGAGCCGCGTCAGGTTGTGGCCGGTCTTGCTGAATTCTTCAAACCTGAAGATCTGGAAGGACGGCAGGTTGTCGTGGTTGTAAACCTTAAGCCTCGCAAACTGCGCGGTGAGGTTTCTCAGGGCATGATTCTCGCTGTACGCAACGGTGAAGAAATGCAGCTGTTGAGTGTTTCCGCACCAGTAGGAAATGGATGTAAGGTTTCGTAGAAGGGAATCTTTATATAGAATGTTCAAAGCCCCGGACTCTGATGAGTTCGGGGCTTTTTTGCGTCAGTTAATAAAAAAATTATACATGTCCGTAATGGGGTGGCGGAACATCATCCTGCGGTGAAGCATGTGCTACGGCATCCTTGAGATCTTTCATCTGCATGACCATCAGCTCTAATTTCTTTTCAAGATCGCCGATTTGTTTTTGCTGGGCAATGATGAATTTATTGAGTTCTTCGACATTCTGATCCTGAAGCGCGAGCGCGGTTTCAAGACTTTCTATTCTTTCTTCTATGGATTTTGTTTTGCTCATAACCTGAAAATGCCAGAAGGGCGGGGCAAAGGCAAATAAATAGAGACTGGAAAAGTTTATGCCTTTGTTTTTTTAGGCAGATCGTAGGGAACATCTGTGCCGTTAATGACCAGATTAACTACCCGGCCTTCGGTGCGTTCAACGAATTCTTTGTAATCTTTCAGGGAGTTCAGGGTATCGACAGTATCCTGCGTATTAGACCAGACTCCTTGGGAAGCCTTCAATTGGTCATGAATTTTTTTCATCTCGAGGATCGTGCGTGAGTACCACGTCCCATCGTTGGCAAGAATTTCAAGGGATTGCCATTTTGCATCTGATCCCATGGCTTTTTCCTCTTGATTTGTTTGGCAGACAGTTAAGTTGTATGTAAACTAGAAAGCACTGCATTTATCGCAGTCGCATACCGGGATAGCCAGAATCTTTTTGGTCATTTCATGGCCGAGGGCAAATTGTGATCTGCGTACACGGATATTCATCCTACCGTTACTGCTGATTATATCTACGATTGTTCCCGGTATAATGCCCATGGAAAGAAGTCTGCTGCGACAGCATTTTCCTCCTTCAAAACCGGTTACTCGTACCGACATACCGGATTTGTAACTGGATAGGGGGCGTCCTTTTATTGTATTTGCCAGTGAATGCATTGCAAATGAAATTTAAAGTCAGTTGTGCAATTTGTCAATGGGATCGAAGTGATTATCATACAAATAAGGTCGGCAACTTCTGCTTGCTCATCTGCGAGGAATGTTTTATGAGTTTCAGTCTCACCCACAAGTCCTAACGCCAATATTTCAAACCATTATTGGATGGAGTTCATGCCTAAACGCACTGATATTAAGAAAATTATGCTCATCGGATCCGGGCCGATCGTTATCGGTCAGGCCTGCGAGTTTGACTATTCTGGAACTCAGGCTCTCAAAGCCCTTAAAGAAGAGGGGTATGAGGTTGTCCTCGTCAACTCTAACCCCGCAACCATTATGACCGATCCCGTTCTGGCGGATCGAACCTACATTGAACCCATCGAACCCGGCACAATTGCTAAAATTATTGAAAAAGAAAGGCCGGATGCTCTGTTGCCCACATTGGGTGGACAGACCGCACTGAATACCGCTCTTGCTGTTGCGGAGATGGGTGTGCTGGATAAATTCGGTGTGGAACTGATCGGTGCATCTGTTGATGTTATTGAAAAAGCGGAAAGTCGTGAACTTTTTCGCGCAGCAATGGATAAAATCGGGCTCAAGGTTCCTACCAGTCGTATCGCCCGCAATCTTGATGATATTCGCCGCTGTGGTAAGGAAATAAGCTTTCCCATCATTATTCGTCCCGCATTCACCCTTGGTGGAACAGGCGGTGGCGTGGCCTACAACATGGAAGATCTGGAAAAAATCGCTATGAAGGGGATTTCCGCCAGTCTTCAGAATGAAGTAATGCTTGAGGAATCAATCCTCGGCTGGAAAGAGTATGAGCTTGAGGTCATGCGTGACCGCAAGGATAACTGTGTGATCATCTGTTCTATCGAGAATATTGATCCCATGGGCGTTCATACCGGTGACTCCATCACCGTTGCTCCTGCTCAGACTTTGACTGATGTGGAATACCAGATGCTTCGCGATGCGTCTCTTGCCATCATGCGTGAGATCGGTGTTGAAACAGGCGGTTCAAACGTACAGTTTGCAATCAACCCTGAAAACGGCGAGCTGGCCATCATTGAGATGAATCCGCGCGTTTCCCGCTCTTCCGCGCTTGCTTCCAAAGCTACCGGATTCCCCATCGCTAAAATCGCGGCCAAACTGGCTATCGGTTACACCCTTGATGAAATCCCAAATGATATTACCCGCGAGACAATGGCTTCCTTTGAACCGACCATTGACTACTGTGTAATCAAGATTCCCAGATTTACCTTTGAGAAGTTCCCCGGTGCCGAAGATTTTCTGACTACCGCCATGAAGAGTGTAGGTGAAACCATGGCAATCGGCAGAACCTTTAAAGAATGCCTGCAGAAGGGACTGCGTTCCCTTGAAGTGGGCATGCCCGGATTCGGTAAGGTTTTCGAGCCCTGCGAAATTGATCGCGATAAACTGGTTGGCCTGCTGCGCAAACCTAATTCCAAGCGAATCTTTTTCCTGCGTGAGGCTTTTCTTGCCGGAATGACCCTTGAGGAAATTTTCGATATCACCAAGATTGATCCCTGGTATCTGCACCAGTTTGAAGATCTTGTTACTTTTGAAAAGGAACTCAGGAAGTTCTCACTTGAAACCGGACTTTATTCCGGTGATGAGCGGGTTCCGGCCATGTTCAAGAAAGCCAAGGAATACGGTTATTCCGATCCTCAATTGGCGACCATGTGGCGTGAAACCGAAAGGAATGTCAGAAGTTTCAGAAAAGAACTCGGCCTGATTCCGACCTATTATCTGGTTGATACCTGCGCCGCTGAATTTGAAGCTTATACCCCGTATTTTTACTCCACCTACGAACCCGGTCAGGAAGCGGAGAGCATGCCGGAACGTAAGGTCATGATCCTCGGCGGTGGACCTAACAGAATCGGACAGGGTATTGAGTTCGACTACTGCTGTTGTCACTCCGCATTCGCGTTGGAAGACATGGGAGTAAAATCCATCATGGTCAACTCCAACCCGGAAACCGTTTCTACTGACTACGATACTTCAGACAGACTCTATTTCGAGCCGCTTACTTATGAAGATGTGCTCAACATCATCGAGTTTGAAAAGCCTGAAGGCGTTATCGTGCAGTTTGGCGGACAGACTCCGCTCAACCTCGCTATCCCGCTGCTTCAGGCCGGGGTAAAGATTCTGGGAACTTCGCCGGATGCGATTGACCGCGCTGAAGACAGGGAAAGATTTCAGGCCCTGCTCCAGAAGCTGGATCTCAAGCAGCCGCAGAACGGAACAGCCATGTCTCTTGATGATGCTAAAACCATCGCCGCGCGTCTGGACTATCCGCTGGTTCTCCGTCCTTCCTATGTCCTTGGTGGACGTGGAATGGATATCGTCTACAGTGACGAAGAGTTTGATTCTTATTTCCGCGAAGCTACGGTGGTATCACCGGAACATCCTATTCTCATTGATAAGTTCCTTGAGAATGCTGTTGAAGTCGATGTTGATGCCATTTCAGATGGTGATCAGACTTATGTGGCCGGCGTAATGGAACACATCGAAGAAGCCGGAATTCATTCCGGTGACTCTGCCTGTGTCTTGCCCCCGCATACTTTGAGCGATGAGATAGTAAAGGAAATTGAGCGTCAGACTGTCGCCCTTGCTGAAGAGCTGGAGGTTGTCGGGCTGATGAATATCCAGTTCGCGGTTAAGGATGGCGATATATACATTATCGAGGTTAACCCTCGTGCTTCCAGAACCGTACCTTTTGTCAGCAAGGCTACCGGTATCCAGCTTGCTAAGATGGCTACCAAAGTTATGCTCGGCGAAAAGCTTAAAGACCTTGATCCCTGGTCCATGCGCAAAGAAGGGTTTTATTCCGTTAAAGAAGCGGTCTTCCCCTTTAACAGGTTCCCCGATGTCGATGTGATGCTCGGACCTGAAATGCGTTCCACAGGTGAGGTTATGGGAATGGATTATACCCCGGGACTGGCTTTTATGAAGGCTCAGCTCGGTGCGGGAATCCAACTTCCCCTTGAGGGCACAGTCTTTATCTCTGTTAAGGACCGGGATAAGGAAGCGATTCTGCCCACGGCCAGAAATTTTGAGAAGATGGGATTCAAGATTCTGGCTACCGGAGGAACGGCCGATTACCTGTTTGAACAGGGAATTGCCACCAAGAAAATTCTTAAAGTCAACGAAGGTCGACCGCATGTTGTCGATTACATCAAGAACGGCGAGATTGACCTGTTGATTAACACGCCTTCCGGCAAGCAGACGGTTTCTGATTCAAAAGAAATCAGGCAGACGACTCTGCTTCACGGGCTGGCATATACAACGACTGTCGCGGGTGCCCATGCCATGAGTCTGGCAATTGAGGAACGACGCGGCAAGGGACTTGATGTGCAGTGCTTACAGCGCTACCACAACATGTAGGAAGTTAATAATCATTAATAACGGACCGGGCTTACAGCACGGTCCTTTTTCCTTTTTTAAGCAAGAGCAGGAAAGATGAAAAAAGAATATTGCGGATTGTTCGGTATCTACGGACATCCTGAAGCAGCAAGAATGACCTATTTCGGCCTTTACGCCATGCAGCATCGCGGACAGGAATCTGCCGGGATCGTAACCTGGGATGGAACTTATATCCGTGAACAGAAAGGTATGGGCCTTGTCGCTGATGTTTTCAATGAGCGTCATCTGGGTAAAGAACTTAAGGGTGATATTTCCATCGGGCATATCCGGTATTCCACAACCGGTGCCTCGCTGATTAGAAACGCACAGCCCTTTCTTGTTAAATTCGGTGATCTGAATCTGGCAATCGCTCATAACGGGAATCTCGTGAATACTCTTGAGCTGCGCAAGGAGCTTGAAGCACAGGGATCTATCTTTCAGACCACAATGGATTCCGAGGTTTTTGTTCATCTCATAGCCAAGAACCTCAACGGTAACACCATTGAAGATGCGGTTATGAAGGCCTGTCGCAAGGTTAAGGGTGCATTTTCGCTGTTGATTCTGGCCAATGATAAAATGATTGCGGTTAAAGATCCTAATGGATTCCGTCCGCTGGCTATTGGTCGCGTAGGTGATAATTACACTTTTGCATCAGAGACTTGTGCATTTGATCTGATTGATGCTGAAGAAATCCGTCCGCTTAATGCCGGTGAAATGGTTGTTGTGGACGGAGGCAAGCTTACTTCCTACACATATTGTGAAAGCGCTCCTAAGCGTCAGTGTATTTTCGAGCTTATTTATTTTGCCCGTCCTGACTCTACTGTTTTCGGCGAAGTTGTTTATGAACGCCGTAAAAAAATGGGTGCGGTGCTGGCCGGAGAACAACCGGTGGACGCTGACTTTGTAATGCCGTTTCCTGATTCCGGTAACTATGCCGCAGTCGGTTATTCACATGAATCAGGTCTGCCCCTTGAGCTGGCGATGATCCGCAACCACTACGTGGGCCGTACTTTCATTCAGCCTTCGCAGGATATGCGTGACTTCAGTGTTCGGGTTAAGCTCAACCCGGTTAAATCCATGATTAAAGGCAAGAAAATCCTGATCGTGGAAGACTCCATTGTGCGTGGAACAACCACACGTACCAGAGTCAAGAAGCTGCGTGAACTCGGTGCCCGTGAAATTCATATGCGGGTCAGCTGTCCTGCAATCCGTTTTCCCTGCTACTACGGTATCGACTTCTCCTCGAAGGGAGAGCTTATTGCCGCTAACAGTACCGAAGAGGAAATTGCACGTTTTCTCGGCCTTGATTCCCTGCATTACCTGTCCATAGACGGGCTGCTCAGCTCAGTGGAAGAAAAGGATTCATATTGCCTTGCCTGTTTCAATGGCGATTACCCGATTCCTCCCTGCTCAGGATATGGAAAAATGTGTCTTGAGAATAATTAATCTATTTTCCGGGAGTATTTAAGTATCATGAGTGATCCTTTTGTTTGCGCGAGATGTGCCGAAAAGGGAAAGACATGTTGTGAATTGACTCCCGGTACCGAGGAAGTTTGTTTTCCTGTCTCTGATTATGAACGGGAGCGCATTCTGGAATGCGCTCCCGATTCCGGAGGATTTGTTCTGCAACTGAATTCTCCGCTTTTTATCGAAAATTTGCTCAAGCTTTTCCCCGGTCAGCGCCGAACAGTTAAAGAGCTTTTTCCGCCGGGCGGAATGCATTATCGGCTTGAAGTTGATTCCGGGGGAAAGTGTTTGTTTCTCGGCAGCGGAGGATGCGTTATCCCTAAGGAAGCCCGGCCATTGTATTGCCGGCTTTTTCCTTTTTGGACCGATGAAAGTGGACGGATCACTTTGCTTGAGGTTGAAAGCTGCCTTGCACAACAAGAAAATAAAACTCCGGGTAAGCTTTTTAAGACACTCGGGATTAGTCAGTCGGAAGTGCGCGAGTTGCACAGTCAGTTACGGATTGCATGGGGCTTTGCCGCTCACGTTGATAACGGATGAGAATCATAGATGAAAAAAGTATATAAAATTTTACTTATAGTGACTCTGGTAATGGCTGTCCTCGGTGTCGGGGCCATGGGTGGCCTTTATTACTGGGCTTCAAGCGATCTGCCCGGTTTTAAGAATATTACCGACTACAACCCTCCTCTGGTTACTACTGTTTATTCCCGTAACCATAAGGTCCTCGGATATTTTTACAAGGAAAAGCGTTTTCTGGTCCGTATGGACGAGATGACACCGTTATTGCCGAAGGCTTTTCTGGCCGCAGAAGACGCTTCCTTTTATCATCATGACGGTGTTGATTTTACCGCTATTTCGCGCGCATTCGTAGCCAACATGAAAAGCGGAGCCAAAACTCAGGGCGGAAGCACCATTACCCAGCAGATTATCAAGCGGCTGCTGCTTAGCCCGGAAAAAAGTTATCGACGCAAGATTAAGGAAGCTATTCTCGCTTTCCGGTTGGAGCATTATCTGGAAAAAGATGAAATCCTGACCATTTACCTGAATCAGATTTATCTCGGCGCGGGCGCTTACGGGGTTGAAGCGGCTGCACGTATGTATTTCGGTAAGCATGTCAATGAATTGAGCATTGCCGAATGTGCATTGCTGGCCGGATTGCCGCAGGCTCCCAGCCGTTATGATCCCTTACGTCATCCTGAAAGGGCTAAAGCCCGTCAGCTTTATGTTCTGGGGCAGATGTATGAACATAAGTGGATTGACCGTGATCAGTACAACAAAGCCGTTGAAGAGCAGCTTGTGTACAAGAGCATGGAAGATCCTTCATGGAAGCACGGGCCCTATTTCCTTGAAGAAGTACGCCGTTGGCTGATTGATAAGTATGGCGAGGAGACCGTCTACAAAGGCGGCCTGAACGTTTATACTACTTGTGACATTAAGCATCAGGATGCTGCTGATCTGGCGGTTAAAGAAGGTCTGGAAGCTTCTACCAGACGCCGTGGCTGGAGAGGGCCATTGCAGGAACTTAAGCCGGATGAATATGCCGGATTTCTTGCTTCCGAAGTGATTCCTGAACCTGATTTGCGGCCCGGTAAATGGGTCAAGGTGCTGGTGACCAAGGTCTCCAGAAAAGAGGCTGCTGTTAAATTTGGAAAATATGCGGCTACCATGTCCGTTGCCAGTATGAAATGGTGTCGCACCCCGAACGTAAAGAAAGCCCCGGAAGATGTCCGGCCCAAGAAAGATGCCACCGAAATCCTGAAAAAAGGTGATGTGGTCTGGGCAAGGCTTGATAAGGCCTTTTTCAAGGACGGCAGTGAAGTTAATTTTAATCAGGTTGATCCTGAAACCGATACCCTTGGCGATGTAAGCTGGCAGGTCTCACTGATGCAGCGCCCCGTGGTACAGGGTGCCCTTGTTTCCATGGATCCCAAGACCGGGGACGTTCTGGCCATGGTCGGCGGGTATTCTTTCAGCGGCAGCAGCGGCAGTCAGTTCAACCGAGCTACTCAGGCCAAGCGCCAGCCCGGTTCCGCTTTTAAACCTATAGTTTATTCCACAGCTATGGATAATGGGTTTACCCCTGCTTCAATTCTTATGGACGCTCCGTTCGTCTATACCGATATGGAAGCAGGTAAGCTCTGGAAACCTCAGAATTTTGAGGGTGTATTTTATGGTCCCACTTTGCTGAGAACTGCTCTGGTTAAGTCCAGAAACCTCGTTACCATCAGATTGGCGCGTAAGTTGGGTATCAATAAAATTATTCAGCGCGCTAAGGATATGGGACTTGAGACTGAGTTCCCCAAAGATTTGTCCGTAGCCCTTGGCTCCGCGTCTGTTGATTTACTTAATATGGTTGAAGCTTATTCAACTTTTGCACGTGGAGGCTCAAGGGTTAAGGCTCGTCTGGTGCTGTCTGTTAATAGCGCGTGGGGTGAGCTGCTTTACGATTCCAAACCCGAAATAACCGATGCTATCAGTCCGCAGACCGCTTATATCATGTGCAACCTTATGAAAGAAGTCGTGCAGCACGGAACAGGTTGGAGAGCCAAGGTTCTGCACCGTCCTGTGGCGGGTAAAACCGGAACCACCAACAATGAGCAGGATGCATGGTACATGGGATTTTCTCCCTATCTTGTAACCGGGGTATTTGTAGGTTTCGACCAGTTGACTCCCATGGGTAAGTGGGAAACAGGTTCCCGCGCCGCAAGCCCTCTTTGGGTGGCATACCGTAAAAAGGTGGAAGATGATTATCCTTACGAGGATTTTCCCCAGCCTGAAGGGGTAGTTATGGCTAAGATCGACGCTGCCTCCGGTTTGCTTGCCGGACCGGGGTCCACGAAGACTTTCTTCCTGCCTTTTAAGGAAGGAACCCAGCCGACCCGGACCGCAACCGGTGCCGGGGAAGATGGAGAGTCCAGTGGGGGCGGTTCCAGCGAAGACTTGTTCAAGCAGACATTCTAATCGCAGATCTTGATCGACCTTGACAGAGTATTGTACTGAGCTTTGTCAGGATAAAATGATAAATAATCAGAAAGGCTGCTTCCTGTTCTCGGGAAGCAGCCTTTCTTTTTATTGTTGCAAATAAAAAACGGGGAGATGATTTAAATCATCTCCCCGTCATTTGTTTAATCTGAAACGATTAAATTATTTAGAATTCTTCTTATTCAGGATAAGTAGAAATTCCACCGTGAGCGGCGGACCACTCTACGGGATTGTTGAGGAATTTTTCAACTTCGTTCAGGGAATTGCTGTCGAAGTATTTTTCCTTTTTAGCAACGTTGAGAATATCCCACCAAGTAGCCAGAGAGAGCATTTCGAGTCCGGCTTCGGCGAGGGTTTCTTTGGTTTTGGGGAAGATACCGTAGTGGAAGAGTACAAATGTGTGTGTTACTTCCGCTCCGGCATGGCGCAGGGCCTGTGCGAAGTTGATTTTGCTGCGACCGTCAGTGGTCAGGTCTTCAACCAGAAGGACTTTTGAGCCTTCAGCGAAATCACCTTCAATCTGAGCATCACGGCCGAATCCTTTAGGTTTTTTGCGTACGTACTGCATGGGCAGCATCAGACGGTCGGAAAGCCATGCGGCAAAGGGAATTCCAGCAGTTTCGCCACCTGCAACGCAGTCGATGGATTCAAATCCACACTCGCGCAGGATGATGGATGCGCCGAAATCCATAAGGGTCTGGCGCACACGGGGAAATGAAATGAGCTTGCGGCAGTCAATGTAGACCGGGCTGGCCCAGCCGGAAGTGAACTTGAAGGGCTCATCAGCACGGAAGTGAACCGCTTCAACTTCGATAAGCATTTTCGCTGTTATTTCAGCGATGGTTTCTTGGTCGGGAAAGCTGGTGGGAACCATTTTATCTCCTTATTTTGTTTTTATGCAAAAAAAAGCTGAACCGAAATATAACGGCTCAGCCTTTGTTAATCAACTAAATCCCAAAAGAGTGGGGTGTCGGGTTTGAATATCTTTACGACATCGCCACCGACCTTGATCTGCCAGTTCATTTCAACGGGTTCTTCCTGCTTGGCTAAAGTAATTGTACTGCCATTTGGAAGGAAACCATAAAATCCGGCACCATATATTGAAGTGAAACCTTCGAGTTTATCCAGAGCATCAAGCTCTTCAAACACTTGGGTTACATATCCTATTGAGGTAGGGGCATTGAAAATACCCGCTGCGGCGCCGACCTTCTCCTTCATCCTGGCGGGATGCGGAGCTGAGTCGGTGCCGAGGAAAAATCTTTTGTCACCGGAAATTGCAGCCTTGTGGATAGCTTCGCGATCTTCAAATGTTTTGGCTACAGGCAGGCAATACATGTAAGGATTCATACCGCCTGCAAAGAGATCATTGCGGGTCAGCAGCAGATGATGCGGGGTGATGGTGGCTGCAAGATATTCATCCTGCTCAAATACGTAATCGACCCCGGATTTGCTGGTCAGGTGCTCGAAAATAATTTTTAGTTCCGGGAAATCCCTGCGTACCGGCTCAAGAACCTGCTCGATGAATACGGCCTCGCGATCAAAAATATCCACTTCCGGATCAGTCACCTCGCCGTGTACGGAAAGGGGCATGCCTATTTCCTGCATTGCTTCCAGTACGGGATAGACATTTTTAATGTCGGTTACGCCGTTTTCCGAATTGGTGGTTGCCCCGGAAGGAAAAAGTTTAGCAGCATGAAAAGCTTTGACTGCGTATGCGGTATGGATGTCTTTCTCAGAGGTGCTATCGGTGAGGTAGCAGGTCATCAGCGGTTTGAAATCAGATCCTTCGGGAAGGGCTTCCTTGATGCGTTTGCGGTATGATTCTGCCAGTTTTGCAGTAGTTACCGGAGGAACAAGGTTGGGCATGATTAAGGCTCGCCCATATATTCTTGCACTGGACGGAAGCACAGCACCAAGCATTTCTCCATCGCGCAGGTGGAGATGCCAGTCATCAGGTCTTATGATGCTAATTTCAGTGTTCATAAGTTGAACTCCGTGATTGTGCGGTACAGTACTGAAAGGCCCCGAATGAAATCGTCCATATCCATTTCTTCTTCCGGGTTGTGGGAGCCGTTGCGGTTGCGCACGAAAATCATGCCGGTGGAAACTCCCGCGTTGGCGAAGAGCGAGGCATCGTGCCCAGCTCCACTTGGAATAGCTTCTACAGGTAAGTTTTCCGCAATGCAAGCATTGTTTATGCGATCCACCAAATCCTGATCCAGAACTGCGGGTGAAGTCTTGACCGGTTTGTCAAATTCAAAATTAACACGGCGTTCATGGGTAATGGTCGCGCATTCGGAGTGAAGCAGGGCTTCTATGGCCGCTAGAGTGTGTTCATACTGACTGCGGGCTTCAAAGCTGAAAGTCACTTCGCCGGGTATGCGGGACATCGCGTGATGCTGCGGATCGGTACTTAGGATACCGCAGGTTGCCACCAGATCTCCACCATGTTGCAGAATTGTCGTCCAGTGGTCATCGATACGCGTAATCAGTTCCGCGGTGGCGAAGACTGCATCTTTACGCAGCCAGCGGGGAACGGCTCCAGAATGTCCTGCCTCGCCGATGCATTTAATCTTGCGGTGTCTGATGTTGCCCCGGATTCCTGTCACAGCGGCAACCGGCAGGTTGCGGGCGATCATGACCGGCCCCTGCTCAATGTGCAATTCAAAAAAGGCTCTGATCTTTGATGTGTCAATCAGCAGTTCACCTTTGGCGATGCGTTCTACATCCGCGCCGCAATCGGACATGTGATCTCTGAGCGGACGGTTGTCGTCACGTTGCAGCAGATCCTGCTCCGCCTCATCCAGTTTACCGAGCAGGGCCTTGGACCCGAGGTAACAAGCCCCGAACCATGCGCTTTCTTCACCGCGCAGGGCGATGACTTTAACCGGTATTTCAGGAGTATTGCCGCTGCGTTTCATCTCAACCAGACAGAGCAGTCCGGCGATGACCCCGGCGGCTCCATCATAGTTACCGCCCTGAGGAACAGAATCGAGATGCGAACCGATGAGGATATATTCAGCGTCATCGGAAATATCTTCCAGCGTCACAACCAGGTTGGCGGCACTGTCTCGGTATGTGATCAGGCCTTCATTTTCGGCAAATTTTTCTATCAGTTCAAATGCCTTGGTTTCTGCTTCACCGTATGACGGACGGGAAACCCCGGCAATATCGCGCGAAAGTTCTTCCAGATCGGCAAAGAGCTTTTCCGCTTCTTCGGTCAGATGCTCAAGTGATGCCGGGGTCTGCGGTAGCTGATGCGGACTATTACTGTTAGCTACGCCAATATTATTAGTTAATGCATTCATACTCTTAACCTGCCTTTTTAGGGGGCAATCAGGTTGGGCAGGAATGTTGCCACACCGGGGACATAAGTGATCAGAATGAGGACCAGAATATTAATGAAAAGGAACGGCCACACTCCATTAATGATGGACATTACCGGTTTATCAAGGGTTGAAGAGGCTACGAAAATATCAAGCCCGAAAGGCGGTGTGATCATACCGATGCAGATATTAAGGCAGACAATTTCACCGAAATGGATGGGATCGATTCCCATGGTGAGCGCAACCGGATAAAGGGGCGGAACCAGAATCAGCAGAGCTGAGTTAGGATCAATAAACATACCGGCAAGGAAAAAGGCAATGTTGACAATCATGAGGAAAGTGATCGGTCCGGCCTGAATATTAGTCAGGAAATCGGTAATCAGTACAGGAACCTGTGCCAGAGTTACGAAATAGGAAAGAACACTGCCCATGGCCAGCAGGATGAAGATGATGGTAGTTGAAATGGCGGCCTGTTCAGTTATGCTTATCAACCGGGAAAAGGAAAGGTTCTTGTACACAAAAGCTTCAATAAGAATGGCGTAAACAACGGATACTGCTGCCGCTTCCGTGGGAGTGAAAAGCCCGGAGTAAATACCGCCGAGAATGATAACCGGAAGGCCCAGCGCCCATGCTGCTGACTTGAATACTGTGAAGAAAGGCTCGGTTGTTTTTTTACCACGACCGACTCCCTTGCGCAGGGATTCAAATATAACCAGTGCGCCGAAGGCAAGTCCCAGAGTCACTCCGACTCCCAGTCCGCCGATGAACAGTCCGGTAATAGAAGTACCGGTCATCCATCCGTAAATAATAAGAGTGATGCTCGGAGGTATGAGCAGCGCGGTTTCAGCACTGGAAATGATCAGGCCGAGGCTGAATTTTTCGCTGAATCCGGTTTTGCGCAGTTCCGGGTACATCAGTTTACCCATGGCGGCTACGGTAGCTGGAGCCGAGCCGGAAACGGACCCGAAAGCCATGGAACCGAAAATTGTAGTATGTCCGATTCCGCCCAGACGGTGTCCTGTGAAATATTTAATAAGGTCAGTAAGTCTCTTGGCTATCTGACCGGAAGCCATAAGCTCTGCGGCAAAAATAAAAAATGGAATTGCCAGCAGGGTGGAAAAGTTGATTCCGCCGACCAGTTTCTGAATCAGTACGGGGTCGGGAATACGAGTAAACATAAAGGTCTTGGTCAGGAATGCAGGTACACCTAGCACCAGCAGCATTTCAAAACCACAGACCAGCATCAAAAGGGCGATGAGTATAATTGCGAAAGTCATTGTCTGCTACCTGTCTTATTACTTGGTCGTGATTGTCATAGGTCGGGTGTGGCGGTCGTTAATGCTTAAAAGCTCAAGCAGGTAGCGCAAGGCCAGCAATCCGAAACCGATTGTGGGCGCAATGTAGAGCCAGTACATGGGCAGTCCCAGTGTGGGGCTCAGCTGTCCGGTTCGCATTACGAATTTAACAAGGGCAATGCCGAGCCAGACCAGATAACAGCTGAAAACAGTTCCGGTAAGGTTGATCAGGATACCGACCACCTTTCGGGGAATGTCGGGCATTTTTTCAAAAAGGGTTGTAACCGCTACCTGACGTCCTCTTTCAAGGGCAAGGCCTAGCGCGATGAATATTGCCCAGACCATAAGCAGCCGTGTGGCTTCATCTATCCATGCGAATGTGCTTGAGTATTGGGGAGTGATTTCCCTGACAAGAACATTGAAGGTGTACAGGCCGACCATGATCAGGTTGATGGAGATTATGAGCACCCTTTCGATAATCCGTATCCCGTTCAGCAGGGAACCAAGGAACTTACACATCTAAAAAACTCCTGAAAAGGCAGGAGAGGATTCCCCTCCTGCCATGAATTAACTACTGACTATTTAACAATACGTGCGTATTCTTTTTCATAAAGGTCAATTAACTTCTGACCTTCAGCACCGGCACGGGCAAGGTATGCCGCTTTGGTCTTTGGGTACATCAGTTTACGCATTGCAGCGCGGTCAGCGGCATTAAGGGGAGAAACCTGAACACCGGCTTTTTTGATCACAGCGAGAGCGTCTTTCTGGGCCTGTTCTTTGTGAGCTTCAACACCGGGCATAACTTCAATGAAAGTATCCACGATGATTTTCTGATATTTTTCAGGAAGTGAATCCCAGAAGGTGGGGTTGAAGAGAACAAAGTCTTCCATGGCACCGTGTTCGGAAGTTACGAGATATTTCTGAACTTCGTAGAATTTCATACGCTGAATTGTATCGAGGGGATTTTCTTCACCGTCAACAACGCCGTTCTGCAAGGCTGTGTAAAGCTCGCCGAAAGGCAGGGCAATAGCGGATGCGCCGATGGCTGCAAACTGCTCGATGAGGATTTTGGAATCCATTACGCGGAAGGACTGGCCTTTGAAATCGGCAATGGAGGAAATAGGCTTGTTGGAGGTGAAGTTTTTACGTCCGTTAGGCCATGTTGCGATTGCTTTAAAGCCTCTTGAATCAAATGATTTAAGCAGCTCTTTACCGAATTCGCCCTGACGCAGTTCCTGTGCTTTTGCGCGGTCTACAGGAAGCAGGAAGGGAATATCCATAATGGATACTGCGGGGTTGAATCCACCGAGGAATGCTGCGGGGGAGATTGTGCCTTCGATGGTGCCGAACTGGACGCCTTCGTTCATCTGACGCTGGTTGCCGAGCTGTGATGAGGGGAAAATTTTGAACTCAACTTCGCCGCCGGTACGCTCTTTAACGAGCTTGGCTACTTTTATAAGGCCCTGATGGCGGGGCTGAAGGGGAGATTCAAGGTGACCGATGCGAGCTTCGTACTTCGCGGCGTTGGCGGAAATTACTCCACCCATAACCATGCACAAAGCCAGAGCTATTGTAACAATTCGTCCGAAAAATTTCATTTTGGAAGCCTCCTGAAAGTGTGTGCGTGAAGCTGGGACAGCATCACAGGATCAAGTAAAACCGGAACCATTTGCTCCGGCTGGTTCCCGACTGGCAATCGGGGGTGGTTGCAAATTTAACAGTCTGCAAAAAAAATTAAAAGATAATTAATTATTGCTGCGGTTATGATTTGATAATTTCATAGTGATTCAAAAAAAAGACTTATGTCAAGAAAAATCTCATTTTTGAAACAATGAAAAAAAATATTCACAAAAATGAGAATTTGAGTCATAATTGATAACAAATATGGCAAAGAACCCCTTTTAAGCTCTTACGGAGACGGGTGAATGAGCGAACTTAGTCCGAAGGAAATAGGTCAACGCCTGAAGGCATTCAGGCTGGGAAGTAAATATAGTACAGAAGAAATCGCTGCCCGCATCGGGGTTTCACGAGCGGCTTTGTATCGCTATGAAAAGGGCGATCCTCCCAAGCTGGAAGCCCTGGAATCTATTGCGGAGTTGTTTGGTGTATCTCTACCATCTTTAATGGGAGTAGGGGTAGAGTACATTTCTTCCGCTATAAGCTTTTTTGAACGCATGCGGCAGAATGAAGCTGAATCCGAACAGCTTTCCGTTATGTTCGGATTGGTTTCTTATCTGCTTACAACAGATGAGTTCGATGAATATCTGGAAATTGCCATTAGAGAAGGCTTGCCTGCTGAATTGCAGGATGATCAGGAAACTCTCCTGCATATCGCTGATATTCTTGCTGTATTGAAAGAGCGTAAGCGAGGCTACAGGCAGCGCTGCCCAAGTATGGTTAACCTTGCCTCTGCCACTAATATCGAGAAATTTCTGCGTAATGGTTTTGTCGGTACATTTGTTTTACCCGAAGATATTCTTCAGGAACGGCGTGCAGTTGCCCGGCGCGAGGTTGAGAATGTAATCCGCCTACTGGAAGAACAGCCCATCGGGGTACAGATCGGCATTCTGGTCGATTCCGTCCCCAGCACCCATTTTCAGATTTTTCGCCAATCAGAACGTTCCACTCTGTGCTTAAGTCCTTATAAATTATGTGATTTCCCAAATGTTCGGTTGGGTGTAGGCATGCTGACATCTGCCCCGGAAGCCCTTGAACTGCATCACCGTATGGTGATTGAACTCTGGGGACGAGCGTTGAAAGGACGCAGCGCCGCTGATTATCTGCGCAAGATGCTGGAAGACTGTAAATAATTTAGGAGGACCTAATGCCATTCATTAGAGTTGAGACCAATGTAGATGTTACTGGTGAAGATTTTACTGCCGGGATTTCAAAGCTGATCGCGGGCAATTTGGGCAAGCCTGAATCGTTCGTTATGGTTTGCGTTCACTCCGGTCTAAAGATGAGTTTCGGCGGAAAATTTGATCCGTGCGCACTGTTGACCTTGAAGAGTCTTGGTTTGCAGGCCTCTCAGTGCAAGGAACTTTCATCGGCACTAACAGGATTTATGGGCGAAAAACTCGGTATTTCAGCTGATAGGATTTATATCGAATTCGCAGATCACGACAGGGAAATGTTTGGCTGGAACGGCGGAACTTTTGGATAGATATAAAAAAAACGGGTCCCGCACATTTGTACGGAACCCGTAGGATCAATTAAAGGGGGTTAAGGCTGCATGGCAGCGCAGCCGAGAGAATATTACAATAAGCTTAAATCCCAGTTGAAGTTACTGGTGCGGTGCGGTTCGGGCACAGCTCGGGGCCACGGCTCCTGAATATCAAGGAATATGGAGTAGCCGGAATTTTCCAGCACTTTGCGTTCCGCGTTGAAATCAAGCGGCCAGCCCGGATAAATCCAGTAGGTTTGTCCGTATTGGCGTGCCCAGCAGATCTCTTTTTTCTGGCTGTAGATGGGACTCATCAGTTCTGTTTCATCAGCTATGATTCTGGAAAGACCCAGCGGCCACATGCCGGAAAGTACAACTCCCAGCGGGAGCGGACTGTTCTGGGGCAGGGCAAGAAAATCATCGCGTGCCAGTTCCGGGCTGACGTAGGCGGATGAAAATCCCATATCGGCCAGCATTTCGATGGTCAGCGGATTGGAAACGTTGCAGAAAGGTCCTGCGTGGAACCTGACTTTGGCATTTTTCGGGAAAAACGCTTTCTGCCAAGGTGCATTGAGAACAAAATCGTGTCCGTCGCCGCTGAGACAGATGTCGATAATTTTCTGGATTTCCTTCTCTTCGTCAGGCCAGACAACCGGGGGCAGGTGCCACCATATCTTTGATACGGCCGGACGCGGAGTACGCTTGAGAGCGTTCATGGAAAGCCATACATCGGTACCGAATTTGGTCTTTCCTTTCGGCGGGTTGCGTTGCAAAGTATGACGAGCGGTCCGTTCCGCTTTCGGGCAGGGGTGCGGCAGGTCAATAGTCAGGTTGCTGGCAACTTTTTCCGCAACTTTGATCTTTGAAAGTCTTGAATCGAGCTGTTTAAGTGCCTTTACCAGCCCCTCTTCACGGCGGTCGATCAGGAAAACACGGGTGCCTGATTTGAGGCGGGTTTTTCCTTTTACGGGAATGGAAACTTTACCCCGTTTGGGGATGGATTTCCTGATTTTCATGGTCTGGTGTCCGGGCTGATCCTGATAGCCGATACGCAGGAAGTCTCCGGAAAGCAGTTCCTGTCTGCAATTGAAATACGGTTTGCCGTTTTTCTCCTGCTTGGTGATTCCGATCAGAAAGCCTGATCCTGTCTCGTTAGCCGGATCGAGCGGAGTATAGGGACGTTGCGGCAGGAATACGGAGTGCGATGAAGGTCTGCCCAGTGCGAGTTCAAGCAGCTCCGTGGCATCCTTTTTGACTTTGGCGTCATTGGGATTATCGCGCAGCATGCGGTAAGCGGATACAGTGTAGTATACGTAATGAGGGCCTTTTTTGCGTCCTTCAATTTTCCATGAACTTACTTTGGGAATGGAAAGGGTCGGCTTGGTAAGAACATCAAGGCTTAGGTCCAGACAGGAAAAAAGACGCTTGGGAGCTTCTTTCCGTTTAGCTCCGCCGTACAGTCTGCGGCAGGGCTGAACACAGCGTCCGCGCAGGCTGCTTTTGCCACCGAAAAAGGAGCTCCAGTAGCAGCGGCCGGAAACGGAATAGCAGAGTGCACCGTGTACGAACATTTCAAGGGTCATGGAATCAGGACATGCTTCGGCCATCATCTTGATTTCATCAAGATTCAGTTCGCGAGGCATGACCACGCGGTCTACCCCCAGCTTTTCTGCGGTCTTCAGGGCCACGGGATGGCTGACATTGGCAAGGGTGGAGAGATGCAGCTCTCCTTCAAATCCGGCCTGTCGTGCAATATCGACCATGGCTATGTCCTGAATAATCAGGGCATCCGGCTTGACGGTACGGGAGATTCGTTCCACAAGACGGGCAGCGGAATTGATATCATCCGGTTTGATCAGTGTGTTCATGGGAATGTGGGTACGAACCCCGTTTTCCCTACCCAGCTCCGCAAGGGCCGCAAGTTCGCCGGTAGCGAAATTATAAGCTTCCATACGGGCGGAAAAATGTTTAAGTCCGGCATAGACGGCGTCAGCACCTGCGGCTATAGCTGCAAGGAAAGAGGATTTATCGCCTGCCGGAGCAAGAATTTCTGGTTTATGTTCATTCATAATCTATCACGCTTATGCCGCTAAAAATGCGGTCAGCAAAAATCTACAGGATTAAATCATGAGTGCAAACAATTGCAGGGCTGTTAAAGTAATCAGCAACAAGCCCCTCGGACTTCCCTCACCCGGTGAGGAAATCGTCGAACTCAAGCTCGAATATCCGGACTGGAAGCCGGGCTGGCGGGCCGGACAATTCGTTATGATAAGGCCGGTTTCTTGGCCTTTGGACCTCGTTTGGGGACGTCCTTTCTCTATTTGTAACGCAGACGAGACCAGTCTGACTATCCTTTTTCAGGTGGTCGGTCGTGGTACAGCCCGTCTGCTGGAGCTAAAAGAAGGCGATGAAGTCAATATCTGGGGACCGCTGGGTAATTTTTTCAGCAAACCGCAGAATCGTCCCGTACTCATGCTCGCCGGAGGAATGGGCATAGCTCCCTTTTCCGGTTATGTCGACACCCATCCGCAGCCTGAAAATCTGAAATTGTTCTTCGCGCACCGTCCTCCGCTGGAAAATTACCCTTATAAAGGTATAGCGGGTAAGGTTGATGTAGAAGATATTCAGGAAAACAGCCCCGAAGACATCCCCACTATCATCGCAAGGATAGAGGAATTGGTCAAAGAGTACGCTGAGAAGGACGGACTTATTGTTTCATGCGGACCGACCCCGTTCCTGAAAACAATCTGGAATGCGGCCAAAAAGTACGGTGCAGATGCCGAACTTTCCCTCGAAAACCGCATGGCTTGCGGTGTCGGTGCCTGCCTTGGCTGTGTTTGCAAGGACGCTGACGATCATCATACTCAGGTTTGTACCACCGGTCCTGTTTTCAATGTAAACAATCTCAGTCTGGAGGATTAAGAAATGGATGTATCAGTTGATTTTGCCGGACTGAAACTCAAGAATCCGATCCTGACCGCTTCCGGGACATTCGGTTTCGGCCTTGAATTCCAACGTTTTGGCGATCTTGAATCTCTGGGCGGGATAGTTGTTAAAGGACTTTCCCTCAAACCGAGGGAAGGAAATCCCATGCCGAGGATAGCGGAAACTCCGTGCGGTATGCTCAATGCCATCGGTATTCAGAATCCCGGAGTTGAGGATTTCATTAATAAGAAATTACCCAAACTGCCTTGGAAAACTTTGCCAGTTCTGGCCAATCTTTATGCCACTGACGCCGAGGAATTCGGCGAGTTGGCCGGAGTTCTGGCAGGTGAAGAGGGTGTTGCAGCCCTTGAGGTAAATGTTTCCTGTCCTAACGTAAAAGAGGGCGGTATCGCTTTCGGTCAGGACCCTCGCCAGATTACCCGAGTAGCCGAGGCAGTAAAGAAAAATGCCGGTAACAAGCCGGTAATCATCAAGCTTTCGCCCAATGTTACAGATATTACTGTATGCGCGAAAGCGGCTGAAGACGGCGGGGCGGATGCTTTATCGCTCATCAATACTTTATCCGGTATGGCGGTGGATATTGAACGCAGAACCCCGCGTCTTGCCAATGTCATCGGCGGTTTATCCGGTCCGGCAGTGAAGCCTGTTGCGCTCAGGTGTGTGTATCAGGCCGTGAATGCGGTTAAGATTCCGGTGATGGGGCTTGGTGGAATTATTTGTGCTGAAGATGCCGCGGAATTTCTGCTTGTCGGAGCTACAGCTGTGCAGATAGGAACCGCAAACTTCATCAGTCCCGATACAGCCTTTAAGGTTGCTGAAGAATTACCTAAGGTTCTTGAAAGGATAAAGGCTGAATCTATTGACGAATTTATCGGCAGTCTGAAAGTTTAGGAAGTATGTTTTTTTAGATTTTATTTAGAATAATATCTAAAAAGTACTTGCCAAGCAGTCTCGATTTAGCTAGACACTTCTCACCCAAGCGGAGAGGTGTCCGAGTCCGGCTTAAGGAGCACGCCTGGAAAGCGTGTATAGTTAACGCTATCGGAGGTTCGAATCCTCTCCTCTCCGCCAGCTTGAATTTATAAAGCCCCTTGCAACTTTTGTTGCGAGGGGCTTTTCTTATTTGTCTATTTACCCCAGCCTCCGCCGCCAGGAGTTTCCATCCTGATAATGTCTCCTTTTTTGAGCGGTGAATGAAATTTACCGGGCTGTATCTTTTCCTCGCCATTGCGGATGAGGATGTTTTTTCCCGGAGTTCCGGGTCCGCCGCCCTGCAAACCGTATGGAGCATTGACCCTCCGCTCTGAAAGGACGGTGATTTCGCAATCCGAAAGCAGTTCGATCTCACGCACAAGGCCGTCTCCGCCGGGAATCTTTCCTGATCCGCCGGTATTCTTACGGATACAATATGTTTTTACGCGGAAAGGGTAGCTGTATTCCAGTGCTTCCACCGGAGTATTCAGAGTATTGGTCATGTGTGAATGGGTGGCATGCTCTCCGCGACAGGTGGCAGAACCGCCCATGCCGCCGGCAAGAGTCTCGTAATAAGCAAACGGCTTGCCGGTACGTTCATCCATGCCGCCGATGGTCATGTTATTCATGGTTCCCTGACTTGCAGCCGGGATGCGTTGCGGAATCGCCTCAGCCAGAGCGCCGAGCACAACATCGACCACACGCTGCGAGGTCTCAACATTTCCGCCCGCAACAGCTGCGGGAAAGTTTGCATCAAGTATGGAACCCTTGCGGGTAAGTACCTCGATGGGACGCAGGATGCCTGCGTTGGTGGGTACATCACCCTTAATAAGGGAGCGAAATACGTATAGCACGGCGGAAAGGGTGATGGAACGCACCGCATTCACACTTCCGCTGACCTGATCTCCGGACCGGGTAAAGTCGAGGCTGGCGGAATCGTCCTTGATTTCCATTGTTACGGAGATGGGTACGTTCTCGCAGTCCACGCCGTCCCCGTCCATGTAGTCGGTAAATTTGTAGATGCCGTCGGGAATATCCCGGATGGTCGCACGGGTGATGGATTCGGCGTAGTCATTGAGGCTGGCAGCGTAAAAATCAACTTTTTCCAGACTGTATTTGTCGATCAATTCCTGAAGTCTGGTCACGCCTGTGATGTTGGCCATGATCTGAGCCGCAAAATCTCCTTCCCGTTCTACCGGGGTACGCACATTATTAAGTAGCAGTGTCATGATTCCGGTTACGATCTCGCCTTTTTCCACAACCTTGATCGGGGGAATGATTATTCCTTCCTGATACAGCGAAGTAGACAAAGGCATGGACCCGGAAGCCATACCACCCACATCTGAATGGTGGGCGCGGTTGGCCACGTAAAAATCCGGTTCCGGTGAACCTTCGCAGAAGACCGGGGCAACCAGCGTAATATCCGGCAGATGGGTGCCGCCCTTAAAAGGATCGTTGAGCATAACCATGTCTCCATCCTTGAAATCGCTGTTTTCAATAGCGGATTTAACGGACAATGGCATGGACCCGAGATGGACCGGGATATGGGCGGCCTGAGCGACCATATCGCCTTTACGGTCAAATACCGCGCAAGATAGATCGCGTCTTTCTTTGATGTTGGGGGAAAAAGCCGTACGGGTCAGGGTTACGCCCATTTCTTCGGAGATTGCCGCAAACCTGTTCTTGAAAACCTCAAGGAGGATCGGATTCACATTCATTATATATACCTCCTGACTACTTAATGTCGAAAATTAGGTTGCCGTATGCATCTACCTGACCCTTGGCAAAGGGCGGAATTACCAGAGTAGAGCTGTATTCGATGATGATTGCCGGACCGTCCACTTTGTTACCGGGGCGGAGTTTTTCGCGGTTTAGGATGCGGGTTTCCAGCTTAGCGGAATCAAAGACGGTTTCGGTAGTGCCGAGCAGTGCTTCCGAGTCCATTTCGGAAACCAGTGCTTCCGCTTCCGGGAATTCCGGCTTGGTGGGCATGCCCTTGGTGCGCAGACGAATGTTGACGATTTCAACAGTCTTGTCATCATTGCGGTAGCCGTAATTCTGTTTGTGCAGACGGGAGAATTCCTCGATCCAGTCACCGTTGAAGGGGACTATAATCTCAAAGGACTGACCCTGGTAGCGCATGTCCAGAAATCTTTCTACGATAATATCTTCCGCTGCGAAACCTTCCCCGGCCAGATCGTTACGGCCCTGTTCTTCCAAAGGCGCAAAAAGTTCTTCGAGTTTCGCGTCGTCAGTATTGTGCTGGGTGCGCATTACGGTCAGGGAGTAGTCCTTGATTACGTCGGCCATGACCATACCTACAGCGGAGAGGATGCCCGGATTATTCGGGATGAACAGTTTGGGAATGGAGAGCAGCTTGGCTAGAAATGCGCAATGCATGCCGCCCGCGCCGCCGAAAGAAAACATGGTGAATTCACGGGGATCGAATCCGCGTTCCACTGAGATAACCCGGATGGCCCGTTCCATGTTGGTATTGGCTATATCGAGGATTCCCTCGGCAAGCTCGACCGGAGTAAGTCCAGCTTTTGCGGCCATTTTTTCCATTGCTTGGTCCAGCTTGTCGGTTTGCAGGGCCATTTCACCGCCAAGAAAATGTTCGGGAATCAGCCTGCCCAGATAAAGATTGGCATCTGTGACGGTAATTTCGGAGCCCTTGCCATAGCAGATGGGACCGGGATCGGCGCCAGCGCTTTCCGGGCCGACGGTCAGGGAACCACCGGCGTCAAGACGGGCAATGGAACCACCGCCAGCACCTACGGTATGTATATCGATCATGGGCACTTTGACAGGATAATCCTCGATCGCCGATTCCAGAGTCAGAGGCAGCTCTTCATTAATTAATGCAACATCCGAGGAAGTTCCGCCCATATCAAAGGTGATGAGCCTGTCATATCCGGCCATTTTACCGATTGCGTGCGCTCCTACCGCGCCCCCGGCAGGACCGGAAAGTATGGTTCGCACTGATTCGCTCATGGCTGTTTCGGCGGAAATGGAACCTCCGTTGCTCTGCATGATGCGTAGAGGATCATCGCCAAGAGTTTTTTGAAGTTTAGTCAGGTATTTGGTCATCTTTGGTGAAACATAAGCGTTGATAACCGTAGTGGAGGTGCGCTCGAACTCACGGAATTCAGCGAGGATTTCATGGGAAACCGAAACAGGAACTCCCGCGCCGTACAGAAGTTCGCGCATTCTGTTCTCGTGTTCGGGGTTTAAGTAGGAAAAAAGAAGACAAAGAGCGACAGATTCAACATCTGAGTCTTTAATTTTATTGAGAATGTTCTGCACTTTTTCTTCGGAAAACGGTTCGATTTCGTTTCCTTCATGGTCAATTCTGCCGCTTATTCCAAACCGTAATTCAGGGGGGACAATGTGCGGTTTTTTACAAAAAGCTAAATCATAAAGGTCGGAACGGTTCTGACGACCAATCTGGATAACATCTTCAAATCCTTCATTGGTGATAAGGGCGGTCTTGACCCCTTTACGTTCGAGAATTGCATTGGTAGCCACGGTAGAACCATGCACCACCTGAACCCTGCGCTCTCCGGCGATGTGCTTAATGCCTTTAATTACAGCTTCTGAAGGGTCGTGTGGAGTAGAAAGACGTTTGTGTACTCCCCATTTCTCACCGTCCTTATAAATAAAATCCGTGAACGTTCCGCCGGTATCTACACCAATAATAAGCACTATATGTTCTCCTCTGATGTATATCTTGTAAGCTAAGTATGAATTGCATTTTCTATTGCTTAAAATTTACCAATTTGGGCAGACGTTACTCAAACTTGTCTATAATTAAAAGATGTTATTTTTATAAAATTCTGTGTATAAAAATAATAAATTAGACCGACCTTGCTTGGAAAAGAGTATAAAAATACAAAATGGCGAATCATTTTTAAGTCTTTAAAATACAAAAATGGATGTTTTTTTTGGAAAATATTTCTCAAATAACAGAATAGAATAAATTAAACCGGAGGTTACTCAATGTTAAAACGGATCATTACCACTTTAATTATGGTTCTGGCTTTCGCCGTTTCCGCGCAAGCCGCAGATCTTAAGATGGACTGTAACGCTATTTATGGTGCCACTAATTTTCATTCACAGGGTGCCCAGCTTTTCGCCGATAAGGTCGCTGAATATACCTCCGGTTCAGTACAGATAACCGTCCACCCCGGCGGAAGCCTCGGTTTTAAGGGTCCTGAGCTGCTAAAAGCCGTAAAAGACGGTACTCTGCCCATGTCTGATATCCTTATGGGTGTTGTTGCCGGTTCCGATCAGGTCTTCGGCGTCAGCTCCATGCCCCTGATTGCCAAAAACTATGCTGAAGCAAAAAAACTCTACGAAGCAGCCAAACCTTATTATGAAAAGGCCTGCCGTCGCTGGAATCAGAAAATGCTTTACGCAGCTCCCTGGCCTCCGAGTGGACTTTTCACCAAGAAACCCCTCAAAACCGTTGCTGATTTTGAAGGTATGAAAACCCGTACATATGACAAAAATGGAGCCGAACTGCTTCGCGCTGTCGGTGCCAGTCCCATGTCATTGCCTTGGGGTGAACTTTATTCCGCTTTGCAGACAGGGCTTGTTGATTCCGTGCTGACATCCGCAGTCTCCGGTAAGGACGGTAAGTTCTGGGAAAATCTTAAATACTTCACCAAAATCAACTACGCCTTCCCTCTGAATATGATGGTCATCAACAAAGATTACTGGGATGCGCTTAATCCTGAACAGCAGGAAGCAGTGCTTAAGGCTGCTGCTGAAGTTGAAGCTTATCAGTGGAAACAGTCCAGCACGAGTAATGATGAATCCCTCAAAATTCTGGCTGAAAACGGTATCGTAATTTCAAAGCCTTCAAAAGAAGTGGCCGATATGCTTTCCGCAGATGCTAAACTGATGCTCGAAAATACCCTCAAAAAAGCCAAAAAAGGCTTCAAGGGCGTGATTAAAGCCTATGGAATGTAGTTTGATATGCGTGCATTTATTCGCCTAATCGAAGGCCTCTCTACTGGAGGGGCCTTTCTTTCAGCTGCCGGGATGCTTTTCATCGTGGCCTTAGTGGTCCTTGAGATTTTTCTGCGTGCGGTGCTGAATACATCCTCCCTTGTTTCCAGTGAGTACGGTGGCTACGCGCTCGTTTTCCTGATTTTGACCGGGCTGGCCTATACAATGAAAGAAGACGGGCTGATTAGAATCAACCTGCTTACTTCCCATTTTTCGGCAAACGGCAAGCGTATCGCCGATATCATTTCCGGACTTCTTGGAGCGGCCATCACTGCTTTTGCTCTTAAGTATGCCGTATCAATGGTTTACGAAACATGGGACCTAGAAATGACAGCCGACACCATTGCCGAAACTCCGCTCTGGATTCCGCAACTGGCAATCCCTGTCGGCCTTGCATTACTCCTCATTCAGATCATTGCATTCATAGCCCGCAGGGCCACGGAGGAACCTACTGATGATTAGTGATCCTCTGATGTTAGCTGTTTTTCTGGTTGGAGCTATGGTTCTGTTTCTTCTTTCCGGGCTGTGGATAGGTTTTTCCCTGTACGCGGCAGCCATTTGCGGTATGCTCTTTTGCAAAATGAATTTACCACCGACGATTTCGGTCTGGGATAAGATCGGCGATCTTATGGCTAACTCAATGTGGAACACCATGAATTCATGGCCGCTTTCAGCTTTGCCGCTGTTTATCCTCATGGGTGAAATTCTCTACAGAACCTCTATTTCCACCCGGTTGCTTAATGGGCTGGTTCCTTGGCTTTCCAATATTCCTGGCCGGTTGTATCACATTAATGTGGTGGCCTGTTCCCTATTCGCGGCTGTTTCCGGTTCGAGTGCGGCAACCACTGCAACCGTAGGTAAAATCACCTATAACGAGCTTTCCGAGCGAGGCTACCACAAGAGTCTGGCTATCGGTTCGCTGGCGGGGTCGGGGACGCTCGGTTTTTTGATTCCGCCCAGTCTGATTATGATCATCTACGGAATTCTGTCCGATACTTCCATCGGGCAGTTGTTTATTGCCGGGGTCATACCGGGACTGACTCTTGCGGGTGTTTATTCCCTGTACATTATCGTTCGCTGCATGATGGACCCTACGCTGGTACCGCAGGATAAGGAGAAGTTCACCGCTGCTCAGCGTATTGGATCATTGAAGGATCTTTTTCCGGTCTTCCTGCTTATTACTGTAGTTCTCGGCGGTATTTATGCCGGATTGACCACTCCCACAGAGGCGGCGGTAATCGGCGTGCTCGGAGCACTGGGTATCGCTATCTGGTTCAAGAATCTGACTCTGAACAATTTTAAGGAGGCGTTGCTATCCGCGGTAAAGACCAGTGGCATGATCTGTTTCATTATCTGCGGTGCTGCATTTCTGTCTCAGGTGGTCGGGTTTCTGGGGATTGCCACGGCGCTGTCCAAATTTATCGCCACCCTGAATTTGTCGCCGTATATGCTTATTTTCGTGCTGGGCATTATGTATGTAATGCTGGGAATGATTCTGGACGGAATTTCCATCGTGGTTATGACCCTGCCCATTGTTCTGCCTATTGTAATCGCAGCGGGATTCGATCCGCTCTGGTTCGGTATTTTTGTGGTTTTTATGGTTGAGTTGTCACAGGTCACGCCGCCGGTCGGCTTTTCCATCTTCGTCATCCAGTACATAACCAATGACAATGTGAAGGATATTTTGAAGGCGACTTTTCCTTTCTTTGTCATCATGGTCCTGATGGTTGTTTTAGTGACCATTTTTCCGGAAATAGTTTTTTATCTGCCGCAGAAGATGATTGGCACTTAAGAATGTTATTAAAGATTTAATCTTTGGCTTAAAATACAAGAATCCCCTCGCAACATTTTTGTGTGAGGGGATTCTTTATGATGCAGCTTAATTTTTTATTTTGTAAAAATACATCTTCTTGCCGCCGGAAGTGTAGCATCCGCTTTTAAATCTGGTAACTGCGTTGTTTTGAATCTTAGTCACCCATCCTTGAGTGCAGTAGGTTTCGCTGCCTTGAATAGCATATGATTTTCCAGATTTAGATAATTTGTAGCGGGATCTGTTCGTGCTCATATCAATTTTACCGGTCTTGATATCCTTATTGCCTGAAAGGTAAGTACCATCGCCGAAATATTGGTACATGCGTAGGTAGTACCTGCCCCCGAAGTAGTCCTTTTTGTCCGCTATGAATAGACCAGTAAGGGTGGGTTTTCCGTCTTGTGAATTGGTAGTACTGGCCGAAGCTCCGCTATTAGCGAGGTTACCGGGTATTTTCCTGAAGTAAATGGCTTTGCCACCGGAAGAATAGCAGCCGCTTTTAAACCGTGTGATGGAGTTGCTTTCGGTGTCTGTTACGTATCCATCAGTACAGGATTTGCCGCTGCTGATCGTGAAATTATTCCCTGATTTAGATATCTTATAGCTTTTTTTATGTGAATCTACGTCTATTTTTCCTGTGGCAGCATTTTTGTTGCCGGATATAAATGTTCCGTCACTGAAGAATTGATACATCCGGTAATAGTAATGTCCTCCCCAATAATCCTTTTTGTCCGCTATGAAAGTTCCGACTATGGTAGGCAGTGAGTTACCGGAATTTGCATTATGCCCGTGCATCGCGGAGTTTGCGGCTCCGGTCTGTTGGTTTGAGTATGGATCATTCCCGTACGGGGTGTTGGCGGAGTTGCCGGACCCAAGCGGCAGTCCGCCTTGCGGGCTGCTGAATCCCTGCTGAGCTGTTCCCGGATAGTACCATGTATTCATGGCCTTCCGAACTTCCTGCCGGGCTTGTTCTCGGCCTTTTAGGGAAAGTCCCTGAAAAACGTAATTCACTCCGTTATAGCGGGATGCTACCAATGACGAATCGAATTGATTGCCCTCGCGTGTATGCCCTGAATAAACCCGTGTCACCGCAGGATATCCGGAAACTTGTCCGGGTTGCTCTGAAATAATGTTCTGAAAGGGCAGGCCGCGCTGCGTCATTTCCTGTGTCCACGCATCAAGCAATTTGCCGAATGGTACTTCCTGACCGGGAGCGGCGTAAAGCTCTATAAAAGCATCTTGGGAAGGGGAAATGCATTGTTTTATCAGGTCGTTCCCTCTAGCAGCCCTGTTATCATTCCATCCCGGCGGACATTGCAGCCCTTGCGACATGTCTGTTGCTAATGAAAATGATGTAAAGTTTAGAAATAAAATTAAAAATAACAGTATGATTTTACTTGTACGGGACATTTTACAACTCCTTTAAATTTTAAGAAGCTTAACTTATTTTTGAAGTCAATTCTATAGTGAGATGTATTTTAAATCGCTAGGTATTTTATTTTCTAAAGATATTTTTATGAAAAAAAGACCGGCTATAAGATCAAATGTCGTTTCTGGTTCGCATTTATCAAATTTATTTCAAAATAATTGAAAAAAAGCTTGCCAATGTGCGCTGATTTAGCTAGATACATTTCTTCCAAGCGGAGAGGTGTCCGAGTCCGGCTTAAGGAGCACGCCTGGAAAGCGTGTATAGTTAACGCTATCGGAGGTTCGAATCCTCTCCTCTCCGCCAGCTTGAATTTACAAAGCCCCTTGCAACTTTTGTTGCGAGGGGCTTTTCTTATTATGCAGGGACTCTGGCTGTTTTGTGTTAAATTTTATGATAATCTGCTCTTGTTTTTGCCCTGAAATGCAAATTATCCTTGCATTTAATTACGTTCCGATTACTCATTTCCATTATGCAAACTGAATTAAAGATTCCCATTCTTCCCCGCAGGATTGTTTCACAGCAGTTCAGCGAAGCTGACATTGAACGTCTTGCCAAAGGGCTGGCTGATCCTAAGAACCGCATGACTGAGATCATCGGTGCTTTAATTAATGTACATAAGAATGATGTCTGCGATACACGCGAAATACGCGTGAAATTTAAAGATATGCAGATTGAAGTGGCACCGGTAAACGGGCATGTGTATTTACGGTGCTCCCGTGTGCCTAGGGATTGTCTCTACGATGGCCGTAATGTTATCTGGCAGTCTGTGGAGCACATTTCCGCGGTAATTCGTGATATAATTTTTGCCCCCCAATTCGATTGCGGAGTTGATTGCAACCGCTCCAGCAACACAAAGAAATTTGTGGAGCATTCCGGGCTGATGTATCGTGGTGAGCGCGGCCTTGTCATGTTCACATGGGGGGGACATCAGGTTCCTCTTGATGAATATAATTTTGCTAAAGAACTAGGATACTGGACTGCGCTTTTTATGCCCGACATGGAGAATATCACCGGGTGTGGTGTAGGCATCATGAAAGCTCCGTTCAAGGGAGCGCAGGTGGCATACGGTAAGCAGAATTCATTTGAAAGATTCGGCTTCCGGGACTTTATCGGTTTTTCCGAGAAACAGATTCTCGCTGCTGAAGCGCCTAATGAACTGGTCACCCAGTTGCTGACTTTTCCGACTATTGAAGAGCGCATGGAAGCATTTATCCGTGCCTCGCATCGCGGTAAAGTCCATCCCGGAGGCGCCGGTACGGTCGAGGAGATTCTGACCATGCTCGCTCTCCTTTCCGTGCCTGAGAATAGGGAGATTCCTTATGAATTCGATTTGGTGGAAAAAGGAGGCGGTATTTATTTCAAGGAGTTGGTAGAGTATCTTAACATCTGCTTCGGCGATGCCTTGGATGGTCTTTACAATGTCCATGTGGGCACGGCCCGGACCTACGCCAATTATGTGGCTTACCAGTCACAGTACCTGAATACACGCTATCTCTGGAACGATGACCTTGTTTTTCATCCTCTGATTCAGGAACCGTTCGAGGTGACCTTTGAATCAATGGAAGGTCTGAATCTTTCCCGTGATCAGGAGCCTTTTTCTCTTTTGATCAACCTGCGCCGTTTCTTTTCCGCAGTGGTTCATCTCACGGTTAAAGATCCTGATATGCTTGATTCATGGGGCGACGACAGACCGCTTATTAATGGCGATAAAAAGATTCTGGACGCTACTGACCAGTTGGTACGTAAACTGGCTCTGCAGGGCAGGATTCATCCCAGTAAGAGCAACACTCCGGCTTATAGAATCGCTTAATGATTTTAAATTATACGGTAGGAATAAAACCGGCCTGCTTTTAAAGCCGGTCGGTTTTTTTATTGGCCGGCCCGGATCATACGCAGAACTTCATATGAATAATTGCCGTATAGTCCGTTAAATATCGGGGTGAGCTGCATGAGACCTTCTTCCTTGTAAAATGCAAGGGTATCCTTAAGGCATTCCAGTTCTGAAGCGCTTAAATCTAATACGTCGCTAACATCTACCTTGCCTGCCGCGATGCAGGAAGTGAGGTGGGCGTAGATGGTTGCTGATTTAATATTGCGGGTCTCGGCAACTTTTTCAACGTCCATTAATTCTTCAAACAGTTCAAGTGTTTCCTGCGCGGATGCGGAAACTACGGGGCCTTCTTTCTTGGGCTTGGATGAAGGCGCTTCCTTGATTTTATCTTCCGGGATGGGAAAAAGGTCACTCGGCCTGCCGTGTTTTTCTTCATGTGCCAGCAGGACTTCAACTATAGCTGCGCCGTAGCGGAAAATTTTCTGGTCTCCAAGACCGCTGACCGCATACAGTTCCCCAGTAGTGCGGGGTCGGTAACAGCCCAGTTCCAGAAGTGTTTTGTCCGCGAAAATAGTATAGGCCGGAACATGCTGTTCCTTGGCCAGAGTGCTGCGCAGCGAACGCAGTGACTCCAGCAGCTCTTGTGCTTCGGGAGTGGAAAGTGAGGGGCTGTTCGCATCGCCGATAATCAATTTCTTTTTAGCCCGGCGGGTCTTGGTCTTGCCCAGTACCGGATCTTTACGCAGGGCCACATTACGTTTCTGGCGCAGAACTTCCCAGCTTTTAGCGTTTAGTTTAAGCGATCCGTAACCTTCCATATCGACATCAACCAGCCCTTGGGAAACAAGCTGACGATGGATGGAGAGCCATTCATCGGAATTAAATTCTTTACCGATACCGTATGTGCTTAAGGTGTTATGACCCTGAGCTGAAATGCGTTTGTTTTCTTTACCCAGCAGGATATCAATAAGGTAATTGGCTCCGAAAAGCTGCTCTGTGCGGTAAATATTGGAAAGTGCCTTTTGGGCGGGAATCGTTCCGTCAAAAGTGGATGGCGGATGGATGCAGGTAAAACAGTTGCCACACGGTTTTTCCATATCCTCACCGAAATATGATAGCAAAGACTGGCGCAGGCAGCCCGGAGATTCGCAATAGGCGAGCAGGGCGTTCAGCTTACGAAGTTCAAGTGCTTTACGGTCATCCGGTGCATTGCCGGACATAATCATCCGTTTCAGGAAACCTATGTCCTGAATCCCTACGGACATCCACGCTTCGGCGGGCAGACCGTCTCGCCCTGCACGGCCTGTCTCCTGATAATAGGCTTCAATGGTCTTGGGCAGATCCAGATGCGCTACGTAGCGGACATCCGGTTTGTCGATACCCATTCCGAAGGCAATGGTCGCGACCATGACAATCCCATCTTCGGACATAAAGCGGGCCTGATTGGCTTCTCTGGTTTGAGCATCAAGTCCGGCATGGTAGGGCAAGGCGTTGATGCCCTGTTTACAGAGCCATGCAGCAGTTGATTCCACTTTTTTACGGCTCATGCGGTAAACGATACCGCATTCGGAAAAATGGTCATTCTTGATGAAGTTGAGCAACTGGCTCTTTTCACTCTCCTTGGGCACAACGGTATAGCGGATGTTCGGACGGTCGAATCCGGTGGCGAAAATGTCATCCTCGCTGAAGGACAAACGGTGCAGTATTTCCTTGCGGGTGGGGCCGTCGGCGGTGGCGGTAAGGGCCATGCGCGGCACGGATGGGAACATTTCCGCAAATACTGAAAGCCGTAGATAATCCGGCCGGAAATCATGCCCCCACTGAGCAACGCAATGCGCTTCATCAATGGCGATGATGCTGACTTTGATTCCGCTCAGCATATCCAGAAAACCGGGCTGGGCCAGTCGTTCCGGAGCAACATAGAGCAGGTCCATGTTTCCGCTGTGCAGTTCATGGATAATGTGATTGGCCTCGGATGGTTGTACCGAAGAATTCAGACAGGCTGCGCGCACTCCCATCTGTTGCAGAGCCGCGACCTGATCACGCATAAGGGCGATCAGCGGGGATATGACGATACCGACTCCCGGACGCAGAATGGCCGGAATCTGATAACAGGCGGATTTGCCGCCCCCGGTGGGCATGAAAACAACTGCATTGCCGCCGTTCATGATGCGGTTGATTACGTCCTCCTGCAACCCACGGAATGATTCATAACCGTAGGTTGTTTGCAGGACGTCTAAGGGAGTGCGGGGAACTGTCATCTGGTTCTATAATGCCCAGCCTTCACCGTTCTCACCGCAAGTGAGCACCTGAGAACCATTGGCCGTTACGGCGATAGTGTGCTCAAAATGAGCAGAGGGCTTTCCGTCTTTAGTTACGATGGTCCAGTGATCCTTGAGTGTTTCAGTGGTTTTTACACCTGCGTTGATCATGGGCTCAACCGCAATTACCAGCCCTTGTTTGAGCTTGAAATCATTAACCAGTCTGCTGTGGTAGTTCGGCACCTGCGGTGATTCCCAGAGTCCTTCACCAATGCCGTGCCCGACCAGTGATTCAACAACGGAAAAACCTGCATTGCGGGCATATTTAGCCATTTCCTTGGCGATTTTGCTCCACTTGATTCCGGGCTTGATTCTTTTGATGGCAATGCGGAGGCACTCTTCGGTAACGTCCATCAGCTTTTGCTTTTCTTCGTCAATTTCACCGATGGCGTGGGTGCAGGCGCAGTCCGAACACCAGCCGTTCAGTTTGACACCGATATCGATGCTGAGGATATCACCGTTTTCAAGTTTTCTGGCGGAAGGGATGCCGTGCACAATGGCTTCATTGATGGACATGCAGCAACCGGCGGGAAAAGGAACCTTGCCGGGAACGCCTTTGAAAAGCGGAACAGCATTATTGGAAGTGATGAATTTTTCAACTTCGGCATTAATTGCTTCGGTGGTAACGCCGGCTTCACACATATCTTTAGCCACCATGTGGGCTTTATGAAGCAGTATCCCAGCCTCACGCATGAGATCGATTTGTTTCTTATTTTTTATGATCATATCTGATAACTCCGGAAAGTTTTGTTTGTGACCGGGACAGGCTACTCTTAAATTTATGGAAGTCAATATTAGAGGAGCAGGGGCTTACTTGATTGAAAAGTGCTTTACTAAACTTTTGGTTTCCGTATTCTATAAATAGAAGAATATTTTTTTATTTATATTTAGCAGATCCTGTTTCGGGGTGCGGCGGAGACGGCATGGATTACAAGTATTCCGGTGAAGTTGTTTCGATTCGTGGAAGTGTGGTGGATGTGCGCTTTGCTGAAGAAATTCCCCCTTTGCTTTCCATTATGAGTTCCGGCGGAGAAAAAGCAGTGCAGCTGGAGATTGCCGATCATCTTGATATGACCACCGTGCGCGCCATCGCCATGACCCCGACCGGCGGATTGGCCCGTGGAGATGTTGTCTATTGCGATGGAGAGCCGCTGAGCACTCCGGTAGGTGAAAAGTTGCTGGGCCGGGTGCTGAATGTTTTCGGCGAACCGGTTGACGGCAGGGACCTGCCCGCAGATTTGGAATTCCGCTCCATACATAATCAGCCCATGAAGCTTTCCCAGCGTGTTGTATCCGAGGAGATCTTTACCACCGGGATCAAGGTAGTCGACCTGCTTATGCCTCTTGAAAAAGGGGGGAAAGCCGGACTGTTCGGAGGCGCCGGAGTTGGAAAGACCGTGTTGATAACCGAGCTTATCAACAACATGGTGGGTGCTCATAGCGGGACCAGCATTTTTTGCGGGATAGGGGAGCGTTGCCGTGAGGGTGAGGAACTTTATCGTGAGATGGGAGAAGCCGGGGTTCTCGATAATACTGTCATGGTCTTCGGACAGATGAACGAGCCGCCGGGGGCGCGGTTCCGCACCGGGCATACAGCTCTGACCATTGCCGAGTATTTCCGGGATGAACTGGAGAAGGACGTCCTTTTACTGATCGACAATATTTTCCGTTTCATTCAGGCCGGGATGGAGCTTTCCGGTCTGCTGGGCCGTTTGCCGTCACGCATGGGCTACCAGCCTACACTCGGTTCCGATCTTGCGGAATTGCAGGAACGTATTTCTTCAAGCCGTACCGGTGCTATTACATCTATTCAGGCTGTATATGTGCCTGCCGATGACCTGACCGATCCCGCGGCGACCCATACATTTTCGCATTTATCATCTTCCGTTGTTCTTTCCCGTAAGCGCGCGGGGGAAGGTTTTTACCCGGCTGTTGATCCTCTGGAATCACGTTCCATGATGCTGTCGCCCGCTATTGTGGGACAGCTTCATTATGATGTTGCCCGTGAAGTTCGCCGCACTCTGGCTCAATATGAAGATTTAAAGGACATTATCGCCATGCTCGGTCTTGAAGAGCTTTCCCGCGAGGACCGTAAAATTGTTTCCCGGGCGCGCAGACTGGAGCGGTTCATGACTCAGCCTTTTAATACAACCAAGCATTTTACCGGCATGGATGGCCGGATCGTTTCACTTGAAGATACGGTTCGCGGTTGTGAAAGGATACTGAATGATGAATTCCCGGATGCATCAGAGCGGGATTTTTACATGATCGGTTCTATTGAGGAGGTTGGTTGATGGAGCTTCGGATTTTGGTACCAGCCGGTCTGTTTCTGGATGTTTCAGTTGATAAAATTACGGCTGAAAGTACTCAGGGCGGCTTTTGCCTGCTTCCCAACCATATAGATATCGCTTCGGCCCTTGTGCCGGGTTTATTTACTTATGTTGTCGAGGGGGAGGAACATCATCTGGCATTGAACGGAGGGGCTCTGGTCAAGAAAGGGAATGCTGTGCGTGTTTCTTCGAGAGCGGCTGTTGCCGGACAGTTGGGGGAATTGGAGATTGAGGTTATGCGTATGCAGGATGAAGCATCGGAAGCGGATAAGTCCGCCCGTAGTGCGGTCGCGAAGCTTGAAGCCGGGTTTGTGCGTACTTTGATTGAAGTGGAGACCATATGAGTGAACGTAAATCCGATGAATTCTGCAAATCAGTGCGTATGAAAGAACAGCGCAAAATCCGTGCAGGTCAGAAAGGTACCGTCGGCATGTGGTCTGCTTTCGGGTCAATGGGAGCCGTTGGGTGGCTGGTGGCATTACCAGCCGTGCTGGGAAGCCTTTTGGGCGCATGGATGGATCACAGCTGGCCTGCTGAAATAAGCTGGACAATGACCATGCTCGGAGCCGGATTGGCCTTGGGATGCCTCTGTGCCGGAATATGGATGAATCGGGAGAAAAATAAAATCATTAAAGAACGCGATGAGTGGGAGTGTAAGGATTCAAAATCACAGGAAGGAAATGATGATCGTAAATAGTTTTATGATAATCTCCGCCGCGTTCTGTGTCGGTCTGTTTCTATCCGTAATTCATTTCGGAGGACTGTGGCTGACAGTGCGAACGCTGCCCCGATGTGAACGTCCAAAACTATTTTTCTGGTCCAGCTATCTGGGCCGATACGGAATTACCCTTTGGGGTTTTACACAGGTTTTGAATTTTGGTGCTTTGCCGTTTGTGTCCTCCTTCTTAGGATTTTATTTATTGCGGACTTATCTGCTGGCAGATCATTGCGGTGTAGGCATATTGGAGTTTTTTAAGATGAAGAGGGTTGAATGGAAATAAGCCCGGACCATATCATCTATCTCAGCTTTGGATTCTTTAAGCTGAACGCCACCATCATTTTTACATGGGTGGTCATGGCTCTGCTTGCGGGATTTTCATGGTTTGTAACCCGTAAAGTTACATCACAGGCGCGGATTTCGGATCAGCAGAATCTGCTGGAAGTTTTGGTGGGAGGACTCCTTACCCAGATTAAGGACGCAACAAATCAGCAGCCGGAAAAATTCCTTCCGCTCCTTGGAACACTTTTTATATTTATTCTCGTCTCGAACCTGCTTTCCGCAGTGCCGGGATTCAAGCCTCCGACCGGCTCACTTTCCACTACCACCGCGTTTAGCCTGATCGTATTTTTTTCTGTTCCCTATTATGGGATTAAGCAGAACGGCTTGCGTAATTACCTTAAAAGTTATGTGCAACCTTCGCCTTTCATGCTACCTTTCAACGTAATTGGTGAAATAAGCAGGACGTTTGCTTTGGCCGTCCGTCTTTTCGGGAATATTCTCAGTGGTACGATGATGGGAGCCATTCTGCTGGTTATCATGCCACTGTTTGTTCCGGTGATCATGCAGATGCTGGGACTTTTGATCGGTGTGGTCCAGGCTTATATTTTTACTGTGCTTGCGGCGGTGTTTATTGCCGCAGGTATGGAAGTGCAAGATGGCTGACGCACTTTGCGTTTGTAAATGAAATGATTCCTGCTTCCGGAGTCTTGGCTTTTTGTCTGGGTTGCTCCGGAGCGGTATAACCGCGGGGGGATACATGGAAACTCTAGGTTGGATTGCTTTCGGGTCGATTATTGCGGCAGGGCTTTGCATGGGCATCGGGGCTATAGGCCCGGCCATCGGTGAGGGAATGGCTTTGTCCAGAGCGCTCAGTTCCATTGCCCAGCAGCCGGACGAGACCAATACTATTGTTAAGTTTCTGTTTGTGGGGATGGCAATGGTTGAATCAACAGCTATTTATTGTTTTGTACTTGCTATGATATTGCTTTTTGCCAATCCGTTTTGGTCCTATTTTATTGAAAAGGCTGGAGGCTGATCATGCTTTTGGACTGGTTCACGATCTTTGCCCAGATCCTGAACTTCTTTTTACTGATCATGCTGCTTAAGTTCTTCCTCTATAAACCAATTGTTGGTGCAATGCAGGAACGAAAGGAGCGTGTAGAGAACGAAACACGGGAACTGCGTGAGGCCCGTGCTGATGTAAGTAGGGTAAAAACTGAATTACTCAGTATGCGTACAGACCTTGAGAATAGGGAAGCTGAAGTTATGGCGGAAATTCAAGTTGAAGCGGAAAGGTGGAGGCAACAGGCCATGGAGTCGGCTCTGGCTGAGATTGAAACCATGCGCCGGGAATGGCTGGCGTCACTGGATCGGGAAAAAGATTTGGTCGCTCTTAATTTGCGTACGAAGTTGAGCCATGAGGTTTCAGCTACTGCCGCGAGCATAGTTCAGGATCTTTCCGGCTGTGATTTTGAGCAGTTAATCATGAGCGGATTCGTGCAGCGTATTGCTGACGAGGCCCGCAATGTTGATTGTGCAGATTCGGACATTTTAATTCGTACCGGATTTGAACATACTGATTTACAGGAACAAAAACTTAAACAATTAATTGAAGGTGTGTTCACTGCTAAAAATGAACTGGTTTTCATAACCGATGCCGGATTAGGTATTGGAGTTGAAATAATTGCCGGAGACCGTAAATGGGAATGGAACCTTAATTCCTATATTGCTGAACTGGAAACCAAGATTTTTGCGGAAATGAACACCTGATTTTATGTTCGATTGATTTGAGAATGCTTCAAAGAGCTTTGTAAATGATTCAAGTCCCCGGAAGGGCTGGCGGAGGCAGAATGTCTTTTTTGGAAAAAAACATAAATCAAGCCTTAAACGCCCATGAAAAAGGGCGCCGCAATATGGAGTATTCCCCTGATTCGCGCGAAGTCGGACGTGTTTTATCCTTAGCTCGAGGCGTGGCTCAGGTGGATGGGCTTACGTCAGTTCGTTCCGAAGAGTTGATTCTGCTGGGTAACGGTATACCAGGAATGGCTTTGGATTTATTGCCAAATTCCATAGGGGTTGCTCTGTTGGGATCAAATACGGGCCTTAGGTCAGGGGATGAGGCGGTTGCTTCCGGAACAGTTCTTAGCGTGCCTGTCGGTGATAATCTTATTGGGCGTATTGTCGATCCGCTGGGTAATCCTCTCGATGGTGGGCCGGTTCCTGAAACATATGAAACCCGCACAGTGGAGTCCGAAGCTCCGCCTATTCTGATGCGTGCTCCCGTCGATACTCCAATGGCGAGCGGTATTAAGGTAATTGATACACTTATTCCCATCGGCAGAGGGCAGCGTGAATTGATCCTCGGTGACCGCCAGACCGGCAAGACCTCTATAGCTCTTGATGTTATCCTGAACCAGAAGCAGGGGGACGTTGTCTGCGTATATTGCGCCATCGGACAGCGTGGTGCTTCTGTGGCAAGGGTAATAGATACCCTGCGTAATCACGGGGCTATGGATTATACTTTCGCTGTTGTCGTTGAAGGTGATGCCCCCTCAGGTATGCAGTATGTCGCTCCTTACGCGGCAACCAGCATGGCAGAATATTTTATGGAGCAGGGCAAGGATGTGCTCATCGTCTATGACGATCTGACAAGGCACGCTCAGGCATACAGGCAGCTCAGCCTGCTTATGCGTCGCCCCCCCGGACGTGAGGCCTTTCCCGGCGATATTTTCTACATTCATTCAAGGTTGCTGGAGCGCTCTACAAGGCTGAAACCGGAACATGGCGGCGGCACACTTACCGCATTGCCCATAGTGGAAACAGAAGCGCAGAACATTTCGGCATATATCCCTACCAATCTCATCTCCATCACTGACGGCCAGATTTATCTGTCCCCGGTATTGTTTCAGAAAGGCATGCTGCCGGCAATTGATGTGGGTAAATCCGTTTCTCGTGTGGGTGGACGCGCACAGCCAAAGGCCTATCGCAAGGTCTCGGGTGATCTGCGGCTGACTTATTCGCAGTTTCAAGAGCTGGAGGCTTTCGCAAGATTCGGCACAAGGCTCGATAAGGATACACGAAGCCGAATCGATCATGGTCTACGTGTGCGTGAACTGCTGAAGCAGAACCGCTTTTCCCCGCTGACTGCCGCCCGGCAAATTGTAATTCTCTGGACTGTTTCGCTCGGGTTGCTTGATGATATCGAGCTGGAACGTATATCAGAAGTTCAGGACTATCTCCTCGCTCGTATGGATGATAATTTTGAACTTATGAATCAACTTGTTCAGGCTGATGCGGATGATGCAATCTGGGATGAACTTGAAAAATCAGTTGTTTTACATATGCGTAAATGGAGGGAGGCTGATGCAGCAGCTTGAGGCCATACGCAAGAAGATTGCTACTACGACTGATCTGCTTTCAGTAGTCAAGACTATGAAAGCCCTTGCTGCGGTCAATATCCGCCATTTTGAAACCGCGGCCAAAGGAGTCGGCGAATATGCTGAGGTAATAGAGCAGGGCTGGACAGTTTTTTTTCGCAATGCCGGAATCCTGCCTTACAGCCCAAAAGGGGGAGTAGCGGTAGTTTTGGCAATCGGTTCCGATCAGGGCATGTGCGGGCAGTTTAATGAGTTCTCACGTAGTGAAACCGTTAAGATGGTGGAAAGCTTAAAAGAGTCTGGAGAAAAAGCTGTATGCTGGACATGCGGGGAGCGGGTGCGCGGCGCATTGGAGGATTCAGGAATTGATGTCGGCGTCAATTTCCGTGTGCCGGGCAGCCTGCGCGGGGTTGATACTATTGTGGATGAGATTACGCAGAATCTTGAAGAGTGGCGAACCAAGCGTGGGATGAATCGGTTCAGCATAGTTAATAATCTTCATGTCAGCGATGGAAGCAGGGTTGCGGCCCGGCATATCCTGCCGCTTAATATGCGTAGTTTAAAGATGGAATGGGACGGAAAATCGTTGCCCATGATCAATGTGCCGGTTCAGGATTTATTTTCAGGGCTATTCAGAGAATATCTATATATTTCGGTATACGGGGCAATTGTTCAATCCTTAGCGGCAGAGAACAGCTCCCGTCTTATGGCCATGCAGGTTGCCGAGAAAAATATTATCGAGCATGTCGAGGTGCTCGAGGCAAATTACCGTACTTCCCGGCAGGGCTCAATCACCGGCGAGTTGCTTGATATTGTTGCCGGGGTGGAGGCTGTTGTCGGGGGGTGAGGGTAAAGGCTTTTATTACCCCAAGCAAAAACTCCCCCGTCTGCATATGCAAACGGGGGAGTTTAAGTGTGGTATGTGATTCTTCTTTAAGAAGAGAGGTGTTAGTTGACTTCTACAGCTGCTTTGGGGCGAGCGTATTTAATCATGAAAAGAGCAAATGCCAGTACTGCTGCGGCTATTCCGATCATGATTGAGATGTTCATATCCAGTCCGAAACCGATCTTGGCCTGACAGATGAATGTTGCGACAACTGCGGTCATGAAGGTTGCGGGGATGGTTGCAATCCAGTGCAGTTTTGCTTTCTGTGCGAGGTAAACTGCTGAGGTCCAGAGAACCAGCATGGACAGGCACTGGTTGGAGAAACCGAAGTATCTCCAGATTGCGGAGAAGTTCTGGGTGGAGATAACATAACCCAATGCGAACAGGGGAACTGCGATCAGCAGGCGCTTGATAGCGGGACCCTGATCCATTTTGAATGTTTCCGCTACGATGAGACGTGTGGAGCGGAAAGCGGTATCACCACTGGTGATGGGCAGGATTACAACTGCGATGATAGCGAAGATTCCGCCTACGGGGCCGAGCAGGGAGTTTGCAACTTCAGAAACAACTGCGGAAGGAGAACCGGCAGCGATAACTGCGTTGAGTGCTTCGGGGGAATTGTAGAAAGAAAGACCAAGGGTACACCAGATCAGGCCGATGATACCTTCGATGATCATTGCGCCGTAAAATACCGGGCGGCCTTCTTTTTCATTCTTTACACAGCGTGCCATAAGCGGGGACTGGGTAGCGTGGAAGCCGCTGATCGCGCCGCAGGACAGGGTAATGAAGAGCAGAGGCCAGATGGGCTTGTCAGTGGGGCTGGTGTTAACTGCGAAATCGAGGTTAGGCAGGATAGCATGGCCGCTGAACATGAGAGCAACTGCGAGGGCGATGGTCATAACCAGCAGCAGTGCGCCGAACAAGGGGTAGAGTCTGCCGATAAGCTTATCGATGGGCAGGATGGTAGCGAGGAAGTAGTATCCGAAGATGCAGGCTACGAGGATTCCGGTTTCGATGCCGGTCAGTCCTGTAAGCAGTTTTGCAGGAGCGAGAACGAAAACAACACCCACCAGCATAAGCAGAACAAATGCGAATACGCGCATTACCTGACGTGCGGTCATACCGAGGTATTCACCGACCAGTTCAGGTACGGAAGCTCCGTTGTTACGGATGGAAAGCATTCCGCTGAAGTAGTCATGTACAGCGCCGGCAAAGATACAGCCGAAAACGATCCAGAGAAGAGCGATTGGACCGTACAGTGCCCCGAGGATGGGGCCGAAAATTGGTCCGATTCCGGCAATATCCAGAACTTGAATGAACATGAGCTTCCACATGGGCATGGGCATGTAGTCGACATCATCACGCATGGCGTATGCGGGAGTGGTGCGGTTTGCGTCCGGCGCGAACACATTGTCCACGAATTTACCGTAAATCATATAACCGACAATAAGGGCTGCCACACAGGCAAAGAAAAATAGCATAGTAAAGATCCTCCGTCCTTTTGCTGAAAAAAATTATGTGCTGTTTTTGTCACAAAGAAGAGGTTGAATTCTACATATTTTGACTGAAATGTCGTTTTCCGTGTTTGAAATGACTTATGGTGTGTGAACGGAAGGGCTGATTCTAGGTGGTAAGCACTTGAAAGGTTATGCTGGAAGTTCCAGCGGGAAGAAAATATGCTCTTTGCTGGGAAATTTTTTTATCAATAAAGCCTGACGCGAATAAACTCACGCCAGGCTTTTTCTAATCGGTCTGTCGCAATTTATTATTTAACCAATTCCCGCGCAAATTCTACGGCCTGCAGTTTTGCTTCTTCCCCGAGGTCTTCAGGATTTTTACAGCCTCCAAGAAAAAGAGTTGCAGTGTGGTTGGTCATGTGCGGTTTTTTCATTCTGGAGAATGCGGTGAAGGTTTCCGCTGCGTTGTTTTCGTATGGCCCTCCGCCGGTAACCAGAAAACCGTGACGCTGGTCCTTAATGAGGGAACTGTGGTCGGGCATATGGTAGTTTACGTAAAGACTGAAGGTCCTGTCTATCACAGTTTTAAGTTGTGCAGATGGGCCCCAGAAGTAAAGTGGCGAAGCGAAAACTACTGCGTCGGAAGCTACTATCTGTTCCAGAATTGCAGGGATATCGTCTTTTATCACACAGCCGATTTCTTCCGGTTTTTCTTTACACTTGGCGCAAGCTATGCATCCTTTCATTTCCTTATCATTAAGGTAGATGGATTCAACTTCATGGCCCATTTCCTTGAGTTCTTCTTCAACCCAATCAATCATTTTAGCAGTATGCCCATTCTTTCGGGCACTGCCCTGAAGGCAAAGAATTTTCATTTTTTTCTCCTGAGTTTTTGTCAGTGGTAATTATCAGGCATGATTGAAAAATCAGCCTGCGTGGAAAACAATTTGAAATGTAAACGGCGAAGGTTAATCAAGAACAGCTAGGTGCGCATCGGACAAATGAGCTGATTTTTAAGTTAATGCACATCCTTCAGCTCTGCTACAACCTCATTTACAGCGCGGTTAAAAAGCTTCATGACCTGACCCTCAGTCTGGGGACGGCCTTTCTTAAATATAAAGATGGGAACAGCTTTGTTTTTCTTTTCAGAGTAAAAGTAGAAGAGCCGCAAACCTTTGCGTGGCGAGATACGGAGAATTCTGATTGATACCCTGATCTTACGTAAGGCAATTTTGCCGCTGCCCCTATAAACCACTCCGCGTGTGGGGCGTTTTAAGATTTTCTTTTTGGCTCGTTTTATGTCCCGTTTGGCTTGTGGATATTTTTTGAGCAGATGTTTTTCGTAGCGCAGGTAGGCATTCGTTTCCTGAAGAGAAACCATATTAAAGGACCTCTTCAAGTTCGCTGAGCGAGTTCTGGATTTCAGGGTCCAAAGCAAGTGAGAGGTCGAGGACCAGATCATTCCAGTCCAGCACCGGTCCGGTGAGTCTGCGTCCTGCCCAGCGGGCAAAGGGCGATGGCAGGGTGCAGAGTCGTATGTGGGTTTCGGTCAGTTTCTCTTTGAGCTGGACAGCTTTCTGCAGAACTTCTGCACATTGGGAATCTGCGGAAATATGGCAGGAAGCTTCATGCCAGTCCTTGGAGAAATTGTGGATGACAATCCGGCTAAGGCTTTTGATCACGAAAAGAGTTTTTATCGTCCAGTAGAGTTTAACACTCTTTGTGGATGTTGCATGTACGGTTTCATGCAGGATATTGATTCGTTCGGAGAATGAATCCAGTGTGCGGGTATTGCAGGAACATTTACTCATTTTTTAAGCCTTCACCTGATTGATTTATTCAGCTTAAATTAGAGCAGTGATGGATTTTTTTCAAGAGAATCTCCGAATTAATCCCGGTAGCATTCAGCAATATGTTTAATGGCATTGTGGTGTCTGATTTTTATAACCTCCCTTAATTTAAACTTAATATGATGTATTTTGTAAATAATCTTGCCAAATAAGGGCTATTTAGCTAGAAACTATTCTCCCAAGCGGAGAGGTGTCCGAGTCCGGCTTAAGGAGCACGCCTGGAAAGCGTGTATAGTTAACGCTATCGGAGGTTCGAATCCTCTCCTCTCCGCCAGCTTGAATTTACAAAGCCCCTTGCAACGTTAGTTGCGAGGGTTTTTTTATGGTTGATATTGTTTCATACCCTTTAAGGCGGCAATTTGACTTTCCACCCTACAGGTCTATGATGAAAAAATTCTTATATCTAATAAAAAAAGGAAAATATAATGATTTTACCCGGAATGGCTAAAGATGAAGTGACACTGGTAAAGCCGGACGGTGCGCGCATCGAAGGGCTCAAGGCGATTGTGTCCATGCGCAGGGTCGTTACTTTTCATACTGATATTGATATTGAGCCTAAGGATATTCTGCTCAAGAAGTGTGCTGATGAAGGGCAGGAAGCTTATCTGGTGCTTGATCCCAAATTACATAGGGCTGAAGACGGAATCCCGGAAAATTATCAGATTGCGGTTCGCAGAGTGGAAGTGCCTGAATAAGTCTTGGTCGGAATGTCTTTAAATTAAAAAAGCCGTGGATTCGTCCACGGCTTTTTTTTTATTGCTTGAGCCGTCCTAAAATAGATTGACGGTTAATTGGTTTACTACAGGGCTGTGGGGGTACCCCCACAGCCCTGTTTATGTATTTGGTTCGGTGTTTTCATTTTCAAACTAAGATGAGGACGTTCAGAATTATATATTTCAATAGACTCTTTTACGAGTGAATTTAACTCATCAAAACTAGTGCATTTAAACACCAAAAATTCTTGTTTTAAAATTCCATTTATACGTTCAGCTAACGCATTTTGGTAACAATCATACCCATCTGTCATAGATGGGACCATTTCGGCTTTCTTGAGCTTGTTTTGATAAATGGACGATGCGTACTGCAATCCACGATCTGAATGGTGGATTGTTTTGTTTCGCGTTTTTCGGTTTTTGATAGCCATATCTAAAGCTTTAGCGGTCCCTTCGGCACTAAGATCAGAACTCAAATTGTGACCTACAATTTTTCTGCTAAAAGAGTCTGTAATTAGTGATAGATAGTATGTTTTATTTAACGTTTTTACGTAAGTTATATCACTAACAAAGACTTCTTCTGAATACTGAGGCTTAAACTCCTTCAATAAATTAGGATGTTTTTTGAGCCAATGCTTTGAATTTGTAGTTTTTGTGTAATTTTTTCTTGTTTTTATCAGTAAATGCTCTCTGCGCAATAATGCGAAAAAGGCATCCCGTCCAAGCTTGATTCCACGAGCTACAAATTTCTCACGCAATAAAAAATAAAGCTTACGCGTTCCCAGCCGAGGCATTCTGGCCCGCAGACTCAAAACAAGTTTCTTTACTTCTTGGAACTGTTTTTCCCGTACCTTATGGCGTTTTTCAGCCTGATATATCGATTGCCGACTCACCCCGAGCTGTCTACAGCAAGCAGATAAACTTATTTGCTTTGTTTCCTGAAGACCTCGTGCAGCTCGGGGGTAAGTTTTTTTCTTATGGAAGTACCCAGTTCTCTGTCAGAAATATCAATCATTTCGTTGAGAAGCATAGTTTTGATCTTCTCTTCCTGAAGCTCTTTTTCAAGACGCTTGATCTTTTGTGCTGGAGTCTCTTTAGATTTTGGCATTCTTTTCAGATGTACCATAGGTTTGCTCCAGTCAAGGGTTCCGTGCTTTCTCAGCCAGACTAAAACAGTGCTGCGGCCTTGAATCCCGTATGTCTTTTGGGCTTGCTTGTAGGTCATTTCGCCTTCTTCTACCATCGCAACAACCGCTAATTTAAAGCCCATTGTGTAATCGCGCTGACTTCGCCTTACTCTTTGACTTTCTTCCTTTTTCATAAAATAGGTCCTTTGGGTGTAAACCTATTTCAGGACGGGACAGCTGCTAAAAAGAAAAAAGCCACTGATTTCTCAGTGGCTTTTCGGGGTTCCTTCTTGTGGTCGGGATGAGAGGATTTGAACCTCCGACCCCTTGAACCCCATTCAAGTGCGCTCCCAGGCTGCGCTACATCCCGACTCAAGTGAAGATGTGTCTATTTGGATTCTGCGTAAGTGTCAACCTTAAAATTGAATTATTGTTTTTATATCTATTGGGTGCTTGTCCGGTTAAAAAGTAATAATATCGGTATCGCCTTGTAATGAAATAAAAAAATGGTTTCGGAGTTGAAAAAATAATTATTCAGGAATAGTGTTGCTTAAAGAGAGCTTACCTAAGAGTGTGGAGGGAATTTGCGTTATCTGGCTGTATTGATGTCAATTGTGCTACACGTTTTGAGCGTGTTTATTCTGGCTGATTTTGTACTGCAAAATTATGAGCCTGAGGATACATTTGACGTTGAGCTGGTTACGCTATCAGATACTAAGATTTGTAAGGAAGATGCTGCCTCAGTTACGGCTTCCACTCATTCCAAAAAAATACTTAATCCCGAACTTCCCAAAAAAATGAGAAAGAGCAGGAATAAACCTGCCGTTCGTTCCTCTGATATCAGACAGACTGGAGTCCATGTAGATTCAGCCGGAAGACCGGAGAAGGTTCGTGTAGCGCAAGATCAAAAAGTAACTGAAAATGTGGTGAAGCCCGCAACCGCACATCGCAATTACCCGCATATTGAAACCGGTACTTCTTCTGATCCTGATGCGATTGTGCTACGGCAGGGTAAAGGCGTTACGGTCGGAAATTCAACTATGGTCCTTAAGAGGGGCTCTGAAGCGCGTTCTTTATCTTCTCTGGCGGCCTATAGCTTTGCGGAGAATGATTTCAGGGGACACTACGAAACCTTCACAGGACGCCAGATTGTCATCATAGACGGGCGTTCAGAGTATGGCAGGCTGATCCTGCATGATCGCAAGACCGGTTTGACCAGAAAATTGAAGAAATCCGAGTTTGGAGAGTTTATTTATACCTACGGGCCTTCATTTAATGAAGATGAACCGGTCAAAGGTTCAGTGGTCTTTTTACCGGGTGATGAGCACTGGATTCACCGTTTTATGTGGATGCCGGAGGGAGCACCTGCCGAATATCCGATTAAAGGGCGCGTGGACGCTATTCCGGACAGCAAGGAAAATGATGATACTGATTTGTTTTTGCCGGCGGCAAAGGGGCGGTATCCGGCCATTGTTCTAGCCGGATACGGAGTGGATATCCCCGAAGGTGAATTTGCCGAGGTTGCAAGGCATCTTTCCGGAAAAGGTTTTGTGGTCCTTTGTGTTGATAGTTTAAGTTCCGGTGAATTAAATAGGGCTTATGAAAAACTTAAAGAATATCCGAAAGTTGATTTGCAACGGGTCGGGGTTTGGGCCAGATGTTACGGGGCCAAAAAAATGCCCCGCATGGACTTGCCTGCAGGGCTTTTTACATTTGTCATTCTGACAATAGACCACCCGGAAGAGGGACTATTTCCAGAAAGGATTGCGTCTGCTCTTGCCGACGGTGTACCGACTTTCATCGGTTTCAGGGGAGTCAGCGACGACTGGAAGAAAGCGTTGCCTGTGATACTAACCGGATTCCAGTCTGCCCCCCATCAAATCGTCATGATTGATGATACTTCTTCCAATGAGGAAGGCTTGGGGACAGACCAAGGTTGGATCGATTGTATTTCCGGCGATTTTGTCAGCAGTATTTCCGCCTGGCTTGATTCAAACTAGTCAGACGCTTTAAATTATTGCGGAATATGTAACTGCTATTTGCGAGTGAGTAAGAGATAGAGGTGTAGGACTTAGTCCTGAGCGTCTTCCACTTTGGGAGTAGAAGAACTGTTCTTTTCCTGTTCATCCAGAGACTTGACCATGGCGGCAATGTGCTTGCTTACAGAACGATACTTTTGAGGGTTGTTCTTTTCCAATTTTTTCAAGGCATCCGGAGTCTCTTCAATAGTGCTGTGTTTGTTCATAAAAACCTCCTATACGGTTTAGCCGCGGCTACGTTCGTCTTGAGATTTTCCAGCCCGAATCAACAAAGACATAATACACTTTTTTTTGCGTTTGTCTAGAGTCCACTGATACGGAAAAAAACGGTGATGTCATTCTATATTTGATGAAAAAAATTTATACCGCTTTTGTAGGTGTATAAGATTTATATGGGAGTGTGTGAATTTTGTAACAATCATAATTTTTATGCTTCTGCATTGAGATTTGATGTATATCCGTCTTTTTAGAGAGTGAAACTGACGAATTATATTGTTAGAACATAAATTTAAGAGAAAAATGTTCATTCTATCATATTAAAAATAATCAATGCTATTTGTGGAATAGTCTCATATTTCTTAATCATGGAAAATCATTGTTTTATGTAGATAAGTTCCAGATTTTGTCGTATGGACAAATCAGGTGCAAATTGAAGTTCGATCGAAATCCTGATTGTAGACTTGATCATTTTTGTGTATCAGTCCTTTTCACGAAACTAGACAAGCAAAATACTGGAGGAAGGAATGAGTAATCCTAAAGAGTTCATTTTATATAGCGGCGGTGCTTCCGGCACAGAAAGCGAATTCGGAGTGAATGCTGAAAAGTACGGACTTCAGGAAGTTAACTATAGTTTTGAAGGCCATCAGAATGCCCGTCAGCGTGGTTTGCGGGTCCTTACTGAAAAGGAACTTGAAAGCAAGGACGTAAGTCTTACTTATGTCTCCAAATTGATGAACCGCAACTTCACCCGTGCCCCGATTTTTCGCAAGGTCCTTCAGTCAATCTGCTGGCAGGTTAATAGCGGACACGAAATTTTCATAATCGGTAATATCCTTGAAGATGGCACTGTAAAAGGTGGAACCGGATGGGGAGCTGAGTTTGCGAAAATATGCAACAAGCCCCTGTATGTGTTTTCTCAGGATAAAAACTGCTGGTTCTGCTGGGAAAAAGAGAAATGGGCCGAATGTGACGCACCGAAAATTACTCACAGGCATTTTACCGCCACCGGAACCCGTTTCCTTGAAGAGTCCGGTAAAAAGGCCATTGAAAAGCTTTTTGAAGACAGTTTTAAATAGTCTTTTGGTATAGGCATAATTTTTAAACACCCCGTTCCGGTTGGAGCGGGGTGTTTGCTTTTGCTTGGATTTAAGTAAAAAATACCCTTGACTAACTTGCGGTTTTATAAGTAGAAAAAATTATCTTAATTCTCAGGGCGGGGTGTAATTCCCCACCGGCGGTGACTCTTTAAGTTTTAAAGACAGCCCGCGAGCGCCTTTTCAATTGGTGAAAAGGGTCAGCAGATCCGGTGCAATTCCGGAGCCGACGGTTATAGTCCGGATGAAAGAGAGTGAGACAGTCTTATCGCAGGTGGCCTTCCCTACACTTGCGCGCTGTTCCATTGTGGACAGCTGTCTATTCTATCGCCCTGATTCTGGTCTCGAAATTTGGAGATTTACCATGAATCAGAATTTGTTATCCCAGTATGGAACCCCTGTAGAGAGGGTGGAAAAAGGTCTTCAGGCATTGCGTGAAGGTCGAGGCATTCTTGTGAGCGACAACGAAGATCGCGAGAATGAAGGCGATCTTATCTTTTCCGCGGAAAAATTAAGTGATGCGCAGATGGCAATGATGATCCGCGAATGCAGCGGTATCGTCTGCCTTTGCCTGACCGAGGAAAAGCTTGATCAGCTCGGTCTGCCTATGATGGTTGAGTCCAACTCTAGCCGTTATCAGACCGGCTTCACTGTTACTATCGAAGCCGCTGAAGGCGTTACTACCGGAGTTTCCGCAGCAGACCGCGTGACTACCGTAAAGGCTGCAATTGCTGAAGGTGCCACAGCTGACGATCTGCATAAACCCGGACATGTCTTCCCTCTGCGCGCACGTGCAGGCGGTGTCCTTGAACGCGGCGGACACACTGAAGCAACTGTGGATATGATGAGTCTGGCAGGGCTCAGTCCTTGCGGCGTTCTTTGCGAACTGACCAACCCGGACGGGACAATGGCAAGATTGCCTGAGATCGTAGACTTCGCTCAGAAGCACGATATGCCTGTGCTGACTGTAGATGACATAATTAATTATAGAATTCAGATTGCTAAAAAAGCATCATAGTGTATAGTTAAGTCAAATAGTTTCTGGAATTGACACTATAAATCATGATTCAAACCGGCAAATTGAATCAACACCGACTATTTAAAAAAAAGGCCCGCCTTGATACTGAGCGGGCCTTTTTTTATATTAAAGCAAAAGGTTATTTTTCATACACGCAGCCGATACAGCAGAGAAATGTAGCTTCTTCTGTATCGCTTAAATTGCGCATGCCGTGCGGTTCCATGCATTCGGAGAATACGAAGTCGCCGGGGCCGCATATTTTGCTTTCAACGGCTTCATCGGTGTCCGGGTCGTATGTGAAACATTCGAACTGACCTTTTTCCACGTAAACGGTCTGGAGGTAGAAGTGGTTGTGGGCCGGAATTTCCCCGCCCGGTTCAACTGTAAAGTGGCGCAATCCATATTCCGGCTGTCCGTTAGAATCTTCACCAGCTTTGGAAAGCCAGCGGATAGTAACGCCTTTCACTGGGTAGTCTTTGTCTTTGTAGCCTATTTGCTTAACTTTGATGCCTTCGACATCTTTTACATTTTTAGCGTTCATATGTTCTCCATGCATGTTATTGATTTCTATGATTGCTCGGTTCATTTAAGCAGAAACAAGGAGCGAGATAAAGTGGCAAGTTTTCATTTTTTTTGCCAATAAGTGGGCTGAGCGTTCTTTTTTAGGAAAATTTTAAAATAAATTGTAATTATGAGCGATAAGGCTTGACAATTCCGGCAGGAATAAATAGGTATTTCACCTCGTCGCAACGACGAAGTCTTAAAACAGAGAGGCCGGATGGCGGGTGCGCTGTGAACCCCGTCAGGTCCGAAAGGAAGCAGCGGTAACGGTTTATCCCGGGTGTCCGGTCTCGCTGAAAGAAGGGTGTGTTCTTATGAACACACCCTTTTTTAGTTTATATAGCGTGGTTCCGGACTTGCAATTCTGCTTGAAACCGTGCACTCATTTCATATTGTTACTGATTATTCGAGCTGGATAACTACAAATTAAAAATTAGGCTACGGTAATGAAGTTTGGTAAAATGACTGGTTTTTTGGTCAAAGTTATATTGATATGCGCTCTTTCCGGGGGGCTGGCGGTTGTTTTCAATTCCGCCCGTCCCGAACCGTATACTTTTGCGGAATTGGGGCATGCCCAGCCTCCTGAAATAAAAGAAATTAATACCTTGCAATTGACTGAGAACTTTGCACCTGAAAAGTATACTTTTGTAGATGCCCGCAGTGATACGGATTATTCTATGGGGCACATTCCTAAAGCAGTAAGCATCCCTTCCTGGGCGATCAAAGATGAACTTCTCGAAAAGGCTGCTTTGGTGGATAGGAAGCGTCCTGTGATTGTATATTGTGACGGGCTTTCCTGTGGAAAAAGTCGCATCGTAGCCAAAAAGCTTTTGGCGTTGGGATACAGGGATATTACAGTTTTTACTGACGGTATAGATGGTTGGATTGGAGCCGGAATGGATCTGGAGGCTGACTAATGAATTTTAAATCATTCCCCCGTATTGTTCTCGGAATTGTTTTTATTGTTGCCAGTTTGGATAAGATTGTCGATCCGCTGGCTTTTGCCGAGATCGTTAAAAATTATCAGTTATTGCCGGAAATTATGATCGGCCCGCTTGCCTTTTTTCTGCCCTGGCTTGAATTTGTCTGCGGGGCCATGCTGATCTGCGGAGTCTTCGTAGATGCGGTTGCCACTATACTTACGGGCATGCTGCTGGTCTTTATAGCAGCTCTCTCAGCGAATCTTTTTCGCGGGATAGATGTAGCCTGCGGCTGTTTTTCTACCGATGTTTCCAGTGTGTCTGATATGCAGATTACGATAGCCCGGGACGTTGTGCTGCTCTTTTTTGCATGGTTGACTTTCAGATTCAGGAAGGTCGATATTATTTAAAATTTCTTAATTTTATAATAGAATGTTTTTTCGCGGTTCTTAAAAGAGAAGCCCCATACTCGCATGAGTATGGGGCTTCTCTTTTTATGTGTAATTTATTTAGCTTTACATTTTCACCTTAGGCAGCTGCGGAAGGTTCTTTTCAAGGATGTGTGCGGTCTGCAGCATGGTCTTTTCGTCGAAAGCAGGAGCCATGAACTGAAGGCCTACAGGCATGTTGGATTCTTTACCGAATGCAACAGGCAGGGACATGCCCGGCATTCCTACAAGGTTGAGTGAAATAGTAAAGATATCCTGCAGATACATCTGCAAGGGATCAGAGGTCAGGTCACCTACCGGGAATGCTGTTGTGGGGCATACCGGACCGGCTATGAGGTCGCATGATTCAAATGCTTTATTGAAGTCCTGCTGCAGCAATCTGCGAATCTGTGCGGCCTTGCGGTAGTATGCATCGTAGTAACCGGCTGAAAGTACGTAGGTTCCGATGATGATGCGGCGTTGCACTTCATCACCGAATGCCTCGGTGCGTGATTTGGTGTAAAGCTCAGCTAGATCTTCAGGGGATTCGGTGCGGTGACCGAAACGAACTCCGTCGAAACGTGACAGGTTGGAACTGGCTTCAGCCATTGCGATGATGTAGTAGGTGGCAATGGCGTATTCGGTCATGGAAATTTTAACCGGAACTGTTTTGGCACCCAGTTCTTCCGCCTTGGTGATAGCAGAGCGGCATGCCTCGGCAACTTCATCTGAAAGTCCTTCTCCCCAGTATTCATCAGGCAGGCCGATGGTCAGGCCGGAAAGATCTTTGCGTTCATCAAGGGCGGCGACAAAGTCTTCCATTGGTTTTTCTGCGGAAGTTGAATCGCGTTGGTCATGACCGCCGATAACATTAAGAACTCTGGCGGCGTCTTCAACGGTTCTGGTCATCGGTCCGATCTGGTCAAGGGATGAACCGTAAGCGATCAGTCCGTAACGGGAAACACGGCCATAGGTGGGCTTAACGCCTACACAACCGCAAAATGACGCAGGAAGACGGATGGAACCACCAGTATCGGTGCCCAGAGCTGCGTAGCATTGACCGGCTGCGATGGTTGCACCTGATCCGCCGGAAGAACCGCCGGGTACGCGTTTGGCGTCCCAGGGGTTGGTGGTAGTCTGGTATGCGGAGTTCTCAGTGGTTGAACCCATTGCGAACTCATCCATGTTGGCCTTGCCGACGATGATTGCGCCGGCTTCTTTAAGTTTGGCTACTACAGTTGAATCGTAGAATGGAGTGAAATTTTCCAGAATCTTGGAACCTGCGGTAGTGGGAACGCCTTTGGTGGTAATTGCGTCCTTGACGACAACCGGAACACCCCAGAGTGGCTTGGATGCATCCGGTCCTGCGGCGTCCATTTCTTCCGCCTGTTTAAGGGCTTCTTCGTTGCAGGTGGCCAGCAGGGCCTTGGTTACCGGTTCGGTTTTTTCTATCTGCTCAAGGCATGCTTTAACAGCTTCTGTTGTTGTCGTTTCCTTGGCCTGCAGCATGGCTTGGATTTCAGTGAGCGATTTTTCTATTAATGAGGACATATTTTAATCCGTATGGGCTTTAAGTTATACTATGCGGGGAACAACGAAATACTGACCGTCTGAGTCCGGGGCATTGGAAAGGACTTCTTCTCTGGTATGTTCCTTCTTGACTTCATCCTTGCGCAGCACAGTGGTATTTTCCACCGGGCTGAACATGGGTTCTACTTCGGAAGTGTCTATTTCGTTTAATTTGTCCATGTATGTGAGGATGTTATTTAGCTGGCCTGCAAATAACGCGGTTTTTTCTGCTGATAAATCAAGTCTTGCAAGGCGTGCCACACGGGCAACTTCCTCTAAATTGAGTTTTTCGTCACTCATGAATTTCTCCTTTTGCGGAATCTTTTCTTATTGATCTAAATTCTTGTCTCTGTATCCGATTGCGCCGGATACGCGGAGGTAATTATTGTTCTGCTTTCTTCGCTTCCTGCTCCGCCTGATTCTCTTCCCAGGCTTTAACGCGGGCTTCTCGTCTTGCTTTGGCCTTAGCCAGGGTCGTGCTTATAAGCTTTGCGTCGATGCGGGTTTTACCGTTCTGTTCAGGACGGAACAGGTAGAGTTTCTGGCTGGCATGTCCTTGTGCATCCCAGCTTATGGGAGCGAGGCTGAAATCCATATGTTCTGCTTCGCTGATGCGGGCATTAACTGTTTGGGCTGTCCAGCCTTGGGAAAATGTACCGAGGCGTCCTGCGAATTTGATGAAATCATAGCCCAGTGCAATCCAGAAATCAGGAGTGCCGAGACCTTCTCGATTCATCACTTCTTTAAGACGTCCTGCGCCGTCGCTTGCGGACCACCATGCCCCGGGAGCTACGGTCAGGCGCAGATTACGGGCTTCAACATCACGGGCTGAGTTCAGTGCCTGACTCCAGAGCTCAGGTCCGAGGAATACGAGGGTATCCGCTTCATGAAAAAAGAAGTGCGGGATCAGCAATTGTGCCTGATGCCATGTGTCCGGTATAAAAACCGCACCGAAATCTGTTTCCGGCAGGGGAGCGTCCTCACCCAGCCCTTCGGCTTTATTCTGAGCCTTTTTCTGAGGAGCACGGACCAGCTTGCCGACGACTTTACCCCATTTGGGAAAATCCCGGGGAGGATATGATTCCATGCCGGTTATTTTTGCTCCGCGCATGGCAGCCATATCAAAGAATTTCTTGGACATCTGGCGTCCGAATTTTTCCTGCGGATAGAGAACAGCCAGTTTTGTGATGCCCAGATCATTAACAGCAAGGTCGAGGGAGGCACGGATCTGGTCTTCCGGGCTGGAAAAGAATCTCCAGACCTGCTTGCCTTCTTCAAGATCGCCCGGTTTGGCAAGGAAGGAGAAGGTTACTTTGTCCGCATAGGTTCCGGCCTGTTCCAGTTGTTTAAAAGCTTTTACGCTTATGGGACCACCAATGGTGGTGTACCAGGGAGGCAGGTTCTGAAGCCTTTCCACCCAATCGGGAGATTCGGTATTGATAACCTGCACGTCAACATCGAGCCCGGCTTTGGTCATTTCCCACTGGGCGGCGCTGGCACCGCGCACTATTTTCCACCCGTATTCCTGAAAACGACCTGAAATGGGAAGTACAAGAGCGATACCCACGCGTGGTATTCCGAGCTTCTCTTCAAGTTTATTCAGTATTCCGGTGAAGTAAGCCTTATCTTCAATCTGGCCGTTTTGGATGATTCCGGCCATGGCGCGCCATGACATAGGCCAGTATTCAGTATCTTCAGATTGGCGTACGGCCTTCTCGAAGATCAGCAGCTCATAGGGAAACTTCAAGTTGGATTCGGCAGGAACAAGAGAGGCCATGGCTGCGATTTCAGCCATGCTTTTTTCTTCAAGTCCTTTCATGAACCATTGCTCAAGCTCCTGCTTGTTGGAATCTTCGGGAGCGATGGCATAGAGCCTTTCAAGAGCGGCAAGAGATTCGGCATCCTGCTTCATGCCGGAAAGATTTTTCCCGGCAGCGGAGCGGATTTCCCATGACAGAAACGGATCTTCCATGGTCTGGGAAAGATGATCTCTCAACTTGGGAAAATCTTTTATGGCTGTGAGGGTCTCGAAATAGTATTTCTGCCAGACCGGCGAGTTTACCGCTTCATCCGAAAGTTTCTTCCATTGATCGAGACGGGCTTCGGCTTCGTGATAGTGGCCGGATTTGAAGGAGCTTACGGCCAGTCTTTCCGTTGCCGGAAGTATTACCTTCTCCGGTATGTCGCTTCGTTCCAGCAATCTGGTGTAGAAAAGTTCACTGGTGATATAATCCCGTGTTTTCCATGCCTTTTCCGCTTCACTGACCAGAGTCTGGGTGTTCATCGATTCCGTGGAAACGGTGGGGATTTTGACAGGCTGTTTTTGAAGTGAAACACAGCCTGATGCGGCAAAAATAAAAGTCGCCAACAGGACAACGGCAAAAATATTGTGTGAAAGGCGCGCGGCCTTATCTTTATTCATTGAGTTTTCCATGCAAAGTTTGTGGCCCATGAAAGTTAATTCGTCAAGGGAAGGCAAAAAAAATCCGGCCTTCCTGTAATCAAGGAAGGCCGGATTAAATTATACTTTACTTTTCAGCTATGCAAGTGCGTACGGGAATTATTTTTTTTCGTCTTTTACTTCGGTGAAGTCTGCATCGACTACATCTTCATCTGCGGAAGCTGCACCGGCATCTGCTGCGCCTTCAGGACCTGCTGCGCCTTCGGGGCCAGCCTGATTCTGCTGGGCGTAGAGCTGTTCAGCCAGTTTGTGGGAAGCCTGTGCCAGAGCATCTGTTGCCTGCTTGATGGCTTCAGGATCTTCAGATTCCAGAACCTTTTTGAGGTCTTCGCTTTTGGCTTCAATGTCAGCCTTGAGCTCTGCATCCACGTTTTCACCTACTTCACGCAGGGATTTTTCAGTGGTGTAGATCAGGGAATCAGCCTGATTGCGGGCTTCGATGAGCTCCTGCTTTTTCTTATCGTCTTCAGCGTGTGACTCAGCATCCTTGACCATCTTTTCGATGTCGTCTTCAGACAGGCCGGAAGAAGCGGTGATCTGGATGGACTGTTCTTTACCGGTGCCCATGTCTTTTGCGGAAACGTTTACAATGCCGTTGGCGTCGATATCAAAGGTAACTTCAACCTGAGGTACGCCGCGGGGAGCTGCGGGAATTCCGGTCAGCTCGAAACGTCCGAGAGTCATATTGTCAGCAGCCATGGGGCGCTCACCCTGCAGAACGTGGATGGACACAGAGGGCTGGTTGTCAGCCGCTGTGGTGAACACCTGACTCTTGCGGGTCGGGATGGTGGTGTTTCTTTCGATAAGATTGGTGAAAACACCGCCCATGGTTTCGATACCCAGAGACAGAGGAGTAACATCAAGCAGGAGTACATCTTTTACGTCACCGGCGAGGATACCACCCTGAATGGATGCGCCCATTGCTACAACTTCGTCCGGGTTAACGGAACGGTTGGGTTCTTTACCGAAGAATTCCTGAACCTTCTGCTGTACCAGAGGCATACGGGTCATACCGCCGACGAGGATAACTTCATCAATATCAGCTGCGGTGAGTCCTGCGTCTTTCAGTGCTTTCTGACAGGGAGCCTTGGTGCGGTCAACAAGGTCGGAAACCAGTTTTTCCAGCTTGGCGCGGGAAATCTTGACCATCAAGTGTTTGGGGCCGTTCTGGTCAGCGGTGATGAAGGGCAGGTTGACTTCAGTCTCCATGGAAGTGGAGAGTTCTTTCTTTGCCTTTTCACCGGCTTCTTTCAAGCGCTGAAGAGCCATGCGGTCGCTTGCGAGGTCAATGCCGTTTTCACGTTTGAACTCATCTACGAGGTAGTGGATTACAGCGTTGTCAAAGTCTTCACCGCCGAGGAAAGTGTCACCGTTGGTAGCGCGTACTTCAACGACATTGTCACCTACTTCGAGGATGGAGATATCGAAGGTACCGCCACCGAGGTCAAATACCGCGATCTTTTCGTTGGCTTTTTTGTCAAAGCCGTAAGCGAGAGATGCTGCAGTAGGTTCGTTAATGATACGTTTTACTTCAAGACCGGCAATGCGTCCTGCGTCTTTGGTTGCCTGACGCTGAGAGTCATTAAAATATGCGGGTACGGTGATAACTGCTTCGGAAACAGGTTCGCCGAGGTATGTTTCAGCATCTTTTTTGAGCTGCTGCAGGATGATGGCAGAAATTTCGGACGGGCTGTATTTCTTTCCTGCGATTTCAACCCATGCATCGCCACCTTTACCATCTACGATGGGGTAGGGGCAGTGTTCGGACCATTTTTTTACTTCAGGAGTACTTACCTGACGGCCCATAAGACGTTTAATAGCGAATACGGTTTTTTCAGGGTTGGTAACAGCCTGACGTTTTGCGATTTCACCAACGAGGCGTTCGCTGTCAGTGAAGCCTACGATGGAAGGAGTAGTACGTCCGCCTTCTGCGTTGGAAACGCATTTGGGGTCTTTACCTTCCATAACATAAACACAGGAGTTGGTAGTTCCAAGGTCAATTCCGATAATTTTAGACATATATAAATTCCTCCAGATGTATTTTTTGTTTTACTGCATTATGATTTAAGTCCTGAATCCCGGTTGTAAAGAGGCCGGGTGCAAAAATCAGGATAATTTATTCACCATTACTTTTGCAGGGCGGATGACGCGTTCTTTCAGCACGTAACCGCGCTGCATGATTTGGGCGATGGATTTGTCGGGAATATCCGCAACCTGAGCCATGCCCATGGCTTCGTGAAAATTGGGGTCAAACTCATCTCCGACTTTACCCACAGCCTTAAGACCATGTTTGGCGAGGGTTTCCAGAAACATTTTTCTGGTCATGTCCACGCCGATTACGAAGTCTTTGCAGGCATCAAGATTCTGGGCATGGTCAAGGGCCAGATCAAGATTATCCAGAACGGGCAGTAAATCGGAAAGAATCGAATCCGCCGCGAATTTTTTCAATTCGGCAGTTTCGCGGGCGAGACGTTTCTTTATGTTTTCCGTTTCAGCCAGTGCGCGGAGACGTTCCTCTTTGGCTTCGCCCATCACATCGCATGCGGGGCATACGTGTTCACGGCAAAGAGCCTTGAGTTCCTCTTCGCTTAAAGTTACTTCATTTTCAGCTTCCGCGGTTTCTTCTGTTTCAGTAGCCGCGGTTTCCTGTTCATTCATTTCTTTATTATCTTCTTTTGCAGACATGGACTCTCCGGTGTCATAAATTAGCGGCCTGAGAACCTTTAAAAAGGGCAGTCAGACCGCACAATTAGACAAATAAGCATCCCGCATATCTTGTCAACACGTTAAAGAGGTGGAAAGGGAACTTTTTTCAAATTCATGCTTATTTATGGCAAATTGAACCGTCCGTTCTCGTAAATAGTCACTTTTTTGCCATCGGCAAGGTTAGCGGTTACTTTTTTTTCTTCCGTATTTACGAGATCCCAATGAATGGATGAAGTGTTGAATCCCAGAGAGTCCATCATCGCTTTATCAAGTATTTCCGGCGGACCTGCAAAATTTTCACTTAATGATTGTCCCAGTGCTATGTGACAGCTGCCGTATTCGCCGCCGAAATTCTCATCAAGTATGGTTTGAGCCATGAAATGGTCTACCCGGGAGATGGAGGCGTCGGTGAGCGAAAATTCACCCACGCGGCGGGAACCGCCATCCGTCCGTAACTGATCGAGCAGCAATTTTTCTCCACCCATGGCTTTGGCCCGCATGGCGATGCCGTCCATGAATTCTATTTGAATTCCAAATGTGGCTTTATCCATATATAATGATGGCAGGTCTGCGAAGTAAATCCCGTTTACGGTGCGGCAGTCAGGTGAAATGTACACCTCGTAACCGGGTATGTTTTCACCGGCGGCACCCCGCCAGCGGCGGTTCTCTCCGGGAGAGAAAAACAGATCACAAAGTTCGGACTGCATGCGTATGGTTTTAATCTCAAGAGATGTAAGCCAGCGGGCTATTTCATCGGTTTGTTCGGATATCTTTTTCCATTCACGGTCCGGTTCGGGCATGTTCAGGTAGCAGGCCCGCATCAGGCGGGTGGTGTAATCTTCAAGGGTTAGACCTGATTTTTTCGCTAGCGCCTGTGTTGGGTAGACGCATTCTGTCCATGCGAGTTTTCCATAAAGCTTGCGTTTCTCGATGGATTGTCTGAACTGACGGGAGCCGTTCCGGCTTTCCGTGATTGAGCGTGGATCAACTTCGGTCATGGCTTCCACTTCTTCCGAGGCATGAATGCGTACAACTCCTGTCGCCTTTGCGTATAATTCCTCCTTGCCGGGAGGATGAAATGTTAATTGTCCGTAGCTGGAATTGATGTAAAGTTCTGCCTTCATGGCTGGTGTCAGTGCGATCTCCATTACCGGGTGCAGGTGTTTTTCTATAAGTAGAGCGAAGAGAGCTTCGGCCAGCGGGGTGGCAGGGTAATCATATTTAATTACGATGATATCTTTGTTTTTAAGGCCGTTTTTCATCTGGCTGCTTAAGGCCCATGAAAGAATTTTGGCGTATTGCCGCAGGTCTTCGTAAGAAAGTATTTTTTTCATATAAAATAATACGGGGTTATAAGGATAGTCGGTTCATGAACTGTAAAGGTTCCAGGGAATCTTATCCACAATAAAATTATCATAGCATGTTGACGTCGGATAATGCATACTTAAATGGTATAGTATTGGTTGTTTCAAAAAATACATATATTATTGTCAGGTGTGAGATTGACTTTCAATCATGAGCGTGGCTAAGTAACGGATTCAAATTACGGCTGCTCTAGATCCGCAGCTGAGAATGCTATTCATAATCAAAATGTAAGGTGTTTGATATAAGGGGAGTTATGTCTGTATCACTCAGAACAATGAAAAAAGACCAGAAAGGTGTTGTTGTCTCGGTAAATGCCAGCGGTGAACTCGGCCGCCGTATCCGGGATATGGGGCTCGTTCCCGGCACGGAATTCATGGTAGTAGGACGCGCTCCGCTTAAAGATCCTGTCGCGCTGCGCATGAAAGGTTTTACATTGACCCTGCGCAATAATGAAGCTGATTTCATTGTGGTTAATCCCGAGGATTAAGGTATGGGAAAGGAATATTTTGTAGCGGTCTCCGGTCAGCCCAATTGCGGCAAGAGCACCATGTTTAATGCCCTGACCGGCTCAACCGCGAGAGTGGGCAACTATCCCGGAATTACTGTGGACCGCACAGAGGGACGCTATTGCACCCCTGAATTCTGCGCTAATCTGGTAGACCTGCCCGGAACATATTCGCTTACTTCCTATTCTATGGAAGAAGTTGTTGCCCGGAATGTTATTGTGGATGAGAAGCCGGAAGTTGTTATCAACATGCTTGATGCAACCTCCCTTGAGCGTTCACTGTACCTTGCGGTGCAGTTCATGGAGATAGGTGTTCCCGTTGTTCTCGGCCTGAATATGATGGACGAGGTACGCAAAAAAGGCATCCGTATTGATTCCAAAAAGTTATCCGAGCTTATGGGCGTTCCTGTTGTGGAATGCGTGGCCCGCCGGGGCGAGGGTAAGGAAGAACTGATGGAATCCGTCCAAAAAGTTGTGGAAACGACTAAAGGCGAATGGAATCCGGTAAATATTTCATACGGTCACGATCTTGATCCGGTCATTGAAGAAATGACTGCGATTATCACCGAAAATGATTTCATGACTGACCGCTACGACCCTCACTGGTTGGCGGTTAAATATCTTGAAGAAGATGAAATCGTTATAGAAAACGGTCGTAAGGCCGGCCCGTTGTCCGCGAGACTGGAGGAAGAGGTCCAGAAGGTTTCTGAGCATATTCAGAAAACCCTGAACACTTATCCTGAAGCTGTCCTTGCAGATTACAGGTATGGATTCATTAATTCCATCCTCAAGCAGGGAGTCATCAGCCGTGAGGACAATCTGCGTTTCGATTTTTCCGACAAGATTGATCTGGTGCTGACCCATAAATTTTTAGGTCCTGTGATCATGCTTTTGATCATGTATGGAATGTTTTACGTTACATTCAATGTCGGAGCTGTGCCGCAGGGCTGGGTGGAAAGCATTTTTGCATGGTTTTCCGATATGATCGGTTCTCTGCTGCCTAACGGTCTGCTCAAATCTATGATCACTTCCGGGGTTATTGACGGTGTAGGGGCTGTGATGGGGTTTACGCCGCTGATCCTGATTATGTTCGCCATGCTCGTTTTTCTCGAAGATCTCGGTTATATGGCCCGTGTTTCGTATATGGTCGACCGTGTATTTCGTTCATTCGGGCTGCACGGTATGTCGATTATGCCGTTCATCATGTCCGGCGGTCTGCCGGGAGGATGCGCAGTACCCGGTGTTATGACCTGCCGTACCCTGCGTAGTCCCAAGGAACGTATTGCCACTATTTTAACCGCTCCGTTCATGATCTGCGGTGCCAAGACCACAGCTTACCTCATGCTGGTCCGTGCTTTTTACCCGGATAATGCGACCACGGTAATGTTCGGGCTGGTTCTTATTTCCTGGCTGCTGGCTCTTTGTTTCGGACGGCTTCTGCGCTGGACTGCGCTCAAAGGTGAATCCACCCCGTTTGTTATGGAGTTGCCCCCCTACCGTATTCCCACTTTGCACGGGATTGCCATCCATACATGGGACCGCGTCTGGGAATATATAAAGAAGGCCGGGACCGTAATCCTTGCCATTTCCGTCCTTATGTGGGCGTTGATGACTTTTCCGCAGCTGCCGGCTGAACGTGTTGCCGGTTATGAGGCCCAGCGGACCAAGATAGTTGAGCAGAGTGCTTCATGGTCCGGTAGCGAACAGGAAATAAAAAGCAAGCTTGCGCAATCCCTTTCTCAGATCAGCTACAACGAAGGAGAGGCAGCCCTCAAGCATTCCTATGCAGGCCGTTTGAGTGAAGCTATTTCTCCGGTTACGGATGTAGCAGGATTCCCGTGGCAGGCAAATATCGCTTTTATCGGAGCTTTTGCAGCCAAGGAAGTATTCGTTTCCACCATGTCTACGGCTTATTCATTAGGGGAAGAAGATCCCGATGGGGCTCTCTCGCTAAGTGAAAGAATAGCAGCTGATAAAGCTTGGACCGGTCCCGTCATCTGGTCGGTGTTCATCTTTTTGATGGTTTATGTGCCGTGTATGGTTACGGTGGCGGTTATAGCCCGTGAGACGAACTGGAAGTGGGCTACTTTCTCGGTGTTCGGGTCTCTTGCTTTCGGCTACACGCTGTCAGTGATTATTTATCAGGTGGGTATTCTGCTGATTTAAAGCATGCCTCCGGCGGCTTAAACCTTTTTGCAAAAGGGTTTAAATAAGCTTCGCCGCGTAGCGCTATTGAGCGTTATCAAAAAATTAAGGCCGCAATTTCTTTTATGAAATTGCGGTTTTTTATGCAAAGCAGACAGCAAAAGGCGGAATGTTCGGGTGGGACGAACATTCCGCCTTTTTGCGTGGAGTGTGAGAGACTAGTGGTCGCTAAATATATTTTAAAGAGGTTCGTAATAACAGCGTTTGGGGCTGTGTACTTTTCCGTCTTTTTTAAGAGCCTGAATGGCTTTAGAAACATCTTTTGATTCTTCGCCGATAGCTTTAGCCACATCACCGGGACGGACAGGTTTGCCTGCTTCTTTCATTGCTTCGAGTACTTTATTCTGCATTTATTAATCTCCTTTTTTTACTGTTGATAACTATTACTATTTAATTTGGGTTTCGTTGTCAATACATAAAATTATTATCCTGATCAACTATAGTTATATACGGAATAATGATTGCATGATTATTCAAAAAGGTAATTTTTTCCCAGCGAAGGAGATTTCATGTATATACAGGGTGCAACTTATTCGCAGGCTGTTACTTTTAAAAGTAACGCAAACTCATCGTGTAAAGAGAATGTTCAATCGACTAATACTGCTGGGGACAAGGTCTCCATTTCCAAAGAAGCAAAGGAAATGGCCCAAAAGATGGACGCCAGTAAGCAGACTGATTTACCATTGGAAGAATATCGCCTTCCTGAATGGTACGCTGAATATTGGCCGCCATGTACGAAACTAGACGTTAAAATTGGGCAAAAAACGGATATGGAAAAGGAAATGTTCATACAACGGCATAATAGGGAGATTGCTGAATATAGTGATATGGTACAGAGTGCTTATCGTGAAATTTGTGATAAGTATAATATTTCTAAATATTCAGATTATGCGCAATATTCTCATACTAAGATAGAAAATGAATTTCGTCAGATCCTATCGCAAAATGAAGGGGTTGAGAACTTAATGGAAGAACTCAATGTCACTAAAAAGTTGTAATAAACTAATGTCTTTATATTATTTGTTTTGCCTATAATAAAAAAAATCCCTCAGCCGTTAAGCTGAGGGATTTTTATCTGTTCATTATGCTTGATTACTCTGTTTTAAATTCCAATCCGTCATCCCCAGCATCGATACTAATTGCATTATCTTCACGCAGTTCGCCGCCAATGATCTTCTTGGCCAGCGGGGTTTCTACATGAGCCTGCAAGTACCTGCGGAGCGGTCTGGCCCCGTAGATTGGATCGTAGGAAGCGTGGGCGATGAATGCCTTGGCTTTGTCCGATACTTCCATGGACATTTTCTGTTCTTCAAGACGCGCACGCAGTCCTGCCAGTTGCAGGTCAACGATTTGGACAAGGTCATTTTCAAGCAAGGGCTTGAAGAGAACGGTTTCATCTACACGGTTCAGGAATTCCGGCCTGAAATGTCCGCGTAAAACATTCATTACGCCCTCCTGCACACCGCTTTTGAATTCACCGGTGCTCTCGATCCCTTCCAGCAGGAGCTGCGAACCGAGGTTTGAGGTCATAATGATGATGGTATTCTTACAATCCACGGTGCGGCCCTGAGAATCTGTGATTCGGCCATCATCGAGGATTTGCAGGAGTACGTTGAATACATCGCTATGAGCCTTCTCAATCTCGTCAAAGAGCACTACGGAATAAGGTTTCCGGCGGATAGCTTCGGTGAGCTGCCCGCCTTCATCATAACCGATGTAGCCCGGAGGGGCTCCGATGAGTCTGGCTACCGCATGTTTTTCCATGTATTCGGACATGTCCATACGCACGATGTTTTCTTCGCTGTCAAAGAGAGCTTCCGCTAAAGCCTTACACAGCTCGGTCTTACCAACCCCGGTGGGACCGAGGAAAATGAACGATCCGATGGGCCGTGAAGGATCTTTCAATCCTGCGCGGGCACGCAGCACTGCTTCGGAGACCGCCCGGACAGCATCATCCTGCCCGATAACACGGTCATGCAGGATATCTTCAAGGCGGAGCAGTTTTTCGCGTTCACCTTCAACCAGACGGCTGACCGGAATTCCGGTCCAGCGGGCGATGATGCCGGCTATATCATCCGGGCCGACAAACTCTTTGAGCAGACGTTTGCTGTCTGCTGCGACTTTATCCTCATCGCCTTCAATATTGTTTTCAACCTCCGCCAGCTGTTTTTCAAGAGCCAGCAGAGTGGAATATTTCAGTTCCGCAGCACGGTTGTAATCAAGGTTTCGTTCCGCTTCCTCGATATCAATTTTGGTCTTTTCGAGCTGGGCTTTAAGGTCACGAACAGTATCGATGGAACCTTTTTCCTTTTCCCATTGTTCAATAAGTTCGGACTGTTTGATTTTCATCTCAGTGAGAGAATCTTCCAGCTTGGAGAGTCTCTCACGAGATGCCGCGTCGTCTTCTTTACGCAGTGCTTCCCTTTCAATCTCAGCCTGTAGGATCTGGCGGTTTACCTTGTCCAGTTCATAGGGCTGCGAATCAATTTCCGTCCTGATCATTGCCGCGGCTTCATCAATGAGGTCGATGGCTTTATCGGGCAACTGGCGGTCAGTGATGTAGCGTGCGGAAAGAGCTGCCGCTTCAACAATCGCGCTGTCGCTGATGCGGACACCGTGATGCACTTCAAAACGTTCCTTTAAACCGCGCAGGATCGAGATGGTATCCTCGATTGTCGGTTCTTCGACCATGATGGTCTGGAAGCGGCGTTCAAGGGCCGGATCTTTCTCAATGTATTTGCGGTACTCATCGGTCGTAGTCGCTCCGATGCAGTGCAGTTCGCCTCGGGCCAGCATTGGTTTGAGCAGATTGCCCGCATCCATTGCTCCGTCTGTTTTACCCGCACCGACGATGGTATGAATTTCATCAATAAAGATGAGAATCTGTCCTTCGGATTCCTGAACTTCCTTGAGTACGGCTTTGAGGCGTTCCTCGAATTCTCCGCGATATTTGGCTCCCGCGATGAGGGCGCCCATATCGAGCATGAATACAGTCTTGTCCTTAAGGCCTTCAGGTACGTCCTGTTTGACAATACGCTGGGCCAGTCCTTCAATAATAGCTGTTTTACCAACCCCGGCCTCACCGATCAGGATCGGGTTGTTCTTGGTACGCCGGGAAAGGATACGGATTACACGCCGAATTTCGGAATCACGTCCGATTACCGGGTCCAGTTTGCCTTTGCGGGCTTCTTCCACCAGATCGCGGCCGTACTTTTTGAGCGCATCATAAGTGGCTTCCGGGTTATCCGTTGTCACGCGCTGGTTACCTCTGATAGAGGTCATGGCTTCCAGAACTTTATCTTTGGTAAGTCCGAAAGATTTATTGACTTTGCCTGCCCCGGTAGAGCCGTGCTCATCCATAATGGCAAGAAAGAGATGCTCAACGCTTATGAATTCGTCCTGCATGCGCTGTGCTATATCTTCGGAGGCGACAATAATTCTGTTCAGCCGCTGCGTTACATAGACCTGTCCGGGCTGTGCGCCGGGACCGCTGACGCGGGGAAGCTTCTTGATCTCATCCTCTACGGCTGCTTTGTAATCCGCGGGATCAATAGATGATTTTTGAAGAATTTTGGAAACAATTCCTTTTTCCTGCTCAATAAGAGCGAGGAGAAGGTGTTCCACTTCTATCTGCTGCTGGCCGTGTTTTACAGCCAGAGATTGTGCCGCAGCAATTGCGTCGTTGGTTTTTTGTGTGAATTTGTTCGGATCCATAAAAAGTCTCCTTTTGCTTTATCTTAGTTGACTCGCATTCAAGATTCACAACTCATTTTCAGGGATTGCCTGAAATCCGGACGCACTTCTACTGTTCTCAGAGGGGAGGGCTTATTCTCCCCCTGAGTCTGTACTGCGTTTTTGGCAGGAGTCTGAATCCTGTAGAAAGATCGCAAGTCATTGCTTTTTTCTTAAATTAATTTTTTCATCTCTTCGATCTGCAATTCAAGCTTTTCCACCCTGTCCAGCAGATCGACAATGATGGACCCGCCTGTGGGGGTAATTTCAAGGTCTTTACAGAGTCTTGAAAGTTTGGTCATGCGATAAAGATCGCGGGTTTCAAAGAGATAGTGACCGTCGCCGGTCGTACCGGGCCGCACCCATTCCATGCTGACCAGTTCCAGAACTATTGATTCATCCAGCCCGGTCATTTCCACTACCTGTGTGATGACCAGCCGTTTGGAACTGCTCGGAGGCTGCGCTTCATTTTTCTTGCTGATGTCCATCGCTTCCTCCTTTAAAATGAACGGGGTGAGAAGTCGGACTTTTCAGCCATTTCTTCCCAGAGTTTCTTCATTTCATCAGTCTCGGCTTTAGGGACCTGAACCATTATGCGAACAAACTGGTCGCCTTTCTTGGCTCCGGTACCGAGGCCACGCCCTTTAATGCGCAATTTCTTGCCGCTTCCAAGGCCGGCTGGAATATTCATTTCAACCGTTCCGTCGAGAGTCGGCAGTTTCACTTTCGCGCCGAGGGCTGCTTCCCAGGGTGTGAGGTGAAGATCAAGTATGACGTTGTTCTCTTCAAGCTTGAAGTGCGGATGGTTCGCAATTTTAATTTTCAGGTAAAGATCACCGCGTGGTCCGTCATGCGGTCCCGGCGAGCCTTGTCCTGAAAGGCGGATTTTCTGGCCTTCCTTAATCCCGGCCGGAATTTTAACATCCAGTGTCTTGGATTGAACCATCGGGTGTCCGCCCGGTCCGGTTGCCTTTTCCTGAACTGTTACGGACTTTGGACCGCCCTTGTATGCTTCTTCAAGAGTCAGCAACAGGGTGGTCTCTGAACTTTCGCCTTTGCGCGGACGCTGTTGGTGAAAACCGCCACCGCCGAATCCCTGAGCTCCTCCGAATCCGCCACCGCCGCCGAAGCTGGCACCGCCACCACCGAAAATGGTTTCAAAAAAGTCGCTGAAATCACCGCCACCTGCGCCGCCGAATCCTCCGAATCCGCCACCGCCGCCGCCGAAGTTCATGTTTTCATAGCCTGGAGGCGGACGGAAATTCTGACCGTGCTCCCAGTCCGCACCGAACTGGTCGTACATTTTCCGCTTCTCAGGGTCTTTTAGCACTTCGTATGCTTCGTTGATTTCTTTAAACTTTTTTTCCGCATCCGGATTATCCGGATTCAAGTCCGGGTGATACTGCCGGGCAAGCTTTTTAAAGCCCTTGGCAATCTCATCCTTACTTGCGGATCTGGAAACGCCTAAAAGTTTGTAGTAGTCTTTATATTTCACGCTCATCTTACAATTACTCCTTGAGTGATCGGGCGATCAGTTTCTGTCCGCCACTATATCAAAGTAATTCACTCTTCCGGCAAGTCAAGCGTAATAATTGAATTTAGGTTGAAGATAGTTGGATTTCAGGGAGATGAATTAAATAATGGTCATATAGTTCAACATATGGTTAGACAAGGGTGTAACGTTTAGATTAAATTTAAGTTTATCTTTATTGGGCAACTTTTTGATTACTGATGTTCGGCTATTCAATACGGAGCATAGATGAGTATTAATTATTCGAAGCAGACTGTTTTGGTTGTTGACGATTTCCCTGATAATATCGCGGTTTTTTCTAAAATATTATCAGGTGAATATAGAGTTAAAGCGGCTAAGAACGGTGTTAAGGCGTTGCAGATAGCCTTTGATTCTATTCCTGACTTGATATTGCTTGATATTATGATGCCGGGCATGGATGGTTATGAAGTATGCCGCCGTCTTAAAGGGGACCCGCGAACGAAAAATATCCCGATCATTTTTGTTACAGCCAAAGATGAAACAGAGGATGAAGCCAAGGGTTTTGAATTAGGTGCTGTAGATTATATTGCCAAGCCTGTCAGCCCGTCCATTGTCCTGGCCAGAGTGAAAACCCACCTGCAATTATATGATAATAAAAGAGAGCTTGAAACTGCGGTATCTCATCGAACAGCGGAATTAGCCCGCACCCAGCTTGAAATAATTCGTAGATTGGGTCGCGCCGCGGAATATAAAGATAATGAAACCGGCATGCATGTTATCCGCATGAGTTATTATTCATGTGTTATTGCTAGAGCGATAGGAATGGGAGACGCGGAGGTTTCGCTTCTTCTTAACGCTACCCCTATGCATGATGTAGGTAAGATCGGAATTTCTGATGAAATTTTGCTTAAGCCCGGTAAATTGACTCCTCAAGAGCGTAAAATAATGGAAACTCATTCAGAAATCGGAGCGGAAATTATTGGCAGGCATGACAATGCGTTATTAAAAATGGCGCGTTCTGTTGCTCTGAGTCATCATGAAAAATGGGACGGATCAGGATATCCTCACGGTCTTAAGGGGAAAGACATACCCATTGAAAGTAGAATAGTGGCTATTGCGGATGTTTTCGATGCTTTGACCAGCAGAAGACCATATAAGGAACCGTGGCCGGTTGAAAAGGCCATAGCGTTGATTCAAAGTGAATCCGGAAGTCATTTTGATCCTGAACTTGTCTCTGTTTTTATGGATAATATTCAAGAAGTTCTTGAAATAATGAAAGCAAACAGTGAGGAGTGTCCTGTTGCTAGAAAATAAGGACAAGAACCGCAAGCTGTTTTGATGGTAAAGGGTTATAATTCGGGAGGGAAGTTGAAGCTTCGTCATATCGCAATAATCAGCATCGCTGCCATGGCTGTCCTTTTTGCTGTTGGCCAGTTTTTTATTTCCAACCGGATAGTGGAAACCGGATTTCAGGAGCTGGAAAACGAAAAGGTTTATTCCAGCATTGATTCAGCAAAAAAATCTATTCGGAGCGAGTTGCTCGACTTAAGTTCCCTGCTGGTCGATTGGACTTCGTGGGATGATACCTATGAGTTCGTCCAGAATGTAAATTCTGAATATATTCAATCAAATTTGTTGGTTGAAACCTTTAGCGATCAGAAACTAGCTGCTGTAGTTATCCTGGATAATGATAAAAAAATTATTTTTTCGAGAGCTTATAGTGTTCAAGGTGACGAAGATCCCAAGCTGGAAAGGCTTATCGCTCAGCGTAGCTCAGAGGTTATGCCTCAAATTTCTGAAAACAAGGCCGGTTGGGGAGGGATAGTTAAACTAAGGGAAGGAAATCTGGGTTTACTTGCTAAACGTCGCATCTTGAAAAGTGACGGAACCGGGCCATCTGTAGGCTACATGGTCATGGTCCGCAGGCTTTCCTCTCCACTACTTGAAAACGCAGCCGATCTACTGGGATTTCCCATTTCTATCAGTCCTATCCGCATCGATTCCCCTCTCGTTTCCAGATTAATGGCTTCCGAAGACAACAGCAGTATAGTCTATCCCGACAAAAAAGTTGCTACAGGCGCAACTTTTCTTTTTGATATTGATGGCAAGGCTGTAGCCGTATTAAAAACTTCCGTCCTGCGCCGTATTTCTGAATACGGTACTCTTGTTGCTTATTTTTATTATGGAAGCGTAATCTTTATGCTCTTTGTTGTGACTCTCCTGGGATATTTTTTACTGCACCGGAAGGTTCTCAGGCGTATTGAAAGCCTTCGCGAGCAGGTGTCTTCCATTGGGAAATACGGTTATTCCAAGGCGAGAGTAACGATAGATGGCAGTGATGAGATTTATGATCTGGGTAAGAATGTTAATTTGATGCTTGATTCAATTGATGAGTATCAAAATGAAATTATATTGCGGTCCAGTGAAATCGAGAAAAGTGAGCAATACCTGAATCAACTCGTTAATTCCATTTCAGCCGGAGTGGTTCAGGTGGATGCCGATAGTCGGGAGATCCTCCACATTAATGATTTTGCTCTGAAGCTAAGCGGATTTGAGCGCAACGATCTTATCGGTAAAACATGTCATAATTTGATCTGCCCCTCAGATGTGAACAGCTGTCCTATTCTGGATCTTCATCAGAGTCACGATATGTCTAAACGGAAGCTGCGTAAGGTAAACGGTGAACTGCTGCCTATTATGAAATCCGTATCGCTCATTGAAAGAAACGGCAGACAGATTTTGCTCGAAACATTTATCGATATTACGGAAATTGAGGAATCCCAGCAGAAGCTTGAAACGACGATGAATGAACTTGAGGCGACAGTGGCTGAACGGACGGCCAGACTGCGCGGGATTATCGATACCGCTAAAAACGGGATTATAGTAATTAATTCCAAGGGAATAATTACTGAATTCAGCCCTGCGGCCCAAGAGACTTTCGGTTATTTAGGTGATGAAATTATCGGCCAGAATATTACTATGCTAATGCCTGATGATTTTAAGAAAGATCATGATGCATATATTCAAAATTATTTAAGAACAGGTATCTCAAAAGTAGTGGGTAAGCAGGTAGAGGTGCCTGCAAGACGCAGGAACGGTGAAGAATTTCCTATGGAAATAGCTGTTAATTCGGCAGTAGTTAATGATGATGTGATCTTTGTTGCCGTTGTTCGTGATATTACTGACCGGAAAGCGATGGAAGAAGCTATTGCCGGTGAAAAAGAGCGTTTACAAGCTATCTTGGATACCAGCCCCATCGGAGTTGGTATTTCTGTTAACGGGGTAACCCGTTTTGCAAATCCGGCTATGGTGAGGATGGGACTTACTGTAGGTGAAGAGGCTAGAAAAATTTATGTAAATCCTGACGTTAGAGATACTGTCCTCGAACATCTTGATAAACATGGCTATTTTAAAGATCTTGAAAGCCGGTTGTACGATATCAACGGTGAGATTATTGATGTTCTCCTTTCATTTTATGACTTTAATTATCATGGAGAACCGGGAATCCTCTGCTGGACGGTGAACATAACTGAGCGCAAAAGGATGGAGAATACGCTTAGAAGCAGTCAGGAAAAATATCAGAAGCTGGTTGACGAGATCGGTGATCAGTTTGTCATTTTCAGTCACAGTGTGGATGGAAAACTTCTTTATGCCAGTGACGGATTCATTTCCGTGTTCGGTTTGGACAGGGATGAAACTATCGGTCAGGACTGGTTGAGCTTAATTAACTGGAAGCCCGGAGAGTTTGACAGAATTTCCCGGTTGATTTCGGAAATGATTGCTAAAGAGGAAGTTCAGCACCAGTTTGAGATGAGCTATATCCATCCCGGAGGAGAAGAGCGCATCATTGCTGTCTCAGCTCACTCTGTGCGCGATTTATCGGGAGAAATAATTTCAATCGATGGTATCGTTGAAGAAATTACCGAACGCAAGGCAAGTGAGAAGGCTCTTGCTGAGGCAAAGGAAATTGCCGAAGAATCTACCCGGGCTAAATCTTATTTTCTTGCCAATATGTCTCATGAAATACGTACTCCCATGAACGCGATTATCGGGCTGTCTCATCTGGTTCTAGATACAGATTTAAATCGTAAGCAATTTGATTATATCAGTAAGATTAATGGCTCTGCTGAAAATCTTTTGGGCATTCTCAACGAAATTTTGGATTTTTCAAAAATAGAAGCGGGCAGAATTGATATCGAGAAGATAGCATTCCGCATGGAAGATACGCTTGAGAATATAGCCGATGTAATTGGAGTGCGGGCAAAAGAATCTGGGGTGGAATTAATATTTGATATACAGCCGGATCTACCCATGAGCCTGATAGGTGATCCATTACGGCTGGGGCAGATTTTATTAAACCTTGGTCATAACGCTCTGAAATTTACAGAAAAAGGCGAAATAGTTCTGGGTGCAAAAGTAGCCAGACAAAAGGATAGAAAGCTCAGCCTTCTTTTTTGGGTAAAGGATACCGGAATAGGCATGAGTGAAGAAGAGCAGGGTAAATTATTTCAGGAGTTTAGTCAGGTAGACTCTTCCACCACCCGAAAATACGGTGGAACCGGTCTGGGACTGGCGATTTCCAAGAAATTAACTGAACTCATGGGCGGGGAAATCTGGGTCGAAAGTGAGCAGGGTAAAGGAACCACTTTTTATTTTACCGTAGATCTGGAAAAGAACGCCGATGATTCGTGGTTTTCCGAAGATAGTTTCGACACCGGATCATATAATATTCTTGTCATGGATAGTAATGACACATCAAGGAAGGTTCTATCGGAAACATTATCCGGGTTTGGATTTAATGTTGAAGATGCAGAGTCCTTATCGGCAGCTATCGCTTTATTGGAAAAGCGGACAGATCCTCATAGGTACCACTTGATTCTTATGAATTGGAATATTTCTCGCAAGGATAAACTTGATATTTCCGGAATTTTAGACGCGAACAAAGAGTTTTCCGACATACCAAAGATTGTAATGGACTCCACCTACGGCGGTCCGCAATTTACAACTGCCGCTGAAGTGCTTGGTAATGTTGTTGATTCATTGAACAAGCCTACTTTGCCGTCAGTACTTTTTGATTCTGTAGCTGTTGCCATAGGAGCGAAAGAGCGATGCTCCCGGCCGACAAAATCGCGGAAAAAAGTAATTGATGAAGCTGCTGCTAAACTTCGGGGCGCTAAAGTCCTTTTGGTAGAAGATAATAAGATAAATCAAAATGTTGCAAACGATATACTTGTAAAATACGGGGTGGACGTGCATCTTGCTGTAAATGGCAGAGAGTGTCTGGAAATCCTTGAAAATGACATTTTTGATGGCGTTCTTATGGATTGCCAGATGCCGGAAATGGATGGCTATACCGCTACCCGTAAAATACGTGAGAATGAAAAATTAAAACATCTTCCGGTTATTGCCATGACCGCAAATGTAATGATCGGTGATTACGAGAAATCTCTACAGGCCGGTATGAACGATCATATCGGTAAACCCATTCAGGTTAAGGAGATGATTTATACTATGAGCAAATGGATTTCCCCTTCAACACCTACAGATGCGTCTTCGGCCGAAACAGTGCCGGATATTGATAATTCAAAAGAAATTTCATCAGACGATGATATGTTTAACTTGCCTGAAATAGATGTAAAAGCAGGCCTTAAAAGGCTTAACAATGATAATTCTCTTTATAGAAAAATGTTGTCGATCTTTTTGCAGGAATTCAAAGATTATGAATTAATGTTTTCTGAATCACTAATTGATAGTGACCCCACAGCTGCAACCCGTTGTGTCCATTCCTTAAAAGGAGGGGCCGGTAATATAGGTGCTCAAAAACTCTATCATGCAGCTCAAAAGCTGGAAAAGGCATGTGATAAAGGACTATCTGAGCAGGAAATCAATTATCTTCAGACGAAAGTCTTAGAGGCACTGAACGTTGTGGTGCTTGGTTTGGAAAAATATTTTGATAAACAGACTGATGATGTGGTTGCTGCGGGCGTTGTAAGTGATTCGGAGTATGATATTCTGATGCGCAAGCTGCGGGAATTGATGGAGGATTCAGATACCGAAGCAAATAATGTGCTGGACCGGCTGCTAGCTTTTTCCAACCTTGGTAAAGTAAGTGAAAAGCTTAAGCTGATTCAGAAAGCAGTTGATAATTATGAGTTTGATGAAGCTCTGGAGATGTTCGATAATATTAAATAAAATTGTTTTTAGCTGGTGAGCAGCGCAATGGTGCCCTGAAATTATTTGTAAAAATAATTAAATAGTTGTTAATTCAGAAATGAAGTTTTCGGGTGTTAATTTGCGGGGGTGCAGTTTAAAATGCTCACATAGCCTGACTATCTGGGGGCATAGCAAACCGCAATTTTCCAGCAATTCCTGTTGCGGGAAAAAATCTAAGATATCGCCATCAAAAACTTTTCTGCCATCACTTAGGCATATCGCCCGTGTTGTGTTTTCAGCTATAAAATCCATATCATGACTGATGATAACAACGGTTTTCTTTTCTTCCTTCAGACCATTTAAAACAGACTCCAGCATCCTTATTTCCTGAGGATCTAGTCCAGCTGTCGGTTCGTCCAGAACTATAACCTGAGTGTCCATGGCAATGATGGAAGCAATGGCTAAGCGTTTCCGCTGGCTGTATCCCAGATCATGCGGGTTTACGTTTTCGTCTTTTTGGAGATTAAAGCAGCTTAGTGCTTTTTGAACAAGGGCTTTGGTTTTATCTGTAGAATATCCCAAGTTAAGAGGTCCGAAAGCAACTTCGGCACTAACGGTTCGTTTGCATATCTGATCATCAGGATTTTGGAAAAGCAGGGCTACTATTCCGGCTAACCGCGCTGTTCGGCTTTTGGAGGTCGGCAGTCCTTTGATTAAAACGCTGCCTGAGGATGGTTTCAGCAGGCCGTTCAGATGTTTAACCAGTGTGCTTTTGCCGGAACCGTTGTGGCCGACCAGAGCAATCTGTTCACCCTTTTTGATCGTCAGCGAAATCTCTTGCAGTGCGTTTACGGAATTGCCGTAGCTGAAACAGAGATCTTGTATATCTATTATTGTAGAGTCATTAGAGTCGGTCAATTTTCAGTCCCTCAATTGTCGCTTCTAAAGTAATGGCCGGGCTTTTGGATTCCTGCCAGAGTCCTTTCTGCGCTGCCAGTTCGGAAACTTTGGTATAGCGCAGCGAGTCCATGCCTATCTGCTGTAATTTTGAATCTGTAAGTACTGCGGAGGGAGTACCGTCTAGAATCATTTCCCCGTCATGCAGCGCTATTACCCGGTCTGCGTACATGGCGATGAGTTCCATATTTTGTTCAGCAATAACGATCGTTTTTCCGGATTGCTGAAGTTGATGCAGGATCTCGAATACCTGACGGGTTCCTTGAGGATCAAGAAAAGTTGTGGGTTCGTCCAGAACCAGAATTTCAGGATTGTTTGCAAGGACTGATGCTAGCACGACTTTTTGCTGCTGACCTCCTGAGAGGTGCTGCGGACAGCGATCGGCAAGCTCTTCTATTCCAATTTTTTTAAGAGTCTGCGCAACCTGCTGTTTCATTTCTTCGCGTTCTATTCCACGGTTTTCAAGGCTGAATGCAACCTCTTCGAAAACAGTATAGCGGACCCCGGAAAGTTGATTTTTGGGAATATTCATCACTAATCCGGCTTCATTTGAAATTTCAGGAACGCTTTTAGTCTTTGTGTCTTGATTGTTTATGCAGATACTGCCCTGCATTTTACCGCGATAAAGATGGGGGATTACTCCTGTCAGGGCATAGCACAGGCTCGATTTGCCTGAATTATTGGCTCCGATAATCGCAACAAATTCACCCTTGTTAATTTCCACATTGATGTTTTTCAGCGCGGTTTCTTCAGAGCCGGAGTGCGAAAATGATAAGTCTTTAAGTTTTATTGCGGGCATAAATTAATTGATTATCCGGTAAATAATAAGGAGCAGGGCCAGTGCGATGGCTAGTTTGCGCCCTATTTTTTCGATTTTTGAGTCGTGGGTTATTCTTAGGGTGGACATAGTGGTGCCGGAATTAAAACCACGCACTTCCAGTGCTATCGCCCGTTGCTCAATTTCAATGAGTGAGCCGAGTACAAACGGTGCCAGCAAAGGCTTAACGCCTTTAATTCTTTGTATGAAGTTTCCTTCTGAATCCAGTCCTCTAGCTCTTTGCGCGGCCTGAATGACTCTTGCCCTTGTTCGCATGGCCGGAAGCATCAGCAGGGGGCTACCAAGCAGATAAGCTAAAGTCGGCGGCCATCCAGCCTGCGTTGTAGCGGCGATAAAGTCAGCCGGGTGGGTGCTGAAAACAAAGAAAAGGGAAGAGATTAATACAATCGTTAGCTGTAACAGTATCTGAGCTGCGTAAAAGAGCCCTTCCTGATAAAACGTTATGAATTCATAAGTGAAAACCGGGGTATGATTGGCGGGGTACAGGATTCCATGGATAGGAATCATGAAAATGATCAACGGTAAAATTGTTCTCCAAAGCACTTTCCAGATCGGCTTAAGTAATTGGAAGCCGGCAGCCATCATCAAGCTTATTATCAAATAGATGACGAGCGGACGCCAGTCGGACTTGAAAGAGTAGACTATCGCCCCGCTCAGCAAAAGATAAGATAGCTTGCTGAAGGGCGATAGTCTGTAAATTAGTGAATCACCGTCTATGTATAGAGTGGTGTTTTCGTTTTGCATATTTATTAACTTACAGTCTCGGGACGCCTTAAGCGGTTGGCTGTTTTTTCCGGGAGGGATTTTATGATTACCCACCCGAGACCGGCGGTAACAACTTTATCGATGAGATTGGAAGTAAAAACGGTCACGATTACTGATCCGAATAGATCTTTACCCAGTGCGAGCATATACGCGGTCAGGAAATCAGCTCCGCTTCCGGTTACTCCTCCGAACATATAAAGACGTATAGGCACGGCAACAATGGAAACGAATACGGTGATAATTACGCCACTGATAAGCGCCATCCATAAATTTTTAAAAAAACCGTATTTAGCGCAGAGCCCTGCCACAATGCCGATAACCATTGCCACCGGAGCGAATGCTGCTGCCACCGGAGAGGTAATCATGCCCCAGATCAGGTTTGTAAGCAGTCCGGTAAGACCGCCGGCAACCGGTCCGGCAAGAATTGCAACCAGAACTGTACCTATTGAATCCAGAAAAATAGGAATCTTAAGAAGTGACACAAGTTGTCCAACCGCAATGTTCAAGACAATTGCGACTGCAATCAGAACCACTGTAAATGTGGAAAAATCCTTTTTAATGCTGTCTGAAAATCCCATCACCAAGCCCTCATTCCTTAGTTGCAGTTTTTATTTCAAGTTCAGGATAACCGGTCTGCGGATCAAAAGTACGCAAAAATTCGGTACCGGAACAAATTCCTATTACAATTTCAGCCGTTGTGTATATTTTACATCCTTCAAGAAGGTGCGCTCCATATGTACGACCTTCTTCATCCGCAATGGCAATATGGTAATGAGATCCGTGCTCAGATAGAACACCTGTCAGGGATACAATTTCAAAGAATCCTTCTAACTTTTTTGATTCGTTCTGGTTTGCAAACCTTAGTACTGCTTGAGTAAGACTTCCTACACAGGTTAAAATACATGCGGCTTTTATTTGATTATCGGCAACAAGACGGTCCAGCTCACTAAGCAAATCCTGTCCGGGATGCAGCCTTATTGAAATTGTTTTCATTTATTTATTGTCTGCTGTTGAAGTTATTAAGGTGAAGCATTTAAATAAGAGTGATGTGCTTTGATTTATTAGGTTATTAACAGCTAAACATATCATGCTATTTAGTGTGAACAAATAGATAATATCTATTTGTTCCTCGTTATTGGAGTGTCTTTTTTAATAACAGGACTGAGTGGGTGTGCTGAAGGGGCCGGAGGGGGCTGTAGTTTTTTCAGAAAAGAGATCCCCTTGCCATTCTTTCGGAATAGCAAGGGGTGTCTTGGTTTAAGTTCTTGTAAAAAACTAGATTTATTAACTTTTTTTCTTGTGAGATGTGTTTGAGAGATTGTTGTTGATGAAATTTTCCACTTTTGAGCCTTCCACAGGGCGGGAAAACATAAATCCCTGCACTGCATCGCATGACATGTCCTGCAGCATGTCCAATTGACTCGATTCTTCAACGCCTTCGGCCACAACATCAAGTCCGAGGCTTTTTGCCATGGCGATAATTGTTCTGACAATTTCTTTATTTGAGGTGTCGCGGCTATCCCCGGATATAAAGGAGCGGTCTATCTTCAGACCGTCGATAGGGAAGCGTTGCAGGTAGCTTAAGGATGAGTAGCCGGTTCCAAAGTCATCAATCACCAGTTGTACTCCCATTTTCCTCAGTGTTGTCAGTTTGGACATGGTTTCTGCCGGATTTTGCATCAGGCAACTTTCAGTCAATTCCAGTTTGAGATTTTTCGGGGGAAGTTTGGTTTGTTCCAGAGTATTCTTTACGAATTGGGTAAAGTTGGGTTGGCCGAACTGTTTGAATGAAAGGTTAACGTTTATAGTCAGGTCATATATTCCGGTGGAATCCAGCCATTTCTTCATACTCAGGCATGCTTCCCGCAAAATCCATTGACCCAACGGAACAATGAGTCCTGTTTCTTCAGCCAGCGGGATTATCTCGGCAGGAGAGACCATTCCTCTTTGCGGGCTGTCCCAGCGCAGCAGGGCCTCGAATCCTCTGAGTTGGCCGCTTGATGCGTGCATAATCGGTTGGTAAAAAAGTGAAAGCTCTTCGTCCTGAATGGCCTGACGCAGGTCGTTTTCAAGCTCAACTTCGGCAAGCAGCCGTGAGTGCATTCTCTGGTTGAAGACCTTGAATCTGGAGCGACCCATTTCTTTGGCTCTATACATGGCGATATCCGCATCGCGCATTACTGCTTCGGAATCATCGTAGTCTTCGCTTCTGAGCACTATACCTATACTTGCGCTGGAGGTAACTCTGCCTTCGGCTAGGTCAAGTGGAAGCTGTAGAGAATGCTGGATTCTTTTGGCGATTTTTATGACTTCCTGATAGGAGGAGAATTCCTCTACAACGATGCCGAATTCATCTCCGCCGAGACGTGCAACTGTATCCACTTCGCGTATACAGGAGCTGATTCGGTCAGCGATTGCGATCAGGAATTCATCCCCGGCATGGTGTCCGAGTGTGTCATTGATCCATTTAAATCTGTCCATATCGAGCATCATGGCCGCAAAGCGGTAATCCTTGCGCCGCTTTGAACGTTTTAATGCTCTGGACAGGCGTTCAGCGAAAAGCACTCTATTGGGAAGTCCGGTCAAAGAATCGTGAAAGGCCTGATGTGCCAGCTGATCCTCAAATGCTTTGCGCTGGGTGATATCCGTATAGATGTAGTAGATTCCACGAACTTCATCTTCAACATGGATGGGGTAGCCGATGACGGAAATGGGAATAAGTCTGCCGTCCTTGTGGCGTCGTACAGTTTCTTTGTCCACAAGGCGCCCTGTCAATACCGATTCACTGAACTGCTTGGCTTCGGCCTGAAGGTTGTGGGGAACTACAACGCTCCGGTTGTATGACCCAAGGACTTCCTTACGTTTAAATCCGAATAGTTGCTCGAATCCCTTGTTGACGTTTTGAATCTTCCCTCTCGTGTTTACTTGCACTATCGCTTGCGGGGAACTTTCAAATAATTGCTGAAAATATGCCTGCTGAGTAAGGAGTTTCCGCTCAGCTTCCTTACGTTCGGTTATATCTCTCATGATAGCCATGTAGAAGGGCATTCCCTTGGCCGGTGTAATAACCGCTTCGACCGGGAAACTGTTCCCGTTGATCCTGTTGCCGTTCAGTTCTACGCTTCGGGAGCTGAAGAGAGTTTCTGTCAGGGGGGCATCAGAGTCCACAAGGTCGGTAAATTGAACTCCATCAAGGGCTCCTACTCCGGGAAGAGCGAACATCTCCCGTGCCCGGGGATTTGCTTGCAGCAGTTCAAGTGAATCGCGGGAAAATGTCATTATGCCGTCTGTTGCGCTGTGGATGATGGCTTCGGTTTTGGATACACTTTCTTCCAGTGCGGAAATAACCTGATTGTAGCAGGTGGCAATGCGACCGACTTCAGTGAAAGGTTCTACGGGAATTCTTAAGGAGAGATCCTGAGTGCTGGCCTGCAGTTCCATTGTCTGAAACAGGTCCAGCAGGTCGGTGTGAGCGCCGTGTTCTGAAACATTGAGTCCCACTTCCTCTTCTTCCGGGGTAACTCGGAGAGGCAGAAAGCGGTTGATTATGGTCAAAATTATATACGGAAAGAGAAAAGCCACTACGAACGCCGCGAAAATTCCGGTCAGCTGAATTACGAACTGGTCATACATATTAAGCCCTGTTCCGATAAGATCAGGCTTGCCGAATAACGCAACCGCCAGTGTTCCCCATATGCCGCAGCCAAGGTGAACCGGAACAGCTCCGACCGCATCATCTATTTTTGCTTTTTCGAGCAATCTTTCAAGCCAGATGCACAGCGGGCCTGCAAATGCACCTATGATCACGGCATCGGCGGCAGTTACAACATGACAGTTGGCGGTAATGGCGACAAGGCCTCCCAGTGAACCATTTATAAGGTTGTTTACCTTGGGTATCTTGCTGTCATACCAGCCCAGCAGAGTGCATGTAGCACCACCGGCGACTCCCGCCAGTGTTGTATTGGCGATGATCATCGGTACCGAAGCGTCCATGGTTAAGGTCGAGCCGCCGTTGAACCCGAACCAGCCGAACCACAGGAGCAGCGTTCCCAGAACGGACATGGGAAGATCGGAAGGATTCATTTCCCTTACTTTATTATCGTCAGTGAATCTCCCTTTTCGTGGTCCGACAACAAGCAGGGCGGCCAGCGCCACCCATCCTCCAACAGAATGAACGACAGTAGATCCTGCGAAGTCGATGAAGCCTCTTGATCCAAGCCAGCCCAGCATTTCTCCTGTTTCAAGGCCATTCCATGCCCAGTTTCCGAAAACGGGATAGACCAAAACCGAAAGGATCTCCGCAACTATAAGATAAGCTCCGAAAGACATGCGTTCGGCGATTGCACCTGAAAAAATGGTTGTCGCTGTTCCACAGAACATGGTCTGGAATATGAAAAATGATGTCATGTATGCGGAGGAATCTATCGAAGGGAAGAAGGAATTCGTACCTATTATGCCGGAATATTCAGCCCCGAACATAAGCCCGTACCCGATTGCCCAGAAGCTCAAAGCAGAAAAAACAAAGTCTGCCAGATTTTTGGCTGCTACGTTGATTGAGTTTTTTGATCTTGTCAGTCCGGATTCAAGGCACATGAAGCCTGGTTGCATCAAAAACACAAGTGCGGCACAGATTAAAATCCACAACACATCAACTAGCGGTTTTTCCATAGTGAGATCCTTAGATTAAATGAGACAAAATTTGCAAAAAAGTATTTATTATAAACAAAATCTGTCTGCTTAGAAAGGGGTTTTTCCTTTTTGTATAAAAACAGACATTTTTGTCGTTGTCAAAAAATATTTAATTCGTAATTTTGTTAAATTGTGCTGGGAAAATTATCAGCTATGAAAAAAGCCGTTTCCAAAACTCATCAACGAGTTTCAGAAACGGCTTTGACAATATGCCTGTCAGAAGGAGGGATTACTGATTCATACCTGTTTCCTGTCTGATCTTATTTTCAAATCCGGTCCGGTCTTTACCTACATAAAAGATAAAGGTGCAGAGCATGACGATCATGCAGCCTATCAGGGCATCCTTGGCTGCTCCGGAAAGCGCAACAAGACAGAACCCGCAAGCCAGCAGGGATGCTGCTATCTGCAACCATGCTTTTTTTGCGCGGAATCCGTAACGGCGCAGTAAGTTCAAAGCTGAATAAAAATATGGGGGAAGGGTCAGGAGTACGGCAATGGATGCGATGTTGCCGAATAATGACTGAGTGTTTCCGCCCTTGGATAAGAACATGAGCACAACCAGCAGTATGCTCATCATGACTGAAGACATGATCAGGCCCATGACCGGAGTGCCATGATTGTTTTTGCGTCCGAATATTTCGGGCAGTGTCCCGTCACTGGCTGCTCTTGCTCCTGCCTGCGAAACCAGCATCATCCATGATCCCAGAGATGCCAGACAAGCAAAGGCGGTAACAGCGGAGACCAGCTTCGGTACATATTCGGAAAATGGCATTGCGGCGCATATATGGCCCATAGCCAGTGAAAAGGGAGCACCGGAGGCGGCCATTTTTTCCGCCGGAAACATACCGGATATAGCGGTGCAGGAAAGGATATAAACAAGTCCTGCCAGCGCAGTACCGATCATGGTGGAGATCGGGATAGTCCGTTTGGGATTTTTTACAACCGCCGTGTTAACTGCGGCACTCTCTACGCCGATAAAACTCCAGATGCATAGAATAATGGCTGCAAGGACCGCAGTATCCGGGGTGTGTCCTTTTGCCAGCCAGTTCGCATTGAACTGAACAGAATCAAAAAACATCCATCCGGCAGTTCCGGTAATAATGACGGGGATCAGCAGCAGGATAACTCCGATGGAAACCAGCCGACCGATCCAGTCCGCGCCTAGAATGTTGATTCCGGTGAAGATCCAGATAATTGCAATGGAGGTGATTCCGGATGAAATAGGGTCCTGCAGTATCGGGAAAAATACCGAGAGGTAATCGACTCCGGTGATGGCGATAGCGAGGTTCCCGATCCAGTTGGCGTGGTAGTAGAGCAGGCCGGACTGATAACCCAAAATGGGTGCCACTTCTCCTGAATAGGCAATGGGGCCCCCTTCCTGAGGATCTTCCATACCCAGCCTTGAGTATACGTATGCCAGTGCCAGAGCACCCACCAGAGCAACCGCCCAGCCGATGATGGTGATACTGCCGATTGATGCCAGATTCGCGGGCAAAAGCGCGATACCGGACCCCATCATGTTGCCGGCAACAACGGATGTGCAGGCAAATACACCCATCTTTTTGTGATCAGCGGACATATCTTTCCTCCATGCCTATGGCGTGCTTAAATTTCGTAAGCGCACCGAATAGATTAAGTACTCATTGATGTTTACGTGTCTTTTTCACTGCCCGGCCGTAGAAATAAAGAGGCACGCACGTGAAGACTGCAACTCCCGTCACTAAAAAACCGATGTATCCGGCCGATGCAGGGATTCCTTCATCAAGAACTGCTTTAGGCGGAATGAAGCCGAAAACAAACACGAAGATGCAGGTTATTATCGCCAGACCTGAAACCATCCAGATTCCGACCTTACCGCCGGGAATGGTATAGCCTCTTTTCACATCCGGTCTCGTGTAGCGCAGTTTGATGGCTGCCGCGAACATGAGCAGATACATAATAAGATACAATTGTACCGCCAGCGCGCTCATGAGCATAAACGCGCTCGAAACCGTGGGCATGAACAGAATAGCGCAGGATACCAGTGCCGAAAGGCCGCTTTGAATGATCAGAATATTAGTGGGAATTCCGAATTTGTTGATTTTCTGCCAGCTTTTCGGCAGAAACCCTTCCCGTGCGACTTCCCGTATGCCTTTAGACGGACCGACCATCCATGTTATGACCATGGTCAGGGCCCCGTAAGCCATCAAAAAGCATATGATCGGAGTCATGAATTCCATTTTGTGGATTTGGAAAAGACGGTCGAAAGCCTGACAGACTCCGGCGCTCAGGCTTACGCCATCAGTTGGGACAACCATGGCGATTGCCAGCGATCCCAGTGCGGAAAGCCCGATGATCAGGACGCTTGCTGCAAATATCGCCTTGGGATAATTCACCGCCGGATTGCGTACTTCGTTCACATGCACCGCGGACATTTCCATACCGGTAAATGATATAAGCATGGCCGCCAGCAGCATAAGTTGCTGCAGGTTTTCTATGTCAGGCATTAGGGCCGCGGCAGTAAACGGAATCTGAACTGTGCCGCCGGACATAACATGGTCGATACCGAGCACAATAATCAGGATTCCGGGAACAATTGTTCCAATAATAGCCCCGGAAGAACTGAAGAATGCCGATAATTTCATGTCCCGGAAGTTCAAGAAGGTCGCCAGCCATAAAGAAATCTGGATGACTCCCACAATAAACCATTTGTTATCTGCAAGCTGCGGGTTGAAGGTATAGGCGATGGCGGAAGCGGCAAAAGCCAGAACCGCTGGAAACCACGGCAGATTTTCCACCCACTGCATGAAAATGGCTACGAAGCCCCATTTGGGACCGAAGGCTTCTTTCACCCACAGGTAGACCCCACCCTCCTCATTCCAGCCGGATGCAAGCTCCGCCGCAACAAGGGCGGAGGGGATGAAAAAACTAACTGCCCCTAAGGCCAGATAGAAGAGCAATCCCCATCCGTATTCCGCGAGTCCCGGCAGGGCACGTAACGACAGGATCGCCGCCACGTTAATCATCATCAGCGTAAATACTGATAATTTATTTTTAGAGCCTGAATCCGTCATACGGCCCTCCGGTATAATTGTGATATTTCAGTCAAACTATTTCTTTACACACATGGTTTTAAAGTATTTTTTGCCATCGCGTACAACGCGTTCCACACCATGAATATCGCTTTCATAGCCGGGGAATACGTTCTCAAAATCCTGCCGGGCTGCAAGATAATCGAAAACGGGCCGGGCTTTGTCGTTGAGAATTTCTCCGCCCATGATTACCGGGATACCCGGAGGGTAGGGAACAACCATAACAGCCGGGATACGGTCTTTCATTTCTGAAAGCTCTACATATTCCACATTCTTGCGGACAACGGCATGATAGGCTTCGGAAGGCTTCATGGCCTGTTCCGGGATGATCTGGAAAGCGGCCTGCATTTTGTCGAGCAGCTTGTGTTCCTTGTAGTAATTATGGATGGCGTTGCAGTGGTCTTTAACGCCGACACCTGAATATGTTTCGGGGTAGGATTTGACCAGCTCGGGCAGGACTATATCAAGCGGCAGGTTGGCATCGTAGACTTCCTTGAATTTAAGCAGCCCTGCCAGTAGCGATCCCTGTTTGGCTTTGTTGGTTCCGATCGAGTTGAGCATGAGGAAAGAATAGTAGTCGGTCTTTTCGCAGACTATGCCGTGATTGATCAGGTAGTCGGTCACGATCGATGCCGGTATGCCTTCTTCTTCCATTGTTCCGTCCGCACGCAGCCCGGGAGTTGTGAAGGTCAGTTTGATCGGGTCGAGCATGGCGTATTCGTCCTCGATGTCTTCAAAGCCGTGCCAGTTATCCTTGGAGGAAAATACCCACGGATGCTGATGGGTGCAGAGATAATCGGTGGGAACATTTTCAAATTTTTTATAATCCTTGCCCACAAGAACCTGAGCAGGCTGCCACATTTCAAAGAACCAGCTGTCCTGTTCCTTCATCTCACTGGCGATCATGGCGACTTTCTTACGCAGATTTACCGCTTCGATCATGGTGTCGTGCATCAGTACTTCGCCTGTGTCTTCCATCATCTTAGTGGCTACGTCCAAAGAGGCGATCATGCTGTACTGTGGCGATGTTGACCCGTGCATCATATAAGATTCGTTCAACTCATCCCGGTCTATTTTCACGTCACTGCCGTCACGGACATGAAGCATTGAAGCCTGCGAAAATGCTGTCAGCAGTTTGTGCGTGGAGTGGGAGCAGAAGATAGGTGGGTGGTGCTCGTTGCGGTCATCATCTGCCATGCCGAAGTGATCCTTATACATAGGATGGAAGCGGGCATATGCGTACCATGCTTCGTCAAAATGGAGGTTCTCCACGCTTTTCTGAAGCTGCTTCTTGATGTTGATAACGTTGTAGCAGACCCCGTCGTAAGTGGAGTTGGTCAGGGCGGACATGCGCACACTCTGATCTTTCAGCTCTTCCGGGATAAGCTTGTTGTCGCGTACCTTGGACTGAATTGTTTCCTTGGAAAATTCAGAAAGGCGGCAGGGGCCGATAATGCCGCGTTTGTTACGTCTGGGAATCATGTATATGGGGTAGGCGTCGGTGATGACCATGGCGTAGTTGAGAGACTTATGGCAGTTCCTATCTACGAATGCGATATCGTCACGCACAAGTTGGCTGCGCCATATGATCTGGTTGACGTTTGAGGTACCGTTGAGGACATAGAAGGTGTGATCTGCTCCGAATACGCGGGCGGAATTGTTTTCCGCGTCGCCTACAACCCCGCTGTGGTCCAAGAGAGAACCGAGTTCCGGCACTGAGATGGAAAGGTCGGAGCGGAATACATTTTCGCCGTAGAATTTATGCATCGCCACACCGGCTGGGCTTTTAAGGAATCCCTCTCCTCCCATATGTCCGGGAGTATGCCATGCATATTTATAAGCTTCGGAATATTTGACCATTTCTCCGAAAAATCCCGGAAATACAGAGCGCACGTATTCAACCAGACGGGTCTCTACGCGTCCGGCCAGAAATTCAGGTGTTTCCGCAGTTTTCCAGAGGCACTCATTGATCTGGCCCAGTACGGAAGTGGGGATATCCTGCATGGTTACCCGTTCCGTCAGGAGAAATATGGGTATATGTTTGTTGCGTTTACGTATCGAATCGACAAGATTTTCAGGGAGTTCTTTTTCATCGTCCCGTTCGTAGCTGATATCCCAGTCTATAACCACCGCACCTAGGTCAGCGCGGGAAATAAATATTTCAGCGGCATCTTCATAGCTGTACGAAGGGTAGACTGAGCATTCCTGTTCAGTGACTAGTTCATTTTCCAGATCCCGTAACCTAAGACCTTCATCCGTATTGGATTCAAACTGGCCCGAGACAATCAAGACAGGCCACATGTGTTTGGTAATTTTCATTTAGGGTACTCCTTGTCACCTTAGGGTTTTCAAAAATATTTGCAGGGCTTTTTGAATTATGCCTTTCGATACAACATTTATTCTATAAATGCTACGTGGATAAGAAAGCGAGTGGCTTTTTTTGCAAAAAAACCACAAATAATGACACCAGTTATAGTTCGTGTATGTATGTAAGTGTATTATTTTAAGGTCATGGTTTGCAAATACTTGAAAAATTAACCGAGTCTTTTGCCATGTCTTATTGAACCAGTTGCTTTTTGATAGTATAGCTAAATTTAAATTTCATGTTCTGTAATAGTTTAAAAACAAGGCATTCGCTCTGGAGTTATTATGGAAACATTGCTGAATAAGAAATGGCACAATATAAGTAAGGAAGAAACCATCTCTCTGCTGGGAGTCGACCCTCAAAAAGGACTTGACGTTTTCGAGACAGAAAAGCGTATCAAGCATTTCGGAGAGAATATTATTTCAAGTAAACGCCAAAAGACATCTTTTGAGCGCCTGCTTCTTCAGTTTCACCAGCCCCTTGTCTATATTCTACTTGCTGCTGGAAGTGTTACGGCGTTTCTGGGGGAGTGGGTGGACTCTTTTGTTATTTTGGGCGTGGTTATAGTTAATGCTCTGGTTGGTTCTTTTCAGGAGTCTAAGGCTGTTAAGGCCTTGAAGTCACTTTCAGCGACTATGAATGTCGAGGCCGTTGCCATCCGAGCCGGAGAGACCGTCCGGCTAGAGGCATCACAACTTGTGCCGGGGGATATGGTGATTCTCCGCTCTGGAGATAAGGTTCCGGCAGACTTACGTATCTTTTCGAGCAAAGAGCTGCGTAATGACGAGTCTACGTTGACCGGTGAATCCGTATCTGTTGAGAAAAATGCTCAGGTTGTTGCCGGGGAGGCTGTGCTGGCTGAACGGCATTGTATGGCTTACGCCGGTACCCTCGTCAGTTCAGGACAGGGGCGCGGAGTTGTTGTGGCAACGGGCAATATGACTGAGATTGGCCGCATATCAGGTCTTATCGACTCTGCAGACGAACTCGAAACACCCCTGACTCGCAAGATTACCCGCTTCAGTCATATGCTGCTACTCGCCATTCTCGGTCTTGCCGGAACTAGTATCGTGATCGGCCTTGCCCGCTCAGAACCGTTGAGTGATGTATTCATGGCAGCCGTGGCCCTAGCTGTGGGAGCTATTCCGGAGGGGCTGCCCGCAGCAGTGACGATTATTCTGGCTCTCGGCGTATCAAGAATGGCTCAGCGAAAGGCCATCATTAGAAAGCTTCCCGCAGTTGAGACTCTTGGCGGAACCACAGTCATTTGTTCGGATAAGACCGGTACCCTGACCGAAAACCAGATGACTGTTCAAACCATATTTTCCGGGAACTCATATTATGAAGTCTCCGGTACCGGCTATGGTGACGAAGGCGATATTGTTGCATTGGATAAGGGGATTACGCCCCGGGAAAACCTCTCCTTAGAGGAATGTGTCCGCGCCGGTGCTTTGTGCAATGATGCCCGGATTAGTAATAAAAATGGTCGTCCTTCTGTGGTCGGTGATCCTACTGAAGGAGCCCTGCTTGTTTCCGCTGCCAAATTCGGTCTCAATTATAAAGACGAATTTAAGAGTCTGCCGCGAGTGGATGAATTGCCGTTTGAATCAGAATGGCAATATATGGTGACTCTTCATGAGCAGGATGACGGTGTTGTCGCCTATATGAAAGGTGCTGTAGAGAAGGTACTGAATTGCTGCTTTCAGGAAGTGCTTCCCAATGGGGAAAACGGTGCTCTCGATAAGCAAAGCGTGATCGAGGCTCAACAGAAAATGGCGGCTAAAGGGCAGCGTGTTCTCGCTCTGGCGCGGAAGCGACTGCCTGCCGATAGCGCCCTTGAACGTCAAGACGCGTGTATGGGAATGGATTTCCTTGGATTGCAAGGTATGATCGATCCCCCAAGAGAAGAAGCCAAGGTTGCTATTGCCGCATGCCAAAACGCAGGCGTGGAAGTGAAGATGATCACCGGTGACCATGCATTAACTGCACAGGCAATTGGGCTGATGCTGGGGCTTCGAGGTTCTGACTGCACCATCGGTCAGGATTGTCCTGTTATGACAGGTAGTGAAATCGGAGAATTGAGCGATACGGATCTTATCGAAAAAGTGGGGCAAATCCCGGTCTTTGCCAGAGTTTCTCCTGAACAAAAACTCAGGCTTGTTATGGCTCTTCAAGCACGTGGCGAAATATGTGCCATGACTGGTGATGGAGTGAATGATGCTCCTGCTTTAAAACAGTCAGACATTGGTATTGCCATGGGCATCAGCGGCACGGATGCGGCCAAGGAGGCCGCCGATATGGTCTTGACCGATGATAATTTCGCCACCATTGAGGCCGCGGTCGAAGAAGGTCGGGGCGTATTTGCAAACCTGGTTAAATTCATAGCCTGGACGCTTCCTACAAATGCTGGAGAAGGACTTGTTATCCTGCTGGCTGTTCTGTTTGGTGCGTCACTGCCCATACTTCCGGTTCAAATACTTTGGATTAACATGACCACTGCAGCCTGTTTAGGCATGATGCTAGCTTTCGAGCCAAAGGAACCGGGCATTATGGATCGTTCCCCCCGTCGACCGGATCGTCCTATTCTAGATCATGTCCTACTTCGCCGTGTTGGTTTTGTCAGTATTCTGTTGCTTGTATGCGCTTTTGGTTTATTTGAGTGGGAGCTTTATAATGGTGCTTCCCTTGAGAAGTCTCGTACTATGGCCGTTAATGCTTTTGTTGTAATTGAAGCCTTTTACTTGTTTAACTCACGGTCATTTACCCGTTCCCCCTTTGATCTGGGACTGACCTCCAACCCGTGGATTCTTGGCGGATTTGGTGTCATGATGATCCTTCAGGCAATATTCACATATGCACCTGTCATGCATAACCTTTTTGCAAGTGCGCCTATCGATTTTCTGGATTGGGTGAAGATTTTGCTATGCGGCATAGTCGTATATTTACTTATTGAAGTAGATAAGAAGCTCGTGGGAAAGGATGTATAAATTTATATCCCCTGCAAAGCGGGATTTATTCAGTGCTTATTCATATTAATTAGTTAATGAATGAGTGGAGTTTTTGTTTGACATTAACTGCACTCAATGAAATCTTTTAATTAAGTATGAGTAGGTTTTTATTTGGAGAAGCTATGTTTGAAAATGTATTATTAGATTTAGGCTCAAGGGCTGATGGGCAACTGATCTCTCATGTTGCGTCCTTTTGCGAACGTGCAAATGCAAATCTTACAGTTTTGAATGTCTTTGAAGAACCTTCCAACTCTGTTTCTGAATATTTTTCCTCACACCACAAAGATCTTCAGAAGATTATTGTTGAAAGTTATGATACTAAAATTACTGAAGAAGTGGTAAAAATTGGTTTTGACCTATCAAAAATTAAGAAAGAAATTCGATGGGGCAAAGATTTTATAGAGACGATTAAGCTTGTAAATGAGGAAAGATATGATCTTGTGATCTCAGCTTCCCAACCACTTATGGGGACTCCGGATAGTACCTCAATGCATCTGATGCGAAAATGTCCCTGTCCCGTTTGGATACATCGGGGTGATCTCTGGCGTGGAGCTGTGCGTATTCTTGCCGCAGTCAACACCTCTGACACTTCTGAAGAAAACCGTAGATTGAACAAGAAAATTATTGATCACGGTATTAAGTTAATTGAGATTCTCCGTGGTCATTTACATGTTGTTACATGTTGGTCCGGCTACATGGAATCTGTTTTAACCAGCCCTAGATTCAGTGAGGCTGAGGCTAATCAATATTTAGAGTATGAGCAGAAGCAAGCTGAAAAGGAACTTGATTCCCTTATTGCGGATTTTGGTGAAAAGTTGGCATTAAAGGGAAAAATAATACACGGCAATGCTGCAACAGTTATTCCCCAATATGCCTCAAAGCAAAAGATGGATATTGTTGTTATGGGAAGTGTCGCGCGTACGGGCATTCCCGGTTTGCTGGTAGGCAATACTGCTGAGAAAATAGTCTCCAATCTTGAAAATTCTATTCTTGCAATCAAACCCGATGGTTTTGTGTCTCCCGTTAAGTAGCTTAATATTTTAGACTGAAGTGATTCTTTAAATATCAGAAAGGGTTAACTCGTTATTTGGAGTTAACCCTTTCTTTTATGGTTTAGCTATAGGTTCTGTTTTTATGACTCAGGAGTGTATACGGCACTTGAGTAGGTATAGTACTAAAGTCAACGGTGTGATTTTGGAATTCGGCTATTGACTGAGAAATTTATGAATATTAAGTCGGTTGCTCACGTTCCGTAATGATATGCTAAACTTCTTAAATTCAAAACCATTGCCCTTGCGATAAATACCATCTACATTCACCGCATTCAGTGCGAGTTGAATTCATGCTCGTTTGAATGATTAATAGAAGGTAATAATATGAATAATAAAGTAAAAAAGGTGTTATTATGAGTTTTTTTAAAAGACTGAATAAACTTGTTCCCACTAGTGGTAAAGTTTTGGCTGTTTTTATCCCCTTGGTGCTTTGGGGACTTTGGTGGGCCTATTCGGGAATTGGCTATATGTTCTCCGTTACTGAATGGCCTGAGATTTCTCCCTCTGTTCGTGCGGAGATCGTAGCGGTTAAGGCTGATCCTGATTTTAACAATCCTAATATTTCTGAGTCTGATAAAGAACATCTTGAAACTCTGAAGGGCAGGGTACTGGCGCTTGCAATTGTGTCCCGTTTGGAGACCGAGCTGGCTGATGGGTGGACTCCGCAGTATCTGTTTGTGAATCCTAAATCTCATTTCGACAATGCGGTTAATCGTAAACTCGGAGTTCTTACAGCTACAACTCTTTTGCAGAAGTTTTTCTCCACTACCATGGCAAAATATGGTTCTATGGATCCTGAAAATAAGTGGATGCAGGAAGCTCGTGAGCGAGATTTTACCTATGGTCCCCGGATATGGGGTTTCTTCGAGAGATCTTCCAATTCAGCGTATGAAGATGGCGTGGCAAACGTTCACAAATATGCCGATAAGTTGATTGATACGAAAGTAGCCAAAAAGAAGAAGGATGATGTTCGTGCTATTGTCAACATCAAGGCCAGTGAAATATATGAGATGTTGACCTTTATCCTTTCTAAGAACTTTATTGACGTTCCGCTCGGTTGGCTTTCCGCACCGGGAGGATCTTTGTCATGGTCAGATCTGGATGACCGTGTGTACTTCGCGCAAGGTATGACACTGGTTCTTCGTGATGTAGTCACCGTGCTGCAAGAACTGTATCCTGAGAAAATTACTAATGTGGACAAGGGTGGAACGCAGAACCTTGAAGAGGCTATGACAGCCATGAACAAGATCTGCACCTTCAACCCTGCCATTGTCTTGCGAGGCAAAGAAGATTCCATGTTCGCTGACCACCGCGGAAAGATGGCTCGCTATATGTTCACAGTGAGAGAGCGACTGCACGACGTGGCCGATACTATAAGAAGATAAAGAAAGCAGGTGCGGCATTTGAGTTTCGCCCTGAGAATCGCTTAAATAAAGGGTTTACATCAAATTTGATGTAAACCCTTTTTTATTACATAAATTAAGCTTTTCACAGGGTAATCCTCCATTTTTAGGAGGCCTGAAGAGTAGAGGCTATGCAGCTATATTTAGTCTTGGCATCGGGGTGATGCCACCGGCGTATTATTTTTCTACCGCGCAATGCGAGAGCAAGTCTTTTTTATCCAGTAAATACAGGGCATCTAGAAAATGCATCTGAAAACTGCCGGGACCTTCGGCTTTGGCGGCAGCCATCCCGCCCGCACTGTTCATGATAACCATAGCCGCCACACCGGCATCAAATGCGGACTCTGCAACGGCAGCACAGGCACCGCAAATGGCAGTAGAGGTGCATCCCATGCCGGTTACTTGGGGCATTAGAGGGCTGCCACCTCGCAACCACACCGTATCTGTGGCGGAAACGATCATATCCCGCTCTCCGCTTACAGCCACAACACAATCAAAGTTTTCCGCAAGATATTCAGCAGCTTCCTCTGCCGATTGGGTTTCGTGCGTTGAGTCCACACCTTTGGTTTGTCCGCCCGCGCCAGCCATAGCCATAATTTCTGAGGGATTACCGCGAATAACAGTAGGGTTAACTTCCTGAAGAATCTTAGTACAGGCCTGCGTTCTGAACGAGCTGGCGCCCACGCCTACCGGATCAAAAACAACCGGCTTGGATGCCGCTTTTGCCGCCTTTCCGGCAAGAAGCATGCTGGAAATCCATGGCTCGCTCAGTGTCCCGATATTCAGCACAAGGCTATTGGATATGCCTACCATTTCCTGCATCTCTTCCTGAGCATGCGCCATAATGGGTGATGCGCCAATAGCCAGCAGGGCATTGGCCGTATTATTCATAACCACATAGTTGGTTATACTGTGTACAAGCGGTGCTTTGGAGCGAATCCGTTCAACAACATTCCAGGCCCGATTTAGTATAGTCATAACGTATCTTCCATATGTTTGATTTTTTTGATGTTTATCAATGGGTATTCAAACCGTTAACCTGAATGCTCATTGTGGTCCAGCAGCATGTTTTATGATAATCGGCTTGTCCCGCTGCGACACCAAGGATTTGAAGGCGCGTAGACTACTGGTTCTCTATAATTATGCAGTGGATAGCGAATCATGCCGGTGAAATAAACAATGCTATTTTTACCTTTCAATACCGTTTAGTTTTATGTAAACAGGGATAAAGTTCTAATAATACAATTAAATTATACGAATACTACTTCAACTTCGATTACAGGGGGTGGATTATGAGCGAACCTTTCAGACTGGAAATTCAAGGTCCGGGCGCTGAACTGGCTGCTGAGAAGATACAAATTGCTTTGGCGGAAATTTTTGGCGGCGAGCCTGTACAAAGCAAAACTACGCATGCTGTTGAAGGCGATGACAAGGCAAAAGGTCTTGTGGATTATATTCTCATTGCTTTAGCCATTCCTTCCGCGTTGGTCGCAACTATTGATCTCGCCAGCAGGCCTGTAGTGGTTGAGAAGATGGAGAAGGTCATTGAATACGTAGAACAGCTTGAAGATAGCATTACTGAGTTTGATGTAAATTTTGTTGTAGGCGGGGTGTCTGTCAATTTGAAAAAAGCCAAGCCGGAAGATCTGACCAACAGCATCGCCGAAGAACAAAGGAAGGCCAGAAATGACTAGGCCGTATTTTGAAAAAACGGGGGATAATGTCATTGCCCATGGCAACGGATCAAGTCGTCCGGTTGCTCTTGATAAAGAATATACTGTTTTTGAAGAATGGCGGGAAATCTACCAGAATCTGTACAGAAGCAAGGACGGAGCTGACGCCTATAAGGAACTTGGAAATGAAATGCTTGCTTGGCTCAAGGAAAATGGGCTGTGGCAGCATGTAGCTGAAAATGTTCGCCGGAATGGATTTCTTGAAATCAGGGTTTTGCCGGGTGAACTGCGCTGGACTGAAGAGGAAGAAGTTCAGGAGACATGTAACCGGACCCGGCTTTTTCTGGAATTGCCGTGGGAAATTCTGGCTGAAGATGGTCAGTTTCTCGCCGCACGTTCAGGTACCCCTTTTTGTCCGGTACGCAGGATAGGTGAGCCTGCAAAGAAAATCCCAGCCCCGGCACCTTATCGTTTAAGTATGGCTTTCATGGCCGCATCGCCCCGAGATGTTCAGCCTGTGCTGAATTTTGAGCAGGAGGAAGCCGCAATTCTAAGAGCGACCAAGGATAACCGTCTTGAACTGGTTGTGGAGGAAAGCGGCAACCTGGAACTGCTTGCTGAAACCGTTGGGGAACTATGCTCGAATTTGCCCGACGGGCATAAAGGGGTCGATGCTCTGCATCTGTCATGTCATGGCCTTGCGGAGAGAGTTAATGAGCCGCTGCTGGTACTTGAAGATGAATTCGGCTTTAAAAAAGCAGTTACAGCGGAGAATCTTTCGTCGGATCTTAGTATGCATAAACCTAAGTTCCTGTTTTTATCCGCCTGCCAGACGTCAAGATTTGGCGGAAATGACAAGGTTGCTAATTCAATGGCTTTGGCCTGCGTAAAAAATGGGCTGCCCGCTGTGCTTGGTTGGGGGGAATCGGTTTATGATAGTCAGGCCTCATTGTTTGCCAGTAATTTGTACCAATCTCTATCCAATAATGGGGATCTGGAAGGTTCAATTGCCAGAGCCCGCTATAAGCTTCTCGTTCCGCAGGACAAATCGGAACCGGCCAGCGACTGGCACTTGGCCCGCCTATACCTCGGCCCGGATGGCGGGGGAGTATTGGCCAAGGGTAAGAAAGCCCGTTTGAAGCTTTCGCGTGATCACGGTGTGAAGGAATTTCTGGATACTGATCGCCAGCAGGTCCCGGTGGCCTCGCGTTTTAATTTTGTGGGCAGGCGCAGGGCTATTCAGAAGGTATTGGCGGAATTCAGCTCTCCTACTTATGCCGGGGTGTTTGTTCACGGTACAGGGCGTCAGGGTAAGTCCAGCCTTGCGGCCAGAGTGGCCAGCCGCATGCCCGGCCACAAGACTGTGGTTATCTACGGTCCTAAGGAGCGGGGCGGCGACCAGAGTGTCCATTATCGGTCTGATAAGATTTTGGAAGCTATCGAGAGAAAGGATTTAGGCGGTGTATATGAAATTATTGAGCAATATCGAGAAGATGTCAGGATGAATCCAGCGCGTTTACGCCCGGCGTTGAAAAAGATTCTGGATGTTTGTGAAGATAAGCAGACGCCGATTCTGCTGGTTGTAGATGACTTTGAGCAGGCCTTGGATAAACCGAAACAGGGCGACTCAGGTATTCATACAGTGAAGGAGCAATGCGCTCCGGGCATTGCAGCCCTTATCGAGGCTTTTGCCGGACATCAGGGCGAATCCCGGTTGCTTTTCACCAGCCGCTATAAATTTTCCCTGCCGCAAAGCGGGTCTGATTTTGTCTCAAAAATGCTGTACTTGAATCTGCATCCTATGAATGAGGAAGAGAGTAGAAAGCAGGCCTTGGCTAAGAATAATTCAAGCGCGCAGAAGTTGGATAGCGCTCTTGAATTGCGCATTATCAAAGCCGTGCAGGGTAATGCCGGTTTGCAGGATCGATTGTTTCTTTTGGGTGTGGAGGATGAGGAAGCCTGTGCCATCGCTCTTGAGCAGCTTGAAACCTATCTTGGCGAGGGTAAGGACCCGGATCAGGAGGACGTGCGCGCTCATCTTGATGATATTTTTGCTAAAACAACCTTTGATTTGTTGAATGAGAAAGAGCGCGCCATTCTGCGTGCCTCGACTATATTCAATGTCCCGGTGGCGGAATCTGTTTTTGAGGAGCTTGCTCACCGGCTGAGAATCATGAACAGTGATGATGACCCGGCAACTTGTTTTTCCCGCCTTACTGCCTTCGGGCTATGGGATACTATGCCTGATTATTTTGATGAAAAGCAGGCAAGCTTTATGGTTGTGCCTTTGGCCGCGCCACGGGCTTTAGGAACGGATGCACTGAGTGAAGCGGAAATCAAGACTACAATAAAGGCTGTGTTACCATCCTTGTTTAAACATTGGGGAGGGGCGGATGGCTCCAAGCGTCCTTTTACTTTTGATGAAGAGCTTTATCGGTTGGGAATGATCGATGAGAATAGTGCTGTTTTGAATGCCTGTTCTGCCGATGCTCTTCGTTCGCTAAAGGATAAAACTCATTATGTCTCTTTGGCAGAGAGTGCTTTAAAAGCCGTAAACGTCGTGCGTGTTGAAACGGATCCTGATCCGGAATTTCTTTATATCGCCGCAGAGGTTTGCCAGAGCGGAGGAAAGATAGAGCCGGCTATGAAGATGGCTTATGAAGCTGTTGAGGCATATGAAAAGATAGAAGAGGTAGATAATGAGACTCGATTTCAGTTGTCGTCAGCTCGCCTCCGGCTCGCAAGATTACAAGTGCAATGCGGGCTGCCCGATCAAGCACTAGCTCAATTAGAAAAAGCTAAAATTGAGTTTGAAGAAATGGAGTTACAAAAAGATACAGCCGTCACTCTAGGATACATTGCTAGAATTTACGTTTCTAAAGGAAAAGTGGACGAGGCTCTGAAACTACATTTGGAAATGAAAGATATCTTTGAGCAACTGGGCGACACCAGATCAAGAGCCGTCACTCTAGGAGACATTGCTAAAATTTATGTAGATAAAGGAAAAGTTGACGAGGCTCTGAAACTACTGAATGAAAAATTGCAAGTGGCTGAGCAACTGGGCGACACCAGATCAAGAGCCGTCACTCTAGGAGACATTGCTAGAATTTACGTTTCTAAAGGAAAAGTGGACGAGGCTCTGAAACTACTGAATGAAAAATTACAAGTGGCTGAGCAACTGGGCGACACCAGATCAAGAGCCGTCACTCTAGGAGACATTGCTAGAATTTACGTTTCTAAAGGAAAAGTGGACGAGGCTCTGAAACTACATTTAGAAATGAAAGATATCTTTGAGCAACTGGGCGACACCAGATCAAGAGCCGTCACTCTAGGATACATTGCTAGAATTTACGTTTCTAAAGGAAAAGTGGACGAGGCTCTGAAACATTATAAAGAAGTTCTTTCTATTTGTGATGATCTTGGAGAGGTGAAAGGGCGTGCCGTCACTCTAGGATACATTGCTAGAATTTACCGATCTAAAGGAAAAGTGGACGAGGCTCTGAAACTACATTTGGAAATGAAAGATATCTTTGAGCAACTGGGCGACACCAGATCAAGAGCCGTCACTCTAGGAGACATTGCTAGAATTTACGTTTCTAAAGGAAAAGTGGACGAGGCTCTGAAACTACATTTGGAAATGAAAGATATCTTTGAGCAACTGGGCGACACCAGAGAAAGAGCCGTCACTCTAGGAGACATTGCTAGAATTTACGTTTCTAAAGGAAAAGTGGACGAGGCTCTGAAACTACTGAATGAAAAATTACAAGTGGCTGAGCAACTGGGCGACACCAGATCAAGAGCCGTCACTCTAGGAGACATTGCTAGAATTTACGTTTCTAAAGGAAAAGTGGACGAGGCTCTGAAACTACATTTAGAAATGAAAGATATCTTTGAGCAACTGGGCGACACCAGAGAAAGAGCCGTCACTCTAGGAGACATTGCTAGAATTTACATTTCTAAAGGAAAAGTTGACGAGGCTCTGAAACTACATTTGGAAGAAATGGAGATTTCCGAGCAACTGGGGGATATGGATGGTATAGCAGCAACTTGTTTTGATATTGCTCAAATCTTTCTTGCGCGAGAAAATGAAGAACAGGCCATGCCTCAACTAAAGCGTTCTTTCGAAATATTACTCCATATTGGACGAGTGGATGGCATTATCGCGGTCGGCCAGCTCTATGCCGGGGTGTTGTTGGAACAAAATGATCATGAAGAGGCTCTGGCTGTGCTTGTGAAGCTGGCCGAAGTGTATGAAGCCCTTGAAGATACTGACAACGCCGCGCAGATTAAAAGTGTGATTGAGAAGCTTCGAGGAGCATTGTAGCTGGGCTGTTGATCTATAGTCTTTCCGCTTATTAGCAGTAAAAACCTACAAACCCTCGCTATTCATATGAATAGCGAGGGTTTGTAGGTTTTTGCGTAACCGTATGGGCCAGTGAAATATATGAGATGTTGACCTTATATGTTCACAGTGAGAGAGCGACTGCGCGGGTAACGAGCTTAACTATTTTATTGGTGAGAAGTTTGCCGCGAGCATGATTTTATTTTCCTGTTTTTCCAACATTTGCATTGCGTTGGGTAGAAACTTGGTTTGCCAGTCGCAATCCTCATAAAGTTTTTTACGGCTAACAGTTCTTTGATCCAAACTTTCATACCGCCATAAATGGACAACTTGGTTTAACTCACCAATCTCCGTAAACCAGTACCCGACTAGCTCTGCATATTTTCCAATAATGGGCAGCCCTACATCTTCAAAGAGTTTCATGTAGGCTGGAAGCATGCCGGGGTGTATTGTGTAAGTTCGCATTTCAAAATACATTTTTTTATATTCTCCACTAAGTTAGTTAATAGTTAAGCCATATTTTATATTTCATAAACAGCTATTATAAACAACCCAATTGCGCAGTTAGTTTTTCTAAAGTTGAATCCCGGAAAAGGTCGAATACTGAGTGTATTGATCTGAAATCTATTGAATAAATATACTTGTAGTCAAACAATAAGTCTGATAGCATCAATTTCACCTTTGTGTAACCATTAGTTAATAGTATTGATGTGAGTGTAACCTATTGCTTCTTTTTATGTGTACATATGTTTTTTGTGCCACTAAAATTGTCTTGATTTTTAAGAAGTAGCATAATGTTATTTTTTATATTTCCCGGAATTAGAAAATATAAAGCTTTAAAGGAATAATTTCTAATGGATAAAGTGAAGACTAGGATCGAAAAATACTGGAATTGGCGAAGTTCAAGTTACGCTTTGGATGTTGAGAAATCACCGGAAACGGAAAAGGCCTGGGATACGACCATAAAAACTTTGGCAAAGTCTGGTCAAAATCAAGATGCATTGGATATTGGTACCGGTCCGGGGCAACTTGCATTCTACCTTGCTGATGCCGGTTTTAATGTAACCGGGTTAGACATTTCTTCTCAAATGATTGCCAGCGCGCAAAAAAAGGCGAAAGAAATGCAACTGTCCATTGATTTTCGCACTGGTGATGCGGAACATCTGGATTTTGCAGACAATAGCTTTGATGTCATTGTTTCCAGAAACCTTATCTGGACATTGCCAAATCCTGATCTGGCGTTGAAAGAGTGGTACAGAGTATTGAAGCCCGGAGGTCGGATTATTGTTTCTGATGGTTTCTGGAGTAACCAGACATGGAGAAGATTCTATGAAATACCGGTGAATCTGGTAAAAGGTTTATTTCAGATGAAGAGTAGAATTTCATTACGTTTTTTTCTTCATTACGCCAGTATGATGAAAGATTTACCTTTATACGAAGGTGTTAAGAAAAACGAAGTACAGAATTTATTACAAGGTGCCGGGTTTAATGAGATTTCATCATGGGATATCGGGAAGTATTTTAGATCGAATCCCTATGAATTTGATATGAGCATAATGCCTTCGTTCTTTATCGTTTATGCCGACAAATAATTACGCCTTAAAATTCTTCCACAGAGATTTTTATATCTTCGCTCAGATTGGAATATCCAGCTGAGCGATTCATCCTGTTTAAACTATTTCATTTAAGGAGATTGCACGATGCTTTCCAAAAAAAGCACGAATTTTTCTAAGTGCTTGATCATATTTTCTTTGCTGATATCCGTTTTGATCTGTTCTGCGGCACACGCATCCGCTGCAAAGCCTAAGGTCGTTCGTATCGGAGATCTGTTCGCTAATACATATACCAGTCTTGATCCTCATAAGTCGTTTTTTGGTTGGTATACTTCTACGCTGGGTCTTTCTGAAACTCTGTTTCGTATTGATGACAGTTACGCTGTTGTCCCCTGGCTGGCTGAGTCAGCTTCTGTTGACGGGAATACCTGGACAATTAAGTTACGGGACGATGTGGTTTTTTCAGACGGCAGCAAGCTTACAGCTGATATCGCAGTAAAATGTATAGAGCGTGCCTGTAAGGTAAATGAAAGATCCAGAATGCTTAAGGGCGCATCTTTAGCTGTAGTGGATGAGAAAACATTTACCATTACCACTCCTAAAATTCTGCCCACGGTGCTTAACGAACTGTGCAACGTTTATATGGCGATGGTAAACCTCGATGCCTCAAAGGATATAGTGAATGATCCTGTTTGTACCGGACCATTCAAAGTAGGTGAATTTGACCCCGGCGTTTCAGTTAAGCTCGTGCGTAACGATAATTACTGGGGTGGCAAAGTGAATCTGGATGGTGTTGAAGGATTATACATTGCTGATGCCGATACTCTCTCCCTTGCATTTCAGAATGGAGAGATTGATGCCTATATCGGGCCCACTACAAATGATCTCAGCATCTTTTCCGCCTCTCCTGAAAAATACAAGGTTGTCGCTATACCGGCTTCCCGTTTGTATTATTATTACTTGAGCATGGAGCGTCTTCCGTCTAAAGAACTTCGTGCCGCGATTAATATGTCCATTAATCCTAATGATGTGTGCATCCTCCTCGCCGGTCTGGCCAGCCCCACTATTGGAGCTTATGGTACTGGCACAGCATATGGTAACATCACAAAACACGGTTTTGATCCTGTGGAGGCGAAAAGGATCATTGAAAAACTTGGTTATACCATCGATGAGAATGGCTATTATGCCAAAGATGGAAAGGAAATCGAGCTGGATATTGCTTACTACGCAGCCCGTTCAATTGATAAAATAGTTCTGCTCATGCAGGAACAGTTAAGAGCTGTTGGTATCAAGGCCAAGTTGAGTGTTTCCGAGGACCCGGACGGAACATATATGAGTTCTGGCGATTTCGATATCGGCGTATACTGTATGACTGCTAATCCTTCTGCTGACCCCTACTACTTCATGGAACGTGTCGTAGGCGGTGGAAAATATACCTCAGGCAGATATAATAATGCCAGAGCCAAGGAGCTTCTGAGTCAGCTTTATTCGGAAACTGTAGCAGCGCAACGGGCGAAACTTGCCGTAGCAATCCAGCAGCAGATCGTAAACGACGAAGCTATGGGCTTTTTGGCAATCCTTAATAAGACTACGGTCATGAGAGCCGGGGTTGCCAACTGCAGTGAAAGGAACCCTATCAGTTTCTATTTTCTGAATGCCAATACCACTGTAAATGATTGATGCATAAAGATGATATGTTTTTAACGGCGTGTGGATTTATTTTCCACACGCCTTTTTGTGTCTTGCAGGTCTAATATGTTTAAATATATTCAAAGTCGTCTACTGAGGCTCATTCCTGTTCTTTTAGTGATAACGTTCATTACATTTTCCCTTATGTTTCTTGCTTCAGGCGATCCGGCACAAAAGAAATTGATAGCTCAGGGAACAGTCCCGACGGATGAGGTGCTTAAAGCCACTCGGGAGAGCATGGGCTTGAATGATCCTTTTCTTGTACGGTACGGGAACTGGTTGTGGTGCTTTTTGCAGGGTGATCTCGGAGAATCATACTCAAAAGGGCTGCCGGTATCACGGCTGATGTGGAAGGCTATGGGCAAAACTGCGATGGTGGCAGTTTCTGCACTGGTACTTTCCCTGATTGTATCCATCCCTTTTGGAATCTGGACCGCGGTTAAAAAAAATACAGTTGTAGATTATCTTGTCAGGTTTTTTACTTTTTTAGCCAACGCCATTCCCTCGTTTTTGGCTGCTTTGCTGTTGATCTATCTTTTTTGCGTGTATCTTCAGTGGCTTCCAGTTCTAGCGAAAAATAGTTTTCAGGGTCTTATCCTGCCTACAGTCGCTCTTGCCATGCCGACAATAGGCAAGTTTATCAAGCAGATTAGAGCGGAGGTGCTTGGTGAGCTGAGTCATAATTATGTAACCGGGGCTCAGGCAAGAGGCGTAAAGTCCGGTACGCTTTTAGTAAAAGACGTGCTTCATAATTCCATGCTTTCCATATTAACGGTTATAGGTTTTGCCGTGGGCCATTTATTTGCCGGTAGCGTTGTTATCGAGGCAATTTTCCAATGGCCCGGAATGGGTAAACTGGTAATGGATGCGATTACAGCCAGAGACTACCCGGTGATACAAGGATTCGTAGTTTATATCGCGATCATCTATGTACTCATCAACTTGCTGACCGATCTGGCCTATCGCTATTTTGATCCACGGGTAACCGAAAGCTGAGAGCATCCCTATGAAAAAAATACATAAAGATTTCTGGTTGAGGGTGTTTCTTATCATAGCCCTTTTTTTGATAGTAGGAAGTTTATTTGCGAAGCACTTTGCTCCGAATGATCCTTATTCCACACATATAATGAGTATGCGGCAGGCTCCGGGGATGGAGTATCCGATGGGAACGGATGCCATGGGTCGCTGTGTTTTATCTCGATTGTTATACGGTGCGCGGACAAGTGTTTTCTCGGCTTTGAGCCTAGTATTTATTACTGCTGTATTTGGGGCTTTTGTCGGCATTCTTTGTGGCTATTACAGTGGTTCGGCCGATAGGATTGTCATGCGTTTTATCGACGGTATTATGGCCTTTCCGCAGATGGTTTTAGCTATTTCCGTTGCCGGTATCCTAGGAGGGGGAATGGGTAATGCCATGCTGGCCATGGGTTTTGCCAGTTGGACACCCTATGCCCGTTTAGCCAGAAGTCGCGTCATTTCGCTGAAAAATGAGGAATTCATTCAGGCCGCCAGAATTTCAGGCTGTAGTGATAGCGTGATCATGATCAAATATATTTTGCCAAATATTTTCAATTCGCTTCTCACCTTTGCAACTTCCCAGATCGGGACAGTCATGCTGGGGTTTGCCGGACTTTCTTTTCTCGGGCTCGGTGTACAGCTTCCTCAGGCTGAATGGGGCAGTATGATCAGCGAGTCCAGGGGGATGCTACGTACCGCCCCTTGGACAGTCATGTATCCCGCTGCGGCCCTTGTTATAACTGTAATGGTATTTAACTATCTGGGTGATGCCTTGCGTGACCGCATCGATGTTAAGGATCTTGGCGAGGACCGTGTATGAAAAATACAGTGTTGGAGCTGCAGAAACTTAGCGCTGGATATAATGGGAAGAATGTCATCCGCGACATCTCCTTTGATGTAGGTGCGGGAGAGATCTTTGCGTTGGTAGGTGAATCCGGTTCGGGTAAGTCTACGGTTCTAAAGACTATAATGGGACTTCCTTCCAATGGAGTAAGGACTTCCGGCGGAGCTATAAAATTCAACGGACGGAATTTAACTGAGCTATCCGCCGAAGAACGCAGGAAATTGCTGGGTGATAAGCTATGCACAGTATTTCAGAATCCTGCCACTTCCATGAATCCCATACGGAAGATACGCAGTCAGTTTCTGGATACCATGCGCAGCCATAAACGGTTTGATACTGAAAAATCTCTCGCTGCAATAAGAACCGCTTTCATAAAAATAGGTCTGGGTGATGCTGACCGAGTGCTGGACTGTTGCCCCTTTGAACTTTCAGGGGGAATGTGCCAGCGCGTTGCTTTGGCTATGGCTATGGTCATGGAACCAACCCTTATCCTTGCTGACGAACCGACCAGTGCTCTGGACGTGATGAACCAGAGGCAGGTTATAGAAGAATTTCGTATTTTACGTGAAGAGTGCGGTGCATCAATCCTCTTAGTTACTCACAATATATCTCTTGCTTCGCATATAGCGGACAGGGTGGCTATCATGCACTGTGGGGAGATTGTCGAATGTGGAGTTACCGGAGAGGTTCTCAAGTCACCGCAGCACTCATATACGAAAAAATTGATATCTGATGTTCCCTGTTTGCGGGCGGCCTATCCTGCTTATAATTATTCTTCTAAATTTCTAGAAGTGAGCAGTGTAACAAAGCGGTACTGTATTGCTGAACGGACGATAGATGCCGTCCGTAACGTTGGTTTTAGTCTTTCACGCGGCGAGGTTTTAGGAATTGTGGGGGAGTCAGGATCCGGCAAGAGCACTCTTTCAAGGCAGCTCCTGCAGTTGGAGAATACTGATGAGGGGAGCATAAAGTATGAAGGGGAAGAAGTTACGGCCATGAACAGGCGGAGCCTGCGTAATCTTTATCGTCGGGCACAGATGGTGTTTCAGATTCCGCTTACCTCATTTGATCAGAATAAGAGGATTCGAGTAACCATGAGAGATGCTGCTCGTAACCTTACCGACCGGAAAAGGAAAAGTGCAGCCGATGAGTATATCAACGACCTAATGCACAGAGTGGGGCTGACACCGGAGTTGGCGGATCGTTATCCATGGGAAATATCAGGGGGGCAGTGTCAACGTGCAGCCATAGCCCGCGCACTGATTGCCGAACCTGAACTTCTTATTTGTGACGAAGCTACCAGCGCGCTCGATGTTTCTTCTCAGGCACGGATTGCAGACCTTTTACGTTCTTTGGTTCGGGAATGTAATATGAGTATGATCTTCATTTCTCACGATATTGCCTTGGTCAGTGGCCTTTGTCATACAGTGATGGTGATGAAAGATGGTCAGTGTGTGGAATACGGACCGGTAGAAAAAATAATTACCGCTCCTGAAAACGGCTATACTATGGAATTATTAAAGGCTTCGTCTTTTTGTTAAAAGGCTTAACATTTTGCTTTGCATCGATGAACGTGAATACGGCATTTAAAGGAATAGCATTTGCATTTGCTGTGTCTGCAACTTGACTGATATCCTTCCGTCTCATAGAAAATTGTTGGCGGGAGTTTATTCTTTTTATTTGAATTTTAAAAATACAAGCAAGAGCAGATATGGCGTTTTCCAATCATAGTGAATTAGAAATAATAGATGTCTTGAATCGTATCGATGCGGCTCGAAACATAGATATCAATCGCATTGTTACTGTGGTTTTAAGAGCCGCAGTTGAATTGGTTCAGCCGTCTTCTGCTGCCTTTAAAATTGTTTTTTTTAACGATGATTCAGATGTTTACGCATTCTTAAATTCCAATAAACAGGATATTGATTTTCTGGATTTAGAAGCAGATTTTAGTGAAAAAATTTTAGCCTTTCAGGATAGCTTTCAGTCTGAATGCACAGACGAAAAGTTCTCATTTGCGCTCGTGGTGGACTCGCCGCAAGCACCGAAGTATGAGCGTATATTGCAATATGTTATTGATCGCTGCGCCAGTGCTATATCCTTTCTCCTGCTCAATCAGAAGTTACAGAAAAATACTAATGAAGTTTACCGCTTGCGTTTAAATCTGGAGAATTCTTTTAACAGTATTCCAGATGCAATTGTTACTGTTGCTGAGGATATGAGTATCCTTTCCGCTAACGCAGCTTTCCTTTCCCTCTACGGAGGAATTCTCGCTGACTATAAAGGGCGGACACTGGACCAATGTTTCGGGCATAACGCAGGGCCATATAATAGTGTTATCCGGCAGACATTGGAGCTGGGCCGGATTACTTCACACTTCCGAGTCAATACAAAAATACCAGATGGCAAAGAGTGCAAGCTGGAGCTTAATGCCGCACCATTGCGTACCGGAGAACACACCTTCGGCGGTGTCGTGTTGGTTATTAAGGATATGACCCGTCTCGCGGTTCTGGAACAACAGCTGGAAGACCGCAGGCTGCTTAACAATATGGTTGGTCAAAGCGACGCTATGAAGCGGGTTGCTACGTTGGTGCACAGTCTTTCGGATATTGCCACAACCGTGCTGATTACCGGAGAATCGGGTACGGGTAAGGAATTGATTGCCGATGCATTGCATTACACCGGGGGGAGGGCGGAGAAAAGGATCGTGAAGGTAAACTGCGCTGCTTTGTCGGAATCCCTGCTGGAAAGTGAATTATTCGGGCATGTGCGCGGAGCTTTTACCGGCGCTTCTCGTGAAGCTGAGGGGCGTGTTGCCGCGGCTGAAGGCGGCACCCTCTTTCTTGATGAGATCGGCGATCTGCCGCTAGCCATTCAGCTTAAACTGTTGCGTTTTTTAGAATATAAGGAATACGAACGCGTTGGCAGCTCCAAGCCGCGTAAGGCTAATGTGCGCGTGGTTACGGCCACAAACGCCAATCTGGTGCAAAAGGTTAAGGATGGTTCCTTTCGTAAGGACTTGTACTATAGGCTTAATGTCTTTCAGATTGAGCTTCCTCCGCTCAGAGAGCGTCGTGAAGATATTCCGTTGCTGGCAGAAAGTTTTATGAATACCTTCAATAATGAGCTGGGCCGTTCCATAAAAGCCATTTCTCCGGAATTCATGGATGCTCTTGTTATGTACGATTGGCCGGGAAATATTCGCGAGTTGCGGCATTGCATTGAGTACGCGGCAATCCTGTGCCTTGACGAGGTCTTGCAGCCAATTCATCTACCACAGAATTTCAGAAATAATTTCAATCTTTTTTGTGACAATTCAGATGTGAAACAAGTGGCTCGGCATGAAGCTGTAGCGCCTGTTGGAACCTCTGAACCATCTTCCAAAAAGCATGCTTTTGATAAGCAAAAGGTGCTTGAAGCTTTGGAACAGGCAGAGTGGAAGAAGGCCCGGGCCGCTCGAATTCTTGGAATAAGCCGCCCGACACTTTATCGCTGGATGAAGAGGGCAGGGATCGTTGAAGTGTAAATCGCAACACTTATCTTTGCATTTTGACATTCTTGGATTGTTTGTTACAGATTTTGTGTAACGAAAAGTGTAAAATAAAGTGTAATGTTACACGTTACACTTTGTGTGAAATATAGAACAAACAAAACGTTTAAAACACTTTATCTATTGCTTAGACAAAATATAAGTTCTTTAAAATTAAATACTTATCTATGCTTTAAAATTGTGGCACGCGAACTGCTAACGGGACGTAGGAGCGTAAATTATGACTCTTAACAGATGTAAAATGCTGACTCCCGACCAGTACCACTCCTTGCTTGAGGAGAGCATGGGGTTATTGGTTGTAGGGTATCTTTCGGATGACCTGATCTCAAGCAGGCAGATGCAGATCCTTGCGGATTTTGCGCAATCTGCTGCAAAGCGCGTGACCTGTGCGATTTTGAATCCCGCATACGGTGCGTACTTTGAGAAGAGTCTGAAGTTGGATGGAAGTCCGACCTTTCTGCTTTTCTTTTCCGGCGCGGAACAACGCCGTTTTTTAGGATCAGCAGATTTCGAAGACCTCAGGGAGCTTGCCAGCGGGCCTGCGGGAGATGTCGCGTTAGAAGCACAGTCGGAGGAACTGTAGTGACAGCGTCCGCAGCCTGAAAATTAGAGTGCAATTTTAAAGGAGATGAAGTGTATGCCTGATTCTAAGGGTACAAAAGGAAAAGCAGCCATGATGTCCCGTCGTAAGCTGCTCATGAATGGAGGCGCCATGGCGGCTGGAGCTGTCCTTTTTGGTGCTACCGGCAGTCTTGCCAGTGAGAAAGCCCCCTCGGTTCGTTCCGAGCTTCCGACCACCAAGTGGGACGGCGAATTTGATGTGCTGGTCATCGGTAGTGGTTTTGCCGCTTTGTCCGCAGCCATTGAAGCACGCCGCAAAGGGCTTGATGTAATGGTCGTCGAAAAAATGAGAGTGCTGGGCGGTAACTCCTGCATTAACGGTGGTCTTTTTGCTGTGGCAGGTAGTGAGCTGCAAAAGAAAGAAGGCGTTAAAGACAGCATCGATACCATGGTCAAGGATATGCTCAAGGCCGGACGTGGTATCAACCATGTTGAACTTACCAAAGCCATTGCCGAAGGCTCCATGGATGCCTACAATTTCGTTATCCAGTGCGGTGCTGTGTTCAAGCCCAAACTTTCATGGCTCGGTGGACACTCTGTAGCCCGTACCTACCTGACCCACAATGCTTCCGGTTCCGGTATTGTCCGTCCGCTGGTGGATACTGCCCGTGCTGAAGGCGTAGTCCTGCGCACCGGTTGCAAAATGCTTGATTTTATCGTCAACGACGATGAGCGCATTGTCGGCGTCCGCGTCCGCGACGGATACCGTTTCCCGGACGAAGAAAGTGGACAGGTCCGCATGTTCCGCGCCCGTAGAGGAGTGGTCCTCGCTACTGGCGGCTTCAGTCAGGATGCAAAATACCGTGCTGCTCAGGACCCCCGTCTGGCCGGTGAGATCGACAGTACCAACCAACTCGGTGCAACAGGTGAAGCCATGCGCGCGGCCTTTCGTGCCGGGGCTATTCCTGTACAGATTTCCCTTATCCAGCTCGGTCCTTGGGCTTCCCCGGACGAAAAGGGATTCGGTGTTGCTTCCATGTTTAACATCCAGTCCGGATTCCGCTACGGTGTAATGGTAGACCGTTCAAAAGGAACCCGTTTTGTAAACGAACTGGCAGACCGTAAGACCCGTGCTGATGCTATGCTTAAGAAGCTTGATGCAAACGGTAATCCTGATTACCCGATCATCATTGTAGACAGCAAGGGTGCTGAAGCATGTCCTACCTTGGACCGTTGCCTCAAGTACAAGGTTGTTCACGGTTTTGATACCATTGAGCAGCTTGCTAATTTCTATAAGATTCCGGCAGCAAAGCTGACCGAGACCATCAACAATTACAATAAATACGTTGCGGACAAGCACGATCCCGAATTCGGTAAGCCCCTGAGCACCGCAACCCCCATTGTTAAAGCTCCTTTTTACGCTGTTCGCGGCTGGCCTAAAGTGCATCACTGCATGGGCGGCGTCGAAATCGACGTAAAAGGCCATGTCCTTCACTCCCAGAACTTCAAGCCTATCAGCGGCCTCTATGCCGCAGGTGAAGTAACCGGCGGCCCCCACGGGGCGAGCCGTCTTGGCAGTTGCGCGATTACCGACTGCCTGGTCATGGGACGCACCGCTGGTAACAGCGTTGCCAGCAATGAGCCGAGCTAGGAATTTGATGCGTTTCGCGTTTTAGATGCACGCATTTCGCCTTCGGCGGCCAAAGAAGTTAAGCCTCTTTGGAATCCCTATTAGTTAAAAAGGACATGAAAATGAAAAATAGTAAAAAATTCGCCTTCGGAGCGATTCTACTTCTGTTTGCAATGGGAATTTTCCTTGCGCCAAATGCACTGCGCGCACAGGATAAAGCTGAAAAAGAAAAAAGTGTTGCCGAAATTGATATGGAGCAGCACAAGGCCAAACAGTTTACCATCGACATTATTGACGATGTCGTCTTCGGCAAACTTCCGGTCAAAAGCTACCACAAGAAAGTTCACCAGAACGGTGCTAACTGCGAATTATGCCACGGTGTAAAAGCACCCACCGCACCGCCGGATACCCGCAATTGCGCCAACTGCCACGGCACTCCCGAAGATGTTGCCAAACGCACTGAAAAACTTGAACCAAATCCGCATAAATCCCCGCACTGGGCGACGGAACTCCCCTGTGACACCTGTCATAGAGAGCACGGTAAATCTGAGTTCTACTGCAAAAACTGCCACCACTTTGATTACCAGGTTCCCTAAGAATTAATCAGGAGGAATTTCGTATGTTTATTAAACAGGCTTCTGTTTGCCTGGTCTTGGCTCTAGCCTTGTTTATGGCCGGAGCAGTCCATGCAGCGGACGATACAGCCGTCCACTCAGAGCAATTGTACTCAAAAGCCGCCCAGTTGCGCCAAGGTGCGCTGAAGCAGAATCAGAAATGCTTCTCCTGCCATGGCAAGGCTGATATTACCGCAAAATGGGTAACTGACCGGGGCCGCACTCTTCAGCTGCATGTTGATGAAGTGGACTACCGCAACTCAGTGCATAGCGGGCAGAGCTGCCAAAGTTGTCACGAAGGTGCAACTGAAGACGCTTTTGCAAGCGCACCCCATAAATTCAAAACCCAAAAGCCTAAGGACTGCAAGTCCTGCCACGGAGATTACTTCAAGGATATCTACGAACAGGTTGACCACAGCTACCATACCAAAGCCATCGTTAAGAAGGGTAAGGAATTCAGCTGCGCATCCTGTCATGATGCCCATACTTTCCATCTCCCGAAAAGGACTGAAGAAATAGCATCCGTTGTTGTTGAGACAAACGAACGTTGCTTCAAGTGCCATTCCGACCTGCGCGGATACCAGAAACTGACTGATAAAAAACTGCTCGACCAGAAGATGGGCCATTGGTTTCTGCCCAATAAGGAAAAGCATTTTGAATCCGTTAGCTGCGTAGCCTGCCACGGAGGAAAAGAGGGTACTGAAGTACACGTAATCATGGAAGTCAAAGACACCAAAGTTAACTGCGAGAGCTGTCATTCCAAGTCATCCGCCATGACTACCAAGCTCAACAAATACCGCAGTGAACAACGTGCCTTTGCAATGGTTAACAAAGGTCTCTTTAACGACACTGAATTGAAGGCCAAAAATGCTGAAGCCATCAAAGCGTCCATGGGTGAAGCTGACTCTGTGCTCGGTTTCATGAATGCTCGTCTGCTTGAGAACAAGTACGTACTCGGTGTAACCCAGACTCCGTGGCTGAATGCTAAGTTTGTCCAGATTCTGGCGGCTATGCTGCTTTTAATCGCAGTTCATGCAGCACTACGTATGATGGGATCTAAAGCTACTCATGTTCATGGTGAAACTGTGACCATGTTCCCGTTTACTGTAAGACTCTGGCACTGGATCAACGCAATTCTGTTCGCCATCCTGATTGTGAGTGGATTCGCCATGCACTTCGGGGTCGGTATGGGTTTTGAGCCTGCGCAATCCACCCACGCTTACTTTGCACTGGGACTTGTTGCTCTCTGGATTCTGTACTTACTCTATCTGATCCTTAGCGGACAGCTTATGCAGTATCTGCCGCGTGCGGATTTTATTTCCGCAAGCTTTGCGCAGGCCAAATACTACATGCTGGGTATTTACAGGGGACAAGAGAACCCGGCCGGACATGATCCTGCAAAGCGCCTGAACCCCTTACAGCAGACTGCTTATTTGTCCGTACTCTTGGTACTGTTCCCTGTACTGATTGCATCCGGGCTGGCTTTGTTTATCCCTGAAGTTATCCCCCCTGAACTGATGGGCATGAACGGCAAACATCTTGTTTCTCTGGTTCACACTGGAGCAGCATTCCTGATGATCCTATTCATCGTAATCCATCTCTATCTCTGCACCACCGGAGAGAGCATATTCGCACTCGTCCGTAGCATGGTCACAGGTAAGATGAAGAAATAACGTAAGCCATAAACACCTACTGGACAGGTTACCTCTTACCTGTCGCCTCGTGAAAGATGGGGTTGGGCCATAAGGTCCAGCCCCTGCTTAAAGCTCAGTTTAAACTGGAGAGAGCATCTTATCTTATATCTGCTGAATAGGTCACAGGTAACCGGTAAGATGATTGAATAGCGTAAGCCATAATATACCTGCCGGCAGGGTCCTCATTCCCTGTCACCTCGTAAAAGGAAGGGGCTGAGTCGAATAGACTCAGCCCCTTCTTTTATGTTCATTTTAGATAACAGTGTAAGCCTAAAGATGTAAAATTTTACACGGGTTAAATGATAAATAGTATGGATGATATTACTGAGATACCGCTGGTCTCTCCGCTATGTGATGCTATTCCAAAGAGTAGGTGAAACAGGGACCAATTTTTTATCACGCGCCAGTACATCAAGATGAATGAGACCCATCTGTATTGTATCTAAATGTGGCCGGGATGCATATTGGCGCATATCGATATTGAGAATATATTTACCGCATTTATGACAGACTTCAATCCTTTCATGTTCCACATCATTCATAAAAAGAAATTCACGGGTGTCGCTGTCATCGTTTCCACAGGAAGCACAGGTGTTTCGTTTATGGTGCCAGTCGTGCCCGCAGAGAGAACAGTGCAGAAACTTTTTACCCCCTCCTCCGACAAGATATTCAGAATCAGCCATATTTTTGAGAGATAGCTGTGAAATTGAGGGGGATGAGCCGCATACGGGACAGTAGCCATGTTCCCATGAAATTGAGGAAAGCTCTTCGCCCATACTTAACGCAATCGCGTTTAATACCGGGGCCGAAATAGTATCAGAAATATAGAGCAGCATAGTCGGCGGATTGATGCCGAGTTGTGCGGATATCTGCTCAAAATGGTCCAGGTTTTTGTCTATACTGGCCTGGGCAAGACCAAGAAGGTTCTCGGTTACATCCATATAGGCCAGTAGTTTACGGTGTGTATCGGGTTCCAGTTGCAGGACTTCTGCAATAACGGGTAAGAGGCTTTCATCTGACTGTTTGAAAGCATCAGACCAATAGTAGAGATCAGCTTCGGCAAAGATTGGAACACCGGCAGCCAAACGTTCGGTTTCGATGCCTGGATAGTGCAGATTGGTCATGGACAGATGGGTACGGACCTGATCAATTTTCTTAAAAAGTGAACCGAATCTGCCAACAAGCTCACCATATGAAGTATCACGTTTTTTGATGTTTTCCAGTGTGGATTCAATTTGTTTCAGGTCGGAAGTTATTTCCATGCGGTTGCTCCGTATCTTTTGGTGAAACAGGGCGCCATTGTTTGACGCCCTGTGCGTTAACCAGCTTAAGATGTTATCCTTTCATTGCTTTGAAGGGCCTTGCCAGTGTGGCTAAGAATTGCTTCTTCGACACGGGACCGATTTTAGCTTCCGAAACGACATATTCATGATAGTTTTCCGGTTTGTCGATGATCAGATAGATGACATTGACCGAATCAGGATCAACCAACTGGGCTTCGGGCCAGTCTTTTTTCAACTTTGCCAGACGTTTTTTGCCCAGTTCAAGCATCTCTTCCCTGTCGCCGAACTGCATAGTTCCGGTGGGGCAGACTTTTACGCAGGCCGGAGGCATACCGTTGTGAATTCTGTCGTTGCACATGGTACACTTAGCGAGCAATTTGGTCTTTTCATCCCTTCTCGGGATATTATAGGGACACGCTTCTTTAATCTCCTCAAATTGTTCCTTATCGAAACCTTTTGTCTTGGAGGTGAAGATAATTGCACCAGTATCTTCGTCCTGTACGATTGCTTCTTCAATGTACATGTCGCCTGTTTCCTTGCAGGGGGCAATTTCACAATGCCGACACTGGTCAGGGAAGAAGTTCCAGCGGATAATGCCGTCAGTCAGGTGTTCGTTAAAGCGAAGCAGTTTGTAGTTGTTCGGATTTAAATCCTGTGGATTTTGATGGCTGCCCCAGCCGACCTGATAGGTTTTGTTTGCGGGCAGTTCATGCCATTCCTTACAGGCGATCTGGCACCCGCGGCATGCCGTGCAGCGAGAGGTGTCTATCAGTATTGTTTTGGACATGACAGTCTCCTAATATTATGGCGTAGCCAGCTCAGTTATTTTCTTTACCTTATGGATATTTACGCAACACGCCTTGTATTCCGGAATGGTAGTGTTCGGGTCCCCCACTGAAGGTGTGAGTCTGTTTGTGGAGTCACCACATCCCGGAGTGGTCCAGCCAAAGCAGTAAGGCATACCTATCTCATGTATGATGCGGCCATGGACCTTGAGCGGACGCATGCGCACGGTGACCATGGCAACGGCTTCAACTTTGCCTCGGGCGCTTTCAACGCTAATGACCTCGCCGTTCTTGATGCCTTTTTCCTTCGCCAGTTCCGGGCTCATCTCAACGTAGAGCTGCGGTTCTGCTTCTAGGAGGTTAGGCACGTTGCGGGTTTCACCTCCACCGCACCAGTGTTCGGTGAGACTGTATGTTGTGAGAACAATGGGGTACTTCGGATCTGCTGCTTTAGCGAGTACGTCCGGAGCACTCTTTGTTGACTTATACACAGGGCTGTTGAGCTGTTTTGAGAAGAGGTTGCTCTTAACAGGGGTCTCGACCGGTTCATAATGTTCAGGAAAGGGGCCGTCCTGTCTGCCCGGACCGAAGAGGTGTCCCAGACCATGCTGCTGCATGATGAAAGGATATTTTCCTTTTCCGGTGGAAAGCGGGGGCCATCCGCCATCGGGGATATCGCCAATCCACTTGCCGTCCTTCCATTCGATGACAGCCTTATCCGGGTTGAACGGTTTACCGTTGAGATCTACAGATGCGCGGTTATAAAGAATGCGGCGGTTGACGGGCCAGCACCATGACCAGTTGGGATATAGACCGATCTTCGCCTGCATCGGAGTCTGCTTCGGATCACGGCGGAGGCTTTTGTTGCCACTTTCTTCTGTCCAGCTTCCGCAGTAGAGCCAGTTCAGGCTGGAAGTTGAACCGTCGTCAGCAAGGGAAACAAAGCTCGGTACCTGCTGTCCTTTTTTGTATTTTTTACCTTTAACGACTACGTCGCGGGTAAAGCGTCCGTTGATGCGCTGGCACAAATCGTCGGGATCAAATGTTTTGGGCCAATCGATTTTAAGGATGGGGTCAGGGAAAGCTCCTTTTTCCTCTGCATAGAGTTCCCGGATCTTGTTCATGATCGGGATGTACATTTCGCCGAACGGACGGGTTTCATACTGCGGTGGTATTACCTGACCGTGCCAAAGCAGCCAGCGTCCTGAGTTCGTTACGGAACCTGATTTTTCCAGACGGTGGGCCGAGGGCAGCAGGAAGAACTCTGTCTTGATTTTCTTAGGATCAGCACCGGGGCGATGCCAGTTCTCCGTTGTTTCGGAGTTGTGCAATTCAGCACAGACAACCCAATCAAGGTTATCCATTGCCCTACGAATCTTATGGGTGTTGGGGACGCTGTTCATGGGATTGAGTCCCATAAAGAAACCGCCGGTCATTTCGCCCCTGTACATGCGGTCGAACATGAACAGGTAGGAATAATCCACCCCTTTATCCACTTTGGGCAGAAGTTCATAACAGAAACCGTTGGCCTGAGTTGCGTTATCGCCGAACCAGCTTTTGAGCAGCGAAGCAAAGTATTCCGGTTTATGCTGCCACCAGTTGGCAGACTTGGGATCGTTGCTTACCGGAGTATTGGCCTTGTTGTATTCCTCGTAGGTTGACCATTCACCATGAGGCATGGCCATGTAGCCGGGAAGGATGTGGTAAAGCAGGGCATGGTCGGTGGAGCCCTGTACATTGGGTTCTCCGCGTAGTGCGTTGATTCCTCCGCCGGCTACACCGATGTTGCCAAGAAGGAGCTGGATGATTCCGGAAGTGCGGATATTCTGCACCCCGACGGTATGCTGGGTCCAGCCCAGGGCATAGAGGATGGTACCTGCTTTTTTGCCGGTACCTGTTGCGGTAAAAGTATCGTATACCCGCAAAAGGGTTTCCTCGGGAACACCTGTGGTCGATGCTACTTTGTCCAGAGAATACCGGGAGTAGTGCTTTTTCAGCAGCTGAAAAACACAGCGGGGATGCTTTAGAGATTTGTCGCGTTTAGGATTACCTTTGGAATCAAATTCCAAAGCCCATTTGCTTTTGTCATAAGATCGTGTCTTTGGGTTAAACCCTGAGAAAAGCCCATCCTTGAAATCAAAGTCTTCACCCACGATTAATGAAGCATTCGTGTATTCCACTACGTATTCATTAAAGTATTTCTTCTTTTCAATGATGTATTTGATCATACCGCCGAGAAAAGCGATGTCAGTTCCTGATCTCAAAGGAACATGAAAGTCTGAACGTGCAGAGGTTCTGGAGAATTTAGGGTCAACATGCATTACGGTTGCGCCCTTATCCTTGGCCCTGAGTACCCATTTGAAAGAAATAGGATGGTGTTCCGCGGCGTTACTGCCCATGATCAAAATGGAGTCGGCGTTGCCGATGTCGATCCAGTGGTTGGTCATGGCACCACGGCCAAAACTTTCTCCGAGTGCAGCAACAGTGGAGCTGTGACAGACGCGGGCCTGATGGTCCATGTGTACCACGCCAAGACTTCTGGCAAATTGGTGGGTCAGCGCACATTCCTCGTTACTGGCGTGTGATGTGCCCATCAGAAACATTGATTCCAGACGGTTGACTTTCTGCCCGGCTTTGTTCTTGCGGATAAAGTTCTTGTCGCGGGTATCTTTGACCTTGCGGGCAATGCGGTCGATCATCCAATCCCAGCTTTTTTCTTCCCACTTGTCGCTGTACGGAGCGCGGTACATGGGTTTTTGCAGCCGATGGTGAGAAGTCGTCATGGTAAACATGGCTGCACCTTTGGCGCATAGAGATCCTTCATTAATCGGGTAGTCCGGATCGCCTTCGACCCCAACTAATTTGCCGTTCTTTACATAGCCGATAGCAAAGCAGCTAACTGAGCAGAATGGACAGACGGTAAAGACCTCTTTTGCTCCGTCGATTTTTAGGCTGGCAGCATAGCTTTTAATCGGAGTCAGGCTGACTCCTAATTGTGCCAGCGAAAGGCACATTGCTGACGAGGCTGTGAGCTTCAAAAATTTTCGGCGGTCACATTTCATTGGATGGCCTCCTTGATTAAGCAGTAGCGTAATTGCCACTGCTATATTATAAATATGCATTTATGTGGGAGGTAACTTTAACAAAAAATACAGTTATTACAATATGTTAAAAATAACATGTATAAAAAAAATGGAAAGGTGTTATCTGAAATTGGCTCCATTTTGGAGCTAACATGTAAGATTTTAAGAGATTTTTGATAGATTTTATCTATGTGACATATAGATAAAATCTATTGAGAGAGTGTCGCAGTATAAAGGCAGATGAAGTTCTGGAGAGTAGGATTGGCTGAAATTATCATCAGCCATTGAATCGTTCAGTTCCAAACGGCAGGACATCCGGCATTGGTCGAACGTGATGTTGAAGGTATGGTTAAAATGAATTCTCCATGCCACGCAGGGATACGCTGAATAGAGGTTTTTGAGCGTTCTTCTTAGATTATTCCGCCACAGGATTGCCTTACCACTAGTCTGCTTTCGAGAACCACTTTCCGTGTCGGCCGTTTAGGGTCGTCAATGCGTTTAAGCAGTAATTCGCAGGCAGTCTGCCCAATGGCATAGGTCGGTTGTTCCACTACAGTGATGGAGGGCCGGGTCATGGAAGTCCAGATTGATTCGTCAAAGCTTGCAAAAGCCACAGACTCGGGGACGGGCAGTTCTTTATCCCTTATGGCTCTAAATGCTCCAGCTCCAAGTCTACCGTTACTGGTGATGATAGCTTCAGGAGGGGTATCAAGATTCAATAATTCGGTGACAGCTTCATGGGCAGCTTGATCTGTGGCTGGGAGGGTCTTTATAATTACGTTTTCTTCAGTAAGTCCCGCTTCACGTATCGTCTCGGCGAAACCTGATTTACGCTGCTGTCCTGTGGCGCTGTTATCGCCGAAAAGAGCAGCAATGCGTTTGTAACCATGTGCAAGCATATGTTGGGTTAATTCCATAGCAGCCTGATGGTTATCTATAAGAACCATGTCGGCAGCCTGTCCGCTAACCTGTCGGTCGATAACGACAATAGGCGAGGTGTAATATCTGGTCAGCTCAAAATTGTCTGAAAGTCGCAGGGTGGGAGCCAATATAATTCCGGCAGCGTTTTCACTCTGCATCATTTCAAGATACATACGCTCTTTTTCATGATTTTCATCAGTATTGCATAAGATTACGCTGTAATTATTTTTTTGCGCTACATCCTCTACCGCTCTTGCCACCGAAGCAAAAAACGGGCTTTGAATATCTGCAACGATGAGTCCAATGTAAGTTGATTTCTTCGAGCGCAACCTTTGGGCAGCCTTGTCTGGTCTGTAATTAGTTTTGGCGACTACCTTCAGTACCTTATCACGGACTTCCTGCCGGACATTCGGTTTACCGCTCAAAACCCGCGAAACCGTGGCAGTAGAAACTCCTGCAGCGTCGGCAATATCTTTAATTCTCATATCTTACCTCGTTGTTGTATTTAATGTAATCGATTTCATAGAAATTTACAATTTTTCAATGCAAGAACACCGGTATTTTTTCTCTAACGTCTTATATAAAAATACTTTTTGATCTTTTTAATTTGCAATAATCAACCTATTTACAAGATTTAAATTGTATGTATAATAAAAGATATTTTTCTACTCGGTGAGTGAGAAGGGAAAAGGGAAAGTATTTTAGAAACAAATTGTAATCGATTACAAAAAAATTTCAAAAGTATGAATTGATACAGGAGGCAGGCATGATCCGTTTTGACCAGACAAGCATTGAGTTGGGAGCAACCGCTTCAGGAAAGACTGAAGCTATTGAAAAAGTGGGTGAAATTCTGGTGCGGCAGGGATATATTGAGCCTGAGTATATTGAGAGTATGAAACGCAGGGAAGGCGTTGCGAATACTTTTCTCGGAAACGGCATATCCATACCGCACGGCCTGCCCGAAAACAGGGATAAAATTATTAAGACAGGTGTCGCTGTCTTGCAGGTTCCGGAAGGAGTAGCCTGGAATCCCGGAGAAATTGTAAATCTGGTCATAGGCATAGCTGCCAAATCTGATGAGCACATCGAAATTCTTACCAACCTAACCCACGTACTTGATGATGAAGAGACTGTATCCCGCCTTGTTGTGACCAATGATGCGGCAGATATCGTGGGTGTTCTCAGCGGGGAGTGCAAATCGGAATCCCGTCCGGCTCCGACTCTTGATATAACAGATTTCGATTCGTCTATTGATGTGACCGTTATGGGCGAGCATGGATTGCACGCCCGTCCTGCAACTTTTTTTGTAGATATAGCCAAGCAATTCAATGCTGAAATTCAGGTAGAGTTTGATGGTCGTTCCGGCAACGGAAAAAGTCTTGCCTCATTGCTCAAGCTCGGTGTTTCCGGCGGAAAAACTATTCGTATCCACGCTAAGGGTGTTGATTCCGGAATTGCTCTTTCTGCATTAAAGGAAGCTGTGGATGCCGGTCTCGGTGAAGAGGCTGATGATACTGTTGATATGCAAGTTGAGCATGGCTGGGTTCCTGAAAATGTAAAGAAAACAATTCCCGGTTGTACTGCTTCCCCCGGCCTTGCTTCAGGTCCGGTGCATCAGCTGACGCAGAGGCGTATTGTGGTCGAAGCACTGGCAAAAGATCCTCAGCATGAATCAGATGAATTGAACCATGCAATCAATGCTGCACGTCAGAATTTGCATCATTTATATGAAGAAGTACGGTCCAAGTCCGGTGAACCGCGTGCGGCTATTTTCAAGGCTCATGAAGCTTTTCTCGACGATCCTGAAATGCTTGCCGAAACTCATGACCTGATACGCAAGGGTAAAAGCGCAGGTTACGCATGGCGGCAGGTGATTGATGATCGTGTCCATGTCATGGAGCAGCATGCGGATGAGTTGCTTGCAGCCCGGGCTATGGATTTGCGTGATGTTGGGCGTCGTGTGCTGAAGCATTTGGCAGGAATTGTTCAGGATGAACCATTTACTCCAGAATCCCCGGTGATACTCATCGCTGATGATTTAACTCCATCAGATACAGCACAACTTGATCCTGCTTTCATACTTGGTTTTTGTACCGCCAGTGGCGGGCCGACATCTCATTCTGCCATTATTGCCCGTTCACTTGGGATCCCGGCCATAGTGGGCGCCGGTCCCCGTTTGCTTGAAGTGGCTAATGACACTATGGCAATTCTGGATGGGGATTCCGGTAATCTTTACCTTGAACCATGCGAAGCAGACATCAAGACAGCAGATGAGGCCAAGCTGCGGTTGCAAGAGTTGCGTAATGAAGAATACCGGACCCGTTTTGAACCTGCACTGACCACCGACGGTGAGCGAGTTGAGGTCGTTGCCAACATCGGCAAGGTTAGCGAAGCGGAAAAGGCCGTTAATGCAGGTGGAGAGGGTGTTGGGCTAATGCGTACGGAATTCCTGTTTCTGGAACGTGATACCCCGCCTGATGAAGAAGAGCAGTACCAGAACTATAAAGCTATGGTTGAAGCGCTCAATGGTTTGCCCATTATTATTCGTACTCTTGATATCGGTGGGGATAAAGCTGTTTCGTATCTTGATCTTCCACCGGAAGATAACCCGTTTCTCGGTGAGCGCGGAATTCGCCTTTGTCTGAACAGACCCGAAATGTTTTTGACCCAGCTGCGCGCTATCTATCGTGCTTCCAAGTACGGCCCAGTAAGGATCATGTTCCCTATGATCACGACTCTCGAAGATCTTGATATGGCAAAACGCCTTGCGGAGAAGGCTCGTATTGAGGTGGGAGCCGAGCCTGTTGAGATCGGAATTATGGTTGAAGTCCCGTCTGTTGTCGCTATGGCCCGTGAATTTGCCAGAGAAGTGAATTTCTTCTCTGTAGGTACCAATGATCTGACTCAGTACACCATGGCTATCGACCGTGTTCACCCGATTCTGGCCGCCAAAGCGGACAGCCTGCATCCTGCAGTGCTGCGTCTCATCGAGCATGTGGTCAAGGCCTCTGATGAAGCCGGAATATGGACCGGCGTATGTGGTGGATTGGCCGGGGAACCGCTTGGAGCAGCTATCCTTGCGGGGCTGGGTGTTAAAGAACTCAGCATGGTTGTGCCCAGTATTGCCGCAGTAAAAGCCCGTATGCGTTCCATGAGTATGGACTCGGCCCGTGAACTGGCCCGAAAAGCATTGGCCTGCCGCAACGGCAAGGAAGTGCGGGCTTTAAGCTTGCCTTAATGCGGAGAAGCACATGTCCATAAAATCTAATATAGTTACTGTGACTATGAATCCGGCCATTGATTTGGCCTGCAAGGTTTCGGATTTCACTGCTGGAAAGGTCAACAGGGTCACACAGTATCAGACTGATGCGGCAGGCAAGGGCGTAAACATAGCCGTTCTGCTACGTAAATTTGATCTGCCGGTTATTGTTACTGGATTTCTCGGCCGGGACAATGCTGGTATATTTGAGAATTTATTCTCGGAGAAAGGGCTTGTTGATGATTTTGTCCGTGTTCCGGGTGAAACGCGTATCGGCATTAAAGTCCTTGATCCGAGTACGGAGTCAACCACGGATATCAATTTCCCCGGTTTGTCTCCAGATGAGGAGCATGTTGAGGAATTGATGCATAGGGTCGGTAAACTGGCTGAGGATGCATTGATAGTTGTAATAGGCGGAAGTCTGCCCTCCGGTGTTTCTCCGGATGTGGTCGGGCGGCTGGTCGCTGTCATCAAGAGCAAGGGAGCAAAGGCGGTTGTTGATACCAGCGGTCCGGCTCTTGTCAGTGCGATCAAGTCCGGACCTTGGTTGATTAAGCCCAATGATGATGAGTTGGCAGAGTTGGTCGGTCGTTCACTTCGGGATAGGCGAGACATTATTGATGAAATGAGGAATATGAACAGGGCCGGCATTGCCAATGTGGCAGTTTCTCTGGGAGAGCGGGGAGCATTGTTTACTGATGGCGAAGAGGAACTTTTGGCTAAACCTCCGAAAATAGAGCCGGTCAGCACTGTGGGAGCCGGTGATGCCATGATAGGGGGGCTGGTCGCGGGAGTTGCGCTTGGTCTTTCGTTAAAGGAACGGGTGCGCCTTGCAACATCCCTCTCTGCCGCTACAGTGGCCCAGGCTGGTCCCAGTCTGGAAAGTCTTGATGTTGCTAAGAGATTGGAAGAACAGGTAATTGTTGAATCAATAAGCTTGTAAGGGAGAACTTTTATGTCAAAGATCATTGCCGTAACGGCATGTCCTACCGGTGTTGCTCATACCATTATGGCTGCCGAAGCTCTGAAGAAAATCGGCGCCAACATGGGACATAGTGTTGAAGTGGAAACTCAAGGAGCGGAAGGCGCAAAGGATGTCCTTAGCCAGCAGGCCATTGAGGCAGCCGATGTGGTCATCATTGCCGCAGATATTCATGTGGATCCCGCAAGATTTCAGGGTAAGCCCATGCATGCGGTTTCTACCAGTGATGCTATTCGCAAGACAAAGGAAATTATCGAAGCCGCTTTGAAGGAAGCTGAGGATTTCAGTGCACAAACGGTGTCTTCTGCTGCTGAGGGTGGTAGCAAATATATCGTAGGAGTAACTTCCTGCCCGACTGGAATAGCCCATACTTTTATGGCTGCAGAAGCATTACGCAAGGCTGCCGAGGGTCTCGGTTATGAAGTCAAGATCGAAACTCAAGGTTCTGTTGGTGCCAAGAATGTTCTAACGGAAGAAGATATAGCGCGTGCTGATGCTGTTGTAATTGCAGCTGACGCGTTTGTTGATCCTAAGCGTTTTGCCGGTAAACCACTTTATGAGACCGGAACCAAGGCTGCTCTCAGGGAAGGGGAGCAGGTCATCAAGTCTGCGTTGGCAGCTATTCCTGTAGTTCAGCAGGATCTTGCCGGACAGGTTGAGGAACTGAAGAAAGAACGTTCCGCCGCACGGAGCGGACCATATCGCCATCTTATGACCGGTGTTTCCTACATGCTTCCGGTCGTTGTTGCCGGTGGTTTGCTCATTGCACTGGCATTTGCTTTCGGGGGTATTTACGCTGGAGACAAACAGGGAACCCTTGGCTGGGCTCTTATGCAGATTGGTGGAGCAGGGGCGTTTTCCTTATTTGTTCCTGTGCTTGGCGCATTCATTTCGTACTCCATTGCTCAGAGACCCGGTATCACACCAGGTCTGGTCGGTGGGTTGCTGGCTACCAATGTCGGATCCGGATTTCTCGGCGGTATTGTTGCCGGTTTTATTGCCGGTTACCTTACCCAGTTCCTCAATGATAAGATTAAGCTCCCCCAGAATTTGCAGGGACTCAAGCCGGTATTGATTCTGCCGTTTTTATCTACCCTCGTAGTCGGCTTGCTCATGATTTATGTAATTGGTCCGCCAGTAAAAATTGCCCTGACATCCCTTTCCGAATGGTTGCAATCCATGCAGGGAACAAGTGCTTTAGCTCTCGGATTATTACTTGGTGCTATGATGGCTTTTGATATGGGTGGTCCGGTAAACAAGGCTGCATACACTTTTGCTGTAGGGCTGCTTTCTGCAAAAATTTACGGTCCTATGGCTGCGGTGATGGCTGCGGGCATGACTCCGCCTCTTGGTTTGGCTTTGGCTGCTACTCTTTTCAAAAATCGTTTTACCGAAGATGAACATGAAGCGAGCAAGGCTGCCTTTGTTTTGGGAATATCCTTTATCACCGAAGGTGCTATTCCTTTCGCTGCGCGTGACCCGTTCCGGGTAATCCCATGCATCATGCTGGGTTCTGCTGTGACAGGAGCCATCTCCATGACCATGAAGTGCACCTTGATGGTTCCTCATGGTGGGATTTTTGTGCTGCCAATTCCCAATGCCGTTACCGGTCTGATTCCGTACACCATAGCTATCATCGCCGGAACAATAGTCACTGCCGGGGCTCTGTTTATAGCCAAAAAGCCGCTTGAACAGGCAACATAGAATTTAACTGAATCAGCTAGTATAAAAGCCCCCCAACTTAATTCTGAGTAGGGGGGCTTTCTTATTATAGCGGTGAAGAGTTGTTTAATCTTCGCGGCTATCGATGATCAGCAGGTGGTAACCGAACTGTGTTTTTACGGGGCCATGAACTTCGCCAACGGCTTCATTGAACACAACGGTATCAAATTCCGGGACCATCTGGCCGGGGCGGAACTCACCGAGATCGCCACCGCGCTGACCGGAAGGACAGCTGGAGTGTTTTTTTGCAAGTTCACCAAAGTCTGCGCCGTCCTGAATTTGTTTTTTCAGGTCCAGACAGGTCTGTTCATCACTAACCAAAAGATGGCGTGCAGATGCTTTTGTCATTTACGTACTCCTGTAAGTTTTAATATAGTAACCTTAATTAGCCTTGTCGTCTTGCCATTACGATTTAATGCGTCGCAAAAAAGGAACTTGCATGAATACGCAAGGACTGCAAGGTGAAATACTGCATACATACCTTCCAGATCAATCCGTTCCGCGAATTCAACCAACGTACGCACTTCGAATTGCGAGAATTACAGGCGAAGTACCAGTTTCCTATCTACCGGATGAACTGCCGCAGGTCATACATAAAATTGATTGGTCTCAGCAAGGCTGTAGTTGGCAGAAGGTCCGCAAGGCTCGGTACGGATCATGGGAAAGTCAAAACGAAATGCAGTTTGATGTCACATGAAGTGATCATATTGCCGAGGTTAAACGGACAACTCCGAAGGTGAATCTGTAAAAAAAGTTAGCCCCACCAATTTAAAAAAGGTGGGGCTATAGTGGGGCCAAATCAAGCTTAATAACTTGCCGTCATGTCTAACATGGATAAATTATTAAATAAAAATGGTGGAGGCGGGGGGCATAGAATTGATGGTGTATGTTCCCGGGATGTATTGATTTTTTATGCTGGTTGAAATGGTGTACTCGTGTGGGTACTCGTACGGGAAAACATATTTTTTAATTTGGGAAATAGTTTTGTATGGGGTGTGTTGATTTTGTTATTGCTTTAAAATAGTAGTTGTTGTTCGATAATGCAAATTAAAAAGCTGAGTTTGGGCTTGGAGAGTTTTCATTTTATGCCGTTACCAATTTTGCCATTAGTAGGTATTAGTCCTACGTCGATATATCCCAGGGTATTAGATAGACTTATCATTAAAGATGCTGAAATTCAGCGCCAAATTACAAGTTGGCTTTTCATGTCAGAAAGGCCGGGGTTAGACATTAAATTGCCCAATGGGAGGCATATTCAGTACAGAGGGATTAGATACCATGGAAGTCCACAGCATATTTTTTGGTTTGAATTTTTACCTACACTTTTAGATCATACGATTCGTGAGGAATTAAAAAAGACTGCTGAACTTGCTAAGAGTACATCTGTTTCTGTTGAACAGAGTGTTGCTGAAGTTGTTGCTTTATTGAATAATCTAGTTCAAAGGGCTTACATTAGGGCAGTAGATGTTGATCGATCGCTAATGGGGGATGGTTTCACGAAAGGAGAAGCTAGAGATGTTGCTCATAATGTTGAAGGGTACAATAAATATATTGTTGAACAGTCAAATGTTTATGTTTTAGAGTATTCTTCTAATGAAGAGAAAGTTAATTATGCTATTGTACAAGAAGATGTTTTAGATATTAAACCAAATTTTTGTGGCATAGGGATAAATATAAATGCATTGTGGAGGAAGATAAAAGGCAAATTCCTCCCTTAGTTAATGAAAATATGATTAAATCTTAATATACATAATGAAAAAAATATTAGTTGTCACAAGTTCCAACGATAGAACGGTTGACTATATCCAGTCTAAATTTAAAGATGTTTGCTTTATTCGATTTAATGTTGACTTGTTTTATGAATATAAAATTGTTGTCACAAATGATAGTATAAAAATTTCATGTAATGAATTTGAATATACTTTGAGTTGTCAGGATGCCATTTACTATAGAAAACCGAATTTGCCAGATCTTAATAACGTTTTGAGCAATGAATATCATGAATTTGCCTATAGAGAAATTTTTTCTGTAATTGATGGAATTATAGAATCTCATACTGGAATGTGTATAACAAAACCAAGTATACTTAGAAGAGCGAATAATAAAATATATCAGGTTGGAATTGCCCGCAAATGTGAATTGAGTTTGCCTTATATGGCAATAACTAATTCTATTGATATTGTACAAAATATTTGTGCTACAAAATCGATAGTGAAGCCTATTTCCTATGGTGAAGTTATACATTTAGATGAAAAAGAGTTTGTGCAAACTAATTTGTTTGATCCTTCTGTTTCTTTAGAACAACTAAAGTTTTGCCCGGCTTATTTTCAACATTATGTTGCTAAGGACTTTGATGTACGAATCGTTTTTGTGGGCAGAAAGGCTCTTTCATTTGCAATACATTCAACTAATAATATTGATTGGAGAAAGCCGGAAGCTAAGAATAAATATTCTGTCGTAGAAATACCTAATGATATTTATTTGAAATGTTGCCAGATGCTGGATGAGGTAGATATGCAATTTGGCTGTTTTGATTTTGTTGTTAAAGATGATGATTACTATTTCTTAGAGCTAAATGCGAATGGCCAATGGGCTTGGCTTGAATTTGAAACTGGTGTGAATATTTCAGGAGAGTTGATAAAGGAATTGCTAAAGTGATTACGTCGATGTTTAGATTTATTAAAAAAGTTTTATTGCTTTTGCTACGTGCAGTCCCTGTAATTTCCTTCACTTGTGATCGTCTTTATGATGATTATAGTCTGGGGGCAAAGCTGCGGATATCTTTACTCAGATTTTCATTTGGGACTAAAATCTATTACTTCTTTTCTTTCTATGAAAAAAAATTTTCATTTTTCAAGAGCCTAGCATTGGATGATATTTGCCCTTGGCCTAACTTATCTAAATTCGATGAAGCAATTTCTAAATATCAAGAACATTCAATGGGACTAGATGAAGAAGGAGTTGAAGCGGAGCTAGATTACATAAAAAATTCAATTAGCTTAGCCACAGACACCAAGAATCATTTCCATACAAAAGTATCTATATATCTCGTTATTCTTTCAATCTTTATCCCTCTGTTTATTAGTTTGTTGCCTAGTGCTTTTGGAAATAATTTCGATTCTGTTTGGGATTTCATTTTTGCTGCACTATCAATGTATGGAGTATATTTTTTAGTAGGCATAATAAATCTTCTAATTAAATACATGGCTTCAAAAAGTTATGAAAAGCCAGCTTTTAAAGAGCTGAAAACAAATCCTTCTAAGCAAAAGCTTTCAGAAATGTATTACGCAAACAAAGTAATGAATGAAGCTCAGAATTATTGTATTTCAAATTATGTACTAAATTTAGAACAAAAAATATTTTGGTTTTTTATAACTGCAGCAACCTCATATTTAGTAAAAAAAATATTTATAGTTGATGTTAACAATACATTTAATGTTATTTTAAATTTTTAGGAGATATATTATGAAGCCTTATATTATGAACTATTCACAGACAGTAAAGTTGGTTCCTTCAAACCAAACTAATTCAAATTTAGAAACTACAATGACAAAATCTATTGAAGGAACTGATCCAGATTTGTATTTGAGTGATTCAACGGTTGAGACTCGGACAATTGAGCCTGGAGATCCTGATTTAATACTTGCTGAAGGAACTATGCAAACATTTACGATTGAGCCAGTTGATCCTGATCTGTTTTTGTTAAGTCGCCATACTGAAACGCAAGGTCCAGATACAACTTGGATTACTGAGTCGCTTGAACCAAGTGATGAGGATCGTTATACGAGCTAGTTCTCTTTTGTCCATTGCCTTTGCCTCAAATACTCCCTATAATTACCGCAAAATATGCGGCGAATAGCCACCGCATTCACCGCAAAGAAGGGCAAAAGCAATGTGGATACACGAACATCAAGACTGGCCGAACTTCTCATGGAACGCTGAAAAGCTTATTTCCAAATAAAAAACCGGAGCTATCTAAGCAGATAACCCCGGTTTTATTGTGTTTAATTACCTTTAATTCAAGCGCACAAATGAAGCTCTTCACAAGTCCGCACTTCTCTATCAATGCGGGTAACAAGCTGATCATCCTTTGCGACTTCAAGATCATACCGCTGCTGAATATTAAGCCAAAATTGCGGAGTTGTTCCGAAAAACTTAGCTAGCCGCATAGCGGTATCAATTGTGATGCTTCTTTGTCCCTTCACCACCTGTCCAATGCGCTGTGCAGGGACACAAAGAGCCGCTGCAAGCTTGTTGCGGCTTAGTCCTAATGGTTCCATGAACTCTTCCAGTAAAATTTCACCGGGATGAACTGGGCTAAAATCTGCCATATTTACCTCCCTAATTGTGATAATCTGTTACTTCCACCTGTAAAGCGTGGTCCGTTTCCCATACAAAACAGATTCGGTACTGATTATTAATTCTTATACTATATTGTCCTGCTCTATTGCCTTGTAAAAGTTCAAGCCGATTGCCCGGAGGAACTTTTAAGTCTTTAAGATCATGAGCTGAATCAATCTGAATTAATTTCTTATAAGCCGCTCTAGCTAGTTGATTAGGGATAATCCGTGAATACTCGCGTTTAAACAACTTTTCTGTTTCACGATTCTTAAATGACTTAATCATGAACCAAGCATATAACGCATAGGGTGTCACGTCAAGCGTTATAGGGAAGAGTCCTAATGCCAAGTAAGGATTCCATTGCCTTTGCTCCAAATCCCCCTACAATCACCGCAAAAGATGCGGCGAATAACTCTCGCATTCACCGCAAACAACCCCAAAAGCAATGCCCCTCCATCAACATCAAGACTGGCCGAACTTCTCATGGAACGCTGAAAAACTCATTTCCAAACTGGCAGACGTGCGCCATCGGCAGGGCGTGCTGCTGGGTAATATCGGGAATCTGGGCTTTGACCTGAGAAATGAGGCGGGCCTGAAGACTCTCACCAATGACATCGTTCATTCATCAGCCATAGAAGGGGAACTCCTCAATCCTGAGGAGGTACGGTCCTCTATTGCCCAGCGTTTGGGAATAGACATTGCCGGACTGAAACCGGCAGGGCGTGATGTGGACGGCATAGTTGAAATGATGCTTGACGCTACACAGCGATATGCGGAGCCTTTGACCAAAGATCGGCTCTGCGACTGGCACGCGGCTCTATTCCCGACCGGACGCAGCAGCATAAAGCGTATTACCGTTGCAGACTGGCGGCCTGCGGAGGTTGGAGCCATGCAGGTAATCTCAAGTCCAATGGGACGAGAGAAAGTCCATTTTGAAGCACCGCATGCTGATCGGCTTGAAGATGAGATGGCTAGATTTCTGGAATGGTTCGAGCGCGAAGATGATACTGATCCGGTTTTGCGGGCCGGAATAGCTCACCTGTGGTTTGTTACCATTCACCCCTTTGAAGACGGTAACGGGCGTATTGCGCGTACCATCGCGGATATGGCCTTGGCCCGTGCTGATGGGGCAGCGGAGAGGTATTACAGCATGTCCACTCAGATTGAGCTGAAGCGCAAGGATTACTATTCCCATCTGGAGCGGCAGCAGCGCGGCACTCAGGAAATCACCAAATGGCTGGAATGGTTTCTGGATTGCCTTAAAGAAGCCCTGATCAATGCCGAATCCACGCTGAGCCATGTACTCCATAAAGCCAGCCTGTGGGAACGGATCTCCCAGCAGTCGCCGATTAATGGCCGGCAGCGGTCAGTGCTTGAGCGTATGCTCGATGAAAACTTCAAAGGCTACATGAACTCATCCAAATACGCCAAGCTGGCCAAGTGCTCCACAGATACCGCCCTGCGTGACATCAAGGATTTGAAGGAGCGCGGAATACTGGTCCAGAACCCCGGCGGGGGGCGGAGTACCAGTTATCGGTTGAGTTAAATTTATTTACGAATCTTCATCTCCTCAACCCAGCAATAAAGCACAGGTACCACAAAAACAGTAAGTATCGCGATAGTCATTCCGCCGAATGAAGGTATTGCCATGGGCACCATGATGTCCGAGCCTCGGCCTGTTGAGGTCAGGATTGGAAGCAGGGCAAGAATTGTTGTTGCTGAAGTCATAAGGGCCGGGCGGATTCTGCGTTGCGCGCCGTAGATGATTGCATGTCTGATTTCGGTTATGGAGTTCATTTTGCGGTCTTTTTTGCTTTCATCAAGGTAGGTAGCCATGATGACTCCGTCATCGGAAGCGATGCCGAACAGGGCCAGGAATCCGACCCAGATGGCAACGCTCAGGTTGATGGGGCTGACCTGAAACAGTTCGCGCATATCCGTTCCGAACATGGTGAAGTTCATGAACCATGGCTGACCATAAAGCCAGATCATTAGGAATCCGCCGGACCACGCTACAAATATCCCGGAGAAAACCATCATAGTCGTAGCCATAGATTTGAACTGCAAATATAAAATCAGCACGATGAACAGCAGTGCCAGCGGCAGGATTACAGCCAGCTTCTTCTGGGCCCGAATCTGGTTTTCGTAACTACCGGCGAATTCGTATGACACACCTGCCGGGATAACCAGTTCTCCTGATTTTATTTTGGAGTCCAGAAAGCTCTGGGCCTGTTCCACAACATCTACTTCAGCGAAACCGGGCCGTTTATCAAAGAGCACGTAGCCTACTAAGAAAGTATCTTCGCTCTTAATTACCTGCGGACCGCGCACGTATTTGATCTCGGTGAGCTGGCTTAAGGGGATTTGTTCCCCGCCGGGGGCACTGACCAGAATATTGCCGATGGCATCAATGTTGTCCCTGAGTTCACGTAAGTATCGCACCCGGACCGGATAGCGTTCACGTCCTTCAACAGTGGTTGTGACCACCTTACCGCCCACAGCAACTTCAATTACATCCTGAACCTGTGAAAGCATGATCCCGTGCCTTGCAATCGCTTCGCGGTCAATAATGATTTCAAGGTAAGGCTTACCCACAATGCGGTCGGCAATAACCGCTTCCGGCTGGACCGAACCGACTTGTTTCAGCAGTCTTTCAAGGTCAAGAGCGACCTTTTCCAGAGTTTGCAGGTCCGGCCCTTTTACTTTTATGCCCATGGGAGCGCGCATGCCGGATTGAAGCATGACAATACGCGCCGCAATCGGTTGCAGTTTCGGGGCGGAGGTTACGCCGGGAACTTCTGCGGCTTTTACTATTTCATCCCAGATGTCATTGGGTGAGCTTATGCCTTTCCATGATTTGCGGGCCGGGTTAAGACCGGGATTGAGTGCCGGGCGCCAAATTCTAAATGGCTTTCCGTCAGGATCGGGAATCAGTTTCCCATTGTCATCCCGTTCAAAGTATCCCTGCACGAGATAGGGGTAGCCATCATTGGCAGGAACCAGCTCTCCTGCAACATTGCGGAAGAAGTCTTTCTGGTCAGGATCAAATTTGAAGCGGAGACGCTCTCCAGACTGATCCACCATATACTCGGACTTGTAATTGATAACTGTCTCGATCATGGAGATAGGGGCCGGATCAAGGGGCGTTTCTGCGCGTCCCAATTTGCCAACTGCGGATTCAACTTCCGGGATGGACTGGATCATCATGTCCTGTTTACGCAGCACGTCCATGGCTTCGCCGATTGAGGCGTGCGGCATGGTTGTGGGCATGAACAGAAATGCACCTTCATCAAGGTCCGGCATGAATTCCTTGCCAAGGCCCGGAAAAACATGAGCCAGCTTCACATATGGTGAAGAGGACTTGACTGCTTCGGGCAAGAAGCCGGTCAGGTTGGCAAATCCAAGCCAGATGGAAAGCCCCAGCGCGACAATGAATGTCGGAAGGCTCAGGAACAGCAGCTTATGATTTAAACACCAGCCTAGCATACGGGGATATCCGCGGCGAAACAGGTCGAAGAAGAGCATAAGCCCTCCTATGACCAGCGCCACGAAGAAATAGTTGTTCCCCATTCCTTTTTCCGGTCCGAGAGGTAACCATGATTTGGTCAGCACATAGGCAACCATAAGGACTATGATCCATGTTTCGGCATAGTTTGCGTATCTGTGGATTTTTTCAGGGACAAAAGGAAGCACGAGATGTTTTACGCCAACATAGATAAAGAACAGTCCTACCCACCATTTGAGCATTATGGAAACTGCAATACCGCAAAGCAGGTAAAGTCCGGCGGTGACATATGTGCGCCTGTTCTTGAGGAATTTTTTCCGGGCGGTAAAAAGCAGTTCAGCCATGGGGGGCAGGATGGTCAGGGCTACGATAATTGATGACAGCAGGGCGAAGGTCTTAGTATAGGCCAGAGGCTTGAAAAGTTTCCCTTCGGCGCCGTCCATGGCGAAAACCGGCATGAAGCTTACGATGGTAGTGGCGACAGCGGTCATAACCGCACTGCCCACCTCGGCTGTGCCTTCATACACAAGCCCCAGTCTACTTACTCCCTCCTTGGCGTGTTCAATCTTCTTGAGGATGTTCTCGCAGATGATGATGCCCATATCGACCATGGTACCGATGGCAATGGCGATCCCGGAGAGAGCTACAATATTTGCATCAACCTTGAATATCCGCATACCCATGAAGCACATAAGTACAGCAAGAGGAAGCAGTGATGAAATCAGCAGTGAACTCTTTAAGTGAATCACCGCAATAAGTACCACGATGATCGTGATCAGGATTTCTTCAGTCAGTGCGGTGTTAAGGGTTCCCAAAGTCTCATGGATCAGCCCGGAACGGTCGTAGAACGGAACAATTGTCAGTTTGCTTTCAGTACCGTCAGGCAGGATTTTGGAAGGCAGTCCCGGAGAAATGTCTTTTATCTTTTCTTTTATATTCTCAATGACCTGTAACGGGTTTTCCCCGTAACGGACAACAGCCACACCGCCCACAACTTCCGCGCCGCCCTTATCAAGTGCGCCACGGCGCAGTGCAGGTCCTTCGGTTACACGGGCTACATCGCGTACGTAGATGGGAATGTTGTTGACCACCTTGACTACCGAGCTTTCAATGTCGGACAGCTTTTTGATGAAACCGATGCCGCGAATTACATATTCAGCGTTGTTGATTTCAATGGTCCGTGCGCCGACATCAAGGTTGGACATCTTTACCGCGCGATAGACATCATTGAGAGTTACCTTGGCGGCACGCATGGCATCGGGGTCAACATCAATCTGGTATTCCTTTACAAAACCGCCTACAGAGGCGACTTCACTGACCCCGCCTGCTGAGAGCAGGGCGTAGCGGACGTACCAGTCCTGTACAGAGCGCAGTTCATCAAGATCCCAGCCTCCGGTGGGATTACCCTGCGGATCGCGTCCTTCGATAGTGTACCAATATACCTGTCCAAGTGCAGTTGCGTCCGGTCCTAGGGTCGGCTTTACGCTTTCCGGCAATGTCCCGGCAGGAAGGCTGTTCAGCTTTTCGATAAGCCGGGAGCGCGACCAATAGAAATCCACGTCTTCGTTAAAGATTACGTAGATGGTTGAGAAACCGAACATGGAGTAGCTGCGAACCGTTTTTACTCCGGGAATTCCGAGCAGGGCTACGGTAAGCGGATAGCTGATCTGGTCTTCTACATCCTGCGGTGAGCGGCCCATCCACTGGGTGAAGATAATCTGCTGGTTTTCACCGATATCCGGGATGGCATCCACCGGGACCGGGGAGCGGTCAATTCCGCCTACATCCCAGTTGAAGGGGGCGGTAAAAATACCGCCGCCGATAACCATAAGCAGGAGAATGGCCACGATAAGTTTTTGCTCAAGGCAGAAAAGAATGGTTTTCTCTGCGAAGCTTTTCGGTTCGGGACGGTTTATATCTTGAGTGTTCTTTTCGCTCATATCGTTCTCCGAACCTTATTCTCCGGCCTTGAGTTGGCGTTCAACTTCGCCGCACTTAAGCATGGCTTCCCCGAAGTAGGGGTTGCGGATGTCCTCATCGGATTGCATCCATTTGGCTCCTTTGAAATCAAAGGCCATGGGGCAGAATATTTCGTAGACCGGTTTGGTGGACTTGATCCCCAGTTTTTCAACCGCATCAATCATGCCGTATGAAAGAGGTTCCAGTCCGGCGCGGACTCCAACAATATCCTTGGCCTCGCGGATGGCGGATATGCCGTCATTGATATTCGCCAGCGCATCCATCCATATTTTATGAGCATCGCCGGAGAGGGCTGTGTTATCTATCTTTTTCAGTTCTTCAGCCATGAGTGCGGATTGCTTCTGAGCGTTTTGCAGGTTGTCGGCTGCAAGAGCTTCAGTAAATGCTGAATAGGCATTAAAGACTTTACCCAGTTGCATCTGGAAGGCTTCAGGAGATTCAGCCTTGTTTGCAGAATTGGCGGTGAGCGCTGAAATTCCGAAAGTTGTATCCAGTCGCTTGAAGTGGTTCGTAGTTTCAGCTGTGATTGATTTCAGTCTTTGTTGGTCTTTTACACCACTGCCGAGCACGGCATCGTTCCTGAGCAGCATGGATAGCTCTTTCCATGCAAGGGATGCGTCACCCTTGAGACCGGAAGCATCAATTTTGTCCAGACTTTCAAAGAATGCGGAGAATTGTTTGCGACTGTTCTCAACGTCACCGGTCTTGGCAATCTCCATGAGGGAATCAAAATCATTTTTCAGGAAGACCAGTTTTGATGCAAAGATAGGCGGCAGGGTGCGATCAGTCTTTGCCTGTTGATCCATATCCTGCATGGCTGCAGAGTCGGATCTGTGGTCATGGACGACGGTTTTTACGCCGCTTTCAGGGTTCATCATGCTTGGTTTGGCAATGATCTGGATGGCGCTGTCGATCTTGAAGTTACCTTTGGTGACAACCTCTTCGCCTTCACTGAGACCGTATTTGACGACATAGAAGTCTCCGGCCTTGGGTCCGAGGACTATTTCGCGTCCTTCGAAGACGCCTTCCTTACCGGGAACGGCAATGTAAACCACTGCCCGTTTACCGGTGACGAGTGGGGCCGAAGCCGGAATGACCAGTTCTTTTGCCGTCTGCTTATCGTCAGTATTTACAGCACGTACAAACATTCCCGGCTTGAGCTTCAGTCCCTTGTTAGGGACTTCCAGCCTTACCCGGACCGTACGGGTTTTCTCATTAACCACCGGGTCAATGTAGACCACCTTGCCCTCGAAGTTTTTACCGGGATAAGCTTCAGTGTTGAAACTTACCTTCATGCCCATCTTGATCCACGGGAGGTCGGATTCATAAGCTTCAAGAATTACCCAGACCCTTGAAAGGTCGGCAATGGTATAGATGGGGGTTCCGGTTTTGACATAAACACCTTCGACAACATCCTTTTTGATAACGATACCGCTCATGGGCGAGTAGAGGGTTATGTGTTCAGCGGCTTTTCCCCGTTTGATGATATTTTCTATCTGGTTTTTGGAAAGTCCCAGCAAGCGTAGCTTTTCCCGTGCGGCCTGTTCGGTGCGGGCTGCAGTATCCTTAACCACTTTCAGGGAGCTGCCTTTCAGTGCAGACTTGGCCTTGACCGACTGAATCAACTCAGCCTGTGCTGTAAGCAATTCCGGGCTGTAGATGGAAGCCGTAGCCTGCCCTTTGCGCACTGAGCTTCCGGTATAGTCTATGTATAGTTTGTCGATGCGCCCCCCCGTCCATGCGGTGATGGTGCCGATACGGGTTTCATCGTAGTCCACCTTGCCGAGCATGCGGGTTTGCACATTGATGCTTTGCCTTGTTACCGGGGTAGTAGCTATACCGGCCAGCTTACGGGCGGATGCGGTCAGGCTGATCTGGCGTAAGCTGACTGCTTCATCACCTGATTCACCGCCCTTTTCCAGCGGGATGAGATCCATAAAGCATATTGGGCATTTGCCCGGTTCAGGTAGCTGGATTTGGGGATGCATAGAGCAGGTCCAGACTATCTCGCCTTTTTCGGTAACGGTTGCTTCAAGTCCGTGGTCTTCGTGTTCGGCAACTAATTCTTTTTCTACCTGCTGTCCCTTTGAGCCGGAAAGGATGTATCCGGCTGCAAATGCAGCGATAGCAACAAGGATGACCGGGATCAGTATCTGTTTAAATTTACTCATGGTGGTTCCGTGTATTTAATTTTCTGGGATGGAAATATTTGATTGCGGCATGGTCTGGCCGTGGATGCTGCAGGGAATTTCCCGACCGACCAGATATTCGATTGTGGCTACGCGCTTTGCCTGTTCGGCAAGGGCTTGATAGTAGGCCAGTTGAAACTCAATGAGGGTCCGTTCGGCATCAATCAAGTCACTTGATGAGGCTGTGCCGGACTGGAATGCCTCAATTGAAACGCCAAGGGATTGCTCTGCCTTGGGAGTAAGGCTGTCCCTGTAAAGGCTGACTTTGCGGATGGCATCCTGATATTTATATATTTCGAGTTCAAGTTCGGCGGTCAGGTTGCGCTCAAGACCGGCTCTTTTGCGTGATGCTGATTTTACTTTGTTCTCTGCTTCATTGAGCTGAGCATCCTGTTTGTCCATCCAGATAGGCAGGTTGACGGACATTGCAGTGATTATCGGGTCGCGGTCCTCGTTGGTGACATTTGGAGATCTTGATTCTCCGGTTTGAATGTATTCAACACCGAAGGTAAAGTCCGGGTAGTAATCCTTTTTAGCCAGCTCTACCGAAATCTTTTCTCTGTTAACAGAATGGTCGAGCTCTTTTAATCTGGGGTTTCCGGTTTTGAATTCTTCCTTCAATTGATCTGGAGACATGCTTATTTGCATAACAGGTATTGATTTGGGAAAGGGCAGGGTCTGATCGTCAGCCCTGTTCATGGCAGCAAGAAGTTTGGCAACGGTTGGGCCTTTGCGTTCTTCCAGTGAGCGCAGTCTGTCCTCAAGTTTTCCCAACTCAACCTGAGTTCTGATTACGCCGTCATAAGCGCCTGCTCCCGTAGTATAGCGGGCTCGAGCTACGCTTTCGAGGTATTTCATAAGTTCGATGTTTTCGTGGGTAATGCGGATGGCTTGTGCAAGGTAGGCATAGTCGTAGTAGGTTTTCTTTACTTCGGTGAATATTTTTAGTTTGAGATTATCGAAACGGGCTTTTTTGATGTCCGCATCGCGCAGAGCCTGTTCACCCTTGAGGCCGAGCTTGCCGAACCACGGCAGGGTCTGGCTCAGGCCGTATTTGAATTCCTGAGGTCCGGTCCGGGTTTCTACGGGCTGGATAAACCATGCAAAATTAAATCTGGGGTCAGGCAGGCTGGAAACGCTTGTTTCTCGCTGCAATGCCGCTTTCCAACTGTAAAAAGCTGCATACACATCATCGTTGTTACGGGCGGCTTCCACCAGATAATCTGTTAATTCAGAAATTTCAGTATGAGGAGCTTGAGTGTTTGTGGTGCTGTTAGATGCCATTTTTTGCGCTGATGCCGTGGTGGATTGCATAATTATAAGCGCGCTGAAAATGATGGTGATTATATATTTAAAGTTGGTTGTTTTGATCATGAAGCTCTCCTGCTGAGAAAAAAGATGTTCTGCATTGAGCAAATACTATTCCATGCTAATGATAATAACGAATACTGTACATTAAGAATCAGTATAATTCATCTGTTGTTGGAGCGTTTTTTATCTTTGAATATATTTGTGCAATATTTGTTTGTGCATCATTAATAATTGCGGCCTGTTGGAGAGTTTAGTTGCACTTATTTGCACATGACAACGGTATAAATGGCAATAAAATCATACTAAAATAGTATAGTAAATTTTGAATGTTTTGTCTAAGATCAATTAAGTGCAATTGTTTTCACATAGGTTGGCCCAGTTATTTGCTATAGATGCTCAATTTGAGTTTAACTATTCGATATTAAATGTTTATTTTATGATGGAATGCAATGTGAAAATGTTGACCTTAATTCTGGGAGTTAAGCGTGTAAAAGTGTATCCTATAGACTGCTAGAATTCTCTATTTTGATAAATAATCATATTCGAAGGTTAATATATGAAGATACGTTTTAAACTGCTCTTGCTCCTACTTACGGTATCGATACTGCCCCTTGTGCTAGTTCAGGCCGGGGTTCTTGATTCCCTGCGTTCGCTTTCTGATGAGATCGGGGGAGAGGTACGCAGGGAACTGGTCAATAAGAGCAGTGTGGAGCTGAAAAGGCTGGTTGAGGACCATGCTCGCGTTCTATCCAAGCAGCGTAGGATAGTTGAGCTGAACTTACAGCAGATTTCAGCAGAACTTTCTGCATGGATTGAAGATGGCAACGAATTCAGTCTTCCTGAAGTTTTTTTGGGTAGTGGCTCAAGTCAAGGTGATATTGAACGGTTAGAAAAAAAATATGAACAGAGTGATCAAAACATGATGCATGGATCTTATGTACTTGATTTTGATTCGGTTCGTTACACCGCGGCACATCGTTTCAGCCGGAATCCCATACTTCCCTATGGAACATCGGATTCCGTTCTGCCTTTACTGAAAGCTGTTGAATTCAAAAATCCAGAACTCACCCTGTGGATCAGGGCGGTGTTCAATTCCGGTGAAAGCCTTGATTACCCGGCAACAACCGGAATGAGGATGAATATGCACAAGACCGTTCCGGTAATAAATGAGAGTCCGGTTCCAACTTGGTCTATGCCGCAGAAGGATATTCTCACCGGCCATACCGTTCTTACAGCCTCTATAGGTGTATTTGTAAACAAGGTGCCTGTTGGGAGTGTTTCCATTGATGTCCCGCTTGATACTCTTCTGCATGGCTATAACCATCTTGATGTCTTTTCACATAACATTGATTCTTTGCTGGTGCGTCTTAAGCCGAACGGTAATGGGACCAATGGAGTTGAGGTGGTCGCAAAAGAGGTCGCTGCTTCCAGCCGTAAAAGCATGATGCATATGTGGGAGCCCCCATCTACTCAGATGCTCCTTTCTTCTACTGATGCACACCTGTTCTCCCGATTCCGCAAGTATTTGGAGAGCGGTAAGTCCGGTGTTCTAAGTATGCCTTACCAAGAACGGGATAGTATCTGGGCATTTTCCGCCCCGGATGAACGAGGAGTCTCACTGGTTTTGATACTTCCCCATGACGATGTTGTGGCTCCGGCTGACAAAGCAAAATCTTATGTTCAGTTGGCAATTAATGATCAATATCTGAAAACGGTCTTCGTCTTGATCCTTGTAGTACTGTTGGTGTCCCTGCTCGCGTTTCTGCTTTCAAGAAGATTTACTGAAAATATTTTGATTCTTGCCAGAGGAGTCAAACGTATTGCCTCCGGAGATTTTTCTGCCCGTGTTGAAATTTCCGGAGAGGATGAAGTCGGCGAGCTGGCCCGTGATTTCAACTCGATGGCTCCGTCATTAAGGGAACACATTGAAATTAAGAGTGCCCTTGATGTGGCTATGGAAGTCCAGACCAATTTACTGCCGCAGAATTCTCCCTACATTAAGGGATATGATATTTATGGAGAAAGCAGATATTGCGATGAGCTGGGCGGGGATTACTTCGACTATATCCGGCCTGATCGCGATGGCGATAACATGCGTTTTGCCATCGGTGATGTCAGTGGGCATGGAGTTCCGGCGGCAATGCTTATGGGGTCTGTGCGAGGATATCTGCGAGCGCGGACACTTAGTGGCGGACAGCTTGGAGAGATAGTTACTGACGTCAACAGACTTGTTGCTCAGGATACATATAAGACAGGTCAATTCATGACCATGCTCATGGTTGAGCTTGATCCTGCCAAAAGTGAATTGCGCTGGGTAAGGGCTGGGCATGAACCGGCTTTGGTTTTTGATCCGGCAAATAAGGATTTCATAAAGCTTGAGGGAGAAGGGATTGTTCTCGGCGCTTTTGAGGATGTTGAGTATTCCGAGAATTGTTGTGCAGAGCTTACGGATGGTCAAATTCTCATTCTCGGTACTGATGGAATCTGGGAGGCATCCAACAAGGATGGCGAATTTTTCGGTAAGAAAAGGCTGTGGGATTTGATTGATTTGAAGAAGAATTCTTCAGCTGAGTCCATAGCATCCGGTATTTTTGCTGCTGTTCAGGATTTTACCGGAAGAGTTAAACAGGAAGATGATCTGACCGTAGTGGTCATAAAGAAAGAAAACAAAACACCATAGGAGTTGTAACATGAAGAAAATTTTGAATATCAGCGTAGTAATGGCCTTTATTCTTGTAATGTCCAGCGCGGCTTTCGCTATGGATATGAATCATTCCGGTCACGGCAAGGGAGAAATGAAAGGCTCCATGCATGACGGTATTGCCATGATGGAAAAAGGTCTCGCCCAAATGAAGCACGGCGCAAAGCTCATGCACGACCCGGCTACCATGAAAGAAGGTATGGGACTCATGAATAAGGAAATGATGCCCATGCATAACGGAATGAAGATGATTGAAAAGGGTGCCGAGGACGGTAATCATCATTCCATGGTTAAAGGCTCAATGGGCCACGCCAACAAGGGTATGATGGAAATGATGAAAGGTATGGGACTGGTCAAGAAAGGCGATGATAAAGGTTTCCAGATGATGGACAACGGCCTTGAGAAGATGGAGAAGTCCCTTAAAGAAGTGAAGGGTATGTCTGGCATGTAGTTGGGAAATTGTTTGAAATGTTAGTATTGTACTGAATACTAACAAACAACAATTTATAAAAGAATCATTTTAAGAGACCCTTTTCAGCTCGTTGAAGGGGGTCTTTTTGTTTGTATTAGTATCGATTAATCAAAAAACGTTGTGCATAGTCTATGGATATTTTTCAACAATTGATTAAGTCTTCTGAGAAGAATGAAAAATATTAAGAATATCCACAGCATCACCCTGAATACGGTAGGGGATGATGTAAGGTGAGATAACAACTTCTCGTGTCATTGGAACTCGACCGGGACGGCCACTTTCTGGGAACTGTTTTAATCGCTGGCAGCCGTCCCATATACGTTTTGCTTCGGACTCCATGACTTCTTCGTCAGCTTGCTCGGCTAGATAGCGGCGGATAGAATTAAGATCTCTAATTGCGTTCTTTGTCCAATTGATTCTAGTCAGCTTCAACCTCTAATCCCCACTTTCCGAAAGCTTCTTCCACTTCGGATGCTGTAGCGAATTCGCCTCTATCGGCCTGTTCAAGGCTTTCAACCGTCTGGGCTATCTGCCATGCCTGTTCTTCAAGAAAACGCTCCAGCGCGCTTGCAACAAGAAAGGACTTGCTGCGATTCGTGGCCTTGGCAAGGGCATCAAGCTTTGATGCTGTTTCATCTGAAACTCGTGCGGTAACTGTGCTCATAGTTAACTCCTTTTAGACAATGTAGACATTGTATACATTGTAGTCAACTTTCTGATCGAGAGCTTTTTAGCCTTAATTGTTGAGTTCTTCCTTCAGTCGCGCGGTTTCAACCAGTTGCTTTTCCAATTCCTCAAGTAAAGGATTAACTTTATGTTCTGCTTCGGTGGACTGACTGTTGGCTGCTTTCCGTCGCTCTTTCACCATTTCCTTAAAGGCTTCAAAGTCTCTACCGTTTTCGTCTTTGAGGGTAGGGTCTGCGCCAAGCTTTAGAAGTAACTTGACCGCTTCAAGTCTCTCACTCCCGTAAGCATAGTGAAGCAGGGGGTGGCCCTCTATGCCGTCAACACTGAAGCCCATTGAGATGAACGCCAGCAGCATGGCTTTGCAGTTGTCCGAAAGAAAGGTGTTATATATTGCCGGTAATCCTCCGTCTGAAGGTTCAGCATAAATATCAGCACCGAGAGCGACCATGGTCGTTACTGCTTTAACGGACAGACCGCAGGCCGAACGGTGTAGGGGAGGGCCGTAATCGCCATCTTCTACGGTTTGATCCTGCTTCACAGTTAAGCCATGAGACCTCCATGTGTTTTGTGAGTACGGCAACCTTGCAGGTGGTGAGTAAGCTCATCCTAACTCACATAGAACCACGGATGTCAACGGTGTTAAGCGAACTATAACGAACGTAGAAGAAACGAAAAAACCCTTGCTATTCGTATGAATAACAAGGGTTTAACGTTCTTTGTGAAACTGTATGGGACAGTATGAAATCAATGAAATGGTGGAGGCGGGGAGAGTCGAACTCCCGTCCGAGAATGCTCCACCAAGATGTCTACAGGTTTAGTTCAAGTATTGTTTCTCGTCCAAATGAACGCCCCTGAACAGGCAACAAATGGACCAGCGCGTGCTAGGTTCTCGCCTCTTTCCGGACGTGCAACGGAAAGATAGCCAGCCTGATGGGTTTGTTGTCAAAGCTAATATCAGACATCAAAGCTATGACATGGCAAGCTTAATTAAGCTGCCATTGCGTAATCGTAATTGTCGTTTGCAATTATGATTGTGCCGCTTTTTACGTGGCCAGCGGCGCCACGACCTGCGATCTTGGCTTCTTTCACCCCCGTCGAAACCAATGCGCCCCCATTTTCAAAGAACACTTCCTGCACATATAATATGTACGCAGGACTATGATGCAAGGGGTTTATGTAAAATAAATATTTCAGCCCCTTCAGGTGAAGTGAAATTAACTATATCATTGGCTGGTGCTTGGCAAGTGTTGTGACCCGGATAACGGGAATTATTTCCAGCCTTCTTTGCATGGTCCGCAAAGTTCTGAACAAAGTGACGTCTCCATGGGATCGAATCCGCCTTTGCGCACTTCCCCGGTCAGTTCATTTTTACAGGAATATTCCATTTCGTATTCGCAAACCCAGTCTGAAAGCAGATCCCCGTTAACGTCCATGCATTGAATTTTTACCGAGCCGAAATTAACACGCTCATCAATGCAGTATGGTCCCTCATCACATGTATATGTGTTGGTCTCTGCGTAGCTTGCCGTACTCATAAACGTGAAGATCAAAATTGCGGGGATCATGAGAATTTTTAGGGTGCGTTTCATGTCTCTCTCGTATGTTTGATGTAAAATTTTATTTCAGTAAGCTGAATTGTTATAACAATATCCCTTCCTTGTCATTGAACAAAGTGGTAAAAGCCGGGTGTTGATTAACAATAATTTAATGGAGGAACTATGCAGAATCCTTTTAAGTTTTATATTTATGAAGAAGCGGCTTACATCTATGATAGCAATCAGAAGCTTATTTTCAGGATGGGAGTAGATGAGAGTGCTGATGTAGACAGTGAGACTCAAACGTTGATCTTACAAGACGGAGAGGAAGTTGATAAGGATAAGGCTTGGGAAATTTCCGGTCTCGATAAACTTCAGCCTGCTTAATTTTTTAAGAAAGATGTGAGTTGTCTTCAAGCATAACTTCTTGAAAAGCCTTGGCACATTCCGGACAAAGCTCATCCTGAGATTTTTCTGCAATAAACTGCATTGTATCCTGATGGGTGAAAGCTTTTTTGTAAGGCCTGTCTGTTGTCAGGGCATCATAAACATCGGCAATTGATATTATACGCGCCCAGAGAGGAATTTCATTGCCGAACAGTCCATGTGGGTACCCTTTACCATTCATCTTTTCATGATGGTGAAGTACAGCCGGGATGATGTCTTCCATACTTGGAATCGGGTTTAAGATATCCGCACCAAGGACCGGATGCTCTTTAATTTTGGAAAATTCATATTCGGTTAAGGCAGATTTTTTCAGCAATATATCGTCACGGATTCCTATTTTCCCCAGATCGTGCAGCCTGGCCGCGAACGCAATCCTTTCGCAATCAAATTCATTTAAAGATAGTTTTTTGGCAATGTTGACTGAAATTTTTGAGACAGTATCCGAGTGACCTCTTGTGTATGAATCCCTTGCTTCCAGAGCTTGAACAAGACTGGTGATACTGCCCATGAGCAGAGTGCGTTCTTTTTTGAAGAGCTCACGCTGCTGCAGCACCATCTGAAAATGATCACTCAAAAGTTTCTCTGCCGTTATGACGAGCTGGTCGATGTTGAAAGGTTTAACCAGAAAGGCAGCAGCTCCTTTATGCAGCAGTTCCCGCATGGTTCGCCTATCGGTGCCTGAACTCATTATTACGAATGGAATATGGGACAGGCCGGGGTGGTTTTGAACTTTTTCGCAGAGCCTGATGCCATCCATTTCAGGCATATTGATATCGGAAAGAATCAGATGGGGAGCTATTTCACACGCTATTTCAAAAGCTTCTGCTCCATTGCGGGCGGTAATCACCTTAAATCCGGCTGATGAGAGTCCTGATTCCACGACATTTATAATATATCTGGAATCGTCAACAACCAGCACTATTTTATCACGCAGGATTTTGGATCGATTCAGAATGTCTTTAATATAAGGAATCAGATCCTTGCGGGCTTTGTTTTTGGTTACATAAGCCGCAGCTCCGACTTCAAAGCCTTTTTCGATCTGTTCATCCTCGTCATTGCTGGAAAGAATTATAACCGGAGTGGATTGGGTTTTGGGATTTTTTTTAATTTCGGTGCAGAGTTGATAACCGTCCATGCACGGCATGATTATATCAGTGATTACCAGATCATAATGTTGCTCACGGGCAAGGTTCAGTCCCTCAAGGCCGTTTACAGCTTCAGTCACATCGATAGAATGCTTTTTCAGCTCTGAACTGATAACTGTCCTTATCGTTTTGCTGTCATCAACAATCAAAACTTGAGGGTTGAGCATTTTATCTCCGGTTACAGATAAATTTGGTTATAAAACAAACCTTTGCGGGTATGAGTGTTATTCTTCACATATATATTCATAAATACCTTGATGATAAAAGTAAAGACCGGAAACATATTGTTTCCGGTCTTTAAATTAAATTCGGAAACCGTATTTATTTGTTTTTATAAGGAACCATTTCAATCCAGAGCACTGCTCCAAGCTCCACATCTTTACCTTTGATCTTGTAGTCAGCATCATTTAAGCCAGCAAATCCCCACCATCCTGCTTTGGGGCATGCGAATGTGAAAACGCCGTTCTCATCGCAAAGAACTTCCTGAGTATTCATGCATTCATAAGGAGCTACAAATTTGTTGTCTTTATTGTAGTATTCCACCTCAACACGGGTGAAGGGAGCGGGTTTGCCATCTAAGAGGACAATGCCTTGAAAGACGTTACCGGCGTAATTTCCCCACGGGCGGGTCAGCGGTACAATTTCTGTCTTTACACCAAGGGGAGTATTCCAATCTTCACCTTCGTTAAAGGCGGAGACAACGGTTTTGGTGTAATGGATTATGTAGTTGTCTTCTGCCGGTTCCGGATAGGGGGTTGGTTCCATGAAAAAAGTATACATGCCGGGACGTTTGAACTTGTATTCTGCTTTGAAGGAATCGTGATTCATAACCTTGTTTTTTTTCAATGCAGGCAGGAGGTTGGTTTCCTTGTCATTAAAAAAAACACTGAATTTTTTCGGTTTTACCAGATTCATGCCGTGCATTTCAAACGGATGGGAAAAGGAAAGTTGAATTTCCGCGCTTTTTTTATCGGGGGTGATGACGGATTTTTCCGGGATCAACATGCCGAAATGGGCGTATGCTGATCCGCAGAAGGCCATAATCAGAAGAAGTGTGAGGGTAGACACAATTAATTTTCGCATGAAAAAGCTCCGTGTGAAAAGGTTAGTGGAAGGCTATTTTTTTCTCGAAAGAAAAAAAGCGGCAACTCCGAAAAGACCAAGGATATAGCCGAGTCCCGAGAAAATTTCGTTTACACCGGGGCCCTTTTCCTGCTGGCTTATGATCAGTCGTTTCAAGGTTTCGACTTTATCCGTCAGCGTGCTTAGCTGTTCATTAAGTTTTGCTATATCAGTGGAGTATACTTTTGTTTCTGTGTCGTACGGTTGGGCTTGAACTTCAGGGGCTGGCTGTATTTCTTCTGAAGTTGCCTCAGTGGAATCCGGGAATATTTCATCAGCATTAATTGTCCATTCTGCCCGGTGTCCTTCCGAAGCGTATAGGTAGATTAGAAGTCCGCTACGTTCTTTTTTTGTTGCTTCGGGAATGGGGAAATTGAAGTTGCCTTCATCGTTCGTTTTTGCTTTTAGAAGAAGATCGCCGCTTTTCGTACTGAAAACTTCCAGCTTGCCCTGATGGACTTTCCGGCTTTTGCTGAAATAGCTTTCAGTAAAAACTGTATTCCCTTCAACATAGGCAAATAGATTTACCCTGTGGGCGAAGGCCGTCGTGCTTGTAAGGATTATGAAAATAACAGTCAGAGTGCGGAATAGTTTTGCCAACGACATTTATTTCCTCCGGTTATGGTAAATGAAAATCAATGCTTAGTGTGTGTTACCCTTTTTTAAAAGGTGGTATTATGAAGGAATAATGAAGTCAATAGTAAAATATAAAAAAGGCCTTAACTTATGAAAAGTTAAGGCCTTTTAAGTGGACAGTTTTTTCGATGGGGGTCAGTCAAATGTGTAGCCTATATTAATCGACGAACCGAGATAGCCGGAAGGATCGTCAGATTTTGTTCCAATCGGGGCTGTGTACTTGATGTCACCGCCGAGGGTAAAACCTGAATCAAATTTATACAGAATCCCGGTTTCACCGCCAAGCACTGCCGCACCATCAGAAAGATGAAACACTGTGCTGGGGTTAGAAAATATCGCATATCCACCAATCCCACCTACGTAAGCGGTAAGATTTCGTCCTGTGTAATAACGGTAAAGTAAGGAAGCTGTCAGTGAATATGTAGTAAAGTCCTTTTTTTTGTAATCATAGGTCGATGTTGAGTTCGTTGCATTGTCATAGCTCGAGATTGAACGGCCTTTACTTACTGAATATTTAAATTCACCGCCAATTCCGAAACCTGAAGGGAAAAAATGTCGGACGCTAATGGCGTCATTTGTGCCCCAGCTTTGATAAGGAACATCTGACTTTGGCTTTATGACTGCGTGGGCCCCGGAGTTCAGGCCTAGGTAAGTTTCAGACTGGCGCTTTTTTGTGAAGAAACCTGTCGGCTTACGGGTTCTGCGTGATTTTTCCTGAACCTTAACCGCGAGGTCGTATTCGCGCTTGGCCACGTCGCCTGGCTGTTGCATTTGCTGCGTAGTGGGCTGAGTATTTATAGCCTGTGCTGAATTTGGCGCAGCTTCAAATCCGGAATGTTGTGCGGGAGTCATCTGAGTTGCCATCTGAGGAGCTGCTACCTGAGTCGGACGACCAGGCCAGAGTCCCAGCGGCTGCGGAGCCTGATAGGTCTGCACATAACGGATTTGAGCAGGCATGGTCTGCGCGGGGGGAGTTACAGCTTGCCGGGTGCTGACCTGCGAAATGACGGGCTGACTCGGCGGAGCGGCCTGCGGAGAAAGTTCATCAACTATTTTTGAAGCGCTGGCTTCGGCAGCGGGCTGCATTGCCGCATCTTTTTGAACAGGATTATTGATTTCTTCGGGAATTTCAACCGGGGCAGTGTCGATCGCAGGAGCTGTTTGAGCTGAACTTTCAACAATGCCATCATCAATCAGTTCTTTTGATAAAGACTTTCCGTTTACGGTAATATCGCCTATTATTGTACCGTCTGCTGCTTTGCTGAGTTCTCTGACTTCCACATCTCGCATGAGCACGTGATTACTGCTTTCCATGCGGGCTTTGGCGGGATCCATATTTTTAGAAGGCTTCACTCCGGCGATATTTACTTTTACCGGAGTCTGTCCATCCTTGAGAACAACGAATGTCGTTGCACCTTCCACTGCTACAATTTTACCCGGCCATGCCAGAGCCATGGCTGGGAGCAGAAGAATGGTGATAAGAATGGTTAGTAATCTCAGCATAAGTTGATCTTTTTTTTAGGTTAAATACAGTGCTTATTAAAAATATGATCGGCATATACAGCATAAACTTAATACCGGAATGTATTCTTTTGTATTAATATAGCGCAATTTTGCTTTTTTCAGCAAGTACAATGGGTTTTATTTTTACAGATCCGGGTGGTTGATTGTTTCAGCTGGTTAATTATGTTAGTATTAATGAGCTTATTATGGGAGGTTGATAATTAGTGCGCCAATTCTTTATTTCTGTTGTATTTTTGTTTTTGTTTTTCCCCTCTATTCTGCATGCTGAAAAGTTAGTCTTTGTCACTCTTGATACTCCCCCTCAGACTTTTCTAAAAGATGGCAAACCTACCGGATTTTTGGTTGATATCGTATCCGAAGCGGCAAGAAGGGCCGGATATTCACCGGTTGTTCGTATTGTACCATGGAAAAGAGCTATGGTCTTGGTCGAAAAGGGGCAGGTGGATGCTGTTTTCAATGCCGGATATAATGAGGAGCGAAATAAATTTTTGCGCTATCCCGATACTGTTTTAATTACGGAAAAGGTTGTCGCGCTGCGTCATTGCGGATCTGGTGTGTATTTTTCACCGGATTTTTCAGACGCAAAAAAATATATAGGGGGAGTAGGAAGAGCCTTCTACTACGGTGAAAAAGTAGATAAAGCTATTAATGAACATAGATTTAAACGGATTGAAGAAGTTCCGAATATTAATCTTAATACAAAAAAACTGCTGCTTGACAGGATTGATTTCTTTTTTGCCGATTACTATCCTGCGCTCCATTTTCTAAATAAGAATAATCTGTTTGGAAAGTTAGAGGTTATAACCAATTCCGATACCGGGCGACCGGTGTTTTTCTCACAGTCTGATACCTACCTTGCCTTTTCGCGTAAAAAGAACCCCGTGGCATTTAGAAAAGTAAGTGCCGAACTGAAAAAGATGAAGCTGGACGGTACATACTTGAAGATCGCTTCAAGATATCTTCCCGTTCTCGATTTTTTTTAATCCCGTAGCTATTTCCAGCCCATGGGTTCGTACCCTTTCTCTTTCAGGCAGCGTTCTACAAATTTTCTGTAGAGTGAGTTGGAGTCGTCTTGAAGCGCACCGCTCGCCGCTCCGCCTGCTGCTCCTCCCGCAGCCCCTGCAAGTGCGGAGGTTCCCGGGCTTCCTGTAATGATTCCTATACCGAAGCCAATTGCACCGCCGATAAGTCCTCCCTGAAGGCCGGTCTTGGCGGATGTCTTTCCTCTGGATTCTTTTCCGACGCTTTTTTCCGCAAGGGCGAGGCAGTACTCAATATCTTCGGAAACCTTGGTCTTTCCGGAGACTTTGTATTGTTCATTGGGGTAAAGAACCGGTTTTTTGGCGCATGCAGAGCATGCCAGCATCATAATTACAACAGTTAAGAATATGATTTTATTAGTCATAATTTTCGTCCAAGTTAATTAAATTTGAGGCATTCTGATAATAAATTTTGTTCCCTGCCCAATTTTGGTTTCTATATCAAATACCCCGTTATAGTTCTGGGTTATTATAAAATATGAGACAGAAAGTCCAAGCCCGGTACCTAAACCAGGAGATTTTGTCGTGAAAAAGGGTTCAAAAGCACGTCTTTTTACTTCAGCAGTCATGCCAGGACCGTTATCCTCCACTTCGGCAATGATAAATTTACCATCATTTTTAGTCCTTAGCGTTATGGTCGGTTTTCTGATTTCAGCTACATCGTTTGTTGCGTGAGCGGCATTTTTAACGAGATTAAGCAGCACCTGTTCGATTTCTGTCCTGCGGCAAAGAACCATGCCTAGATCTTTTTGATATTCTTTTATTATTTTAGTATGTTTGAAGTCGTATTTCTTTTTCAGGTCATAATCGCAGGTGATGATATCTATGATGTCATCAAAAAGCAGGTTCAAGTTGCAGCTGCTCATGCCGTCGTCATTTTGGCGGGTAAAATTTAGCATGGTGCGGACTATATTTGCTGCCCGTTCTCCTGAGCTGTGTATACCCGCAAGCATCCTTATTACACCTCGTTCTTCCAGAAAAGCGTTTATCTGCTCACAAGTGCAGCCGTGCTTCTCAGCTACCTTAACGCTGGCAGGTACGTCAGCTGAAATCCTGCGGTAAATATTTTGAACAGCCTGCAGTATTCCGGCAAGCGGATTATTGATTTCGTGGGCCATGCCGGCAGCCAGTCCTCCTACAGAAACCATTTTCTCTGTTTGAATAAGCAGTTCCTGTGTTTTGACTTTTTCTGTCATATCAAGAACTGAAACAACATGGTCCGTGCTGTCGTTAATTGCCTCAACGTTCACATGAATATATCTGATTTCTCCGTTGTTCCGTAAGAGCCTTGTCTCGTATGATCTGGGAGCGGAATTGTTCACGCTATGCCTTGATTTTGCATATCCGGTAACTCTGTCCACTTCTTCCGGTGCAATAAAAGCCGTCCATTTAAGTTTATTTTCAATCTCGTCTCTTGTGATTCCGCAGAGCTGCGCACAATTTTCGTTGCAATGTTTTACGGTAAAATCGTCGGCGACTATAATGGTTGCAGTTCCCGTATTATCAAAGAGGCTCCGATAATACCTTTCGCTCTTTTTCAGCCTTTCCTCTACCTCTCTGCGGCTTTCGATTTCTTTCTGGAATTTTCTAGCAATAAAGACTGAAGCAAGTAGTACGATAATAATTATCGCAAATATAACGGCTGTAATTAAGGCTGTTTTTTTGTTGATGGTTACTTTTCCCTCAGCCGGGTTGAAAAAGAATGCTGAAAGGTTTTTGGTTTCTTTTATCAACCCTTGCTTCTGAAATTCTTTACCGATTTCTTCCCAGCGGAAGGGGTTACTGTGTCCGATACGTACCAGTTCTGGTAGAACCAGTGTTTGCATTGTTGCGGCTTCGTATTTCAGGTGGGCCTTTGATTTCAGGGAACCGAATTTATCGGTGATGATCTCAATTAATTCGTCGGGATGCTTGAGAGCGTATTGCCATCCTTTCAAGCTGGCTTTTAGGAATTTCTTAACCCGTTCCGGATGTTTTTTTATCTGTGACTGTGAGGTGAAAAGGGTGTCTCCGTAAAAATCAACACCATGGGTGTAAGGGTATATGATTGAATAAGGTGTATTTTCCTTATTCAGGTAAAACGGTTGATTGGTAATATATGCCGCTATCAAGTCTATTTTCGGGTCAAAATAATCTTCGGGGACTGCGAATCTATCTATGAGCTTAATATCATTAGGTAAAATTCCATTTGTCTCCAGCATTACCTTTAACTCAATATCCTGTGAAGCTGAATTCATAAGTATGGTTTTTCCTTTGAATTGCTGCACATTATGAATCAGAGGCTTTGTTTTGGAAATGAAGACCAGAGGACTGTGCTGAAATATTGATGCAAGCAGGACGACATCTTTTCCTTGCATATAGCGGAGCAGTACTTCCGAATTGCTTATTCCGAAATCAGCTTTTCCACTCAATACCTGATCAATGGGACTATAGCGCAGGTCCCGTTCGATTAAGGTTACATCAAGCCCTTCATCTTTGTAATATCCTTTTTCGAGGGCGGCATAGTAACCGGCGAATTGGAACTGGTGAAACCATTTGAGTTGCAGAGTTACTTTATCAAGGTTTTTAGCTGCCCAACTGTTGCCGGAAAATAAAGTAATGAGAATGACAGCAGCAACTGCGTAAAATATAGGTACTAGTAGAGAAGTCGTGCGTATATCTGTATGTTTCGAGCTAATTAGGTGGTTGTTCAAAGCATAAGTCCTGTGTTTAAGTCTTATTGTACCTTAATTGTTAGCATAAAGGGTTTCTTTTGCAAATGATTCTTCTCATTTAAAGACAGGACTCTTCCTCAAAGAAGGTTCGATGAACAATGCTGATTGAGCCGTCCTAAAATAGATTGACGGTTAATTGGTTTACTACAGGGCTGTGGGGGTACCCCCACAGCCCTGTTTATGTATTTGGTTCGGTGTTTTCATTTTCAAACTAAGATGAGGACGTTCAGAATTATATATTTCAATAGACTCTTTTACGAGTGAATTTAACTCATCAAAACTAGTGCATTTAAACACCAAAAATTCTTGTTTTAAAATTCCATTTATACGTTCAGCTAACGCATTTTGGTAACAATCATACCCATCTGTCATAGATGGGACCATTTCGGCTTTCTTGAGCTTGTTTTGATAAATGGACGATGCGTACTGCAATCCACGATCTGAATGGTGGATTGTTTTGTTTCGCGTTTTTCGGTTTTTGATAGCCATATCTAAAGCTTTAGCGGTCCCTTCGGCACTAAGATCAGAACTCAAATTGTGACCTACAATTTTTCTGCTAAAAGAGTCTGTAATTAGTGATAGATAGTATGTTTTATTTAACGTTTTTACGTAAGTTATATCACTAACAAAGACTTCTTCTGAATACTGAGGCTTAAACTCCTTCAATAAATTAGGATGTTTTTTGAGCCAATGCTTTGAATTTGTAGTTTTTGTGTAATTTTTTCTTGTTTTTATCAGTAAATGCTCTCTGCGCAATAATGCGAAAAAGGCATCCCGTCCAAGCTTGATTCCACGAGCTACAAATTTCTCACGCAATAAAAAATAAAGCTTACGCGTTCCCAGCCGAGGCATTCTGGCCCGCAGACTCAAAACAAGTTTCTTTACTTCTTGGAACTGTTTTTCCCGTACCTTATGGCGTTTTTCAGCCTGATATATCGATTGCCGACTCACCCCGAGCTGTCTACAGCAAGCAGATAAACTTATTTGCTTTGTTTCCTGAAGACCTCGTGCAGCTCGGGGGTAAGTTTTTTTCTTATGGAAGTACCCAGTTCTCTGTCAGAAATATCAATCATTTCGTTGAGAAGCATAGTTTTGATCTTCTCTTCCTGAAGCTCTTTTTCAAGACGCTTGATCTTTTGTGCTGGAGTCTCTTTAGATTTTGGCATTCTTTTCAGATGTACCATAGGTTTGCTCCAGTCAAGGGTTCCGTGCTTTCTCAGCCAGACTAAAACAGTGCTGCGGCCTTGAATCCCGTATGTCTTTTGGGCTTGCTTGTAGGTCATTTCGCCTTCTTCTACCATCGCAACAACCGCTAATTTAAAGCCCATTGTGTAATCGCGCTGACTTCGCCTTACTCTTTGACTTTCTTCCTTTTTCATAAAATAGGTCCTTTGGGTGTAAACCTATTTCAGGACGGGACAGATAAAAAGAAAAGGCCCTGTAATAAATTACAGAGCCTTATGAATATTCGTGGTAGCGAGGAAGGGAATTGAACCCCCGACACTGCGGATATGAGCCGCATGCTCTAACCAACTGAGCTACCTCGCCACGTTTTTCGGTGTTGAACTTCGCGTCCAACGAGGAAAGTGTTTATACACTCTTGAGATGCTTGGCAAGTAAAAAATGACAAAAAAAACAGTATAATAATTATATGTTGGATTATTGGGCTAAATAAAGAAAAGACCCTGTAATGAATTACAGGGTCTTTAAATTTTCGTGGTAGCGAGGAAGGGAATTGAACCCCCGACACTGCGGATATGAGCCGCATGCTCTAACCAACTGAGCTACCTCGCCACGTTTTTCAGTGCTGGACTTTGCGTCCAACGAGGTGACTTTCTATACATTCTGCTGATGCTTGGCAAGTAAAAAATAAACTTTTTAAGAATTTTTTTTAAATTATCCAAAAAATGGCAGATTTACGTTTTTCTAACTCCAGAAATAAAGAACCAGCGGAGCCAGTACCAGCCTATAGTAGGCAAAGGGGCGAAGGGTTAACTTACCCAGCAGGTAGATAAAGCCTTTTACCGCCGCCCATGCCGAAAGAAAAGATATTATAAATCCTAACGCCAGAAAGGGCATATCCGCCATGGTGAATAAACTGTAGCTTTTCAGCATATCGTATCCCGTGGCTGCGAACATGATCGGAACTGCTGCGATAAATGAGTATTCGGCCGCTATTTTGCGTTTAGCACCCAGCAGCATACCGCCCATAATGGTTGCTGCTGAACGTGAGAAACCGGGCCAGAGTGCGAGGCACTGGAAGCAGCCGATTCCCAGAGCAAGCTTAGGAGTGACCTCATCAAGAGAATAGCAGGAAGGGCGGATGTCTCTTTTCTCGACGATTAAAATCATAATTGCCCCAACTCCCAGCGCCCATGCTACAGTATAGGGATTAAATAAATGCTGTTTAATGAAATCGTGGGCGATCAACCCGAGCACGGAGGCGGGCAGACTGGTCAGAAACAGCAGGTATAGCCCCCTGATACCGGAAAAACGCTGGGTTGGGTTCGGGACGATAAGTCCCCAGAAACGGGACCAGTAAAGCACAACCACAGCAAGTATGGCACCTAGCTGGATGGCCACCTCAAAGGAGGCGGCCTTATCCCCGGTAAATCCGAGCAGATGTCCGGTGATGATCAGATGTCCGGTACTGGATACCGGTAAAAATTCAGTCAGTCCTTCAACAATGCCGAGTATGGCGGCTGTAACTAGTGATGACATGGGTATTCCTTTATGATTGCCGAAAGTTTTGGCCTAATTTAGATTAAGATCAGCTTTGGGTAAGCCAGCCTGCATAAAGTTGCAAGGGGCGGCAAGCTGGTGTACTGCAATATTAATTAATTACGTCTAAAACAAAGGAATAAATATATGGCTACTGTAGTGCCTCCATGTGAATTGATCAAAAAAGCTGTTAAATGGATATCCCAGCAGCATGCTGATACTGATAAACCTCTGAAATCACTGCTTGAAGAGGCTGCGATGAGATTCAATCTTTCCCCGAAAGATATGGAATTCATGGAACGTTTTTATGCTGAGAACAAAGGCGAAGCACCTGATTGCTAATTTGGATTTTTTATTATTCCTCGTGTTTAGCGGGTGGGGTATGCCGCCCGTTCTGATTTCTATATGATTAACTTTTATTGTCTGCATAATTTGCGGGAATCAAATTGAAGCTTCTTCATCGCAATATTTTTAAAGAACTAATTTCAATATTTACCCTGAGTCTTTCAGGATTCATGGGCTTGATCCTCATCGGCCGGTTGCTCCAGTTCCGGGATCTTTTTATGGGGCAGAGTCTTAGCGCATTGGAAATGGGTAAGCTTTTTATATATCTATGTCCTTTTTTCCTGCTCATGCTTACTCCAATTGCTACTATGATCTCTATTTTCCTGACTTTTTTGAGGATGAATGCTGATAATGAAATCACAGCGCTAAAATCAGGCGGCATCAGTTTGTATAAACTGCTTCCGGCCCCGATAATTTTTTGCCTGCTTTGTACCGGGGCGGATTTTTATTTTTCGCTCTACGGACTTTCATGGGGAACTGAAAATTTTCGGAGCGCACTCATGGAAATTGCCAGAACTCAAAGTCAGCTGGCCATTCAACCCGGGGTTTTTAATAAGAATTTTCCCGGGCTGGTCTTTTATGCTGACGGTGTGGATGAGAAGAACGGAGTAATGCGATCGGTTTTCGTGCGTGATAATACGCGTGGTGACATGACAGCTACAATTGTTGCTCCGCTTGGTGAAATTCGTACTGATCCCAAGATGGGCCGGCTCCTTATTCATCTTGAAAATGGACGCATCTACCAGCAGGAAAATGAACAACTTAGCGTTCTTAAATTCAAGAACTATGATGTCAGGATCCCGCTTGCCAATATCCTGCAAGGCTATGATGTTGCTGAACTGCGCCCTAAGGAAATGTCATGGGAAAAACTGGTTCGCATCAGTCGTGCCGGTGATCGCGCAGGGGAGCTTGATCCGGGGTTTATCCAAAAAGTTAAAGTAGAAGTTCAAAAAAGATTGGCTTTGCCTGTGGCCTGTCTGGTCCTAGGAATATTCGCCGTGCCTATTGCCTGTATTTTTAAGGGCCTTAAACAGCAGTACGGATTAATAATCTCCATGGGACTTTTCCTTGTCTATTACACGATGCTTTCACTCGGAGTGACTTTCGGAGAAAGCGGAGTGCTTGCGCCGGTCATCGGGCTTTGGCTGCCCAATGTGACTTTTGCGATTATTTCAGCAGTTCTGCTGAAAATGGCGGTTATGGAACATTCGTTTAGCATAAGGATTCCGTTCCTTAGTAAATTCAGGAGGAAAGAAGCATGATTCGCAGACTTCTTCCCGGATACCTTGCCTCATATGTTTTGAAGCAGAATCTGTTCCTTATGTCTGTATGTCTTGGCGTAGGGACCGGAATATATTTACTTTCGGACCTTTTTGATCGTCTGGATGATTTTATTGAGGCCGGACTCGGCATGGGCACGATTCTCAAGTATTTTCTGGTTAAGATGCCGCTCATTTTTTCTCAGATTCTGCCCGCTGTTTTTTTGATCTCCATGATCGTGCAGCTTTGTGTAATGGCCCGTAACAAGGAATTGCTGGCGTTACGGACCGGAGGGCTTTCGCTGATCTGGTTCCTTAAATTTTTTGTGGTTTATGCTATTATCTGGTCTTTCGGGCAGCTGCTTTTTTCACAAGTTATAGGTGTTTATGGAGAGCAGGAAGCCTATCGCATCTGGAAAGAAGATGTCCGCAAAAGCATGCTGGATAAAAGGGTGCTTAAAAATATCTGGCTCAAGCAGGGGCGGTTTGTTGTTGAAGCCAAGGAAGTCATGCCTTTCGGGAACAGGGCTAAAGGTATCACAGTTTATGAATTCGCTGATGATAATGGCGGTATTAAGAGGGTGATTACTTCCGAGAGCGCAGAAGTCAGCAGCAAATACGGCTGGAAACTTGAAAACGCAGTTGAACTGAGTCCTGACCGTTTTGTATCGCGCAAACATCCAATTTTTACCATGCCTATTAAATTGAACCTTAATGTCTTCAAGGTCGTTGATCCTGACATTGATCCGGCACAGTTGCCTCTCTGGCAGCTGGATCAGGTCATCGAGCAGCTCAAGCTATCAGGGTCCGGCGTGGATAGACTGATTACGGCGTGGCATTCTAAATGGGCTTATGCTTTCTCGCTTTTGACTATGGCTCTTGTTTCGTTGGCGCTGGTAACTGTAACCGAAAATATTTATCTTAATATCGGTCTCGGGCTGGCTTTTATATTTACCTATTACGCTCTTTTTATGATAGGAGCTTCAGCCGGCGATAGCGGTGCCTTACCGCCTATTCTGGCTGCATGGTTAGGAAATATACTGGTAAGTGCGCTGGCTTTGGGAAGGATAGCATGGGTCTTTGTGCCTGAGCATTTTGGGAAGTATCTGCACAGGGTAAAGATTTGATTCTTATGCCCCGGCTGAGTTTTTTTAGCTCAGCCGAGGCCGGTGCGGTTAATCTTCTTTTTTCTCTTCTTCGATTTCAGCCAGTTCCGGTATAGCGGTTACGTCCAGCAGATTCCAGAGTCTAGTGCGGTTCATGCCGGTTTTGCTGGAGACGCAGAGCGGCTTGATCTTAAGGATGTCTTCCCATTTATTTTGAATTTTGGCGCGGTCCTTCTGCTTGCTCTTGTCCGCTTTGGTCATGATCGGCAGAATGGGGACGTTGCAGTGCTTAAAATATGAAATGAGATCCAGATCATTCTGCTGCGGACTATGTCTGCTATCCAGCAGAACGACTGCTGCAGCGATATGCGGATTGTCGAGCATGTACTGGTCAATCAGCTTGGCCCATTTGGCGCGTTCTGATTTTGAGCAACGGGCGTATCCGTAGCCGGGCAGGTCTACCAGAAAATATCCGTGCGGATCTACTTCATAGTAGTTCAGGCTACGGGTTTTTCCCGGTGTGGAACTGATCTTGGCCAGCTTTTTTCTATTTGCAAGACAGTTGATCAGTGAAGATTTGCCCACATTGGAGCGCCCTGCCAAAATGATCTGCGGGGTTGCGAATTCTTCAAGCTGATTGATCTCGTAGACTGTTTTAATTAGTGTGAGTGTATTATCCATAAGGAGTTTTCCTTGATTATTCGTGGTTGTGTGAACCCGGCTAGTTCACTTATTTCTTAAGGTTAGTCAAGCCGAGCGATCATTACAAGGATATTTTCCCAGAACATGAACTTAAAAGGTGGATTTGATGAAAACATTTCTGATCCTGAACGGTCCGAATCTGGGCTACGTCGGTAAACGTCAGCCTGAGATTTATGGTTCCGATAAAATAGAAGATATTCCGGAACATCTTAAAAAAATTATGGGTAGCAAGGCAGCTGAGATTAAGCTGGAATTCTATCAGTCCAATTCAGAGGGAGCCTTGATCGACAGGCTTGAAAAGGCCCGTGAAGATAAAATCGACGGAGTTGTCTTCAATGCCGGAGCATACACTCATACCAGCCTTGCTATTGCCGACTGCCTCGCGTGGATCGAAGTTCCATGTGTGGAAGTTCACATCAGTAACATCTGGGCGCGGACTGAAGATCCGGTTCGCCAGCAAAGTTTTATGGGAAAACAGTGCATTGGAGCAATTGCCGGATTCGGAATAATGAGCTATGCCTTGGCCGTTCAAGCATTGTTTTCACATGTGGCAGCTGATTAGCCGCAGGAATCCGCTGGCTGCTGTCATTTTAAATAGCATAAAGACAGCGGGGCAACGCTTAAAGGCGCCATTTAAGGCCCTGCAAATAATATTTTAGTGGAGGAAATATGATTTCAACAAAAGATTTTAGAAACGGACTTAAGATCGAAATAGACGGTAAACCTTATGAAATCGTCGAATTTCAGCATTTCAAACCCGGTAAGGGCGGCGCTTTTGTACGCACAAAGCTGAAAAACATGTTTACCGGCCGCGTTACCGACCAGACTTTCCGCTCCGGCGAAAAAGTTGTTAAGCCTGATATGGCCTCCAAGGAAATGCAGTTCCTGTATAAAGATTCCGAAGATTACGTGCTCATGGATCTCGAATCCTATGAACAGATGAACGTATCTGCTGATGTTATCGGCACTGCCGGCGGTTTCCTCAAAGAAGGCGAAACCAACAAGGCGCTGCTTTATAACGGAGAAGTAATCGGTATTGAACTTCCCGCTTCGGTAGTACTTACCGTGGCCCAGACCGACCCCGGCATCCAGGGTGACCGCGTAAGTAACGCTACCAAACCTGCGACTCTCGAAACCGGATTGGTTATCAATGTTCCCTTGTTTATCAACGAAGATGATAAAATCAAAGTTGATACCCGTTCAAGCGAATACCTCGGTCGCGAAAAGTAATTTGACACTTACTTCTTTCGGGGGGCTTTGCGCTCCCCGAAAATTTAATATTTCATCCATCTTGCGTTAGATGGACACAGCGAGAACAGCCCTTATCCGGGATTAAACGGAGGATGAGACACTGCCAAGCGGAAAATTCGCAAAAGAGATTTCCGGCATGTTCTGGATTTTTTTAGCCGCATTTCTTTTTATAAGCATGTACTCCTACCATCCGGGGGACCCTACCCTTAATCAGGCTGTAAGTTCCAGTTGGAAGGTCAAAAACCTGATAGGTCCTGCCGGTTCATACTCTGCCGGAATTCTGGTGGATTTCCTTGGGCTTGGCTCGTGGCTGGTCCCTTTCTATTTCCTTTTTCTCGGTCTTATCTCGTTTATTTCCGTTTTGCGTCAGCCATGGTGGCGCTGGGTGGGATTGGTTCTTCTGTACGTCTGTCTGCTGGCATGGGTTTCACATCCATGGCTGGTTCAGTTTCAGAAGACCTTGTTGATTCATCAAGGTGGATTCATCGGTGCATTGCTGTCGAAATGGTCTTTCAAGTACCTCAAGCCCGTAGGCGCTTTCCTGTTCTGGATGTTTATGACTTTGGCCGGAATTCAGCTTACACTCAATCTTAGCTGGGCTTCTATAGGTAAGAGGCTGCGTACCTTATTTACAGATTTCTGGCTTAAAAACCGGGAGCGGGTTGGCCGCAAAGCCAAGCGCATGAGGGCAGAGCAGAAGATAAAACGTGCTGAGCGTAAAAAAGCCAAGGCCAAAGCAAAAGCGCGCCAAGAAGAGGAAGCTGATTTTTCCGGAAGCGCAGACACAGGGGCTGCTGAAGATGAAGAAAAAGACGGTCTTCTGGTTCTGAAACCTTTTGAAAGAAAATCCACTCAGAAAGAGAAAGAACCGAGTAAAGCTAAGCCTAAGAAGCCCAAAGCTAAAAAAATCGACACAACAACCGATTTTCCTTCCCTTGATTTTCTCTCTGAGCCGAAAGTTGCCGGTGTTCAGTTTGATCCCAAAGATCTTGAGGAAAAGACTGAAGCCTTAAAAGTCTGCTTGAAGGATTTCAATATTGACGGTGAAGTTCAGAAGGTTATTCCCGGTCCGGTTGTAACTATGTTTGAATTTCGTCCTGCTCCGGGTGTAAAGGTAAGTAAAATTGCCAACTTAACTGACGATCTGGCTCTCGCGCTTAAAGCTACATCCGTGCGTATCGAAGCACCTATCCCGGGTAAGGATTCAGTCGGTATTGAGATTCCTAATGATAATCGCCAGACGGTTTATCTGCGTGAAATTTTTGAGCATACTTGTTTTACCAAATCCAAGTCTTCGCTGACGATGGCGCTCGGTAAGGATATTCAAGGCGAACCAGTTTCAGCTGATCTCGCTAAAATGCCGCATCTGCTGGTTGCAGGGGCTACCGGTGCGGGTAAAAGTGTCTGCTTGAACGGATTGCTGATGTCCATGCTTTATAAAGCAGGTCCGGAAGAACTTAAGCTGCTGCTTATTGACCCCAAACGCATTGAACTTGCCGTTTACGCAAGTCTGCCGCACCTGGTTCATCCTGTGGTTACTGATATGGCTCTTGCGAAGTCCGCACTTGAATGGGCTGTTTTTGAAATGGATAAGCGTTATGAGAACATGGCCCGTCTTGGTGTGCGCAATATCAGCGGCTACAATGAAAAACTGGCCAAATCCGGTGATGATCTTCCCGAAAATCTGGAAGATCTCGAACCGATGCCTTATCTGGTCATAATCGTAGATGAATTGGCCGACCTCATGCTCACCGCCGGAAAGGATGTTGAAATCAGCATTGTAAGGCTTGCACAGCTGGCCCGTGCTGCCGGGATTCATATCATTCTCGCTACTCAGCGTCCTTCAGTGGATGTTGTTACCGGACTGATCAAGGCCAACTTCCCGACCCGTATATCTTTTCAGGTTACGTCAAAACATGACTCGCGGACCATTCTTGATATGGTCGGTGCGGAAAAACTTCTGGGCCGCGGTGATATGCTTTTCAAGCCTAGCGGTTCCAAACTGCGTAGATTACATGGAGCCCTCGTTGAGGATGATGAAATCAAGGGCGTAGTTGATTTCTGGAAGAAAAAATATCCTCAGGATTTCGAACTTGATTTTAGTGATTGGAAAGAATCCGGTTCATCCGGGCCCGGTGTTGGAAGCATGCCCGGTGAGTCTGACGATCCTGTCTACAATGAAGCCGTCGAATTTGTTGTCGGACAGGGAAAAGCTTCAATCTCTCTGTTGCAGCGCCGGTTCCGCATCGGTTTCAACCGCGCAGCCAGATTTATCGAGCAAATGGAGCAGGACGGCATCCTAGGTCCACAGGACGGCAGTAAACCGCGTATAGTACTTGTGACTAAAGATTAGCCTCCCGGCAGGTTTAAATGCTTATTGTAAAATGATTTAGAAGTCCTAAAACCTTTCAGTAGAGCTTCGCTGATTCGCGAGTTAATTCATACAAAAAGCAACAGCCGCAATATCTTTCGTGATATTGCGGCTGTTTTAATTGATTTAAGTAATTTTTACTTAAGTTTGCTTGTAATATTATGTTTGATCCAGGTTGCATCCCACCATTCAATCGGATTAACCGGAATACCGGCACAGATAACGCCGTAGTGTAGATGGTCACCTCCGGCCATGCCTGTGGCTCCTGTCTTACCGATAATCTGGCCTTTCGCAACCATATCACCCGGTTCGACCTCAATGTGGCTCAGGTGTGAGTACAGTGTTTGCAGACCTAGACCGTGGTCGATGATGACGGCGTTTCCGTAAATTCCGAAATTGGATTCCGCAAGCACCACGCGCCCGGCATTTGCCGCGGGAATTGGAGCCCGGCGCACACTGGCAAGGTCTATACCCAGATGTGTCTGCTTATCAATTACTTTGTCTGCGTAGTAGTAACTGCGCTTATCACCGAATCCGGCTCTGGCTGCGGCGTTGGGTAGTCTTATGAATCTGCCTTCAAAAAGAAAAGTTGGCGAAGTTTCTTTGGCTACGCGATGCAGTTCTGCACGGTTTTTCTTACGAAGTTCACGGTTCACCTTAAGAAAAAGCTCAACCTGACTGGGCAGGCCCGGAAAATCCCCTTCAAACTGAGGCATTTTAGCGTTCAGGAAACGGTCGGAAATATTAATTCGGTCATGGCGATATTGTTTACCGTTCGCATGATACCAAAAGGAACCTTTGCGTGTGTTTCCTGCTGCGTCTTCGGCAATGAGTACCGGGTTGAAATCCTTTTTATCAGTGTAGTAGGGCATTGCGAAAAGACAGGCATATGTTCCGTTCGGCTGTTTGTGGCCCGGAAAGAAATCTTCATTAACCTGCACGCCGGTTTTGACCGGTTCTTCCTCAACATTATAAATAAGCAGCCCGCAACCGCCTTGATTGAGGTTATGTGTTGTGCTCTGGACTTCAATTTTAGGTGCGATTGTATCAAGTGTATAGTTGCCTCGGGCTATAATCGCGTTTCCGCTGCCGAAACCGGCAAGTGAAGTATCAACTGCCCATACTGCAAGCTCAAACGGTCCTTCCTTAATCTGCTTTTTTTTGACCAGAATATCTTCGTTGTAATCGAAGGAGCCTTTGGGAAGGGTCTTTTCTGTCAGGGTCAATTGCTTTTTACCCTGCGAAAGAACAATCTTAACCGCTTTAAGGCCAGACTGCGTATCGCTTATATTAATATTGATGGGTGTCTTATAGGTTATGAATCCTTTGTTTGGTGTCATCAGAACCTGAGGTGCTGTTGTATCCTTGTATAGCAGGTAGGTCCCGGTCCCGAGGATCGCTACGAGAATTAACAATAGAAGAATCTGACCGATGCGACTTTTTTTCTTAGCCATTACATATCCTTAGAATATTTTATAATTTTTGGGTCCGTACAGTGAAATCGTAAACGCACTTACAATAACCATAAACTGCTCCATGCTTCAACACACAACATTGTTAAAAAAGTAACTATCTATAGGTAGTATAGATTTAATCTATATGTGTGTCGATTTTGTATCGGATAAAGTTGACGAAAAATGTCAGAGTGTGTATTGCAAATAAAAAATTATCGTCGCCGTGGCGGTATTTTTTACTTAGTAAGGACAGTGCCTTACTACGCCGGCAACCACCAAGGAGGTAGGGATGAGTTTGACCAGGCGAGATTTCGTGAAAATGTGCACAGGAACTGTGGCTGGATTTGGGATTTCCCAGATGTTCAACCCCAGCGTTGTGCATGCGCTGAAAAAGTTTGTACCGAATGTTTTCTGGCTGCAGGGACAGGGCTGCACCGGATGTTCAGTATCACTTCTTAACTCAGTGCATCCCTCTATCGCAGAGGTTCTTCTTGATGTAATCACCCTTGATTATCATCCGACTATTATGGGTTCCGAAGGCCACGAAGCCTGGGATTTCATGATGAGTCAGGCTGACACAAACAAGGGCAAGTACATTCTTATTGTTGAAGGTTCCGTTCCCACAGCGGAGAACGGTCATTTCTGCATCGTAGGTGCGGACAGCAACCACAAAGAGTTCACCATGTCCGAGGCTACTCTTGAAATGGCTAAAAATGCTGCTGTGGTTGTTAATGTCGGTACTTGCGCTGCTTACGGCGGTATCCCCGCAGCAGAAGGAAACCTTACCGGCTCAATGTCTGTAACCAATTTCCTTGCAGAACAAGGTGTAAAGACTCCCGTAGTGAACATTCCGGGTTGTCCTCCCCATCCTGACTGGATGGTCGGTACCCTCGTTGTCGCAATTAACGCCATTGAAGAAAAAGGTCTGGTTGGCGGACTTGCCGAAGTTGTCAAAATTCTTGACGAAAATGGCCGTCCCACACCGTTCTATGGTGAAAATATCCATGATAATTGCCCATATCTGGAGAAATTCGACAACGATGAGTATGCTGAAATCTTCACCGATCCCGTTAATTGCCGTTATGAATTGGGCTGTAAAGGTCCCAACGCATATTCCGACTGCTTCAAGCGTAAGTGGAACGGCGGTGTTAACTGGTGTGTTGAAAACTCAGTATGCATTGGCTGTGTAGAACCGGGATTCCCGGATGAAATGTCCCCCTTCTACGAAGCCGGTTAACCGGAAAGGAGTATAAATCCTTATGTCTTCAAAATCTCATGCACCCGCCGGTAATGACGGGACACTTAAGATTGCCATTGATCCGGTTACCCGAATCGAAGGCCACCTCAAGGCTGAGGTCGTAGTTAAAGACGGTAAAGTATCGGACGCATGGCTCTCCGGCGGTATGTACCGCGGTTTCGAGAATATCCTTATAGGACGTGATCCCCGCGATGCAGCACAGCTGACACAGCGTCTGTGCGGCGTTTGCCCGACAGCTCACTCCACAGCTTCCACCCGTGCTCTGGATGATGCTTTTGGCGTTAAGCTGACCACCAACGGTCGCGTAACTAAAAACCTCATCTTCGGTGCTAACTACCTGCAGTCACATATTCTGCATTTTTACCATCTTGCAGCTCTGGACTTCGTGCGCGGACCCGGCAAAGCTCCCTTTGTCCCCCGCTTCGAGCATCCTGACCTGCGCCTTGATGATAAAACAAATAAAGTAGCCGTTGACCAGTACGTTAAGGCACTTGAAATCCGCCGCATCTGCCACGAAATGGTGGCTCTGTTCGGTGGTAAAATGCCTCACGTTTCCGGTCAGGTCGTTGGTGGCGCAACCGAAATTCCGACCAAAGAAAAGCTCGTTGAATACGCAAGCCGTTTCAAACAGGTCCAGAAATTCATTGCTGAAACCTACGTTCCCACAGTTTATCTGATTGGTTCCGTCTACAAAGATCTGTTCAAGATCGGCGGCGGTTACAAAAATGCTATGGCTTACGGCGTATTCCCCATGGATGATGCTGAGTCCGAATTCCTGCTCAAGCCCGGCGTTTACGTTGACGGCAAAGACCAGAAGTTCGACCATAAGCTCATTAAAGAATACACCAAGTACGCATGGTATACTGATGAGTGTTCTGATCTGCATCCTAGTGAAGGTAAAACCATTCCGGATGTACACAAGAAGGACGCTTACAGCTTCTGTAAGGCTTCCCGCTACAACGGCCATGCTGTTGAAGTCGGTCCCCTTGCACGTATGTGGGTCCAGAACCCCGAGCTCAGCCCCATGGGCCAGAAGCAGCTCAAGGATCTCTTCGGCATTGAAGCCAAGATGTTCCGCGATCTGGGCGCAGATATGGCATTCTCCCTCATGGGACGCCACGTTGCACGCGCAGAAGAAGCATACATGGTTGCAAACGCAATTCATGATACATGGCTCAAGGAAGTTAAGCCCGGCGAAGAAACTTACGTCAAAAGCGAAATTCCTGAAGCCGCTGAGGGGCTCGGTCTCACCGAAGCACCCCGTGGTTCCCTGCTGCATTACATCGATATCAAGGATTCCGTTACCGCGAACTACCAGATGATCCCTGCGACCCTCTGGAACAGCACCCCGCGTGACGATAAAGGTAACCGTGGTACAATAGAGGAAGCCCTCGTTGGTACACCTGTTCCTGATCCGAAAAACCCGGTAGACATATCAAGGATCATCCGATCCTTCGACCCGTGACTGGGCTGTGCCGTGCACGTGCTGCACGCAGAGACCGGTGAAGAACATGTTGTTCACGTAGGCGAAGGCTGCTAACGTAACGACGTTTCACTGAATATAAACTCCCGGTCGCAGGGTCCCTGTGTCCGGGAGTTTTTTTCTAGTCTTCGACGACCCTGCCGGGGGCCTTAAACCCTTTTGCAAAAGGGTTTAAGAATCCCAAAACCTTTTATTCGAACTTTGCTGCTTTTTTATTTGAAGGCTCTTTTAGTACACTATACGCGAAGCAAATTAAAAGGTTTTGAAGGGATGGGGTCTGGGGAAGGGGAACTTTTGCAAAAGTTCCCCTTCCCCAGCCGCCGGAGGCACACCATAAAGGATTTACAATGAAGAAACTGTTGGTGCTTGGGATTGGAAACATTCTCCTTGGCGATGAGGGCGTCGGGGTGCATGCTGTTGAAGAACTGAAAAAAGAAGAATGGCCCGAGTTTGTCCACTTAGTGGACGGGGGTACATTCACACACGATATTTTCCATATTCTGGAAGGCTACGACGGTCTTCTGGTGCTGGACATCGTTCATGGCGGGAAGGATGCCGGTACCGTCTATTATCTTGAAGAAAAAGATATCATAAATAATGAAAAGCAGCGTTTATCGCTGCATGACATTGATCTGGTCGATTCATTAAATATGGCCGGAGCAGTTGGAAAACGTCCGGAAATGCGCATCTTGGGCATGGAGCCTGAAAATTACACAGACTGGTCCATGGAAATGACCGATACCTGCAAAGCGGTATTCCCCGGTTATGTCGAAAGGTCCCGTCAGGAGATTAAACGTTTTATTGAGGAATTTGGTCAGTAGAGCGATTGATTTCTGTTGAATCTTAGATTGTGTTTAAACGGCAGTTCTTTAATGGGATTGCCGTTTTTTCTTGCCCCAAGGACATACAGCCACGCAAACCCCACAAATATACGGCATCAAGTTTCCATACCCCGATACCTTATTCAAATGATCCACACAGGACGATAAGTTCACGGCCTCATTGCGAGATGAATAATGCAGCTCGGTATTGACGTTTTTAATTGCTCCGGCAGGGCAGGCATCAGTGCATTTCGTACATTTATCGCAGCGGTTTTTAATTGGCTGATCCGCTTCAATGTCAAGATCAGTGAGGATTGTTACCAGTCTGACTCTCGGTCCGTATTGCGGAGTAACAAGTAATAATGATTTTCCTTGCCATCCTAAACCGGCATTAATTGCTACTGCTTTGTGCGAGATATAGGAAACGAACCGCTCTTTGCAGAGAATCTGACTGGCCGGAATGGGTAGTGCTTTGGCTCCATTGTTTTGCAGAAAACAGCTCACCCGGCTGGCAATGTGATCAAGCAGAGTGTTTACTCGTTGATAATGCTGTGAATATAGCTCAGTTGGAGCATCGGAGATTGTTTCAATAACACCATCTGCCAATTGAACTGCAATTGATATTGCGCGCGGAAAATTATTCAGTAGATCATCAGGTCTGGTATCCATTCCTGCCATACGTGATGTGTCCGCAACTGCAATAAGGTCCGCACCCCATTCTAGAGCATTGCTGAATAGCTCTTTTTTTAACTCGGTCATCATACATCCCTGATCAATAACGCCCGCTAATTACGAGCATAATTAACAGCTTCAAAGCAAGCAGAATTGATATAGGTTGGAATTGAGATCATTCGTAATAAGTTGAGTTACTCCTCAACAACTTCAATCAACTTTTGCAGAACAAGCGGAGTGTTAAAATTATCCAGTACTCTTTGCCGTCCAGCCGAGCCCATCCTTCTGCGCAATTCAGTATCAACAATCAGCTTTTCTAAAGCTGCTGCCAGTTTCTCAGTTTCTTCGACAGGAACTAAAATACCGGTCTCGCCATCAGCAACAACTTCCGGGTTGGAGCTTACATCAAATCCGACGACAGGTTTTTTAAGCGTCATGGCTTCCACTAGGGCGTAGCCGAATCCTTCCCAAAGGGAAGGAAGGCAGAAGATGTCCTGCGAAGCATGGAAAGATTTCATGTTTTCGATGAAACCGAGAAAAGAAACTCTATCATTTACGTCCAGTCGAGTAGCGTAATCTTTAAGTTCCTGTTCCATTTCGCCTTTTCCGGCGATGAGTATTTTGAAATTTAAGCCTTTTTCCTTGAGCCGTTTTGCGGACTCGATGAGATGTTTTTGTCCTTTTTGGGGAGTTAAACGGGCTGCGTTTCCAATCACTACTTCTCCGTTTTCAGCAGAGTAGAGCGGAGAAAAATCCTGTTTATCGAATTCTTCTACGTCAAAACCATTGTATATCTGGCGTATTTTATTTTTATTAATAAGGGAAGAGTTGTTGGCTAAAACCGTCCGTTTGGTCTCAAGAGAATTAACTATTAGACGGTCGACTACGTTCTTATAAATGTAGCGGTTCAGGAATGAATTTTTAACCGGAACGGCGATTCCGCGCCTGTAGATCACCTTGGAAACCCCGGCACGTTTGGCGGCGATTCCTCCGCTTTTTAAGTCGGACGGCAGGGCAGTGATCAGGGTCTGTATGCTGTTCGCTTTGAAAAATGATTTTAAACGGCCCATCAAAGCGGGGTTGAGGAAGGAAAGATTACCGATCGGTTCGCTGTGCAGAGCTATGCCCGGTTCGTTTTCAAGGCGGTTTTTCAACTCTGATTTATGGTTGGTTACTACAAAGACATTGTAACCTTGATCCCGGAGGAGCAGGGAAAAATGGTGGTTCCACTTTTCCCCGCCGCCCCAGGCTTTATTGCTGTTAAAAAAGCATATGTTTTTATTCACTTAATTTAATTCCAAGTGCGTCTGCTGTCAGCTGTGGGATCGCCTCGAGGCTGGGACAGACTGTGAATCCTGCTTCGCGCATTTTTTCCAGCTTACCCTGTACCCCGGTGCCTTCTTGAAGGATAGCACCTGCGTGACCCAGACGTTTGCCCGGAGGTGCCGTCTGACCAGCAATAAAGGAAAGTACGGGTTTGTCAAATCCTGTCTTAATTACATAATCGGCGAGATCCTGTTCAGCCGTTCCGCCAATCTCCCCGAGAACCATTACCGCCTTGGTCTCATCATGATTACGCAGCATCTCGAAAACGTCGGCGAATGTTGTCCCGATGTAAGAATCACCGCCGATGCCGATGGAAAGCGATTGGCCGATTCCCACCTGATTAAGACGATCGGCGACCTCGTATGTCAGGGTTCCTGAACGGGAAAGGACCGCCACCGGACCGGGGGAGAAAGGAGTGGTGGGCAGAATACCGATCTTGGTCTGACCGGGAACAATCATACCGGGGGTGTTGGGGCCGACGATACGAGATTTACCGCCCTTAACCTGCTCAAGGACGTTGAGCATAGCGGATTGCACGATTCCTTCGGTGATGCAGACCACCCACGGGATTTCGCAGGAGGTAGCTTCAAGAATAGCATCCGTGGCAAGTTTAGGCGGAACAAATATTATGCTGGCCCCTATTTCATGCTGCCGTTGCGCTTCTTTGATGGAATTGTAGACCGGCACGCCGAGAACTTCCTGCCCACCTTTGAAAGGAGTCACCCCGGCAACAATGTTTGAGCCGTATTCCAGCATCAGTCTGGTATGCAGGCGGCCCTCCGCACCGGTAATTCCCTGCACGAGAATTGGAGTATCCTTATCAATACCGTAAGTATGCGGCGATTTGTATCCTATGTCCTTCGGTCTGGAATCAGGCGTTGCCGCGATGGGTTCGGGAAATTCTATTCTTGTCGCATCCGTGGGCTTTAGTCTGCTGAGCAGGTCGAGTGCTTCCTGCATATTTCTGGCCCGGTGCAGTTTATCGCCTTTTACCTGCTTTAGTACCTCAAGGCCTTCCTCGGCACTGTTACCGGACATGCGTACCACAATCGGTTTTTCCGGTTCTTTTCCTCCGAGGGCAGCGACAAGAGCCTTGGCGACCAGCTCGCAGGAAAGGATTCCGCCGAAAAGGTTGATCAAAATGGCTTTTACCTGATCATCATCAAATAGCAGCCGCAGTGCGGTTTCAATGCGTTTTTGATCTGCGGCTCCGCCGAGATCGAGAAAGTTTGCAGCCGGAAGATCCGAAAAGTTTAGCGCGTCCATGGAGGCCATTGCCAGACCTGCTCCATTGGCGATCAGTCCGACCCAGCCTTTAAGAGAAACAAAACTCATTCCGGCATCGCGGGCGATGTTTTCCACCGGTGTGGAGTGTTCCGGCTGATAATATTTTTCAAAAGCGGGGTTGAGGTCGACGATGTTGTCGTCCATCTCAATTTTACCATCAAGAGCTAAAAGCTTTCCGTATCCTGTCAGCGCGAGCGGGTTAATTTCAGCCAGCAGCAGGCCGTAATCGATCATGGTATTGTAAAGGTTTCTGACGATTTTACTGAAGTCGGCGAAAAGCTCTTTGGCAATTCCGATATGGAAAAAAGCGGCTCGAATCTGATTGGGCTGCAATCCGCCAGGCAGGCTGATTTCCTGAATGAGCAGATTTTCAGGGCCCATATTTTCGATTTCCACCCCGCCTTCACGACCGACGGTCATGATAACCTTGCGCCGTTGCCGTGATAAAGTCAGGGACAGATAGAATTCTTTCCTGATGTCCACGGCAGGTTCCGCCCGCAGAAAGGGAACCTTGTTACCCTTGATTTCCATACCGAGAATACGGCGTGCGGTTTCTTCATATTCATCCCGTGAATCGACTTTTTGGATGCCTCCGGCCTTACCGCGTCCGCCAACGGGAACCTGAGCCTTCAGAATCCACGGCAGGGGGAAGTATGGTTCCAGTCCGGGCAGATCCTTTTCTGTGATTTTGACCCCGGTAGGAACAGGAAGTCCGGCAGCCTCTTTGAGCAGCACTTTACTTAAATGTTCATTTAGCAGCATACTCCCTCCAGTATGTCAGATGATGATGCGCTTTTGCGCTTTGTCGGTTCCATTTTGCTTCCACCGGCTAAAGGAGTTAAACTCATTTAAAGTCTTGCGCCGATTTATGTCAGTAAAACCGTCAAGACTATGCCCGTTTGGCGCGCCACAGGAAAAAAGAGCAGTTGATTTTCCTGTTTAATCTTTCGGAGTTCTCATTATTTGATGATACTCGTGCCCATAGCGTATAATTCAATTATATGGCACTCTCAAGGTTAATTAGTAAATTCATTTGCTGTTTGAATACTTGTTTTGGTCCGGAAGCTTGTTAGATAAAAGGATAGATCGGAAATAAAAAATTTCCGTACAAAATTTTCAAGCACGGTTCATAAAGGAAATATTATGGCTAATTTTAAAGATTTAACCGATGCTTTAACGGATGAAGTCCTTAGCGATATGGCAGAGTCCTATTTCGGTGCCCGTGTGGATGTTGATGATGCCCTTGAGCTGTTTCATGAGGTATCAGAAAAATTACATGTTAAGCTTTACCGGGTTTTCAAGGTCTGTGCTCTACTTGATAAAATATGTCTCGGGCCTGAAGGGTTAGATGATTTTCTGGTCTCCTGTGGACTCAGTAGAAACCGCTTTTATCATCCTGCGGGGGTGGAATGTGCGGAGATAATGGAGAAGCCTTCATTTGCTTTCACCGCCCGGGGTGAATACGTTAAATGGTTCGTTATAGTTTATAAAATGCTTCTAGAGAGAGTTGAAGACTATATGCACGGTTCCATTCGAGATGAGGGCGGCGGGCGTAAAGTTCGTACTGTCAATCGTGATGATTTTTTCAGGATGGCTGATGAGATCAATGTAAAAATTGAAAAGGTGAACAGAAACGTAACCGCTTCAGATGTATTGCAGTTCACAAAATCCCTTGATCCCGAAGCTATGCGTAAAGAAAAAATTGCCGGATGCGTCGGTCCTGAATGTAAGGCTATTGATAACGAAATGGCTTTTACCGTAATCACAATCAAGGATATTGAATTTCCAGAATTTCCCGATCTTCCTCCCTACGAAGAGGTCAAATCTTATATTTCGGGATATTGTTCTCAGGTCTGGGCCCGTGACAAGGTGAAAGTACGGGCCTTGCTCAAAGATTTACGAAAGAATGTGAATAAGGAGTTGATATGAAAAAAGTGTTAAGCCTCGCACTACTGGTGCTGCTTGTTTTGTGTCTGGGGGCATCCGCATTCGCACAGGAGACCAAGACCGTGCCGGCAACCAAGGCCAAGCCTGTAACAGCCGACAAAACCGAACAGGAAACGCAGAAGCAGGGCATTCCTGTAATCGTAGTCCATTCGGGGGATGATGTCTTCGGGGGATCTCTGGCTTTGAAGTTAAAGGAGAACTTTAAAAAATCGGCTCTGTTTTCTTTGGCCGATCAGGACTCAAAAGCCGTGCGTGTAAGGATTGAATCACGTAGCGAATTCAGCGACAGACCGGAGATAGGCTCGGTTTATTCCGTTGTTTGGACATTTGCCGAGAGTGGCGAAGTGGTTCCTTTTTATTTAAAGCAGGAACTTGGGCTTGTGAATTCTCGTAATGTGGAAAACAAGGCCGCTGATTTGATTAATAAAACAGATAAAATCGCTGGAGAATATAAATATCTATTTGATTAATCGCTGGCTGGGCGTAATGATTTGAGCTTTGCGGCTCGCATACTGCGCAGCTTTTCCCCTGATTTTTTCCCCTGATTTCTTTCCTGCATCGGCAGGGATACTTTAAGTATCTCTGCCAGATCCGCAGGCGCATTTTGCAATACATCCTCACCCCGGTCCGCACGGCAGAGACTGGTCATATTCTCCAGCAGATCGGAAGTATGCAGCTTCATGAGCAGGTCTACTTTTGTGCCCGGGCGGAGTTCGCTGTAACTGCCGGCTTTCATGTGCAGCAGTGCGGCTGTTTCACCGGATTTTATAAATTTTACAGGTAGCATCAGCCTGCTGCCCAGTGTCCGGGCCGGAGTAGCTCCAGCTTTATCATGACCGTAGTGTGACGGAAGAATAGAATCCGGGGTCAGGATCTTGCCTATATCGTGGCACATGGCCATCCAGCAGGTCAGGGGATTTCCCGCAACTTTATCCATTATCTCAGCCGTATGACCCAGTACGGATTTATCGTGATATTTTGGCGGTCCGGCGGGAATATCAGTGCCTCCGGAAAATTCTGTGAGCCACGGTTCCAGGCAGCCCCCCTCAATCAGCAGACGTAGAAAATTACCCGGCTTGGGCGCGCTCAAGCCTTTGCGCAATTCCACCCCGACCCTATCCGCTGCGATGTCATTCAGCCATCCATTTTCAGCGCAGCGCTTCATTTCATTTATCAATTCAGCGTGAGGCGAGAATTCGGGAAAGCGTGCCGAAAAAACAGCCGCCCGGAAGATGCGCAGCGGGTCTTCCCTGAAACAGTCAGGAAACGAAGGACGCAGGACCCTATTCTTCATGTCATCCATTGCTTTGGGGTGGGCATACAGCTCACCATCTTCATCCAGAGCAAAGCTGTTTACTGTGAAATCGCGAGCTAAAAGATCTAAACTGATTGTTTCCTCTATGTTTTTTCCTCGCTTACGGGGAAAGGAAAACTCCAGTCCGTTCAGATAAAATATTTCATACGATTTACCCACAGGGAGCGCATCTGGGAATTCTTTCATAAAATCTTCCGCTGTGCCGGAAGCAACCAGATAATCAAGATCCTTCGGCCGGCGACTCAGGAGCAGGTCGCGTATTGCTCCTCCGGCGATTAATATTTTTAATTTATTTGTTTTTTTAGTCATATAATCCTAGGTGTATAAAAAAGATAATCGCGTTTTTCTCTGTTCAGATTCTTGATTAATTCAGGGTTGATGGTATCGTATGATCAATGAAAAAGAAAATATTGATACTTCTGTTTATTGTCTGTGTGGCGGCGCTTTTTTTTATTTTTGATCTGGATAGGTTCCTCACCCTTGAATATTTGAAAAATTCGCGACAGGAATTTCAATTATTTTATGATCGGAATCCATTACTGACTGTTTTTTCTTTTTTCTGGGTTTACGTCCTTGTTGTCGGAGTCAACCTTCCGGGAGCGACGGTGCTCGGCCTTGCCGGAGGAGCCCTGCTAGGTTTTAAAGTAGGGGTCCTGACTATCTCATTTGCCAGTACGATAGGAGCGACGCTGGCCTGTTTCTTCTCCCGCTACCTATTCCGGGATTACGTGCAGCAGAGGTTCGGGGACCGGCTTGATAAAGTGAATCGCGGCATCAAAGAAGAGGGCGCTTTCTACCTTTTCAGCCTGCGGCTTATTCCGGCCGTTCCATTTGTTATAATTAATCTGGTTATGGGCCTTACTCCCATGAAATTGAGAACCTTTTATTGGGTCTCACAGCTAGGCATGCTGCCCGGAACAATGGTTTATGTTAATGCTGGAAAAGAGCTGGGGCACATTGATTCTCTTTCGGGAATAGTACAGCCGGGAGTTTTAATCTCATTTATATTGCTGGGTATTTTTCCACTTATTGTTAAAAGAATTGTCGGGCTTGTTAAGAAGCATCGTAGTGTGTAATAAACAAATATATCAAGATAATTTAAGCACTTTTTAATATGATTGTACGGACAGCACCAAGCATAAGAACTTACCATAAAGGTAAAATCATCTTCCATGAAGGTCAGGAAAGCAAAATCGCTTACATGATCAAGTCGGGGACTGTGGATATTTTTAAAGTGATCGACAAAAAAAAGACGGTCATGGCGTCTTTGCATCGGGGAGATATCTTTGGTGAGATGTCTCTCTTAACCAATCAGAAACGAACAGGGAGTGCCGAAGCTGCAAGTTTTTGCGAGCTTGTTGTTTTAACTGAGGAGATGATGAAAAAGCTCCTCAGAGCTTCACCGGAAACCGTAAGGAAGATGCTGCAGCTGCTGGCCAAAAGGGTTGCCGACACTGATTTAAAGACCGGTAGCTCAGAACAGAACGATTCTTTCATGTCTCTTGCCTGCATCCTTGATCTTGCCTACCGGGAATACGCATATCTGCCCCGAGATAAACAGCGCGAAGTAGAAAATTATAAAATGGGGCTGTCGGTTAAATCCTACACCGAAACCGTTAAAAGCCTTGCCTTTTTTTCCAATCTTGAAATTGAATCATTTCTTGAAATGGTCTTCAAATTGCGCCTGATTGACATAAAAAGTGTTAAGAAAGGTGATAAAAGCGCGTTTGTCGAGCGCTATATTTCGATAAATAATTTCGAGCAGTTCATGCCCAATCTGCGCAATCTCTATAAACAGATGCGTGAACTCGGGGCAAATGTTGAGCAGCGTATGAGTTTTATGACCTTTTCTGACCTCGCCAAGAGAACCGGAAGTACCCCGGAACAGATTTATAAAAAAATCATAAAAGAAGAAATGCCCGAAAATCTGGTCTTTTTTAATCGGGAAAAGGTTATGGAGTGGCGCAAGGATAAGGAACCTAACTTTTTCAAAAAATTTCGTAGACCACGTAAAGCTCTGGATGATCTCGAAGCTGTTGATGATATCATTTTTATTGATAATCCTACTCTTAAAAAAGCTCTTGAAGGATTTGATTATTATAAAATTTCAGTTCTTTATTCCGCTCTTGATAAGCAGGGCAGGGATAAGATTAAGCAGAATGTGAGCAAGAAGATAGCCCAGATTCTGTTGCAGGAAAAGCATGCCGACCGCGATCCGGTTGATTCGGAAGTACTGGAATGCTGCGATGAACTACTTGATACTGTACGCAAGATTAAGGGGGTCAAGTAGATGGCCAGACCGCAATCCAAAACTTTCTTAAAGGGTGAGGTCCTTTTTAAAGAAGGGGATAAAGGGAACGTCGCCTATATGATTCAGTCCGGTTCCGTTAATATTGTCAAAAATATTAACGGTAAAAGGCAGATTCTGGCTACTCTCTGTCCGGGGGAAATTTTCGGGGAAATGGCTATTATATCCCGTAGTGAAAGGGTTGCCGGGGCCGAGGCAGCATCGGAATGTACTGTAATTGTGCTGACTGCCCGGTTGATCCTTATGCTGCTCAAAAAAAGTCATCCCACGGTTTTTCATTTGACCCGCGTGCTGGCATCACGCCTTGCCCGGGCAGACCGTGCTGTTTCAGAGAGTCGCAGTGAAAACTCATGGTTGACCTTTTGCCGCTTGCTGCACATGAAGCATCGTATTTTTCAGACCGCACCCAAGAGCGAGGATGGTTCCATAGGCATTACATTGGAAGAGTTTTCCAAGGAATTTTCAGAAATTACAAATGCTCCGCAGCATGAAATAGATAGACTTCTCAAATCTGCAATTGGATTCAACATGATTTCGGTGAATAAGATTGCCTCGCAGACCTACCTGACAATCATCAGCCCTGATGATTTTCTTACCATTGCTGAAAATCTTTCTGAAGATATCAATAAATTCTGCGGTAAGGTCTTTCTTTCTGATTTTTTGGATATTAATGATTTTTCCGCCATCGTCGATTCCGACCCGGAAGTTATTTATAAAAAGATAGGTATTGGAGATTTTCCGGAAGATATCTGCATGCTTCACAAGGACGCAACCTCCAAATGGGTGGAAAAGAAGGGTGAACAGTTCTTCAGGGAAGTTAAGCGCAAGCGTAAGGCAATTGAAGAACTTGAAGGCGTTGATGATATTGTTTTTGTGGATATTGGAACACTTAAGCAGGCATTCCGCCAGCTTGGTTACTATAAACTTGGTATCTTACTGGCTATTGCCGGGGATGATGCCAAAAAAAGGATTCTGGCAGCTATTTCAACAAAGATAGCCACTGCAATTTCCCGCGATTCTCGTTCTTCGGATGCCATCGACCAAAGCGAAGCTGACGATGTGGAAGAAGAGCTTATAGATATCATCCGGGATATTAAGTCTTCTATAACCGAATAATTCTATACAAATGTTCCCTGTCGCGGACATTTGTTCAAGTTGACCAATCCGGCATAAGAACAGTTGCGCAAACTTTTCGCTTTAGTTAATATACAATTATGCTAAAGTATTAAAAAAATGCAGGGTTCCTCTTGCCAACAAGTTTCTGAACATGAGATAGTGAAATATGATTACACGAATTACCATTATAAGCGGTAAGGAAAACAGTCCACTCCCTAAAACAACCCCCGAAAACCTTTTCAAGGCGCATCCTCTCTGGGCACGGGATATCGAGAGTTTCAGCCCCTGGAACAGCGTGGATGATGAATACAGAACATATTCGACATGGATATCCGGTTCCCGTACCGGTGTTCCTGTCGCCATATGCGGTTCATGTATTTCCAGCCTTGATGTCGCATGGCGGCTCAACGCCCTCGAAGATCTTTCGGAATGGGGAAGTGTGCTGGCTGTAGAACAGAATACCGGACGCGGACAGGTTCGCCGTGAATGGATTTCTCCTCCCGGTAATGTTTACGGCACCATCAAATGGCCGTCCCTCCCGGAAGCGAAGCCGGGGGAAGTTCGACCGGTCTGGAACAGGATTCTACCGCTTATTGTGGGGTATCTTACCTGCAATGCTTTACGTGATATCGGTGTGGAAACCCAGCTCAAGTGGCCGAATGATATATTGATCGACGGCAAAAAGGTCGGGGGAATCCTCATAGAAGAACGTGGTAACTCGACTATGGTCGGTATCGGTTTGAATCTGGCATATGCTCCGCCGCGTGATCTGCTTCGTGCCGAGCATGCGGTTCCTGCCGGGAATCTCAATACCGATAAAATGCAGCTTGGACCTTTGGAAACATGGGTGGAGTTGATTAAATATTTCCGGAGCAATTTTGATTCAATCATCTCCATGAAAAAGACCGATGATTTTCTTTACGAACTTGCCGACCGTCTGGTCTGGTTCGGAGAAGAGGTAAAGATTGTGGATGGTCCGGAAGGTGTTGAGCGTGGTGTAATCTGCGGCTTACGTTCCGATGGCGGACTCGTTGTTGATCACAATGGTGAACAGCATGAGATTTATTCCGGCTCGGTAATGCCTTTATAATGTAGATATATACCGCTTTTTGCTTGACATACGGGCCTTGCTGAGGGAATTGATTTTTGGTTGCCGGGTGAACTGAAGGGAAGCTTTTCACCCATTTACGGCAACACCGGAATGCAGCGGAGTTCTTCCGTAGGCGTCCGAATCAGTATCATTATTGTTTGCACTCATGTTTTTGCCAATTAGAGTGCTGAGTCTGTTATATTCTGTTAATTTCTTTTCGATTACTGATTATCTTATTTACCCGGATTTTATAGCAAAATCCAAAGGCATATCTTATTAATTGATGTGTAAGGAGGAAGTGATGGCTGGTAAGACGGAAGAAGCAGTTTCCGCTAAAGATGCGGGAACAGCAGCTCCCAAGAAGTCCCAGGCTAAAAAACAGCTTGAAAAGAAGCTGATTCTAACCGGTGCCGATATCGTTAAAATCGGTGAAGATGCAGAGCTTCTGGTTGGCGGGAAAAATTATAATACCGCTTTGATCAGTCAGGTTGAAGGCATCAGATCACCCCAGTTCAGAGCTGTATCATCTCTTGCATTCCATAAGTTGCTGGATGAAACCAAGGTCAACGCCAGTGTTGTCAGATCTGTGGTGGACAGCGAATATAACGCTGTGGACTGGAGCAGTGAAGAAGTAAACAGCGACAGTGAATTTTTACAAAAGTTTGTCCGTTCTATAGCTCTTGTAATTAAAGAAGAAGCGGGCAAACAGCCTGAAACCCAGATTCAGCTGAGGACTTTTATCAACAATGTGGTTGATGGATTCGCCACCTCGCCTGAAGGAATCGATCAGCTACGCAAAAGGTCCATTCTTGTACAGAGTGCGATCCTCTCTGTAGAACTCCCCAAAGAAGTAGATGTCGCAGTCAGGGAAGCATACCTTTCCATCTGCAAAGACGCAGGGCTTGAAAATGAGCCGGTGGCTGTGCGTTCTTCCGCCGCCGGTGAAGACAGCCGCAAAAAGGCTTTTGCCGGACTTCAGGATACTTATCTGAATATAGTAGGCGAAGACCAGTGCTCGGAAGCGTACCACTGGGATTGTGCGTCAGCATATAATCTGCGCAGTATGACTTATCGCCGTGAAGCAATTCTTGACGCCGTCACTCTTGCTGAGAATACCGGTGACGCCTCCGTTGCCGAGGATGCCAAAAAAGAGTGGGCTATTGAAAATACCTCTCTTTCCGTATGCATCATGCGCATGATTAATCCGGTGATATCAGGAACCGCATTCAGTGCCGACACCGCCACCGGCTGTCGTGGAACAGATCGTAAGGATCTTGTCTCCATCGATGCCAGTTACGGTCTTGGGGAAGCTGTTGTGGGCGGTATGGTCACCCCGGATAAATTTTACGTTTTCCAGCGTGATGACGGCTCCGAAGTTGTTGTCCGTAATATGGGCAGCAAGGATAAGCGGATTGTATACAGTGAAAAGGGCGGAACCAAGGTTGAAAAAGTTCAGCCCGGTGCTGTTTACCGTTGGGCTCTATCCCTTGCTCAGGCCGAAGAAGTCGCCAAAGGTGTTCGCTCCATCAGCGCAGCTTATGGCGGCATGATCATGGATACAGAGTTCTGCCTTGATGCAGCTGACCGGCTATGGTTTGTTCAGGCCCGTCCTGAAACCCGCTGGAATGAAGAATTCGAGCTGCATCCTGATTCCATTTTCATGCGCAGGCTTGAGGTTAATCCCAAAGAACTTGAAGAAGCTGAAGTTGTTCTGGAAGGTAACGGTGCTTCACGCGGAGCAGGGCAGGGAACTGTCAAATTTCTGCGGTCCGCACTTGAACTGAACAAAATTCATAAAGGCGATATTCTCGCTGCCGAACGTACCGACCCGGACATGGTACCGGGAATGCGTATCGCTTCCGGTATTCTCGCTGATGTGGGCGGAGATACCAGCCATGCTGCGATCACCTCTCGTGAACTTGGAATCCCGGCCATCATCGGTATTCAGAGGCTCGAAATTATCCGCTCCCTTGAGGGACAGGAAATCACCGTCGATGGTTCACGCGGTAAAGTTTATCGCGGCCTGCTGCCTCTTATCGAGGTGGGTGGGACCATCAATGTTGCTGAGCTTCCGGCTACAAAAACCAAAGTCGGACTTATCCTTGCCGACGTAGGGCAGTCTTTGTTCCTGTCCCGCCTGAGAGAAGTCCCGGATTTTGAAGTCGGTCTGCTTCGTGCGGAATTCATGCTTGGTAACATCGGAGTACATCCGCTTGCCCTCGAAGCCTATGATAACGGCACACTCGATAAGCTTGTTCAGGATAAACTCAATGAACTGGATACACAGCTGACAACAGTAATGAAGAATCAGCTTGATTCCGGTCTTATCTCCCTCAATATAAATCTGAGGGAATATGTGGGTGCATTGACCGGGCTGACCGAGGAAATGGATTCCATGGCCAATGCCAATACCGCCCGCGGTACTGAGGAAGTTCTGGCCATGCATCGCAAGCTTCGCGAATTGGATAAGAAACTCGACCATTATCTTGAGCACGCGACCGAAAGTCTCTACGCGCTTAAGACTTCTGTCAGCATTGAAGAACATCTGCGGGGTGTCCTCGGTATTCATGCCGGTGAACACGCTGACTCCAAGTTCATATACAAGCGTACAGAATCGTTGGACGAGCTGCCTGAGATGCTTGCCAAGGCAAAAGAGAACCCACTTGTCCTAGAATATGTAGAAGAAATTAAAGCGTTACGTGATGAAGTGGCCCTCAAAATGGGACTTAAATCCGAAATGGATGAAATCACCACTCTTCGCCAGCGCATTGCTGAGATTATTAAATCACGCGGTTTACGCACAGGTAAGGAAAATTACATCCAGACCCTGTCACAGGGATTGGCCTTATTCGCCATGGCCTTTTACGGTAAGGACATTGTTTACCGCACCACTGATTTTAAAACCAATGAATATCACAACCTGCTCGGCGGATTGCTCTTTGAGCACCATGAAGACAACCCCATGCTCGGTTATCGCGGTGTTTCAAGAAATATTCATGACTGGGAACTGGAGGCCTTCAAGCTGGCCCGTGGTGTATTTGGCGGTAAAAATCTGCATATCATGCTGCCTTTTGTACGCACTATTGAAGAAGCGCGCAGCATGAAACGTTACCTCTCACAGGTTCACAATCTTGATTCGGGTAAAGACGGCCTGAAACTTATCCTCATGGCTGAAATTCCCAGTAATGCCGTGCTGAGTAAGGAATTCATCAAAGAGGTAGACGGTTTCTCCATCGGCTCCAATGATATGACTCAGCTGGTTCTCGGTACCGACCGCGATAATCCAAGTCTGCAGCATATTTACGACGAGGAAGATCCGGCGGTCGTCTGGGCGATCCTTTCCGCTATTTTTACCGGACAGAAATTCGGTAAGAAGATCGGTTTCTGCGGTCAGGGTGTTTCAAATAGCGTTATCCTACGCGGCGTAGTCTGCATCGCCGGTATCGTTTCAGCATCTGTTGTCCCGGATACTTATCTTCAGACCAAGCTTGATATGGCCGCAGTCGAAGCTGAAAACATCAAGGTCAGTGAACTGGGCCAGTGGATACGGGATCGTCATTTTGAACGTCTCGCCTCACTTATGGAAGATAACGGCTATAGCCATATTATCAAAAAGTACAAGACTCCAGAAGATCTGGAAGACTGGTACGAAGGTGAGATAAGACGTCTCAATGAGCAGCTGCGGGATAATATGGATACTCCTAGGGAAGACTTTATCCGTCAGGAAATGGATACCTTCCGTGGAACTTTCCATAAACCGGTCATCTATTCTGCATGGGATTGGAGTCAGACCGTTGAAGATGCCATGCATCATGCCGGATTCGCCACATTTGAAGAGCAGGAAGCTGCACTTCAAAAGCAGCGCGAAAAAAAATGGTAGATGAAAGTTGAATTGTTAAGATTAAAGGCCGTCTTTTAAGGCGGCCTTTTTTGTGCGAAATATTCCCGGAACCCTTTAATTACAGGTGCGAAGATACAGAGAGTCTTGACATGAAATAATCACGGGGGCATACATAGTACAAGGAGATAAAATGATTAAATCCAAAAAAAATGTACAGATATTACTTGTCGCAGTGGCCTTATCCTCAATGCTGCTTGGCGGCTGCTCCTTGAATTCAGCGAATTATGTAGGAGACGGGGAAAATTATTCTGATCGCGCACCCCGAAAGCTGGGTAGAGGGATGACGAATATCCTTTCCGCTCCGCTTGAAATTCCCAATCAGTCTGTTGATCTTGCTGCTGAGAATGATGAACCGGCGCAACAGGCTGCCGGTTATATAGGCGGTTTTTTTGTGGGAGTAGCCTATACCGGAGGCAGGATTGTTTCCGGTATGTACGATATAGTCACCTCTCCTTTTGGCGGCCCCTCCGTTCCCACTATGGATCCTGATTTGATTCATTCCGATTTTATGGAAAAGGTTGATGCTAGGACCGATTCTTTCAATGATATCTATAATCTTAGCGAGAAATAATTTTTTATAACTTGTCATTTATTAAACCTCCAAAGTTTCTCTGCTTGGAGGTTTTTTCATAAACTGTTGCTGAAGAGGTTTTCATGTTAAAGCGAATTTTGCTGCTAATGTCGGTTGTAGTTCTTTTTTCCGGATGTATGAGTAAACAGATGCTGAAGGAGCAGATTACCGAAACAATTCGGGAAAATCCCCAGATTGTACTTGATGCCATGCGTGAAAGCAGCATCGATATGCTTGCAATTGTCGAGCAGGGTATTGATGAAAGAGAAAAGCTTAAACGTGAAGAAGTATTCAATGCAGAAATAAAAAATCCTTATCTGCCTCAAATCTGGGCAGAGCGGCCTTTGCTTGGTAATCCCGATGCACCGGTAACAATAGTTGAATATACTGATTTCCTCTGTCCTTACTGCCGCAAAGGGGCAGAAGTGGTCACTCAGTTGGTTAAAGAACATCCCGATAAATACAGACTCATATTCAAACATCTGCCTATGCATAAGAACTCCCGCCAATTGGCTATCATCTTTGAGGCCATAGCAAAATTAGACCAGAAAAAGGCTTATAAGTTCCACGACTTGGCATTCAAAAACCAGAAAGCACTTTATGAAGATAAAGACGGCTCCGTGCTGGGCAAAATAATAGCAGATACAGGCGTAGATCCAAATCTCCTCCAGAAAACTCTCAATTCTGTTGACTTGCAAAAATATATAAAGGCTGACGAAAAAGAAGCTAATGAGTTCAAAATTGATGCAACCCCAACTTTCCTTATCAACGGAGTCTCCGTGCGCGGCTACCTTCCGGCGGACAGATTTGAGGCTATGGTCGATATGATTCTTGATAAATCTGCTGCAAAAACATCTGCTGAAAACCCTGACGGCGAAGTCTGCGAAGACTGCCTGAATAAGATGTAAGCGTTGAACAATGAGAGATATCAGTAAAGTTTCTTTACCCCCGGAAGATCTGCACATCTGTTTCGGCGGAGGTAATTTTAAAGCCTCCGGCAGGAAAATGATTGATCTTTGCCGAGACAAACTTGGATTACAACCGGACGAGAGGGTGTTGGATATCGGCTGTGGAATCGGCAGATTGTCTTTTCCCCTGCTTGAATATCTTTCCAGAGAAGGAAGCTATGATGGGTTTGATACCTTCCATGTGGGTGTTGAGTGGTGTACCGAGAACATTACACCCGAGTTTCCTAATTTTCAGTATCAAAAAGTAGATCTTTTTAATTCTACCTACAACCCCGGAGCTCGGACCAAAGCTGCCGAGTTTGTATTTCCTTACGCGGATAATTCCAAAGATCTTGTCATGCTTAATTCCGTCTTTACTCATATGATGCCTGAAGACATCATCAACTATATTAATGAAATTGATCGTGTTTTAACGGATAATGGGCGTCTTTTCGCAACATTCTTTCTGGTTAATGCTGAATCAACCGGGCTTATGGATGCGGGTAAAAGTTCATTGGATTTATATAAGTACGGCGTTTTTTATACCGCTGATCCTAAAGATCCTATGGATGCGGTCGGCTATGATGAAAAATTCGCCCTGAATATGTTTCAGCAGAAGGGATTTAAAATTCAGGAAATCTTATACGGTAACTGGTGCGGCCGGGAATCCCGATACTATCAGGACACCCTATTGATTACCCGTTGATTTGTTTGATTATATAATTGTTTATTAAGAAGACGGAGTCTGCGTTTATGGCGTAAACTCCGTCTTTTTTATGATTTTGTTCTTAGTATCCGGGATTTTTATGCCAGTGGTAAGCCGTTTCAATAATCTCGCGCAAATCTGTATATTCCGGAGTCCACTTAATTCGTTCGGCTGCTTTGGAGCTGTCCGCGACCAGTCGGGGCGAATCTCCGGCCCGAGCCGGTTCATAGTCAAATTTAATTTCACGGCCGATTACTTCACTTGCCGCTTTGATAACTTCAAGAATACTGAATCCTTTACCATTACCCAGATTGAAGGAATGTGCTCCTTTGTTATTGCCCATAAATTCTACAGCTTTGAGATGGGCATCGCAAAGATCTAAAATATGTATATAATCACGTACGCAAGTGCCGTCAGGGGTAGGGTATTCATTGCCGAAAATCTTAAGCCTGCGTCCTTCTTCAATACAGCTAAGCAGAATATTGGGGATCAGGTGGGTTTCCGGTGAATGTGCTTCCCCTATCATGCTGTCCGGGTGTGCGCCGGCGGCGTTAAAATATCTGAAACAGACAGAATTCATCCCGTAGGCAACAGCGTAATCCTGCAGGATTTCCTCCACTTGGAGTTTTGTCCGGCCATAAGGATTCAACGGTTTAAGTGGGTGATCTTCGGTTATAATATCCATTACCGGGTCACCGTAGACTGCGGCTGTGGAAGAAAAAACAAATTTATCCACATTATGTTTGCGCATTGCCTGTAGCAGATTAAGAGTTCCGGTTACGTTGTTATCGTAATATTCGTAAGGTTTTTCTACAGACTCGCTGACCACAATCAAGCCGGAAAAATGAAACACAGCGTCATATGAGCCTTCCGCAAATAATCTTTCAAGATCAGCTGGATTACGCAGGTCGCCTTGCACAAATTTGCCCCATTTCAGAGCTTCCGCGTGACCTGTAGACAGGTTATCGAATACAGTTACATCGTGCCCAGATTCGGCAATCATTCTGGTCATATGTGACCCTATGTATCCTGCACCACCACAAACCAGCAGAGAAAGTTTATTGGCCATTATCTTTTTACTCCGGTTATTGTTATAACTATCAAATGAAGTGACTATTTATCAAAATAAGCGGTTTGTCGAGGGTCAGTTGTATTATTTAATGTAGCATGACGGCCATTTGGGAGACTCATTTTGAGTATTGTTGAATATGTATGGTATCTGATAGAATGGTGCCATATTCTTTTTATGACAACTAAACCGAGGGTAGAGATTTGCGGAAAAGCACAATATGGTTGACTACTATTTTTATTATTCTGTTTTGCGGTTCGGCGATGGCCGCTTCTGAAAGGGTGGTTTTTTACCCATCCGGGGCCGATTTCAGCAGTAAGGTAAAGGCGAATATCAAGAATGATGTGAGCGGTAACTATGTGATGTTTACTCTTTCCGGGCAGGCAATTCCAGATACTTTTACTATAGCTTCTTTGAGCAAAAATGTCGTTATAAATGATGTCTCGTGGGCTAGAAGTGATTTGTCTCGGTCACCGGCTGCAATTGATCTGGGTAAGAAAATTGATCAGCTGAAATTTAAGCGTGATGCTGTTCTCTCCCGGAAGAAGGCCGTGGATGGCGGTATCTCTTTCTGGAAGGAAAGAGGGAAGGAACAGCAGACAAAACCATCAGACCTTGGAAAGATTGCGGGGCAGGTGGTTGAAAATCTTTCAAAATTATATGCGCAGTCAAACAAGCTTGATGCCAAGATTGCAGATTTGCAGGAGCTGATTAACGATCTGCAAAGACAGTTGAAAGAAATGGCGGGGGGCGGAAAAAGAGTTTGGAATGTTAAGGTTTCAGTTGCTTCAAAAAGCGCCAAAAGTGCCGAATTCAAAATCGGTTATATGCTTCGTAATTGCGGCTGGATTCCCAAATATAAACTTGATGCATACCCTAGCGATGGGAAAATGAAATTTACCTTTGAAGCTGAGATCAGACAGGGTAGCGGTATCGATTTTAAAAACTGTGATATTGCCCTTGCGACAGTTAAGAGACTTTCCAGAATTTCTCCTCCTCAGCTTAGCCGCTGGGTAATAGAACCTCAAGCCGAAGTTGAGATCGCAAGAGATGGATATGCCATGGAAGAAGCTATGCCTATGGTTACTTCAGCCATGCGTGAACCGGCTAAAAATGCCGTTAGTAAGCGTGCTCCCATGCGTGTAAACAAAGCAACCTATTCGCTTTGGGAGATGGGACGCAAAACAATTCCTGCGGGCAGCATCAGGAAATATGCGGTGGAAAGTGAAACCTGGAAATCTGATTTCACTTTTATCGCGCGCCCGTCATTGACCCCGGATGTCTTTGTTTCCGCCGAAACCAATCTTGAATCAGCAAAGGATTATCCCGCCGGAGTGGCTTTGATGATGATGGAAGGGACAATGATCGGCAAAAGGAGATTCACTTTTTCCGGCAAGGAAAAGAAGATCTTTTTTGGCTCTGATCCCATGCTCAAGGCGGAGCACAAAATTCTGGAAAAGAAATCCGGCGAGAAAGGTATGTTCGGATCTAAGCAGACCTACAGCTGGAAGTATGGAATAGAGCTCGATAACAGCCGTAATAAACCTGTTAAAATACTTGTGCAGGAACCTGCTCCTGTTTCCGGCGACAAGAGGATCAAACTGGAAATTTCCTCCAAACCGAAAGCAGAAATCAAGGACGATAACTTTGAATGGCAGGTTGAAGTACCGGCAAGCGACAAGTATAAAATTAACTATTCAATAGAAATGAATGCTCCGGACGATATGAAGTTAGACCTTGGCTCCGGAAGCTAACCATTTCTCAGGACAGGACAATTAAACAAAAAAAGCCCGCTTAATCATAAGCGGGCTTTTTTTTGAGAGCTGTCCCGTCCTGAAATAGGTTTACACCCAAAGGACCTATTTTATGAAAAAGGAAGAAAGTCAAAGAGTAAGGCGAAGTCAGCGCGATTACACAATGGGCTTTAAATTAGCGGTTGTTGCGATGGTAGAAGAAGGCGAAATGACCTACAAGCAAGCCCAAAAGACATACGGGATTCAAGGCCGCAGCACTGTTTTAGTCTGGCTGAGAAAGCACGGAACCCTTGACTGGAGCAAACCTATGGTACATCTGAAAAGAATGCCAAAATCTAAAGAGACTCCAGCACAAAAGATCAAGCGTCTTGAAAAAGAGCTTCAGGAAGAGAAGATCAAAACTATGCTTCTCAACGAAATGATTGATATTTCTGACAGAGAACTGGGTACTTCCATAAGAAAAAAACTTACCCCCGAGCTGCACGAGGTCTTCAGGAAACAAAGCAAATAAGTTTATCTGCTTGCTGTAGACAGCTCGGGGTGAGTCGGCAATCGATATATCAGGCTGAAAAACGCCATAAGGTACGGGAAAAACAGTTCCAAGAAGTAAAGAAACTTGTTTTGAGTCTGCGGGCCAGAATGCCTCGGCTGGGAACGCGTAAGCTTTATTTTTTATTGCGTGAGAAATTTGTAGCTCGTGGAATCAAGCTTGGACGGGATGCCTTTTTCGCATTATTGCGCAGAGAGCATTTACTGATAAAAACAAGAAAAAATTACACAAAAACTACAAATTCAAAGCATTGGCTCAAAAAACATCCTAATTTATTGAAGGAGTTTAAGCCTCAGTATTCAGAAGAAGTCTTTGTTAGTGATATAACTTACGTAAAAACGTTAAATAAAACATACTATCTATCACTAATTACAGACTCTTTTAGCAGAAAAATTGTAGGTCACAATTTGAGTTCTGATCTTAGTGCCGAAGGGACCGCTAAAGCTTTAGATATGGCTATCAAAAACCGAAAAACGCGAAACAAAACAATCCACCATTCAGATCGTGGATTGCAGTACGCATCGTCCATTTATCAAAACAAGCTCAAGAAAGCCGAAATGGTCCCATCTATGACAGATGGGTATGATTGTTACCAAAATGCGTTAGCTGAACGTATAAATGGAATTTTAAAACAAGAATTTTTGGTGTTTAAATGCACTAGTTTTGATGAGTTAAATTCACTCGTAAAAGAGTCTATTGAAATATATAATTCTGAACGTCCTCATCTTAGTTTGAAAATGAAAACACCGAACCAAATACATAAACAGGGCTGTGGGGGTACCCCCACAGCCCTGTAGTAAACCAATTAACCGTCAATCTATTTTAGGACGGCTCAAGCGTTGTGTCTGGTGTTTAAAAATCATATCCCATATCCAAACTCACAATGTGAGTACGGGAATTGGTAATTTCTGTCTTTAGAATATGATCAGCCGGTCTTGCCTCTACATTGCGGTCTTTCATCCACAGGTAGTTGTATGCTGCGTTAACTGAAAAGCTTTTGTATTTCCAGCCGAGACCAAGTGAAAGGTTCTGCCTGTCACTTGTGGGCAGCATGTAGTCTATATAGCCGTCAGGAATGGGGCTCTGGTCATAGAAATAACCGACTCTGAGCGCCAGATCTTCGATAGGCAGATATTCAACACCGACCTCAAATTTCCAGACATCATTCCATTTTTTTGTGACACTAACATCGTTGCGTCCGATGGCTGTCTTTTTATCGAAATGGTAGTCTATAGAGTCGTAATCGCTCCACATGGACAATACGGCATCAAACTCAATGCTTAAATTTTTAAGCGGCTTATACTCAACGCCACCCAAAAACATGTGAGGTGTGGTCATATCCATGGAAACGTCTGAATCATTAAATGCCTTTGGCGGCTGAGGCATTCCTGCAGGAAGCCTATAGCTTGCTGAACCGGATGCCCTATGGTTCATTTTACTACGCCAGGATAGTCCGATCGCCCACTCATCACTGGGAGTAATGTGAACAGCTGCGTTAAAGCCGGGAGTGAATCCGTTAACAATAATGCGCTGATCAACATCTGCGGCATATGTAGTTGGGATGTATTGTCCGGATGCATCAAGCTTTTTCCGCAGGTCGGCACGGACTTTCATGAGCTCGATACCGGCAGCAAAAGAGATATAGTCGTTAAATTTATATGCAAGGTTGGGGTTAAAAGAATAAGTTTCGATCGAAGTTTTGTAGGAGGCGTACCTACCGTACCAATCTTCAGAAAATTCAGTCCCCAGTCCGTAGCGTGTAAAGGCGCCGACTCCAAGCCAGACATTGTCGTTAATCTGATGTGTGATGTATGCATTGGCCGGGAAAAATACGTTTTTTGTGCCGCTGTTTTTAGTTGTAACACCGTTGTAGGTGGTGCTCAGATCCATCATGGGAGAGATCATGGCCACACCGGCAGAGATGTGGGTGCCTTTCAACTGTGTAATGCCAGCGGGGTTCCACGCTACAGCAGAAGGATCGTTAGCTTTTGCCACCATGGCCCCACCAAGTGCATTACCACGAGCTCCCCACTCATAGATAGCAAAGCCGGCTGCATCTGCTTTGCCGCAGAATCCGGCAATTACTGCCAATCCGATAAATAAAGTCAGCACGTTAAAGCATGCTGTAAATCTAGTCCTCATATATACTCCTCCAAAAATGCTGAAAAACGTAATGACTATACTTAATTAGAGCCATCCCCCACATAAAAAAGCTCATACTAACTATCTTGAATGTAAATTTTAGTAAAGTAAAATTGATCCAAATATAAACTGTTATGGAAATAATCTGTTATAGTATCAAATAATTAATCATACACGAGTGTATGTTTAATAGCGATGTATCAAGTATGATGAAAGCAAATTGATACATCACACTGTTGTGTCTGCATAGTACTATTAAAATTTGTTTCTTATCTGAGCAACTAACAATCGAACAACACAGAATAAACGTTTTATCTTGAATTTAAAGTTGCTTTTAGCTCGATTTGCAGTGTGTTCGTCTGTTGCATAATAATATAATGTCCTAAACAACCAAAAATCATAAAAAAAGGCAGCCGCATATATGCAACTGCCTTTTAAAAATAATCATATTCTACGAATTAAAGAATAAAATACGCTAGATATTCCTGGTTACCTTTAGGTCCTTTAATACTTGAAGGAACAAGACCTTTAAGCTGTAAACCGAGTTCGGATGCTGCAAAGTGTACGATCATATCTACAGCCTGCTGCCTCAAGGCTTTATCTCGGACCACGCCCTTATCTGTCTGGCCGGGGCCGACTTCAAATTGCGGCTTAATCAGGCAGACTATTTCTCCGTCAGCCTTGAGCAGGCGAACTAATGCCGGAAGAATTTTGGTCAATGAAATAAAAGAAACGTCACAGACGGCCAGATCCACTTTTTCCGGAAGAAGTCCTTCTTCAGCATGGCGTAGATTTATGCGTTCAAGATTAGTGACCCGTTCGTCCTGCTGTAGCTTCCAGTGCAGCTGTCCGTATCCTACATCGGCTGCATAGACTCTCAGGGCACCAAATTGGAGCAGGCAATCTGTAAAACCACCGGTGGATGCACCCGCGTCTAAAGCAACCTTACCATCGGGATCAAGACCAAGTTCTTCTATGGCGGTCAGTAATTTATAACCGCCACGGCTGACAAAACGGTCCCGTCCTTTTACGACAATTTCAAGAGCCGGATCAAGTTGCATTCCGGGCTTGGTTACTGGAATTTTCTGGCCGTCTTTAAGGTAATGAGCCTGTCCGGCCATGATCATACGCTTAGCCTGCTCGCGGCTTTCTGAAAGACCTTGAGCGAAAAGCATCTGATCAGCACGTTCCTTTTTGGCCACTTATTTTTTCTCCAAACCGAGCATGGAAACAACGTTTTCTGCTGCCTTAGCAATATAATCAGCTTCAGGCATTTTTTCCTTTTCACTGCTTTCAATTACAAGTTCAGGCTTGTTGGCTCGGGTAGAGTCCGGGGTTACTTCGTATTCAGCGGGGAACGCATTCCGGTAATACATATCCTGGAAACCAATGAATTTAAGTTGATGAGCGGTAGAATCAAGTACGGCACTTTCGTTCTCGTTGATCAATCCCAACTCCTTGGCTCGGATTAATCCGGCAAAGCATTCGCCGCCCTGTGTGCAGGCGATATGTCCGTGTGAATTGGCAAGCAGCATTGAATCCATAATCATCTGCTCGCTGACCTGAACGACCTGAAATGCTTTTTTACCGCCGATAGCTTCAAACTTCTCAGCAAAATGCTTTACCCTCGGAAAGGAAACCGGGTTTCCGATCATGGCTGCCTGTGCAACAGAGGGCTGCACCTTAACTGGTTTGTATTCACGTTCATTTTCATCTTCTACAGAGTAGTAGCGGTAGACAGGGTCCGCATGGGCTGACTGGACACCGAAAACGCGGGGCAGTTCGGAAATAATTTCGAGCTCATACAATTTCAGGAATCCGGCCATAATAGCTGTGATGTTGCCTGCATTTCCAATGGGAACAAAGATGCACTTATCTTTCAGGTCCCAATCGTACCACTGGGCAATTTCAAAAGCGTATGACTCCTGACCAAGAATACGCCATGCGTTCTTAGAGTTAAGCAGCGCGACGCGGTAGTTGTCGGCCAGATTCTCAACAACCTTCATGCAGTCATCAAAAACTCCGGGAACTTCAAGCACTGTGGCTCCGCTGCCGAGCGGCTGAGCCAGCTGCTGCGGAGTTACCTTACCCTGCGGAAGAATAACAACGGATTTTACACCGCTTTTCATATAAGAAGCATAAAGAGCTGCGGCGGCGGAAGTATCACCGGTGGAAGCGCAGACAGTCAGGATTTCATCCCAGCTGTTTTTATTCATCAGGGCATTTATGTAACTGAAGGCACAGGCCATGCCTCTGTCTTTAAAGGATGCGCTGGGGTTCTGACCGTCATTTTTATAAGCGGTCTTGATTCCGGTTACAGCGTTAAGAGCTTCGCTGGAGGCTACAATAGGCGTGTTACCCTCACCGAGAAATATGATTTCATCTTCGTCAACAACCGGAGCAAAAAGTTCGTAGAATCGGAAAATACCGCGCAGACTGTCATTTTTTGTCGCGCAGCGAGCATCAAAAATCTCACGCCATTCCTTACCGCTGGTCTTTTTCAGCTCGGCAAAGTTTGTGTCTTCAAGGATGAAAACAGAGCCGCATTCAGGGCAGGTATAGTGAAGTTCGTTAATGTCGTATCGAGCATTGCAGCCCAGACAATGATATTCCATTTTGCCGCGGTATTTCGGAAATTCATTTGCATGAGACATAATTACATCCTTTTTTCCTCCGGTGGCCCTCCGGGGTTCAAAGAAACTTTCAATAGGGCTGGCCGGATAGGTGTTAAATAGGTTCAGTTTATATTGCCCGCCGAAGGCCTATAATGCGCAATTAAGCAGGCCAGATTTTAGGAGTACTCATGGCGAACATCCACACGCCAAGGCTGATTTTAATGGCCATGCCGAAAGCTTTGCCCCAGAAGGCGCCCCATGCCGAATGCTTTGCTTCGTCAAAGGATCTGCCATGGGTCAGCTCAAGAATCAGACAACCTCCAAATGAGCCTAGTAATGCTCCGGGAAGGGCTCCGAGACCGAAAAAGAAGGGGGCTCCGAGAATAGCTCCGCCGATGGCACCAATGAACGCGCCAATGTTGCCACGTCCTGTTGCCCCGTATTTCTTACCACCAAAATACTGAGCCACAAATTCCAGAATTTCCCCAATAAAGGCGATGATTCCGAGAATTATGATAAAGTTCCAGGTCATTGCTTCGGGCTGGTAGAATTTCCAGCAGGTAACAAGCGCCAGAACCAGCCAGTTGGCCGGGAGTCCGAAAACGTGCAGTGCCAGAGAGCACAACATAAGCAGAAGAACGAGTACTGCTAACGCGGTAATCATTTTTTATTCCTCTACGTCCCGAAGATCAACTACACGTACAGCTTTACCTTCCGCCTTGGGGATGGAGTTATGCTGCACCAGTTCAATTCTGGGGGTGATCAGGATTTCGTCGCGTAACATGGAGGCAATCTTTTTCTGAATGCCCTGAAGTACGCGCATATCCTCGATGAAATATTCTTCCTTAATTTCCACTTTGACCCTGATCTGATCCATGAGGCCTTCTTTGATAAGCTCAATGAGGTAGTTCTGTCCCACCTCGGGAATGCTCATGATGATTCTTTCAATCTGCATGGGGTAGATATTAACACCCTTGAGAATGAGCATATCATCCGCGCGGCCCATGATGCGGTCTATGCGGCGTGAAGTTCTTCCGCACGTGCATTCTCCGGGAAGAAAGCGGGTCAGATCACGTGTGCGGTAGCGTATAATGGGCATACCTTCACGGGTAAGGGTGGTCATGACCAATTCTCCGATTTCACCCTCTGCGACGTGCTCGCCTGTTTCCGGATTAATGATTTCTGCAATGTAGGCATCTTCCCAGACATGCATACCATTTTGCTCAGTACATTCAAAAGCGACTCCCGGACCGTTCATTTCAGACAGGCCGTAAGAATTGTACGCTTTGATATGCATGAGTTCTTCAATCTTACGCCGGGTATGCTCAGTGTGCGGCTCAGCACCGATCAAGGCGACTCTCCACGGCATATCTGCTGGATCGAAACCTTCTTCGCGTACTTTGGAAGCGAAATAGAGAGCAAAAGAGGGGATAATATGCAGCCCGGTTACATTAAAGTCGCGGATAAGTTTAATCTGGCGTTTAGTGTTTCCGGCCCCTGCAGGTATGGTAACACAACCGAGTTTTTCCGCACCGTAGTGGATACCAAGGCCTCCGGTAAAGAGTCCGTATCCTGACATATTCTGAAAAACATCGCTTTTTCTTAGTCCGATGGAATACATGGAGCGGGCCATGAGATCAGCCCATGTATCAAGGTCTTTTTGTGTGTAAAGAATAGCGGTAGGAGTTCCGGTTGTTCCGGAAGATGCGTGTAAACGCACAAAATTATCCAGCGGCTGGGTCAATAATCCATAAGGATATTGGGAGCGCAGGTCGTCTTTTGTAGTGAAAGGAAGTTTGGTGATATCATCAGCGGTTTTGATGATGGATGAATCTATGTCGTTTTTCTTAAAAACTTCACTGTAATACGGAGATTTGGCAGCCTGCTCAATTGTTCTTTTCAGTCTATTAACCTGAAGTTCTTCCAGTTTTCCTCTTTCAAGGGTTTCGGCTTCATGAAAGTACATTAATTTCTCCGTATAATTTTTCAGTGCATCACGTCATAAATAATATCCGATTACTCATCGTCGTATTCGGACGGATATGGCTCGGCAGCAAGGTTTTCAAAGGCGGTATAAGGACCGAGAAAGGCCAGTTCAACGATTCCTGTAGGTCCGTTACGCTGTTTACCTATGATGACTTCCGCTTTGTTGGTAAGCGGTTTGTCTTCTTTTTTGTTGTAAAAATCTTCACGGTAAAGGAAGAGGATGATATCAGCATCCTGCTCAATAGCACCTGATTCACGTAAATCGGACATCATGGGGCGTTTGTCAGTGCGTTCTTCAACTTTACGGTTGAGCTGCGATAACGCGATTACGGGAATCTGAAGTTCTTTCGCAAGGGCCTTAAGAGTTCGCGAAATGTCAGAAATTTCCTGTTCACGAGAATCGGTTCGTGCACTGGAGCGCATCAGCTGCAGGTAATCAACCATAACCAGACCAAGATTATGTTGAGATTTTAACCGTCTGCATCGAGCGCGTAATTCCATTGTGGAAATAGCAGGGGTATCATCAATAAAAATAGGTGATTGTGTCAAGTCATCTGCTGCATCATAAAGCTTGGCCCAGTCTTCGTCATCAAGCTGGCCTGTTCTTAAACGAGACAGATCAACTTTACCGTGACAAGCCAGCATACGGGTCATCAACTGACCCATTGCCATTTCAAGTGAGAAAACAGCGGTGGTGACTCCGGAATGAAGGGCGGCACGCATGGCTACGTTCAGCGCGAATGCGGTTTTCCCCATACTGGGACGCCCGGCGATGATAATCAGGTCGGAATTTTGCAGACCAGCAGTCATCTCATCAAATTTGTGATAAGTTGTCGGTATTCCGGTAATTAATGAAGACTGATTAACTCTTTTTTCAAGGTCTTGAAAAACCTCGGTAATAATAGCCTTGCTGCCCTTAAGGGTTGTATTCTTTTTGGAATCGGTAATATCGAAGATTGACTGCTCGGAATGGTCCAGAAGTTCCTTTACATCCTGAGTATCAAAGCTCTCATTAATAATATTAGCGGCTGCATCGATCAGACTGCGTTGAATAGATTTTTCAGCTACGATTTCAGCATGGTGCAGGGCATTTGCGGAGCTGACAACGGAATTGGATAGCTCAGCAAGATAAACAGCTCCTCCAACAGAATCTATTTTGTCACTGGCGGTCAGGTATTCCTGAACAGTGATCAGATCTATGGGGGCATTGCGTGTGTAGAGAGCTTCAAAGGAGCGGAAAATTTCCCGATGGGCAGGGGAGTAGAAGTCGTCGGACTTGACTACATCAATGAGGTCGTTAAATATTGTATTGCTTAAGAAGACTCCGCCAAGAACAGCCTGTTCGGCTTCAAGGTTATGGGGCGGGACTTTACGCAAAAGATCGGACGAAGCGTCGTTAGACGCTCCGCCCGAATTGTAGTCTGAGCCGGATCTACGCTTCTGCTTCTGCTTCTGCATCTGCTTCAGCTACGGGCGCTTCGGTTTCAGCGGGAGCTTCAACCTCTTCAGCGGGCTCTTCTTCAACCAGTCCGCCAACTTTGGCTACGACCAGTTTTACTTCACCGCGAACTTCGGGGTGGAGTTTGATTTCGATAGCATATTCACCGAGAGAACGGATAGGTTCGCCCAGCAGGATTTTTCTGCGGTCAATATCGAAATCCATTTCAGCGAGAGCTTCAGCAATGTTAACTGCGGTTACGGAACCGTACAGTTTATCGCCTTCACCAACGCGAACTTCGATTTTAGCTTCAACTTCAGCCAGTTTGTCTCTGAGACCTTCAGCCTGAGTGCGCAGGTTATCAGCCATTTCCTGAAGCTTTCTTTTTTCAAGCTCGAACTGCTTGAGGTTAGCTTCGGAAGCAGGCATGGCCAGTCCCTGAGGAATCAGGTAGTTACGGCCATAACCGGATTTAACTGATACGATGTCACCAAGGCTACCAAGGGAGTCTACATCGGCACGTAAAATAAGTTTCATGTGATCCCCCTAGATGCTCTTTTTCTTTACATCAGTGCTGTGCACAGTGGTGTAGTGCATGAGAGCCATCTGTCTGGAACGCTTGATTTCAGTGGTCAGACGACGCTGATGCTTGGCGCATGTACCGGTAATTCTGCGGGCAATAATTTTGCCGCGCTCGGTTACGAAGTCTCTGAGAATGTCAGGACGTTTATAATCGAGGGGAAGGTTCTTATCCGCACAGAAGCGGCAGAACTTTCTTTTGGGTGTGAATTTTCTTTTGAATGCCATGATTAAGCCTCCTCTGCCTTTACGGTTTCATCAAGTTTAACAGTTACGAACTTGAAGATACCATCGGTGATACGAATGTTGCGTTCGAGTTCTGCAACCAGCGGACCGGGTGCGTCGAAAACGAGGCGGACATAGTATCCACGGGTCTGGTTCTGGACAGGGTAAGCCAACTGGCGGGAACCCCAATCGTCGGTCTCATCCATTTTTCCGCCTTCGCGGTCGATAATTGCGATGAGTCCCTCTACGATTTCCTTACGGCTGTCGCTCGCAAGTTCAGGGCTCAAAAGCAAAAGTACTTCATACTTTCTGAGCATTATTAACTCCTCCTTATGGTCTATGGCCCTTTCCTAATATAAGGGCAAGGCAAGAAGGGATACTTATTCCCTTCGCGTACTCATGTCAAGCTGGTTTGAGACTATATATGAAAAATAAAAAAGCCGGAAGCAATAATACTTCCGGCTTTTGAACTTTTAAAGGCTTAGGCAGCGCAGAAAAGGGCTTTTAAGCACTGAATCGCAAACCTGCCTGTAACGATTAAATTCCAAGGATATTGTAGCCGCAATCCACGAAATGAGTTTCCCCGGTTACTCCGGCGGAAAGATCGGATGCATAATAAACAGCGGTTTTACCTACATCTTCGGTTGTCACATTGCGTTTAAGGGGAGCCCTTTCTTCAATGTGACGGAAAATGTCTTTAAAGCTGGATATACCGGAAGCAGCCAGGGTCTTGATAGGACCGGCGCTTATAGCATTGATGCGGACATTTTTCTCACCGAGGTCAACGGCAAGATAGCGGACGCTTGCTTCAAGAGTCGCTTTAGCCACACCCATAACATTATAGTTGGTGATTACCCTGCTTGAACCGAGATAAGTCATCGCCATTACGGAACCACCGGAATTAATCATCGATTCGTAAGCGTTGCAAAGGCTGACCAGAGAGTATGCGGAAACATCCATAGCAAGATGGAAACCATCGCGTGAAGTTTCAATATAGCGGTTCTTAAGATCATCCCGGTTTGCAAAGGCAACGGAATGAATGAGGATATCGATATCTCCCCACTGTTTTTTCACTTCTTCAACGGAAGCCGCGATGCTTTCATCACTCTGCACGTCACACTGAAAAGTGAATTCTCCGCCCAGTTCTTCGCTGATAGGCTCAACGCGTTTCTGGATAGCATCGTTCACATAGCTGAAAGCCAGCTTGGCTCCCTGTTCCTTAAACTGCTTAGCGATGCCGTAAGCAATGCTTTTTTTATTAGCTACACCGAAAATCAGTGCCTTTTTTCCTTCCAAAAGCATTTATGTCTCCTTTTTTTTCCTCTCGTACTTTCGATCTCTTTGAGCTGTTCAGTCCGTAGAGCCGCATTAGTTTAACTTATTAGACCGGATACAGACATGCCAAGAAATCACGCCGGAGGCATCATTAATCTTAATAGCTGTAGCGCAATAACTTAAGCGTCAAGTTTGCTTTCAGTCAAGAGGGTAAACGCTTCCATGTATTTATCACGGGTTTTGCCGGCGATTTCAGCAGGAACTTCAGGGGCCGGAGGCTGTTTGTTAAACTCGATTTCAGTCAGCCAGTCACGCAGGAACTGTTTATCGAAACTAGGCTGGGATTTTCCGGCTTCATAGCCATTCATAGGCCAGAAACGTGATGAATCAGGGGTCAGTACTTCATCGATGAGTATCAGTTCGCCATCAATCAAGCCGAATTCAAACTTGGTATCTGCTATGATGATCCCTTTTTCGCGGGCATAATCACGGCCACGTTTATAGATAGAAAGTGTTACGTCCTGAACTTTTTTAAGCAGATCTTCACCGAGCATTTCCATGGCTTTTTCAACGGAAATATTTTCATCATGCTCGCCCAGCTCAGCTTTGGTGGAAGGAGTGAACAGGGGCTGTTCAAGCATCTCAGATTCTTTCAGGCCTTCAGGAAGTTTATGGCCGCAGACTTCGCCTGTTTTCTGGTAATCCTTCCAGCCTGATCCTGTTATGTATCCACGCACAATGCATTCAATAGGCAGGGGCTTGGCTTTTTTGACCAGTACAGAGCGTCCTTCAAGCTGCTCACGGTATTTGTGAAGTACTTCCGGATAGTCATCCACTTTGGATGCGATCAAGTGGTTGGGGACAATATCTTTGAACATATCCATCCAGAACAGGGTGATCTGGTTCAGGATTTTGCCTTTATCGTCGATGGGAGTAGGCATGATGACATCATAAGCTGAGATTCTGTCGGTGGTGACCAGCAGGAGTTTATCATCATCCACTTCATAAATATCGCGGACTTTGCCGCGGGAAAGAAGATTGAGTTCTTTAATATCAGTTTCAACTACATGTTTGGACATCAGTGTATCCTCTTTTTTGTTAATATGATTCTTGTCCATTCATTTAAGAACGCGTGAGCGAATCAGTTTTTTAATCTTGTCTCAACGGAACGGGCGTGAGCTTCAAGTCCTTCGAGTCTGGCCAGTCTTGCTATTTTCCCGCCATGGCGGTTGACGTAATTCTGATCTGTGTAGATCAGACTGGTTTTTTTAGTAAAGGTTCCCACGGAAAGCGCGGAAGAAAATCTGGCCGTTCCAACTGTGGGCAGAACGTGGTTAGGACCAGCGAAATAATCACCGACCGGTTCCGGAGTAAAGTGCCCCATAAAAATAGCCCCGGCATGTTTGATCCTGCCGATAGCTGCCCATGGGTCTTCAAAAGCCAGCTCCAGATGTTCGGGTGCCATATTATTAACAAAGTCAATTCCGGTTTCGAGATCCGGAACCTTAACGATAGCGCCCCATTCTTCAAGTGATTTAAGCGCGATTTCTCCACGCGGAAGAAGGTCTGCCTGTTTTTTGAGCTCGTATTTGACCTTAACGCCCAGTTCATCATCCCATGTCACGAGAATAGAAGAGGCGAGAGGATCATGCTCGGCCTGCGAAAGAAGATCTGCCGCAATCCATGCCGGATCGGAATCTCCGTCAGCAAGGATGGCTACTTCACTGGGGCCGGCAATCATGTCGATTCCCACTTCGCCTACGAGCTGCCCTTTGGCTGTGGCAACAAAGATATTGCCCGGTCCGGCGATCACATCACAAGGTGCGATTGTCTGGGTTCCGTAGGCAAGGCCGCCGATGGCCCATGCCGATCCGGAAGCGTAAATTTCATTAATACCCAGCTCCTGCGCCGTGGCGAGGATGTAGGGATTTAGGCTACCGTCTTTACGCGGAGGGGAGATTACCGCAATTTCTTTTACTCCGGCAACCTGTGCGGGAACTGCGTTCATAATCATGCTGGAAATAAGCGGTGTCTCGCCGCCCTGACCGCCGGGAACATACAGACCGACCCTGTCAACCGGGCGCACCAGCTGTCCGAGAATGGTTCCGTCTTCTCCGGTGGTCCACCATGATTCTTCTACTTGTCTGCGGTGGAAATTTCTGATGTTGCGGATCGCTTCTTCGATTATCTCAAGATCCTGTGATTCGATTTCCGCATAGGCAAGGCGACGCTGGTCAACGCTGACCTTAAGCATGGAATGGGTAAAATCAGGGCAGTCGAATTTTTTGGTGTAATCGACCAGAGCCTGATCGCCCTCGGTTTTTACATTGGAGAGAATGTCTTTGACAATGGAGTCAACTTTGCTGTCAGGATTGACTCTGAGTTCGAGCCATTTTTGGATTTCCGACCAGTCCTGCTGACCGGAATATGTAATATCTCTGCAAGGCATAGAATTGTCCTTAACTTGATGGGTGTGATTGATGCGTAAAAATACGAAGAGATGTTTATAAGATGTTCTGACCCATATCTTAATGCTCGTCAAAAGTCGAGTGTAATAGGAGGGCTTGCCTGTAAATAAAAAAGGGCCGGGAGTATAAACTCCCGGCCCCCGGCGTCAAGACTATGCTGTTATTCTAAGGTTTCTTAGAATGCGTAAACGAGACCAACTGCGAGTTTGAGAGCAGGATCGAAGTCAACATCTGCGGCGCCGAAGTTGTCTTCCCAAACACCCTTGTCGAGGTCTACGTCAACGTAACCGAATTCAACGATAGCTGCCAGTTCGTCGTAGATCTGGTAGTTGGTGTTGAAGTCAACTTCGAAAACGTGGTCTTTAGTGGTGAGGTAGTCGCCGTTTGCAGCGATGTTACCAGTAGCTTTAACAGCAGCAACTTTACCAGCAGTACTGAACAGGTCTTTATCGTTAGTACCCTGAACATACAGAACGTGGATGTCGTGGCTCAGTTTGTCGAAAAAGGAGATCTTTTCGAGAGAGAGACCGATGGTCCAGAAACCGAGCTGTTCATCGTTGTTCATATCAGCAGAAGTCAGTGCGGAACCACCGAAGTAGGTAGTACCGAAAGCCCAGTCGTTAGCGATAACAGGCAGACGTTCAGAACCGTTGTCGGTTTTGTCGTCTTCACCGGTGGTGTATGCAAATACGAGTTTGGGCTGTACGAAGTCCAGACCGGTGTAGGTCAGGGCTGCGTCGAAGAGCAGACCGGAACGGTCGTTATGCTTCTGGTTAGCGTCTACATCACCATAAACGATGTCTGCATCGAAAACGATGGGATCAAACATGTCCATGGAGAAAGTAGTACCAAGCCACCATGCGTTAGCATTTTTGTTGTATGCGTCGCCAGCGGGGCCCTGAAGGCCGGAAGCACCACCACTGTTTTTACCGATGGTGGAGTATGCGAAGTAAGGGGTAGCAGAGAGACCATCGATGGTGATGGGAGCAGCTGCGTAGAAAACGTCCATTTCATCGTTGCTTTCAATGGTTTCACCATTGTTAAGGTCAGCAACACGAACGAAAGCACCGGCGAGAGAGATCTGGTCGGTGATAGGAGTAGAAACCTGGAAAGTACCGAGGTCAGAGTCACCCAAAACCATGGAACCAGCGGCAGCGCCGGGGAGGTTGATGGACATGATACCAGCAGAAGTCAGAACTTCGGTGCCGGGGAAACGGTACTGCATGTAAGCACGTTTAACGGTCAACTGAGAACCGGTAGCGCCAGAGTTACCGTCAACGTTAGCGTTGTTAGCAGAGCCGAGGCGGGTTTTGTACTGAGTGTACAGTACAGCCCACAGGTTTTCGTTTGCGATGAAACGGAATTCAGTACGAGCACGGAACCAGAAGTTCAGGTCGTCTTCACTGTCACCGGTGGTTGCTGAGGTAGATGCTTTTTTGTTGGAAAGCATGTTGGCTGTGTTATCCATGAAGTTCATCTGGAACTGAAACTGGCCTTTTGCGTCCAGATCAACTGCAGATGCGGTTGCTGCGAAGCCCATGACCAGAACGGCCAGAGCTGCGAGAATAGCAATTTTTTTCATTATTTTTATCCTTTTGCTGAATAAATGTTAAATAGCATTATTGCTTGACGCCTACCTTCACGAACTGTTCTAGCTGTTCAGCAATCCCATTGCAAGCGAAAAATTACATTTTTTTGACTAAAGTAAAAATTTTTTTACCGTATAAATTTTTATACTCGCTCTTAACGTATCTAAGATTAGATATTTTCTAGACTTTTTAAATCCCAGCAGAAACCCTTTGTTGACAACGAATAATTGGGGAGATAGCTTTTTAAAAGCAGCTATCAGGCCGAGTTTAAAAATTTATACAGGCATAAGATTATGAGTTTCGAGTTCAAAAGTGTCGATTTTCCGGCTTTACCCGGTGTGTATCTGATGAAAGATTCATCAGGACGTATTATATATGTAGGAAAGGCCCGCGAATTGCGTAAGCGGTTGGCATCATATTTTCGGGCCATGCATAAACATACTCCCAAAACACGTGTGCTGGTATCTAAAATACACTCCATTGACACCCTTGTTACCGGAACTGAAAAGGAAGCACTTCTTCTTGAGGCCAGTCTGATCAAGAAGCATCGGCCCCGCTACAATGTTGTCCTGCGTGATGACAAACAGTATGTGCTTTTTCAACTTGATAAAAAATCAGAATACCCGCGTCTGCGCATAACCCGCAAGGTTGTGCGCGATGGCTCCGTCTACTTCGGTCCGTACACCTCGAGTTATTTTGCCCGTGAAACATGGAAAGTGCTCGGGAAGGTCTTTCCACTTCGTAAATGTTCTGATTCTGCCTTCCGCAACAGGGTCCGTCCATGCCTGTATCATGACATAGGCCAGTGCCTCGGCCCGTGCGTGAATGTTGTTCCCCGGCAGGATTATATGGAACTGGTGCATCAAGTGGAGATGCTGCTTTCCGGCAAAGCCGGAGATTTGATAGGTTCACTGCGCCGTCAGATGGAAGCAGCTTCCGAAGCACTGGAATTCGAGCTTGCCGCGAAATTTCGCGATCAGATCAAGGCGATCAGCAATACTGTGGAAAAACAGTCTGTGGTACTCGGCGAGCGTTCCGATATCGATGTCATCGCGCTGGCTGAATCTTCGCAGGGAGTAGGGCTGGGCCTTTTGTTTATCAGAAAAGGGCGCCTGCTGGACAAAAAGAATTTCTTTTGGCCTGGCTTAAGCCTCGAAGACGGCGAGGAAGTGCTGAACAGTTTTGTCTCACAGTTTTATTCAGCAACCAAATTTATACCGCCAAAAATTTTCGTCCCGTTTGAATTCGATATGTATGGCGCTGCGGAATTACTCAGCGAACGGAGCAAATCCACGGTACGCATCGTGACTCCTCATAGCGGTGAGGAAAAGCGGCTGCTGGAAATCGCTCGCAAAAATGCCGCGCTGGGCCTCAAGGAAAAGGAAAACGACAACATCCTTGACCTGCTGGCTGTGAGATTGAAGCTTTCCGGGACTCCTCAGCGCATTGAATGCATCGATGCTTCTCATCTCGGTGGTGAAGGGATGCGCGTCGGCATGGTGGTGTTTGAGGAAGGTAAACCGGAAAAATCCCAGTACCGTACTTATGTTTTTCCAGAACTTGAGCATTCCTCGGATGACTACGCGGCGCTTTTTCATTGGGTGATCAAGCGTATCGATTCCGGCCCTCCGTGGGCGGACCTTATATTAATAGATGGAGGTAAAGGTCAGCTGGCATCGGTGGAGAAAGCTTTCGCCGAAAACTGGAAGTATGATGAACCGATCCCGCATCTTGCCTCCATAGCCAAAGGACCGACCCGTAAAGCAGGTGAACTGGAAGATCGCATCTTTCGCCCCGGACGTAAAAATCATCTGCCGCTAAAGGGCGGTAGCCCTGAACTTCTCTATCTACAGCGGGTTCGTGATGAGGCGCACCGGTTTGTTATCGGCAGGCAACGTAAATCAAGGAAAAAGCAGGTTCTGCAAAGCGAGGTGCTGTCCCTGCCCGGAATCGGCCCTAAAACGGCCCGCTTGCTCTGGGATGAGTTCGGTGCCGTGCAGAAAATGAAAGAGGCCTCCGTGGAAGACCTCTCAAATGTTCCGGGAATCGGAAAAAAAAGGGCACAGCAGATTTTTGATGCCTTTCGGGAAGTTTAAATTCCTCATGGGCCTTCAATATTTCTGCCGGGCTTTTAAACCGCTTTTATTACGGCTTTTCCGATTAAATTTCTTTCTCAACGCCTATTTTTAATTCTACAACCGTACATTTTGGAGCAAAATCGGCGCATGCATCTTTAAAATTAACAGCATCCTGTTCCAGAATAGGGAATGTCCCGTAATGCATGGGTATGGCTTTTTTGCAATTAAGGAGTTTGCAGGCATAAGCCGCGTCCTTTGAATCCATGGTGAACCAGCCTCCGGTGGGCAGCAGGGCCACATCGATATCGTGCAGTTTGCCGAACAGTTCCATGGAAGAGAACAGGCCGGTATCTCCTGCAAAATAGACGCAGAAATCATCGTCGTAAGTTAAAATGTATCCTGCTGGTGCCCCGGTGACAGAGGAATGCATGGCCTGCACCATTTTAATTTTAATCCCGGCCACGGAAACAGTCCCGCCGATGTTCATGCCTATCAGTTTTTCCTGATCCAGACCCTGCGCGATCAGTTTTTCCAGCAGGTCAAAAATACAGACCAGCGTAGCGCCAGTAGCCTTGCAGATCTCCACAGCCTGCCCTATGTGATCTCCGTGGTCATGGGTGACCAGCACGGCATCCGCTTCACTGATGGATTCCCATGTGGTTGAAGCCTTTGGATTGCCTTCAAAAAAAGGATCAATAATTATGGTTTTGTCGCCGGATTTAATAGTAAAATTGGAATGCCCGTTCCATGTGAATCTGTGTTGCATGATCTACCTCAATGAGTTGTCTCCCCAGCAGCGGTATAAGTTGTGGGGGATTTCCAGTTGTTCAAGAATTCGTCCTGCCATGTGCGCCGCCATATCGTCCAGACTTTCGGGGCTATGGTAAAATCCCGGCGAGGCCGGCATTACCGTGGCTCCCGCCAGTGTTGCGGTTTCCATATTGCGGATGTGAATAAGATTCAGCGGGGTTTCGCGGGTCACAAGTATCAGCTTGCGCCGTTCTTTCAGGCATACGTCCGCGGCCCGGTGCATGAGGTTGCTTCCAAGCCCCTGCGCAATCGCCGCAAGGGACGCCATAGAGCAGGGGCAGATGATCATACCGTCATGCTGCCATGAACCGCTTGCAGGTGGGGCGGCTATATTATCCTGCCGATATACGACATCTGCGTTTCCGGTAAGATCTTCCGGCTTGAAGCTGGTTTCAAGTTCCAGAACTTTCAGAGCGGCATCGGAAACAATAAGATGCAGTTCAATATCATCTGCCAAGCCAAGAAAACGGGCCAGCTTAACAGCGTATAGTGTTCCACTGGCACCGCTGGCGGCGAGAATTATTCTTTTTTTATCCATTTTAATCAGACATTCTCCTTTAAACGGCTGAGTTGTACAGCATCCTAAAATACAACAGGGAAATATTGATGACAAGCTAAACGGGCACAATCTAATTTCTTGAATTTTTGCCTGCCTTATGCGAGTAAAAGCACACCTACAAACAATAATTTTCCACAAGACAAAACTACCCTACGGAGTAAAATCTATGATCACTCTCGGAACAGCCGGAACCGCTTCCGCACGTAAAATGATGCTGCTCGGCGGCGGTGAGCTAGGTAAAGAGGTTGTCATCGAAGCCCAGCGTCTCGGCGTTGAGGTAATTGTCGTAGACAGGTATGAAAATACCCCTGCCATGCAGGTCGCCCATCGCAATTATGTAATTTCAATGCTTGATGCAAAGGAATTGCGTCGTGTGGTCGAGACTGAAAAACCGGACTTTATTGTCCCGGAAATTGAAGCGATCGCTACTGAAACCCTGCTCGAGCTGGAAAAAGAAGGTTTCAATGTCGTTCCTACCGCCCGCGCTACCCGTTTGACCATGGACCGTGAAGGTATCAGGCGTCTTGCTGCTGAAGAAGTGGGCCTTAAAACTTCCCCCTACAAATTTGCCGATACCAAGGAAGAATACCTCGCTGCCTTGAAAGAAGTGGGTATTCCCTGCGTGATCAAGCCGGTCATGAGTTCTTCGGGTAAAGGTCAAAGCACCGTTAAATCTGAAGCGGATATCGACCGTGCATGGGATTATTCCCAGTCCGGCGGACGGACCGGGGAAGGGCGCATCATTGTGGAAAGCTTTGTGGATTTCGATTATGAAATCACACTGCTCACAGTGCGCCATGCCGGCGGAACTTCTTATTGCGCGCCCATCGGGCACCGTCAGGATGACGGAGATTACCGCGAATCGTGGCAGCCGCAACCCATGAGCGATGCAGCCCTTGCCAAAGCTCAGGATTATGCCCTTAAAATTACCGATGCCCTTGGCGGCAGAGGAATTTTCGGTGTGGAGCTGTTCGTAAAAGATGATGAGATAATTTTCAGTGAAGTTTCGCCGCGCCCGCACGATACAGGTCTTGTGACTGTGATCTCACAGGATATGAGCGAATTCGCGCTGCATGTGCGTGCTATTCTCGGCCTGCCGGTTCCAGCCATTCGTCAATACGGCCCTGCGGCCTCCAGCGTAATCCTTTCCAACGGTAAATCCGATGCTCCGGGTTTTGCGAATGTGGATAAAGCCCTCAAAGAAGCGGACACAAAAGTTCTCCTTTTCGGCAAAGGGGAGTGTGACGGGGTGCGCCGCCTTGGAGTCGCACTTGCCTTGGGCTCTGATGTAGAGGATGCCAAAGACCGGGCGATCCGCGCTTCTTCCGCTGTAGAGATTACCTACTAATTATTGTTAACATAGTTCTATTTATAGCCCCTTTTGATCCTGTACAGGTTCAAGAGGGGCTTTTCTTTAAGTTTTTCTTTAAGAAATTGCTGTTCGTTTTTTATTGACATAGAGCTCAAAAGATGAGCATCCTGACTCCTCAGCAGCTATTATGCTGAAATTTTCAGGTTGATTTTACTTTTTTCGTTATAAAAGTAATTTATTTTGTTCATTTTACACTGTAGTTCGAGACTGTTCCCGCCCTCGCGGATATTTTTTTAACCGGACTATATGTCTAACTCTTTATATAGGAATATAGTATTATGAAACAGGAAGCAAACGGTTTGGCGCTGGCGCCATTGGCCCTATTTTTGATTATTTTTATTGGGACTGGCGCGTTCCTTACTATAAACGGAACCAGCATGGCCTTTTATCAGCTGTCCGCAACGGTCGCCATTCTGCCTGCGATCGCATGGGCTGTTTGGATGGGCCGTGCGAAGCTGAATGACAAAATTAATATTTTCCTACGCGGCGCGGGTGAACCGGGCATCATCACCATGTGCATGATTTATCTGCTGGCGGGTGGATTCGCATCAGTTGCGAAATCTATCGGTGGGGTGGAATCCACAGTAAATCTTGGACTTTCCATCGTGCCGGCCTCAATGGTTCTGCCCGGCCTGTTTGTGATTGCGGCTTTTATCGCTACCGCCATGGGTACTTCCATGGGCACCATTGCCGCCATTGCTCCTATCGCTGTTGGTGTTGCCGGGAAAACGGATATTTCCTCCGCTTTGCTCATGGGCGCTGTTGTCGGCGGGGCAATGTTCGGGGATAACCTCTCCATGATTTCAGATACCACCATCGCCGCGACCCGTACTCAGGGTTGTCAGATGAGTGATAAGTTTAAAATGAACTTTCTAATCGCTTTGCCAGCCGCACTGATCACCGTAGTAATCCTCTACATGGCGGGCGAGGGCGGTCAGGTTGTTGCGGACGGCGGTTACAGTCTGCTCAAAGTACTGCCTTACATAACGATTCTGGTTATGGCTGTTCTTGGAGTTAATGTCTTTGTTGTTCTGGGTGCCGGTATCGTCTTTACTGGAATAGTAGGATTTTTCTCCATGGAGAGCTTCGGTCTGCTGGCTTTTTCTCAGGACATTTACAAAGGATTCACCGGAATGCAGGAGATCCTCGTGCTGTCCCTGCTGGTCGGCGGTCTGGGTGAGCTGATCAAATTTCATGGCGGCATCACCTACATAATCAACTTCATCGGTAAAATGACCAAGGGCACCAAGTCCACCAAAGCCGGGGAGTTCAGCATCAGTGCTCTTTCCGTATTGTCGGATCTTTGTACCGCGAACAATACCGTAGCCATCATCCTGACCGGGGGCATGGCCAAGGAAATAGCTGAAAGCCATAATGTAGATCCCCGCAGGAGTGCAAGTTTACTGGATATATTTTCCTGCGTAGTGCAGGGGCTAATTCCTTACGGAGCGCAGATATTACTGGCCGGTTCCATCTCCGAACTTTCACCGCTGGAGATCATCGGTAACATGCATTATTGCTACATCCTCGCCGTAATGGCAGTGCTCAGCATACTGACCGGTTTTCCCCGGATTAAGAAATAAATTATTCTGATATAAAAATTGAAGAAGTCCCCCGCAGCCTGTTTGGTTGCGGGGGACTTCTTTTGTTTAGTGAAAATTGCCATTCTGTATTGACTGATCGTACTCATATCGCTAATCATTTTAGAAAATAGGATAAAAATAATCGTTGGTTTACTTTTGGAATATATGGGGAGGGTGATGTTTTGATGAATGGTACTCAGATAGTTGATGCATTTGTGGCTGCGCCGGCTGTTGCGTGGGGGTGGTTTTGGGGATTGAATCTTGGCTTGAAATCTGGTGTTGTTTGTGCGTTGGTCGGTATCTACCAAGTTATAACCCATGTTATGGGGAGTTTGAGAAAAAGGGAAACCGAAGCCCCTTCGCATAATGTTGAGGTGAACGTAAATGTCCCTGAACGAATAGATTCACAGACACTTGCTGAACAAGTTTATGAAGATCAGCGAAAAGACTTGAAAGAAGCCCATCAGACCATTCAATCTAAAGATGCAGAAATTAAAGCCCTCAGAGATGTTCTCGACGGTTTGCGTGAGCCTCAAGAAACACCTAAAGAAGATAATTTTGCTGCACAAGCTGAAGCGGAACTGGCAAAAGGTAATACTCATTTAGCCAAGGCTTTTTATAAAGAAGAAGCGGAAAAAAATGTTAAGGCCGGTGATGATAGGTACCTGAAAGCAGCGCAAGCATACCGGCGTTTGGGTTTTTTGGATTTCATGTCCAATCCTAAAGAAGCAGCAAAAGCATATCAAAAGTCTCTTGAACTTGATCCGAATAGCGCAGAAGCATGGAATAGATTGGGACAATTGCATAAATTATTTGGGGATATGAAGGAAGCTGAAGAAGCATTTAGTAAAGTCTTACAGCTCAAAGAAAATGATAACGAATGGAAAGCGATAGCTTACGGCAACCTCGGCTTAATTCGGGATACGCAGGGTGATCTGAAGGGGGCCGAAGAGTTTTATAACAAGGCACTGGAAATAGATATAGAAATTGGCAGAAAAGAAGGAATGGCTATCAGATACGCTAACCTCGGCGTAATTCGTTATACGCAGGGTGATCTGGAGGGGGCCGAAGAGTTTTATAACAAGGCGTTAAAGTTACATGATCAGCTAGGCAGTAAAGAAGGAATGGCTGCTGATTACGGGAACCTCGGCGTAATTCGGGATACGCAGGGTGATCTGGAGGGGGCCGAAGAGTTTTATAACAAGGCACTTGAAATTGGTAAAGAATTGGGGAGTAAAGAACGTATCGCCATCCAATACGGCAACCTCGGCTCAATTCGTTATACGCAGGGTGATCTGGAGGAGGCCGAAGAGCTTCATAACAAGGCGTTAAAATTACATGATCAGCTAGGCAGTAAAGAAGGAATGGCTGCGGACTACGGCAACCTCGGCATAATTCGTAAAACGCAAGGTGATCTGGAGGGAGCCGAAGAATTGTATAACAAGGCACTGGAAATAGATATAGAAATTGGCAGTAAAGAAGGAATGGCTGCGGATTACGGCAACCTCGGCTTAATTCGTAAAACGCAAGGTAAGTTACAAGAAGCCAGAGAATTTTGGGGAAAATCTCTTGATCTATACACCCAGATCGGTGCGACTCCAATGATAGAAAAGGTGCAGGGCTGGCTGGACGAACTGGATTCCAACGAAGACAGTTAGATTAGCGTTACCTGTTTTATTTCACAAAAAAATCGGGAAGCTCTATCCAGATAGACAAGGCTTCCCGATTTTATAATTTCAGCAATAAGCTATGACAGCATAAAAAGATTAGTGCTTAAAGCCTTAAAAGACAAACTTACAATCCGAGTGACGCCAGCAAATCGTCAACATCACCCTGATCGGCCTTTTCAGTGGGCCCTTGCAGTTCGCTCATTTTATTTTCAGTTTCCTGATCGAGCTGTTCCAGAGATTTTTCAGGAGCTTCTTCACGGGCTTTGATTTTAAGTCCGGTGGACATGTAAAGGTCGAGAACGATTTTTTCGACACTTTTGATCGTATCGATAATAATCTTAATGCGCTGACCGGTGAGATCCTGAAAGGAGAGGGTAGTCATGATGGTCATGATGTCCTGCCCCAGAGTATCATTAATGTTAGCCAGTTCGACCCTTTGTTCTTTTTTAACACCGCCGGATTCAAAAGCCTTGATTATTTTTGCAAGTGCGGATTGAGTTTCCTGAGTTTTCTCAAGAATATCCATGATATCCTGCGTGGCTTTTTCAGTCGTACGCATAATGGCATCGAGCTGATCCGAAGCTTCGGTAAAAAGCTGATCCGGATCAGAGTCAACACTTACAACCGTTTCTGCGTGGCTGGCAGGACCTTTTTTTGCTTTGGCAACTTCCTGATAAATATCACGGAGACCGTTTTGCAGGTCAATGTTGATTCTGCGGTAGAATTCTCCTTCAAGTAATGTTTGGGACATACTTTTAGAGATTTCTTTTTGCACTGCGTCAGTGATACTTTCCTTAAGACTTTTGCTCAAATCTTCGGAAACCTTTTCCATCATCTCCCGCACTATCAAATCATCCTGAACCACTGCGTTCTCCTTGGCATTGCCTTTAAAATAAACGTGCAGGGCTAACCCAGCTTTTCTGTCCTGATTTTTTCACGCTGTTCGCTGAAAACAAACTGGATAATGGATTCAAGGTCGTGTTCCCTGATTTTTTCAAAATCCATAACCCATAGCCCGTTTTTAGGGCCGGCTTTTACGTTACCTTTTGCTCCGGCAAGGCGCACGGGAATCTGTTCAATCTCCATAACCACCTCCATAAGGCAGGGGGCGGTCACGCTTTGAGAACGAAATGTCATTCCATTACCGGAAATTTTCAGTATTTCAAGATCAATAGGAAAATCACTGGTCAGGTCTTGCTTGCTCTGTATTCCTAAAAGCTGATCCAGCTTACGATCGAGCTCAATCACATAGACTTTTAACCATTCCGGAACCTTGGAATCATCAAGGTCCTGCGCAGGATGCTTCTTCGTGCCACTGAATCCCCGGAATAGGGGTTGATGATTCAGCGAACGTGAGATGCGTCCGTGTCCCTTGATTCTTGTATTTACGCTTGCGTAATGCGGTACATCCCGGTCCATACGGATTTCCTTGTTTTTCCTGTTAATCCTGAGGATCTATTTCCATGGCGCGAACCGGACAGACCTTGGTACACAGACCGCAGGCCGTACATTTTTCCGGATCGAAAAGCACTATACGTGTATCCTTACTTAATGAAAGGGCACCGGTGGGGCACATGGCGAGGCACATGCCGCAATGCATACAGGACTCTTCATCCCGGGCGATCTTCTGGGCCACGGGGATAAGTTTAACCCCATTTTCTTTAAGGTAATTAATGCCCTCGTGGTAATCTTTTTCATACCCGGTAATTTCAAGGGTCATGCTTCCTTCAAGTCTGGGGTTAATGTCAGCCTTCAAAATATTGAAGCTGAGATTGTACAGCTTACCCAGATTGCACACAACAGGGCGGCTGGAGCTGTTCGGAGGGAAAGAAAGATGTATAATCTTGTTAAAATTTTTGTTTTCACTCATTGTCAATATCCGTTTAGATTATTTTAAGTTTTTAATTATAGTTTTGGCACGCTTGGCTTCGGCTGAATTCGGGGCTTTCTTGATAAGATCTTCAAGAATGTAGCGTCCGGATTTTGTTTTGCCCAGCTTGATCAGGCTAAGTCCCTGTTTAAGCAGTGCTGGCCTGTATTTATTGCTCTTTGAGTGTTTAGCAATGACCACCTGATATTTAAGGGCGGCATTAGCATAATCCTTGAGCTGGTAGTAACATTCACCTTCCCAGAAAATAGCGTTAGGGACAAGTTTATGTTTGGTAAAAGTCTTGGTGAATTCCGCCATATCCCTGATTGCGGCTTCATATTTACTGGCCTTAAAGGAATCTAACCCCTTGTCGTATAGGGCTTGTGCGGGATCAACCGGTTCAGCTTTTTTCGGTTCAGGGGCCACAACCAAGGTTATTCCGCCCACAGCTTCTGTGGCGTTAGCGATAGCGGCCTGTGTTTTCTTACTCTTGTTAGGCTGAGCTTTGATAAGTCCGAGGTCGATTGCAAGCTGACTTTCAAGGGCCAGACGCATATTTTCGACCCGTTTAGTAAGGTCCTCAAGGGAAACCGTACCGTTGCTATCCTCGGCATCAAGCCTGTGCAGAGAATCGGACATGGTAATAACCGTACCCTGAAGTTTAGCGACCTGCATCTTCAGGGCATTTACTTCAGCATACATGTTTGCCTGCTGGGTCTGTACCGGAGAACTTGATTTTTTTATTTCTTCACGCAGGGCAGTATTATCTGCTTTGGTCTGCTGATCGAGAGTATCTATTTTCTGATTCAGCTGCGATCTGGTCTGGCGAAGCTCCATACGGACTTTATCCATATCGGATGCGGTGACACAACCATTTAAACCTGTTGCCAGAGGAAAGGCAATCAGTGCTGCAATGATAGATTTCTTCATATTATTCTTCATTATACTTTTCCCCCCTTTTTCTACCAAAGAGAAAGTAAGCCAAACAGCCGAAAAATGGAATAAAAATTGACAGCTGAATCCAGCCGACTTTCTCCATGTTTGATGGGAACTCCCTTTTGAAGGCATCCCATATCGCGAAGAGTGTTAAGACAGCAAAAAGACCGACACTGCCTAGGATTATTATCCAGGTTTCCATTGGTAGGGTAGGGATTTTGCCGAAGAACATTAGTCGCTCCTTTTTTTGTATATTAATAACAGGTATATACCTATTGCGAAAAAGACAAGTGTTATGAGCTGGGGCATGCCTAGGGGACCTAGTTCTCCCCGGTTTTCCGCCCTGAAGAATTCAATAATAAATCTGAAGGCGGAAAACAATATCAGAAAAAGCCCGGTAATGCGGCCCTCCGTACTAATACGGCTTCCGGCAACAACCAGAATCAGGAAAGTTATCAGCCCGGCAAGTGAATGATAAAGCTGGGTTGGGTGCAGGGACTGGAAAAGCGGCGCAAGTGACGCGGAATTTTTAAAAGTCACCGCCCATGGAAGATCGGTGGGTCTGCCGTAACAGCAACCGGCCAAAAAACATCCCAGCCGTCCAACAGCCTGACCGAGAGCAATGCCGGGAACAAAACAATCCAGCCAATCCAAAAGTGGCTGCTGCTTTGAATTCAGATAGAGCATGCCGCCGATCGAACCGAAAATAATTGCTCCGGAAAAGGCCAGACCGCCCTGCCAGAAATAGAAAGTTTTGCTTAAATTATCCACAAATTCCTGCGGATAAAGCGCTACATAAAGAGCCCGTGCGCCGATCACCCCGCAGACAATGGATATTATCCCGGTGACAGGAGCAAGTTTATAATCCAGTTTCCAAAGTCGCGCCGCACGTGTAGCCCATCCTATACCCAGCAGACAGCCTGCCGTCAGGTATACGCTGTAGGCATAAATATTTATTGTACCTATGCTGAACAGGATCGGGTTCATGGTTGTTTAGTTTTATAAAAAGATATGATCATGGCAAAAGCGCCGATGCAGATTGCGATATCCGCCACATTAAACGCCGGCCAGTGATGTGTTCCGTAATAAAAATCAAGAAAGTCAGTCACTTGATGATGGCGGATGCGATCGATAAGATTTCCTATCGCTCCGCCCAGTATAAAACCAAGCCCTGCAATCTGGAATTTGTCACGATTTTCTACAGATTTCAGCAACACACCGATCGTTACCAAGGCAATCAGGGTAATTACGATAAAAAAATTGCGCTGCCATGTAATGTCCGCGCTGTTCAGAAAACCGAAGGCAGCACCTTTATTCACCACATGAACCAGATTAAATAATCCGGGAATAACCACATCAGACGCCCAGAGCGCCATTTTTTCCCGAACGGCAATTTTAGTAAACTGATCCAGAATCAAAGTTACAAGAGAAATTGATCCAGCTAAAAAATATTTGTTCATACGAAACCTTTATTTGGATGTCTCCGCTGCTCTCCGGGGACATTCTTTCAAAAATGCCCCCGTCCTTACAATAAGGGCGGGGGCATTTACTTATTTAATTTGTAAAGAACAAAAGCTTAACCGGCCAGCACTTTAGTACAGCGCGGGCATAGTTCGGGATGTTCCGCATTGGAACCGAGAGTATCGTATCTCCAGCAGCGGCTGCATTTTTCACCCTGCGCCTTTTCAACCTTGACGGCAAGACCTTCAAGTTCTTCGGGCTTGACCGCATCTTCAGGAGCATCGGCGAGAGGAGCGATTTCAACACCGGAAACGATGAAGAATTCACGGCGTTCGATACCTTCAAGCGCCTTGGCGATTTCTTCGTTAGCAAAGAGGGTGATATTGGTATCAAGGGAGTGACCGATGACCTTTTCACGACGAAGCGGCTCGATAGCCTTGGTTACTTCGGTACGAACGTCCATAAGCAGTTCCCATCTTTTACGCTCTGCGTCGTCGATTTCTGCTTTGAGCAGTTCGGGACGAATGGCGAAGACGGTTTCCGCATTACCTTTAATCTCTTCAGGCATGTGGGAATATGCTTCCTCTGCGGTGAAGGAAAGGATGGGAGCCATGTCTTTAAGCAGCATGAGCATGGTCTGCCAGAGCACTGTCTGTGCGGAGCGGCGTTCAAGGCTCTTTTCGCCGGACACGTAAAGTCTGTCTTTGATAATATCAAGATAGAACGAAGACAGCTCTGTGGTGCAGAGATTGTGCAGGGTATGGTAAACTTTGTGGAATTCAAAGTTGGTATAAGCCTTCTGCATTACCTCGTGCTGACGGGTGACCAGATCAAGTGCGAAATGGTCTACAGGCAGCATGTCCGCGGGTGCGACTGCGTCAGTCTCGGGATTGAAACCGTTCAGGTTACCGAGAATGTAGCGGCATGTGTTACGGACTCGACGATAGGTATCAACCATGCGGCTGAGGATTTCGTCGGAGATGCGCACATCTTCCTGATAGTTCACAGCGGAAACCCACATACGCAGGATTTCAGCACCGTGCTGGTCGATGATTTCCTGCGGAGCTATAACGTTTCCGATGGATTTTGACATCTTGCGGCCGTTTTTATCTACAACGTAACCGTGTGTCAGAACAGTTTTGTAGGGCGGAACGCCGCGGGTACCAACGGAAGCGAGCAGGGAGCTGTGAAACCATCCGCGATGCTGGTCGGAACCTTCAAGGTACAGATCAGCAGGGAAACGGTGTTCCTTGCGTTTTTCAACAACTGCGGCGTAGCTGGTTCCGGAATCGAACCATACATCAAGAATATCGTCTTCTTTGGCCCAGTGATTGCCGCCGCATTTGGGGCATTTAAGACCTTCAGGAGCTATTTCTTCAATTGATTTCTCGAACCAGTAGTCACAGCCGTGCTCATGCTTTTCAAATTCATCTACTATGGAGAAAACCCATTCGGGGTCGTTGTATACTTCATCGCAGTCCTGACAGATCAAGGCGATGATGGGCACGCCCCAGTTACGCTGACGGGAGATGCACCAGTCCGGGCGGTTTTCAACCATGCTGTAGATACGGTTTTCACCCCAGGCAGGAATCCAGTCGACATCATCTTTGATGGCTTTGAGGGCTTTGCCGCGCAGGTCGTTTTCTTCCATACCGATAAACCACTGGGTGGTTGCACGGAAGATAACCGGTTCTTTACAGCGCCAGCAGTGGGGGTAGGAGTGGGATATTTCTTCCTGAGCCAGCAGGTTACCCACTTCCTGAAGTTTTTCGATGACTTTAGGATTGGCCTCGAAAACATTCAGGCCGGCGAAATGTTCTACATCCTTGAGGAAAACACCGCTGTTGTTCATGGGAGAATAAACTTCCAGACCGTAACGGAGGCCGGTTTCAAAGTCTTCACGACCATGACCGGGAGCAGTGTGAACGCAACCGGTACCGGAATCAAGAGTTACGTAATCAGCCAGTACGATGGGTGATTTGCGGTCATAAATGGGATGCTTGGCAACCAGTCCTTCAAGTTTAGCACCTTCAACTGAGCCTAATACATTCCAGCTTTCCCAGCCGAAAGATTCAGCGCATACGGGCAGCAGTCTTTCCGCGAGAACGTAAAAATCACCGTTAACTTCGGCAACAACGTATTCAAATTCAGGGTGAACAGCTACCGCCATGTTGTCAGGGATAGTCCAGGGAGTAGTGGTCCAGATACATACGTATGTACGTGCGAGGTCCATCTTTGCTGCTGCATCTTCAGGAAATGCTTTCAGCACCTTCTCATCATTCAATGGGAAGCGTACATAAATTGAAGGGGAGGTGTGATCCTCGTATTCCACTTCTGCTTCAGCCAGGGCGGTGCGGCAGTCGCAGCACCAGTGAATCGGCTTTTTACCACGGATAACAGAACCTTTTTCCATGAAACGTCCCAGTTCACGTGCTGTAGCAGCTTCGTATTCGGGCTTCATGGTCAGGTATGGATCTTCCCAATTTCCCAACACTCCGAGGCGTTTGAATTCCTTACGCTGGATGCCGACAAATTTTTCAGCATATTCACGGCAGAGTTTGCGGATAACAGTGGTGGGCAGTTCTTTTTTCTTTTTCTTAAGCTCCTGCTCTACCTTGTGCTCAATAGGCAGACCGTGACAGTCCCAACCGGGAACATACTCGGCCTTCATGCCCTGAAGGTTGCGGGACTTTACGATAATGTCCTTAAGAACCTTGTTCATGGCTGTGCCCATGTGAATGTGGCCGTTTGCATACGGGGGGCCGTCATGCAGAACATATTTGTCCGCATCGGCGTTAGCTTCGACCATCTTGTCGTATACGGACATTTCCTCCCAGCGTTTGAGCATTTCAGGCTCACGCTGTTTGAGGTTGGCTTTCATGGGAAATTTGGTCTTGGGCAGACACAGGGTCTTTTTATAATCGCTCATGACTGAAAAAGTCCTCCGGAACTATCTTAAGGATATAATATTAATTAAGGCCGTTTAAACATTTTTTACAGCTAAAAAAAGATGTTCATAATAAAGGCAGAAATACCAATATCTTACTATTATAATGAACAAATGTTCGCATGCTGTGGAAAAGCAAGCAGCCGTTTTGGTGAATATGAAAAAAATAAAAAAAGCTCAAAAATGAGCGGCGTCATCTTTAAACAAGGTGTGATGGAAGTCAACCCGGAGTTGCTTCATTCTTTACAGGGAAATGAGACCTTCGATAGTAGCGGCTTTCTGGTATATGGTCACGATTTCATCGGAACACGAGGCACAAATTGTCACGGAAACGCTGGTATACTTGCCTGTTTTGGAATCTTTTTCCGAGTGGGGAATCCCTTCAAGCATGGATTTAAGCTCCGCAAGGGCTTTGGCCGGCACTATGAATTTGAATGTGTAGTCACAGGGCCAATCATGGTGTTCGTCAAGTGTAGTCTTGAATTGTTCCATGGATTTTTCCAAGTTTCTCTCCTTATATATCTGAAATGATAGACTTTTAACATTAGTAACAACGGCTACAGCATAGCCACTGCCACTTCTCGGGCACTGTTGATATATTTATCGGATATGTTGCTGTCAATGGTACTGAAAAAAGTTTTCTTAAATCTCTAAAGGATTTTCCGGTGATGTCGATTAAGTTATCAGGTGTTTCTGAAACTTGAAAGAAGGCTAGGATATAAAAATGGCAAAAAAAAATCTTCACGCAACTAATTTTAGAAAGGTTCTTGAATTATTCAATGAAGGGCGGGAAAGCGATGCGGAAAGTCTACTGCGAATCATTCAGGAAGATTACCTCACTATGTATGAAGAGAACAGGGAATTACGTTCTCAGATTAAAGAAGTTGCCGAAATTTTGGATCTTGCAGAGTGCATGGAATTTGACGGGCAGAAATACTGGATAGATGAGGATAACGAAAAAACAGGCCCGTATTGTCAGGTCTGCTACGATCATGACGGAGTCCTGATCAGGCTCCAAGAGCGGACAAAACATTGGGAATGTTATTCCTGCCAGAATCTGTTTGTCAAAATGCCTACCGGAAATGTTATCCATAAAAGCAAACCCAAAAAGGGTACTAAGCCTTTACTTAGGATTTTGAGTTAACTGATAATCTAAATCCCAGTCCTTAATAAACACCTGTAAATGGAACTGCTTACGTGCGAGGCAGTTCCATTTTTTTAATGTATTTTACCTTCGTTTAAATAGTATTGTAACATTAAAGTGGTGGAAGTTTTTTCTGATAACAACTAAGCATTTCTCCGATCAGATCCGGTTAATATATAAAATAACGGAGATTTCCAGCCCATGTTTCTCAGTGAACGCCATCTGCAATTTCTGAAACATGTCAGAAGTTATTCAAAAATCGAACGGTATCACGGCCTGCTGCCCAAGAGAGAGACTCATCTCTACGAAAATGAACTTGTGGATGAATTGCTCGATGCAGGGCTGGTTGATGAAGGTAGCATCTGTACTTCCTGCGGGAACAATCTAAACGGATACAGACTTTCCGGAAAAGCTGAAAAGGAACTGGACAACCTGGGCGAAGAGGTTAAAGACCAAAATTGGGAAACTTTATGTCATATTGATGTTGAGCTTGATAAGATTTTGGACAAAGTTCATATACGAGCATTGATAGACATCTATTATCTTTCAAAAATTTCTATTTTCAGAGGGATTGCCCCCAAGTCTGTACTGCTGGAATCATTTTCGGAAAATATCCTCAATGTCCTGCTTGATGTCGGTTATATTAATAAAATATCTATTAAGGGGCCGGCTATTTTATATGAAAATGGATTTGTTATGGCTGATAGAGCCTCGCGGATGTTAAAACAGGCCGGGTATGTAAAATAATCTCCATCAGTAATTATAATTATCGGACCTTCCGGATTCTCGGAGGGTCCTTTTGTTTGTAATGGATTAATATATTACACAGTCGTCCTTTGTATTGGATTTCAGTATTTACTTGGTATAGTATCTACCGAATCCTATTTGAACTGTGAGGAGCTTATGTCAGAAAAATTTTTGTGTATACACGGCCACTTTTATCAGCCACCTCGGGAAGATCCATGGCTTGATATGATCTGCCCTGAAGGAAGTGCTGCTCCTTTCAGGCATTGGAACGAACGAATCTGCCGTGAAAGCTACGCTCCCCTCGCATGGGCCAGACGTATGGGCAGTAAAGGAATTTTCGAGATTATCAATTGTTATGAATGGATCAGCTTTAATGTAGGACCTACTCTTTTCCGCTGGATTGAAAGAGCCGAGCCGGAACTTTATGCCAAAATACTTGAAGGCGATGCCTTAAGCCTGAAACGCTGGGGACACGGAAATGCCATAGCCCAGATCTATCATCATGTGATAATGCCTCTTGCTTCTGAACTGGATCGCGATATTGAAGTCGCGTGGGCCATTGCCGATTTTGAATCCCGTTTTGAACGTAAACCGGAAGGTATGTGGCTTTCCGAAACCGCCTGCAATACTGAAACCCTAGAAACCCTTGCCGATCACGGCATAACTTTCACACTGCTGGCCCCCAGACAGGCGGAAGCAATAGCCGAATTAGGGTCCGATGACTGGCAGACAGTTGATGAACATTCCATTAATATAAAAGAACCTTATCTTGTGGAACTGCCTTCCGGCAGGACTATTTCCATCTTTTTTTATGACGGCGCTCTTTCGCAGGCAATTGCTTTTGAAGGATTGCTGAAAAATGGTGATGATTTCTGGAACCGTCTGTCCGGTGCATCTTCGGAAGGATTGCTTTCCATCGGCACTGACGGTGAGACATACGGTCATCATGTTGAATTTGGCGAAATGGCGCTTGCCTATGTACTTTCTCAAGCCATTGATAAACGGGATGAGCTTTCTCTTCTGAACTACGGAGCCTATCTGGAGCAGCATCCACCGACCCGGAAAGTAAAAATTCGTGAAGATTCATCATGGAGCTGCTACCATGGTGTTGAGCGTTGGAAAAGTGATTGCGGCTGCTGCACAGGAGGGCATCCCGGATGGAATCAACAGTGGCGTAAACCATTGCGGGACGGGCTTAATCAGGTAAGGGATTTGATGAACGCCCACTATTTTAACCACGGGGAAAAGATTTTCACGGACCCCAGAGCTGCCCTGCTTGATTACGGTATGCTTCTGAGCGGAATCGTTTCTGAAGAATATTTCTTTAAGCATCACTTTAAGGTTGAGGAAGGAACTCATGACGCTGATCTGGGCTGGAAGCTGCTTTCGATGCAGAAATGGGCGCTTTCTTCCTTTGCCAGTTGCGGATGGTTTTTTGATGATCTGGCCCGCCTTGAGCCGGTTAACAACATGGGCTTTGCATTAAGGGCGATTGAATTATCCAAAGAAACCGGCCTGATCGGTCTGGAGGAAAAATTTCTTTCCATTGCCGGCGAAGCCAGATCCAATGAAGAACGGTACGGTTCTGCTGCTGACCTTTGGGCAAGTAAAATCAAACCCCAGAGTGAAACCCCCGGAAGCCTTATTGGTCAGGCTCTTGGGCGTCTTTATGTGGAAGGTGTGCTCCCGCAACCCGGAGAAGAAGGGAGTATCAGTTGGCCCGGAGTTTCCGTTTTGATAAAGACCAACGACAGTTCATTTGTCGTGGCGCGCGGTGAAGCAGAGATCAATTGGAATTTTGAATCAGAAATAAAAAAGTATGGCTGGAAATGGGAAAAAGGTGAGCGAGTTTTAACCGGAACGGTCGAAATAACCCTTCCCGGCGGTCAGAAAGAACATTACCCGCTGACTGAAATATCGTGGAAAAAAAAGCAAACCATAGCTCTTACATGGGCCCGAAGATTTTCTGAAAGCGCATGGCAGAATCAGGTATTGAGTACCGGATGCGGACCGGTTCTCTTCAATCACTTTGAAGACTATCAAACCATACAGACTTCGGACTCCCAATGGAAAATGCTCTGGCCGGGAATTGCCTGGAATTATCTTTTCTCAGGTGATCAAGTCAGTGATGATTTTATTGAATTCGTAAAATCCGTAGGTCGCGATCATCCGGGACTTGATTTTTTTATGGAACAATTAAGTAAACATATCTGCCTGATGTTGGACAATCGTCTGACCCTTTGGGAAAACATCTGCGACGTAATAGAACGGGCACGCAGCCTCGAATTGCCACTTGATCTATGGAAGCTGCAAAACTGCTATTGGGATAAAGTTCTGATCGGAGAAAATGATCCGGAATTATCTAGAATTATTGGATTTGATTTATAATTGCTCATTAAATAAAAAGGTCCGCTGATTTGCTCGGCGGACCTTTTTTTTATGCTGATTCAAGGGTATATCAGAATTCGTATACCGAACCGCTTCCCATGGGAAGAACTTCGCAGTCGAGTCGCTGATTCAAAAAATCATACCCTTTTTTTCCGGTGCAATGTCCGGCCGCAATTGTGCGAACATTGAATTCTTCAATTACTTTGGCTGTATTTTCAAATTCATTTACATCGGTCCTGTAAAGATGCAGTCCTCCGAGAATGGCGTGAACCGAATCTATCCCCGTCAACTCACGAAGATGGTAGAGCGAATTTGCAAGCCCGCTGTGACAGCAGCCGAGAACCACAATCGGCCCTGAATTACTCATCAATAGCAGAAAAGCATCATCACGAACATGGTCGGGCTGAGTCAATTCCGGGTCAACAAACAATCCCTCTGTCGCTTCAAAAAATCCCTCGCGACGGGGAATTTCCGTTACCATGAACAGGCTGTCATCAAGTTCAGCATTGTCACGGACAATTATTGTTCCGGGATATTCGCACCGGAACGAGGCATCACCGGAACCGTCTTTACCATTTATGGAATAGCGCTTGTTGGCAAAATCAGGATGGGCATAGACCGGCCCCATAAAATTTGCCTGCATGAGCGCGTCCATTCCACCTGTATGGTCCCAGTGACCGTGACTAAGAACCAGTCCTTTAGCCTTGGCCACCTCGATGTCCATCATTTGCGCGTTTTTCAGGAAAAGCGGACTTGCACCGCAATCCCAGAGCCAAAGGTCATCTCCGGGCAATTGAAGAGCCATGGAAAGGCCCCATTCGCTACCCAGATTATCACTCAAGGATTCATTGTCGCATAAGACGGATACCTTGCAGGGTTCCGTATACTGCCCGGTTATCTGGATGGCCATTTCTGCGGGTCGTCCTTAAAAAGCTTGTAGTTGATAGAGTCCACAAGGGCCTGCCAACTAGCTTCAATAATGTTGTGGCTCACACCCATTGTAGTCCACTGATCTTTGCCGTCTGTGGATTCAATCAGCAGACGGACATTGGAGCTTGTTCCTGCTGCCTGACGAACAGCGCCGGACAAGACTCTTACCTTGAAGTCCTGCAGACGTACATTTTTCAAGGAAGGGTAGAAGGGTTCAAGAGCTTTACGCAAGGCTTTATCAAGCGCATTGACCGGACCGTCACCGGAAGCGGCGGTATGGTTTTCCTGCCCATGCACTTTTACAATGACCGTAGCCTCGGAAAAAGGTTCCTGATCATTTTTACGCTTGGCATCGACCACAAAGAAATTAATGAATTCAAAATAACGTTTGGACCAGCCCATCGCTTTGAAGAAAAGCAGCTCGAACGATGCTTCCGCGGCAGAATATTCAAAACCGATGGATTCACGTTCCTTGATATCAGCCAGAATGGTTTGAACCGCAGGATCATCTTTATCAAGATCGTAGCCGTACTTCTGGGCCTTGTAGAGCACGTTGCTTTTACCGGAAAGGTCGGAAAGCAATACACGACGGTCATTACCAACCAGCAGGGGGTCAATGTGTTCATAGCTGGTGGAATCTTTCAGCACTGCACTTACGTGGATACCGCCCTTGTGGGCAAAAGCGGCCCGTCCGACAAAAGGCTGACGAAGGAAAGGGCGAAGGTTGGCGATTTCCGTAATGTAAGTAGAAGTTTCCTTCAACTTAATCAGCTTATCTTCACCGATTGTTTTATAGCCGAGCTTGAGTTCGAGGTTGGGGATGATCGAACAGATATTGGCGTTACCGCAACGCTCTCCGTAACCGTTCATTGTACCCTGAATCTGTATTGCCCCGTTTTCTACAGCAGCCAAAGAATTCGCTACAGCAAGCTCACAGTCGTTGTGGGCATGGATTCCGATGCTGCAACCGGGAATCTTTTCCAAGACGGTCCTGCACGCCTGAGCGACTTCTTCCGGCATGGAACCGCCATTTGTATCACAGAGCACAAGTACATCTGCACCTGCTTCATATGCTGCCTTGAGGCAGTTGATAGTGAATTCAGGGTTGGCTTTGAAACCGTCAAAGAAATGTTCAGCATCAAAAAACAGTTCTTCCACATGCGGTCGCAGATAGCTGAGACTGTTGCTGATCAATTCAATATTTCTGTCAAGAGAGACACCGAGAGCACTGGTAGCATGAAAATCCCATGTCTTTCCGAAGATAGACATGACTTTTGCACCGGAATCAACCAGGGCAATCAAATTGGGATCTTTTTCGGGAGTAAGGCGGTTCATATGAGTTGAACCGAAAGCCGAAATTTTGCAGTTTTTTAAGGCGTAGTTTTGAATTTCTTGGAAAAATTCCTTGTCAGTGGCATTGGAACCGGGCCAGCCGCCCTCGACGTAATGTACGCCGAGGTCGTCCAGCTTGCGGGTTATGCGCACTTTATCCTGCACACTTAAGTTTATTTCTTCTGATTGTGTGCCGTCACGCAGGGTGGTGTCATATATTTTTATTTGTTTCATTTGCTAGAACGTATTTTCTTCGGACCCCTGTTTATCGAGTCCAAACGTGTTGTGAAGTGTTCTTATGGCCAGCTCAGTATATTTTTCCTCAATAAGACAGGTAATCTTAATTTCGGATGTGCTGATCATAAGGATATTGATATTCTCATCACGCAGGGCCTGAAATGCCTTGGAAGCGACACCGGAATGGTTACGCATTCCGACACCGATAACAGAAACCTTGCATACATTCTGATCATAAAGCACATCCTGTGCGCCCATGGGGTCTTTAATGCCATCCAGAATTTCAAGGGTCTTTTTCAGGTCGCCTCTGGGCACGGTGAAAGTCATATCCGTACGACCGTCTTGGCCGGGGTTCTGAACGATCATGTCAACCAGAATACCTGCTTCAGCAAGAGGAGTGAAAAGGGTGGCGGAAACACCCGGTACGTCATTTACCTTTGACAGTGTTACGCGAGCCTGGTCCTTATCATATGCAATTCCGGAAACAAGTACTGATTCCATATTTTTATCCTCCTGAGTAACATAAGTTCCGATTTCATCGCTAAAAGTAGAGCGGACATGAACTTTAACATTATATTTTTTGGCAAATTCAACTGAACGAATCTGTAATACTTTAGCTCCCATACTGGCCATTTCAAGCATCTCATCATAAGAGACATAATCCAGTTTGCGGGCCTGTGAACAGATGTTGGGGTCGGTAGTGAACACGCCCGGAACATCAGTGAAAATTTCGCAAAGATCAGCATCAATCGCTGCTGCCATGGCTACAGCGGAAGTATCGGAACCGCCGCGACCGAGGGTGGTAATTCGTTTTGCAGCGTCGCAGCCCTGAAAGCCGGCCATGACCAGTATATCATTCTCCTGCAGCAGTTCTTCAATTTTATCGCGGCCTATATCCAGAATGCGTGCACGGGAGTAATTTGAATCTGTTTTGATAGGAATCTGAAAGCCGAGCAGGGAGCGGGCTTTAATGCCACGGTCTTTAAGAAGCATGGAAAAAAGGGCTACGGAAACTTGTTCCCCGGTGGAGACAAGCGAGTCCATCTCGGCAAGGTCCGGTTCTTTGGACCATTCGTGGGCCAAATCGAGCAGGCGATTTGTTTCACCTGCCATAGCGGACAGGACAACGATAACTTTGCTGCCTTTTTCGTAAGGCACCATGACTTTTTCCAGTACTTGCTTCATGCATTCGAGGTTCCTGACCGAGGTTCCACCGAATTTTTGTACTACGATGTTCATCTGAACATTATCTCCTTACCACATGAGTTCAACGGATATTATTGGAATGATTTGAGAATTGAGGCAAGCTCTTCATAGAGGGAGGTCGCTGAACCATGCAGGGTCAATTCTATTGTTCTGCCGGATGCGGCAGGTGTCCAAGTGAAGAGCAATGCGCTTTCAGGCCAGAATTCAGTATTCAGATACTGAATCCACTCTACAACTGTCAAAGTTTTTTTATCATTCAACAAATCAAAAAAGTCATCATCCGGGGTTTGCCCCTCCAAACGATAGAGGTCAAAATGCGCGACCTGCGGTTTTGTGGGGTAAATATTAAGTATATTGAAACTGGGGCTGCTTACCTCTGCGTTTTGCGCACCAGGAAAAGATTCCACCAGTGCACGGACAAAAGTTGTTTTTCCTGCCCCAAGATCACCGTTCATAAAAATGGGGATCAGTTTTCCGGTTTCCTGAAAAAAAGAAGCCAGAGTGGAGCCGAGCCTGAGCGTCGCCTCCACATCCGGCAGATTGATGATCAGTTTATCATTAGTCATTTTTACTTAGCTAAAACCTTTAAGACGTCTTCTTTACCGACAACACCGATCAGCTTGCCGTCTTCAATTACAGGCAGGGTATAGAATTTTTTCTCTACCATAAGATCGGCAACTTTTTCGATACTTGTGTCAGGTTCAATGGTTACAGGGTTTGGAGTCATTGCATGCTCCACTTTTGTAGCTACGATCTTGTTCACTTCTTTTTCAAGCTCCTCATTGGAGGAAAAAGAAATAAAACCATCCAGAATAGTGAACAGGGAAGGCATTGAAATACTTTTCTGCTGAGCGACAAGATCACTCTGGCAAAGAACGCCTATCAATTTTCCATCCTGATCAACAACAGGAAGACCGTTTAAATGTTTTTCAAGCATGAGTTGGGCTGCAGTTGCAACATCAGTCTCAGGTTTGAGGGTCAGAGCACCGGAAGTCATGATGTCCTTTGCTTTCAGCATAATTCCTCCTTGAGCACTTGAGGGAGCGCTTCCGCTATTTCAGTTGCGATATTTCCACGATACGGAAATTTTTCAGCCAGATGCTGTCCTGCCAGTCCATGCCAGTATACCCCTATACAAGCGCTTTGCATAGGATGAATTCCCCTAGACAGTAAAGCTCCGCACACCCCGGCAAGAATATCCCCGGACCCCGCAGCGGCAAGGTTGGGGGCGGAAATAGGGGATACCGCGATCTGGCCGTCAGGCGCAGCTATAATAGTTCCGGCACCTTTAAGAACCAGCAGGGTTCTGCTCTTTTCGGAAAATTTAAGGGCAGTGCCGATGCGATCTGCTTCCACTTCGGGAATAGTGCTTGCGATCATTCTAGCCATTTCCCCGGGGTGAGGTGTAAGTATCGAATTATCAGATATTATTTCAATAAGTTCGGGGCGTTCGGCTAAAGCGTAAAGGGCATCAGCATCGTAGACAGCAGGGGGATGATTGCTTTTTACAATGGCCGAAACCAGATCCAGAGCGCCTTTGTCACGTCCCAGTCCCGGTCCGATAACCAACGCGTCATATTTTTCAAGTTCCGGCAGCAGTTCCGCGATCATCTGATCATTCCATTGATCACCGCTACCAAGACCTTTTGTCATCAATTCCGGCCTGCCTCCTTTCACTTCAGAAGCAATTCCGTCAGGACAGGCCATTGTTACCAGACCGGCTCCGGCACGCAGGGCAGAAATTCCCGCCAGATGCAACGCTCCGGTAAGACCCTTTGAAGCGCCCACCAGCAATATATGACCGGAACTGCCTTTATGCATTGTCGGTGAAGGTGTCGGGATATAATCGAGCGCCTGATCTGTGATCAACCGGTGCGTGGCCGGATATTTGTATTTAACTTCATTGGGAATGCCAATGTGAGTGACCACTAAGCAGCCAGTGTATGCGTCTGCCTGAGGCAATGCAAGGCCGATTTTGGCTTCTTCAAAAGTGACCGTCATGTGCGCCTTTACAGCGACAGGCTGCGGAAGACCGGTTAACCCGTTCAGACCAGAAGGGATATCCACCGCGAAAATGAAGCTGCTCTTTGCTAGGTTCACTGCCTCAACTATCGACTGGGCAAAAGGTCTCAATTCACCTGAAAATCCGGTACCGAGCAGGGCATCAATAATGATATCCGATTCCGGCAGCATAATCTTTTCCGTAGCCCGGAAAAACTTAACATTTACGCCCAGCCGCACGGCGACTTTGAGCATATAGGCTGCGTCACCCTTGTAACTGCTCTTGGGCGATGTATGCAGGATAAGAACTTCCGCTCCCATATCGGCGAGAATCCGGCCCATAACAAAACCGTCACCGCCGTTATTACCTGATCCGGCAATAATCAGAATTTTTTTACCGGCCACATATCCATAGCCTTTAAGAAGGGCGAAAACAGCCTCACGTCCGGCGTTCTCCATAAGGATTTCGCCTTTGATTCCGATTTCATTGATGGTGACCTTGTCCCAATTGGACATTTCTGCGGGAGTAGGAAGAGGAGAGAACATATGGCCTCCTTTTGCTTCCGGCGGCCTTGCCGGTGGCTTTAAACTCTTTTAGCAAAATGGGGTTAAGAATCACGAAACTTTTATCCGGACTTCTCCGTGTATTTATTTTTCGAGCACAACCACCGCTGCTGCGGTATCTCGACCATGAGTGATCGAGAGGTGAATTCCTTGTACACCCATTTCTTGGCTGCGCTCAAGAGCTTTACCTAAAAAGCTAAGTAACGGTGCGCCGGAATCCATGCGGGTGATTTCTATTGTGTGAAATGTTATCCCGATGGAAAATCCTGTCCCGAGAGCCTTTACCGCGGCTTCTTTGGCGGCAAAACGTGCGGCAACATATGGAACGGGATTCTTTTCCGGCATAAGTTCCATTTCTTTAGATGTAAGAATCTTCTGTGCAAAGCGTTCACCAAATTTTTTTAGTGAACGCTCTATACGGTCAAGTTCGGTTATATCTATGCCAAGTCCGATGATCATGGATTAGTCAACAAAGTTTCTAACTATTTCAACCATATCGCGGACAGCGCGATCAATACCAACGTAGATGGCACGGGCCATGATGGAATGGCCAATAGAATACTCACAAATTCCGGGAACATCCGCGAAATCGAGAATATTTACATAATTCAGGCCGTGCCCGAGATTAACCTTCAGGCCGAGATCCTGAGCCATTTTGATGCCGTCGATGATGCGGGAGAGTTCGTTTTTACGTTCTGCCCGTCCGGTTGCATCAGCAAAATGACCGGTGTGGATTTCGATGTATTCAGCGCCGATAGCTTTAGCGGCTTTGATCTGGTCCGGGTCGGCATCTATAAAAAGACTGGAACCAACTTCTTTTTCGTGCAGGGGGGCTAAATATTCAATCAGTCTTTTTTCCTGACCGATGCAGTTCAGGCCGCCCTCAGTGGTAAGCTCTTCACGTTTTTCAGGTACAAGGCAGACCGTGGCAGGGACAATATCAAGGGCAATGCGCTGCATTTCGTCGGTTGCGGCCATTTCAAAATGAAAATCGGTCTGGATTGTTTTACTGATCAGGTCGATATCCCTGTCCTGAACGTGCCGGCGATCTTCGCGAAGATGCATAATGATTCCGGCGGCTCCTGCCAGTTCGCACATTGCGGCGGCAGTGATCGGGTCCGGCTCAATTCCAAGACGGGCCTGCCTCAGTGTGGCCACATGATCGACATTGACGCTTAATAAAGGCATTATTATATCCTCCGATAAATGGTAACGTTTTTTATAAAAGCCGTGTCTCAGCTTGCTAACAGCACAATATAGTTAATGGAGTTTGATGGCAACCGTCATATCTTTGTGACAGGCTGGAGTTGACATTAAAAACATTATGGCGTTATCCGCTCTAGGATCAATCGAACGTAAGCCCGGCAATAAAAATTATGCCAGCTAATTATAAAATTAAAACGCAATAAATAAACGAGAGAACAGCTAATGAACATTTGTATTGTAGGGACCGGATATGTAGGTCTGGTCAGTGCGGCGTGTTTCGCTGAAATGGGAAACCATGTCTGGTGCGTGGATGTTAACCCCGATGTTGTTGAAACCCTCAAACAGGGTAAAATACATATTTTCGAGCCGGGCCTTGATGTCCTTGTCAAACGTAACTACGAAGATAAAAGACTTTTCTTTACCACTGACCTTAAAGAAGGGCTGGAAAACGCAAATTTTATTTTCATTTGCGTGGGTACACCATGTGGCTCTGACGGTAGCTGTGACCTTAGCTACGTTGAAACTGTAGCCAGCCAGATCGGGCAAAATATATCTGAACCTAAAATCGTGGTTGATAAATCCACCGTGCCCGTAGGAACTGCGGACAAAGTCCGGTCTATTATCAAGGAAGAGCTGGAAAAACGTGGACTGGATATTGATTTCGACGTGGCTTCCAATCCTGAATTCCTTAAAGAAGGGGATGCGGTCAGCGATTTCATGAAGCCCGACCGGGTTGTGGTAGGTACTGAAAGAGAAGATACCCGCAAGGCATTTGAAACTCTTTACGCACCTTATGCACGTAGCCGTGAAAAACTTATTTTTATGGGCACCAGAAGTGCGGAAATGACCAAATATGCCGCGAACTGCATGCTGGCAACTAAAATTTCTTTTATCAACGAAATGTCCGGCATCTGCGAAAAAGTTGGGGCCAATGTACGTGAAGTACGTCTCGGAATAGGTTCCGACCACCGCATCGGCTACTATTTTATATATCCCGGCGTAGGTTACGGTGGATCATGCTTCCCCAAAGATGTGAAAGCCTTGATCAACACAGCCAAAGAAGTAGGGGCACAGCCCGAGCTCATTGAGGCTGTTGATTCCGTCAACAACCGCCAGAAAAAAATGCTTTCCCGAAAAATTCTGGACTATTTTGAACCTCAGGGTGGAGTAAAGGGAAAAACCCTTGCAATATGGGGGCTTGCCTTTAAAGCCAATACTGACGACATGCGTGAATCCTCAGCTCTTTCTATTATTGAAGAACTTACTTCCGCAGGTATGAGAATCAAGGCCTTTGATCCGGTCGCCCACACAAAAGCGGCGGAAATCCTTCGTGATAATGATCTGGTGGAGATTGTCCACAGCCAGTATGACGTCCTTGAAGATGCCGACGCCCTTGCTGTTGTTACCGACTGGAACCAGTTCCGTAATCCTGATTTTAAACAGGTAAAGGATTTGCTCAAAGCTCCGCTCATTTTTGACGGTAGAAATCTTTATGAGCCTGAATATCTCGGAAGTTGCGGATTTGCATACTTCTGTGTTGGCCGCCGGCCGGTAGGGATCGAAGGCTAGTTCTGACTGATATTAAAAAAAGGCCCGCATATGCGGGCCTTTTTTTTATGGATCCAAAGTTTTCATTGATGATCTAAGTTGTAGCTCCTGCAGGATCAATCTCTCATACTCCGGGCTGTACTGAACATTATCCTGATTATCCTGCTCCAGCACTTTGGCCAGAAACTGTGTTTCTTCCCAAAAGTCGAGCAGTTCTTCATTTGCTAGAGATTTAATCTGGTCTTCCAATGTAATATTATCTGTCGGGGAAAACTGAGCCATGCGAGTCCATACCCTCCTGAGCTTCGCTTTTTGCTATTCAAAAACACTGATAGTCATTAAAAAGGCACTAGTCAAATTCTGAGGCAAGAAAAAACATTATAATTATTTTATAATTTCATGATTACCTTGCAAATATTTCAGATGAATAATAATATGAAATAAATTATGAATTTTATTGTTTTTCAATAAACTCAAATTGATCAAATCATTTGGTCATCCACTGTAAAAAACAACAGGGGGATAAATATGGAAGAAGGTAAGAAAGCTACGCTTGATGCGGAACTGATCCAGTTGGTTACCTTCAGTATCGGCGAAGAAGAATTCGGTGTGGATATTCTCAAGGTTCAGGAGATCATCCGAACCATGGAAATTACCAAAGTTCCCAGAGCGCCGCAGTTCGTTGAGGGAGTAATCAACCTTCGCGGAAAGGTTATTCCTATTATTGATCTCAGAAGTAAGTTCGGTCTGCAATTTCGTGAGCATGACCAACATACAAGAATAATCGTAATCGAGATTAATGATATGATTGTAGGTTTTGTGGTGGATTCTGTTTCCGAGGTCCTGCGAATTCCAGCATCTACGGTTGAACCGCCGCCGCCCGTTGTATCAGGCCTTGAGTCAGAATACATAAACGGAGTCGGTAAACTTGAAGATAGACTTCTTATTCTACTCGACCTGAACAGGCTTCTGTCCGGTGAGGAACAGGAACAATTGGCACAGGTTTAATCTTTTAAAAGAACGTATATTTCAGCTCGGTCGCTTAGAATTGCCCGTTTTTTACCAGCTGGTAAAAGCCTGTTATTTACAAGCATGGTTTTAAAACTGGACAACGACACAATTTCTCTGCAAAAAACAAGTCGTCCTCCGCATAAGTGGAGGACGACTTTAATTTTGATAAATTTTTGGAGCAAAATTGTCCTTACCTTCCCAGCTTTCCGCTTTTTCATCTGGAAGCGGTAAAAACATACGTATTTTCAAAAGCGGTCATGGAACGCAGGCTTTTACCGCCCACACCCTTCATTCAGGGGGAGAATCGGTAGTGCTTGTGGCACCGGGGGCGCGCGAATATTCAGAATTGAAAGCCCTGCTGACCCTTTTCAGTCGCAACGATCTTGAAAATAAGGGTAAAGTCTTCCCGGCTTGGGAAAGGGACTGGGTTTTTCTACCTCCGTATTTGAGCAAAAATCCAGCTGCGTCCGATTGGGCTGAACGCTGGTCCGCGCTGCATGCCCTGACCCGCGGGGGAAAGCAGTCAGTGCTGATGACCGCCGACAATCTGCTCCCCAAATGGCCATCCCCGGAAATTCTGGAGAACAACTACATTGTTTTTTCCAAGGGCGAGGAGATGGCCCCGGAAATGCTCATGGAGCAAGCCGTGACCTGGGGATACACAAGGACGAAACTTGTTTCCGGGTATGGAGAAATGTCCATGCGCGGAGATATTCTTGATATCTATGCTCCCGGATACGATCTTCCCGTACGACTTGAATTTTTCGGTGATATCCTTGAGGAAATCCGCCTTTTCGATCCTGCTTCCCAACGCTCCAAAGCTGATCTGGATGAAGTTACTCTGCTGCCTGTAGCTCCGGCTATGCTTTCGGATAATAATGTGAATGAAGCAGATGCGTTCTGGGCCCAGCTAAAAAAAACCGGTGAAATTTCCTCGGAAGGGTATACACGGATGGTTGAAAAGGCCGGAAATGCCGACGGTATGATCTGGCCGGGATTATTTTATCCTGAAGCAGTTGATCTTAAAGCTTTCTTTCCTAAAAAATCGGTCTATGTGCTTTCGTCCGCCTCTAATCTGCGGTCCAAATTACAGGATCAGGAACACGGCTGGAAAACTTTTTTGCAGGATAAGGCAGCACATAACGGCTGTAAATGGCCCATGCATGTGGTTTGTTGGAATGAGGAGAAGGCACGTGCAACATGGCGCGACGAAAGACAGATTGTTTTTGAAGACCTTGTTATCGGCAGGGAAAGAGACGGGATCGATCTCTCAGAACGCTCTATTACCGCCTTCAGCGACCTATTCTGGAAACCGGAACAGGTCAAGCGTCCTTGGGCGGCTCTTGTAACAGCTCTTAAAGAATGGAAAAGTGAACGGTTTCAGACTGTGCTCAGCTTCCGTACAGAACGTTCACGCAAGAAATTTCTTTCGCTCATCGAACCGGAACAATTAACGATATCTACTGAATATTCTCCTTTGAACAAAGGGCTTTACGCACTTGTTTCACCATTGCGCCAAGGAATGGAACTAGAATGGAACCAGACCGTTATCCTGGGAGAGGATGTAATCCAGCCGCAAGCCGTAAAGGGAACCCGCAGCAGGGATAAAGCCTTCGAGGGGATGACCAGTTACGAAGACCTGCTCCTTGATGACCTGCTGGTGCATCGCGATTATGGATTGTCCCGATTCGGCGGATTGCATCATATGAATATAGGAGATGTTGCAAACGATTATCTGCTGCTTTTTTTCGATTCCGAAGACAAGCTTTACGTACCGGTCGACCGGTTGAATCTGGTCCAGAAATTTAAAGGACCTGAGGGTACCTGCCCGGTTTTGGACAAACTCGGCGGGGCACGCTGGGCCAAGACCCGTGAAAAGGCCCGTAAAGCAATTGAAAAAATCGCCGGCGAACTGGTGGAAATGTACGCCTACCGCAAAATTGCAAAAGGCTACGCCTACGGTCCGCTTGATGAGATGTATTGGGAATTTGAATCCACCTTCGGTTTTGAAGAAACCCCTGATCAGGAAAAGGCTATTCAGGATGTTTTCCGCGATATGGAAAGCCCGGAACCTATGGACCGTCTGGTCTGCGGAGATGTTGGATTCGGAAAGACCGAAGTAGCTCTGCGAGCCGCGTTCAGAGCCGTTCTGGATGGCAAGCAGGTGGTCCTGCTCTGCCCGACAACGGTGCTTGCGGAACAGCATTATCAAACTTTTGTACAGCGCATGGAAGGTTTTCCGGTCAGCGTAGGAATGCTCAGCCGTTTTGTGACTAAAACCAGCCAGAAAAGGGTATTAGAGCAAATGGCTTCCGGTGAACTTGATATTCTCATCGGAACCCACCGGGTGCTTTCCAAGGATGTGGAAGCCCCCAATCTCGGCCTGCTTATTCTTGATGAAGAGCAGCGTTTCGGTGTTCGCCATAAGGAACGTATCAAGGAGATGCGTAAAAATATTGATGCATTAACGCTGACGGCAACTCCCATTCCACGCACGCTGCAACTTTCACTTTCCGGAGTGCGCAGCCTGAGTACCATCGAGACCCCGCCGGTTGACCGTAAGCCGGTGGAGACTGCGCTTATCGAACGGGAAGAAGCCATACTCGCATCTGTCGTCGCCCGTGAACTTGAACGCGGGGGCCAGATATTTTGGGTTCATAACCGCGTGCAGGGACTCGAGCGGGTGGTTGAATTCGTAAAAAAACTCGCTCCCGATGCCAAAATCGGAATGGCTCACGGCCAAATGACCGAAAAAAATCTCGAAGAGACCATTCATAAATTCTGGCACAAGGAACTGGATATTCTGGTGGCCACCGCAATTATTGAATCCGGTTTGGATTTTCCCAACGCCAATACCCTGATTGTTGATCAGGCTCAGATGTTCGGTCTTGGACAGCTTTACCAGCTGCGTGGCAGGGTAGGCCGCAGCACCCGTCAGGCATATGCATATTTTGTGGTTTCATCGCTTGATTCCCTTTCCGAAAAAGCCAAACGCAGGATGCAGATTATCCTGCAGCTGGATTATCTCGGCGCCGGATTCAAAGTCGCCATGGAAGATTTGCGTTTACGCGGAGCTGGTAATATCCTCGGTGAGGTTCAGTCCGGGCAGATGGCTAAAGTTGGCCTTGATCTATTCCTTGAAATGCTGGACGAAGAAGTGAGGAGGATCAAGGGCGACGACTCAAGAACAGTCAGTGATCCTGAGATGAACTTTGTCTTCAAAGCTCATCTTCCGGAAGAATTCGTACCCGATGCGAGGGAAAGACTGCGTTATTATCGCGCTCTGTCATCTGCTGAGAGCGAAGCCGGGATTGAAGAATTGGCAGCAGAAATCAAGGACCGTTTCGGACATTTTCCGGAAGAGGTTGAAAACTTTATTGCTGTCTTATATCTCAAAAGGACTCTGGCCAAGCTTGGGGTAGTCCGCGCTGACCTGTTCCCGACAAGGGTTATCCTGACCTGGCAGGAAAACAATAATCCGATAGATCCGGCAAAGCTTATTTCATGGATAGGAGAGCAGGGGGATAAAGCAAAAATAAAGCCGCCGGCAGCTCTTGAAATCCGCCTTGACCAGAATGTATCTATTTCTCAAGGACTTGATTCTATTTGTAAAAAACTTGAACCGCTACTTTAACTTTACCGCATGACGGTTTATTCGGATTTTTTATGAAAAAAATACTTCTCACCGTACTATTGGCCTGTTTTATACTTTCAGGCTGCCAAAATAAAAATGAAGAGCCGGGAGTTGTTGCACGGGTAAACGGTAAACCGATTTACCTGACCCAGTTGGAATACAAATATGACCTCAGCCACGAAGGAAACGGAGAATTTGTCCCTTCCGTTGCACAGGTTCGTGAAGAATACGGCCAGATACTCGGAGACCTGATTGTTCAGGAATTGGTTTCACAGGAACTGGAGCAAAGAAACATTCCTGTTTCCGCTAAAGAGTTAAAGGATGCTGAAAACGAAGTCCGTTCTGATTATCCGGATGATTCTTTTGAACAGATTCTCATTGAAGAATATATCGATATTAATCAATGGCGGTCACAGCTGAAATATCAGTTGGTAATGAATAAATTTTATCATGATGTTCTGCGCCCCGAAATCAAGATTGATTACAAAGTCGCCGAGAATTATTACCGGACCCATCTTTCTGATTTTTACATGCCCGCCGGATTCCGGTTTGTTATGGTTAAAGGGTTAAGCAAAGATCTGGTGCTAAAGGGAGTAAAGCTATACCGTGAAGGCTTTTCCCCGGCTGAAATATCTGCAAAACTACGTGAAGTTTCAGTTCGGGAAATATGGATCAGAAGCGGACAGATTCCCGCCGGCTGGAAAGCTCTTGTAGACCCGCTTGAAGTCGGTGAAGCCACTTCCGTAATAACTCAGAAAAATGAATTTTTATGCCTGATTCTTAAAGAAAGTAAAAAAGCTACGTTACTTACTCCTCTCCAAGCTTATCCCGCAGTGGAAAAAGTGCTGCTGGAAAAAATGCTGGAAGAAAAATTTGAGGCATGGCTGAAGGACAAAATTGCGACTTCAGAAATAAAAATCAGTAAAGAACTGCTACCGGAAAAAGAAAATAACGATCATAAAAATAGCCCCATTGAAGCAGCAAAAGCTCAATAGTTGCATAGTTCTGTGAAAGGGTTTAGTTAGGCATAGGAATCACCGATGCTGGCCTTATTCTTGGCGGCATACGGAAATTTTGATCATATGACCGGATTGTTTCCGGTATTTTTATATTTCAGGAGATATTGAATTGAAGCGCATTATTGCCAGTATTCTGATCTGTACTACCATTTGCTTCGCCTCGATTGCCAATGCAGAAGAAAAGGTTGTTGATGGTATTGTTGCCGTTGTGAACGGTGAAATTGTTACTATGTACGAACTTAATAGAAAGCTGGCCCCTATCATGAAGCAGTTTGACGGAAAAGAACTGTCAGCAGTTGAAATGGAACAGCTTAAAAAGGTCCGCAAGCAGATACTTGACCGTCTGATTAATGAAATGATAATTGATCAGGAAAGCAAAAGACTCAAAATTGAAGTTTCGGATCAAGACATTGCAAACGAAATTAAATCCATCAAAGAAAACAGCAATCTGAATGATGAAGAATTTGAACGTCAGCTTGCTCTCCAAAAGACCACTCTTAGCAAATTTAAAGAAAAAATCGGAAAAGATATCCGCAAACACCGTTTACTTTCCTACAAAGTAAAGAACAAAGTTGTAGTTACAGACGATGAGATCAAGGCAGCATGGAACAGTACTCAGTCAGATCAGGGTGAGGTTGCTAAAAGTGTTCACCTGAAACTTATCCTTTTTCCGGCAACTACATCAGCGGAAGATGTCCGCGAACAGATTGTTGACGGTAAAATCAGCTTTGAAGATGCTGCGGATAAATACACAACCGGTCCCGGAATGGGCAGCGGCGGCGATCTTGGAGTCCTTGAATGGGGAGATCTTGCCCAGACCTGGCACGAAGCACTTGAAGGCCTCAAACCCGGTGGAATAAGTAAAGTTTTTGATGTACAGAAATCCAAGGCGCTGCTCAAACTGGATTCATATGCCCATGCTGAGCAGTCTTCCTTTGAAGATAGTAAAGAGGAAATTTATAATCGCCTGTATCGTCAAAAACAAAACGAAGTATTTGAAGATTTTATTAAAAAGCTTAGGGAAAAAGCTGTTATTGAGATTAAATAATTCGGGGAGAACTGTAGCGGAATTAAGTCGTCTTTAAGGCGGCTTTCGACAACGAAAACATTACTGCCAGATTTTATCGAGAGGGTCGTATGGATTTGAAAGAGCTAGGTTCCCGTTTAAAAGAGGAAAGAGAACGCCAAGGGCTGACTATAGAACAGATTATGGAGATCACAAAAGTCAGTCGTATCAATATTGTTGCTATTGAATGCGGCAACCAGGATGAATTTCCACATGAGGTTTATGCCAAAGGATTTATAAAGAATTATGCTAAAGCCCTTGGGCTTGATGCAGATGAAATAGGTGAAGAATTTTCGCGATTTATGTCGTCTGGAAGACCTGATTCTGCAACAGATGAATTTAATTCACCTGAGTATGGACCGGAGCCTAAAAAAAGTTCTGCCGGTACAATTTTTCTGGTTTTAATTCTGGCTGCTATAGTCGGCGGCCTGATTTATTATCTGCACGATAATTCCATTTTTAGCGGCAAATCTGCCGAGAAAGTAGCCGTTGCGGTTGTTGCGGAAGAGGCGCATGAAGAGAGTGCGGCCGCCGAACCTGCGGCTCCCGTGGTTGAAGAAAAAGTTGAAATCACAGAATCAGAACCAGCAGCAACAGAACCTGAAGTAGCTGAAGCAGTAACGGAAAGTACACCTGAACCAGCTGTTGAGCAGCCTGCTGTGGAAGAACAGCCGGTAGCAGCTCCTTTAAAGAATGTTGTCTCCATCACAGTTAAACCCGGTGAAACCTGCTGGTTGAGAGCTGTTGTCGATGGTGAAGCCAAGGAATATGTTCTTCAGGAAGGTGACAATATTTCGATGCCGTACAAAAAGTCTTTGCAGATAAGACTCGGTAACGGTGGAGGAGTTGAAATTGTTTCGGACGGCAAACCTTTTAAATTTGACGCGCCAAAGGGAAAGGTTAAAGATCTGGAATTCCCGGCAGCTCAGTAGAGCGCTTTTCCGGTACGGTCGTGAATCTTGATGGAACTGACTGAAAAAGTTATCATACTGAAGACCGGTAAATTTAAGGAAAATGATATCTGGGTGCGTTTTATGTCCTCTACAAGGGGAGTACAAAACGCGTTTGCCTTCGGAGGCAGCCGAAGCCGCCGCAGATTCGGTGGATGTCTGGAGCCGTTTTCGCAGGTGCTCTTTAAAACTGGCGCTAACAAAACAGGAACTTATCAGGTCCTGCAGGAAGGGAGTCTGGTCAAAGGCTATCCGGGAATCCGGTCTGACTTTCGCAAAATGGGACTCGCTGCCAATTGTTTTAAATTTATTGAGTCTGCGGTTCTGGAGCGTGATGGAAACCGCGCTGTTTTTGATTTGTTGACCGAAACGCTGGACGTAATAGAAGAAGCGGAGCCGGATGATTTTTTCCCCCTTTTCTTCCGGGCGAAGGTCGCTTTTGAACAAGGTTACAATCCTGACTTTACAATTTGCGCTCAATGCGGCAAACCTTTGTTCAGTTCCCGTCCCGTCGTCTTTAATATAGAAAAAGGGCAGATCAGATGTCTGGACTGCACCGACGGTAGAGAAGGGGAGACTGTAAGTCCCGGAACCGTCAGGACACTGGCGTGGATTCAGGATACCGGACCAGAAAGCTGGATATCGTTGCAGCTTCCGGCGCAAATCCGGCAGGAGTGCTTTTCCGTAATGGACCGATTTATGGCCTATCATATGGGGCTGGTCTGGGAAGGCAACAATTACAGGAAGATATAAATTTCATCCGCCTTTACAGGTGGAGTGCGTGTTCAGGATAAACTTGATTTGTCCTGCTTTTTTGTTTGTAAACCGGACATTCTTCTTCGCCCGTATTGAAGCGCTTGAGGAAGAATGAATCAATACAAATGTTTGTTTGCTAGACGAGAGGAATTTGATGAATTTTCAAGATGTTATACTCAAACTTCAGGACTTCTGGTCTGATTACGGATGCTGCATTGTCCAGCCTCTTGATATCGAGGTCGGCGCGGGTACATTCAACCCTTCAACTTTTTTTCGCGTAATCGGTCCTGAGCCGTGGAATACTGCGTATGTAGAGCCTTCCCGCCGTCCTACAGACGGCCGTTATGGTGAAAACCCTAACAGGCTCCAGCACTACTTCCAGTTCCAGGTAATTCTGAAACCTTCTCCTGATGATGTTCAGGATCTGTACCTTAAAAGTCTTGAAGTTCTCGGCATCGATGCTGCAGAGCATGACATCCGTTTTGTCGAGGACGACTGGGAATCTCCCACCCTCGGCGCATGGGGACTCGGCTGGGAGGTATGGTTGAATGGTATGGAAGTAACACAGTTCACTTATTTCCAGCAGGTGGGCGGAATCGATCTCAAACCCGTATCTGTCGAACTGACCTACGGACTTGAAAGAATCTGTATGTATCTGCAGGGAGTTGAATCTGTTTATGACCTCAAGTGGAACGATAAAGTCACCTACGGGCAGATTTTCCACCAGAATGAGGTTGAGCAGTCCACATACAACTTTGAGTATAGTGACTCAGCCATGCTGCTTGATCTTTTTGATAAATTTGAAGCAGAAAGCCAGAAACTCTGCGAAGCTGGTCTCACACGTCCGGCATACGAGTATTGCTTGAAATGCTCACATACTTTCAACATGCTTGATGCTCGTGGAGCCATTTCCATAACAGAAAGGGCAACCTATATCGGCAGAGTGCGTAATCTCGCTTCCGCAGCCGCAAAGTTGTATGCGCAAGAACGCGAGAACATGAACTACCCCATGCTTAATAACGACTAAAAAAACGGAAGCTAAGATGGCCGATTTTATACTTGAAATTGGAATTGAAGAAATGCCAGCCCGCTTTGTTCCCCGGCTGGGTATAGATATTAAAAAGATTTTCAGCACTCTTCTTGAAGAGAGCATGATTGATAACTCCAGCGTTGAAACTTTTGCCACTCCGCGCAGGCTGACCATTTTCGTCAAGGATATGGAACCAGTACAGAGAAAGGTGGAAGAAGAGGTTTCCGGACCTCCCGCACGCATTGCTTATGATGCTGACGGAAATCCCACTAAAGCTCTTGAGGGTTTTATTAAATCTCAGGGAATCGCCCTTGAAGATGTTTACACCCTTGAAACAGCTAAAGGCGATTATCTTGCGGCTAAAAAGACTGTTGGCGGCGGTGATACCATCTCAATTCTGCCTGAACTTTGTGTGACCGCAATCAAGAAGCTCTCTTTTCCCAAAAAGATGAAATGGGGCAACCTTGATTTTGCTTTCGGCCGTCCTTTGCGCTGGTTGCTTTGCCTGTTCGGTTCCGACATTGTGGAATTTGAAATGGCTGGTCTGCCTTCCGGACGCCTCACTTACGGCCACCGGGTAATGGGTGCCGGACCTTGGGAAGTTGCTACTGCTGATGATTATTTTGCTGTGGTCAAAGATAAAAGTTCCATTATCATTTCTCCTGAAGCAAGGGCAGAACACGTCCGCAATGAAGGTAATAAACTCGCGGCTGAGCTAAGCGGTTCCGTGGTCTGGAAAGATTCCCTGCTGGAAGAAGTCAGCAATCTTGTTGAACTGCCAGTGCCCATCATCGGTAACTTTGATGAATCTTTCCTTGAACTTCCTAAAGAAGTTCTGCTGACCAGCATGGAAAGCCACCAGAAATGTTTCGGCATCCAGAAGGAAGACGGTGAGCTGCTCCCGCATTTCCTGTGTACCTTGAACCTTGTCCCCAAAGACATGGAACTGGTCCGCAAAGGATGGGAAAAAGTTCTTCGTGCCAGACTGGAAGACGGCCGTTTTTTCTGGAAGAACGACCTTAAGACAGATTTCGACACATGGCTTGCCAAGCTGGACAATGTAGTCTTCCTCGGCCCCTTGGGCTCCATGGGCGACAAATCCCGCAGAATGGAACGTCTCGCAGCGCTGATAGCCGGTAAAACCGATGCTTCCCTGCAGACCGAAATGGCTCGTGCTGGCCGTCTTGCCAAGGCTGACCTTGTTTCCGAAATGGTTAACGAATTTGATAAACTTCAGGGTAAAATGGGCGGCATCTACGCTTCCAAATGCGGCGAAGATGACGTTGTCTGCAAAGCTCTGTATGAACAGTACCTGCCGGCCGGACCGGAAAGCCCCGTGCCTTCCACCCTTGGCGGTGTTATTGTTTCCATGTCCGATAAGGCTGACACACTGGTCGGCTGTTTCGGTCTGAACAAAATCCCCACTGGCGCAAATGATACCTACGCTCTGCGGCGTGCCGCTCTGGGTATTGTGCGCATGATTATAAAATATGACCTTCGGGTGGACATCCTTGAAATCATGGAAATGGCTTTTGACGGCTATTCCAAGGATATCAAATGGAAGCTCGAAAAGTCTGAACTCCTCGAAAAACTGGGTGAGTTCATTTCCAACAGACTACGTGCTTATTTTACCGGAAAAGGCTTCGAGACAAGGGTTGTTGATGCAGCTCTCGGAGCAGGGTACCGCGATGTGACCGCTCTCACTTCACGGATCGAAGCACTGGCTGAATTCGCCAAGACTGAAGGATTTGAACAGGCAGTTCTTACTTTCAAGCGTGCATCCAACATCATCAAAAAGCAGGGCAGCGAGCAAGGTGTGTCGCTCACTGGCGGCTTTGAAGTTGATAAGCTGGAAGAAACGCAGGAAAAAGATCTCGCCGTAAAGCTTGATGAAACAGCTGCCCGTTTTGAGGAACTCTGGGAAAATGACGAGTTTACTAAACTGTTCGCAATCCTCGGCGAACTGCGTTCCTATGTCGACGATTTCTTTGATAATGTAATGGTTATCTGCGAAGACAAGGGCCTTAGGATGAACCGTCTCAATCTGCTTAAAGCTCTGGTAGACAGACTGAGCAGACTGGCTGATTTCGGAGCTTTGCAGGTATAATCCTGCAATCCGGTTTTAAGAGAGTCTGCAAAAACATTATTTTCTAGATTTTTCATTGAAAAAAATGTTATCTAACCTTGACAGTTAAGTCGTTTATTGGTTAAAGACACTCTTCGTTTGATTGTAATCCCGGCTGACCGGGTTAAAAAATAGAAATTTAATTTTAAGGAGAAATACCTTGGCGAACCATAAATCCGCACTCAAAAGGCACCGTCAGAGCGTTAAACGCAACATGCGCAACACCACTGTACGTACCCGTATCAAAAACGTTGTAAAAGAAGTTCGTGCAGCTGTTGAAGCTAACGACACCAACCTCGCATCCACCGCGCTGCGCAAGGCTACTTCCGTTCTTGATAAAGCTGCAACCAAAAAAGTTATCCATGCGCGCACCGCAGCACGCAAGATTTCTCGCCTGAACGCAGCCGTTAACAAAATGGCTTAGTGCCTTTAAAAGTTTTTTGTCTTTATAAGATTGAATCAGCCCGTCGCCTTGTGCGACGGGCTTTTTACGTTATTAGCAGTTTTTAAGAAACTAGGTGTTGCCGGATTGTATTGTTCAAGATATAAACAACTCTTGATTTAAACAGTACTTTTTTGCTTATAGCCAGATGTAATACGTAAGGAGTAACTATTGAGAGTTATCATAGTGGGAGCCGGGGAAGTTGGGTTCAATGTTGCCAGACGTCTTTCCGGTGAAAACAAGGAAGTTGTCGTTATCGACATGAACTCCAAGGCTCTTAGCAAAGTTTCTGATTCTCTGGATGTACAGACGCTTCAAGGTTCCGGTTCCAGTCCTGAAATTCTTGAAAAGGCCGGTGTCGATGAAGCTGATATCCTTTTGGCTGTGACAGATAAGGATGAAATAAACCTGTTGGCTACTTTTTTTGCTAACAGGCTTAACCCCGAAATTATCAAGCTCGCAAGAATCAGGAAAGAAGATTACACTCGGTATGCGGACATGTTTACAGAAGGTGATCTGCACATTGACACCCTGATCAATCCGGATGAAGAAGTTGTAGACTCCATCATGCGGGTCATGAGTGTTCCTGGTGCGGTCGAAATTAATGATTTTGTGGGCGGAAAAGTTCGTCTGATCGGTGTGAAGCTCCCTGCCGAAAGCCCTCTGGTCGGTGTACAGCTGATGATGATGCGTGAACACCTCGGTGATGATATTGACGTCGTTGTTGCCGCCCTTGTCCGTAATAATGAGCTGATCATTCCCGGCGGCCTTGATACCATTGAGCAGGGCGACATCATATATTTTACATGCCTTAGGGACCAGCAGAATACACTGCTCAAACGTGCCGGAATTCTTTCTGATCCCATCAAGAAAGTAATGATCGTGGGCGGCGGAAACGTCGGTTATCTCCTCGCACAGGCTTTAGACAGAAAAAAATATCATACCCGCTTGATTGATAATAACCCCGAACGTTGTGCCGAACTTTCCGAGGGACTGGACCGCGTTATTGTCCTTAACGGTGACGGTACTGATCAAGATCTGCTCAACGAAGAAAACGTGGGTGATCTGGATATGGTCATCGCTGTGACAGGTGATGAGGAAATGAATATCCTTTCCTGCCTGCTTGCAAAAAATCTCGGTGTACGCAAGACCATCACCCGTATCAATAAATTTGCATATATCCCCCTGATTGAACCCATCGGCATCGACCACCTTGTCTGCCCGAGACTTTCAGCCATCAACTCCATTCTCCACTTTGTGCGACAGGGTAAAGTTATTTCAGCAGTTTCAATCAAAGGTGAAGAAGCAGAAGCCCTCGAAGCCATCGCACAGGAAAAATCAGGTATTGTGGGCAAGCCGATTATGGAACTCGATCTGCCTAAGGGGACATTGATACTTTGTTTCCAGCGTGGCGATGATGTAATCATTCCCACTGGAACCACCGTGATCGAGCCTAATGACAGATTGCTCATTATTTCCACCCATAAAAATATTCCCAAAATAGAGAAGGCTCTCACCACCAAGCTGGAGCTTTATTAATGCGTTGGAAGATAGTTCTGCACATCATTGGGGCATTGACCCTTTGTGTCGGCCTGACCATGATTTTCCCGCTGGGATTTTCACTTTATTATCAGGATGCGGGGATAGTACCTTTGCTGGAGTCCTTCTGTGTTACCTGCATCAGCGGACTGGCCATGTTTTTGATTTTCAGGAACAGTGGTAAAGCAAAAGGCTTGAGCCATCGCGAGGGTATGGCCATTGTTGCGCTCGGATGGGTTTTTGCCGGTTTTTTCGGCAGTCTGCCTTTCTATTTCGGGGATGTTTTCTCCTGTTACGTGGATTGTTTTTTCGAGTCTCTTTCAGGATTTACCACCACCGGAGCTTCGGTGATGATGGATATCGAAAAAAATGCCAAGGGAATTCTTTTCTGGCGCAGCCTGACTCATTGGCTGGGCGGCATGGGAATCATTGTTCTTTCGCTGGCTATTCTGCCTTTTCTCGGAGTAGGAGGGATGCAGCTTTACAAGGCAGAAGTTCCCGGACCGGTACCGGATAAGCTCAAACCGCGCATTAAAGATACCGCGCTGGTGCTCTGGAAAGTTTATCTACTTTTCACCATAATTGAAGCGGTGTTGCTCATGTTCGGCGGCATGGATTTTTTTGATTCCCTCTGCCACACCTTTGGAACACTGGCTACCGGTGGTTTTTCCACCAAGAACTCTTCCGTAGCTTACTTTCAAAGCGCATACATTGATTATGTGATTACCTTTTTTATGCTGGTCGCTGCGGTCAACTTCAGCCTGCACTATCAAATGATCAAAGGGCGTCCGTTACTGCTCTGGAAAGATCCGGAATTCAGATTTTTCGGAGTAGTCACCCTCGCAGTCATCGCCATAATCACAATAGCTGTATATTCTGCCACGAACTATGAATCTATTAGCGATTCTTTCCGCTACACATCTTTTCAAGTCGCTTCGATAATTAGCACGACCGGATATGCTACCGCCGACTATGAGATATGGCCCGCAGTGGCACAGGGACTTCTGCTGCTGTGTATGTTTCTCGGAGGCTGTGCCGGGTCCACCAGCGGAGGAATGAAGAATCTGCGCATCATGCTGCTTCTGAAGCAGGCATATCAGGAAGTTTTCCGCATCATCCATCCACGCTCGGTTAACCGGGTGAAGCTTGGCAAAACTGTTGTTAAGCCGGAAACCATGAATGATATTCTCGGCTTTTCTGTGCTCTGGATACTGCTTTTCGTACTCGGCGGATTGGTGGTAGCGGCGACAGGGGTGGACGTTGTCTCCTCATTTGCCGCGTCTCTGGCCTGCATCGGCAACATCGGTCCCGGAATAGGAAGCGTCGGTCCTACAGAAAACTATGCTCATATCCCGGAACTGGGAAAATGGGCCCTCATCTTCTGCATGCTGCTGGGCCGTCTGGAAATATACACAGTTGTCGTCCTTTGTGTTCCTGAATTCTGGCGTAAATAATTTGTAGAAGACACCTGCATCTAAATGAATAAAAAAAGGGGAGGCCTCACGGCTTCCCCTTTTTTATAAGTAGTTCTGAATAGAAAAAAACTATCCAACCCGGTAATGGCAGCCTACGCTTTTTTTATTGCGAAGAGCCGCAATAGTAACAATCAAGGCCGCCTGACTTCCGTGGAAAAGGTCAATGATCGGACGGCTGATAGGAGTTCGTTTGTAAAAACTCCGCAGATTGCGATTCAGACTCTGAAGATCGTCTATTGCCCGGTTAAGCCTTGCTGTTGAGCGGTTGATGCCTACATAGTTCCACATAATGTTGCGGAGAAAGGCCCAGTCCTGCGCGATGAGGGCTGGATCTTCGTTTTCATTGGAACCGGCGTTTTCCCAATCCGGCATAGCATTGAAAAGCTTTTTGGGAATCCTTGATTTCCGGGACAGGCGTGCGGCAATATCCTCACCGGAAGTATGGCCCCAGAGCATTCCTTCAAGCAGAGAAGTACTGGCAAGACGATTACCGCCATGCACTCCGGTACAAGAGCATTCACCGATGGCGTAAAGCCGATCAAGAGTTGTCCGGCCTTTTTCTTCCACCAGCACACCGCCGCAGAAGTAATGGGCTGCGGGAACAACCGGGATAGGTTGATTATTTATATCGATGCCGTTCTCAAGGCACTTTCCATAAATGGTCGGAAACCTTGTGGGCAAGTCCTGTTTAACGTGATTCGCAGCATCCAGATAAACACATTCTTCATTGGTGCGGAGCATTTCTTCAAGAATGGAACGGGTGACAATATCACGAGGAGCAAGATCACCACGGGGATCATAGCGATGCATGAACGGCTCACCGTAGCAGTTGATCAGCTTTGCTCCCTCACCGCGAACGGCTTCCGATACGAGGAAACGGCGGCTGGCCCTTGTTCTGACCTGTTGAAAGAAGGAGGTAGGATGGAACTGAACCATTTCCGCATTGATCACTCTGGCCTTGGCGCGGTTGGCCATGGCTATCCCCGAACCAATGGAACCGGGAGTGTTGGTGGTATGCAAATAGATCTGTCCCAGACCGCCTGTTGCCAGCACGGTGAAATCTGCTAGAAATGTTTCCACCATATTCCGGGACTCGTTGTACACGTATGCGCCTAAACATTTGTTGTTCAGGGAATACCTGAAATCATTGTCACGGGCATGGTGATGATTAGTCAAAAGGTCGATGGCTGTTCTGTCGGGACAGATTCGGATGTAAGGATGGTTAGCCACCTGCTGAACCAGCACATCCATAATCGATTGTCCGGTATGGTCAGCGCAATAAAGGATACGGTTAACAGCGTGTCCGCCTTCACGGGTCAGGCTGTATTCACCGTCATCATTTTTTTGGAATGCAACCGGATATTTTTCCAGCAACAGCTTTTTCAGGACTTCAGGTCCGTTTTTAGCAAGTGCACGAACCGCTTTTTTGTTGTTGTAATTCCAACCCGCGGTAAAAATATCCTTTTCAAGCAACTTAGGAGAATCGTCCGGTCCGGTATAAACGATGCCGCCCTGGGCCAGCCTCGTATTACCGGTAAAGAGATCTTTCCCCGGAGTTAAGAGTGTAACTTCAATACCTTTTTCTGCTATCGTCAGAGCTGATATACATCCGGCGATACCTGACCCGATAATTAAAACTTCAGTTTTCATTCGGTTTTCTTGCATGCCTTATATCTCATTTCACGGCAGCCTTTACAGGTTCCGGCTAAAGGTTCAGTCAGTAGAAATTATTTGCAGACGTCAAGCATCCTTTGCAAAGCAATCCGCGCCGGTTCCCTTATTTCATCAGAAACATCTTCATATGAAGCAGTTTCCAGACTCTGAAGGAGATCGGCGAGTTTTTTTTCGGTTATTTTGGCCATGTTACTGCAATAGCTTGTCCCCAGAGGGAGGATTTCCTTATCCGGGAAAATCTCTTTTAATCGCAGGACCAGGTTAGTTTCCGTGCCGACAACTATAGTGGTGCCCGCAGGAGCTTCCTCCACATACTTGATAAGATATGAAGTGGATCCTGCTCCATCCGCTGCCCGCACCAGTTCAGGAGGACATTCTGGATGAACGACAACTTTACAGTCAGGATATTCAGTACGGAATTTTTCGATTTGGGATAGTTTAAAACGTTGATGAATAGCGCAAAGACCGGGCCAGATCAGCAGATCTTTATCTCTTGCCTCGGCAACATCTATTTGCGTTCCTTCAGAACGAACATTTAGAATCATGCGTTTTTCAGCGGGGATGCCGAGTTTGTCCGCGGTATTCAAGGCAAGGTTTTTGTCCGGCAAAAAGAGGACTGCGTCACCTTGATCCTGCGCCCAGCGCAACATTTTTTCAGCATTAGCGGATGTGCAGACCGTGCCTCCGTGTTTACCGCAAACGGTTTTGACCGCAGCGGGAGTGTTCACGTAAGCAAGCGGAATAATTTTTTTACCAGTCTCAGCTATGAGTCTGGTCAACACTTTATCCACCAGCCATGCCGGGGCCATATTGGCCATGACACAACCCGCGCCTGCATCTGGAATATAAACCTTTTGGTCATCCCGACGCACGATCGCAGCGGATTCAGCCATGAAATGGACACCGCAGAATACAATATATTCTGCTTCAAGTTTTTCGATCTGACGGGCCAGCTCCAGTGAGTCACCCTTAAGATCGGTATGTTTTATAATTTCATCGGACTGGTAATGGTGTCCCAATATGGCCAGTCTTTTTCCATATTTATTTTTTTGGTCAGCAATTATATCCGAATACATCAGAGTAACACCTACATAGGTATGATCTGCATGCTCATGTCTGAGCATTTTGCGGAATGGGTAATCCGGCCCACGGATATGTAATCCGGACCCGCTTCAGCAAGCGCGGCAATAGTTTCAAGGGTTACGTTTCCGCTGATCTCAGTTTCAATTTCATCGGGAATGGTCGATATTGCGGCCTTGGCTTCATCAAAACCCATATTATCGAGCATGATGCGTTCAACCTTGCAGGTCACAGCTTCATCAACTTCTTCCTGATTGCGGCATTCCACTTCAATCGGCGGGCATTCCTGGCCATATTTCTCACGCAGTTTTTCCACGGCGGATGTGATGGACCCGGCGCGGTCAATGTGATTGTCCTTAAGCATGAGCATTTCCACCAGATTTAAACGGTGGTTTTTCGCTCCGCCGCAAAGGACAGCATATTTTTCAGGGTAACGCAGGCCGGGCAGAGTCTTGCGGGTATCGAGGAGTATAGTCTCGCAATGCTCAAGCGCGTCTACGTATTTTCGGGTTTCAGTCGCTATCCCGGACATATGTGAGATGAAATTCAGGATAACCCTTTCCGCCTTGAGGAGCAGGCCGGCAGGTCCCTGAATGGCCGCAATGAGCGTGCCTTTTGAGATTTTATCTCCTTCGTCCACATTAAGATGCACCTGACACTTGTTTTCCTGATCTGCAAATTCAAGAATCAAGTTGATAAGGGGCAGTCCGGAAATTACAGTATCTTCCTTAGCAATAATTTGGGCGGTAGCAATATCGTCCTGCTCAAACAGTCCCATTGAGGTCAAATCAGGGCCGTCTTCGCTTAAAGCTATTCTCACGGTGGCCAAAAGAAACATTTTAGCTTCGGCCTGAAAGAAGTCATTAAATGCGTTTTCAGTCATATTATTCCTGTTAAGATTTTGTAACATTGTGTTTGAGGTCATGTAACAAAATTTGGTATCTCGTTTTATGAGGCAATACAAGGGCTGAGAAGGATTTCACAAACTAATTTTTCATTTGTTTCAAGGTGATAAATTTTGACCTTTAACTCTAATTGGTATAGTTGAAGCGCCATGGCTAATCCAAAAGGAATCCCCGGGCCACTCAGGAAGTGGCAGGAACACGGCAAAGGGCGCGCTGGCGAAGTAGACCAGTGTGTTATTGATGCCATGCATCCTGCGGATGCTGCTGACCATATTGAAGAACTCGGTCTGGAAGAACAGGTCAAGTTCATCAAGCAATTACCCATCCGTGATGCTGCTGATTCCATTGCGGAAATGGAAGAAAACGATCAACGGGAACTCATTGAACGACTGAATGTCGGCATGGCCGCCCGTATCCTCGAGATAATGTCCCCTGATGATGCCACGGACATTCTTGAGGGGCTGGATAATGATTCACAGGAAACTCTTTTACGCCAGATCAAAGCGGAAGACAGGGAGGAAATCTCTACACTTTTGACCTTTGATCCTGATACCGCCGGTGGTGTTATGACTACCGAGGTTGCTATTGTCCGCGACAACATGACCGTGGATCAGGCCATTGCGGAAATCCGTAAGGAAGTGGAAGATAAGAGTATTCCTTATTATGCCTATGTAGTAGGGCGCCGCAATCAATTGACCGGCGTTGTCTCCATGCGCGACCTGCTTATTGCCCGTCCCGGTAAAATGCTCACAGAACTAACCCACAACCAGCACCTGATCTCTGTGACCTATAATGTGGACAAGGAAGAAGTTGCCAGACTCATAGCGCACTATAATTTCCTAGCAATGCCGGTAACCGATTTTGATCACAGGTTCATCGGAGTTGTCACTGTTGATGATGTCATTGACATTATTAATGAAGAAGCCAGTGAAGATATGCAGTCAATGGTTGGTGCGGGTACTGACGAAACCGTTGATTCCCCATGGAAATATTCGGTAAAAAAACGTTTGCCATGGCTGGTCATAAATGTGCTCAACTCCGCTGTATCCGCATGGGTTGTTCATCTTTTTGAAGATAATATTACCCGGATGGCCATATTGGCAGTACTTATGCCCATTGTTGCCAACCAGGCCGGAAATACGGGACAGCAGGCCCTCGCGGTTATGATCCGCCAATTTGCTACTGAAAAATTTGACCGTAAAAAATCATGGGAAGCGGTTCTGCGTGAATTAAAAATAGGCCTTGCTAACGGTATTTGTGTTTCGTTTTTAGTGCTGGGCGCGGTATTTATGATAACCAGTAATTATACATTGGCCATGGTCATGTCCGGGGCGCTGTTTATTGATATGGTACTCGGGGCAGTGGTCGGCGGAGCTATCCCTATCCTGTTGAAAGAATTCGGCCGGGACCCGGCACAGGCATCCTCTATTTTTCTTACTACCATAACGGATAGTTTTGGTTTTCTTTCCCTGCTCGGACTTGCCGGAATCTTCCTTCTCTAATATTTCGTTTCGTACAAATAAACATTCTGCCCATCTGAATCTTCTCGGACTTAGATGGGCTTTTTGATAATGCCAATCAATAGGATTACGATTTTTTTCTATTGTATGCAGGCTTTGGAAAAGGTACTTTCAAAACGCTACAACTCTGTAAGCAGCTTTTTGATTTAAATACTGCATCTCATTTATTACCCACTACATCAGATCTCTACGAGGTTAAACATGAAAAGAGTCAGAAAACTGATCAAACATATTATATCAAGGGTAAACGTAAACCTCCTCCCCATGGGGCTGGATGTTGAGCAGGCCTTGAACAGTACGCTTCTAGGCAATAAAATGGCTACAGATTATGCGTATTATGCACTTTCAATTGACCATCCGATTTATTTCAGGTTTAGAGAAAGCAATCTCGGTGGATCATATTTTTTAGGCAAATGTGATGTCGACCGTTCAATTATTATCAGAAGTGATATTCGTGGTGATGAACTTAAGGCGGCCGGAACTGAGGTAACATTCGGAAAAGTTACAACTGAGCTTTACCGTGATGAGATTATTCAGGTTGTGAACAGCTTCCTTTATAAAACTCTGGTTCATAATCATTCTCGCAATCCTGAAAGTCCGGAACTTTTCCGTATTCAAAATACTGTTTCCATGCATTACGCGAATATCCACGGAACAACCCTCGAAGGTGCCTACCTTGGAGCATTTGCAACCGCGGACCTTTCAGTAATGCACAATTGTATTGTCGGCGATTACAGCTACATACAGGCTGGAGACCTTTCCAAAATCTGTATCGATTCCGGACGCATCTGGATTAAAGTCGAGAATAAATATGAATTCGATTACCGTTACCCACAGGCTATCCTTGAAAAATATATTTCATGGGATCAGGAGGGAGAACTCACCGGATTGTTTGCTGATTTTCTCAAAGGACGCAGAAGTGATTTCCTGCCTGTTTACGATTCTCTGGCGGAAACTTTTCCGGTCTGGGTTCCTGATAATGCCTTCGTGAGCCGTTATGCTGTTATCAAGGGTGATTGCGTGATCGGAGAGAACTGCCTTGTAGCCCAACGGGCCTATATCGAGAACTCAGAACTCGGCAAGGGATCCAATGCACAGGAAAACAGTTTTATTGTTGATTCCCGTTTCGCGGGATTCGTTGTTGTTGCGCACGGCGGTAAGCTCGTCTTTTCCAATATTGGAGAAAAGGTATTTATCGGCTTCAACTCATTTCTGCACGGAACAGAAGAAAATCAGGTTAATGTCGGTTCAGGTTCTATTGTTATGCCGCACACAATCATCCACGCTTCCGAGCCGATTGATATACCGGAAAAAACAATTGTCTGGGGATACATCACCAAGCAAAGCGATCTGATAAATCAATCCATGTCACTTGCAGACTTTTCCAAAGAAAAAGATTTTAATATCGGCAGAATGAGTTTCAGCGGAGATGCAGCCGCATTCATACGCGATTTTCAAAACCGTGTTGAACATATTCTGGTGGACAATGGCGCCCGCTATGACGGTAAACAGGAAAGAAGGGGACATGCCCAAAAGACACAGTACGTTTCTTACAACCTGTTCCAGCCTTATCTGGGCGGAGACAAGCAAGGTATGTTTCCGACTATCGTGGTCGATGACAGCTAAAAATAATGATCAAAACAAAGAAAGGCCCGCCGTCAGAAATGACAGCGGGCCTTTTTTATTATCGGCTAATTTCGAACTAAACGAGCTGAGCCATGAGGGTCTCTTTGATTTCGTCGATGGTGCCTTCACCATTGAGTTCGATGTATTTGAAGCCAGCTTTAGGAGCCAGATCTTTGTAGAAGTATGCAGCTGCAACAGTACCGGTCTTGTCATCATAGTAGATGTCGTGACGTTTGTTGATTGCATCTTCGTCCTGGTCATCTGCGCGTTCGGTAAGAGCACCGCCACATACGCGACATTTGTCTCCGTCGGGCTTAATAGCGTCGATGAATTTGTTGTTGGGGTGGTTAGGATCGTTTTCGCAGAGGCGACGGCCCATGATCCGGTTTTTAGCAACTTCGCGGGGCAGCAGGATTTCGATAACGAAGTCGAGCTTTACGCCGTCTTTTTCAAGAGCTTCCCAAAGCTTTTCAGCCTGAACGATAGAACGGGGGAAGCCGTCGAGCAGCCAGCCGTTTTCATCAGAAGACTGGAGAACGTCGAGAACCATGGGAATTGTGATATCATCAGGAACGAGTTCACCTTTATCGATGTACTCTTTAGCTTTCATGCCGAGTTCAGTACCGCCACCGATGTGTTTACGGAAAATTGCGCCGGATTCAATATGATCGAGATCGTATTTTTTCTTAGCGAGAGCGCCCTGAGTTCCTTTACCACTACCGTTGGGTCCAAAAATAAGAATATTCATCTGTGTCCTCCTAAAGAATTAGTAACAAATTTCACAAAGTTCTAAACTTTGCTGTCGTCGCTGTCAATGCCCTAATTAACTTTGAATAAGAGCTCTTTTTTACTGATTTTAACAACCTTATTTCCGGGAAATTGGAAGGTTGCGCCGTAATTACGGGCGCAAAAGCCATTATCAAGCTTAACTACAGACTCGAAAAGAGCATGTCCCGGACCAAGGTTATCTAAAATTTTCTTATAAATACGGAATCTTAAAGCTGAATGACATTTGTCCAAAATAGAACAAGACAGTCTAAGAGCACCATTCTCGTCAACTTGCGCCATTTTCAGAATTTCAGCAGTCTGCTCAGCCCAATAATCTTCATCAAGTTCGGCCTGATATTTTAGTCTCAGCAGTCCCGTATCCAGATTTGAATTCTCTTCGCGAAGCAGGGGCATAACACGATTGCGGATTCGATTACGGGTATAGTCATCGCATAAGTTGCTTTCATCCTCCCGCCATGAACAGCCGATGGACTTTAAAAAAACTTCCAGTTCATCTTTTGTAGTAGAGAGCAGGGGGCGTAAAAGTTTACGCTTGGGATCAAATGCATCCATCCCAGCCAGAGCGGGCCAGCCGGTACCCCGAATCAATCGCATAAGTATATCTTCTGAAAGATCTCCGATATGATGCGCCAGCAATAAAAAATCAGCTTCGAATTTCTTCATGCAGCGCTTGAAGAAATCATAACGCATGATTCTTCCGGCTTCTTCAAGTCCTATGGAATTATTAGAGGCATACCCGGAGACATCGGCTTGAAAAGACTCGACAGGAATATTTAAGCGCGCGCAAAGATCTTCAACAAAACCGCGATCATCGGCAGAATTATCCCGCAAACCGTGATCCACATGGGCGCAAAAAACCCTGCCACCGGATTTCCGGGCGAGCAGGGTTGCGATGATTAATAAAGCTGTGGAATCAATGCCGCCGGACACCCCGACAATCATTGTGGAAGATGCAAATTTTTTTCCGCACTTCAAATTTCCGAATTTTTCAATACCTAAACACAGCCGAGCCATTTTCGGGTTAAGCTCTTGTATTGATTCAGGAAGTAGTCCCATATAGGTTCAGCGGAAAGCCCTGTTAAAAGTTATCGGGATTCTCAGCCCCTATCATCAGGGCAGGGTTGAAGCAAAGGAGCCTTCTTTTTAAAGATGCACACCTAAATCCATAATGAATTTATCAATATAATCAAGCATATGATTGCGCTGTTCCGGGGTAGCGTAGGCCACGCATTCGCAGCGGATTTTACTTTGCGCCCGAACCAGAAGTTCGATTTTCATACTATTTTCCATGACTTCAAGTGCCATGAAGTAAGGGCCGCATTCGTCCATATGCTCCTTCTGAACATCCTGAAGCAGTTCGTCGGGAATGGGAAGGTAGAAAATATCGTCGATGGGTCCGGAAAATCCGACGTCTTTAAGCGCATCAACAATTTTAGCCACATCATCTTCATAAATATCTTCAAGAAGGTAGTTTCGCATCAGTAAAATCCTTTAACTTTCAGAATTCCGGTTCTTTTTCCTGGAGCAATGAGCGTCAGCAGGAATAGTTTCATTATCAAGATTGAACATGCGCCGGGCAAGATCAACAAATTCATCAGCCTTACCTTCTTCCTCGGTTCGACGTTTGAGGAAGGATACCGGCTCGTGAAGAAGTTTTTTCCCTATGGACATGGCCATGGTCTCTAAGGCCTTGTGAGTTTTGGCATCCACGTCGCCAAGACGTTTGAGCGTCTTGGCCAACTCTTGCTGGGCCACATTTTCACTGCGGGTGAAAAGGTCCACTATGGTCGGCTGCAAATCAAGAGAATTAATCCAGTTGCCAAACGAAAGGGTCTCGAATTCAACTATGGAAGCCGCTTTAACGGCTTCGTCTTCACGCTGGGATTTATTTTCTTCAACTACATCTTTAAGATCGTCAATGTCATAAAGATACACGTTGTCCAGCCCGTTTACATCTGGATCAATATCGCGTGGAACCGCAATATCGATAAAAAACATGGGCCGATATTTACGCTTCTTGATGACCTTCTTCATCTCCTTGGCACTGATAACCGCGTGAGGAGCTCCGGTAGAGCTGATGATAATATCAGTATCTATCAGCTGGTCATAAAGATTTTCAAAAGGCACGGCGCTTCCGCCCATACATTCAGCCAGTTCTTCGGCGCGGGCATAAGTACGGTTTGCGATGGAGATTTTGGTTACACCGCTGTTCAGCAGGTGGGTTGCGGCAAGTTCCGCCATCTCTCCGGCTCCGATGAGCATAGCCCGCTGACCTTCCAGTTCACCGAAAATCTTTTTGGCAAGCTCAACCGCCGCATAACTGATGGAAACAGCACTGGAAGCTATGGAAGTCTCGGTGCGGACTCTTTTGGCGACAAAGAAAGCCTTGTGCAGCATACGGTTGATGATAACCCGCGCGGCACCGGCATCCACTGCTTTACGGTAAGAATCCTTGAGCTGCCCGAGAATCTGCGGTTCACCTACAATCATGGAATCAAGGCTGCAAGCGACCCTGAAAAGGTGTTTCACCGACCCCAATCCCTCATGACAGTAGGTATTCGGTTCCAGTTCACTTACAGATCCGCAACACCTTTTTGCCCAGTACTCCAGTATATTTAACCGGGTAATCTCGGAAGAGCAGACAACCAGAATTTCCACCCTGTTACAGGTAGATAAGGCCATTACCTCACGCACTCCCATTTCAAGCAGTCCTTCTTCAAACTGCTCTACATTGGTCAGGGCATAGCGTTCACGCACATTCACCCCGGCGGAGCGGTGGTTAAGGCCGATTAGATAAATATTATGGTCCATATCAGACTTTAAAGCTATGGTGAGTGGGGACAAAAAAATTGATGCCCCACAGGGATATCATGGTGATAACAAAAACAATAATCACCAGAATTGCCGGTTTCCTGCCTCTCCAACCCATCATGATGCGCTGGTGAAAGACGAATGCGAAAAGAAACCAGACCACTAAAGTAACAATTTCTTTCGGATCCCATGAAAACATCTTGGTAAAAGCACTCCGCGCCCAAAGGAATCCCGCGGCAAGCCCCAAAGTGTAAAGGGGAAATCCGATACTAATCGCCCAATGGTTCACATTGTCGAAAGTATTCAGAGAGGGCATCTCCTTACCCATTCCGGTAAGGTTAGCCTTGGTTTTAATTTTATTGTTCAGGTATAAAAACGCGACACCGGCTCCGGCTGCCATTGCCATAAGGGCGATGCTTACAAAAATAGTCGCGATATGAAGCCCGATAAAAAGACCGGCTAAATGCGCGGGTATGGCCACCTTGAGACTCTGGGAGGCAAGGGAAATAATGAAAAGCAGCAGGGCGAAGGGGGAGGCGGTGAGCGCAAAAAAAGTGCTGCGCAGCTTCCACCAAAGACCGAAATAGACGAGGATAAAACTCCAGCCAAGCAGGCTGAAATAAAAATATCCGCCGTTTAAAACAGTTCCCCTGTAGAGGGTGACGGCAAGGAGCAAGTCAAGGGTATGCATGGCAAATCCACCGATAGCGGAAAGATTTCCAAGTTTTCCCAAAAACTTGTCGTTTTTAAGGCTTCCGATGAAAAAAAAGGTCGTCCCGGCAAGATAGAGAACGATAATAACATACTGAAATAACTCAAATAAGTTCATCAATTAACTCCGGTATACGGGGAACAAGTTCTTGAGGTAGGGTTTCAGTCAGAATTTCCTTTACCCTAGCCATGTTTCCAGCCTCAAGTTCATCTAAAATAGGAGAGGCGACAAGTAACCTGAACAAAGCGGTGTTGTGGCTTGTTTCCTTGCCAAGGTCAAGGACCAACGGTCTTATTCTTCCCATTAAAGTGATAAAATCAGCATAGTGCTGTCCGAAAATATCCTGCAGATCACGGCGTATTTTCTTGGTTAGTGCTGGTGTGCACCCCCCTGAAGATACGGCCAGAGTAAGATCTCCCTGTCGAATTACCGAGGGCACAATAAAGTTGCTTCCTTCAGGAAAGTCGGCAATATTACAGAGAATATTTTTTTCCGCACAGAGGTCGGCTATGTGCCGGTTGAGTTCTGTGTTGCTGGTGCAGGCAAAGGTGATGAAGACATCATTCATATCTTCTGCCCTGAAATGCCGCTGCTCGAAGGATACGCGCTGATCCCGGCTTATTTCAAGCATTTCCGGCCCCGGATCAGCGGTATCGAGTACAGTGACATGATCGGGATCACATTCAAGAATAGACTTGAGTTTGCGAACACCGACAGCCCCGGCACCAACCAGCAGACATTTGCGGTTTTTCACTTTTAAAAAAATAGGGTAGTAAGTCATAGAAGTCTTCCATAACAAAAGTGTATGCGCATTGTAAAATGACAAAGTGCTGAAAAAAAGATATAATTCAAAAAATCAAACCCTTGCAAGGATATGTATATTTAATGAAACGGGCTCTGGTTATACAACTTACAAGATTCGGCGATCTGGTACAGACCAAACGCCTTGTGCTTACCCTCCAGCGGCGAGGTTTTTCGGTTCATCTCTGCATTGACAGATCTCTGGAGGGGCTGGCCCGTATTTTATATCCCGATTGTGAATTACACCCGCTTATTGCCCACGGCAGCGGAATTGAAGGGCAGGGGACAGATACAGTACTTCCGGTTAATTTCAAAATCTTCAGACAATTGGCTGAGATAAATTTCAGCGAAATTTACAATCTTAATTTTTCCACTATGAACTATGCCCTTTCCGCCATGTTCGACTCGAAAAAGGTTAAAGGACACAAGCTGATCAACGGCCAGCCGCTTAAAGATCCGTGGTTTGAGCTGGCGTTCAGGCTGGCGGCAGAACGACGTAACAACATAAACCTTGTCGACTATTGGGCGGCGCTAAGCCCGGACATGATTCCGGCAGCGGACGTTAATCCCGCGGCAGAACCCGGCGGCAAGGGAATCGGTATCGTGCTCGCAGGGCGGGAGAGCCGAAGATCTCTACCGTACGAAGTACTCGCGCCTCTGGTTATGTCCGCACGATCCACCAATAAGAACAAAAATCTATTTTTACTCGGCAGCCCTGCGGAACGCGAAGCAGGCAGAAAGCTATTATCCGTACTCCCGTCACAGGTAGCAAAATCAACAGTCAACCTTGCCGGTAAAACAGATTGGGCAGGGCTCGCAGACGCTGTCACAGGACTTGATTTACTCATTACTCCGGATACCGGAACAATGCATCTTGCCGCTCATCTGGGCGTACCTGTTCTTGGACTCTTCCTTTCCTCGGCATGGTGTACCGAGACCGGTCCTTACGGAGCAGGGCACACTATACTACAGGCTAATACTGACTGTTCCCCGTGCATGGAGGCGGCTCCATGCTATAACGCCCTGAAATGCCTTCTACCATTTAAAGAGCCCTCGGCTTCGCGCTATGTAGCAACCCGTAACCCTGAACACCTGCCTGATAAAATTGCTGTATTCGAATCGAACTGCGATTTTCTGGGAACACAATATATTCTCAAAGCCGGAACAGATCCGACAGGCGAACGCAGGCAGAGATTGCGAAAATTCATAGGTTGCCATCTGGGGCTGCTTGATATTGGAGAATATGGTCCTTTTCCCGATCTGGCAGAAAAATTTTACAAAGATAATGACTGGATAACTCCCTAAACGAGTATGGATATGAATATAAATAAAATGCTGCGAATTCTGGTGGTTCTTCCTCTATACGGGGGATCGCTACCTGTGGGACGTTTTTGTGTTTCAGCCCTTGAAAAAATGGGGCATCATGTTGAAGTATTTGAAGCTCCAGATTTCTACAGCGCATACACCGCCATTGACGATCTCAAAGTCACATCAGACCGTCATCAATACTTGCGAAATAGCTACTTGAATATGCTTTCACAGGCAGTGCTCGCAAAAGTGGAAACATTTGAGCCTGATATGGTATTGGCAATGGCTCAAGCACCGCTCACCCATCAGGCTCTAAAGAGATTACGCAAGGACAATGTAAAAACCGCCATGTGGTTTGTGGAGGATTTCAGGCTCTTTACCTATTGGCAATCTTTTGCGCCTTTTTACGATGTGTTCGCAGTTATCCAGAAAGAACCTTTTTTCAATGAATTGAATCAGATCGGAGTAGAAAACATACTTTATCTGCCTCTAGCTGCTGATCCTGATTTCCATAAAAAACAGAATCTTAACTCTGTAGACAACCGTAAATATGGTGGAGATGTTTCCTTTATGGGAGCAGGGTATCCCAACAGACGGCTGGCATTTCGCAAACTAATTCATCACGGGTTAAAAATCTGGGGCAATGAGTGGGACGGGGACCATGTGCTTGAACCTTATCTCCAGCTTGGCGGACGCCGGGTTTCTTCTGAAGAATGTGTGAAGATTTTCAACGGTACCAAAATCAATCTGAATCTGCATTCTTCAATCAGCGCCGATAAGCTCGTAAGTAAAGGTGATTTTATCAATCCACGCACTTTTGAACTGGCAGCCTGCGGTGCTTTTCAGCTTGTAGACAATCGATCGCTCATGTCTGAAGCCTTCGCAGAGGGAGAACTTGCCCATTTTGAAGATCTCGAAGATCTGGACCGTAAAATAAAATATTTTCTCGCACATCCTGAAGAACGCGCAGCATTTGCCGAAAAGGCCCGGGCCAGAGTACTTAAGGAACACACTTATGAAGTAAGAATGAAAAGCCTGATAGACTTTACAGCTGAAAGGTTCACCGACTGGCCGCTGGAACGAAAGACCGGAACTCTTTTTAATAATAACTTTCCAGAAGAATTAAAAAATGATATAGTTAATCTAATTGAAAAGTTAGGATTACCAGCAAACGTAGGATTTGATGATCTGGTAACTGCAGTCAGAGCACAGCAAGGAAAGTTGAACCCTCTGGACACAGCTGTTCTTTTTCTTGATGAATGGAGAAAGACATACAACAGATAAATACTTTATATTTACAATTTCAATTTTTTGCCTTCACGGTTTAATTACATGACAAATTTATTTCCTGGAAAAGGGTTCAGCAATCGTATCAAGATCACCCAGAATGAATTTATGCAGCTCAGAGATATTATATATGAGCTGTCAGGTATATATTTACAAGATAACAGAAAATTTTTGATTGAAAATAGATTTGCGCCACGTATTTCTGAATTGGAACTGAATAGTTATACTGAGTATATAGACTATTTGCGCAATCACATTAAAGGAAAGACCGAAGAGCTTAATATGCTCACGGAATTAATCACTACTAATGAGACCAGCTTTTTCAGAGATAATCCGCAGCTGAAAGTTTTCAGGAATTTTACGCTGAAAAATTTTATCGATGCCGGCAACAAATCCGGCAGACGTGAGATTAAAATATGGTCCGCCGGATGTTCTTCCGGTGAGGAACCATATACCCTTGCCATTATTTTGCATGAAATGTTGAAAAAGGAAATCAGTAAATGGCGTATTAGAATTACAGCCAATGATATTTCCGATAATGTTTTAAAAATGGCGCAAAAAGGGATCTACACAAAATATTCTTTGCGGACCACACCGGAAAATATTATTTCCAAATATTTCACAGACAAGGGAAACGATGTTTTTCAAATAAATCCTGATGTCAAACGACTGGTCAGCTTTGGAAAGATAAATCTTAATTTAGACCGCGATCTTAAACGAATCCCGAAATCCCACATTATTTTCTGCCGAAATGTGATTATTTATTTCGATAAAAAAATGAAAAAAAAAGTATTAGAAGGATTTTGTAATAATTTACTTGATGTTGGGCACTTATATGTGGGACATTCTGAAGCACTACATACAGTAACGGACAAATTTAAACCTAAGCAGCACACTGGAACTATTACTTATCATAAAATTTGATCCTGCCATTCAACAAGTGAGAGGTTAGATATGCCTACAGTGAATATTGAAGAAGTCCAGCCGGGTATGGTGTTAGCCGCAGACCTGATGCAGGGACAACGTATGCTTCTGCCTAAAGGGTCTGTCTTGACCAACAAAAATATTTCTATTTTCAAAAATCAGAACATCGAATCTGTTGATATTGTTCCTGAAGAATCCGAAGAACCTGATGAGCAGAACATTGATGCAGCTTTCATATACGCCCGTGATTACTTCATGTTTGTCAATCATAACGATCCGGTTATCATGCAGATGTTTGACATTGCGGTATATAAAACCGCAGTCAGGCTGAAGGAAGGGTGGAGATTACCTACAAAACAGGAACAGCAGGTTACAGCTCTAGATGATATGCGTGACATGTTCTTTCGTGCTGAAGGCACATTTGAAGATATAGTTGATGCAGAATTAAAAGTTGCATCGTTTCCTGATATTTTTTTCAAAGTAAAAGAAGCCGTTGACGATTCTAGCAGTTCAGCTGGACATATTGCCGAAGTTGTGGGGCTTGATGTCGGCCTATCCACACAACTGTTGAAACTGGTCAACAGTCCGCTTTACGGATTTCCTTCCAAAATTGATAATCTGGTCCGCGCCGTGGCTTTAATCGGCGGTCAGGAGCTTTGCACACTAGCTCTTGGTCTTTCGACCATTGGTTATTTTAAAGACATTCCCCCGGAACTGATTGATATGCGGACTTTCTGGATGCATTCATTAACCTGCGGGGTGTTTGCCAAGGTTCTCGCCGAAAAGGTTGATGGAGTGAACCCGGAAATGATGTTTACCGCCGGACTGCTGCATGACGTAGGCCGCTTAATCATGTTCAAGAAAATGCCCTACAGCGCAGTACAGGTAATGCTTTTTGCACGGGAAAATTTTCTACCTCTTGTGGAAGCTGAAGAAGTTATCCTGGATTTCAATCATACTCAGGTTACCCGCTGCATGCTCGAAAAATGGAATTTCCCACCTGACCTGACAGAAATAATCAGCTCCCACCATGCTCCGGAAAAGAGCGAGATGTACAAAGCTGCCGGAATTCTTCAAGCGGCGGACAATCTTGCTCTTGCAGTAGGAATAGCGGAGGGCGGCATGTACGTGCTTCCCGGTGTGGATGATGAAGTATGGGAAAAACTGGCAATCGATGTTGAAAGCCTGAAAACTATCGTTGACGCCTACGATTTCCAGATAAAAGAATTATTCGATAATTTTTTCAGTTAAGTTTTTTCCCTTTTGAGCAACACTCAACATCGGGACAGGGGAGTTCAATTGTTACAGTAGTTCCTTTTTCCGGTCCGGGACTTTTTATATACAGCTTGCCCTGATGCTCGAAAACAATCTTGTTCACGCGTGGCAACCCCATCCCCACCCCTTTGGCTTTGGTGGAAAAAAATGGATCCAGAACATGATTGATCATTTGGGGCTCAATTCCCAACCCATGATCAATGATTCTAATCTGGATCGTATGTTTTACCTTTTCAACCTCAATATGAACCAAGGTAACTTTTTCCGGGGTAAAATTGCTGGCATTGAGCAGCAGTTCCACTATCGCCGTTTTAAATAACTCTTTGCCCACATTTATTTTTTCCACGGAGCATTTTAGCTTCATTTCTATGCTTTCGCCAATGCGTTCAAGAATTAAATTGGCATTATCCAAGGCTTCCTTAAAAAAATCTGAAACATCAACTGCGGAAATGTCAGGTTTAGGCATGTTGGAATATGTCTTGACCGCAGCGACCAGTCCCTCCAGCTTCATTGCTTCTTCAGAAATAATTTTTAATTCACGCTGTAAAGGATCTTCCGGCTGAAGTTTACGCGAAACAAGATTGGCCATTCCACCTATAATTGTAGTGGGGTTCAGAACCTGATGCGCCACAGCCTGTGAAAGAGAATCCAAGCCTTCAATCCTATCCCTCTGCAGCTCGGCGATACGGGAAATAATCTTCTTTTCACGCCGTTCGGCATTAAAAATGTCAGTTATATCATCGAAGAGAAAGACGAGTCCCAGAACTTTATCATTTTCGGTAAGAAAAGAAGAGGTAATAGATAGTTTTTTCGGACATTTCATCCCCTTAACTGTATATGGGACAATATGCTTAAGACCAGCTTTGCGTTCGTTTATTACATCAAGAATAACCTGATTGAATTCAGTATTGAAAACTTCGTCGGTAATAAAAAGCTCGCCCCAACCGAAGCCGAGGCTTTTCTCACGGTTCAGATTAAGAATTTCGCAGGCAGCAGAATTAAGGAATTTAATCTTCCCTTCATGAGAAATAACCATTAACCCTACGTCAATGCTCTCAATAATGTTTTCAACAATAATGGAATTAAAGGAAGGCATAGAAGTATCCTTATGGCTGTTTTAGTAAAATTATACACGTCCATAAAAATACAGGCAACAGAATAGAAAGCAAAAACCTTTACTTACCCCATTTTTTGGGAGCAGGCCTCTTTCGAGGCGGTCTATTTCTGCGCTGGCCTTTCAGCCAAGCGTTTAAACGGGGTTCTTCCCCCTGATCTTTTGGATCATAAAACATACGGTCAGCGATTTCCGGTGGTAGATAATCCTGTTCAACATATGAATGTGGATAAGAATGAGGATACAGATAGTTACGTCCATAGCCCCATTCTTTCTGTAAATTTGTAGTAGCATTGCGCAAATGCAGGGGAACCGGAAGCATGCCGTTCTGACGAATCTCTTGCTTCACAGTATGATATGCAGCATAAGTGCTATTACTCTTAGGGGCTAGCGCCAGATAAACAACAGCTTCGGAGAGCGGGATAAAACCTTCAGGCATGCCGATAAACTCGACGGCCTGCTGGCATGAAACAGCCATAGTCATAGCGTAAGGATCGGCCAGTCCGATATCTTCACCGGCGGATATGATCAACCTGCGGGTGATGAATTTTGGGTCTTCGCCGCTCTCGATCAAGCATCCCAGATAATAAAGTGCCGCGTCCGGATCGCTGCCGCGGATTGACTTGATCAGTGCAGAAGCCAGCTCATAATGTGAATCTCCATCCCTGTCACCGCGAACGACTGTTTCTGGAAGAATTTTACGCAGATTTTCAGCTTCGCGTTTCTCTTCAGGCAATTGTGAGGTGTATTCCAGTAAATTCAGTAAAGCACGCCCATCTCCGCCAGCCATTGAGGTAATGAGGCTAAGACTTTCCGCACTTAATTCAATTTGAAGCTCCTCACAGGCCCGTTTGCAGATCGCCAGCAGGTCCACCTTACTTAAAGGCCGCAATCTCAGCACATGCAGTCTGGAAAGAAGCTGTCTGGTTATGCTGAAGGACGGATTTTCAGTGGTGGTCGCCAGCAGGGTGATTTCACCGGATTCCAGAATGGGCAGAAAGAAATCCTGCTGCGCTTTGGAAAATCTATGCAATTCATCCAGAATAAGAATATCCATGCCCGCCAGCTTTTTACGCAAAGCGGAAATCCCGGATTCAGGCGCACTGACGCGCATAAAATGGCGGCCCGTTGATTTAGCCAAGAGCATGGCCAGAGTTGATTTTCCACAGCCGGGAGGACCGAAAAGGAGCAGACTGGGAAGTCTTTTAGATCTTTCAAAGGCTTCAATTCTTTCACGAACGTGATTCTGACCGAAAAAATCGTCTATATTTCTGGGGCGGATCCGGTCAGCCAGCGGCTGGTTATCTGTGAGTTCTAATTTCATTTTATAAGCCTCCGGCGGCTGGTCAAGGCAGTATATTAATCGTTCTTTTGCCTTTCAAGATATGCGGTTCCCATGCAGAGCAGGGCGGCAGTCTCCCAGCGTAAAATTGAATTACCCAGACTGCACGGGGTGAATCCATTTTCAATCAATAATTCGGCTTCACGCGGGCTGAATCCACCTTCCGGGCCGATGACTGCCAATGTGGATTCTGCCGCAAAGACAGAATTACCCGGAACCGTATCTTTATCCGCTTTTTCCCACAAGAACAGTTTATTATCATAGGACGCGGCGACCTCAATCAATTTTTCAATTGATCCCGGCAGAGTCTGAAGCTCAGGCAGCCATGCGTTTCCACACTGCTTAGCAGCGGCGACCAGCTTTTCATTCCAGCTCTCTTTTACTTCGGCAGGAACTTTCCCCTGACTGAATTCACTCTGAAAAAAGAGTAGTCCGCGAGTTTGTAATTCAGCTGATTTTTCAAGAATCCAATTGCGTCTGCTTGATTTGTTCCAGCCTATGGCGAGGGTTATATTGCGCGGATCTGGAATGTGTTTTTCTTCGACCGCATCAAACTGAACTTTGGACTTGGTAATTGCGGTCACCGTAAAAAGACCTTCACGACCGCAACCGTCAAACAGCCTCACAGTATCGCCCACACGGGTCCGCAGGACTTTTCCCAGATGCTTGGCTTCACCACCCTCAAGAACAAAGGGCGTTTTCCAGTTTTCCGTAGGTAAATAAAAAGAATTCAGTCTAGCCATAGCGTTATGATTACATACTCACAAAAATAAAAATCCCCTATTCGGTAATGTAAAGGGGCTTAATTCGGTCTGCTGCCGACAGTGAATCAAAAGAGCACAAAAGCTCAAGATATCAAAAGCAGGCCTTCGGCTGAATAACCGAAGGCCTGCTTTATATTAAGATTCGAGTTTGATCAGGTCTTCGTAACTTTCTCTTCTGCGGGCGACGATAACGTCATCACCGTCGACGATGATCTCTGCCGCACGCAAGCGTGAGTTATAGTTGGAAGACATGGTAAAACCATATGCACCGGCGGAGTATACCGCAATGAGTTCACCCTGCTTCATTTCAGGCAGCATACGATCCTTGGCAAGGAAATCGCCGGATTCGCAGATAGGCCCTACAACGTCATAATCAATTTCAGGACGATTGTTCTGGGTAACTTCGGAAATACGGTGATAAGACTGATACAATGAAGGGCGTACCAAGTCGTTCATTGCAGCATCTACAATCAGAAAATCCTTGGTCGGGGTTTTCTTGGTGTAGATAACTTCACCAACTAAAATACCTGAGTTACCGGCGATTACACGGCCGGGTTCAAGTACTACTTTAAGTCCTTTGCCGGAAAGAGCCTTACTGAGAGCTTCGCCGAATTCTTTAGGATGGGGCGGTTCTTCTTCGTCGTAGGTGATGCCGAGTCCGCCACCGAGGTCAAGATGTTCAATTTCGATACCCATTGCGTTCAATTCGTCCCGGAAAGCAAGAAGTTTATCGAGAGCCTCGAGAAAAGGCTCGATAGTAGTAAGCTGGGAACCGATATGGCAATCCATGCCGATGGGAGAAACGTTAGAAAGTTCTTTAGCAGTCTTATAGGCTTCCTTGGCGGTTACCATATCCAGACCGAACTTATTCTTTTTCATCCCGGTAGAAATGTAAGGATGTGTCTTGGGATCGACATCAGGATTGATGCGGAAGCTGATGCGAGCCACTTTATTCATGGATTCGGCCACTTCGTTGATGCGATGCATTTCACCGACAGATTCAACGTTGAACATGAGAATATCGGCTTTGAGCGCTTCGGCTATTTCGTAAGCTTTTTTACCTACGCCGGAAAATACGATTTTACCGGCCGGTACTCCAGCTTTGAGTGCACGGTAAAGTTCACCGCCGGAAACAATATCCATCCCGGCGCCCATCTCTGCCAGCAGCTTGAGTACGCTGAGGTTGGAGTTGGCTTTTACGGAATAGCAGGTCATATGTTCAAGTCCGGTGAAGGCTGAATCAAAAGCTTCAAAATGTCTGCGCAGGGTTGCTGCAGAATAAATGTAGAGCGGGGTGCCGTATTCTTTGGCCAGTTCATTAATGCTGATATTTTCAGCATGCAGTTCATTGTTCTTGATTTCAAAATAATTCATTGTGGAAGGACTCCATTAAAAGATTAGGGTGCAGCTGTGTATACGTCGGAAATTACTACTCCGAGTGTGTCGTAAACATTGCGTCCTACGACTCTCCAACGATAGCTCTTAGCGGGATCAAGTCCACATTCGCTGAATACGAAAGTGGAGCCGTCAGATTGAATACCTTCGGAACCGGGGATGAATTCTTTTCTTATAGCGGGAAAGAAGGGGCATGTCGGGCAACCTTCTCCCGGGCCGGAACCGTCAGCTTGAAATTGAAGACTTAAATTGTCCACATTTTTATAAGCCCCGTCAACCTTTACTACGACTTTGAGACATTCGCCCACTCGGCGGCCTTCAACAGAGGCAAAGCTGAAAAAATCTTCACTTTTCGTCGGGGCAGGCCACATCTTAACACCGCATCCGGCAGTTGCCAGAAGCATTACTGCCAGAACGGACAGCAAAATATGTTTTTTAACATTATGAAATTTCATTATTTTTCTCCCAGTGTTTTTTTCCACTGATTCAGAAGGGTAAGGGCTTCTATGGGTGAAAGTCCGTTCACATCAAGATTGCGTAGCTCTTTAATAAGTGCGTGATCCTCGGGCGGAGCTTCATTTTTATTTCCGGCGGAACACATACCGGGCAGAATAGATTGTACGGACGGAGCCTGACGGGCGGGCTGACCATCCACATCCTGCGATTTTTCTTCGAGATTCGCAAGAATTTCCCTTGCTCTCACTACTACAGGCTTGGGTACCCCGGCAAGCTTGGCAACCTCGATACCGTAACTTTTATCCGCAGGTCCCGGAACCAACCTGCGCAGAAAAAGAATATCTCCCTTCCATTCACGAACAGCTATGTTGAAATTCCGCAGTCCGTCTATCACTCCTTCAAGAGCGGTTAGTTCGTGGTAATGGGTAGCAAAAAGGGTACGGATTCCGCCCCGGGCGCGTTTGGAAAGCTCTTCCACAACAGCCCACGCCAGCGCAAGACCGTCAAAAGTTGAAGTTCCGCGTCCTATCTCATCGAGAATGACCAGACTGCGTTTGGAAGCCTGCCGTAGAATTCGGGCAGTTTCCATCATTTCAACCATAAAAGTAGACTGCCCCTGCGCAAGATTATCCGATGCACCAACTCGGGAAAATACGCGATCCATAAGGCCGATCCGTCCACTTGAGGCCGGGATGTACGAACCGATTTGAGCCATTATGCCCATAAGCGCAACTTGGCGGAGAACGGTTGATTTACCGGCCATATTCGGCCCGGTAATGAGCAGGATGCGTCTTTTTTCGTCTATGGTGAGATTGTTGGGGATGTAATTTGCAGCCCCCTGAACCGCCTCGACCACGGGGTGACGGCCTTCGTCAATAACCACTTCCATACCGGAATGAATTTCAGGGCAGGCCCAGCGATTGGACCGGGCCGCTTCTGCAAGTCCCTGCCAGAAATCCACAGCGGCGATGGCATCAGCCATGAACATGAAACGGCTTCTGTTTCCGGCCACATTCTCACGTATCTTCTGGAAAAGATTATATTCCAGCGTCTTACGCTTTTCGGAAGCGGAAATGAGTTTTTCCTCAAGCTCTTTAAGCTTCGGAGTTATGTAACGTTCGCTGTTTACAAGGGTCTGGCGCCTTTCAAAATAATCGGGCACCTGTCCTTTAAAGGCTTTGGAAATTTCAAAATAATAGCCGAAAACCTTATTGAATCCGATCTTGAGTTTAGGCAGATCATTGGATTTTTTTTCAGTCTCAAGCAGGTCGGCAAGAGTTGATTCCCCATGCTCGGTAAGCTCGATGAGTTCATCAAGTTCAGGATCATAACCGGTCTTGAATAAGCCGCCCTCAGTTATTACCGGGGGAGGGGTATCCGTCAGGGCCTGTTCAAGAAGGTCCGCCACATCAGCCATTGAATCCCATTTTTTTACAATGGTCTGCAAGGCCGGAGTCACCGGGGTATCTTCATCCGCACCGGTTACTGCATCGTGCAAAAGATGGTGAACCGGAGGCAGGGTTTTCAGGCTTTCACGCAGACTGATAAAGTCTTTGGGAGTCGCCCGCCCAAGCACAACCCGAGTGGAGAGCCGTTCAAGGTCGTATACGGTATCAAGCAATTCCCTGATTCTGGTCCGCAGGGAATCATCTTCATAAAAAAAAGTTACCGCACGCTGATTGTGCTCAATGGGCGAGATTTCCCGCCACGGCCTCTTAAGTCGCTCGGCAAGCAACCTTCCGCCCATAGGAGTAATGGTTTTATCCAGTACGTTGAGCAGGGTACCTTTACCCTTTTTGCCGTCCAGCCTTTTGAAAAGCTCAAGGTTGCGTTCTGTGACTTCGTCCAGAATCATGAACTTGGTCAGATTCAGCGGCTTAAATTCACCGAGATGATCAAAATCCTGCATCTGAGTCTGACGCAGATAAGAAATCAGTGCTCCGCAGGCCTGTGTAAGCTGGACTTTATCCTCGAGATCAAGTGAACCGAGATCTGAAACATTCTGGGCATTGAGGACGTTTTCTTTTGCAGATTTGTAATTGAAATAGCCCGCAGAAAAAGCAGGGGCTATTCTGGCATCAATTTCACCGTATTGGCCCGGAACACTCTTTCCCTGCGGGAGAATCAGCTCACAGGGGTTGACCTTAAGCGTCCACTGCCAAAGATCATTTTCATTTTTGCTTTGAATTCCGCTCCACTGGCCGGTAGAAAAGTCCATCCAGGCAAGACCACCGGCTGACTTTGATTCATCCCAGAGCAAGGCGGCAAGATAGTTACTGGTTTTGGCCGAAAGAGTATCGTCCTCGACCACGGTTCCGGGCGTGAAAACCCTTGTTACCGCGCGTTTTACAAGTCCTTTAGCGTGCTTGGGATCTTCGACCTGATCACAGAGCGTAACGGTGTAACCCTTTTCAAGAAGCTGAGAAAGGTAAGCGCGTGAGGCATGATGAGGTACGCCGCACATGGGGATTTTATCTTCTGAATTAGGGTTGCGGCAGGTTAAAGCTATCTGCAATTCCCGCGCAGCTACTTCAGCATCCTCAAAGAAAAGTTCATAGAAGTCTCCCATACGGTAAAACAGCAGAGAATCAGGGTGCTCGGCCTTGATCTGCATGTACTGCTCGAACATGGGAGTGAGTTTTGGTTTGCTCACAATAAATATATAGGGCTTACTGGTTCAGTTCTTTACGGAACGAAATTGAATGCCAACTGCGACACCGTGGGCAATTAAAAAATATTCTATCACGCTTAAGACCGCAACTGGAACAGGTGAATCTCTGCACTTTTCGCGCAACATTTACAAAAAAATCCAGCTGGTTTTTAAAAGACGAGGTAAGAGTCTGCTGATCCTGAGCTAGATTAAAAAGCTCAAGTCGTGCCAGCCAGAAATTCTGGTTAAGCATTAATGTTTTTTCAAGCCAGACCTCGGCTTCTTCCTGTTTGCCACAGAGCTGCAAAAGCCTTGCCCCGTAATAATGCATGACTACGTCCGGGTCGGACTGGGAAATTTCTTCAACCATAACTTCATAAAAAGGGTAGTTACGGTCATTACCCTGATTCTGGTTCCTGATCGGAGTGTCACCGAAGATGAGAGATTCCGCCAGAACTCCTTCAACAAGTAAAAATGTAAGGTGTTTGGGAACCTGCGCAAGAGCGGATTTGAATTTCTTTCGAAATTTATCCAGTGAATCTTCCTGCTTTAACCTGGTTAAAACCAAAAGCCATGATTCTACTGAACTTGAGGAAATTTTTAGGGCCTTTTTAAGGGTACGCTGCGCTGCTGCATCTTCACCTTCCGAGGTGTAATCCTCTGCCAGACGGGCAAGATAGTGGGCTTCCTGTACCGGTTGATTCAGTTTGGAATAAAATTCAGCCGCCTTGTCAAATTCCCGGCTGCCTGCAGCCTGTTCAGCCAGTTCAGTCATAATCTCAGGGGAATCACCTACAATTTCTCTAGCTTTTTCAAAGGCATTAACGGCGCGGTCCAAGAAACCGCCACGGCTGAAATCGCGTCCCAGCTCATAGAGGGCGCGGGCCTTGATCGCCGGGTCCAATCCGGGCCGGACAATCAGGCTGTTCCTGATCTGAGCGGCACGTTCAATTTCACCCTGAGAACGGTACAGGTTGCCAAGAGCAAGGTAGATTTCTACAGCTTCAGGAGTATCTTTTACAACCTTGCTGAGTTCATCAATGGCTGCGCGGGTATCCGCAAGACCGGATCGGCCTTTTCCGGCCCCGGACGAATAAGACGGCGCCCGATTTTCGGACGCCGTCACTTTCTTCTTCTTAAATACGCTTAATAAGGACACTTATACTCCTTGAATATGCGCTGATTTATTCGGAAGCTGTCTCTTCGCTTTTTTCTGCGGAGGGATAGTTCCCCTCATCGAGGGGCAGGTTACGCAGAGAATTAACTTCCTGCTCAAGATTGGCCATTCTGGTACGGCAGTTACGGAGCTGACCGGAAAGACGGACTTTGTCACCCATGAAATAAAGAAGACACAGGAGAGAACCTGCGGCAAACGCAATCAGGATCAACAGGTAGTACGGAAGAGGCTGGCTCATGAACTTATAACTGAAAAGTTCGATGGACAGAGTTACTTCCTTGGAAAGTTCAGGGGTATTCTGAATAAAGAATACCATGGAAAGAAAAAAGAGAACTACCAGAGCCAAAACCTTCAAGTAACGCATGAAACCCTCCTTAGTGTTACTTAGCGACAGCAGCTGTCAAATAACGGCTTGAGCCTTTTGTAAGTTGAAGACAAATGATCGGGAATAACGTTGGTTTCTCCGAACACTGCCATAAACGATGCATCCCCGTTCCAACGGGGCACTAACTGAAAGTGGAGATGGGCGGCGATCCCAGCTCCGGCTGCTTCCCCTATATTCAGACCGACATTAATCCCCTGAGGATTGCATGCCTTTTCCAGAATATCGCAGCTAATGGTTATATATTTCATGATCTCTGAAGCTTCATCCTCTTCGAGATCAGTGAGTTTATTGATATGACGGTACGGTGTAACCATCAAATGACAGTTATTGTATGGAAATTTGTTCATTATCACAAAGCAGTGCTTAGCTCTGTGAAGAATCAATCTTTCTTCATCTTCCTCAGTACTTTCCGGAATGCAAAAAACACATTCGTCCGGTTTAGGACCAAGAATATAATCCATCCGCCATGGTGCCCATAATACGTCCATCTGTACAACAACCTTTACAATACCTTTACAAAGCAGTTCAGATATTGCCCGATTGTCCTGCTAAAATCTAACAGGATCAGTTCTATTGTTTTCTATCAAACAATATTAATTTCCAGTAATTAAATACCAGCTAATTATCAACAATAAATATAAAAAAAGAGCTTATTCGTCAAAAAAACTTACTTAAGACCTATTTTTCATATATTGCAAAAGTCTGCATGTTCTACACGGGTTACCGAACAAGGGCAAGGGAAACCACTTTTATTACTATGTGATATATTTTCTAAAAGACTTCGTCGCTCTAATCCTGCCTACTTCTTCATTCTCTTTATCTTCTTTTTCAAGAAATTAAGCTGCTCCTGACGACCTTTAACCTCTCCGTCGAGACAGGCCAGCTTTACATTATTCAATAATTCCGAGTAGGCCGGGCCCGGCTCAAGTCCCATTTTTTTCAAGTCGTCACCATTTACGTCTATTGTTTGCAATCTGAGATTAGTAAGATATTGCGATACATATTTTTTTATCATCTCCCTCTTGGTCCGGGCCATAATGAAAAGAACCCCTTCAAGAGGAACCGGACTGAGGGTCTTGTATATAGCACTGGGCTTCATCTCTTTTTTAATTTTCATTATATTTCCGGCAGCCCAGAAGATCGTATCGCGCAGATGAACAAATTCCCTTCGTTCCGTAGGTGAAAAACTGAACCGATCGTATATCTGCTCCATTTTACTTTTGGAAATCCCCATGCACATAGCCAGAAAGTATGTTTTCCAAGCGGATAAGGGCGGCTCAAGGTAAAGCAGACTGTACCAGCTCATAAGACGTTCCAACTCTCCTATCACCTGCGAACGAGCCGAATTAAGCACCAGCAGAGGATGGATCGCCTCCAGCACTCCCAGTTCATTCATGCGCTCAATGCTGCGCAGTACGTTTTCTTCATTTAAGATGATACGCATTTCATGAGTTAAGCGGTAACCGGAAAGCTTGCTGATGAGGTTGAGCTTAAGCGCATTTTTAATCAGATTCAGAGTCTGTCCACCGACTTTAAAATCAAAACGCTGTTCAAACCTGATGGCGCGCATGATCCGGGTAGGGTCCTCCACAAAACTCAGGGCATGCAGCACCCGGATGGTCCTATCTTTAAGATCACGTTGAGAGCCGAAAAAGTCGACCAGTTTACCGAAACTGGAAGGATTGATGTGAACAGCCAGCGCGTTAATAGTAAAATCGCGCCGGTAAAGATCCATCTTGATTGAAGACAATTCAACCGTGGGCAGGGCGGCCGGGTATTCATAATATTCAAGCCGGGCGGTTGCCACATCCACCCGTTGTCCATCGGGCAATATGACAACGGCAGTTTTGAATTTACGGTGATATTTGGCCCGTCCGTTCATTCTTTTAGCCAATTTTTTAGCAAATGCGATCCCGTCACCTTCAACCACAAGATCAAGATCAAAATTGGTCTTGGTAAGCAAAACATCGCGGACAAATCCACCCACGACATAGACTTCAGTTCCGATTTCAGCGGCCATTTTGCCCGCTGTTTCGAGGATATCGAGGATCTTGTTGGGCAAACGATTGCGCATGATGTTGCGTATGTTGCGTTCCTGTTTTTTATCCGGAAACAATGATTCCGGGATGCGCGCGGGGTCCTGCACCAGCATGTTGATCAGGTCAGTACGGGTAACAACGGCCTCAACACGATCGTTTTCCACCACCGGAACAAGCCTTTGCTTCTGCCCGAGGATAATCTCCATAACCCTGTGCAGTCCTGAATCGGACTTGATAGTCGAAAAAGGGTGCTGCATGTAAATTTCCACTTCCATATCACCGAGATTATGGGCAAGGGCTTTATCGGCGATTTTATGCTCCAACAAGCCGACAACCCTCATATTATCCAAATTATCAACAACAGGCACACCTTTCAGACTGTACTGGGTCATTTTGTTAACAGCCATTTTGATGGTCATGTTGCGGGGAATCGCCACCGGAGGTTTGGACATAATGGATTCTATGTTCAGACGCGAGGTTACCTTAGAGTAGAGCAGTGCAAAGAGCTCATCGCGCACTTCAGCCAGTGTGCGGTCCTTAATGGTCGCCGATGCTGCATAGATGTGTCCGCCGCCGCCGAAAGCGGTGCAGATGGCTCCTACATCGATATCGGGGGTACGGGACCGGGCAACGAGATGTATGCGGTCATTCATGCGGCCCAGTGCGAAAAGCACCTTTATGTTTTCAACATCCATAAATTTATGAACCAGAACAGAAAAATCCACCACGTATTCCGGAGTACTGATTTCCGATATGACAACATCCAGATCATTAATAGTATGCGTGGTCGCGCCTTCCAGTAATCGGCCGAGCAGAGTGATCTGCTGTGCATTGAGATCACGGTTGAGCAGGTCCGTAATTACATCCAGCTCCATGCCGTTTTTCAACAGCCATTTCCCGGCCTCGAAATCATGTTCGGTCGTGGAATTAAAATTGAATGATCCGGTATCCTCATAGAGTCCAAGCCCCATGATGGTGGCTTCCTCCTGATTAATTTCAATACCCCGTTCCCGGATTTCATGCGACAGAATCGCTACGCTGGACCCCCACGGCTTTTTGATAATAAATTCAGGATCAAGATCGCATTCCGACTGCATGTGATGATCATAAATATGAATCCGCAGACCCGGATTATTAAGAATTGATTCCACATGAACAATGCGTTTACGTCTGGAGGTATCCACTACCACCAGCAGCTTGACCGCGCTTTTATCAATTTCTTTTAATTGTTTGAAATTAAAAAAATATGTGGCGCTCTCCATGTAAAAATTACGCAGATTTTTTTCCTGACTTCCGGGAAAAACCAAAGTGGCGTCGGGATAGAGCTTTCCGGCAGCGACAATGGCGGCCAAACAATCAAAATCCGCATTTACGTGCCCTGTAATTATTGTTTCTGCTCTTATGAGCTCTTCATTTTTTGACATTATTAAAATCTCACATTAAAGATCGTGGGTGGAAACGTTTATGAAGCTGGACCAATCTTCCGGCTTGAATATGAGTGTATATTTCTGTAGCATTGATATCCGAATGACCGAGAAGCAGCTGGACTGTACGCAGATCCGCACCGCCATCCAGCAAGTGGGTGGCAAACGAATGCCTGAAAGTGTGCGGGGAAATTGAACGTTTTATACCTGCTTCCAGTGCGAACTTCTTGATCAGTTTCCAGACCCCCTGCCTGGTCAATCCTTTTCCTGATCTGTTTAAGAATATGTTCTTGACCTTAGGATTAAAAGCAGGACGCCAATCCTTAATGTATTGGTTTAAGAAATTTTGCGCCACATAATGAATCGGCACCAGCCGTTCCTTGGAACCTTTGCCGAAGATAATGAGAACCCCGGTTTGAGGATCAAAGTCTTCAATGTTAAGATTTATCAATTCGGAAACTCTCATACCGGCAGCATAAAGCAGCTCAAGCATGGCTCGATCACGGAAACCCAGTTTTTCAGTCAGCTTGGGCAAAGCGAGTATGCGGCCTATTTCTTCCGGTGAAAGGAACTCAGGTATTTTTCTGGGGAGCTTCGGGTTTTCCAGCAGTGTTGCAGGGTCTTCTTTAATGAATCCCCGCGACGTGCAAAACGCGAAAAATCCCCTTAAAGACGAAAGATGCCTCGCCAAAGAGGTTGATTTCAATGCTTTTGATCTTAGATAAGTAAGGTAGAGCAGTAGTGTCTGACTTGTGGCGTCTTCTATTTTCGCGGACCTTTCTTCCAGAAAAGACTGAAAAGACTCCAGATCACTCAGATATCCATTCAGACTGTTTTCCGAGAGACCTCGCTCGATGAGCAGGTATTCCAGATAACGGTCGACCCATTGGTGTTTGCAGGATGTATTGTTTTCGTTCTCAGTCATACCCCATATTCATTACACATATGGTAACGACTGCTCAAGTTGATTGACAGAGTAAACAAGCACATTTAAACAGTTTTGATCATAATTTAACCACAAAATGACAGGAGCATATCGAAATGCCAGAATTCAAACTTGCCGACAGACTCGCAACACTCCCACCGTATCTCTTCGCAGAAATCGACAGACTTAAAGCTGAGGTCGCAGCTAAGGGAGTAGACATCATCAGCCTCGGCATCGGCGATCCTGACCTTCCGACTCCCGACTTTATTATTGAAGAACTGCACAAAGCAGCGCAGAACCCCGTTAACCATCAGTATCCTTCATACGTAGGACTTCTGACTTTCCGTCAGGCCGTAGCAGATTGGTACAAAGAAAGATTCAACGTAGAACTGGATGCTGAACGTGAAGTTGTTTCCCTGATCGGTTCCAAAGAAGGCATCGCCCACTTTCCGCTCGCATTTGTAAACCCCGGCGATCTCGTGATTGTGGCTTCCCCCAACTATCCGGTTTACCCGGTAGCATCAGGTTTTGCCGGAGCTGATGTTAAAATGATCCCGCTGCTGGAAGAAAATGACTTCCTGCCCGAGCTCGATTCCGTCGATGACGCAACATGGGACAAATGCAAAATAATCTTCGTAAACTACCCCAATAACCCCACATCCGCCACCGCAACTCCCGAATTCTACAAAGAACTCGTTGCCAAAGCTAAAAAGCATAATGTGATCATTGCAGCGGACGCCGCTTATACCGAAGTTTACTACGATGAAAACAAAAAGCCTATCTCCATTCTGGAAACACCCGGTGCTAAAGATGTGGCTATAGAATTCCATTCCCTTTCAAAAACATACAACATGACCGGCTGGCGCTGCGGAATGGCCGTAGGTAATCCCTCACTCGTTGCAGGTCTTGGAAAAATTAAAGAAAATGTCGACTCAGGCATTTTTCAGGCTGTACAGGAAGCCGGAATTGTTGCACTTAAAGAAGGCGAACCTTATGTTAAGGAATTCCGCAAGATCTACAAGGAGCGTCGCGATTGCGTCATCGAAGCGCTCGAAAAGATCAACATTTCCTGCAAGGTGCCTGATGCATCCATCTTCGTATGGGCTAAAACTCCCGAAGGCTATACTTCTTCCGAGTTCGTATCCAAGCTCCTGAAGGAAACCGGTGTTGTTGTCACTCCCGGTAACGGCTTCGGCGAACCCGGTGAAGGGTACTTCAGAATTTCGCTGACTGTTGATACCGATAGGCTCAAGGAGGCTGTATCACGGATATCCAAACTGTAAAGGTCTATGTCAGCCTTGGTTCAAATGTTGGAGATACTGACGATAATTTGAATCAAGCCGTAGCTAGACTGGAAAAATATGAAGGCATTGATCCTGAAGTGTGGTCCGAAACTTATGAGACCGAACCTCAGGGACTGAAAGATCAACCGTGGTTTGCCAATCAGGTTGTACGTTTTGACGTTGATCCCGAACTCTGGTCAGCAGAAGGGTTCTTATCCACGCTACAGGCTGTGGAAGGGCAGATGGATCGAGTCAGAGATATAAAGAACGGTCCACGAACCATTGATCTGGATATTCTTCTTTTCGGAGACAGAGTCATCGATAGTGGAAGCTATCTCACTGTTCCGCATCCGCGGGCAATGGAGAGGGCGTTTGTACTTATTCCGCTGATGGATATTGATCCGGATCTGGTGTTCCCTGACGGAACATCTGCTGCGGATGCTCTGAAAAAAATTGATTACCGCACTGAAGGTAGAAAGATTTATCAGGATTAATTCTATGGCCGCATCTTAAACAGGTGCGGCCATTTTTCATTGAGGTACAAAAGTTATGCTCAAATTTATTGTCATCGCACTGGCAGCATTCGTTATGTGGAAGCTTTTCAGTGGCGACCAGAAAAAAAAGCAGGAACAGACCGGCAAGGATTTCAATAAAAAGGTTAAAACCGGCGAAATGGTCAAAGACCCGATTTGTGGAGCCTATGTCCCTAAAAATGGTGATATCAGGGTTAGGAACGGAGAAAAGGTTGAATGTTTCTGTTCCTATGAATGCCGCGATAAATATATCAAACGCCTCGAATCTGAAAGCTCAGAATAGGTTGTTTTAAATATTGTAACCAAACAGTAGGAACATAAGCGCAACGAAAGTTAACGTTAAGTTCTAAATTAAAGAATTTTCTAATTAGACCTTGTCTGAATATTCCAGACAGGGTCTTTTTTATTCCTGTCTCTAAATTTGGCCTCTAAGCCATTAATACAAAAAACCGAATAACTCGAACTGCCATCCCCAACTAAAGACGTAAGAAAGCCAAAATCAGCTATGAAGAGTCGAGAGACCTTCGATAATGCTTAAAAATCATGATCTGCCGACATCAATCTTACAACACACTGATATATTTCAGTTTATATAATTGTCTCATAATGTAAATTATGTAAACTTTGAAAGATACAGCCGCTCCATTTTGCATGACAACCATACCTATTGCGAGTCTTATCGGTAATTACGATTTAATAAAAATGTTAAAATAAAGACACTTAGTACTTATCGTAATGACTAACTCTCTTTGCTGCGATTTTCCTTTCTCATTTGACCTATAATAATCACTTAATTGAAGCTACCGCAGATAATATCCAAATTGGGTCGGATAAAATTTGCCTCTTGAAGCGCTTTTCTTTATCTCACAAGAATACGTATTCACGTTGAAATGAAATCTATACCTATGAGGTTTTCATGAGTTTAAAACTTAAGAAAAAAATATTGCCCTGTCTGCTGGCCGCTTCTGTACTCGTTGGCGCAGGAGGAAATGTTTTTGCTGCTAAGAAGGATAAATCATTTGAGTCATGGCTTGAAAAATACGGTGCCTGGGACATTCTTGAACAGAACTATTCCCAGACCGGAGATACACCTGAATTATTGCTGAAGCGTGCGGAAACCGCTTTCAATCTCGGTCGCTATTCAGCATGTCTGGAAACTCTGCAATCCACACCGGCCTTTAAAGATAAAACACAGGAGATCACTAGACTCTGGCTGGGCGGAAAATGCCAGCGCGCGCTTGGTGATCCGGTAAAAGGGGTAATCTGGTTCAGTCAGTCTGCCAGGCTAATGGATCAAAGTGTCATGGCTGACAAATTTAAGGGAGATCCATATTTTAAAAGTGTCTGGTTCGATGTCTGGCGCTCTTTGTATTGGGGTTACCAAGTAACTCCTGAATCAGCTCGTGAATCCCGCAAGATGTTGCTTGAGCAGACATTTAATCAGGCAACCGAAGTTTGGCCAACAACCTATTTTATCATTAACAGCAAAGATAAACTTAGTTCGTTAAACAGTACTTCAGACATTACTCCGGTCGTCAGCGACTCCGGCCTTGTAAATGATGAAGACCGTCTTCTCATTGCTAAATCACTGGCTGCAGCCAGCATCGGAGAATGGACCAAAGCTGACAAGGCTCTTGGATCTGTTAGCAATTCAACAGTTCAGACCTTCTGGAAATCCGTTAATAAATATCTTGAATCCGGCAAGCCCCCTAAATCTGTATCATTATATAATGAACAAAACCTGATTCGACCGGCGTCTTTTTTTAAAGCCGGTGTACTTGAGCCGGCTACTGTCTCCCCTGCTCTCTGGCAACTTGGCGCCCCGAACTCCCCGGCATGGAATATTTTCCGCAAAAAGCTGATGGAAATGGAACCCGAGGCAGCCTTGGAAACCATCGATAGGGAAACCGGCTCACTCCTGTTGTCCAGCAAATTGGTCAATGCGTTGCAGAACTACAGACTTGCTTTCGCTTTCCTTACCGGAGACATGAAGTTTGTAGAAAACGTCCTGAAACGTCTTGATGAAGACACCCTGCCCATGAGTCTCCGCATTGCATGCGCTATAGCTTTTAAGCAGCCGTTATCAACGGTGCTCAGCTCCAGCGACTACGGAAGCAATGAACATCTTTATATCATTTCAGGACTGTGTGAGGCAGCCGGTATCAATTACTTCCACGGAATTGATGCTGAGTTCTGGGAACCCATTAAAGGCAACGAGCTTAATAAGGCTATTAACTCCAACCCGCTGGACAGATTACTCGTATTTGCTGAAATAGCTCAAGGAGCCGGCTCAAAACAAGATTCCAAGAATGCCCGCCGGTGCGCTTTCCTGTTTCCCAAATCAAAGCTTGGAGCTGAGAGTTTCATCTACTTAGCGGATAAAGCTGCCCAGAATAGGGACTTCAAACTTTCCGCCTATTATCTTAAACGTGTTGATCAAGATAAATTCGGACCGGAACTGCGTTTGAAATGGCTCACCGCTGCTATCGAATATGACCTTGCCGTAGGCAATGATGCGAAAGCCATGAAGGTCTACAATGAAATACTCGAATCAGGCGGAGTTCTTCCGGCGGATAAGGAATTAAAACTGGCACTGATGATCCAGCAGAAAGGCGATCTGAAAAAAGCTCAAGCTATACTTGAAAGAATCTGGTCAGACCGTGACGCTCTTGAAAATGACGAATTACGGGCAGAAATTCTTTTTTGGATTGCCGAAGGTGAGCACGCCATGGGCAAAAAAGAAAAAGCACTTAAACACTACCTTGAACTCGCATGGGAATTCCCGGAACAAAATATCTGGGCAGTAACCGCAATGTACCGCTCTTCAATGATATACGAACACAAAGGTCAATTTGAAACAGCCAAACGCTTTTTGAAAACCGTAATTAAACGGGCTGACCGTAAAGCGCAAAAGGAAGCAGCTCAGGCTCGGCTCGATTCTATCGATAACAAACTTGCCAAGGTCGGAGCAGGTAAAGACGTTAGCTTTCCATTTTAGCAGCCTCCCCCTCTCCTCTACAATCAACCAAAAAAAGGAAGCCCGGCTTGTTCATAGCAGGGCTTCCTTTTTTGATGCGAAAGAAATTCGATGAGTTCGATCCTGAATATATCTATTCTTTATCCTTACTGCCGTTTCTGGCGGATATCTCCGTATGGGCACGACGTTTAGCATCATCAAGAACCGGATGCAAAATCCCTACAATATTTCGCACGTCAAGATTTTCAGCTTCCTTGGAACACAGCAGCACATCAAGAGCATCAAGCCCATGAAAGATATAATCGACACTTTTCTTAATATCACTCATATATATAACTCCTTCCGTTATACTAGACATCTCAGGTTATAGACAAATGAGATAATATTGCCTGCAAACCGCGATGTCTACAAATAATTCATCAGCAATGTTTAAACTTAGCATTGGTGCTTTGTTTTTCTTCAATTTCATCACCGAAAGATTTGATAATGCGTCTGATGTCGTCCATCAGCATATGGGCCATGTCCATAGACATCCCCTCTTTTACTACAATTCTCAGCACCTTATCATCTTCACAGTTTTCACACATAGTATAAGCCGGAACCAGCCATCCCCGATGACGCAACATTTCAGAAACCTTGAAAACATCAAAGTCGACAGCAATATCACGGCGTATTCTGAAAGTTATCAGCGGCATATGCAGTTTGGGTAGCAGACTTTGAAATATACCTGTTTCTTCAAGTTCTTCTTTAATAAATTCTGCAGTATCCATGCATGATTGCATAATCCTGGTGTAACCATCCCGACCGAGTCGAATAAAATTATAATACTGGGCAACAACCTGATTTCCCGGTCTGGAAAAATTCAGAGCGAAGGTCGGCATTTCCCCACCTAGATAATTTACGCGGAAAATAAGATCTTCCGGCAACTCTTCAGGTGTGCGCCAGATTGCCCAGCCGACTCCAGGATATACAAGACCGAATTTATGGCCGGAAACATTGATGGACTTGACCCATTTCAAGCGGAAGTCCCATTCAAGCTCCGGCTGTAGAAACGGAGCAATGAATCCACCGCTGGCAGCATCAACATGCAGAGGAATCTCGTAGCCGGTTTCTGCGTTAAATTTTTCAAGAGCGTCGTTGTATTCTTTAACCGGCTCAAAGTCTCCGGTATGAGTTGTCCCCAGAATGGCGACCACGCCGATTGTATTTTCATCGCAGGCGGCAAGCACGTCTTCCGTTTTCATGCTGTAATGCCCTTCTGAAACAGGAATCAGGCGCGGTTCAATTTCCCAGTAACGGCAGAATTTCTCCCAGCAGACCTGCACACTGGCACTAATGATCATATTCGGCTTGTCTGTGGGCTTGCCCTTGGCTTTCATGCGATCACGCCATTTCCATTTTAAAGCCATACCACAAAGCATGGCTGCCTCACTCGATCCGGTGGTAGAGCAGCCGCAGGCGTGTTCTTCGTCCGGAGAATTATAAAGATCGGAAAGAATATGAACGCAACGGTCTTCAAGTTCGGCTGTCTGCGGATACTCATCTTTGTCGATCATATTCTTATCGAAGGTCTCGGTCATCAACTGCCGGGCTTCGTCTTCCATCCATGTGGTGACAAATGTGGCGAGGTTCAAACGCGAATTTCCGTCGAGCATTAGCTCATCATGAACTAGAGAATAGGCGTGGCGAGGGTCAATGCTCTCTTTTGGAAGTGAATACTTAGGGATTGGGTCTTCAAGATCACGTGAGCCATAAATAGGAATGATGTAGTTTTTACGGTTAGTTTTGTCTTTCTTGTGCTTTTTTACATTGTGAAGCATGGAATACTCCGATTGGCTTGTTAGTTGGTAAATAAAAATAAATTACCATTTAATTAGAAAAGAATATCTATGTTTATAAGCATAATGAAAAATAAGCCGCAAGCTGTTATCCGGTATGCGCCCCCTTCTTCACCAAATATGAGTATATCTCCCGACCAAGGCACAATACAGTAAAAAAAACAAAATGTACCCAAACGCAAAAAAGGGTTGAAGCTTTCGCTTCAACCCTTTCTCTGTTGCATGGTGCCGAGGGGGGGATTCGAACCCCCACGGAATCTCTTCCACTGCCCCCTCAAGACAGCGTGTCTACCAGTTCCACCACCTCGGCAAGAGGTGTACAACGCGTTAACCGCGTCGTGTGAAGAAGTGTTTACGGAAATCTGGAACCCTTGGCAAGATGTTTTTTAAAATAATTCAAAACTTTTTAAAATTTGTTTTTTTTCAATAATTTCAGGCTAAACTATTTAATTTATCAATCAATAGCTGCCATAAAATTTTAGTTTTATAATGGACTAATAAGAGACTTCCTGCCGAGCGGATTTGAGGTAAAAATCAATTCTAACGAGTTTATACATACAGCGTGACACTGACTATGGGAAAATGTTTATAAATCGATTCTGAACCAAAATCAGGAGTGATATTTTTGAGCGAAAATTATACCTTTGAGCGATTGCTGCATCCAGCCAGCTGCATGTGCAAGAGAGGAAAAGGACGTCCCTGACCATCCAGATCAGACCTGCCAACAACACGAAACCCAATATGCTCGTAAAATCCCAAGGCCCGAGGATTCTGCTCATTAACATCAACTTTTGTTACAGCCGAATTTTCGATGGCATACCTGCACAACATCGACCCCACGCCCTGTCCCATACTTTGTGGGTCAACAAAGAGCATTTCAAGATTTCCATCAGCCACACCGCTAAAGCCGAGAATATTGCCATGAGAATCTTTGACGCACCTTAACTCAACCGCAGCAAAGTACTCTTCCAAAATCAAAGGCCTTAAATATTCAATATCTTTTTCAGTAAGAAAATCATGAGTAGCACGAACGGATTTATCCCAAATCTCTATCAGTCGTCCATAGTCGGATGTGGAGATATCGTTAATGATCATTTTTATTCCTTATACGAAAAAAGGGCTGAAGCTTTCGCTTCAACCCTTTCTCAGTTGCATGGTGCCGAGGGGGGGATTCGAACCCCCACGGAATCTCTTCCACTGCCCCCTCAAGACAGCGTGTCTACCAGTTCCACCACCTCGGCAAGAGGTGTCGTTCTAAGAACGTCTCGTTGAGGAAATACTTAACGCTCCTAAAACATATTTGCAAGATGTTTTTGCAAATAATTGCTCGTAATATTTAGGATTTTCATAAAGAAGCACCTGCTTTTTCAGCTGGTGCCGAGGGGGGGATTCGAACCCCCACGGAATTTCTTCCACTGCCCCCTCAAGACAGCGTGTCTACCAATTCCACCACCTCGGCTCTGAAATACGAGCTGTATATTTTAAAGAACTTCAGTGAAGTTTTTAAAAACTTACTATTTGGTCTCTTCAGCAGCAGGAGCCTTGGTGGGCTCTTCGAAAGTGACCGCAGGCTTTTTTACTTCAGGAGTAATGATGGTGTCACCTTCAAGCATGACAGACTCATCTGCAATCCTGTTGCCGGAGAGGTAGTTATAAGAGAGAGAAGTTACAAGAAAGACAGCCGCCAAAAATGCAGTGACCTTTACGAGAACCCCGCCTGCTCCGGTGCTACCGAAAACAGAACCACTTCCTCCGCCGAAGATTACGCCCATGTCTTCTTTGCCGCTCTGTAAAAGAACGAAAACGATCAGAAAGACGCAAGCGATAATGTGTACAGTAATTACGAGCGTTTGCAAAGCATTTTTTCCTTTATTTTTTCACCTGGAATAAGGCAGAGATTTAAGCCAGTGCGATCTGGCTGAAACTTTCCGCGTCCAAGCTCGCGCCTCCTACCAATACTCCGTCCACATTGTCAAGTGCAATGATCTGGGCACAGTTGGCAGGTTTCACGCTTCCGCCATACAAGATACGGATTTCATTAGCTTTTTCTGGAAAAAGTTTTTTCAGCTTTTCTCTAACAAAGCCATGAGCTTCGACGATTTCATCCTCGCCTGCCACTTCACCGGTGCCGATAGCCCAAACAGGCTCATAAGCAACGACAACAGTTTCAGGCGCGAAGTCGGAAGCTATACTCTTTAAACCAGCTTCAAGCTGTTCGTCAATAACCTTCTGTACTTCCCCGGCTTTTCTTTCGTCGATAGTTTCACCGATGCACAGAATCATGGACAGTCCGTTTTCAAGACCGAAAGCGACCTTTTCACCTACCATTTCATCTGTTTCACCCATGATTGACCTGCGTTCGGAATGCCCGGCCAGAGAGTATACACAGCCTACATCCTTAAGCATTGCGGGAGAAATTTCACCTGTGAAGGCACCTTCAGCCTTGGCATAAAGGTTTTCAGCGGAAAGATGGCAATCGGCGTTACCTTCCAGCACGGAACCGACTGTTTCAAGTGCGGTGTAAGGAGCGGCAATCACGACTTCACGGTCAGCGGGAAGTTTACCTTCAATTTTTTCAAGCAGACCTTCGGCAGTTGCTTTTGCTTCTGCGCGAGTCTTGTACATCTTCCAGTTGGCTGCCATTAATTTTTTCATTAGCTGTTCTCCTTAAGTGCTTTGAATGCGGGAAGTTCTTTTCCTTCTAAAAATTCGAGAAAAGATCCGCCACCGGTAGAAATAAAAGTGAATTTATCTTCAAGCTTGGCTTGATGTACAACTGCGTCAGTATCACCGCCACCTACGATGGTGGTTGCATCGTCGAGTCCGGCCATAGCTTCACAGACCTTGAGAGAGCCCTGCGCGAAAGGTTCCTTCTCGAAAAGTCCCATGGGGCCGTTCCAGACTATGGTCTTTGATCTTTCGATAACTTCACAGAACTTTTTAATTGAATCAGGTCCGATATCCAGCAGCATACCATCATCAGGAACGGAATCACCGGTGCAGACACCCTGAGCGGTTTCAATATCCCTGCCCCATACAAAATCAATGGGCAGATGCAGGGTTGTACCGGATGAAGCAGCCTTATCCATAATTTCTTTAGCAGTATCCACCAGACTTTCTTCAACGAGAGACTTTCCAACGGATTTGCCCTGTGCCAGCAGAAAAGTGTTGGCCATGGCACCGCCGATAATGAAATCATCAACCTTGCCGATCAGATTATTAAGGATACCGAGTTTGGAAGAGACCTTGGCGCCGCCGGAAACAGCAATGTAAGGTTTACGCGCATTTTTGAGTGCCTCGCCAAGATATTCCCATTCAAGTTTTAACAGGAATCCGGCACAGCAATCCTTAGAAGCGTAAGGAACGTCGACAACAGAAGCATTCGCACGGTGAGCCACACCGAACGCATCATTAACAAAAATATCAGCGAGAGCTGCAAGCTGTTTGCCGAAATCACCGCGGTCGTCAGGAGTTTTACCCTGCTCTTCAGGATGGAAACGCAGGTTTTCAAGCATCATGACCTGACCGGGCTTGAGCTCGGCAGCCATTTTCTCCACCTCGGAGCCGATGCAGTCGGGAGCGAGAGGAACTTCCATTCCAAGATATTCGCCGAGACGCTTAGCCGCAGGGGCAAGGCTTAAGGAATCTACTCTTTTACCTTTGGGTTTGCCCAGATGGGCCATGACGATGACCGAAGCGCCTTTCTCAAGTGCATATTTAAATGTAGGGACAGCGGCTTTGATGCGGTTGTCGTCAGTGATGGTTTCGCCGTCGAGAGGGACGTTAAAATCAACTCTCATCAGCAGTTTTTTACCTGCAATGTCAAGTTGGTCAATGAAGCGCATGCTCACTCCGTGGTTAATTCGGTTTAATTACTGACTAAATATCCAAGTCATATAAGAGGGCGTCTTCCCTTGTATCCGGATAATAATTCTTCCGTACTCCCACCTGCTTAAAGCCGAGGCTTTTATAAAGACCGATGGCGGGATTGTTGGATTCTTTAACATCCAGAAGCCCTCTAATCACATTCATCTCCCGGCACTTATGCAAAAGCTCCAGCATCAGCGCCCTGCCAATTCCCATTCTCCTGAACCGGGGGTGGACCCCTAAATTGAGAACTTCCATTTCATCAAGCACAATTGAATAAGCCAGATAGCCGATCAGCATTCCGCGTTCTTCATACCCTAAGACAAAGAAGGCTTTTTCCTCCAACCCCAGTCGGAACTGATCTTCGGTCCAATGGTAATCAAAACATAGAGCCTCAAGAGCCCTGAGCTGACTAATGTGGTCAGGGCCGAGATCTAAAATTTTTTGAGTGCCAGAGGTGACTTCCGTGCTTTTCATAAATAGGTTATCTACCCGTACATAAGTGGAAAAGGAAAGATCACAATTAAAGCCAATGTGAACTTCTTACACATTATTTCTCTGAATTGAAAGAACTCGATGTTCAAAAACGAAAAGAAATTGTTTAAAAGTGAAAAAAACTTTTGTTAATATTGAGGTTGTCGATCAAAACAATCTCCCTTTTATCAGTATGGACATAAACGAAGTCCATCGTCAGTCGCTACGTCATCGCTCGGTCATTATACTGATCTATGACGTTGAAGGAAAACTTTTTCTTCAAAAAAGAAGCAAGCAAAGAAAACTCTATTCAGGACGCTGGGATATTTCAGCAGGAGGCCATGTCCATACCGGCGAAGCCGGAGAGGAAGCGGCCCTGCGTGAACTTGAAACAGATCTTGGCATACACAGTTCCAACCTGAAGTTGATTGAAGAAATTAAAGCTTCTTCCGAAAGCGGATATGAATTCGTCAACTTATACGTTCTGGATAAACTTAGTTTCTTCCCGGAACTGAACAAGGAAAAGGCTGAATCCGGCTATTTCTATTCAGAAAGCGAATTGAACTGGCTTGTTCAGGAATATCGGGAACTGCTTGTCCCGGCCCTTGTCTTCCTTCACGATCGGGGACTGCTCTTCAAATTCAAATAAATCAACCTTCCGGCAGGATCAATTTTCTAATCAAATCATGGATGTGAGAATTACTGGCCAGAATCGCTGGTGAGTAGAGATTGAATTCATCCTGTCCGTATTCGGTCACTTTGCCCCCGGCCTCCTCGACCAGTAGCCATCCTGCAGCCATATCCCATGGTTTGAGGGAATTCTCATAATATGCTTCATATCTTCCGCAGGCCAGATAGGCTAAATCAAGAGCAGCCGCGCCGGGACGGCGTACCCCCTGAGTGGCCAGCAACACCCTACTTAATGCTTCGGTGATAGAGTCCACGTGTTCTTCAATAGCGTATGGAAAACCGGTCGATATCAGGGATTTCTCCAGAGAATCGCAATCCGTTACATGAATAGGTTCATTGTTCATGAATGCTCCCTGACCGCGAACGGCAGTAAACACTTCATTAAGTATAGGCAGATTGACGATCCCCATAACGACCTGACCATTTTCCCAGAGGGCAACGGAAGTAGCCACCATAGGCAGTCCGTGAGCAAAATTAGTGGTTCCGTCAATAGGATCAATAATCCATGTACGGTCTACCAGATCAGCATTTCCGGAAGTTTCTTCAGCCAGAAAAGACGAACCGGGCAAAATTTCCGCAAGCTTTACTTTAAGAAAATCTTCAACGGCAAGATCCGTATCAGTCACAAGATCGATGCGTCCTTTATGCTTGATTTTCTTAGGCTTATTGTATGCTTCCCTGATTATTTCACCGGCTTCAAGAACTATAGCTGTGGCTTTTTCAAGTAGTTGTTTCATAGCAAATCAGTTTATATAAACTTTTTCATAACCTTTATCTTTCTGTAGACTAAGTCCGGTTCCGCGCACAACTGTTGTTAAAGGATCGTCATCAATGATAACTTTAAGGGAACTTTCACGGTGAATGAGTTCATCAAGCCCCTTAAGCAAAGCCCCTCCTCCTGCCAGCAGCAGTCCATTTTCGGAAATATCGGCCACAAGCTCAGGCTGGGTACGCTCAAGCGCGACCCGGACAGAATGAACGATAGCCGCTACGGGGTCCGCAATGGCTTCCCGGATCTGAGAATCATTAATTTCAATCGCTTTGGGCTTACCATCCAGCAGATTGCGGCCGGAAATTGTCATGGTCAACGGTTCTGGTAATTCTATTGCGGAGCCGATCTGTATTTTAGCTCTTTCAGCAGAGTTTTCCCCTACCAGCAATTTAAATTCATCCTGCATGTAACGCATGATGGCGAGATTCATCTCATCACCGGCCACGCGGACAGACTGACTGTGAGCGACAGAAGAGAGCGTTATCACCGCAACTTCGGTAGTTCCGCCGCCAATGTCCACAACCATATTCCCTTCCGGTTCATGAATATTTAATCCGGCACCGATAGCGGCCGCCATAGGCTCTTCAACCAGACGCACTTCACGTGCCCCCGCCTGCTGTCCGGATTCAATCACAGCCCGTTTCTCAACCTGAGTAATACCCGTAGGCACACAGATAATAATTTTAGGCTTGACGAGATTGCGGCCTTTGATCGCTTTTCTAATGAAAAAAGCGATCATTTTTTTTGTCACTTCAAAATCGGCGATAACCCCGTCCTTCATTGGGCGGATAGCTTTTATCTTGTCCGGAGTACGCCCAAGGTATTCCTTGGCTTCCTTGCCCACGGCAATCACGGAGTCATCACGGGCATCCAAGGCTACGACTGACGGCTCATTGAGAATGATTCCGTTCTTCGGGGTATAAAGCAGCGTATTCGCCGTGCCCAGATCCATGGCAAGATCCTTGCCTAAAAAACTCATTAATTTAGCCCATAACATATAAATAAGGCCTCGTTGGAACGATTAGTTGTCGTTGATCAAAACCGGGTCGGTCTTGTTCGGAGTGACTTTCTGCAAGGCAGTACGTGCTTCCGCAAGCTTGCTTTTCAGAAAGAGATTCTCAAGAAACTGGTTCAGGTATTCTGATACCATAAATAGAAAATCCTTCAAGTCCTCATCAATTCGTTTTGGATCTTCATTGGCAAGCACAAGAACTCCCCGCGTCTTGCGCTGAAAAACAAGCGGCAGACAGATGACACTCATGAGATCCAGAGTTGTCGCGCTGGCCCCTAACAGGCTGGAAGCGGCCTGTCCTGCATTGTTTTCTTCAATGAACATGGGTTCATTATTTTTATAAACCCAGCCCACAAGCCCGCTTCCCAAAGGGAAAAGAGCCGTTTTAGAATCACCTTTTTGCAAAATAGGTTTATTTTCCCCTTCAATATAAAAAGAAGTTCCTCTCTGATCAATAACAGTAAGGAAAGAATGGGAAAAACCACTGGTGCTTGCAGTCATATTTAAAAGATTATCCAGAAAAGAGCCCCATTTAGGCTGCCGCTTACGTAAATCATGAAGCAGCTTAAGAGTCATGAAATATTCATTTTTCCGTCCATCTGCATCTACGGAACGAATGCAGGAAAGCATGGAGGTAATCATCTTCCCGAACTGGGAAAGAATTTTTAAATCTTTGGTGCTGAACGAATATGTTCGTTTACTATCCAGACAAATGGCGCCGAGAGACTGCTCCAACGGTGTACCCATAAAGGCCTTAACCTTTGCATCTTCACGGTTATCGTAATACCCGAGAGTTGTTGAGCCCTTACGATCCATATTGTTGATGAACAATGGTTCGTTCTTCCCGATCACAATTCCGGCAAGGCTCTTTTTCTGGAGCGGAGTTCCTTTAGGTGAAATATCATCACCAAGGCTGAAATATGTGGATAGTGAGTATCCGTGCTGCCCGTCCGGCAGATACAAAACAACACTATGTGCCTCAAATACATTGCATACAATGCTGAGGATATTAATTAAAATTTCGTTTCTAGGCATGGTTTATTTGGTCCTGCACTCAATAAAGAAGTCAATGCTCCGGTCATATGTTTTTTCCTGTTCCGCAGTGAAATAACAGGCCGGGAGTTGATCTTTGGCCCGATGATATTTAATGCACTCGCAACATGCTCCTGCCCGGGGACACCCGCTATAAGTACAGGGACAATCAACCTTATTTTTTTCAATATTGGAGCAGCTATCTAGACTCATATATTTTCATCCTTAAATTCTGGTCGTTAGAAAGAGAAATCTTATGATATAATCAAATCCGTATCATTCTTATTTGAAAGAGCTACCCCGGTCAACAGCTACCATGATTACCTACGAGCCTTTTTCATCTCATTATCACACTCCAATGTGTAATTTCGTACCATATTTGACCCAAAAAAAATATCTCCTGCAAAAAATAGCATCTTTTTTAAAAAAAAATCAATTTCTACAATTTATCTAGATAAATTCTGTTGTAATTATTTGCGGTTCAAGCTAATCATTGTTTAACAAATAAAGAGGGGTCCCCTTTTAATTCTACAGCACATGCAGGGTATGAAGATGTGGCAGGAAGCATTTTCCAAATATACAGGGAAAACCTGTAACGAGGAAACCGATTCCTCGCATGATGTTTATGATTTAAAATCATTGGATGGGCTTCGCCTGTATCTAGACCATATTCATATAAAAAACTGCCTGTTGCGACCTTATTTTGAACAGCGCAATCAGTACCCGCTGGTTGATTCCCGGGAACTCCTGCCTTCTTTTGAAGTAGACCTGTACGAATATAAAAAACTGCCGGGCTTCAGCATGGTCGCCCTTGAACGTCCTCTGAATTTTTTTCAGGAAATTTTCCAGTTCGATATTTTACACAGCCCTCGATTGCTGGATGATAGCACCACCGAAGCCGCCTGCCCGCTTTTTGACTCCATTTTAAAAGCAAATATTGAAACCTTTGAAAGCAGGCTTCCCAAACGTTCGCATAAAGACTTTTTAAGCGAATACAGCGACACAGATATTTCAGCCCTGAAAAATTATGGGGATATCATACCGCATCTGCTGGAAATTGAACGCGCTCATGTAATGGCGCAGGATAACACAGGTAAATTCTATCTTTCCGGTGTATTCGGATCTTTTCCTTCCGATCTGGATAATGAACTAAAACGATTCGGAATCAGAATTGGTAAATTCAAGCCAGGTGACAACCTGCTCTACGAATACAACCGCTTATTCGTTTATACATTTCTTATGGAACTGCACGGCTTCCCCATTGTTTCGGAACGGCGCACTTCCTCAGCCCTTTTCGCCCGCAGACTGCACCGAATGGGTGAAAAATTCATGGTCCGTGTGCTTGGTCAGTCCGACCGGACAATTACTTCACTCTTCTCCCATCCCAAAGCACGACACTATCCACGCGTGGAAAAAATAGCGCTGGTTCAGGTTAGCAAGGATAATAAGGAAACAATTGCCGGGCTGAAAAAAGGCGGTTTTTTTGTAGACGAGAAAAAACGGGTCGTCATACTCAAGGTAAGATACCGCCAACACAAATTTAACCCGGAAAACGTCCGCGAAGACCGTGCCCTTTCTGTTTACAGACAGGAGGTCATACATCCGCTTACAGGCGAATGCACGTCCGATTTCAATGTGATTAAAGACGCATCCAGTATGACAATCCTGCTCAACGATATTGTGCGCGGAGAGTACACGGGAAACATTGTCTACAAACGCAATGAACTGATTGCGGACACTGAAACTCATGAACGGCGTTTAAAATTTCTTTTTGCGTGGCTGTCCAAACACCAACGCAGGATCATCGGTTATTCGGAAGAATTTTATTCCGGGGTTGTAAAGGTACTGGACAGTTATCTCCTGGCCCCGGACAACTATGAACCTTTCAATGATCTGACCGATCTTTATCAGGAAGTCTGGTCCAAATACAGTTACATCCAGCAGGCCCGTAAACTGAAGGTTCTTGAAGATCTTAAATCACGAAAATTTCGCGGTAAACATATAGGTTACCTTGAAATGCTGCAGGTGATGACCGAAATAATGAACGATCTTAAATTTGAAATTGTCAACTACTTTGACAAGCTGGTGGAAACAGCATTAAAGATCGGCAACAGAGTCCTCAATGACTCATACTTGAGAAGGAATTATATTTCCCGTCCGGAAGATGAACTGACTGCTTACGGTCTTGATGTAAGAAAATATTATGGCCGTTTGGTGGTGGTCTTAGATGAATTCAGGTCAATCCGTAAGAGCCGTTCCTTATATGATGAAGGAACTTCCGTGAATGGATTGGTTTAAATTTAATTTTGAAAAGCCTTTTAAATTAAAGGCCATTTCAATGTATACGGAGTAAAAAATTGACTGCACTGCGCACTACCCCCCTGACTGAGTGGCACCGTGAAAACGGCGCAAAGCTAGTACCTTTTGCCGGATTTGAAATGCCCGTCCAGTATAAGGGCATCATTGCTGAACATAAGCAGACCCGCGAAAGTGTCGGAGTTTTCGACATCAGCCATATGGGTGAGTTTAAACTTAGCGGCAAGGGAGCTAAAGACGCCCTGAATAAACTGGTTACACAGAATCTGGATACCCTTGCAGCCGGTAAATGCCGCTACGGATTCCTGCCCAATGAAAAAGGCGGGGTTCTTGATGACCTGATCATTTACTGCCTTGCTGAAGATTCCTACATGCTGGTAGTCAACGGCGCCTGTGAAGAAGGTGACTTCAACTGGATTGATGCCGGACTTCCCGATAATCTCAGCTTTGAAAATATTTCATACGAAACCGCCAAAATCGACCTTCAGGGCCCTCTCGCCCTGGACGTTCTCGAGTCTGTTTTCGGTCGCGATTTCAAGCATCTTAAATACTTCAACTTTGAAGAAACCGAATTCGACGGTTACAACCTGATTGTCAGCAGAACCGGATACACCGGCGAACTGGGCTACGAATTCTACCTGCCCGCTGACAAAGCTGTTTCGCTTTGGGAAAAACTGGTTGCCGATGAAAGGGTTGAACCTATCGGACTGGGCGCACGCGATACACTGCGTCTTGAGTGCGGATACCCGCTCTATGGTCAGGACCTTGATACCAAGCACAACCCCCGTGAAGGCGGTTACGGTTTCCTGCTTCCCGCAGATGCTTACACAGAAGTTAAAGAAATCCTCATTCCTCTGACCATCGAAGGTCGCCGCGCTGCTCGTCACGATGATGTAGTAATGCTCGACGGCAAAGAAGTGGGTAAAGTAACCAGCGGTTCCTTCTCACCCACTCTGGGCTATTCCATTGCACTTGCATACATTAATAAAGATGATGCCGAAGCCGAAGCCTTCACTATCAAAGGAGCTCGCAAGGATCTTGAAGCCAAGAAAAGCGAACTGCCCTTCTATAAAGAAGGAACAGCGCGTAAAAAATTTGATTAGTTTTTTATACTGCTTTTTAAATACGAACCCCGCCATTTGCTGTAATGGCGGGGTTTCTTTTTAGATAAATAAAAACTAGAATCAGTTTATGGACAGACTAATAAAAAAATATTTTTGGCTCGCGCTGCTGGTCACTGCAACTCTAATCACGACTGAAGCTGCCGCCGGCTTCATGCCTTACGGCAGGATATTCAAAGCGGTTAAAGATGAACGCCCTTATATTACTCAGGCTCAGGACAGCAGATTGCAATTGCAATTGCATAAGGAAATCTTATTAAAATATCCCCAAAGCCTGATTGAGATTTCAAGCTATGTATATTTAGGACATGGATTTGTGGTTGGCGAAGTTGAAGATGAAGCTCAGCGAAACGGACTTATACACTGTGCTAAATCAATAGGCGGCTTGAATGGAGTCAGCTATTACCTGCCCAAAAAAGATACTTCAAAACAAAATGCTTCTTCTGAGATTGAAATCAAGCTGAAAGGGTTGATTGAGCCGGAATATCCATCATCAAAAATTACAATTAAAGTCGTACAGAATAAAATAGTTATCCTTGGCGTACTGAATTCTCAGGAACAGGAATCTGTATGCAACGAAATCAAAAAAATGTGCGGCCCAATGGAAATCATTAATTTTCTACAAGTTCCCCAAGTAATTAAAAAAAGAAGAAGTAAATTTCGCCCTGTGCGTAATTTTTTACGGGATTGAGTACAGGTCATCTCATTTTTGGTACCAAAACGGAATCAATTAACTTTGACCTTATGCTAGTAACAGATTGATTATATTAAAATAATTATTTTTGCTATTGTAAAAAAACGATATTCACCGATAATTTGTTTTAATTATGTCAGATTAGTAACAATAGCATCATGGAACCCCACTAGCTCGACCTTTTCATTAACATAAAAACTTTTAATTACAATATGTTAACTAAGAAAACACAGACCTAAAGTTATTCGCCAAATATAATGAAACCAAATTGAGCACTGACCGCGGCAGTTAATGATAAACACAATTTTTCTTTAAAATACAAATACTTATCAGTAAAATTCATCAATTATATCAATTCCCGCATATATTAAATTGTGTCATTAACACTACAAGCATTATTTTTTTTCATTCATTCCTCTTGACGGGTAGGTTGTTCTACAGATGATTGGAACACCCTCAAATTTCAGGAGCGATAATGAACATTAATCGTAGAGATTTTGTAAAGCTGACGACGGCGGCAGCTGCGGGGTTTGCCGCTGTTCCAGTGTTCGGCGGGCTTGGGAAGGCCTTTGCGAACACAGCTGAGGAACGGGCGAAACAGCTCAGCCCCAAATGGACCAAGCAAACAACATCGGTCTGTGCTTTTTGCTCGGTCGGTTGCGGACTTTTAGTCAACACTGATCTTAAGACCAAACGTGCGGTTAACGTGGAAGGTGATCCCGACCACCCCATCAACGAAGGTGCCCTTTGTGCCAAGGGGGCGGCAACCATCCAGATGTCTGAAAACCCGAATCGAGTCGGTAAATTTCTGTACCGTGCTCCCTACGCTGAAGAATGGGAAGAAAAGGATTGGGATTTCTGCAAGAAACGCATTGCGAAGCTGATCAAAAAATCTCGCGATGAAAGCTTTGAAAAGAAGAATGCCAAAGGTCAGGTTGTTAACCGGACGATGGGCATAGCTTCCCTTGGTTCCGCTGCGCTGGATAACGAAGAATGTTACGCCATGCACAGCTTCATGCGTTCTCTCGGCCTGGTCTACGTTGAGCACCAGGCCCGTATCTGACACAGCGCAACTGTTGCGGCTCTGGTAGAGTCGTTCGGACGCGGTGCGATGACCAACCACTGGAATGACCTTCAGAACAGTGATTGCATTCTTATAATGGGCAGTAACGCTGCCGAAAACCATCCCATTTCCTTCAAGTGGGCTGTAAAAGCACAAAAACGCGGCGGCAAGATCATTCATGTCGACCCGCGCTTCACCCGTACTTCCGCAAGGTCTGATGCATATATCGCCCTGCGCTCAGGTACTGATATCGCTGTTCTTGGCGGCATGATTAACTACATCATCAAGAACAAGCGCTACTTCCATAAATATATGGTTGATTACACCAACGCTTCTTTTATCGTTGGTAAGGATTTTGATTTCAAAGACGGCCTTTTTTCAGGCTTCGACCACAAGAACAATTCATATGATAAATCCCAGTGGGCTTTTGAGCTGGATGACAAGGGAATTCCCAAGCAGGATAAATCACTGCAGAATCCCAATTGTGTATTCCAGATTCTGAAAAAGCATTACGCTCGCTATACTAAAGAAAAAGTATCCTCCATTTCAGGTGTTTCCGTAAAAGATCTTGACCTGCTTTACGATACCTACACTGCCACGGGAAAACCGGACAAAGCCGGAACCATCATGTACGCTATGGGCTGGACCCAGCATTCTGTTGGTGTACAGAATATCCGCGCCATGGCGATGATCCAGCTTATGCTCGGTAATATAGGTGTCGCCGGCGGCGGCGTTAATGCTCTGCGCGGTGAATGTAACGTTCAGGGTTCCACTGACTACGCCCTGCTCTACCACATTCTCCCCGGCTACCTGAAAACTCCTCTCGCCGGGCAGGATACTCTTGAGAAATATAACAACACCTACACTCCTAAGAGTAACGACCCGGAATCAGCCAACTGGTGGCAGCACTATCCCAAGTACTCTGCCAGTCTGATCAAGGCCATGTACTCTGAAGACACACCGGAACAAGGCTATCAGTATCTGCCGCGCCTCGATAATCATAGAGCCGACCAGTATTCATGGATTCCGCTTATCGACCGCATGCACAAAGGCAAATTCACAGGCGGACTGATCTGGGGAATGAACCCGGCCTGCTCCAGTTCTGATTCATTCAAGACCAGAGCTGCCATCAGCAAGCTGGACTGGATGGTCAACGTCAACCTCTTCCCATGCGAAACCAGTGACTTTTGGAAAGGTCCGGGAATGGACCCCAAAAAGGTCAAAACTGAAACCTTCTTCATCCCCTGTGCATCATCCATTGAGAAAGAAGGTTCTGTTTCCAACTCCGGCCGCTGGATGCAGTGGCGTTATAAAGGACCTGAGGCTTTTGAAAATGTTATGACCGATGGTCACTACTTCCATGAAATATGGGAAGAACTTAAAGCTTTGTATGAAAAAGAAGGTGGTGTGTACCCTGAACCTATCACCCACCTCAGCTTTGAGAATATGTGCGAAGAAAACGAACACGGCCATCTCGAATTCAGTGCTCAAAAAACTGCTAAACTCTGCAACGGATGGTTTACCCGCGACGTGGAAGTCAAAGGTAAAAAATTCAAAAAAGGACAGCAGGTCCCGAGCTTCGCTTACCTGCAGGCAGACGGTTCCACTACCTCCGGAAACTGGCTGTACTGCAACTCCGTGACCGACGAAGGAAACAAATCCGAACGTCATGATGCCACCCAGACGAAGGAACAGGCCAATATTGGACTTTTCCCTAACTGGACATGGTGTTGGCCTGTAAACCGCCGCATCCTTTACAACCGGGCTTCGGTTGATGAAAAAGGACAGCCTTGGGCACCCCAAAAAGCGGTTATTAAGTGGAACGGATCAAAATGGATCGGCGACGTTCCCGATGGTGGCTGGAAGCCCGGCACACGCCATCCGTTCATTATGCGCAAACATGGTTATGGTCAGCTCTTCGGCCCCGGCCGCGCTGACGGTCCCCTGCCGGAATACTACGAGCCGCTCGAATGTCCGGTAGACAAACATCCCTTCTCCAAAACCCTGCACAACCCCACGGCGGTACAGATTCTGGGTGAGGAAAAGGCTGTATGTGATCCGCGCTATCCGTTCGTCGGAACTACTTACCGTATCACAGAACACTGGCAGACAGGTTCCATGACACGCTGGCAATCATGGCTGGTGGAAGCTGAACCGCAGATGTTTGTTGAAATCAGCCCCGAACTGGCTAAGCTGCGCGGCATTGAAAATGGTGAGAAAGTCACCGTGGAAAGTGTACGTGGCTCACTCTGGGCCATCGCAATGGTTACCAAGCGAATCCAACCTTACAACATTAACGGCACCGATGTTCACATGGTCGGCATGCCCTGGCATTACGGCTGGGTAACTCCGACGAACGGCGGCGACTCTGCAAACATTGTAACCCCCAATGTGGGTGACCCGAACACCGGTATCCCCGAATATAAGGCCTTCATGGTCAACATCCGTAAGTGGAAGGAGGGTGATAACTAATGTCCGGTAAAAGCTTCTTTGTAGATCTCTCCCTTTGTACCGCTTGCCGTGGCTGTCAGGTTGCCTGCAAACAATGGAAGAAACTACCTGCGGAAAAAACCCGCAATGTAGGTTCACATCAGAATCCGCAGGACCTGTCATCCAAGACCATCCGTTTGGTGCGTTTCAACGAGGCCTTTGATGAAAACGGTAAATTCCGCTGGCTTTTCTTCCCGGAACAGTGCCGTCACTGCCTTGAGCCTCCGTGCAAGTACATTGCGAACATGTATGCCCCCGGAGCTGTCGTTCAAGATGAAAAGACCGGAGCCGTAGTCATGACGGACAAAGCTGTTTTGCCGAAAGGTAAGATTGAAAGCTGGGAAATGTGTCCGTATAACGTTCCACGTCAGGACCCGGAAACAGGGCTCTTCTCTAAATGCGACATGTGTATTGACCGTGTGGAAATGGGGATGCTCCCTGCCTGCGTGCAGAGCTGTCCCACCGGAACAATGAACTTCGGTGACCGTGCGGACATGCTTAAACTCGCCAACGAAAGGCTTGCGGAACTTAAAAAGACCAATCCCAATGCCTACCTCGCCGATCCCGAGGATGTGCGGGTTATCTACCTCTGCGAAACCAAGCCGGAAAACTATCACGACAACCTTCTGGCTTCATCCGAGCAGCGCAAAACAATGATGGCCGGCGTCAGCCCGTCTAAAACTTCAAGACGCGGTTTCCTCACCGCTCTTAAAAAGAAAGCCTAACGGGCAGGGAGAGATAAGATGAAAAAATTATTGATCGCATGCCTGTGTATGATGGGCATTGTGTTCGTTGCCATCGGCGCAGGAGCACAGGAAGATTGGACAGCCCCGAAAGATGATCTGGTCATCAATTACATCAAAGGTAATAGTCCTAAAGACCACGGTGTAGTCTTCAACCATTCAAGTCATGAAAGTTATGAATGCGTTGACTGCCACCATAAAACAAAAAAGACAGGTGAACCGACCAGTTGCGCCGATTGCCATAACAACTTTGAACCGGTTCCGGTAAAAGGTTATAAATCCTACTTCAAGGCCATGCATTACAAGCGCAAGAATCTTAAGCGCGCTTCATGCCTCGGATGCCATGTAAAGGAATTCGGCAACGATAAAGAAATGACCGGCTGCGTTAATTCCGCCTGTCATCCTGAGGGAATCAAATAGCATTCACCGTCTTACAGTCTAATCCATAATTAAAGCCCCTGCCGAAAAGCGGGGGCTTTAATTTTTCATAACGAAATGATTATGGCCTGCCGGGTAATGCAATCAATCTTCGGCAAACCTCTCATCTGATTTCAAAGTAGCCGATTTCTCTGCATTGGTTTCGAGCCACCCGAAACGGGTAGCCGGCACGGCATCAAACTTTGAAACGTAAGGCTTGATGTCTATCAGCGGAGTTCCATCAAGAACATCAACGCCCTTGATATTTAGGATATTGCCCTCAATACTGAGCAGTTCAACAGTGGATTTACCGATCATATTCGGCCTGCGCGGTGCGCGTGTAGAGAAAAGCCCCCGTTCCACCGTATCCATAAACGGTTTAACGGTTAACTTGTACCCTTCATTTTTATGAAAATGGTACAGCAGAATAATATGTGAAAATCCCTCAAGATCCTTTAGACCTTCCTCAAGGGCGCCATGAAGCTCAATTTTACCTACAGCATCCTTGGCTCCAGATGGCTGAATAGGCATTCCTTCAACTGTTTTAAAAGGTGAACGGATGTATCCGATTGGATGAAAAATTATGGCATCTTTTTCAGGTAACGGCATATGAACCTCCGCATTTTTAAGGTGGGCAAGCTGTTTAAAGAATTCATCTGCCCGGAATTATGAGGATAATCTAGCTTTTCATAATTTCGGCCACCAATTCAGCGCCCCGGGTGAGGCTCTCCATTTTGATAAACTCATCTGTCGTATGGACCTTACTCATACCAATGCCGAGAGTTACCGCGTTATATCCTTTTCCATAAAGAACATTCGCATCACTGCCACCACCGGTAGGGCCTCTCTCCGGATCTAATCCGATATTAATACACGCCTGCTCCACTTTTGCCAGAACTGTACTATCCTCAGGCACATGAAGTGCGGGGTATGAAATCTCATATTCAAACTTATAGCTACCGCCTATTTTCTTAACGGCATCAGCGCAGCAGGATTCCATATGTTCCAACTGTTTATTCAGAACTTCATCATGTAAGGAACGGGCTTCAGCTGTAAGGGAAACCGAGTCAGCTACAATATTGGTCACGCTGCCGCCTTCAATGTGGCCCAGATTCGCGGTGGTACTTTCATCTATTCGCAACAGATTCATTTTCGATACAGCTTCCGCCGCTATCTGGATTGCGCTTACGCCTTCTTCCGGGGCAATGCCGGCATGGGCGGATTTACCGATGAAATTCATCATGATACCGGCCTTGGCCGGTGCTGCGACAACGATGCTTCCCACCTTTCCGCCGGAATCAAGTATAATGATGTCCTTTGCCGGAAGCAGGCTGGTATCAATATTTTTGGCTCCATGCATACCGGATTCCTCACAGATGGAAAAAACAAAATATACATCAGGATGAGGGATGGATTCATCTTCAAGATGATTCAGGGCTTCGATTGCCATAGCAATCCCGGCTTTATCATCACCGCCAAGAACTGTATCACCTTTACTGCGGACCAGATCACCTTCCACAATCGGTTCAACGCCGTGGCATGGATGGACGCAATCCATATGTGCGGAAAAAGCAATCGGAGTACCTTCACCGGTTGCCGGGACATGGACAATCAGATTTCCAGTATTCCCACCGCTAAGTTCACCGGCTTTATCTTCTGTAACCGTATACCCTCTTTCTTCCATTTTTTTATGCAGACAAACCGCGACTTCCTTTTCCTGCAAGGAAGGACTGTCGATACGTACAAGTTCAAAAAAAAGATTAAGGATTCGCTCTTTGTTTATCATAATCTCTCCCAAAGACTTACTGAAATTCAATTCAATTAATTATCACTGATAACCAAAGTTGAATAGTGATAGTTTTTCAACAGCAGCATATCTTGCCGGGGTCAAAAAACAAAAAAATCCCGGCAACCTTTTAGACTGCCGGGATTTTGATTGAAAAATAAGCTACACGCTACAAGCCTTATTCCTTTCAGCTTCGGTCAATTCAACCATATCGCGCAAAATTTTGAGAGTTTCTTCCGCTTCTTTAGGATCAAGTTTACGCAGAGCGAAACCGGCATGAACAATCAGATAATCATCTATCTCAACTTCACCGTCCAAAAGCATAAGGGAAGCGTCAAGGTAGGTTTCACCTTCACCCACTTTACATTTGGCTACTTGATTTTCAATGGACTTAATCTGAACAGGAATAGCTAAACACATGAAAAACACCCCTTCTCGGCACTAGGCCATCTTTTCATAACTGCCGCCAGCTGCGGAAACTTCCTCAAGCACCTTTTCCATCATGAAAGGAAGTCGCTCCAGCGTCACATCGGAAACTTCGTCATGCATGGTCTGATAATCTTTTGGTTCTACACCGATTACCACACACTCAGGACGTCTGTCACACAAATCGCACAGGACCATTGTATCGAGCAGATCGGTCTGATGCATTGAATCTTTGAAAGCAAGACTCCTACGCAAATCCTCTCCTGTCAAGCGGTAAACGGAACCGGGTTCGTCATTACCCAGAACAGCATCAACCACTATAAGAAAATCGCATTCCATCATGGGCCCCATCAGCTTGGTGCCAAGCGTCCCGCCGTCCATAACTTCCACGTTGTCGGAAAATGAGTACTGGGTCATCAGTTCATTAACTACCTTCACGCCGATGCCTTCATCAGTAAAAAGTATATTTCCCACGCCAAGAACTAAAATTTTTTTCTCTGTCATTCAGATACCTCCGGCGGCTCTCCGAGGACCAGAAAAACTTTTTGTATAAATTTCTCTGGACTCTTCAAAAACTTTTATCGAGCTTCGCTACGGGTTCTAAAAGATTATCTAACGGTCCATCTCTATTCCAACCCTATGACTCTCTGTAGCTTGATTTGGAATGAAATTACAACCAAAAAATCAACTATTTCAAATAGAAATTAAAAAACGGGAGCCTGAACAACAGGCTCCCGCAATATTTCCTTGAAGCTTATACCAATTAGAGGATCTTGAATTTGTGAACTTCGTTGGTATGAGCGTCGATGACGTGTACGCCGCAAGCGATACAAGGATCATAGGAATGAACAGTACGCAGGATTTCGACAGGACGCTTGGCATCTGCGATAGGAGTACCCATGAGGGCTTCCTCAACTGCGGACATTTTGTTCTGATTACAGCGGGGGCCGAGGTTCCAGGTAGAAGGTACAACCAACTGGAAGTTTTCGATCTTGCCGCCCTTGATCTTGATCCAATGGGAGAGAGCTCCGCGAGGTGCGCCAACAAATCCGACACCTTCAGCTTCATCGGGCATTTCCCATTCAACCGCGAGATCAGTGTTACCGGAAGCAACATTGTCTTCAAGGTTGTTAACCCATTCGGCCATCTTAGTACCGGCAACAACAGTTTCGATACCGCGGGCAGCAGTTCTACCAAGAGTGGAGAACAGTGCTTCAGGTCCAACACCGAGAGTGGAAAGGACATGATTAACAACAGGAACAACATTCTTGTTGCCGCGAGCATAAGAAACCAGCATCTGTGCCAGCGGACCAACTTCCATGGATTCCCCTTTGTAACGGGGGGCTTTCATCCATGAATAGCGATCACGGTCTTCATAGTTGGTGTATTTAGGCTCAGTTTCACCATCATAAGGATGCAGTGAAGAGTCACCGTCATACCAGCTATGGCTGATGTCTTCCTTGATTGACTCAGGGTTGAAATCCATGATGTTGCTGAGATCGCGATTCATGATGACACCCTGCTCGAGGAAGCGGCTGTGAATGTCTGCTTCAACATCGGGGAATTCACCAAAGGTCAGGAAGTTGGTGGTACCACCGATTCCAGCCCAGTCCTTATAGTAGGAAGCAACCATCAGCAGGTCAGGAATGTAGCATTCGTTAACAAATGCCATTGTTTCGTTATAAAGATCCTTGAATTCCTGAATACGTTTAGGAGTCAAGGAGTCGTAACAGGTTACACCACCAACGATGGTGAACTGAGTGTGCGGGTTTTTAGCGCCGAAAACAGCCATTGCGCGTGCTGCCTTAACCTGAAGATGCAGACCTTCAAGATAGTGAGCGGTGGCAATAAGGTTTTCTTCGGGGCGCAGGTAGTATGCATCATGTCCACCGAGGAAGTAAGCATTGGTGAAGATACCAAGCTGACCGGAATCAACAAACTTTTTAAGTTTTTCCTGAACAGCTTTAAGATCTTCTGCTTTGGTAACGCGGGAAGACTGACTGTTAGCGATCTTAGCCGCCTTAACGGGATCAGCCTGAAGAGAAGCTACTACGTCAACCCAGTCAAGAGCATGCAGATGATAGAAATGCACAATATGGTCATGCAGATACTGAGCACCAAGCACGAGGTTACGAATAAGACGTGCATTTTCGGGCAGATTTTTATCAACGCCGACAGCGTTATCTACGCAACGTGTGGAAGCCAGCGCATGAGTGTAAGTACAAACACCACAGGAACGCTGGGTGAAGTGCTGTGCATCACGCGGGTCACGGCCTTTAAGAATAATTTCAAGACCGCGGAAAAGCTGGGAGCTACTCCAAACATTACTTACTTTACCGTTTTCGACCTCAACTTCAATCTTGAGGTGACCCTCAATCCTGGTAAGCGGGTCGACAATCACCGGACCGGTGTATTTTTTATCAAAAGGGGTCGCCATTACAGCGGGGCCCGTTTTAGCCTTGCAACCAGACATATACAATCCTCCAAATGAATAGAAAGTTGGCTTAAACTTCTATTTAGTTTACAGCTCTAGCTCTGCTCGTAAAACGGGCTCATTTCATCCCAGAAATCGGGCTCACTACAACCGATACATGGGTGACCAGCCTCAACAGGCCAGTTGGTCTGATTAAACTTGACTTTCGGACAGTTATTGTAGGTGTCCGGTCCCTTACATCCCAGCTCATACAGGCAGTAACCTTTCTTGGCTTCTTCGGATGAGAAGGAAGGTGCAAATTCATCATTATCAAAATGTTTAAGTCTCGGACAGTTATCATGCACAGACTCACCATAAAAGAGATTCGGGCGGCCAACATCATCAAGCTCGGGGATACCTTTGGTCAGGTAATGAACAACGGTACCTACGAAGTTGAACGGGTTGGTCGGGCAACCGGGCAGATTTACAGTAGTCACGCCACCAAGAGCAGCGGAAACACCTTTTGTCTTAGACGGGTTCGGCGCAGCAGCCTGAACACCACCGTAACAGGCACAGGTTCCGATACAGATAGTAGCTTTAGCGTGCGGTACGATTTCTTCCACGATTTCCAGCATGGTCTTACCGCCCACTTTACCCCAAGCTCCACCATCTGCAGTGGGTATACCGCCTTCAACTACACAGATATAACCTTCTGGTGAATTGACAGCCTGATGTAATGCTTCTTCGGCAGCATGTCCTGCGGCAGCCATGATGGTTTCATGGTAGTCGAGGGAAATTGTGTCGAGAATTAGCGCATCAATATACGGCGAAACAGTACGAAGAACAGCCTCTGAACAGCCGGTACATTCAGCTGCATGCAGATAAACAACAGAAGGACGCCTTTTTTGGGTTAGGGCTTCAGCTACAGTTGGCGCAAAAGCAGGTCCCATTCCCATTACAGCGGCAGTTGTTGCGCAGAACTTCATGAAATCGCGGCGGGAAACGCCATTCTGCTCCAGGCGTTCTTCCGCTCCAACTTTTCCGAGTCCCACAGAGAATTTCATAAAAACCTCCATCCTCTAATTAAAGATCAGTGGGGTTACCCCTCTGACATCGCGGTCTTCAATCCAAAGGTAGAAACATATCCGCCCCCAAACCGCAATGCGTACTAATTTTATTCTCCATCAACATTCAATTTCAGACAGTATCACTCTGATTTTGTCCTTCATTCGAACGCTAATGTATTGAAAATTCTAATTACTCTTAAATCATTTTACTATTACAGCGTCAACCCTTAATGGCAGATTATTGTTTTAGATACGAATTTTGTCGAATTATAGATAAAAATAACACATAATATTACTTTTTTTAAATACGTGCACTCTTAGGCGTATAAAAACAAAAAAAGTAAATAGTATTAGCTAAAATCAGCGTTCACAATAACAACTACACTATTCACATTAAATTAAAAAAAATAACACATCTTTGCTGCCAAAAAAAACGCAGCCATTAAGACTGCGTTATTAATAACAAATATCGATAAGAGAAAACTTAAAATCAGATTTTCGCCAAACGCTCCAAAACCGTCTTTTTAATTTCCGCAAAGATCTCATCAGGAGTCTGATCGGCATCAATCACTACGATTCTATCATTATTAAGAGCAGCCCAAGTCAGATAACCTTCACGGACAAGACTGTGGAATTCAAGAGATTCAGCTTCAAATCGCCCTTCTTCCTGCATTTTATTTTCCTGCAGATTGCGGGTCATGGCCCGTTTAAGACCAATTTCCGGATCTATATCGAGCAGGATCGTCAAGTCCGGCCAATTTCCGGAAACAGCTACATCGTTCAATTCCCGCAGCAGTTTGGGGTCAAGACCGCGACCATACCCCTGATAAACTATAGTAGAATCGGCAAATCGGTCAGATATGATAATCTTACCAGCATCTATCGCCGGTTTTATAACCTGTCCCACATGCTGGGCCCGATCGGCAAGATACAGAAAGAGCTCACACTCTCCTGTTATATCCGTACTATCCATATTAAGAAGAATCTTACGTAATTCCGTACCGATACGGCTGCCCCCCGGCTCAAGTGTAACCTGCACTTCATGACCGGATTCTTCAAGAAAAGCGGTAAGCATTTTGATCTGTGTAGTTTTACCGGTTCCTTCTATCCCTTCAAAGGTAATGAACATTGAGCCTCCGATTTTTTAAGTTCACACTTGCTCGACGGGTTATCAGGTGATTTTTCCGCCTTGTATAAATATCTGTCCAGAAACCGCTGATACGGTGTCCAGTTACTGTCCGATCTGTCCAATTTACCTAATTCTGCGAAAATTGTATTCATTTTTGCGTCAATATTGTCAGCAAAATGTAAAATAAATGCTTCCGGGGTCTTAGGTCGTTTAGGAGCTCCGTATTCATACTCACCGTGGTGAGAAAGAATCAAATGCTTCAAGTGAAGCTTTAACTTTTGGTCAAGATCTTTTGACTTATTCAGAAAAGGCTCTAAAACTTCTACGCCTATATGAATATGCCCGAGTAGACGCCCTTCATCGGTATAATCATTTGTCAATCCGCCCGATAGCTCCCAAGCTTTTCCCAGATCATGAAAGATAGCGGCTGCCAGAACCACCTGACGGTCAACATCAGGATAATTATCGCAGATAGACATGCACAACTTGGCAACGGACAATGTGTGCTCCAGCAATCCGCCCACATAAGCGTGGTGGACAGCCTTAGCACCTGTAGCGGTCAGGAGTTTGCTATAAATTATCTCATCCTTGAGCACTTTGCGGCAAAACTTTTTCCATGGAATATGAACCATATGTTCAGCTATCAGGTAATCAAGTTCCTGCATCATGTCTTCGGGCTTTTCCGCACTTGAAGGCAAAAAATCTGTAATATCCAGCCCGGCACGGTCAGGATCAAGCACTTCAAGAACTTCCACGGTGAGTTGCGGTTTATCACGAAACGAACCGACCATTCCACCGGCAACCACGAACATGCCAGCCTCAAGAGACCGGAAAGATTGACTTAAAGGGCTCCATATTTTAGCTTCCACGGCACCGGAATTATCCTGCAAACGCAAATTCCAAAACGGGCCATTCCTCGATTCACGCAATTGTGCATCAGCGATGAGAAATATATCTTTTATTCTCTCTCCGTTTATAAGATCTTTAATATATGTATATTTTTGCGACACTTCTTGCTATTCCTGAATTGCTTTGATACCTCGCCATCAGGCGATGCATTTTTTAAAACTTGCCGAGGGCGTTTATATAACTGCCCGAAATTTGTATTTATAGTCAACCCACGGGATGGCTGTCCAATTATTTTTGTAATGAACACCGGAGAAAGCTCATGAACATCCTTCTTACCAATGATGACGGTATTCAAGCCGTTGGCTTGCGTGCTCTGTATCATGGTCTGAAAAGAGCCGGCATGAACGTTCAGGTTGTGGCCCCTGTTGCGGAGCAATCCGCTGTAGGACACGCCGTATCGCTCTCTTCCCCCCTTCGTGTCAAGAAATTTGAAGAAGACGGCTTTACCGGACTGGGAGTCTACGGCACTCCGGTGGATTGCGTAAAACTCGGCCTGACCACATTGCTGGAGACAAAACCGGACATAGTGGTTTCCGGAATCAACAGCGGCGCCAACGTCGGAGTGGACATTTTATACTCTGGAACAGTATCCGCCGCAACTGAAGGAGCACTCATGGGGTATCCGGCCATGTCCGTATCCTATGACAGTTTTAAACCTGAAGAATTAACAGATCAGGGCGATTACTGTGCTGAACTGATCAATAAAATTCCCTGGGGTAGTCTCGGAGAAAAGACAGTCATCAATTTAAATTTTCCGGCGGTCCCGGTCAAAAATGCCGGTGAACTGAAAATATGCCGCCACACCCGAGTATCATGGCAGGATTGGTATGAAACACGTGAAGATCCGCGCGGCCATAAATATTACTGGCTTGACGGGGTAATGCCCAAGGAAAAAATCAGCCCCGGCACTGACCGGGACCTGCTGACTCGAGGGCACATCACCATGACTCCGTTGCATTTCGATTTCACCGATAGGGAGGCAATTGCGACTCTGGAGAAAAATTTAGGTGTATAGTCCATGTCCTTTTACAAAGGATGTGGACATTTTGTTTACAGATAGGATATACAGGATATATTTGGAACCAATTTGCGGCAATAAAAACTGAATAAGGGAAGTATGGCAGAGGATGATTTTATCTGCCTTTTAAAAATTTCAGAAGAACTGCCGCTTCATCATTTAAGTATAGTTATCCACTAAGGAGGATTACAATGCCACTAGTTTCGCCCAAGGAAATGTTCGAAGGAGCCTATGCCGGCGGCTATGCCATTGGCGCGTTTAACGTGAACAATATGGAAATCATACAGGGAATCATGGAAGCGGGCTGCGAGGAGAACGCTCCCCTCATCCTTCAGGTTTCCGCCGGTGCCAAAAAATACGCAGGACTCGGTTACATTACCAAACTGATGGAGGCCGCATTACAGGAAAGTGACCTTCCGGTTGTACTGCATCTCGATCACGGCGCAAACTTTGAGATCTGCAAAGAAGTAATCGACGGTGGATTCACATCCGTAATGATCGACGGTTCACATCTTCCTTTTGATGAAAATATAGCTGAAACCCGCAAAGTAGTTGAATACGCGCATGATAAAGGTGTCTGGGTAGAAGCAGAACTGGGACGCCTCGCCGGTGTAGAAGAAGATGTTGTTTCCGAAAAAACTATTTATACTGATCCTGATGAAGCTGTTGAATTCGTAGAACGCACAGGCTGCGACTCACTTGCCATAGCTATCGGAACCAGCCACGGCGCATACAAATTCACAGGCGAAGCAAAACTGGACTTTGACCGTCTCGATAAAATTGCTTCCATGATGCCGAACTACCCCATCGTACTGCACGGCGCATCAAGCGTTGTTCCTGAATTCGTAGCCATGGCTAACGAATTCGGCGGAGATATCGCCGGCGCAAAGGGAGTTCCTGAAGACCTGCTGCGCAAGGCCGCATCCAAAGCAGTCTGCAAAATCAATATCGACACCGATATCCGTCTCGCTATGACCGCAGTTATCCGCAAGTTTATGGCAGAGAACCCCACCGTTTTCGATCCCAGAGGCTATCTGGGCGAATCTCGCAAGGCAGTTAAGGAAATGGTCCGTCACAAGATCATCAATGTGCTGGGCTGCTCCAACAAAGCATAATTTTTACAGGCCGTTTCCAGGGAAAAACGGCCTGTAATAAAATAAACCAGGGACCCGTATCTTAATAACTAAGATACCAAAGGGAAGCATGTCTACGGATAAGGAACATTGCCGCACCAGGGAAAATAGCGGCTGTTCAGTGTTCCGCCGCCTTTTTGCTGAATTTGACGAAACTGGCAGAAAAACCGTTTCTATCATTCAGGAAAAGGAGACAGAATAAGGAGAAAACAAGTAATGGCTGTAAAAGTTGGTATTAATGGGTTTGGAAGAATCGGGCGCTACCTTGTCCGTCTGATTCATAATAGTAAAGATTTCGATCTGGTAGCTATTAACGCAAGAGCATCGAATGAAGACCTAGCCCTTCTTTTTAAACACGATTCCGTACATGGAACCTTTCATGCTGATGTTGAAGCAAATGATGAAGGTTTTACCATCGACGGTAAACAGATCAAAGTAACCAGATGCGCTCCGGGCGAATGGCTTTGGAAAGACCTCGGCTGCGAAATGGTTGTGGAAACCACAGGTAAATTCCGTGATCGCGCCAGCTGCGAAAAGCATTTGGCCTGCGGAGCGAAGAAAGTTATCATCAGCTCCCCCGGTATTGATGCCGACCTGACTGTTGTCATGGGTGTAAACGATGCAGAGATCAAACCGGAACACAACATTGTTTCCGGCGCATCCTGCACTACCAACTGTCTTGCACCGGTTGCCAAAGTAATCAATGATGAATTCGGCCTTGAACGCGGCCTGATGACAACTGTGCATGCCTACACCATGAGCCAGAGAGTTCTGGACGGTTCCCATAAAGATATCCGCCGGGCCCGTGCCTGTGCTGTAAACATGGTACCGACCACCACAGGAGCCGCAAAAGCGGTAACTATGGTCATCCCGGAACTGAAAGGAAAACTGGACGGCATGTCCATCCGCGTTCCAACACCTAACGTTTCCCTCGTGGACCTTACCTGCGATCTCGGACGCAATACCACCAAGGAAGAAGTTAACGCTGTGCTCGCCAAAGCGGCCAATGAACACATGGGCTATACTGAAATGCCCCTCGTTTCCACTGACTACCTCGGTGATACCCACGGCGGTGTCGTGGATGGTCCGCTTACTGAAGTCATGGAAGGCAAGATGCTCAAACTAATCATCTGGTATGACAATGAAGCAAGCTTCACCAACCAACTTGTCCGCCTAATGACCAAAGTAGCCGGAATGATCTAACCAGCACTCCCATTGCAATCAAAAAATCCCTCTCAATTTTAAGAATTGAGAGGGATTTTTTCTGTTCATAGTAAAAAAACACCAGCAATTCATCCAAATTGTCATTGACCTGCGTTATCTAATTACCAGCTAGATTTGTATTTAATTTCATAGTAGTCAGGTATTATGTTTAATACTTACGGCCAGCGAATAACGCCCGAGGATAAAAGAATATTCCTTTTCGACTCCCTGATCTTCTGTGTGATTGTCGGCGGTTTCTGCTATTTTCTATACCGGGGAACTGAATCACTTGGCTATAATTGGCAATGGTTTCAGGTTCCGAAATTTATTTTCTCCATTAATAACGGGGAATTCACCCCCGGCCTTCTGATGCAGGGGTTGGCAGTTACCCTGAAAATTACAGGATTGGCGTTCGTGCTGACCTTTACAATCGGTCTGGGAACCGCCCTGATGCGCCTTTCCAGCTCCTTTGCAGCCAAATGCATTGCCCGCGTCTACCTCGAGATTATCCGTAATACTCCTCTGCTGATCCAACTTTTCTTCATTTATTTTGTCATTGCGCCGATCATAGGCATTAATGGATTCTGGGCTTCAGTCATCGCGCTAAGCCTGTTCGAGGGAGCCTACGCTTCAGAAATTTTCCGGGCCGGGATAACCTCCATCGACCAAGGACAATGGGAAGCGGCCTTCAGTCTTGGCGGAGATAAACGTTTTGCCTACTACAACGTCATCCTGCCACAGGCCGTACCGCGCATCGCTCCGCCGCTGGCAGGCCAGGCCATCGCGCTGGTCAAGGATTCCGCACTGGTCAGTACGGTCGCCATCTACGACTTAACCATGCAAGGACAGTCCATAATTTCCGAAACCTTTTTAACTTTTGAAATATGGTTTACTGTTGCAGCCATATATCTTTCAATCACGCTTTTGCTTTCATGGGCGTTGGATAACGCGGCACGAAAATTCAAAAGCGAATGGTAACAACCGACTAAACATTCCGGAGGAAAAAATGACCTTATGGAAAACCGTCAGCGTGGGCATTACCACTGTGCTCCTTATTATGGGCCTTTCGTCAGCTGTATGGGCTGGAGATGCAAGACAATCTCTTGCAAAGGACAGTGCTCTTGAACAAGTGATTAAACGCAAAAGCCTCAGAGTTGGATTTTCTACTTTCAAGCCATGGGCCATGAAAGATAAAAATGGTAAATTCATTGGTTTTGAAATTGATGTAGCCAAACGTCTTGCCTCGGACATGGGTGTAAAAATCCGTTTTATCCCCACCAAATGGGATGGCATCATCCCTGCTCTGCTGACCGGAAAATTCGATATTATTATCGGCGGCATGGGCATCACCCCAAAACGTAACCTGAAGGTCAATTTTTCCGATCCGTATGAATTCAGCGGCATGTCCATTGTTGCTAACAAAGATGTTGCCGCGGACAAATCATCCCTCGCCGATTTCAATAATGCCAATACCCGCGTTTCCGTACGCCTCGGCACCACAGCGGAAAAGGCAGCGAAAAACTTTCTCACTAAAGCCAAAATACTTAAATTCAATGACGAAGCAGCCTCCATTCAAGAACTGCTTAACGGCAAAGCAGCCTGCCTTGTCGCCTCTAACCCGCTACCGGAGAATCTGGTCAAAAGATATCCCGGTAAACTCTATCTGCCCCTTCAGGCCGATTTTACCAGTGAACCGATCGGTTTTGCAGTACGAAAGGGAGATCCTGATTTCCTGAACTACCTGAACAACTGGATAAGAGTCTGCAATTCCGAAGGCTGGCTCGAAGCACGCTACAATTACTGGTTTAAAACCGATGAATGGAAATCACAGGTAGAATAGTCCTTAAATGTTTGATTCACCCAAAAGAATCTCCTCCCGTGATGCGCTGGTACTGGCCTGCATCATGGGAGGAGTTATTTTAATTTTCCGGCATCTGGCACATGGCCTGAATTATAACTGGAACTGGTCCGTAATACCCGGTTATATCATTCGCTTCGATCCTTCTTCCGGGGACTGGCAGGCGGGGATGCTTACCCGTGGCCTGCTGGTCACACTGCGTCTTTCCATCTGGTCTATTCTGCTGGCCCTGCTGACCGGGACAGTCATGGGAATATGGAGGATCAGCCCTCGCCCTCTACTGCGGATGATTTCCGGTAGTTACGTGGGATTGGTGCGGAACCTTCCTCCGCTGGTGCTGATCTTTATCTTCTACTTTTTTCTCGGCGACCAGATAATGCAGGCCACCGGGATTACCGAGCTGTCATATTCACTGGATGCCAGTAATTCTCCCATAATCTCGATATTGTTCGGCCCCGTGGAACAGCTGCCCGCATTTCTTTCAGGGGTTCTTACCATGGCCCTTTTTGAGGGCGCCTATATCACAGAAATTATACGCGCAGGTATCGAATCAATTGACCGGGAGCAATGGGAAGCTTCAGCAGCCCTTGGCCTCACAAGACGGCAGCAGCTGATCCATATTATTCTACCGCAGGCTTTTTCCAACTCACTGCCGCCTCTTGCAGGACAATTTATTTCGACCATCAAAGACTCGTCAATAGTTTCAGTAATATCTATTCAGGAACTCACTTTTGCCGGTCAGGAATTAATGTCCGCTACATACCGTACTTTTGAAATATGGTCTCTGGTTATTGTAATGTACTTCATCCTTACCTTCCCTTGCTCACTGGCAGTGCGAGAACTTGAGAAAAAATTAAATAACCATAAACGCCATTATTGATTAACTGCTGAAATATGCTGCGCCATTCCAAAACTTTGAGGCTCATAAGATTCTTCACAAGGTTCGTTACCAGCGACAAAATAATCATGGATTTTATCTGAAATTTTCAAGAATTCCGAGACAATAAGTGGATCAAATTGACTGCCGGAGCAGGATTCTATTTCCTCAATGATTCTGCTGAACTCGATTGCGTTCCTGTAAGGACGGTTACTGGCCATGGCGGACAAAGTATCAGCCACCGCTATAACTCTTGCGCCGAACGGAATGTCATCTCCCTTAAGTCCATGCGGATACCCTCCGCCGTCATATCTTTCGTGATGATGTAGAATTATACCTGTGATCCGGTCCAGCCCGGCAACAGAGGCCACAGGTTTAACAATATCCGCTCCAATTGCCGGATGCTGTTTTACTATTTCATATTCTTCCTCAGTCAGCCGGCCCGTTTTCTTCAAAATTGCATCAGGTAAACCTATTTTACCGATATCGTGCAGATGACCGGCTATATGCAGCAATTCACACTCATGCTTGCACAAGCCTAGCTGCACACCCAAAGCCTGTGCGACAACCGCCACCTCTTCAGAATGTGAGCATGTGTAATGATCCTTGGCATCAATCGCATTACCAAGAGATTCTGCAAATTGATGCACAGTCATGCTCGCGACGCTGTTCCAGTTTCCGCTTCTTCTTTTAAAAAAATCTGCTATCTTTCTCATCTTATACCAAATTCCTGTCCGGTTTATTTTTATGAAAACAGGGTGAACAATATTGAAAATGAAAACCACTGTCAACTACCCGAGAAGTTAAAACATTCAAAGAAAAATATGACCTGAAAATTGTAACTCAAAACTAACCAAGGAACGCCCGATACCATTTGAAATAACTGGTATAAAACAATCTAACTACGTGTAATCAAATAAGCTTAACCTAATTGTAACCTTCAGGACATGGTATCATCAATTTATACACATAAGTTCGCCTCAACCAATGCCGAGGAGGAACTTCTGCATGTCTTTAAAATTAAAGCTAATTACTTTCTGCGTTGCCATAGGTCTAATTCCATTGATTCTCATTGGAACTTTGAGCGTGAATATGGCTTCCAGAGCATTATCCGATCAGGCGTTCGGACAACTGGAATCTGTCCGTGATGTTAAAAAGAAAAACCTTAATGACCTTATACATAAATGGTTTCATGAAGTTGAATTATTCTCTAATGTTAAGGAAGTATATAATGCGGTAGGACTGGTGGGTGAATATGCCATGGAATATGCTGTTCCCGGTAAACCCATGGATGTTGACTCTGATGAATATAAAGAACTTCATCAATATGCCTCAGCCCCTTTTACCCCTTTCGTAAAAACGCTTGGCTACGATGATGCTATCCTAATTAATGATTATGGCCGGGTGCTCTACTCCGTTAAAAAAGAAAAGGATCTCGGAGCGGACATAAAAAAAGGTAAATACAAAAACACAAATCTGGGCCGTGCTTTTGCAAAAGCGGTAAAGGGCGAAATCGTCTTCGCGGACTTTGAATCATACGCTCCCATGGGCGGTGTTCCGGTAGCATTTGTATGCGCTCCAGTACGATCTCATGCCGGTGACATTCAGGGAGTTGTTGCCCTGCGCATCCCCCTTGGTGAAATAAACTCAATTATGACCCTGCGTTCCGGTATGGGCGAAACAGGTGAATCGTACCTTGTCGGCCCTGATTTGCTGATGCGTTCAGACTCGGACCTAAATCCGAAATACCGCACGGTAAAAAATTCATTCAGTAATCCCGATAAAGGAAAAGTTGACTCCACAGCAGTCAGGCAGGCTCTTGAAGGTAAGCATAATACCGCCCTGATGAAAGACACAAACGGAATCGAGCAATTAGTAGCCTTCACACATATTGATGTAGGAAATACACGCTGGGCCCTCATCTCGGAGATTCATCAGGATGAAGCCTTCAGCGCCGTGACAAGGCTCAGGAATTTCTCACTTATCATTTCAGTCGTCACTGCCGTTATCGTAATTATCGTCACGCTTCTCTTTCTGCGCAGCTCCATACTCGGGCCGCTGGAACGAATTGAGAATTTCGTCAGTTCAATTGCCAATGGAAACTTTAAAGCATCACTTGAAGGAAAATTCAAAAGTGAGATCAAAAACCTCGCTGACGGCATACAGATCATGGTCGGGGAACTTAAAAATAAGCTTGGCTTTTCACAAGGCATGCTCGACGGAATGACAGTCCCCTGCCTCATATCAGACACCGACGCAAAAATATCTTATCTAAACCACCCCCTATGCGAGCTTATGGAAAGCGGTAAATCATGCGACAACTGGATCGGACGCCCGGTAAAAGAACTTTTGCAGGCGCCTCCCGGTGAAAAAGGGATACTGACCAGTTGTCTTGATGAAAAGAAACCGATCCTAAACGTGGAACGTCGCTGGAAGACCAAAAAAGACAACTTCCGTGATGTCCGCATTGATGCCGCACCGCTCTATGATCTTGATAACGAATTGATCGGGGGATTCGCAATAATCGTCGACCTTAGCGACATGAAAGCGAAAGAAAAACAGATAGGTGAGCAGCACAAGGTAATGGTGGAAATTACCGAGAAGGCCCAATCCATTTCTAAATACCTCACACAAGGCGCATCTGAAATGGAAGAACAGGTTGATCAGGTCAGCTCAAACACAGAAAAACAGTTTGACCGCATTGAATATTCATCCCAAGCCATTACTGAAATGAACCAAACCCTCATGAATTCGGTTACCAATGCGGAAATTGCATCCGATCAGGCCAAACAGACCCGCACACGAGCAGAAGAAGGCATGCAGACCATGACTGAAACCAGCGTGGCGATTGATCAATTACAGACCCTTTCTGATAAGGTGAAAGATAATATGCACCAGCTAGGTGATCGTAGCCAGTCCATCGGCGGAATTATAGGAGTGATAAATGATATCGCAGACCAGACTAACCTGCTGGCCCTGAACGCAGCGATCGAAGCCGCCCGCGCAGGTGAAGCCGGACGCGGTTTCGCGGTTGTAGCGGATGAAGTTCGTAAGCTGGCAGAAAAAACAATGCAGTCCACCAGAGAAGTGGAGAATGCTATCAAGAGCATTCAGAATTCCGCAAAAGAAAATATTGATAATACCGACCAGACTGTGCAAGCAGTGGAACATGCCAGCGAACTTGTAAACAAGTCTGTGAAAGCATTTCAAAAAATATCCGGTATGTCGCTGGACACAGCCACGGAAATTGAAAAAATAGCACAGGCCACGGACCAGCAGTCAGAAGCTCACGATCAGATTCATAAAAGTGTTGAAGACCTCAAAATGCTTGCCGGAGACACAAAAGAGGACATGCAGAAATCCGCAGCCTCCATTACTTCACTGGCCCGCACCGCGCAGGAACTTGAAAAACTAATCGAGCGACTGAGTACCGCAGCCGGAATATAACTTCCTTATGAAAAGCAATAAAAAAAGCCGCCCTGATCCATCAAAGGAACAAGGCGGCTTTTGCTTTATCCGAGTAAGTAATTCTAATCCACAGTCATACTTTTCATAATTATTTCAAGACGGAGAGCCTCTTCAGCCAGTACTGTGTGATCAAGCTTCTTAGCCGAAACGGTAAACGGCTCACCGGCAAGAATCTTACAGGTAGTGAACGGCTTTGGTAATTCAAACCTGTCCCATGATTTTTCATAAACAACAGGAGCGGAAGCATAGGCCCGCATGGGAATTATTGTGGCACCTGTTTTCTGGGCAATAGCCAGAATCCCCGGCTTAATCTTATGTCGCGGCCCCTTGGGTCCATCCATGGTTATAGCCCCGATCTTTCCTTCTTTGCGCATTCCCCGGGCCACCCCGAGCATGGCTTTCATGCCTCCACGGCTGGATGAACCACGCGCAACTTCATATCCGATGCATTCCAGAACTTCGGTTATAAGCTGCCCGTCCTTACTATCGCTGGCCATGGTAACCAGCGGTAGATTCTTCAGGAAACCCAGCCCTATCAGGCTGAAAAGCTCGCTATGCCACAGGGCAAACATCAGTGGTTTTCCCTGCTCACGCAAGCGGATGATAGTGTCATAACCGTCAACATCAAAGCGCAAAGTACGCACCCACCAGCGATACAGAAAAGCTATCTGTGGTGCGAATATGACCGGATCAACCTTCAACTTCATAACTACGAATTATCCTGAAACTGCATATTGTAGAGTTTTGTATAAAGCGGACATTTTTTCAGTAGTTCTTTATGAGTTCCTTTGGATACAATTTCACCTTTTTCCATGACGACAATCATATCAGCGGAAAGAACAGTGGAAAGCCTATGGGCAATCACAATGCTTGTCCGGTCCTTCATAAGATTTTCAAGAGCCATCTGCACGATGCGCTCAGCTTCTGTATCAAGAGCGCTGGTCGCCTCATCGAGAATGAGAAGCGACGGATTCTTGAACAGGGCGCGGGCAATGGTAAGCCTTTGCTTCTGACCGCCGGAAAGCCTTACCCCACGCTCGCCGACCAGGGTCTCATAACCCTCAGGGAGTTTTTCAACAAACTCATGGGCAAAAGCTGTTTTAGCGCATTCCTGCACATTTTCAAGATCGGAACCAAGAGTCACATACGAGATATTATCGCGTACGGAGGCGTTGAAAAGAAACGTTTCCTGCGAAACCATACCTATATTCAAACGCAAAGAATTAAGTGAATATTCGTGGACGGATTTGCCGTTAAGCACGATATCCCCTTGTGCGGCATCATAAAAACGGGGGATAAGATTAACCAGCGTAGTTTTTCCTGATCCGCTGGGACCGACAATTGCCACCTTCTGCCCCGTCTCAACAACGAGATTAATGTTATTGAGAACCGGTTTTTCTGATGAAGAATAGCTGAAGGTCACATTCTTGATTTCAAGTTTTTTAAAATTCGGATCAAGTTCTACTTCACCGCCCTGTTCAGCATTAATACCGGGCGAATCAAGAATCTCAAAAACCCTTTCCGCACCAGCCAGAGCTCGCTGGATAGTATGGTTGGAAGTATTGATTTTCTTGATCGGTTCATAAAGCATCACCAGCGCGGCAATAAACGAGAAGAATGTACCGGGTGTGGAATGACCGTCAATAACCTGTGACCCGCCATACCAGAGAACAAGACCAATGCCGAAGGCTCCGACTATCTCCATAATTCGCGACGAAAGCTCGCTGTTCAAAACGGACTTAATGGCGATGCTGACCAGACGGTTATTTTCTATAGCAAATTTGTCTGTCTCATGCTTTTCATTGGCAAAAGCCTTGATGACCTTCACCCCGCTGAAAGATTCCTGCAGCATGGCATTAATATCCGAAATTTTGCTCTGATTCTTGCGACCGAGCTTACGCAGCTTTTTCCCAAAATAAAAAAATGGAAAAATAGCCAGCGGCAGCACTAACACCGCAAAGAAAGCCAGATATGCATCACGATAAAAGACCAGCCCGATAAGACAGATAATGGTGCATATCTCGCGGATCATCATTATGAATGAAGGCAGACTGGCTCTTATTTCGATAACATCGTTCAAAATGCGGGACATGAGCATGCCCACCTGACTTTCCTCGAAAAAATCCATCGGCAGACAGATAATTTTGCTGAACAAATCGTTCCTGAGTTGCTCAAGCACCAGCAAACCGACACTGTTCATCAAATAACTCTGAAGGAACCGGAATAAACCTTTTATGAGCATAACCATCACAAAGGCGATTGGCACCAGCATTAATGCCTCGCGGTCCTTGTTGATGAAAATATCATCCATGGCAGGCTGGATAAGATACGCGGTGGCAGCTGTTGCCGCAGCAACAACAGCCATAGAAACAAATGAAACAAAAACCTTAAATTTGTAAGGTCCGAAATATGAAAGACATCTCTTAACAAGATGCTTATTTTTCAGATAGCTATATTTTTCGCCTTTGGGCAAATTTGACTCCTTGATGATTGCTAAATACTGACAGCGCTCTTTCCTTACTTCTCATTTCCATCAATCGCAAGTGTCTATTCTACAATGATAGTTTTTTTCTATAGCCCAACCTAAAAACAATCAAATTAATCGATTTGACCACAAAACGCATACTGTTATTTTAAAATTATTAAAAAAGGAGACCTAAAAAATGTCAATAAAAATAGATTGTAAAGGATTGCCCTGTCCGCAGCCTGTGCTCAAATGTAAGAATGCTATCGAATCCGAGAATCCCGCCAAGATCAAAATTATCGTGGATAATGAAGCGGCGAAAGAAAATGTATCCCGTTTCATGGGTACTAAGGGTTACGAAGTAAGTGTCAAAGATAAGGATGGAACCTTTGTCGTGAAAGGCAAAAAAGATGTCACCGACGTCACTTCTGCGCAGGAATGCGAAGTGTGTAACGTCATGAGTGATGAAGAAATCGCAGAAGTCGGAAGCAAAACCCTAGTTTTTCTGAATAGTGAATTTCTCGGAAGCGGTGATGATAAGCTGGGCGCCGGGCTTATGTTTAATTTCATCTCCACCCTGCCAGAGCTGGGCGACTCTCTCTGGAGAATCATAATGGTCAACAGCGCGGTAAAACTCGCCACCGAAGACAGTAAGTGCCTTGAAAAACTTCAGGAACTTGAGAAGTCCGGCGTATCAATACTCGTTTGCGGAACCTGTCTGGATCATTTTAAACTGCTCGATAAAAAACAGGTCGGTGAAACCACTAATATGCTTGATGTGGTTACCAGCATGCAGCTTGCCACCAAAGTCATTAAAGCTTAAGAAGGTGCCTCAAGGGGCTCTACCCTTCAAGTGTACCTATAACTTTTGACAGGCATATGACCGAAAAATCAACAATCAGATTGAATAAATATATAGCATCTGCCGGGCTGGCTTCCCGCCGCGGAGCTGATGAACTTGTCCAGAGAGGCAAGGTGAAAATCAACGGACAACTTGCGGATTCACCCGGCATTCAAGTTGATCCGGAAAATGACCATGTGGAAGTCAATGGCCAACTGGTTCAGCACGACAAAAAATCCAAAGATCTTTACATCATGCTGCACAAAACCATTGAAACCGTGACCACGGCCAAAGATCCCCAGGGCCGCAAGACCGTGATGGATCTGCTGCCACCTGAAATAGTGAGCCGCAGGGTTTTTCCAGTAGGCCGGCTCGATTTCTATTCCGAAGGTCTGCTTCTCCTGACAACGGATGGTGAACTCTGTAATCGTATGACGCATCCTAAATGGCACCTGCCGAAAATATATCATGTGACCATACGCGGAAAGCTTTCGGACAAAGAGATTTCCATAATGGAAAACGGTATGTTCCTCGATGATAAGGACGAACTGCTGGCACCGGTAAAGATAAAAACCGTCTCTGAAGTGGGTGAAACCACTAAATACGAAATGGAACTGCGCCAAGGAATCAACCGCCAGATCAGGCGTATGTTCGGAGAATATAAAAAGACTATACTGCGTCTTAAAAGAATCCGGCAGGGTCGAATTGAACTGGGCAAGCTTAAGCCCGGAACATGGCGGGAATTAAGCGAAAAAGAATTAAGTCTGCTGAAAAAAGATTTAAAAATTAATTAAAAAAAGGGCCGGATTTAATGATCAAATCCGGCCCTTTTTCATAGAAGTCGCCCCGGCCGAAAGGCTGCGGGAACACTCCCTAATTGTTTTTAGTATTATCTTCCACATCCACGCCTTCAGGCGGAGTGAACTGAAACTGTGCTTCATTCACTTCAGGATCAATCTGAATATTACTCATGGAAACCTCATTGCCATTTCCATAAAAATCGACAACCAGAACCTTCTGCATCATCTTTTTCACCGGATCAACCCAGACATAAGCCAACACCATGCCTGTTTCGGGTTCGATTGGGAGCAGCTTTAGCTTGATAAGCCCGTTATCATCTCCCTGATTTTCAACCACAAAATCCTCTTCGAGCTTGGCCTGCCCGGAAATGAATTTGATCATGGTTTTGGAATTAAAAAGCTGTTTGGTTCGGTATTTCAGCACCAATTGATCTTCAGGGAAATAGTCCCAGACAATGGAATCGCCGACTATAAGCAGTTCCTGCTCCGGCTTAACGGATTCCCAACGCAACAGAGATGGCTGCTTAAAAATAATTTTACCGGAACGAAGGTCCCGTTCTTTGCTTGCGGCATTGGTCAAAGTCTGGGTAAAATCGGCACTGAACGTTTTAATAGAATCGTATGATTTCTGAATCTCGGTGGTCAGCTCATCTGCAGCCGCAACAGAGCCGCACAAAAAAACAGCCGAGATAACAAGTATTAAAATCCTGAATCGCATTATTCTCCTCGTGAATTCGGGTTCATCTACAAAACAGTCTTTAACTCTTTTGGATTAATTATGAAAGTACAACCTGTATCACAAATTTCCCGGCGCCTCATCGAAGCGGAACTTTATGGCGAGCTTTACGCCACAATGACCGATCAATTCGGTCAGGAAAAGGCTTTACAGATCATAACTGAAAACCTGCAGAGATCAGCCCTTAAAGCTGGTCGGGCTTTCGCCGCAAAGGTTGATGATCCCAACCTTGAGCATTTCTCAACAGTAGTAGAAATGTGGAAAACAGAAAACGCCATCGAAGTTGCAGATATTTCCATCAACGAGAACGAATTGACCATAAAAGTAGTCCGCTGTCGTTATCAGGAATCATATCGCGCAATGGGGTTACCCGAAGAATTGTGCACTCTGTTATCCTGCTCACGAGACGAACCGTTCGCCAAAGGATACAGCGAGCACCTGAGCATGGTCCGTGAAACAACTCTCGCACAAGGCGGAGAATGCTGCCCTTTTAAATTTATCTGGAGCTAGCCTCCCCTTGCCGCCATCCCTTTCAAAGCCTCTATTTAGCTTCGCATGTAACTCTTAATAAGACCACAAAATTAAAACAGCCGCAATATCACGAAAGATATCCTGAATATTGCGGCTGTTTTTTAATCTTATTTTTTGCCAACTCTGTACAAGATGAATCCCGCCAGCATCGCCGTTATCGGCGCCACCATAACCAGCCCGACACTACCGACCAAAGTACGGAAAATCTCCGCGGCCACAAGTTTAAAATTCAGCATGCGGGTAAATGAAGTTTCTTTGGTAACGAAAACCATAAGCATGGTCAGGTAACCGCCTGAATAAGCAAGGAGCAGAGTTGTGGTCATAGTTCCGGTGACCATGCGACCTACATTGAAACCGGACCGAATGAGTTCCCTGCGAGATATGTCCGGCTTTTTATCGAGCACCTCATTCATGGATGCGGCGACATCCATTGCTATATCCATTGCCGCACCGGATGCTCCGAGAATAACCGAGGAATAGAAAATATCGAGCATATCGAGATTGTAGTGACCTGAAAATATCAGCAGGGTCGCAAACGGGGCTGTCATGCCTGCCAGCTTGAGCTTTTCTCCGAAAAACAGAGTCAGGGTCAGCGCGAGCAGCAGACCGCAGAGAGTGCCAAGCGTAGCCACTGCCGTTACCCGTGAGAATCCGGCGACAGAAGTAATGATCACCACGGTGAGCAAAGTAAGGGTAATTACGGTCAAAAGGATGGGGTTACCACCGCCGAGCAGCCCCGGAATAAGGAATTTCCAGATAATGTAAAAACTGGTGATGAAGCTGAATAATGCCTTCAGGCCGATAGCCTTGGCATATATCAGCAAAATAACGACAAAAATTCCGAACAAAGCCAGTTCCCAGCCCTGACGATATTGATTGACTGCCCGTGCTTCAACGGGTTTTCCGTCAACTATGCGTACGGCCATGAGAATTGTATCGCCGGGATGAAAAATTTCATCGATATCCGGTTGTCCTGAAAGCTGGTTGACTCCGATAACAGTCTGTCCCTTTGCCTCCCCTTCCTGCAGGATAGCCGTAACATGCTGGCCTCCGATGCGGGCCGTCCCCATCTCCACAAGGGCTTCATTATTTACTGCGGTAACAGTCGCCCGCAATTCGTGAGTTCCGGCCTTAAGGTCAGGGCCGTTGTTCTCATATTGCAAGACGGCGAGAATACCTGCAATCATCAGGATAAAAAATAAAGTTGATGCGAACCTTTTCATGGTTACCTCATAAGATGGAAAGAGGCCCCCGCGCAAACGGGGACCTCATCAAGACAAATTCCAACTTCAAATACAATTATTTGTTGTAAGGAATCTTAGAGTATTTTTTCTGAGGACCAAAGGTCTTACCCAACAGAGCTTTGGAATCGGTATGCTTGATGTCAGAAAGTTTAACTTCCATAATTTCAGCAATGCGATTTGGAATATCGGTGTTGTCGATAAAGCCGTTGAACTTTTCAGATCCTACACCAATAGAAGTTGCAGGAATAAAAGTTCCGGTATGCACAAAAGAAGTCCAGGAGATGCGGGCTCTCTGGGACACAAGATCAGTTACGGCCACCATGGTTGGTGTGTAGGAATAACCGTAGCTTACTTTCTTCTCTTCAGGCAGATTCTGGTTTTTGTCCTGAACATCCATGGCATCGGCAAGAACCTTATTTTCAGATTCAGTGCGATCAGTCAGGCCCCACTCTTTTTCAACGTAAGCGATAAAGGAAGCATGGCGTGTTTTAAGATCGGATACCTTTTGGGCGAGCTTGTTATAATATTTGTTCAGATTGTCTTCAGCAGAAACACGAACATTTTCAAGAGATTTCAGCTTAAGAAAATAACCCTTGGAGTCCATGGAGATTCCGAGTCCTACTCCACCTGTTTCGTGGTCGGCGGCAGTAACAATCAGAGTTTCTTCAGGATGTTTTTTGTAAAAGTCGTATGCGATTTTTACAGCTTCATCCATGGCCAGAGTATCCAGAATAGTAGATGCCGCATCATGAGCGTGAGCAGCATGGTCGATGCGACCGCCTTCAACCATCAGGAAGAAGGGCTTTTCCTGTGCGGAAAGGGATTCTACGGCTTTTCCGGTCAGTTCACTGAGTGAGGGCAGCTTGTTTACGGTCAATTTGCTGTTACGACGCTCAACTTCGTAGGGAAGGTGGCTGTAGGTCAATGCGGCAAAAACTTTTTCACCTTTTTTGGGTTTATAAGCGCGGAAAGCATCACGTGTGGAATCCCCAACAAAGGTTTTGTAGCCCTGATCCGCAAACATTTTAACAACATCCACGTCATCTTTACGCTTGGACTTCAGACCCTGCGCGTTGTTTTTGGCAACGAAATAGCGATATCCGCCGCCCGCGAAGAAATCATATCCTGAATCCGCCTGATCAACTGCAATAGCATTAGCGGCATTGCGGTCAGTGTTATGGGCAGAAAATGCGGCAGGAGTCGCATGGGTAAGGCGGGTGGTTGTTACGATGCCTACTGCATACCCCTTGTCTTTTGCTGCTTCGGCAATGGATTTAATATCGGTACCGTCAGGCAATTTACCGAGATAACCGTTGGTTGTCTTATACCCGCAAGCCAGAGCGGTGCCGCCTGCAGCTGAGTCGGTAATCAGAGTGTTATCCGAATAAGTAGTTACCAATGCTGACTGAGGGAAAGTATTCATCACCAGATGAGCTTCTGCATCTTTTTTTTCCATTTTATTGTACAGTTCCGCAGCCATACGCTGGCTGGGTCCGAGACCGTCACCGATAAAGTAAAATACATACTTCGGCGCAGCCGCAAAAGCCGTAACGGCAATCATTGCCAGACAAACGGCGAGAATCAATGGGCGAATAATTTTTTTAACCATTTTCACATTCCTCAACTTTAAAATTTAATCCCGTTACCGGATAACCCCGGTCACTAAGATTATAACGTAAACTCCGCAAATGCCCGGTACACCTCTACACCGGACTGCTGTAAAGTTCACAATGCAACATCTTGTACAGGACTCTCGGAAATACCGGCAGGATCAAGCCGCATTAATGATATCCTCCCGTCCTCGACGAGGAACATCCCAGACCTGTAACTCAACACGTTACCTCTGCAAATTACAAAAGGTTTAGATACCTTAGATTGATTTCAATCGTTGTCAATCCGGTTTTGTCAGACAATAACGAGAATAAATCGTAACACAATTGTAACAATTTGAAATTATATTCGAAAATTTGAGATAAAGAAGATCAAAATTTTCTTCAAAATTTTCACATTTTAACAAAAAGTTCTTCAGTAACGAATATGTGTGAAATTAAATCTCATCATAGTTCATATAAAATTCAATTATGAACCAGTCCGGTCAGCTTTTCTTATCGGCTGAGACGGGTATTTTTGTCCTGCTTTAATATAAACTTTAAACTAATAATCGATTATTTTTCCGGTCTGCATACAACATTTAAAATTTCAATTACGCCATCCAATTGAATTATTGGCATTACAATTCACTGGCCCGTATTTTGTATAATTATATACCAAGGGAGTAAAAGACTACACAACAACGGGAAGGTGGAATATGTGGAAAAAAATAGTAATCACAGCCGCACTGCTCTTTTGGGGGCTTACAAATGCATATGCCGCTGATTTCGGCTACAAATCCGCTAGAGAACAACTGGACACGGAAACAATTATCACCACTGAAAATGAAACATCATTAAGTGCTATTTTAAACGGTTTGCACATTAATGATTCAGTTAAGACAAATTTGATTTTCGGGCTGGATGATGATCACTATGATAATCTTGACGGGCCGAACGATCCACCGAAAACTACAGGTCTGGGGCTGGGATTCAGCTTTAGTTTTTAACGATTACTGAATAAGGCTGAATTCTTCACCACATGCCAGAATACAGATTCTGCAGTTGCCGTGTTCCCTCCCCCTTTTGCCTGACCGTTGGTTAAGATAACAATGTAATATCCTTTATATCTATATGCCACAGCTGAATAAATTCCAGCAAAATTTCCATTATGCCCCACTGCGCTATACCTATTCATAACACCCAGCCCGTATGAGATACGATCGTAATTAACCGGCAAAAACGTCATCTGTTCAGCCAAGAGTTTTTCAGAAATTCCATAGCCGGTTAGATACGCCTTAATCCAGTTCAGCAGGTCCGAAGCATTGGAAATACCGTTGCCGGAACACCATGCCCACGAAGGATTAATCATTAAACTCAAATTCTTAATCACACCTGTCTTGGGATTAAAATCATATCCTCTTGCATAAGGCTCTGGGATATTGGCACTCTTAACCGGAAAGGAGGTTGAATTTAATTTAAGAGGCTTCAATATTCGCTCGAAAACCTGATTTTCAAAACTATCGCCTGTCACTTTCTCGATAATCTTTCCGAGCAGCACATAGTTGGAATTATTATATTTAAATTTTTTACCCGGACCATGATGCCCGGGCTTTCCGAATTTCAATAATTTTTCTGGCTCCCAATGCATCCAGGGTCTTTCCCTGAACAGCTTCAAAAATTTCCTGTCGGTGGTGAAATCTCCCAGATTACTTCTCATCTGCAACAAATGGCGGATTGTGACATGATTATCTTTCGTAATGACCTGCGGAAGTATTTTATGAACTTCAGTATCAAGATTAGTTCTGCCTTCCTGAACGAGCATAAGAGTAAGTGAAGCGACAAATGTCTTGGTCAAGCTTCCGATGCGAAACTTTAAATTCCTGCTCATGGGCATAGGACTCCCGAATCTGCGTACTCCTGCCCTGTAATTCCAGATCATTCCTTCAGGAGTTTCCACAACCATTACCGCTCCGGGAATCTTCAATTCATAAATGGCCTCGTTAAGTATTTTATTGAGATCATTGCGCCCGGAGGCGCTGGAACTGATATAACCGATTAACACCAATAAAAAGACCAGAACAACCTTTGCTCCCTGGCCTAATTTTTTTACACAAAAAAAATTCCCATATATTCTATAAATACTCCCCATACCAAACGATAACACAAATCACCCTTGTATAAAATAAACCAAAAAAAAGGATGCCCCCAAACGGGGCATCCTTACAAGATAATTTAATCATTAAGGCGACTTAATGCGGCTGAGTCTGATATTCTTCCTTAATCAGGTTAAGGGCGATAGGGGTAATGCTATCCCTGCCACGGAACAATTCTTCGGCAGTAAGACTATCCAGAGCACAGCTGAGCACTTCATCCATATTCTCAACCGGGATAATTTCGAGATCCTTCAGGATAGCATCGGGTACTTCCTTAAGATCTTTCTTATTATCAATGGGTATGAGAACGGTCTTAGAGAGTCCTCTGTGAGCCGCAAGCAGCTTTTCCCTAAGTCCACCGATGGGCAGAACACGTCCGCGCAAGGTAATTTCTCCGGTCATGGCCAGATCATGGCGAACCGGAACATTAAGGAATGCGGAGACTATAGCGGTACACAATGTGATCCCTGCAGAAGGACCATCCTTGGGGGTGGCTCCTTCGGGCACATGGACATGTATATCGATCTTCTCATGAAAATCCGGTTTCAAACCGAACAAATCGGAACGGGACCGGATATATGAGAGTGCCGCCTGTGCTGACTCCTGCATAACGTCACCCAGCTTACCGGTAATAACAACCTTGCCTTTACCGGGCATGAGCACGACTTCGACCATAAGCATTTCGCCGCCTACCTGAGTGTATGCCAGACCGGTGGAAACGCCCACAAGAGACTTTTCTTCACTTGATCCATGACGGAACTTATGCACACCGAGAATCTTGCTTATATTGGCAGTTGTCACATGCATACTTTTCTCTCTGTCCTCGGACTCAACAATCTGCATGGCGGTCTTTCTACAGACCTTTGCCAGTTCGCGTTCAAGGTTACGAACGCCGGCTTCGCGTGTGTAGGTACGGATAATCTCGGTCATGGCATTATCGGAAACCGCGAGGTTATCCTCATTCAATCCATGCTCCTTAATCTGCTTCGGAAGCAGAAAATCCTTGGCAATATGCACTTTCTCGGTTTCGAGATAACCGGGAAGCTGAATAATCTCCATTCTGTCCTGCAAAGGCAGTGGGATGGAATGCAGATCATTTGCAGTGGTAATAAAGAATACCTTTGAGAGATCGTAATCAAGATCAAGATAATGATCATTGAAAGTGCCGTTCTGCTCAGGATCAAGAACTTCAAGGAGAGCCGCAGAAGGATCCCCCCTGAAGTCGGTACTCATCTTATCCACTTCATCAAGACAGATGACCGGGTTACTGTATTCGCAGCGTCTCAGTGACTGGATAATCTTACCCGGCAGCGCGCCTACATAGGTACGGCGGTGGCCGCGAATTTCGGCTTCATCACGAACTCCGCCTAAAGAGAGGCGCACGAATTCGCGATCCATGGCCCTTGCGATTGAACGGGCAATGGAAGTTTTACCTACTCCGGGAGGGCCCGCAAAACAAAGAATGGGGCCTTTTATTGTTTCCACCAGAGCCTGTACGGCCATATACTCAAGGATGCGCTCCTTGGGCTTTTCAAGGCCGTAATGGTCTTCATCCAGAATTTTACGAGCTTCGGCTATGTTGAGCTTATTCTTTTTGTAGCTATTCCACGGAAGCTCCATAATCCAGTCCACATAATTGCGGACAACAGTATATTCAGCGGACGAAGGAGCCATCTGACGCAATTTCTTAATTTCCTTGCGTACTCTTTCCTTGGATTCATCGTCCATGTTCTTTGCTTCGAGCTGCTCTTCAAGATCATGAGCTTCCGCCTGAGGGTCATCCTCACGGCCCATTTCTTTATTAATGGCCTTGAGCTGCTCATTGAGATAGTACTCACGCTGGTTCTTTTCCATCTGCCCTTTAACACGGTTTTTAACCCGTTTTTCAATGGACACGATTTCAATTTCGCCAAGCAGCAATTCATAAACAGCTTCCAGTCTTTCAATGGGATCAACCATTTCGAGAATGGACTGTTTTTTGAGGAATTCTACTTTAAGGTGCGGCATGATGGAATCGGCGAGTCTGCCTGATTCGCGAACAGTGGAAATGGCCAGAATAGTTTCCGGAGCAATTTTCTTGTTCACTTTGCCAAATTTTTCAAGGGCTTCATGAACGGAACGAACCAGAGCTTCTGTGGTGTGTTCCTCGGCTGGCAGGTCTTCCACCTTTTCAAAAGTCACAAGGGGAAAATTCTCGCCGAAAACAACATCATCAGACTCAGGATTCCAACGCGCACGGTGAATCCCTTCAAAGAGCACCTTTATAGTGCCGTCAGGAAGTCTGAGCATCTGCAGAATTTTGCTGACAGTTCCGACACGGAAAAGATCTTCCGGCTCAGGCTTTTCCTTTTCGGGAAACTCCTGAGTGACCAGAAAAATTTTCTTATCGTAATCGGCAATTGCTTCTTCAATAGCTTTAATGGAAGACTCACGGCCGACAAAAAGCGGCACTATGGAACGCGGGAACATAACAACTTCCCGCAGGGACATCATTGGTAAAATATTTTGTTCAGTGGATGCATTGCCACCTTCATAAACTGTGGACGACATTTATCCTCCTGTCTTTAACCCGGAAACGTCTATTAACCAATCGAGAACAAACAATACGTCCGTTCACAGGCTGGACACCAAATCAGGTAAAAAAGTTATGTTGAATGTCAGTTAAATAATTAACAAGACGAATAATTTTCAAGCTTAACGGGTACCGGGATTCTTTGCTTCTCTCCAGCAGCGATATCCCTTTCTCACAAAAGCAAAAAGGGATGTACCGATAACCCTATAGAAATATGAAATAATACCTGCTTTCGTTTTGTCAAACTGCAAACCGCTATTAATTACATTATTTATATTGCAAAACATTCATGCCCAGAGCGGCTGTTGATTCTATGCCCTCTAAACAACCCATATCTCTATCGGCACAAAATTAATTTTTTTTAGTCATGAGCAACGAAAGAAGTGAGCTTCTTGACCATAAATCAGGCAGGACGAATCTCCCCAACAGGCAGGGAAATAATAAACTTGGTCCAGCTACCCGGAGCAGAAAATACTTCCAGCTTACCTTTATGCAGATCAGTTATAATAAAATATGACACAGCCAATCCAAGCCCGGTTCCTTCTCCAACTCTTTTGGTGGTATAAAAAGGTTCAAAAATACGCTTTTTAACTTCCTCATCAATACCCTGACCGTTATCCTCAATTTCTACTGTGACATAACCTTTGCTTGAGTATGTTCTAAGTACAAATCGCGGTCCACCAGACTCGTACTCCTTAGTATTCATGGACTGGGCACTGTTTTTTAAAAGATTCAGAAAAACCTGCTGAATCTCGCTGCCTTCACATAATACATTTGGTACCTCCTCCGTATACTCCCGAACAATTTCAATCTTCTTAAAATCGAATTTGGTCGAAAAATCGTACTCGTTGCTGGCAAGATCAATTGTCTTTTCAAGCAGCTCCGCGAGATCGTACTCGTTAAAATTATCCACACTTTTACGACTGAAGCTAAGCATATTGCTGACAATATCGCCCGCGCGAACAACAGCGGATGTGATGGAATCGAGAATCTTCACAACATCCCTTTCTTCGAGGTAACCGCGCATTGCATCAATATCGATATTCATTCTTTCAGCTACAGCATAATTAGACTTCAAATCGCCAAAGATACGTCTTTTGATGTTCTGGGTGCCCTGGGCGATAGCTCCCAACGGATTATTGATTTCATGCGCCATTCCAGCAGCCAGCCCGCCTACGGAAAGCATCTTTTCATTTTGAACAAGCATATCCTCCAGCCGGACCCTCTCTGTAACATCCTCAATTTGAACTACAGCCCCCTGCCGCTCTTCGGCAAACATGGGATAAATCCGAATATCTTCATAAAAAATGGAGCCGTTATTATTATATGCAACACGAGGACTCTCCCATACTTCATTAGTATGCAGGGCCCTCCCTACCTGAGGTTTGTACTCGGTGAGGAACGGAAAAACTTCCTCTACCCTCTGGCCGAGCACCTGATTATCAACAACTCCGGCTATCTCTGAAGCTTTTCTGTTCCAGTATGTAATCTGCCCGTCACCATTAAGACCTACAAGAATAAAAGGTAAGGAATCAATGATACTTTTCAAGTGGTTACGCAGTTGTCTGATTTCTTCAACGGAATTCTTTAGTTCAGTGATATCCGTATGGGTGCCGATCATTCTCAGCGCCAACCCATTTTCATCCCTTTCAACCGCATTCCCTCTGCCCAAAATCCAGATCCAGCGGCCATCTTTGGCAAGCATGCGGAATTCAACTTCAAAATTCTCTACTTCATTCTCAATACATCTTCTATTTTCCCGCAGAGCTCTTTCCTTGTCATCTTCATGAATCAAATCATTCCAGGTTGTCACATGCTCGGGGAATTCATCCTCTCCATACCCGAGTATAGCTTTGTACCCGGGGCTGTAATAAACTTCATTGGTTGAAATATTCCAATCCCAGATTCCGTCTTTATTCGCGGCCATGGCGAGAGCAAATCTCTCACGGCTTTCGCGGACAAGCTCCTGAATTTTACGCAATTTTATATATGCAAGGGACAGGGCTATCGAAAAAACGAAAAGAACAGCGATAATAAAAAATCCGACAACGATTGCTGTTTTGTGTGTTGTCCAAAAGGTCTCATTCTCATTGAGAATGAGACTATACGGCGGCAAAGAAGCATCACTGATATTGAAACGGTCCAGAATTGTACGGTCAAAAATAAGTTTATTGGCATCAACGCCTTCTACAACCGGGATATCTTTCACCGGCTTTCCGTTCATAATATCAAGAGCTATGCGGCCTGCGATTGCCCCTTGTTCATAATGGGAAATAATCTTGCCTCCGATAATCCCATCGCCAAGCCCATGCTCGTAAAGATGAAAGACAGGTCGCTTACATTGCTGCACAATTACCTGAAGACCATCCGCAAAGCTTTTTGCAATGCCTGATTTATCCCTGTATGCAGATAGAAGCAGAACAGCGCTGTCTTCAGGAAGAACAGCCAAAGTCTCTCCCAGTTTTTTCCAACTGATTTTTTCCAACGAAATCACATTTAATTCAAGAGCGGGAAAATCGTGCATCTTTTGCCGCAAAAGCTTTAGGTCTCCCTGTCCGCTCGGCGTGGAATCCACTATGGAATATATTTTTGTAACATCGGGAAATAAATCAGTGATGGCCTTGATTGTCCCTGTCATGGAGACAGCTTCTATAACCCCGGTGAATCTGTCACTCTTATTCATGGAACGGGCTTTATCCTGATTATTAACACCACAAAAAACAACAGGGATGCCGGGAAATAGCTCTTGCTGATTTTCAATAGCAAAATTCAAGGCATTATCATCTGAAGTGATAATAACATCATAATCATCCAAGGCTTCAAGCTTCACCTTAAGCATATTTTTAAAAGCATTTAAGTTCTGCTCGTTCATGAACCGTTTGGAATCCATGAATTCAACGTCGAGATGGACTCCTGCCGGGCTCAAAGCAGATTTAATACCTTCAATTTGCTTAAAAAAAGTTGGGAAACCGGGATGATAAGAACTAATGAGAAGAACTCTGCGTTCCGCTGCCAGAACGGCAACAGAAAAGAAAATCAACAACGATATTACAAACAAGGTAACAATACTAATTTTTTTCATATAGGAACCGGGGTAAACTGCTGTAGAATAATTAAAAATTAATTAATTTAGTCAATGTATTTAATACGTCATTAATCATTTTTTGCCAATCCCTTTGATAAAGTCTCCTTAAGTAAAAAATTATTACATCATTTAACCAGTCTGGAATAAAAACAAAAAGCCTCCGGTCCATTCAGACCGGAGGCTTTAGTGATCATTAACTATTTAAGAGCTATGCGCTTTTCACTTCATTATGAAAAAACAAAATGGGTTCCATTCCGTTCTCAACCACGCTCTTATTTATCACGCACTCTTTAACTCCACTCATGGAGGGAAGCTTATACATAATGTCGAGCATAATAGACTCTAGAACATTACGCAGGCCGCGAGCACCTGTTTTACGTTCCACTGCTTTGGAAGCAATAGATTTCAGGGCATTGGCTGTGAAGGTAAGACGGACTCCATCAAGATCGAACATCTTTTTGTACTGCTTGACCAACGCATTCTTGGGTTCCTGAAGGATACGTACCAGATCTTCTTCAGTCAGCTCGGAAAGAGCGGTCTGAACCGGGATACGACCTACAAATTCGGGAATAAGGCCGAACTTGACCAGATCGGCGGGCTCTGCCTTAGAAAACATCCCGCTGATACCCTTTTCTGTTTTACTCTCAACATTAGCGCCGAAGCCGATACCGGAACCGGACATGCGCTGCTGCACAATATTATCCAGACCGATGAAAGCACCGCCGAGAATGAAGAGGATATTGGAAGTATCGAGCCTGATGAATTCCTGCTGCGGATGTTTACGTCCACCTTTGGGCGGAATATTAGCCTCAGTTCCTTCAATGATTTTGAGCAGCGCCTGCTGCACGCCTTCACCGGAGACATCACGGGTGATGGACGGACTGTCCCCCTTACGGGAGATTTTGTCGATCTCATCTATGTAGATGATTCCTCGGGATGCGGCATCAATGTCGTAATCGGCATTCTGCAAAAGCTGGACGAGAATATTTTCAACGTCCTCTCCAACGTAACCGGCTTCGGTCAGTGTGGTAGCATCTGCAATGGCAAAAGGCACTTTAAGCACCCGGGCCAAAGTCTGCGCGAGCAACGTCTTACCGGAACCGGTAGGACCGATCAGCAGAATGTTGCTCTTATCGATTTCAATATCATCAGTGCCGCTGGATTGGGTGTAAAAAACACGTTTATAATGGTTGTGAACAGCAACGGCCAGAATCTTTTTGGGATGTTCCTGTCCGATAACATATTCATCAAGCAAATCTTTAATTTCTTGTGGAGACAGAAGTTTACCTGCATCAAACTCCTCACCGACCGCTTCCTGAGCCATGATGTCATTGCAAAGCTGGACGCATTCGTCGCAGATATAGACATCCGGCCCGGCGATCAGCCGCTGCACCTCGTCCTGAGACTTGGAGCAAAAGGAGCAATGAAGGTCCTGTCCTGAACCTTTATTTTCATTACTCATCAGGAATTAACCTTCCTTGGATTCAATATTTCCGCGATTCTTCAGGACCTTATCAATGAGGCCGTACTTAACAGCTTCATCAGCGGACATGAAGTTATCGCGATCCGTATCCTTCTCAACCTCTTCCACAGATCTTCCGGTATTCTCGGCCATGATAGAGTTGAGGGATTTTCTAAGTCTTAAAATTTCACGGGCCTGGATATCAATATCAGTAGCCTGTCCCTGTGCTCCGCCCAGAGGCTGGTGGATGAGGATACGGCTGTGAGGAAGGGAATAGCGCTGTCCTTTCTCTCCCGCACTGAGCAGAAAAGCGCCCATGCTGGCGGCCTGTCCCATACACAGGGTGGCAACCGGAGCGGAGATATACTGCATTGTATCGTAAATGGCCATTCCGGCTGTTACCACACCGCCGGGGGAATTAATATACATATAGATTTCTTTTTCGGGATCTTCAGACTCCAGAAAAAGCAGCTGAGCGCAGACCACACTGGCGACATGATCATTGATTTCACCGCTGAGCACAATGATTCTATCTTTGAGCAGGCGGGAGTAAATATCATAAGCGCGTTCACTACGCCCGGTAGTTTCAACAACAATAGGTATGGTTCCAGACATCTATATCTCCGGGAAATATTTAGTAATATTAATAAAACTTAAACCAATTGAAAATAATTCCGTCCTCTGTGGAACGGAAAGAACCTGTCATCATCCTAAACATTTGAATGCATGAGTACAAGTACAAATCCGGCTGGTTCAACAGTATACACTGTTAACCGCATATAGAATTATTCACAACCCATTTCCTGCAAAAGCAAAAAGGCGGCGCGGTCAGAGCAACCACGCCGCCGGATATGTCTATAAACGGGTCGAAATTACTCTTCGTCCTTTTTGACGGGATCGATTTCAGTAACATCAGCGTTTTCATAAATGAACTCAGCTGCTTTGTCTGCAAGCAGGCGGTCCTTGAGGGGAACGATAAGGTTGTTCTCTTCGTAGTAGGACTTAACGGAGCTGAGATCCTGCTGAGTCTGCTGAGCGATCTGGTAAAGAGCGCCTTCAACTTCCTGAGGCTGAACTTCGAGCTCTTCACGTTTGGCAACGGTAAGCAGGAAGATTTCAGTACGTACGGATTCTTCAGCAACGGGACGCTGCTCTTCACGAAGCTCTTCCATGGTTTTACCAAGAGACTCAAAGCTCTTACCTGAACGTTCTGCGCGAGTGATAACATCGGCAACCATACGTTCAAGGCGGTCATTCATGAGAGAAGGAGGAAGAGGAAAGTCGAGTTCTTTTACAATTCCGCTGATCAGTTTGGTCTGGGCTGCAGACTTGTTGAGCTGTTTGCGGTTTGCAGTGTAAGACTGCTTTACGATTTCACGCATTTTTTCAACAGACTCGAAGCCACCTGCCTGCTTGACGATTTCGTCAGTGAGTTCAGGCATTTTGCGTTCTTTAACAGCATGAACTGTTACCTTCATGGTAGCGGTCTTGCCGGCGAGGTCTGTGTTAATGAAATCTTCAGGAAAGGTGATGTCGGTTTCACCGGATTCACCGGATTTCAGAGTCTTGACGAATTCTTCAAATTCTTCAAGGGAGTGGCCTTCACCGATGGGCAGGTCAAAGTTGTCTGCCTGAACACCGGGGATGGGTTCACCGTCCATTTCAGCGGAAAAAGTAACGGAAGCGAGTTCACCGTCTTTAGCGGGGCGATCTTCCTCGATAGGAGCGATCTTAGCCATGGACTGCAGGAGTCTGTTTTCAACATCCTTAAGTTCATCTTCGGCAACTTCTGCACGTTCTTCTTCAACGGAAAGACCGAGGTAGCCGGGAGTATCAAATTCAGGAACAACTTCAAACTTGATCACATAGTTGAAGTCTTCACCGCGAACGAGTTCCTTAGCGTCAACATCAATCTTGGAAACAGGTACGAAAGACTCGCCATTGAGGATTTCATTGATCTGGTAGTTAATCAGGTCAGTGGTTGCTTCGTTGATGATCTGTTTTTTATACTTGGACTGGATAACGGAAGCGGGAACCTTACCTTTTCTAAAACCCTTAACCGGGGTCTGAACTTTGTACAGGGCAACGGTCGCGTCCAGAGCGGCACCGACTTCTTCAGCGGGTACGGAAACTTTAATCTCTCTTTCTACCGCTGATACTTCTTCAATATTAAAATCCATCTTGGCATCCTCCTGGAAAATATATCCGCCGGCAGCAAATCGCCCCGGCAGTTGTGTACTTTGGCTTGTGTCGGTCTAAGTGAAGTTTTTTACATTATTCCAACAAAAGAACTGGGATTATTTAGGCAGTTTCCCCACAAAGTCAACCCCCTTAAAGGAGTTCCTCCACAATTAGTGTCGATTTTTCCTACTTTAGCGCTCAATCGATCAATAAAACCTATTTTCATCATTAAATAGATAAGGCGGAACCCCATAACCGGAGTTCCGCCCTGATCAAGGAGGAGATGCGTATGTCAGAAATTTATGCCGCTATTTTTCGCTTTAGCTCATCGCGCTTTGAAGCAATTCTATCTATCAAAGCCGCCTGTCCTTTATGATCCGGATTCAAAAAACCGATTGCCAGATCGTATGCGCTGACCGCATCTTCCACTTTACCGGACATCTGCAAAACTACCGCTAAATTATTATGCAGAGTAGCCCGATGGATTTTTTTTGACTTGCACTGAGACATTTGAATTGCGGTTTTCAGGTTATTTTCAGCTTTTTCAAAATCACCTTCATTGCAGGCTTTCATGCCTTCCCTGCTCAAATTCCATGCTTTACCTAAATTACACATATCTACTTCCTGTCCTTTTTATTCATTACAACGTCATCTTGTTGAGTTTAATTTATTGAAAACGGTTCTCATTGTCAATAGGGTTGCAAAAAAAAATGACCCCATCTTATTCAGGTGAGGTCATTTTTGTGTCATAATCTATTAAAATTATGGCTGTTTAAGACTTATCCATTTTGGCAAGCAAGTTTAACCGCCTTATTGTCGCCAAAAATCTTATCAGTAAAACGCACATACCACGCCGCTGACTGAACCTGAATAACGTAAGCTACAGCGATAACCAGAGCGGCATCCGAGCCCTGAGGACCGAAGGCATTGATGGCAATAGCCAATGCGATGGAAAGATTCCGCATTACCGACCCGTAGACCAGAGCTATAGCGTCACCTCTTGGCAAAAAGGACTTGCCTATCAGCGTACTCAGTATAAAGTTGAACATGTAGAGCACCAAAAGCGGAACAAGGATACTTAAAAGCACTTCCGGCGCGGAAGCAATGGTCTTGGCTTTCAAAGCCAAAGCCACAAAAACTATTCCCAGCACGCCCAGCGTGGACAAAGTAGGGAACTTCGGTCCGATATACTTTTGAAAATCCTCCTGCCCGTACCTGCGGACCAGAACACGCTGAGTAATAAAACCAAGGATCATGGGCAAAAAGACGATAAACACAATCTGCTTAAACACAGCAAGAAGGTTGATTTCAATCGAAGTTCCAAGCAACATTTTCACAAAAAAAGGAGTCAGCAGCGAACCGGCAATAAGCCCGACTACGGTCATTTTGACAGCCGCGGACATATTGCCCTTTGCAAAACCGGTCCATGAAATGGTCATACCGCTGGTGGGTACTAGTCCGGCCAGCAACAGACCAAGAGCCATGTAGGGTTTATCACTAAAGAAATATAATCCGAAACCATATGCCACAAAAGGTACGATTCCAAAATTTATTAACTGGGTCAAAAACTGAGCCTTGGTGTCGCCGCCCTCAAAGACCTTCTTAATTTTTAGAGTGACCATCATGGGATAGACCATCAAAAAGGTGAAAGGAACAATCAGGGACTTAAGCCATGGAGGATTAAAGGCCATGCCAAACAGAAACCCCGCAATCATCATAATCGGAATGGCGACGATCAAATTTTTTGTAATTTTCTGTAAAATAGTCCACATATTCTTCTCCTTTGCTTTTAATTTCAATTGTTGCCCAACCCCATCCTCATGGGCTAAAAACTAAAGCAAGAAAAGCAAACACACATTGATCATGATCAACACAAACACTTTTTTTCAAAAAATATGAATACACAAAAACTAGAATTGGAAATCAGTAAATTCGCAATCTTTTCCGGACTAAAAAAAGAACAGTTGGAAAAAATAGCCCTGCATGCAACGGTGAGTGAAGTCCCCAAAAAAAAGATCTTCTTCAGCGAAGACAATTCATCCAAAGGACTTCACATTCTGCTTTCCGGAAAAGTTAAGCTTTTCAAAATATCAGATGATGGAAAGGAACAGACAATTTTCGTTTTCGGTCCGGGCGAGCCGTTCTGCCTCTGCTCCGTTTTCTCGGATGGAGTCCTGCCCGCAAATATTGGCGCACTGGAAGACAGCCGGGTGCTTTTCATCAAGCCTGCGGAATACGAAAAACTGGCTCAGGAAGATCCGACCATTTTAATGCATATGATGCGCATCATGTCCAGACGGCTGAAAGATGCCATGGAAATGATCGACTCACTGGCACTGAAACAGGTTCCCTCCAGACTTGCAGCCTATTTCCTGACCCGCGAAAAAAACGGACTAGTAGAAATGGATATATCCTACCGTGAACTTTCCAAGATCATCGGTATCACTCCGGAAGCCCTTTCACGTGCTATGAAAAAAATGGCCGCCGGAGGATTAATCTCAGTCGATGGCAGTGAAATACGGATTGAGGATATCAGTAAGCTGATTAATTGCAGCGAAGGCGGCTGTCTTAAATAATTAAATTATAAGTGAGCTGAGCAACTTTGTACTATTCATTAAAACGGCCTCCATGTCACATTCGTGATCAGAATAAAAACAGCATGGAGAAAAACAATGAATATTGCAGCCTTCCTGGCATACAGCATAGTGGTCACCTTCACGCCCGGACCTTCAAATATAGTAATCTTTTCCACCGCCCAGAACCACGGCCCTAAAAAAGCCTTTGAATTTGTCGCCGGGGCTTCACTTGCATTTGCCATCATGCTCAGCCTTTCAGCGGCTTTGAATAGTTACCTTATGGAGCTTATCCCCGGTATACAGGTCGTGATGCAGTGCATCGGGACCGCATACATACTCTATCTTGCATGGAAGATACTGCACATGGATAGCGGCGGAGAGGCAGGTAGCTGCGGCGGCTTTGTCACCGGGTTCACAATGCAGTTCATCAACCCGAAAGTGGTACTTTTCACCCTGACTGTAATCGGCAGCTTCGTAATCCCCGCCTATACCGATCCGCTCGACATTGCCCGCTACGTCCTTATACTTTCATTTATAGGAATGTGCGCTTATAGTTCGTGGGTTGTACTGGGGTCACTTTTCCGCCGCTACCTGCGCCCATATCAAAAACAGGCCAACGTTATTCTTGCCCTGACCATGGTTTACTGTGCATGGTCGATTTCAGGAATAGAAAATCTTATCTAAACACGTGCCATGCGAGAATTTAATTACACAAAACATGATGACCTGACCGTACTTTCAGCGAAATTCGATAAATTCGAATACCGCAAGCATTCACACGAGGAGTACGCCATAGGAGTAACCTTGACCGGTATTCAAAAATACTGGCTGGAAGGTGAAACATTAAAGTCCGGTCCCGGCGGAATAATGTTTTTTCAGCCGGAGCAGTTGCATGACGGCTGTTCCGGAGATAAGAGCGGTCTTGAATACGTAATGTCCTACATTCCACGGAAATTATTTGAAAATGTTTCTGGAAAAAAGGATGTGTTTCTATTTTCATCTCCTATTATCTATGACCACAAACTGGCGGAAAGCATTATCCGACTAACCCGCTCAATCGAGGCCGGGCACGGAGAGCTGCTGATCAGTGAATTGATAATGGACGTGGTTCGGCGAGCTTCAAACACAAACGATGAGTTGCAAACACCCAAAAATTTCAAAGCGATAAATAAAGCAATTGAAATAATGCATTGCAACTTTGAAGCTCCCCTTAAGCTGGATGAAATTTGCAGTGAAATTGAAATGTCGAAATTTCATTTCATCCGTCAGTTCAAGGCCATCAAAGGGCTTTCTCCTTATCAGTTTTTTCTGGCGCACAGGATAGAACAAGCTAAAAAATATCTGGATGAAGGTCTGGAATTATATACGGTTATGATCAAATGCGGTTTTTACGATCTGTCCCACTTTAACCGTCAATTTAAAAGCGTGTACGGATTAACCGCACACGCTTATGTAAAACTATTAAATAAATCCTGCTGATCAATCTCCGATATCAAAATCACCGCCTCCGTCATCAAAATCGTCGCCGGAATCAATATCCGTGTTAATATCCGAATCATCAGCTGTTTCGTCCACATCATGCATGGCAGCCATATTATGCATATGTATCATCCCTGTTCCCATCAGCAGCCCCTCTTCTTCCTGACTGCGTATATAGGCAGCTCTCTGCTTACCGCGCCGATAAATTTTACGCATGGTCACCCAGATGACGAGCCCGCAAAAGCTGAGCGCACCGCCCATTATAAGCATAGCAACGGTATCATCAGAATTAAGATCCATATCAAAAATTCCGACCATCACCATCACCGCCCCCGGTACAAACAGCAAGGCCCCCAGAACAAAAAGGATAAAGACCCTTATCCTCACTCCCCAGCCGACAGATACCGAACTAGTCATAAATCCCACCCTTGCTGAGATTAAAAATGCATTTGTTGTAATGATAGCACGATCTGCCTTCGTTTACACGGACTACGCCATAAAAATGAAACAGGCCGCATTAAATAATACGGCCTGCTTCGGACAATGGAGTACATGGCTGTACTAAGAGGAAAGTTGTTTAATCAAAGTATTAAGCTCATCACTCATTTTTACAAGTTCGGAACTGGCTTCATTGGCGGAATGCATACCATGGGCAGTGTCGGAAGCTATCGAATTGATGGCATCAACCGCCCTGTTGATCTCCTCACTCGTTGCGGACTGCTGCTCTGCGGCGGTAGCGATGGATTGAACCTGATCGGATGTTCCGCTGACAAGCTTCACAATCAGCTCCAGATTCTGACCGGAACTATACGCTATCTCGGTAGATTGTTCCACCGCCTGACTGGCAAGATTTACACCCTCAATGGAACGCTGAGCGCCTTCCTGAATAGCCTTAATGGCACTACCGACTTCATCCGTAGCCGTCATCGTTTTTTCTGCGAGTTTACGTACTTCATCGGCTACTACGGCAAAACCGCGACCGGCCTCACCTGCCCGCGCTGCCTCGATAGCGGCATTCAGGGCCAGTAGATTGGTCTGATCCGCGATATCCTGAATAACTGTTATAACAGAGCCGACGGAATCGGTCTGCTTACCCAGTTCATCCATGAACATACCAAGATTCTTGGCATGACTATTCATGGTTTCAATTGATTCAATCAGGGAGCGGATCTCATTCTGACTTTCCCCGGCATTGTTCTTGGCATCGGTCGCATTGTCGGCGGCATCAAGAGCATTTCTTGCAACTTCAAGAGTCGTGCTGTTCATTTCTTCCATGGCGGAAGCCGTCTCGGTAATGCGCTCCGATTGCAATCCCGCACCTTTGGCTGCCTCCTCAATCTGAGAAGCGATTACACCGGCGGCGGAATTTACCTGCCCGGTAATATCAACAAGATCAGCGGCTATTTGGGACACTTTTTCGGAGTTCGCCTGAATTTCACGCTGCTGCTGTTTTACCTCGGTGAGATCGAAATAAATCGTTAGCGCACCGCACAGATCATTATCAAGATCATAAAATGGTTCACCGGAAAATTGAAGCTCGTGCAGACCACCCTCACCTTCAAAAGATGTCTCGCCCTCAATCCGTATTCCTTCATTTACAACCCGGTCAGTACGGGTCTTGCGAGAATCATCCCCGTAAACATACCCCCCGGTTGTCAGTCCGTAATAATCTTCGGGTTTACCGGTTTTGCCAGAAATTTTAAAAAGCCTGCTGCCCACAAAATTAACCTTGCCCTCGGCATCGCAAGTCATAAATGGGTACGCCTCGGCAATGGCATTGAGAACCCCTTCCGAAAAACCGATCCTCTTTTTCAAGGCGTTGATAGTAGAACAAATTTGATCCCCAATAAGTCCGAATTCCCCGGAACAGGAATCTGGTTTATTGGAATTGAAATCGCCTGCAGCAACACCGTTCAGGTAGACAACAAGACTTTCCAGATTTTTTGAATTACCTCGCGAAATAATCTGTACAGTAATAATTCCGGCCAGCAAAACCATACCAAAAACAGAGCCGGCAGTAATAAATAAAACCGACTTTGGATCCGGGCTGAACTCATGAGCGGCAAACACAACTAAAGCCCCAAGCACAGCGCAACAAAACACTCCGATCATCATTTTGACCTTCATAGCACCCTCTTCCACAAAAGGTTCAACGAAAAAACAAAACACCCCTAAAAGAATCAATCTACAAATGAGCATAAATGAACACACTCATCGGCGCCAATAAACAATTCCGAACAAATTATTTTCGTTATTACTCAACAAACTAGATCGCGTCAACAATATGTTACGATTTTGTCTTTAAGATGTCGTTTTGTGAAAATTAATCAGCGATTCAAATCACTACACTTAATACAAAAATAATATAAATCAGGATGAGATATAAGAACTACTGAACAAAGAAGGGATTACGTGGCAATTCTATATTGAATATATTACGAAATTAAAGACTTTTTCCTTGACAGAAAAGCATTGTGGTGGATAGTAAGTCTTTCTGCGTGGGCAATTAGCTCAGTTGGATAGAGTGTCAGCCTCCGGAGCTGAAGGCCACAAGTTCGAATCTTGTATTGCCCACCATTAAATAGATTTTTAATGTCCTTTATGGACGCAAAAAAGCCCCTGAATTTCAGGGGCTTTTTTGCGTTTTATGGCTGATACTGTCCAGTGTAATCCAGCCCAAGCCGGCACCACTTGTGTGTACTCTGGTGTGTACCGGGATTTTGGGTACACTTCGGTACACACTTGGTACACACATTGGGGATTTCCTTAAGGCAGACAGTACAAGCTGTGTTAGCTGTGGAACTGTGCGTAAGCCCGATTGATCAAATTTCCAACCGTTCATTTTTCTTGGCAATAACGATTAGATGGTGAGTGCAGTGATATCCGCTCCTGTGATGGCGTCGACGTTCTCAAGTATCTTTTCCTGGGGCCAATTCCACCAGCGAATCTCCAGGAGTTTTTCGATGATTTGTGGATCGAATCGTTTCCTGATTACTTTGGCCGGATTACCGCCGACAATGGTGTATGGCTCCACATCTTTTGTTACTACGGAGCGGGCTCCAATAATTGCTCCGTCGCCTATGGTCACTCCAGGCATGATTGTGGCATCCATACCTATCCACACATCATTCCCCACTATGGTGTCTCCCTTTCTATCCGGTGTATCGAACATTGCTTGGATGTCTTCCCTGGTTGTCTTTGATGTCATCGTGAAGTTGTTGAAAGGGTACGTGGAAAAGCCACTCATGTTATGGTTGGCCGTACTTGTGACGAAACGGGAACCATGCGCCATCTGAACAAATTTGCCGATAATGAGCTTTTCAAGGCTCAGGGGGAACAGGTACGGCGCAATTTCTGCCGCGTAATCTTCTACCTCTTTGAAATTGGAATAATAGGTGAAATCACCCACCACAATGCGTGGGTGGTCTATTACATGGTTGAGTTGTACGACACTCCGGATAACAGTGCCATCCGGCATGACCATTGGATATTTTACTGTCGCGTCAAGCATGGGATGCTCCTAAATGAATACACTGAACTTGCTGATCAGAGAATTAACTGTATTGAAAATGTGTTGCAGGTCGCTTATGGCAGGACCCGATTTTTGAATTGGTTCGAGATCGGTTTGGTTTATCTTTCTAATTTACTGCAGCTTATCAATAAGCACTGAGAGTGTTTCAGTTTGTTTGTCATTGAGCGGCTTAAGGATGGAATCGGCTATAAGTTGAAAGCTGCTCCATGCATCCTTGAAGAGATTGGCTCCTGTTTCTGAAAGTTCGACAAGACTGACTCGAGCGTCACGCGGGTTGCTTTTCTTTTGGACCAAGTGGTTCTTTTCCATCGGGTTCACAAGCCGTGTCACTCCAGAGGCGCTCAAGCCGACACTTTCAGCCAAATCGATTCGTCGCATTGTCATCTTTGATGCCTTACTAAGATGGTACAAGATGAGGAATTCGGTAAAACTTATTCCGTGTACGGATAGCTGTAGGTCTATTTTCTTCAATAAATTTGATTGAAGAGTAGCCATGGATATAATGAGTGCTGCGTTATTCATTTGAACATTCCTTGCTTAATGGTTGATTAGTATTTGACTAGTGAAGTAAATATAGAAAGCCAATAACCATGTCAACAAAAGAATATCTGTTAAGAGATTGGGCTTCGAGATGTGTCGAAGATGTCTATATATCGTATGTGCCAGACGGGTTACAAACCATGTTTTCCCGTACATCGGCTCTAAGGGCATTACAGATATATCTGCCCAGAACACCCTAAACCTTATACGTCATCTGCCAGAAGCATATTCACAGGCATTTTCTAGTCGTGCGTTCATTGTACAGCAGGAAACAGCTTAAAATCTTCGAAAAATTTTGTCTTATATTTTTCGACTTCTAAACTATTGGTCATGATCATATCAAGCTGACGGGTATGAGTGATGAGGTAGCCTAAAATTTTAAGTCGCCTTTCCATACTCGAACGTCCGAGACCTTCCAGCCGGGCATTCAGATTGTCTTCCCTGATCCTTACCCTGAAATCGAACTCATCAAGAATTTCGCCGACAAACTTTGCCCGTAAAATACGTCGCTCCAGATTGGCAGCGCCTCCTTTAAACTGAAAACTTGCATAATTCTCGCTTACTCGATCACCAAGCAATGCTTCTACTCCGCAGAAATGAAATCCGAAGCGAGACTGCAAGCAGCAATATCTCTCTGAAATCATAAAATAATTTTTCTGAGAAAAACGTGATGAGCTGGTTGTATTCAAATCAGGATTAACCGTGGCTTCAAACATTACAGACAACAGACCTTGAGTATGCACAGCAGGAGGTCCCTCCCAAGGCACGGCTTGCATCCCGACCCACAACGCACGCATGGGAGCAGAATTTATATGTTCCAGAAGTACACATCTATCAGTTCTTTTTCTTCCTTCAGGAGCGATGCCGTCACCAAGATTAAGAATCCAGAATTGCTGCGGAACATTACAAATAAGCTGGCGGGAAGCGGCCTGAACAAACTCTTTTTTAGTACCGAACTCGAACATTTCACGGACAGCCATTTCATGACAATAACGCATAATGTCATGCAAGGTTTTACAATTAGACGGTTTGAATTTAGGGGAGTCAGGATCGGTCAAATTCAACCGCACTATGTGTCTAGCTGCTTTTCGAAGCGTAGCCTGAACAGAACTCCCACGCATGAGTCGGTGCCTTGGTTTTTCTTTAAACAATTCATCAATCTGCCCGGCATATATAGCCCGCCCATCCGCATCCACAGTTACAAGCTGTCCTTCTTCAAAACTTGTCAAAGCTCCTTTCACTCCAAAAAGTGCAGGCACTCCGAATTCTCGGGCAACATTGGCCAGATGTCCGGCAATACCGCCCTGCTCCGTTATCACTGCACTACATCTGCTAAGAAGAGCGGCACGGCTGGGTAAAGCCTGCTTCAGAACCAAAACGCCACCATCTGGAAAACGAAGAGTGTCTGCATCCTTGCGCACATGAAAAATCGAGCCAAATCCAACTCCCGGACTGGCAGTCCTTCCCCCTGAAATCACTGGAATGGACACAGATGAACTTTGCAACACAACTTCGGAAGAATCTTCAAGCTGCATTAAAGGTCTGCATTGTAAAATATAAAGATCACCATCTTCTGTAATTGCCCATTCAATATCCTGCGGATGTCCGAAATGATCCTCAATACGAGCTGCTCTCTCAGCAACGATCACAGCTTGCTCATCAGTTAAAGACGGTTCATTCCTGCGACTGAAAAGTTGCTGCACACTACAAACACCTTCTCCGGCATCACATATGTATTTATCTTCCTTATCTGCGATATGACGACCTATCACCTGCATGGGATTAGTCCGACTGACCTTAAATTCGTCAGCCTCCGCAGTACCGTCAACAACCGCCTTTGGCAGCCCCCACACAGAATAAACCGATATATTTTCATCGCGGATATTCATTGGACTACGCGAATATGCAACTCCGCCTGCGGCTGCTTCAATCATCATTATGCACCCGACGCTCATTGCAACATCCTCATCACGAATGCCCCGATTGATGCGGTAAGCCATCGCCTGCTGAGAATATTTAGAAGCCATGACTTCTTTACAGGCCAAAATCAAAGAACTGCGATCAACATTTAAAATGGATCGATACTGGCCTGCGAAAGCGGCACCTTCAGTATCTTCACCTAAAGCGCTTGAACGGACCGCAACCTTTACCGCTTCTCCCTGACTGCGACATAAAGAGTCATATGCATTCAAAATTTCTGTAGCGACATCATCCGGCAGATCAGATTGAATTATCAGTTGCATGATCTTTGATGAAACCTGAAACATCGCTTCGCGGTCATCAGTCTCCGCAGTCTGGATCAGTCGGTCGATCTCTTCCTCCAGACCATCTTTTTTCATAAATTTGTGAAAAGAAGCAGTTGTTACGACAAATCCGGCTGGAATCTTAAGGCCAAGCTTATTTCCTGCTTCACCAAGAGTTGCCATCTTAGGACCGCATAAATCAGCTTGATCACGTCCTACATCGGAAAGGGCAATAACAAACTCTCCTTCCTCAACATGCTGTCTGGATTCAAGATGCGGTAATATTCTATTTTGAATGACAAAAAACTGATCATAGAGCTTTTCATATGAGCCATGATCAAGCTCATTAAGATGCCTTATCATTTGGAAAATTGATGTTGAAATACGAGTGCACAAAGCTCGTACATAATGCATTCCGTAGGGCTGAAAACCGCGAAGAGCCTCTTCAAGTTCAGCCATCAATTCATGAGTTGCGGTGTTAGCCTGAATGAGCAACCTGAAATGATCATAGCGAGTTGCGAACGTCCGGCGTATTTCAGCCAGATCTTCTTGTGTTTTCTCGGCTTGTTTTTTCCTGAAAGGAAACCAATTAAAGAAACTCATACGTTCGCAACCCGCTTATAATTAGTTGTTTTACAGAACTAAAACTACATGTCTTTATTTCTACTGGACTTCATTTCCAGGCCTAAACCTTCGAACATGAAGAATATCGCATAACCCCACCACATGGTGTAAACAACGTAGAAAACCAATGAAAAAAGGATGATTCCCCAGCGCTCCGAAGCTTGTTGTCCCTCAATACCATAATAGTTGTAACCAACTTCTATGGCACGATTAATGACGTTCTTACTGATGAACGTTGCCGGAGGAAAAGCTTTCTGCTGATCCAGAGAGCTTTTCACTTCTTTCATCGTCTGCCACCATACATATAGAGCCTGTCTTGCGTCCATTCCGTATTTTTCTTCAATGACTTGTCCCTTATTGTGAAACATTGCATCTGAATCTTCCGTTGCAACGGTCATGAGCTTTCCGATATCTCCTGAAACCGAAATACCCTGACCTGATTTAATAATGCTGAAACCATTCTTTTCTAAAATAGTCGTAGCATAAGGAATATATTTAGGCGCATCTTCAAAGATAGTTGTTTCAAATTTTTTCCCTTCAAACTTTTTAATTCCTTCCATGACTTGAGGGATATAATAGGTTGATCCCTTGGAAATTGAATTGAACAGGGCATCTGAAGCATGAAATGCGTTCATACCGTTAAAACTGGGGGTGAACATATAATAGAGAACTGCCAAAAAACCTATTGCAAGAGTCAGCCCCTGATAAAATACCTTTTTATTGCGTACCAACATAGCTTAACCCTCTCTAAGTCCCTTGGTTTTGGATAGGAACGTGCTTATTACCCACAATGCAAAAGCACCTATAGTCAAGAAGAACAGCCAATTACCTATATTTGTTAGAAACATAGATAAATCCTGACTTATAGAAAGAATCTTCATGTCGTTAAGCTTGCCGGGCATAGCGAACAACCTGTTTACAAACCCGGCCAAAATAGCCAGAGCATAAAATCCACGGATATATAATCCGGGAACAAGCTTGGTTACGAGTGCCCCTACCTGAATACCCAGCAGTGACCCAAGCAACATCCCCATTGCCAGTGTGTAAAAGATAAAACCGTAAATTGCGTACTGACTTATTGCAGCAAATCCAGCGGTAAAGATAATCTGCAGAATGTCAGTTCCTACAGTTGTGAAAGAACTCACTCCGAGTACATATACAAACATCGGAAAGGTCAGAAAGCCACCGCCAACGCCCATAATTGCAGCCATGAATCCCACGATTAAACCACAGAGAGCTACAAACAGGCCGGATATTTTTTTACCGCCGGGAATCAAATCTTCATCAAATGAAATCATCGGTGGAATATTCGCAGACTGTAGCTTGGCAGGAAGTCCACCTGTTCCGCCACCACCTCCACCGTGAGCATCACCGCCTCCGCCAGCCTTGCGCAACCGCAGAAAGTCAGTCATGGCATACATGCCCAGGAAGCCCAGCAGAACAACATAGATAACAGAGATAAAAGCATCAGAAGCAACAGGATTAGCCTCGTAAATCATGCGGTTCAAAACTCCGCCTCCGAGTACACCTGCTCCTGACCCCACTAAAAACGCAATGGCCAGTCCAACGGAGACATTGCCAAGTTTTTTATGTACAGCCGTTCCCATGATCGCTTTTGCAAAAATATGAAACAGGTCGGTACCTACTGCCAGAATACCCTTGATACCTGCCGACATCAAAGCTGGGGTAATGATGAAACCTCCACCAGCCCCGATACACCCCGTAATCAGACCAGCACACAGCCCGATAGCAATAGATGCCATAAAAATACCAGTGGTATAAAAAGCGGGAGTGTAGGCTTTTTTACCACCGAGCATTGACGGCAAGTCAATAGTATCCGCAAATGCGAGAGAAACCATAAGCCCCATCGCAGTAAGCGCAGCAAGAAGCCACACCTTGCGTTTATCTTGAATAATGCTGGTAGAAACCTCCAGATCCCATCTTGCATGAGCTATCGCTGCCTCCTGCATAGCTGCATAAAATTTTCGTGCGAACTTCATAAAATCATCCTTATTTTATTTTTTACTTACCCGTTCTTAGCCATTGCCGTTATTATTTCCTCCTGATGCGCTTTGCATCTGAAGGCATCTTCTAATTTGTAATAGAGCTTCTCGAATTTTACCGGTTTCATCATATAATCAAATGCTCCCAGCTCCATGCCTCTAATGGCGACCTCGACACTGGCGTGTCCTGTGAGCATAATGACTTCAATCAGCGGCCATTTCTGCTTGATCAAATTAAGAAGGGTCAGACCGTCCATACCGGGCATTTTGACATCGAGTAGAACCACATCAGCCTCAAAGGTTTCAAGCAGACTGAGAGCCTGTTCGCCTGATACGGCCAGTTCAACTGAATTTCCGCGCTTACTCAGCCGCTTGCCCAGTGTGCGGAGGAAATCCAACTCATCGTCAACAAGAAGCAGTTTGATGGAGCACATTGCAGTTTTCTCCATTTTAATGATTAACAGCCTGATGAATTTTTTCGAGTAACTCTTCCAGATCACAAGGTTTTAAAAGATAATCAAAAGCACCGTACTCCACGCCCTCTTTGGCCGCTTTCTCCGAACCGTGCCCTGTAAGCATGATCACAGGCATGTCCGGGTCCATCTTTTTGAATATCTTGAGAACCTCTATGCCATCCATGTCTTCCATCTTTAGATCCAGAATCGCGACATCAAAATCATTCTTCCTGAGAATCTGAATTGCTGTGGTGCCCCCGACTGCAGTAAGAATATCCAAACCGCGTTTCCCGAGACGTTTTCGCAAAACATCGGTAAACCCGGTTTCATCATCTACAAGCAGGACCCGGATCACTTCAGTAGTCATGGCAGCTCCCCTAATCGCCTCTGCGCAATTCAATATGCCTAGCTCTGGCTTCATAAATCTTTGTTTCCTGAGACTGCTTTTTCAAATAGGCATCTTTAATTTTTGCAAGAAGCTCTTCCATCTCACAGGGCTTCAACATGTAATCAAATGCTCCGTTTTTCATGCCATCAATGGCGCTTTCAACCGTGGCATGACCGGTGAGCATAATAACTTCCACCAACGGATGTTCTGTCTTAATTATTTTAAGGACATCAATTCCGTTAATTCCGGGCATTTTCACGTCCAGAACAACAACATCAATGGCGCTGTTCTCTGCAAGATATTCAAGTCCATCCTGCCCACTATAAGCCGTGTGAACAGTCAAACTTCGCTTGCTGAGTCGCTTTGACATGGTGTCCACAAATCCATGCTCGTCATCAATAAGAAGAACAGTAGCTAACATGATACAACCTCCTGTTTTATTTTATTTTTATATACTGAACACTAATTACAGCACACATCACTAATTTCCCGAGTATTCGTCCTTCCCTATTTCAGATCCAACTGAAGGCAGTTTGAGAGTAAACACGGTTCCTCTGTCTAGAGCTGATTTCACAGTGATTTCGCCATTCATTTTACTTATGATGCCGTAGATTATGGACAACCCGAGTCCGGTCCCTTTTCCAACAGGCTTGGTCGTAAAAAAAGGATCAAATATTCGAGGAAGATTGGATTTTGGAATGCCGCATCCGGTATCTGAGATAGAGACCATCACAACACCGTTTTCAGAGCGTGTTGCGATATCCAACTCCCCTCCTCCGGGGTCCATTGAATCGATGGCATTATTGATGAGATTTAGAAAAACCTGCTGCAATTCAGAAGGACTCGCAGCAACTTCGGGCAAATTATCTGCCAGGCTGGTTTCAATATTAACATTGGCATACTTAGCGCGCTGTTCACATAATTCAGCCATTTCATGGATCAGGTCATTTAAACGAACCCGTATAATGGTCGGATCAATCTTATGCGCAAAACTCAGCAGTTTATGAGTGATATCCTTGCAGCGGGTTCCCTGACTTCGAATCTGATTTAGAGCACGAGCAACTTCTCGCTCGTTGTCGTCTACATACAGCCCCTCACCAAGCAAATCCTGAATCCACCCAGCCTCTTCAACCATAATGGCTACAGGGTTATTGATCTCATGAGCGATTCCGGCTGCCAGTTCACCGACGGAAGCCAGTTTTCCGGCTTCTATGACCTGCTCATTCATAATGTCCTTTTCAATATCAGACAGCTCTACCTTACGAGCCATCCGTTTAGACATGAGATAAGCCATTACAATAATGGACATACCACCGAAGAAAAGAACTACTGCCGCCAGATTTCTGGCCTGATTGAGATCGGAAAAAGCATCACTCACATCCTGCTGATAAATCATCAGCCAATTGCCGTTTTTGATAGGGCTGATCACAAAAATTGTCTCATGCCCGGTTGCGGGATTTGTCTCCATACTGATGGAAGCCCTACGCCGCACTAAACCTGAAAATTTATTCTTTCCGGCAGCCAATTCCTTCAAAAAAGGAACCTCTTTTATGATATCTTTGCGCGGAGTAGTTTGAAATTCACCCTTACGATTAATAATGAAAGCCAAGCCGGTTTCACCTATGCGGATATCTTCCACCAGCTTATTGAAAGCGATGAAATCAAGAGTAGTCCGCAACACCCACTTCTCACCTTCCGATTCTATAAGAACGGCTATAATAAAATGCGGAACCCCTCGAAGACCGAGAAAAACATCGCTGACGTATACTTGGCGCTCCTGTACATTCTTGAACCAGCCTGCTTCGGCGTAATTTGCGCCTCGAAGATTGAATGGTCCCACATAAGTAACCTGAATGCCTTTACTATTCACCAGCCCGAGATCAACAAAAGCCCCTCTATGATGGCGAAGTAAAGAATTATGCAAGGCTTCAAGACGGATTTCGTTTTTTAAATTGGCTATACCTTCCACATCCGCCAGAACCTGTATTTCAGCTATTTTTTCTTTAAGGTAGGAATCAACACTTTGATCGTGCTTGAGAACGAGTTCACGTAAGTGGGCTATAACTTTTTCCTTATACGCAACGCTGTACTGGTACCCGGCTAGAAGTGTGATAATGAGCAAAGGAGTGAACGACACGAGAATAATCGTGAACATCATACTCTTGGCAAGACCATGATAGTAATGGTTAGACATAACTTTCCCCCGACTCATCATCCTCAATCAAATCCGGATAAAAACGGGAAAGTACAATTGAAACCATTCTGGTCAGGGTTTCAGGGTTACCGCTCTTCTCGACCATAGCGGCAACCTTTTGAAGAGAAGGATCGCCGGATAACTCTTCAAGATAGCTGTGCAGGATAACAGGAATGTTCGGATAATTACTCACAAGCTGCTGTATCAGCCCGCCATCCAACCCCTCAGGAGTATTCACAGCGAGCAGAACAAGATGAGTCGGAGTGTCTGAGTCGAGTTTAGAAAACAACTCACTGCTGTTCCCTGCACCCTCTACGATAAAATTTCGTTTTGAAAATTCCCGACGCAAAAAATCCCGCATGCGGGGGTTACGTTCTACTATGAGAATTCTAACTTCAGTCCTTTGCATCCATTCCTCCAACAGGTTTACATCTGGAATGGTTATGGCAATAGTTGTGCCAAGGACTTAAGCAAAATAAGAATACATCAACACCCTAAATTAATTAGATATTAATCTAAAAAAAATTACTCAAAACAAACAAAATCGCCTTATAGCTGTCCGTTTTTTTTACAACACGAAAAAAAAGCCGTCGCCCACAAACATGGACAACGGCTTTTATTAAGCAGGTATAGCGAAAATTCTTAATTAACTTTAGTGTGTGTTCTCAAACCATATTTATCAATGCGGGCATTCAAAGTAGGCCGCGTCATACCGAGTAATTTTGCTGCGCGGGTCCGATTTCCTCCTGTAATTTCCAAAGCTTCACCGACAACAAGACGCCCTGCGTAATCCATGAGCATTTCAAACCCGTTTTCCCCGGCATGTTTTGTAAGCACCTGCCGAATTTCAGCTCTGAAAGCATCATCCGAAACATCAGAAGAAGTGTGTCTGTCGGAACCAAGACCGACAACCTGCGTAAGCTCATCCCGGGTTATGGGAGCGCCGCGGTTGAAAATCAGAGCTTTCTGTATCGCATTTGAAAGTTCACGGACATTACCGGGCCATTCATGAGTTGCCAAAAACTCTTTACTGTCTTCAGACAGACCAGGATTACGCATCTCCATTTCAGCACTCAAATGATCTAAAAAATGATTGGCAAGTTCAAACACATCATCACTTCGTTCGCAAAGCTTAGGAAGCCTGATAGTAACTACGTTAAGCCTGTAATATAAATCTTCGCGAAAATCTCCTTCCGCCACAGCTTTCTCAAGGTCACGATTGGTTGCCGCCAAAATACGTACATCAACCGGAATTGATTTTCCGCCACCGAGACGCTCCAACTGTTTTTCCTGTAACAACCGAAGAATTTTTGCCTGAATATTAAGAGGCATATCCCCAATTTCATCAAGAAAAACTGTTCCTCCGGCAGCTTGTTCAATGCGTCCTGCCCGGCTGAGGTTTGCTCCGGTAAACGCCCCTTTTTCATACCCGAATAATTCAGATTCAAGTAAAGTGTCAGGAATCGCGACACAATTAATAATCAAAAAAGGTTTTTCCTGACGCAGACTATGCTTGTAAATAGCCTGAGCCACCAACTCTTTTCCCGTTCCTGATTCCCCACGGATAAGCACCAGCGCATCTGTTGCCGCAACCCGGCCTATAGATTTGTATACCTTCTGCATAGCGCGGCTGCTGCCCAGCAATTGATTCGTTGTTGAAGATACCTGCTCCCGTGTCTCGGTATGTTCTCTGCTCCGCCTGGATGTGTCCAAAGCCTGATTGATCAAGGCTAACATTTCCGGAATATCAAACGGTTTCAAAATATAATCGTAGGCCCCCATTTTAGTGGCTTCGATAGCTGTTTCAGTTGTGCCGTAAGCGGTCATAATTATTACAGCCAAACGCGGAGCGGTCTCACGCATCTGCTGAAAAGCTTCCAACCCGGTAATGCCGGACATGCGCATATCCATAATAACCAAGTCTGGAATCGTGTGATTAACAGCTGCCACGCCAGCCTCACCAGAAGAAGCAACACGCACAACATGCCCCTCCTGCTTCAAGAGCTTCTCAAAACTCTGTCGCAGTTGCGAATCATCATCTACTATCAGGATCTCAGCCATGTACTTGCTTCCTTCAGGGGTAAAGCCATCACAAAAGAGGTTCCCTGCGCCCCCGAGTCTTTAAAGTGTAACCACCCGCCATGTTCAGTCATAATGCGATTAGAAATGGATAAGCCCAGTCCTGTTCCTTCTTCCTTGGTAGAATAAAACGGCTTAAAGATATCATCTCTGAATGAAACAGGAATTCCGGGACCATTATCCGAAACTGTTACAGTCGCCATCTTTCCGTAAGGAGCAATAGTCATAGAGTCTTCTATGATGGATATTTTGCCTCCATCGACCATTGATTCGCAGGAGTTAAGAATCAAATTCATAAGAGCTTCTTTGAACTGTTCCGGGTCGGCATTCACTTTGGGCAATTTTTCCCTGCGACAAACAGTGACTGCAACACCGCATGATTCGAGCCGATGACTGAGCAGAGTCAGGGTACTGTCAACCAAATCAGACGGAGACACCACTTGAGGCCGAAGTTTGGGAGGACGGGAAAATTCCAGAAAATTTCTTATAATTGTATCCAGATGTCTGATTTCTTCTGAAATAACTTCAAAATCTTCTTTTTGAACGACATCAAGGTCAAGACTACGCTCCAGCGAAAATAAGCGCATCTTCACAGAGGTCAGGGGGTTACGAATAGAATGAGCCATACCTGCTGCAAGCTTGCCGACTGTAGCCATTTTCTCGGACTGGGCAACCTGATCACGGCTATGTTGAAGCATGTCGTAGGCATTTTCTACATCATCAATCAAATTTTGCATGCGCTCGGACAATGCGCCCATTTCACCGGAAAGAAAATCAGGGACACCCTTTTCTTCCAGTCTGGATAAACGGCGAATCGGATCAAGAATACGTCTAATCAAGATAAAACCGATCCAAACTGCCAGTATCGCGGACAAAGGAACTGCCGCAAGAGACAAAACGGTCAAAAATTTTGCCTGATCTTTGTAATTGGCTGCCGCCAGACGAATTCGTTCCTGATGCAATTGTTTGTACTGCTCGCACAAATCATAAATCGACTGAAATCGAGCGCGAATCTTACGGTGCAGCTCAACGCCTTCTGTATTTTGATTCTTCTTGTACAAATCAATAACTTCACTTCGGGAATGGATGTAACGCAGATAGTCTGATTCAATACTGTTTAAAATAGTCCGTCCCTTATCCAGATAATTAGTTTCTCTGGCTTTACTGAGCAAACTTTCAAACTGCCTATTATGCTTCTCAAGACGAATAAGCCACTGATCGTTATGGTCCAGTGAATAATATGTCGTGAGTCCCTGCTGAGCCATCAACTCTTTTTCAAGCCCCTGTGCGGAAAGCAATGCGCTAATGTCTGATTTTTCCATATGTTGGAAAATATTCTGAGTTGCGTAGACATACCACAACGTCATTCCAGCTACGGCTAAAGTCGCAGCCACAAGGCCTATCAGCAAAGATAATAATTTTACGCGCAAAGAAAAGCGGCGAGAACCGGGATGTATTTTATCAACCATAACGGATTTTTTTACCGAATAATTATTCACAATTACCAAGAATTAAGGCCGGCACACAAACTCTGTCAGCAACTGTATTATAGGTTTAATAGTATCATTTATTCAAGGAATTAATGAAGATACATATCAAAAAAATAGAATGCCTCTTACTGAAAATTCCCACATATCCTCAGAAACTAACCTGTGACGGCTTCACTTGTTTCTGTAGTCTCGACATCAAGAGCCGAAGGCAAAAATAGCGAAACAGTTGTTCCATGCCCAGGTTTACTTGCCAGTTTCACCCGCCCGCCCAGTTCTTCAACAATCTTCTTGATCATTGCCAATCCAAGCCCGCTGCCGTCTTTCTTGGTAGAGTAGAAAGGATTAAAAACACGATCCTGCTCATGTTCATTCATGCCAACTCCAGTATCAGTCACCTGCAAGACAACATCACCACCTTGCAAACCAAGACTTAGAGTAATATCACCGCCTTCTGGCATTGCTTCGACAGCATTTTTGACTAGATTAACTATGCACTGCTTCAAAGCATCTTCATCCCCGAGTACATTAGGAAGGAGCGATGCAGAGCAAACCTCTATCCGGTAACCTCGCTGGCCATAGCCGATAGACATCAATTCTGCAGCACTCTGGACAACAGACAAGATATCTACCTCTTTCCTTGAAATATGAGCAGAACGGACGAAATTAAGCATATTCGTAAGCAATCTATCCAGCCGCTTTGTTTCTTCAACAATTATCTGAATCTTTTCACGATCCTTTTCATTAAGGTCTGAAGACTTTGATAATGAATTGGCAAAACCACCTATTGCAAAGAGCGGATTACGAATTTCATGCGCCAGATACGTGGACATCTCACCGATAACAGCAAGCTTGTCGCGCTGGTTCTGGTGCTTTTCACGATGAGTTCGTTCAGTTATATCCCGGTGCATGACCATGATGTGGGTCATTTGTCCCCGGATGTCGAAAATTGGGTAAGCGTAAAGTCTGTAATATTGAAGCAGTCCGTCCCGATTCACCTTTGTTACAAGGGATTCTTCTTTTTGCCCGCTGCAAAGAGTCTTATGAAATGGACACTCCGGATCAAAACAATCACAAAAAACTGAACCGTCACGCTGGCGCGCGGCATTCCAGCAGGTTTTGCCGATTAATTCACTTTTGGGAATTTCGGCCTTCCGCCAGACGACACTGTTCAAATCCACAACACATCCGTTCTTATCCATAAGAAAGATATCTTCACGTATTTCATCAATAATCGACTGAATCAAAACCTGCTGCTGAGCAATATTACTCTTATAATTACCCTTCACCAGAGCCATATCATGCAACCCGCAAAAGAAAATGATCTCCCGATGATCCATTAGAGAAATGGAATCAGGGAGCTGTTGTCTCAGGGTCGAAAACAACTCGATACTGCCGGTCATTTCAATTACCAGATTAATATCACCGTGGTGTTCAAGCATATCAGCAAAAGTGGTGTATATTGGAATACCAAGCTCACCAAGCGCGGTAATATCTTTCTGATGATGGACATCGCTCACCGCTGCCAGCGTCATCTCAGGAAGAAACTCCCTGAAAACATCATTGTTAATAATATCCAAAAGCACCTTAAAGCCAGCTCCAATCCCGACAATCCCGATATTAAAGGGCTTCATTGAACCGTTCCAATAGCAGATATTCATATTATCTTGAGAAAATTCAGTCATAAGATATCTCCCTGATTAATCAGGATTGTTCAACAGGTCGTGGATTCCGATTTTGCCATTACGAAGCATTTTCTGCTCATATGCCTGATTTACTTTTTTTACTATATCCTGAAATGATGCCGGCTTTAGAATATAATCGAACGCTCCATGCTGAATCAAATCCACAGCACGGCTAATAGAGACATGCCCTGAAAGAAAAACTGTCACCACATCAAAGCAATTCTGCTTAATTTTATGAAACGTTTCCTCGCCGGACAGTCCGGGCATTTTAATATCTAGCAATACAACATCAAAATCACCTGCCGCCAGTTTTTCAAGAGCAATAGATCCATCAGCAGCTTCGTCCACTGCGTAGCCTTTATCTTTAAGCATACGGACTGTTGTCTGCCGAAAACGATCCTCGTCGTCGACAATCAGAACCCGGGCAAGATCCTTTAGAGAATTTTCCATCTTATCCTCCTGATTAAATGGGAACATGAACTGTAAAAGCAGCCCCCTTTCCCGGTTCCGATTCTACGGAGATATAGCCGCCTAACTGGTTTATAATCCGAAGACTGACCGACAGTCCGAGTCCAGTGCCTTTTCCGGGAGGCTTGGTTGTATAAAAGGGATTAAAAATTTGTTTTATTTCATTTTCCGGTATCCCCGTTCCGGTGTCGCAAACCTTTGCAAAAACCATATCGTCACTGTGCCAAGTGGTTACAAATATTTCACCATCCCTCTCTACAGCTTGAACAGCGTTATTAAGCAGGTTTAGAAAAACCTGACGCAATAAAGGAGGATCTGTTTTAATTTTCGGAATATCAGAGCTGAACATTTTTACTATCCGGATATTTTTAGATTCTGTCTCAGATTGAACCAACATCAGCATATCCAGCAGCAATCTATTAATATCCGCAACCTGCGTAACAGGGTGCCGCTTTCGAGCAAAATCCAGCAATTCCCGAGTAATATCAGAACAACGCTCAATCTGTTGAAAAACAACTTCCAGACTTTCCCGAACCTCATACATTTCTTCCTTCGTCGAATCTTCATGAAGATTCACCCGCATCAACTCGGCTTCCTGCATGATAATATTCAAAGGATTGTTTATTTCATGCGCAATACCGGTCGAAATTTCACCGAGAGCAGAAATTTTTTGGGATTGCACCAGTTGATTTTTAAGATCAGCGTGTTCATCACACACTTTACTAAGACAGCAAAAGGAGGATTTAAGGAGCAGCCACAAACCGGCAGAAGCCGCAACAGCAACAATACTTCCGGGCAGAGGCCACTTATAGGCAACAGCCAGTATTGCCAAGTATGACACTGGGTATGCATATTGTCCCAATTGCATAACTCTCTTGGTACGAGCCAGATTCATTAAACACCTCTGACCTTTCGTTTAAGAACAGCATGCTCGTTGGCGGCAAGTATTCTCTCAAGCAGATCATCAATCAAAAACGGCTTGAGGATATAGTCATATGCTCCATGACTAATACCTTCGATTCCCGACTGTACGGACCCATGCCCTGTAAGCATAATCACTTCAGTATCTCTATAACGACGCCGAATTTCCTTAAGAGTCTCAATCCCGCTGAGCCCCGGCATTCTAACATCCAGAATAACCACATTGACGGAAGTTTTTGATAAAAACTGCAAAGCTTCCTGTCCTGTATTTGCAACATCAACATCCACATTTCGCTTTGCAAGCCTGCGACCTATCAATTTTAAAAAAGTAGGCTCATCATCAACCACAAGCACTCTTACTCTGGACATGGTCACTCCTTAGCTATCGCTGGCAACGCCTGATAGCGGTAGAAAAAAAGTAAATACAGCCCCCTGTCCATGTTCACTTTGCGCTATGATTTTACCACCCAGTTTATTCAGTGTGCTGTATATGATAGACAACCCCAACCCCGTGCCCTCGCCTGCAGATTTTGTTGTAAAAAAAGGATCAAACACCTTTGAAAGCTGGTCCGACGGAATGCCCATGCCGGTATCGCTGACCCCCATAGCAATGAAGGAACCTTCAACATGACTTTCCAGTGTGATACGTCCATTCTGGCCAACAGCATCAATTGAATTTTCCAGCAGATTGAGAATTATCTGCTGAACCTGATTCGAATCAGTAGTTATTAACGGCAGATTCGAATCAAGATCGAAAACGACCTCAATATTGCGATGCCTGATTTCATTTTCCAGAAAGCCAACGGTCTGTTTAGCCAACATATTAAGATCCACATCTTCCTGAGCAGGTTCCATTCTACGGGCAAACCCCAACATTCTGTGTGTCACGGTGCGTGCTCTTTCCACATGGCGATCAATGTCGCTAACGGCCTCATTGAGATCATCCAAAGCTTCAAAACCGTCTAACTCTCCATCATTAATCAGATCACGAATCCATCCGGCACTCTCTCTAATTATGGACAAGGGATTGTTAATCTCATGCGCCACTCCTGCCGCCATTTTGCCTAGAGAAGCCATTTTGCTCGATTGTATAACAGTTGCATCCATAGCAGCCCTTTCATCATTTGCCGCCTTTAATTTCCCGACCACAGAGGTTATAGTCAGGTACGTACCTGCGAAAATCATGCATGCACAAACCAGAAACAAAATATAAACCATATATTGAACCCGTAGCAGTGGAGAAAGCTCCTCTCCGGGACTTTCCGTCACAACAAGTTTCCAATCAGTAAGTGACAAAGAAGTTATGCCCGCAACATGCGGCGTTCCGTTTTCAGTCCATTCACAAATGTCCACGATTCTACCACCTGAATATTCAGGAAGACCGGCTTTGGATAAAACCTTACCGCCGAATCTTGAAGGAGTTTGAAGTTCCCAGTTCCGGTTGATGAGGTAAGCATCCCCAAGCTTGCCACTACGGACATTTCTGACAAGGGCGGTAAAAACATCAGAATCAATGGTGGCCCTTAATATCCATGTTTTACCAGCCTCACGCCTTTTCACGGCTATGATGAAATGTGGAAAGTTCCTGAATCCCATAAACACATCACTTATATAAAGACCTTTGAGCATGACCTGATTAAACCAAGCCTCGTCTTTGTAGTTTACATCCCTGAGATCAAACGGACCGCTATAAGCTTCATGTCTGCCATCCTGCCCCACAACTCCGAGATCAATAAATGACCGTGATGTATTATGAATTATGTCGAAAAGAGAATTAAGATAAGTCTGGTCAGTCAGCTGCGCGATGGTGTGAGTATTGGCAAGGTTCTGCAATTGCACCACTCGTTCATTTAAAAACATATCAATTGTGTCCCGCTTGCTATTCACAACGAGCATCAAATTACTGGTCATCTTTTCTTCGTAAGACTTACTGAACTGATCATGGATAACAAAACCCAACACAAAAAGAGGGATGAGGGAAAAGCTTAAAGTTATAGCGATCAGCTTCCACCTGAGCTTTGTATAGGACGTGGCTATCATAAGCCCCCCCCGAGCCCAAAAGATTGAAGACTGTAGCTGGATAAAACAACTTTGATATCCTTCTCGAATTTAAGCGTATAATCCTGATACGCACTGGAATCAGACATAACCATGTCAATCTGTCTGGTGTGCACCAGTAAATATCCGACTACGGCAAGGGCCCGTTCAACAGCTTCTGCTGAAACACCTTCGATTCGGGCAAACAGCGAATCTTCCTTAACATCAACAATGAATCCCTGCTTTTGGAGAATTCCGGCTATCAACCATGAACGGATAATACGGCGCGATTTGTCTGCCCCACCTCCTGAAAATTGAAAAAAGGCGTAATTCTCATCAGGATCATCACCAGCATACCCCTCCACCGTGCAAAAATGGAAACCGAAGCGGGATTGAAGATTGCAATAATTTCTGGACACTATGAAGTAGTTCCTATTGCCCATATCATTAGACATCCCGGGAGCCAGAGCCGGATTACAGGCTGCTTCAGATATGACTGACATAAGTCCGGAAGTCTGAACCGGTGGAGGTCCTTCCCATGGAATTTTTGTCATACCTATCCATAAAGATTTCATGGGATTTGAACTTATATCGGAAAGACTTATATATTTATCATCAGCCGAAGAGGATGTTCCCCCTCCTAGATCTATCAGCCAGTACTGAAGCAGATTCTCACCCTTCAATCTCCTGGCGTTTGCCGCCGGCATAGCGCTGTCACGGAACATTTCCGCCACAGCCTTTTCATGACAAAATCGAGTGATATCGTGCAATGAAACACAATTTTCAGGTGTAAACTCAGGAGCCTCAGGATCAGTCAAAGAAAGCAGAACAATAAATGGCAGTATACTACGTAATGCCAAGGCGACAGAACTAATCTGCGGCAGAACAGGCGCCTTCTCCCGAGTTGCATTTTGATCTTCAAGACACCCCCTATACACCTTGCCCGTAGCCGTGTTTACAGTAACGCCTCCAAGGCCTGATAATTTCTCCACGGCACCTTTAATCCCGATAAAAGCCGGAATTCCAAATTCTCTCGCGACATTGGCAAGATGTCCGGTTACGCTGCCATGTTCAGAAATAAGAGCCGCAGCTCGCGGCAATAATGCAGCCAAGCAGGGTTTCGCATTATGAGTAAGAAGAACTGCGCCGTCAGGAAAATTGAGCATGTCGTCATCTGTTTCAACTACGAATACATTACCAAAGGCAAATCCATGGCTGGCAGAAACACAATTGCTGAAAACAACAAGAGATTCATGTTCATCATATTCAGAACTCTGATCGATTAGGCTCTGTGATACTGCAACCGATAAAGGGCGACATTGGAGGATATAAATATGACCGTCCGAAGATTTAACCCATTCTATATCCTGAGGACAATTGAAATGGGCTTCAATGCTTAGCGCTATTTCAGTCAGTTCAATGATTGTAGAATAAGAAATTGAAGGGGCACTGCGGCTGTATTCCGAGATTTTAACTTTGTTGATCTCACTCTTTGCGGAAACTGAGCATTGCCACACTTTATCTGCTATAAAAACTTCAAGAAGAGTAAGATCGGTACGATCAATAATCCACGTATCAGCAGGCGAACTTCCATCAACAATTGAACTGGGATGCCCCGGCACTGCACTTATTATTAACGCATTGTCGTGCTTTCCCATGGGATCGCGAGTATATATAACTCCACCCGCCACAGCTTCAATCATCTCAAGACAACCTACACACATGACCAGCTCATCTTCACGAAGCCCCTGATTAAGTAGATAGGTCATGGCGGTAGCAGAATACATGCTTGCAACAACTGCTCGATAAGAATCAAGTATGTTCTCTGATGAAACTCCCAAAATTGAAAGGAATTGCCCTGCAAAACTGGCCTCGCCGGAATCTTCTCCGAGCGCACTGCTGCGTATTGCCAACCGTAAATCAGGCCTGTCTGCCGAAAGTTCTGCACAATAATTCTCAATAGCATCTTCAAGTTCAGCAGGCATGGCAGCAAGATCTATTGCATGTTTTATATTTTTTTCCAAAGTATAAAGATTATTTAAATCATTACTGCCAGCTATCTGAATCAAACGATTGATTTCATCATCCAGACCGGAATTTTCCATAAAATAGAAAAAGGCTGAAGCTGTTATGGAAAAACCTTCAGGGACTCGAATGCCCAGCTTAGACCTTATTTCTCCAAGCATGGCCATTTTCGATCCCGTTTCAGAAATAGAATTAGCACTGATTTCATCCATACTTAAAATCAGCCCTCCCCGAAATTGACCGGTTCGACTGTCTAAAGTCTTTTCGATAGCCATAACAATGAGATTGAAAACATCTTTTAAAGCTTCATACTTCCCGGGATTCATGCGGCATAAACGTTCAATCATCTGGCGAACATTTGCCGACACTTTAAGACTTTGAGACCTAACATGAGACATTGCGAAAAAACCATTTGAACGGGATTCTTCACTCATCTCTGCCATCATTTCCAAAGCCTTGCTGTTTGCGGCAAGTAAGAGTCTGAAATTTTCACAGCGCGCGACAAAATTTCGTGAACCGTCATCCTTTTCATTTGAAGGATTCCGTACAACTCTAGATATAATATCAAAGATTGAGCGCATAATTATATCTCCGAACGGTCAAACAAGATCAAACGTCCTGGACCGGACCGCATCCAGCATTTTGCAGTATAAATCGTCGGTTCCGACCGGCTTCAGCAGATAATCAAAAGCCCCGCAATCCATTCCTTCGATCAACACTTCGGATTTTGCATGTCCCGTTAAAATGATGACAGGAAGACCAGGAGAAAACGCTTTAATCTGCCTGAGTGTTTCAATTCCGTTCATTCCCGGCATCATTACGTCTAAAACGACGACATCAAAATCTGCGGCTTTTATAGCCTCAACGGCATCACGCCCGCTGCACGCCACACTTACATCAACATTACGTCGAACCAGCCTCCGCACATAGGCGTTAAGAAAATCGTTTTCGTCGTCTACAAGCAACAATCTAATCTTCTTCACTTCCTGACTCCTGTATGTATTTCTTACCAGTGGGACCGGGGACTCTATGCCCCCGGTCCAGCGTGTGAGGGGGTTAGCAGGGCATGTTGCATAAGATAGAAATATTAATAATTTAAAGCGCTACTCAAAACCTGCACGCAATTCCAAAATAAGAGGTGCGGCCGTCCAGAAAAATATCAACAATAACGCGGCGGTCAGAATAACCAAAAGAGCCGATTGCAGCTTTCCTAAACCGCATGCCTTAACTAATCCGATTCCTACGAGCACAGCGCGAACAGGTTCCATAACCATTGCGAGACCGGGAATCCATGAAATGACCATGAGCGCCCCGCCGGCATAAGCGTAAACATTGAAAACTTTGCTGTATGGAACCCTGCTCAAAGTAGACATGTTGATAATGCAAAAAGTAAAAGCAGCGGCCAATGCAGGCATCAAGACGGCATTTACCATCATAATAACGCCCATTGTGAGAGAATTTTCGAAGAAATATGTCATGCTTACGGAACAATAAAAAATTCCTGAAATCATTAAAAAGAAGAGCGCTCTTCTAGATCCGCTTTCATCCGCAATACTTTCAAAATATTTTGCAGGAGAACGCATAATCGCAAAAAGAGTATCCATGAACTCTCTGATTCCCATCTTTTCACTATGTGTGCATAAAACTTCCATGACACTTCTCCTAGCCTATGAATCGACTGAAACCTTCAACCATGCCCCAGACGAGCATGATGAGCGTCAGAATAAAAAGAACTCTCCGCTCGGTTTGCTTGCTGAAATAAGTAGTTCCGTTCTCATAAACAAATAGCTGTTTATTGTTTTTGTTACTTTTCATAATTTTCTCCTCATGGCCCGGCGGCCCCTATAAAATAAAGACCGCCGGGGTATATAAGCCTCATTGTCGTTGTTAAAATCCCGGCAATCCACCGAATCCGATTCCGCACCAGTAAATTGAGGTGAGAATGACAATCATAATATTAGCGATAAACCACATGGGCACCCCGACTCTAAGGTAATCCTTAGGCTCAAGATATCCTGAAGCGTATACAATTGCGTTAGGAGGAGTACCGATAATGAGGCAGTATGCGAAGGAAGATGAAATAGCTGTAGCCATCGCCATAAACGGCAGGAACGTTGTTCCCGGATGGACAATACTAGCCATATTCAAAGTTATAGGACCAACTGCAGCGGCGGCGGGGCCGTCAGCCATTAAGTTTGTTAATACGGCGGTTAAACCGTTTGAAGTCAACATGAGGGGAATCCCCTTGTCCATACCGAGCGGGGCAAGAGTATCGATAACCGACTGAGCCAGCCAATATGCAGCTCCAGTCTTATCCAAGGTACGGCCGAAGATAATCGCACCAGCATATAACCAGACTACACCCCAATCCACCTTTTCCTGATAATCTCGCCAGTTAACAACACCGGCCAGCAGATAAGCCACGGCTCCGGCAACGGCTATTACGCCGATCCCAAGACGGATGGGATAAATTCCCATGTTGTAGAATTCCTTCTCAGTAAACCAGCCGAAGACCATTATTGCGAAGATAATCATGGCCCAGATTTGATTCTTATTCCACTTACCCATCTTTACTATTTCACCTTCAAGATGGCGCATAGCCGGAGCCAGAGAGCGAATTTTCGGTTTAAACACGGTATTGGTTATAATCCATGTGAGCGGAATCATGACGATAACAAACGGCATACAGTACATGATCCACTGCGCATAACCAATGTCCATGCCGAACATGTCGGAAAGATAGGTCATCATGATAACATTTCGAGCACCACCTGACGGAGCACCCGGTCCACCTACATTACAAGCCATAGCAATTGCGATCATCAGCATCTTAGCGAGTTCCTTATCTTCAGGAATCTCGTCAGTAAGACTGTTTTGATAAAGCAACATACCGATAGGCAGGAACATCGCCGCCAGAGCATGATCGGAAATAAACGCAGCAAGCGGACTGATTACGAGAAAGAAAATAAGCGTAATCCAACGAACATTCGGCACTGCCAGTTTCTTAAACATGAGCAGGCACATCCTCTTATCCACTCCCGTTTTTACGAAAGCAGCCGCGAACATAAGCGAACCCATAATAAACCAGCAGGCATCATCCCAATAAAGTCCAGCAACTTCACTTCGGGAAACAACTCCTGTGAAAACAAGAATCAACCCAATACAGAAAGCTACACCTGGAAGCGGCATACATTCCGTCATAAAACAAAAGACAACAAAGACCATCATGGCAATGGCGACCTTTATTTTCCATGCGCCTTTGTCTGCACTTTTTTTATCGGCGGAAGACAAATCCTCATATGATAGGTTATTGCTCCGAAGATCAAACGCACCCTTCATAACCGTAAGATAGGCGGCGTCTGTAATTTTGGTGTTTACGTATTCAAGAGCTTTCTTCAAATTGGCGGAATCGCCTTGAATCTTATACTTCTTCAGCCACTTTGCATCACGCTTCATAAATCGGTCTTTGGTTAAAGCTCCCATCCGCATGTTTTGTTCCATCATTTGAGCAGTCAGCACCTGCCACTGCTCAACCTTGGAACTTTCATTATGAAAAAGCTGTTCACTAATATAATTAGTCACAACCTTAGCGCCCACGGAATATTGCATTCCCACTTTTTTCATTCCCTGTGATGCGGGAAGAAGAAGGAGTATCGTAAATATTACAACCGGGATTATCAGCAACTTCCAGTTAACGAACTTGTCGTAACCTGTTGCCCTTTTTACTGCTTGAGCCATGTTTCACCTCTATCGCTTTACTTCAATATAGTTAGCTTGATGAGATTATCCGGGCGATCTCATAGAAGAGTTCCTGCTCCCGGACAATTCCGATATCCTTACCGTCTTTCTGAACAACCATGCGCCGCGCAGGGATTGTCACCATATTGTTGGCAACATCCATTAGGTTGGCGTCAAAGCTGATGGTCGGAAGAGTGTCAGACATCAGCTCACACACAGGTTTGTTCATAATTTCCTTGACGCGGGAGGTGAAAAGCCCCTGCCAAAACATGGCTGAATACTGCAGACTATCTGCCATTGAAGGCTTAGGGGTTGTCAGATAAGCAGGCCTGATTTCATTAATGAGATTTAAAGGATTAAGTATACCAGCGACACTGCCGTCAGGGTTGGTGACAACAACCGAGCGATGCCCGGTATCCATCAACCTATTAGTTGCCACAAATTCACTCATAGCCTTTTTCAGTGCTGTGATGGCATCACGCACGGTGCTGTCACTTGGAATCATGGTATAGTCATCAAGAGGAATCATGACCTCTCCTGCCAATCTTTCCCGATACGGCTTTTTAGAGGCAAAATCGTGAGCATCATGAATCTTGTCAGCCAAAAGATCGATATCACAAGGCTTGGCAAGAAAATCGAACGCACCAATTTTATGAGCTTTTTTAGCACCGGAAATGTCTCCGTGCCCAGTAAGCATGATAATTGGAACATCCGGCACAATCGCCTTAATCCGCTCCAATGTCTGATGCCCGTCCATTCCACCCATCTTCACATCCAGAATTACTACATCCGGATTCTCCCCCATTTTTTCCAAAGCTTCTTCACCACTTTCAGCCAGAATTGTTTCAAATCCTTTGCGGGACAGTATCTTAGCTGTCGTGTTTCGGAAGCGTTCCTCATCGTCAACCATGAGGACTTTAATTTTATTCATTATCAACCTCCTTGAAGTTCTATCGTTTTTTACTTTCCACCAGCAGCCGTATCAGCCATCTTGGCAGAAATAATTTTTTGCTTGTGGCGTGAGACTTTTTCAAAAGCCTCCTCAACCTTCCCGAGAATGTCCTTCATACTCACCGGCTTAATCAGGAAATCCATCGCACCTAGCTTCAAACCTTCAACTGCAGACTCCATAGTTGCGTGTCCCGTGAGAATGATCACTTCGATAAGCGGGTAATCCTTCTTGATGCGTTGCAAAGTCTCCATGCCATCCATTCCCGGCATCTTAATATCGAGAAAAATAACATGGACTTTTTCAGTCCTGAGCAGTTCAAGCGCACCATTTCCGGATGTTGATGTAAAAACATCAATCCCCATCTTCTCGAAAAGTTTCTTTGTTGTGCTGAGTAGACGCTCTTCGTCATCTACAAGCATGATTTTCATCTGTTCCATAGCTGTCTCACATTGTGCCTGACTTCTTTGGGCCTTTTCCCAACTTATTTTTCAAATTCCCTGCGACCATTTTTGCAACCAGTATGCCAAGTGTAAGTGCTTAAAATTACTGTAATAAATCGTGCAAAAATCCTATTGCCCGATTAACAAATCTAGCAACGGCAAAAAAAAATCCTTCTTGACCAGCAATTTTCTGCTGACTCAAAAAGGATTTTTTAAAATATCAATATTAAAACTGACTAATGATTATGAACTACAAAAATACAATATAATAGAACTCTACTATTCAAAACTAGCAATTAATTCCGGGTAAAATTATCGTAAAAACAGAGCCCTCGTTCCTGACACTTTCAACAGTTAATTCACCGCCAAGAGTGTCTATTATTGTGTGGCACACTGACAAACCTAACCCTGTTCCTTTTCCCGGAGCTTTGGTCGAAAAGAAAGGTACAAAAACTTTGGTTAAATTATCAGAACTGATCCCTGTTCCGTTATCAGTCACTTTAATTATAGCACTTCCGTCCTCACCACGCATAGCCTCGACACTGACTTTTCCCCCCTTAGAACCATGCCTGTCAATCACAGCCTGAATCGCATTATTCAACAGATTAACCATAACCTGCTGCAACTGCCTCGGATCGGCCTCCACTGAAGGAGTATCAGGACTGACTGCACAGCTCAGTTGTATACCATGAACAGTGGCTTTCTTTTCAACCATAGCCCCTACTCCCGGCAAGTATACTTCGAGATTTATATTCTGCAATTCCGGCTTACTGCTTCGCCCGAAATTTAGAATTTCACGGGTAATGCCCGCGCAACGATCTATCTGAAGCTTAAGTTGATCGGCAATATCCTGAACTTCATCGCCTATTATCGGATCGAAATCGCTTGATAATGCATCTTTAAGAACCATTTCAAGCAATGCGAGATCGCTTTTCATTATTTGCAATGGATTATTAATTTCATGAGCAAACCCTGCCGACATTTCACCTAGCTCCGCAAGACGAGCTGCGCGCATAAGCTGGTTTTCAAGCGCACAGACAGCACCGGCCTGCCGCTCAAGTGTTTCACATATCTTCCGGCTGGCAAAAAATGCCAAAACAACTATCACAACTCCTCCGCAAAAAAGAATAATGAGAATTGTATACCCAGCATAATTGGTTGACCGGAATGCATCAGCTCTCTTTTGCCGGACAATAAGCCGCCATTTACCATCATTCATTAGAGCGGACGCAAATAAATAATCAACACCATGATCATTCCCGAGAAACGTAATTATATTTTTTTCCTGTTTGGGATATTTAAAAAAATCGTTCTCAAGGAGTCTTCCACCGGATCTGCGGACAGTCTGAAACTTGCCATCCAGACTTACAATATATGCCTCACCAGTATCTCCAAGTTTAACTCCATCAACAAGTTTTCTAAATATATCCGGATTTATCGTACCTCGCAGCACCCACGGTTTGCCGTCAATAAGCCGCGTAACAGCCACAACAAAATGCGGAACATTTCGATAGCCCAAAAAAACATCACTTACATGATAACCGTTTTTTACTGCGTCTTGATACCAAGGTGCACCAAGATATTTCTTTTCAATTAATTCATATGCTCCGGCATATGACATCTGAACGCCGTTAGGGGATATCAACCCTAAATCCTGAAATACTCCGCCTGCACTTTTAAACATCAACGCAATATCATCATGCTCCAGCCCACGCTTCAGATGATCTGGAGGAATTAAATTTAGATAAGCCTGCAAGTCAGCCTGCCGCTCTTTTAAGAATGCTGAAATTATATCCCTATGATCTATAGCCGATTGCCGGATAGCGCTCACGACCAGCTTTTCAGTTGTCGTCGAATAAGAATAATATCCGATCAATACTGCTAAAAGCAGCGGTATGGCGGGAACAACAATCATTGTAATAAGCAGGAGTTTATGAACTCCGCGATCCATCAGTCTTTTCATTACACTATCCTTTTGCTCGAAGTTGCCAGTTTTTTTCTATTATATAAATATTACAAACTACTGTATTGTATATTAAAAACCATATTCGCACTTCACGCATGTCATGCATAAACAGCAAGGCTTATGCCAAAAAGCTATTGACAATACTAAGCGAAGCGACATACCGCAAAAGATAGTGAAATTTTGAACTATCCATAGTGATAACGATCTGTACCCAAGGAGAACGGCATGGCTGAATCCTATTCAGATAGAAATTCCAAGAAGGAAGGCTTACGAAGCATCGTAAACAAAATATCTAGAAAACTGGGACTTAGAGGCAAGTTGTTACTCACTCTCCTCCCCTCAATTTTAGCAATTCTTCTGTTTACAGGATATACATCTTACCGCGTAGCTGACGAATATGTTGATATTGCACTGACTCGGACAGTCAAAGTTCACACTTTGGCAATTGTTCACGAAGTCGAAAAATACATGGAAACTTGCAGAACAGATCTGCTTTTCTTCGCGCAAGGCGATATGCGAGCTGAATCATTGCGAGATATGATGGAAAGACGCTTGCAGGCGGGCGGCAACAATTATTTCGAACTTGTTTATCTTCCTGCATCAGGAGGAAAACCAGTCGTCCTTGTACAGCGAAATGGAAGAATTACCGAGATGAACTTAACCGAATCATCCCGGATAGAGCCGGACCCTCTGCTTGAGCTCGAAAAAATAAATTCGCTGAAGCAAGGGGAAGTTCAACCCTCACAGGTAATGGAAGTTGTTTACCCTATTCCCGATGCCAATGCTTCGAATCTCCATGTCCGCACTCATGTCATTCGCTTTTACACTTACTTTCCGGGAGATAGTGATAATCCTCCCGGGATTCTATTTCTTTCAGTCGAGGCCTCACAGATACGTAATATTCTTTCACTGTATAACTCGGAAAAATCACCCTTATGGGCATTCCCCAGAAGTCAGGAACTACGCTTCAGTTACCTTTTTAATACTGAAGGCTGGATTCTTTTCCAGTCGGCTTCGATTCATGAAAAAGACAAAGAACTCACGACATTTCTTGCGCGAGAAAACTTTGAAGGAACTTTAGGCAAACAAGGGCACGCCTCTGCTTTCAGGCCAAATAAAAATCACGCAATGTATTGGCAGGCTCTCGAAAAAGTAAAGAACAACGCAAACGGTTTGCTGAAAATTGCTGAAAAAGATGATGCCAATTCAAACGTTAAATCTTTTTATTTTTCCTACGCTCCGGTAACATTTAAAACTGCGATTAACGCTTCGCCCATGGTTTACGGTGGCATTGTTTTTATAGACAGAAGCCAGTTACCCATTATCGCAGGGTATAAACATTTTGATGTAATGCTTCTAGTCACAATTGTTTCAATTGCGGTCATATCACTCCTTATCTTTTGCATCGGACGAATACTTACCACCCCGGTTCTTAAACTTGCTACTAAAATGAACGAACTAAGTTCGCTGGAAACATTGGAGGAAATTAATCTTCCATACTACGGATTTGATGTTGAGATGCTGCAAAGGTCAATCAATAACATTATCAGGCGAGTTAAACAGCAAGTGACTGAGCTGCAGGCCAAAGATGAAGCCATATTTAATGTTAACAAGCGCGAACCCGCAAACCTTAAACGGGAATTAGAAGCGCTGGTAGACATAGAATTGAGCCTCATACCCGAAATAATAGGCCATGGACCTATTATCACGAACCTGAAATCTGATATATTAAAAGCAGCTAAGGTCGATGTAGATGTTCTTATTTCCGGTGAGACAGGAACCGGTAAACAGCTTGTAGCGGAAGCAATCCACAATCAGAGCAAACGCAAAAAAATGCGTTTTGTATCAATAAATTGCGGCGCACTTGATGAAAACCTTTTGCTGGACGTATTATTCGGACACGTCAAAGGAGCTTTTTCCGACGCTAAAACTGACCGGAGCGGAGCCTTTAATGAAGCAAACGGCGGAACCTTATTTCTGGATGAAATCCAATCAGCTTCACCAAAAGTTCAGCAGTCCTTACTTAGAGCTATCGCATCCCGAAAGATTAAGCCGCTCGGCAGTGATAAGGAACTTGATTTCAATGTAAGAATCATCGCCGCAACTAACGTTGATCTACCTTCACTGATTGAGCAGAAAATATTCAGAGAAGATTTATATTACAGACTGAAAGTCATCTCAATTGCGACACCGGCACTACGCGAGCACCCTGAAAATATACCGATGTTGAGCCTGTATTATCTTAAACAAGCCGAACAACTCACCGGACGAACGAATATAGGCATCAGTAAAGGAGCACTTAGTAAGCTGATATCCTACCAATGGTCAGGTAACGTTCGCGAACTTGTTAATTGTATAACGAGAGCCACAGTCATGGCAGAAGGCAATATTATTCAACCAGAGGAAATAAGACTCGAGGGTGAACTAGAATCAAAAACACCAGCCTCCGAGGCTGAAATAACCTCTTTTTCAGAGGTAGAAGAAGCCGTCATCCCTATAGATGAAAAGCCTTTAGAAAATCAAAACCATAAAAAGAATAAACAGATTGAGACCATAGACAACCCGTCTCCGTTAAGTGAAAGGCAAAAAATGGCGTGGTCTAAGATCCAAACTAAAAAGACAGTTACCCGCAAAGAATATCAAGACATCGTCGGCGGACGTCTTCCAACTCGCACGGCCATATATGATCTACAAGATTTCGTCAGACGTGGAATGCTAACCAAGCAAGGCAAAGGACCATCTACCAGATATGCAGTCTCAGTGAAACAGTGATTAAAATTTATCATCACAGTAACAGCTTCCAAATATAAAAGGTCCTGCACCGTAGCGAGCAGGACCTTTCTCCGTTCACATATTTAAAGAAGCTTCTTGTCCTTCACTCCGAAGGTCGCCAATAATTACAGACAATTTCTCAGCTAAAACAGTCAGCCCAGAAATAGCCTGTGCTGATTCATTTACAGCGGCAGCAGAATTTGATGCAAGCTGAGTTACCTCAATAACAGCATTGCTGATTTGCTCCGAGGCTATTGACTGCTGCTGTGTTGATGCAGCAATTCCTTCGATACGTACGGCAACATCATCCGAAAACGTTTGAATTTTTTGGAAAACTTTTACGGAATTAGCCACTTCCTGATTAGCTGAATCAACAAAAGCCAACGTTTGCTTAACACCACTAACATTTCGAAGCGCGGCATCTTGAATGCCGACAATTCGAGCTTCAACTTCTTTGGTAGCCTGCATTGTCTTCTCCGCAAGTTTCCGAACTTCATCAGCGACTACTGCAAACCCCTTACCAGCCTCTCCAGCACGAGCAGCCTCAATTGCAGCGTTCAAAGCCAGCAAATTGGTCTGATCAGCAATTTCATTTATTACCCCGATAACATGTCCGATAGAGTTTGTATCTGCCCCCAACTTGGACATATCCTCTTCCAAAATAGAAACATTTTCAGCAACCTTGAACATAGATTGCTCAGCGCGTTGCACAACAATGATTCCTTCTCCGGCTTCTCCCTTAGCCTCACAAGCCGCTTCTGATGAATTGCCTGCATTACGAGCAACCTCAGTAACTGTAGCGTTCATTTCTTCCATGGCGGTAGCAGATTCAGCCATCCGTTCCGTCTGAACAGCCGCGCCCTTATTAATAACTTCTGTTCTCGAATGTAATTCTTGAGAAGCATTTATCAGTTCACTAACAACTCCATCAGCTCTGACGGCGGCTTCTCCCATCTTCCCCACAAGAGACTGAGCATACTTTTTTTGTTCTAAGGCTTCGTCTCTCGCGACTTCGGCAGCCTTGGCCTGAATAACAGCTCCGCGCTCCATCTCTTTAGCTTCATCAATAAGTGATTTAAGATTGGAAACCATACCAACTATGACTTTTCGCAATTCATCCAAATCCGCAGAAAAGCTACCCTGGGGTTCTTCATCAAGGTTACCCGCTGCAACGCTGTTAGCATAAGCAATTAAACGCTTAAGGGGATCGGTTACAGAAACCATTACCCACAACAACAAACCAAGAATTACCAGCCCTACAAAAATTTCAATTCCAATTATTAAATAATTGGTAAACATTGCGTCATGCTGTGACTGATCCGCGCTCTCCGCAGCAATCCCCGCATATAAAGGTTCAAGAATGCTGGTTACCTGGATAAGATTTTCTGTATGCTCAGCCACAGCCTTCTCTAATTTTGCGTATTCATGAAATGTATTTAAATATTCATCAAGCGCACTAAGCTGTTTTTTACCTTTATCGCCAAGATAGTGCTCGTTAACAAAGCTACGAAGCTTCAACGCAATTTCATCAACACGTTTCAAATATTTATCATCACCTCTGATGATATAGTTCTTTTCGTGACGTCTCATTTGCAACAAAAGCACTACAAAATCAGATGTCTGCTCATTATCATTGAAAACCTTTTCCATATTTCGTGCATTTAAAATAAAACGCCATCTCAACCCATCATTCATCGTCAAGCCTATTTGCTTATATAAAGAAACAACCTTAGACATTGAAGTTTCATAGTTAGATAAAAGCTGTAGTGCATCACTACACCGCTTAGTCATTTCAGGTTGCATCGAACCTATTTTTTTGAGGGTTTCTCCAGCGCGTTGTGCATATTTTTTAGTTTTCTCAGCGTATGATTCATCCCTGCGCAAAATAAAATTTTTCTCCTGCCTCCTAGCCTGAAGCCAATCTGCCGCACCTTGATTAGCGAGTAATTCAATTTTTCGAGTTTGCTCTATTAATACCCCTCCGTAAAAATTAACTCCAAAAATACTGGACAGCCCTAATAAAATGAAAATGAACACCAACAGCAATTTACTTTTAATACTCATAACTACCTCTTTATTTTTTTTGCATAATTATGACCATCTAGCAGATTGCAAAGAGCATACCTATAATTTATTCAAATATATCAGTGTATTAATATACATAATTGCGCAAAAGGTTAGTAAGAATAAAGCAAATCACGCAAAAAACAGCTAACATATAGTCAACAGTGTAAGTCTTTCAGCGACCAATAATTTCATGCGGGTATATGTAGTCGATCAGGAAACGTAGGTTCAGTACATTTGTCAGTTCGGTTGCCGCGTTATGGCGAATTGTATGAAAAATGATGCGGTCTAATCTGCCGCATCCTTCGATAAACCCGCTACTTTTGGTTTCACGGGCAAATGCAGCGGGAGCTTCATTATAGGGAAGCCCCCTGCAATTCAGGAAAACCTTTTCGATGGGACCGGTTCCTTGCAGCTCGTATATGAGTTCTGCCAGCGGACCGGAAATGAGAATGGTTGGTGGAAAACTAACTCAATAATTGGTTAAGTTGTAATTGATTACAGATTAAGTGTTACGATCTCGCGCTTAAATGCATTGTAAGCTGTTTTTTACATCTCAGTAGCAAGCTGTTCTATATATAATTCCATAAACTGAACTCTTTTCTTGGCTTCTCGTTTAGCCGAAGCCGTATTCATTTGATCAGCTAATTTAAAAAGTTTTACTTGAAAATGGTCCAAAGCATAAGTTTTATCATCAAGTGCACGGTTTTCAGCATAAGGGTCTTCACTGTGATATAAGCTGGTACCAAAACTTGAGCTTACCTGAATGCATCGTGATATGCCGATCGCACCGAGAGCATCAAGCCTATCCGCATCTTGGACTATTTGAGCCTCAACGGTGTTCGGCTTGACTCCCATGCTAAAACTATGTGCCACAATTGCGTGTTTGATTTCCTCCAAGTACTCTTTCGGGTAGTCGATCGATAGAAGAAACTCTTCCGCTTTTTCTGCGGCAACTCTGGAACTGGATGCTCGCTCTGGGTGATTTTTAGGAAAGGTGAAACAGTCATGCAAGTATGCCGCAGGTAAAACTACCTCCAGCTTAGCTTCTTCTTTATCGCACAGTTCTTTGGCTGTTTTAACAACCCTACGAACATGGTTAATATCATGAGCTGGATCTTGAACCATCTCGGATCGGATATAGCTTTCAAATTTGCTTTCGTATTTTTCTGGCACCAAATCATCCCTTAATTAATTTCAAATCATTCGAGACGGGAAAACGTCAATTTTATCGTAAGTTACGAACACGTACTATTTCTACAAAAAAAAGTTATAGTAGACAACCGGATTGATACCGCGACGCCTTGAAACACATCGCTTCCGCAATGGTCCCTCCTGAAACTATGACCTGATTTATTCCCATATTTCTGGCAGACATTGCAACAATGCTTTCCGCTATTTCAACGCTCATAAAGTAGCATGAATTATGTGTTGTAAGGCCGTGTTTTCTTATGCTAATAAAGCCAAAAAAATCTTTGTTTATCCAAATATTCCATTAGATACGTATGCATGCTACAGAAAACCAAGCATTCATTTAAATTCTTATAACAGGCTGGGACACAAGGATTTGATAGAACGAGCCGCATAACAATGCTAGATGACTGCAGCTAGTGTTTGATTAGATATTTTTTTTAAAACGAGGCTATACGTGGCAATAAATGCCAAATTATTTTGGGGAATTGATCTTGGAGCAGAAACTGTAAAAGTTTCTGTTTTGGCTGAAAGCAATGGCGAGCCACATATACAAAAAACATATAAAAAAGAGCACGATAAAGATCCATTCAATATTTTACGTGTGCTTCTTCAGAAATCCGGCTGGACACCTTCATACCCGATAGCAGCGACCGGCAGATATAGCCGAGGACTTACATGCTTGCGCGTGCCTGTTAAAGCAGCACTGGCACGCGGCATCCGTTTTACCCATCCAGACGCTTCTCCATGCAGCGTAATATCCATAGGCAGCCAGGGCTTTTCTGTGTTGGAATTACGCAGTGATGGTCAGGATCTTTACCGGGAAAATTCCAGATGTTCGCAGGGAACAGGTAATTTTCTTTGTCAGCTTGTTGAACGATTCGGGTTAAATATATCCGAGGCGAGCCAAAAGTGCGTAGACATTGAAGAACCCCTTGTTTTTTCAGGACGCTGCCCTGTAATTTTAAAAACGGATATGACTCACCTTGCAAACAAGGGTGAAGACATTGAAACCATTCTTGCAGGTCTGTTTGACGCTGTCTGTACGAATGTACAATCCCTGCTCAAGCCCGAAAGTTCTCCCGATAAAATCATTCTTACAGGCGGAGTTACCCAGTCTGCCCGTATCCGGCGCAATTTTGCTTCTTTCTCCAATTCACGCCATCTGTCACTTCTCGATAATAATAAATATTCCACTCACTTTTCCGAATCCGTGGGGGCTGCTCTTGTTGCCTATGAGCAAAAACCGGAATCTCCAAAACTTGAACAGCTATTTCGAAATGAAAGTAAAGGGACTTTTGAAAGGGTTATACCGCTGAGTAAATCTTTTGAGAAGGTTAAACGTATTTCAGATGAAACATGGATAAAAGACGATCCCTTGTGCGACGTTATTTTAGGCTTCGATATAGGCTCAACCGGCTCCAAGGCCCTTGCGGTAAACAGTAATGCGCTTGAGCCTGTGTGGGAAAAATATATAAATACTCAGGGCGATCCCATTACAGCAGCGCAGAAACTTGTAAGCCTGTTTTTAGAAGAGACTGGCTGTAAACATAAAGTTTGTGCTGTCGGCGTTACCGGGTCCGGCAGGGATCTTGTCGGCTCGTTGATGGGAAGTTGTTACGGGAATGAGCCGGTCGTCATCATGAATGAAATTGCGGCTCATGCTGAAGGAGCTCTTTATTTTGATTCTGAAGTAGACACAATTTTTGAAATAGGCGGTCAGGATGCAAAATATTCCCGCCTTGAAGACGGTCACATAATTGATGCGGCAATGAATGAAGCCTGTAGTGCCGGGACGGGATCTTTCATAGCCGAACAGGGCGGCAGATTCGATGGAATCAGCAATGTTACCGAAATGGATAGGATTGCCATGGAAGCCGAATACGGGGTTTCCCTCGGGCAACATTGCTCTGTCTTCATGGCCGAGGTCATTGCTGATGCAATTGCTGAGAAAGTGCCCCAAACTTCAATCATAGCAGGTCTGTATGATTCCATTGCCCTGAACTATCTAAACAGGGTCAAAGGGCCCCGTTCCGTCGGTAAGAAAATATTCTGTCAGGGAATGCCTTTTAAATCTGACTCCCTGCCGGCAGCCATTGCAAACAGAACCTCTCGAAATATTATTGTACCCCCGAATCCGGGAACAATCGGTGCGCTGGGGATAGCATTAATTGCAGGCAGACAGGAAAACAGCTCAGATTATGATCTTGATATGAGCACTTTTCTTGGTGCTGAAATTCTGACCAAGGATACATTCAACTGTAAATCAAATCAGGGCTGCGGCGGAAGTGGCAATAAATGCCGAATTGACCGGATTAAAACTGTTGTTCAAAACAAGGAAAAAGTATTTCTCTGGGGCGGTAATTGTTCGCTATACGAAAAGGGAACTAAAAAGAAAAAACTTCCGGACCTCACGCCTGATCCCTTTCTGGAAAGGCGTAGACTGGTATCTTCGCTAATTTCCTCACTCCCACAGCAACCTGAGCGTCCTACAGTTGCTCTGGTTGAAGAATTCGCTTTAAAAAGCTGGCTTCCGTTTTTTTGTTATTTCTTCAGTGAACTTGGATTCAATATAAAAGTATATTCTGAAGAAGGAATAGCTTCGCTTAAGCTGGGTATTGAGAATAGTAATGTTCCTTTCTGTGCACCAATGCAGATTTATCAAGGAATAGTCTCAAAAATTATCAATACAGGGAACGAAGATTTCTTTTTTGCCCCCAGACTTCGGGAAAATCCCCGGCATGGAACGGAACTTCATGCCTGCAATTGTCCAATAGTCCAAGCCAGCCCGGATCTGGTCTATTCCAAAAAATTTTCGCAAAAGATGAAAATTTTAGATCCGTGTATTGATATCGGAATAGAAAATTTTCAATCTGAAAGGTTCATTGAATCAGTAAAAATACTTGCCGGTCAGCTCGGCGCGACTGAATATCAAGAAGCTTTTGATGCGGGATGCCGGGCTCAATCATCCTTTGAAGAGTCCTGCCGCAATTTAGGTCATAACGCTTTAGAATTTGCAAAACGGCATGATTTGAAGGCTGTTATTGTTATCGGGCGTTGCTATACAATTCATAACGATATCCTTAATGCCAATGTACCCAACCTGCTTCGTGAACAGGGAGCATTGGCCATTCCTTTGGATTGTTATCCCATTAACAAAGAAACACCTGTATTTTCAGAAGTCTACTGGAATTCTGCCCAAAGCTGCTTACGCGCTGCCCACCAAATTCGCAGAAGCCCGGGCCAATATGCTGTTTACTGTTCAAACTACTCATGCGGTCCTGACAGTTTTACCCTGCATTTCTTCTCATACATAATGGAAAACAAGCCGTTCACCATAATTGAGACAGACGGACATTCCGGCGATGCCGGGACAAAGACCCGTATTGAAGCCTTTCTTTACTGTGTTTCTTCCTACATTAAGAAGTCTGCCCGAGCTGCGAATCAGGGTTTAAACGATTTTAGAGATACTAGGGTTGCAGGAGATCCTATACTCAACGTCCGCAATACAGGTGAAACTCTTATGGTACCGAGAATGGGACCATGTGCAGAAACAATCGCCGCTCTCCTTAATGCGGAAGGAGTGCGGGCGGAAGCCTTAGCTCTCGGGACAAAAGAGGATTTGCAATTAGCCCGCAAATATACCTCCGGCAAGGAGTGCATCCCGATGGCTATAACACTGGGAAGTTTCCTTAGCAGAGTGCAGCAGACTAAAGATACTGATGAGCGTTTTGCTTTTCTCCTGCCGGGAGCCAACGGTCCCTGTCGTTTCGGTATGTATAATATTCTTCAGAATATTATTTTTGAGCGAATAGGACTTTCAGATAAAGTTCGCATCATATCTCCATCTGACGAAGACTACTTTGCAGAGGTCCCTGTAGATTTCCAACTGCGCGCACTCGCCTGCTTTATTGCAACGGATATGCTGCAGGCTGCCCTTCATGATGTTCGGCCGGTAGAAAAAATACCCGGTGAAACTCAAAAGATATATGACAGATACATTGCCGAGTTGAAAGAGATGATGGTACGCCTTGGAAGTGTCGGAACCTTTAATGCTTTCAGGCAGGTCTGGTCGGGATGCTTCGGGCTTAAAGAGCTGCTGACTCGTGCCGGGGAGGAATTTTCAAAGCTTAAAGACTTTGAAAAAGATATTCCGACTGTCGCGGTGGTAGGTGAGATATACGTCCGCCTCGACACCTTTGCAAACAACGACCTTGTTTTAAAGTTGGAAGAGCGCGGTCTGCGTTGCGTGCTTGCTCCTTTTTCCGAGTGGCTTGTTTACTGTACACTCAATGAGAGGGATAGATGCAGTCAAAAACGTCCGTTACCCGGAGACAGTAAACTCGGCTCCTTTATAACTCATACAGTTCAACGACAAATTATTGAAAGATTGCATAAAGCCGTAGGGTCAAAGCTGGAATGGGGGCCTGTATCCCCTGTGGAGGACATCGTTACGGCTGCAACCCCTTATATCAATCCGGCACTTATAGGTGAGGCTGTTTTAAGTCTTGGCGGACCGCTTCATGAGTACCGCCATGATAAAATCATCGGTACGGTAACTGTTGGACCACATGAATGCATGCCTAATAAAATTGTTGAATCCCAGTTTCAGCATGTAAATGAAGATACAGGATTGATATGCCTTGCTGTAGCCGTAAACGGCGAATCCTTAAACCCTGAATTATTAGACCGTTTTGCTTTTGAGGTACATGAAAAATATGCAAAAAATCAATAAGTTGATACTCATTCTGTTTTTGTTTGTTGCGCTCTTCAACGCGTTTCCTAAATCTGCTTTTGCGCTCGATTTGCAGACTGTGATTCGTAATGTGGAAGAGCAATACAACGGCGACTCGTCTTATGTGGAAGCAATTATGAAGATAAAAACCGGTAACTGGGACCGGACAATCGCAATTAAGGGCTGGTCCCTTGGACGTAGTTTCAGCCTGACTAAAATTCTCAAACCCAAAAAAGAAAAAGGGATAGCGACTCTCAAAGCGCGCAAAGAGGTTTGGAATTATCTGCCACGCATTGATAGAGTGATAAAAATACCACCCTCCATGATGGGGGCTCCGTGGATGGGGAGTCATATTTCAAATGATGATCTCGTCAAAGCTAATCATGTTGACTTGGACTATAATTTAAGCCTCATCGAAGAAACACCGAAGCTATGGCAGATTAAATGTATACCCAAACCGGATGCTCCGGTGGTCTGGGGCAAAATTATATATACAATTTTAAAAAAGGATTATGTTCCGCTGGTTATAGAATATTTTGATGAAGATATGCTTAAGGTACGATCTATTTCGTTTGATGATGTTCAAGTGATGGATGGACATATCATCCCTTTGCGAATGACCGTCCAGCCGGAAGATAAGCCGGATGAGCGAACTGTACTCACTTATACCAATATTGATTTCGATATTTCAATACAGGAGGATTTCTTTTCACTGTTTAAATTAAAACAGATGCGCACATATAAAAGCCATCTTGGCAGAAACCGGGAATAAAAGGTTAAGATGCTATTCGTGTCTCTTGCCCTGCGCAATATCATGCGTAATAAACGCCGCTCCTTATTGACCATCTCAGCCATGGTACTTTCTTCCGCCATGCTGCTTTTGGCTATCGGGGTATCGGCCGGTAAAATGCAGGATATGCTCGCCTCGGCAACAGACCAGTATTATGGCCATATCGTCATTTCCGGCAAAGGGTATCAGAAGAGCCGAAGTATATTTACAAACTTTCAGTTAGAACCGGAGCAATTGAAAATTCTTTCAGGGCTGGATTACGTTAAAGGATATTCCCCAAGGTTGCGCGGTTTCGGGCTTCTTTGCTGTAAGGAAAATTCGTTACCTGTCGAAGCATTGGGCATTCGTCCTGAGATGGAAAAGGATGTAACTGTTCTACAGGACAGTCTCATAGCGGGCACACAGCTCGGAAATGATCCTGACGGAGTTCTTCTCGGAGAAGGTTTGGCCCGGAAACTTGGAGTATGCCCCGGAGATGATTTGGCTTTTGTTTCCGGTGCCAGTGATGGTTCAGTCGGTAATGGAATTCTGGTTGTAAAAGGTATTTTCAGAACAGGTAATTTTCGCAATGACAATGAATTAATCCTCCTAAACCTCCATTGGTTGCAGGACATTCTGGTTTTGCCTGATACGATCCATTCTCTGGCCGTAAGCGTACAGGACCCTATGCGGGCCAAGCCGATTGCCGCAAAGCTCCAGAGGATGTTCGGCAATAGGTTTGAAGTGCTGGACTGGAGTTCTTTCCTTCCTGAAATCAGGGATGCCATTGCTATCAGCTATGTCACCAATATCATTGTAATGACAATTTTTTATCTGGCTACCGGGCTTGGCATTTTCAACACTTTCTACATGTCGGTCATGGAACGTTCATATGAATTCGGCATCTTGATGGCTTTGGGCACACGGCCTTGGCAGATAAGACTTCTGGTTTTGCTGGAGACATTCTTCATGGGGTTAATTGCTGTGACTCTCGGTGCCGGGCTGGGACTCGGTATAAACATTTATCTACAGAATGTAGGTATCGATTTGAGCGGGAGTGTTGAGCCGATAACTTATGCCGGAGGCACCATTCTACCGAAAATTCATGCTTCGATTGACTTTTTTTATCAGATTTCGGCTGCACTCTTTTTACTTTTCGTGTGTATTGCAGCGGGTTTTCTACCCGCGAACAGAGCTGCAAAATTAAATCCTGTTCAGGTGATACGAGGAGATTAGCTTGAATTCATTCCAACTGGCATGGCGGAATCTTTTTCGGCATAAAGGCCGTATTTTACTTACTCTGGTAGGATTAAGCCTTAGCCTCGCTCTTGTTCAGACATTTCATAATTTCACAAAAGGGGTTTACTCCTACATGGTGGAAACCGGGGTCCGGTCGGGAAGCGGACATATCGTAATATGCAGGAAAAATTATCTTAAAAGTAAGGATAGCGAAAATTTTTTTATTCCCGGAGATCTTACTAAAAAGATTTCAGCCCTTACGGGTGTTCAAACCGTATTGCCCCGGGTAGAGTTTTCAGGATTAGCTCAATCCAGCCGGGAAAGCAGGAATATTAGGGTCGCAGGGGTTGATATAGCTAAAGAAAGAACTGTAAATCCCCTTTTAAGGGACGTCTCCGGTAATATTTTTGCAAACTGGCATAAAAGGGATGCCCTTGTGGGAAGCATTCTTCTGAAGGAATTGCAGGTCAAACCGGGGCAAAAGTTTGTTGTAACCGCTCAAGGAGACGACGGTGAGCTTGTCAGCGAATTATTCCGGGTGAAAGGAGCATTGAATACCGGTATTAGAGCGGTGGACAGTTCCCTCGTGATGATAAGTAGTACTAAAGCTTCTTCAATGCTTGGTGTCCCCGGCGCTACCCATAAACTGGCTGTTGTCCTGAATGATGCAGGAATCATAGAGCAGGCTTTTCCTGCGGTAAATAGTTTATTGAAAACCAGACTCGAGTTAAAAGCTTTTTCCTGGGAAAAGGCCATGCCCAATCTTTATAATGCCATCCGTTGGGATTATGTAAGTATGAAATTCCTTTCCATAATCGTACTGATGATCGTGACTGTTGGTGTTATGAATACCCTGCTTATGGGGGTCATGGAGCGCATTTATGAATTCGGAGTCCTAAAAGCAATAGGGACATCACCAAACCAACTCCGATCAATGATCATGGTTGAGGCATTGCTTCTTGGCGTCCTGGGTACAGTTCTGGGGTCCGCGCTTGCCTCTGTTGCGACTCTTTATTTGGTCCATTATGGATTTGACTTACGCTTGTTCATACCGGCTAATCTGGAATTCGGAGGGGTACTCTTTTCCGCTCTACTTTATGCTCAATGGGATGTTCCATGGATGTGCAAATTCGCTCTGTATCTTTTTTGTTTATGTTTGGCCGCTTCAGTTTATCCTGCAATGAAAGCTACAAATATATCACCAGTAAAAGCGCTTAGGCATATATAAGAAACCGATATTAAAAGTGGCTAATGTGCCTTAAAAGAGAATCTGTAATGAGCCTGATAGAAATCAAGAATTTATCAAAAACATACACATTCGGTGAACAAGTTGTCCATGCGGTATGTGATCTTGACCTTGAAATTGAAAAAACAGAATTTGCCGTTCTTGCGGGTCCTTCCGGCAGTGGCAAAACAACACTGCTGAACTTGATGGGAGGACTTGATCAGCCGACAGCTGGAACTATAAACGTGGACGGATACAGCATTGATCAAGCCAGACCTAAAGATCTTGCAGAATTTCGTTTAAGATCTATTGGTTTTATCTTTCAGGATCATAACCTGATCCCCGTCCTGACTGCTGCCGAAAATGCCGAGTATGTTTTATTGTTGCAAAAAGTCCCTAAGAAGGAACGGCGAATAATTGTGGATTCAGTGTTTCAGGAGCTGGGGTTAAATGGTCTGCAGAACAGAATGCCTAAAGAGTTATCAGGTGGACAACAACAAAGAGTCGCTATCGCACGGGCTTTGGCTCCTAACCCGAAATTGATTCTTGCCGACGAACCAACTGCCAGTCTTGACTCCAAAACCAGTTCCGACCTGCTTGAATTGTTCCTTGACCTGAACAACAGAAAAGGAATTTCTATCGTCGCCAGCTCACATGACCCAATGGTTATGGATTACTCAAAACGTACTATTCTTTTGCAGGATGGACGGCTCAAGAGCAGTGACTCCCATGATTGATTTGCAATCGTTAACAAAGCCCCGCTACCTGATAAAATCATGGATTGTCTTTTTTTATCTATTGTTTATTTTGGTACCCGTAGACGGTTATTGCGAAGCATTATTTAATAATATCGAAGTAAGCGGCTATGCGAAATCCCTCAATATAGTCATGCAACCCTCTCCTTTGGCGGGCATCCCTTCCGGTTTTACCACTTCCAACCAGCAACGTGTCGACCTTACGGGCGAAATCAGTGAGTTTGAATTTGAAGTGTCTGCCGAGAACAATTTAATATATTCCGAAAATCCTCTATCGGGATTTGATCCTTTCACTCATAAATCGGTAAACCGCATTGTTAAACTGGAATCGACAATTTTTACCGATAAATATTCCGAAGATAAGCTGGACATTGACAGACTGCTTATCAGAAAAAATTTTGACAATGGAGAGCTGACTGTCGGAAGACAGGCGATCGGATACGGACGGATGTCATTATTTTCACCTCTTGATGTTGTTGAACCGTTTTCACCGGAAGCACTTGATACCGAAACCCGTTCCGGCGTCGATGCCATACGCGCCACTCACTATTTTGATCTGGGGGGCCAGTTAGGCGGTAGTGTTATTCTAGGTGATGGCGTTGAAAACAACAGTTATCTTGTCAATTTTTCACAAAACATAAATGGTTTTGATATACTGGGTGTTACCGGGGTACTGCGTGAACGGCCCATGATCGGCGGAGGATTTGCGACAGATATCGGTGAGCTGGGCTTAAAAAGCGAGGTCGTATTTTATGTTGGTAAAGACGTAAATCAGGAAGGTGGAGATATACACTCTTCCTTTGTCGTCGGTGGAATTGAAGCCTGGTATCGTTTTGAAAATGGTATCAATTTTATTGTGGAGTATTTATATAACGGTGCTGGAGAAAACGATCCTGACAAATATCTGAAAGTTAAAGACTCCGCAGCAAACAATGATGGCTTAAACGCATTTTACGGCCAGCATTACCTTCTTTTCGGACCTTCTTATGCCATTACTCCGCTAGTTGAACTTAAGTTACTCTCATTCTGGAATATTCTGGACGGTTCTGTCTTTGCGAGGCCTCTGCTTGATATCTCGGTGACGGACAACATTGATGTTCAATTGTTCTGGGCTATTACCGCCGGCGAAGAACCGTCCCAAGCAACTCCAAATATTCCCCGCAGTGAGTTTGGATCAATAGGAGACTATGGTGGAATCTATATGAAATATTATTTCTAGGCATATGATCAGGTATCAGCAGACCCTCACTGACCATTATTTTTATTAAGCACCTCAATTGCCTGACAATTAGGCTACAGTCCATTTTATTCGTCAGTAGCACTGTACTTTTTATTAAATTTAAACTACCACCATTATTCTTAGCCTTTAAATAACCATATCGACTCGCATAATTCAAAATTTTATATTCATGAATCATAAAGCTTTTTTTTAACATTAAAAGACATAGTAGGTAATTTATGAGTAATGTATTAAAAGCGGCATTCATTTTCGTTGCCCCTAATGCTGATCCCGAAAAACATAGAAGCTGGGTTCGCTCAGAAGCAGTCGAAGTGTTGACCATCGGCGTAAGCAACTATGAGCAGGCCGAATCTGTAGCCCGTGATCTGGTGGAAAAAGAAGGCATCGGAGCCATTGAGCTTTGTGGTGGCTTCGGCGCTGTTGGAACAGCTAAAATTGCTGCCGCTGTGGATGTTCCTGTCGGCGCGGTTCGTTTTGATATTCACCCCGGGCTCGGCAATGTAAGCGGGGATAAACTTTTCAATTAAATTTCCCACCGGAAATAAATCCACACTGTTTTATTCCTGTTTTCAAGATAAGTAACAAGACAAAAGCCGCTTTGAATATACAAGGCGGCTTTTGTATATCCCGGCAATATTCACCATCAGCTTATAATTGTACATTTGCTTTTATGCAATACGGACAATTTTACTACTATCCTTGAATTCTCGCATCGCTAAAGATACACTCGCAGTCAAAATTTCCAAACTTGAAGGAGATAGAATGATACTTTATAGCGACTCAGCTCTTAATAAATTCCTGATTATTGCATTTTTACTGATCTCAATCTTCTGCATTCCACAACAGACGAAAGCCTCGAACTGCATTGTCACCCAAAAATTTCGCATCGCGGTGATTCCTGAGCGAGGCGATCTTGATTTCTGGAAATTGCTGAAAAAAGGGGCCACACAGGCAGCGATTGATAACGGAAATGTCAAGATACTCTGGATAGCGCCGAACGTCGAAGACAACCTTAAAGAGCAGCAGAGAAAAATAGAATGGTGCATCGAGAATCATGTTGATGCCATCGTCATTTCCCCGATACACAGTCTAAAAATGAAAACGTCCATAAATAATGCCTTAAAGGAAGGAATACCTGTAATTCAGATGGTTTCCGGAATTTCGTTTGGCAAGAACTCAGGCTATGTCCATTCCAATAATTTTCAGGGAGGAATACTGGCCGCTAAGTACTTAAACGAAAAACTGGACGGCAAAGGTTCAGTGCTTCTTGGTATGTTCGAGCGGGGAAACTCTCCTGTTCTCAGCAGAATCAAAGGATTCAAACATCAATTAGACAAATCCGGATCACAAATTAAGATCGCTAAATCCTTTTACCTTGATGAAAACGAAAAAAGAAACAAATCCAAGATTCATATTGCCATGTGGCGCGGTAAACTCAACCATAAAATGAATGTAAAAACCGATGCCGTGATCGGGATGAACGAAAGCAGCTGCGAAACACTGCTTAAAAATCTCAAAGAAATGGACATGATGAAAGGGATTACTTTTGTTGCTTTCAACCCCGACCCGAATATGGTGAAAGATATCCAGCAGGGAATCATTTCAGCCGGTATAGCTCAGGACCCTTACAAAATCGGTAAGATTGCTATAGATCAAGCAGTAATGGCGGCCAAAGGAAAAAGCATTCCCCCCGAAACCACAACTGAAGTGCATTTGATCACTAAAGAAAATCTGCAACAGCCTGAAATTCAAGAAGTACTCGGACTTAAAGAACGTAATATTTAACAGCACAACCGCCCCATCTCACGTCTGCGGGATGCGTTGGTCATGGAGTTGAGCCACATGAATGAATCCAAACCCACAGCAGCTGAAGACATAACAGAAATAATCCGCCAGCTTTCCGCCCACTACGGACTTTGGTTAGCCGAAAGTGTACATCAGCTCGGCCTTGAGGCTGCCCTTGATGCGGAAAAAGAAGCTGGCGACCGTTTCTTCACTATTCTTTCCGGCAAGCTTGGCCGGGCATTGGGACTCCGCCCGCAGGATCTGCTTTCTGGTGTTGATCAGGAAAAACTTGATAAAATAGGTATGGCCCTGCGCTCAGCATGGCTAGCGGCGGATGGAGTCTGGTTTCAGGCCATTGAAGGACAGACGGATATGGTTACCGCCAAACGGGTGAATGATTCCTGCTGGTCACGCTTTTCGCCACTGGAAGCAAGACGGGCAAAAGACATACTGAGCCTGCCTGAAAACGGCGGGATTCAGGCTTTAAAATCCGCACTTGGCGTGCGTATGTACGCACATCTTAACAGTTGGGAATTCCTCGAGGAAACCGATAATTCCGTAATCTTCCGCATGACTGAATGCCGGGTCCAGTCCGCCAGAAAACGTAAAGGTCTGGCAGATTATCCATGCAAATCAGGCGGAATTACTGAATATACAGGATTTGCTAAGGAAATAGATTCCAGGCTGCGCTGTGAATGTATCGGCTGCCCACCGGATGAACACCCCGATGAATGGGTCTGCGCGTGGAAATTCACCATCGCGGAGTAAATAGAATCAATAAACCTCCTGTTCCGTATTTCGAAACAGGAGGTTTATCTTTAGTTCTGCATACGCCTCAAAGTCTTAAAACGTTGGGCTCATGCCATACCGGACACAGCGCCCTTAACCGAATGATTTAATCTCAATCTCGGCTTTCCCTGAGCCGGACATGACAGCCATAAAGTCCTTAAATCCTTCCCTGCTGCCGAGAACCGCCCTTTTCCCGTTCAAATATCCGGGACGCGTTCCAGTCAACGGACACCCCTCTGTATCATCAACCGTATTTCCGGTGTGGATGCGTACATACGAACGACCCGGCACATCTTTGATCGTCCATAACTGCCGGCCCTTGGAGGGGGAAAACTCAAGTTTCAATGGATACTTCCCCTCGGGTACGCAGGAAATATCCGCCTTGTTGTTTCTCCACGGCTCTTCAAGAGTCCAGCACACGGCTTTACCTGCGACGACGATCACGCCAAGCGTGGCTTCATTTCCCCGTTCAACACGTAACAATTTAATTTTTTTCAATTTCTTTCTCCTTAAAATCTAATAATTAATCGACCTTTCGCTAATTATTTATTTTAAGGATCAAGCGGACCTGCAAAAGCTTGACAAAGTCCGTCCAAGCTATGCGGGAGTGAGGATATCAGATTTGGTTTGATTTATGCCGAGGAAGAACGCGGTCTGAAAACATAAAGCGTCTGTAAAAAAATTATGACTCCGCCCACCCCGAAAAGCTTCGCAGGGCCGTCCACATAGGCCATCACCCGTATGCCGCTACCCCACAGGAAGATAGTAAAGGAGCTGAGCACGAGCATTGCCCGGGCGCATGTAATATTTCCAAGAGCAAAAAACATCTGAAGTCTGGGCAGGGAGTTATGAAAAAGAATCCGCAGCAGCAGGGTAACAAACGTACCGCCTATCAGAAAAACCCACCACGGCGATAAGTGCATTCCCTGATTGAATCGTCCAACATCTCCGCTATCCGCAAAAGCGCGCATGTAGACATAGGCCACCAATTCCATAAGATTCACTACAGCCAGCCAGTAAATCACATGATATATCCACCTGTTGAGCAGCTTTCCGGTATTCATCAGATAAAGACATATACCGGTCACAATGGAATGCATAATCAGCGGGCTGAATCCTATCACCGCTCCTTGCCAAAAATGACCTTGCGCGAAAATATCCGTGTAATGGACACCTTCATCCCATCCGGTCATCATAATGGGATTGCCCCAGATTATATCCAGCGGACTTTTCATCTCACCCAGCAGAAAAGCCATAGTGCTGTGCGTAAACTCATGCACTACAACAATGCAGGACTGCAAAGCCAGAATGGTAAGCACCGCAATCACCATATAGCGCACTGTCCATAAATTATTTTGCTGATTTACCATTATTTTATAATACTCTTTTAAAGACGAAGAGCAATAAAAAGCCCGGCATTTAAAATAAAATGCCGGGCTCGGATATCAACTTTTCCACTTTACCCGTCGCACTCGGGCAGGGGCGCGCTCAACTGTGCGCTGATATTTGAATTCAGGTTCGCCGAAAAGCATGGCGTAGCCCAGATCATGATCTTCCGGGATGCCTAGTTTACCTTTCAGGTCCGGCAGCACGGATTCGACTACCCTTTTTAGTATACCATTCCAGAGCGTACCTATTCCCATGGACTGGGCCATGAGTTCGAAATACGAAAGGAAAATGGCCATATCCGCCGGCCCGCTGGGAAAGGTGCGCGGTGCGGAAACGAGGACGAAGTGGGGAGCACCTCGAAAAAGTATATCCACCCCCTCTTCCTTTTTCCGCCGACAGGCCATTCTGAAAAGCTCTTCAACATAAGAAATTTCAGAAATTCCATTTTCCAAAGCTTCTTCAAGACGGCTGAATATTTCGTCACTTAAATTTTTAACCGATTCCGGGTCATCAACAAGTGTAATGTGAACACATTGCGTATTCACTCCGGTAGGAGCATGCCATGCAGTATCGAGCAGTTTTTGAATTCTTTCGGGAGCCAAAGGTTCCTGCTTGTAGGATCGAACAGAACGGCGGCCTTTGATCAGCATGGCAACTTCATCTTCACTCGGCATTGCTCCCTTGAGCGGAGTGGAATCTTCAGGAGAATTTCCAAGTATGGAAATAGCGCCGGTAGGACAGACCGCCAGACAGTGCTGACACGCGAAACATTTATTTTCGTCGGTAAGTCGCGGGTACTCATCGAGCTCGATTATGCCAAAAAAGCAATCCTTCGCACAGAGTCCGCACAGAACGCAAAGATCTTCGTTAACAGAGAAATTTTTCATATTTCACCCATAGATTTAAATATAACGACGTGGCCGTTAATCTTTACTTCAAAAATTTCTTACCAATGCTAAAACTTTTGCCGACCACATCGCCCAGCCCTAAATATTCGCGAGTTGTCGGGCTGAAGGTAAAACAATCAACCGCGTCCATCATGGGTCTCCCTTTTTCATTCAGGACATTTTCATCGGCTTTTATACCTAAAATTTCACCAACAAACTGTGTATGCAGTCCAAGCTCGACTGTTTCAACTACTTTACATTCAAAGATAAGCGGGAATTCGTCTACATAAGGCGCATCCACAACGGTGGACCGAACCGGAGTCAGCCCGGTAGCGGAAAATTTATCAGTGTCCTTGCCGCTGGCAATGCCGAAATAATCAGCCTCGACAACATACTTAGCGGAAGGGATGGATACAGTATATACACCGCGCTCCATAATTGCTCCGTAAGTGTAAGTAGCCTTACGCAGAGAAACAGTGAGCATAGGCGGTGTGGAACAACAAATGCCGCCCCATGCGATAGTCATGACATTCGGCTTATCATCTTTATCGTAAGTGCCGACGCACCAGACCGGGGTCGGCATAGCAAGTGTGTTAGGTTTAATTTCCTTTTTCATTATTTTCTCCTTATAAAGAGTTTAAAAAAATCGTTACTCAACTTTTTCGAGCATAATCCAGAGCCGGGTTTGAGGAGTTCCTTCAGCAAGGAGGACTACCTCATCATATATCCTGCGCACAGGTTCACTATCCATATGCATCCGGTAAGATGCCTCGGACGTGAAATGACCATAAAATAAAAACAAAGTCGGATCATCCTTATCCTGCTGCAGGTTGTATATTATCAAACCTTCCTGCCCGGCACACCTACGTATACCTTCTTCCAGTACAGAGCGCATTTCATCCTCGTGACCGGATTTAGCCTTGATACGTGTGGTCAGAATTAAATTATCCTTGCTGAACATGATACGAACCGTCAGTTGAAATTTGAGCTTCGCCTTTAGCGCAAGCTTTGATTATTTTTATCATCAAACACTATTCTCTTTATTTATACTTCTTTTTTATTCAAGTCTGTCAATAGCTATTCGTAGCCAAGTACCCGTGAAATATATACAACTGCACAGAAAAAGATATCAGCAGGAATGATGAAAGACAGCACACAGCATCCACAACATTTGTCGTAATAAAAAAAAGCAGGGGCCAAGACGACCCCTGCTTTAACCATGTAGAAATTCAGAACTGTCGCCGTAAAACGCAATCCTGCTCGTGACCAGCAACGCAAAAAATTAAAGAGAAGCAATTCCTTCGCGCAGGGCGTAAAGGGTAGCCTCCACACGATTGGCCAGATGCAGTTTGGAAAGAATGCTGGTCATATGGGTACGTACGGTGGCCTCACTGACAAACATCTCCCCGGCAATAACCTTATTACTTTTACCCTTGGCCACGAGCTTAAGAGTATCCAGCTCCCGCGGGGTGAGCGGATCAGGCGTCGGGGTCGCGGATTCGTCTCCGGTCTGAGAAAGCTCGGAGAGCACCTTGCGGGCAATATCCGGTGCAAGGGAAGGTTCGCCACGGTGCACACGGCGTATGGCCTCCAGAAGTTCATCGGGAGTTGAATCCTTTAGCAGGTATCCCATTGCTCCGGCCTTGATTGCCGGAAAAAGTTTATCGTCTGTTGCGAAACTAGTAAGGGCGATAATCCGACCGGGAAGCTTGCGGTCCCTGATCTCGCGGATGGCCTGAATACCGTCCATAACCGGCATGAGCATATCCATAAGGATTATGTCCGGGGAAAGATCGGCTGTCAGCTCTACCGCTTCCTGACCGTTAGCGGCCTCCCCGACTACCTCGATATCATCAAAACTGCCCAGAAAGCTACGGACACCGATACGCACGATATCATGATCATCCACCAGCAGCACTTTAATCAAATTACTCATCTCTATCTCCGGTTTCTTCATCAACAGATACTTTAACAGTAAGTACAGTGCCCTTATCCGGGGCACTGTTGATCTCAAGTTCGGCATTGATTTTATCTGCGCGTTCGCGAATACCGCGCAAGCCCATACCGCCGGTAGGCAGGGTTGCAATATCAAATCCCTGACCGTCATCGATGATCTTTACCACGGTTTCACTATCGGTAAAATCTACGTGCACTGTAACAGACCCGGCCTTAGAATGCTTGGCGGAATTGTTCAGGGATTCAATGACTATACGAAAGATCTCTTCCTCTACCCGCAACGGCAACCGTCTTTCATCTCCATCAATCAAGAACTCCGCGTCCAGACCGGAACGTATTTCAACGGAGTTCAACCGGGCCTGAATAGCACCGACAAGACCTTCGCTTTCCAGTTCTGGTGGATGCAGATCAAAAATGAGGGAACGCATATCGCGCATGCCCTGCTGAGCCATACCCTGCAAAGCCTTAAGCTGATCGACCGCGGCATCCCTTTTTCCGGACTCAAGAGAGCGTACTGCGGCACCGGAACAGAAAGTAATCGCGTACAGGGCCTGAGTTACTGAATCGTGCAGCTCTCGGGCCAGCCTCTGGCGTTCGCCCTGTACAACCAGCTTTTCACTCTGCTCAAACAACCGGCTGTTCCGCAGGGCCAGAACCGCCTGTGCGGCGAACATTTCCATGATCCGCTTATCCGCATGGTCAAAGCCCCCGCTTTTATTGGAAACCATAAGCAAACCGAGCTTTCGATCCCCTTCCAACAAGGGTACGATTATAAGCGTCCGCACTTTATCAATAAATTCAACTTCAGGAATTTCACTCTGGGCATCGCGGACGATGATGGTTTTACCTTTCTTAAAAACATTTCCGTAGTAAGTGGATTCCACATCGTAATATTCTACAGGACATCTTGGTGTCCCTGAACCGCAGACACATCTAAGGGACTGACCTTCCAGCAACAACAAGGCACTACCCATGCCGTTAACAATAGTCCGGGCTTCATCGGCAATGAGGCCAAGGATACTCCCGTTTCTGCCTTCGGGACTCTCAAGGAGTACGTTCGCCACCCGGCGCAGACTTTCACTTTCCATAAGCTGTCGCTTTGTCTGGCGCGCCGCGGCAGCGCTTTCAATGGCAACCGCCACAGTATTCAAAATCCCACCGATGAGTTCGGTGGTGGCATTGTCGAAAGTGAATCCCGGCTGCTCGGAGGAAACAAGGGCCACACCGACCATCCGGTCACTGCTGGTAATATGAAAAAGTGATGCGCTGCCGGAACGGACCGCCTCGGGTAAAATATCCGCGAAAGACGAGCCCGCCTTATTGGAAGAACAGAATCCGTAACTTTTGCCGTCAACACCGCTAAGAGTATTACCGGACGGACAGAGCCGCAGCCCCTGCAATGCACTCTGGCACTCCTTTGTTCCATAGCCGAATCCCGCGCATGGTGCGAGACCTCCGGTCTCAGGATTGACCAGAAATATGGTACAGCATCCTTCACCCACGGTTCCGGCCAGCACTTCGGCCAATCGACTCAGGACTTCATCCGGGTCAAGGGCGCTGGTCACTGTGCGCGAGGCCTCAAGCAATAACTTATTGCGAATATGCTCGGCATTCAAACGGGAAAGAAGCATGCTGGAATAACGTTCTGTAGTCAGCGTTAGGACTTCAACATAATAATCCTCAAGCTCCTCCAGAAAAGCGATAAAATCATCCTTATCACTAAAAAACTCAAATCCCGCGGAAATAAAAACCTTTTTGCGGAGTAAAGTCCCTTCGACAACATCCCGTATTCCTACACCCCTGTCGAGTTTTATCCCCGCGCAACCTTTAAAATAATTTTCCAGCGGAAATAAATCCCCGCGGATAAAACATTCAAGATTCATTTTGAGGCCGCACGCAGCAATTCTAAAACTTTCTTCAGGTTCCATACCTGCAAACCAACGCGGCTGATGCTTAATAAACAAATCCGCATTTAGCTGGGCAACTGAATCTAGATTTTTGAGTATATGATAGCCGATTATTTTTAATTTTTCATTTTTCATGCATTTATCCCGTTCCGCATCATATAAGACGCTAAACCTGAATTAATTTCCTGCTGTATACAACAGCGAGCCGCTTTGTTGATCAGATAAATTGATGATTACTTGATTTTTAATTTCCTTTATGCTCGACTGAATAACTCACCCAAGACTTTAAATATTAAGCAAAAAAATCAAAAGGAAACTCAAAATGGAAAATAAAAATGTCTTAATTACCGGCGGGAACAAGGGGATCGGCCTTGAGCTGACTGAGATGTTCATCGCGGACGGAGCCAACGTAATCGTCGCGGCCCGTGACTTCTCAAACTTCAAATACAACCAGCACCCGCAGGTAAGAACAGAGAAATTCGACTTTACCAATGTGGCAGGGATTCCGGAATTCATTGCCGGACTGCCTGCAATAGACGTACTGATAAACAATGCCGGAGTGATGTACGCTACCCCGTATGACGAATACACAGCTGAAAGCGTAGATCAAATCCTCAAGATCAATATCGAGGCTCCGGTGGCCCTGATTACCGCTGTATCCCAATCAATGAAAGATAAAAAACAGGGCCGGATTGTAAATAACGCGTCTATCGCCGGACAAATAGGACACCCAGATGTCTGGTATGGAATAACTAAAGCCGGAGTCATCAACATGACCAAAAGCTTTGCCAAAATCCTCGGCCCGCACGGAATCGTGATCAATGCGGTTGCTCCCGGCCCGATTGAAACCAATATGTTGAACACAATTCCCCAAGCCCGCCGTGATGCAATCAAAGCTGCGGTCTATACCGGACGTTTCGGTAAACCGGAAGAAGTAGCTTCCGCCATGCACTGGCTGGCAACAGACTGCCCTGAATACATTAACGGTTCATGCATTGATATCAACAACGGTTCATTCCCAAGATAATTAACCATCCGGGGATGGTTTAACAATCTCCCCGGCCTCATTCCATCTAAATCCGAACCTTCATCAGCACCACTTCCGGTCTGCTGTTGGTGCGTAGCGGCGGACCCCAGAATCCTACGCCGCAGCTGACGTAATACTGAGTATTCCCCTTTTGATAGGCTCCGTACTCCTCTTCATAAATTCGTTTTACTACCAGATTAAAGGGAAAAAGCTGTCCGTTATGAGTGTGGCCGGAAACCTGTAAGGCCACGTTATTCTGTTCAGCTTCTTCAAGATGATGGGGAGTGTGATCCATAAGGATAACCGGAAGCTTGTTTCCTCTTGGAATTACATTCTGCAACGCGAAACGTTTCCCACCACCACGCAGAGCCACATAATCGTTGCGTCCCACCAGCAGGAACCGGTTATCAATCACGCTGCTGCTATCCACAAGAACCTTTATTCCCTGATCTTCCAGCAACCTCCGCGCCCAGTCGTGGTCGAGATAATATTCATGGTTTCCAAGCACGGCGAATTTACCCAACGGAGCTTTAATACGCTCCAGTTCATTAACCGCCCCGCTTACTTCACAGTCATGGTCATCAAGGATATCGCCGACCATGAGCACTATGTCCGGATTAAGGGAATTAACAAGATTCACAACCGCACCGACTCGTTCCTGAGTCATCAATTTACCGGCATGCAGGTCGGAAAAAACCGCGATGCGGTACTCTTTGGCCTCCGTGCTTCCCTTTGAAAAATCGTAATTAACTTCCTTTACGACGGGAGAAGTGGCGTTAATGTACCCACCCACAGTCATGACTATGGAAATCAGGCAGAGTGCTGCAAAAATTTTCAATCCCGAAATCTTGATCTCGTTTCCGAGCAGCTTAACGCCCCAGCGAATAGGCTCAAAGCACAGCCCCACCGGGACCATACAAGCAATGATAGCCGCCCAGCTATACCCAGCTCCCTGCATAAGGATCTTCAACAGATACGGCAGGTTCTCAGGTAAAAAGATAGTGATCGGCAGAATGATGGTCATCAGATCAGTGGCAATGAGCACTCCACGTTTGATCCTGGGATTATCCACCAGCATCCGGCATATCCAGAGTCGGACATACAGATAGAAAGCTATATAAATAAATGTAGCTTTTAAATAAAATGACATGGCTATCCTGAAAAAAGATTACTGTTCAATTCTGGCTGAAACTATATTAAGCAGGATCGGCGGTAAAAACACCATATTTAAATCGTAGTTAACAAAAAAAGGCCGCACCATTCAGATGCAGCCTGTAAAAATCATTATTCATACAAAACTAGAATACGTCAGCCATGGAATAAAGTTTTCCGGGCTTCTGATCTTTAAGCCAACGAGCCGCACGTAAAGCACCCTGTGCGAAGGTTTCGCGGGAATGGGCTCGGTGGGTTACTTCAATACGTTCACCGGGTCCGAGAAAATATGCGGTATGATCACCAACTACGTCACCGCCGCGAACAGCCATTACGCCGATTTCATCTTTTGTTCTGGCTCCGATGATACCGTCACGGGAATGTTTTTTTACTTCATCGTATACAAGGCCGCGCGCTTCCGCCATGCACTGAGCCAGCTTGAGCGCGGTTCCACTGGGGGAATCCACCTTTTTGTTGTGATGAATTTCAGTCATTTCCATATCGTAGGCAGGGCCGAGCATACGGACCAGTTCGGGCAGAATCTTAAGCAGGACATTTACCCCTACGCTCATGTTCGGGGCGAGGAACACAGGAACTTTCTTTGCGAATTCCTCTACCTTGGCTATCTGCTCGTTACTCATGCCGGTAGTGCCGATAACCACCGGATTTCCGGTTACAACAGCAATTTCCAGCAATTTCAAGGTAGCTTCAGGAGCGGTAAAATCAACCACGACCGCACCGGGAACTTTGGTCAGTACTTCCTGTACGTCTGTTCCGCACACACAGCCGAGTGCATCCAGACCGTCTTCACAACCGGAACGCTCCAGGACTGCTGCTAGTTTGAGATCATCGCTCTGCTGTACACAACGAACCAGAGTGTCACCCATGCGCCCCTTCGCGCCAATAATTACTACATCAGTCATATCGTGCTCCTTTAAATTTGATGCGCTTTGCGCTTTTATTTATGATTTTGCCCCGGTAGCTTACACCCTTTTTTCAAAGGTAGTTTAAGAATCTCAATAACTTTTAGTAAAGATTCGCCACCGGAATATTAAAAATTGTGCTCTAATTAACTATATCCATGAATTCACTTTCGCTCATGATCTCAACGCCCTTGGCCTTGGCGGATTCAATTTTCTTGGCTCCAACCTTGCTGCCGCAAACCAGAAAATCAGTCTTACCGGTAACAGATGTCTGTACCTTCGCACCCAGACGCCTTGCCATGGCCTGCATATCTTCGCGGCTGCCCTGCTCCATTTTCCCGGTAAAGACTACACCTTTTCCGGTGATGGGGCTATCCGCTGACTGAGTTTCGGCAATCAGCGGGGTCCTGCGCAGGTTGAAATCGAATTCCAGCATGTGAAGGATGGTTTCCCTGATCGCCGCTATTCCTTCGGTCACCGATCTGCTGGTGATATCGCCGAAGCCGTGCAATTCGATTAACTGTTCCTGCTTGACGTTTACCACGTCCTCCAATTTAAAATGCCCCAGCAATTTGCGGCTGTCCGCCTTGCCCAGATCGGGAATTCCGAATGCCGCCAGAAAACGCCAGTCGTCAGTTTCCTTGGTCTTGCTGAGATAAAGGGCTTCCGCGAGATTTGTGGATTGAACAGGCCCGAAACCAAGGTTCTGGAAATCATCTTCAGCCATGCGGTAAACGGATTCCAGAGAATTATACCCGGCCTGAACCAGCTTAGCGATAGTTTTTTTGCCGAACCAATCAGCATTACCGAGGGTCTTGAACCAGTATTCCAGCCGCTGCTCGACACGGGCAGGGCAAGTAAAATCAGGACACTTCAAAAAATCATTCTGCCAGAGAAGCTTCGCACCGCAGGAAGGACAATTTTCAGGCAGCTCCACTTCGCTTGCAGGCTTGATAACTTCCTCCAGCTTGGGAATAACCTCACCACTGCGGATAATTCGTATGGTCGCCCCTACGCCGATGGACTGATCCCGCAGTATTCCGGCATTATGGGCGGTGACGTTGCGAATAGTCGCGCCGGAGACAGAAACTGGCTTGACTTCCATAACCGGAGTGACCGATCCCATGCGTCCTACCTGCCAACGGATTCTTTCAACTTCCGTAACCGAGGATTCGCCCTTTTTCTTAATGGCGATCTGCCAGCGATAATGGTGGGCTGTGGAGCCAAGACGCTCCTGAAGAGCCACGTCAGTAACTTCAGCGACCATGCCGTCCAGAGGATAATCAGTAGCTGCCCAGAGCTCATCTGTAATCTCCCAGACCCGATTGACCAGTTCTTTACCGTCTACGACCTTGTTAGGAAGGGTGCTGTAAGGCACAAAACGAACTGCTTCGTCCTGCAAAGCCTGCTTAGAAGCCTCATTTACTTTGTCCGAAGTAATAATCCCCACAACCATGTTACGCGGATGCTCAAAGGAGTTGGAAAGGTGTTCGGTAAAATATTCCTGACTGCATACAATCTCGCCCACACCCTGCGCGCGACCGCCGACAGCGACAACACCCTTGGCAAAGGCACTGGATATTTCGTAACCGACTTCACCGTTGCCTCTGGTGGCAAAGATCTTTCCGTCATCACGGGCAGCCAGACCGTCCAGCTTCGGAGTAACCCGGTAGCTTACTTCTTTAATGCCCAGAGCCTTAGCTTCTTTTTCCACGCGGGAAACAAATCTGGTCAACTCTTCAACCGTATATGCTTTCTCGGTAGATAGCATAGGCCGTGGATGACGCACCTCAACCTTTTCGCTGAAATTCTCAGGCTCTACATTAGTCAGAAACTGGTTTTCAGGATCAAGGTCACGAAGCTGCTCGGTAAGTTCATCATAACGGGCATCGCTGATAGTAGGCATACCGCGGCGGTATGCTTCGTTATGCTTCTCAAGAAGAGAAACCAACTCTTTAATTTCTTTATTTTTATTTTTCACAATATTATATTATTTAAGGAAAAATTATTGAATAGAACGGCATAGCCCAATAAAAATATCAGAAAAGTCCAAAGACCCCTTTTCCAAAAGGGTTCTTCGGTTCCCGAAGGGCCGCCGGAGGCATCTATAAAATCTTACCAATGGCAGAAAGGTCGGAATTTTTTCCGACTGTGAGCAGAGTATCACCTGCTTCAATGACTTCTTTAGGACCGGGATTAAAAACCATTTCGCCGCTTCCTTTACGAATGGCAATGATGATCAGGTTAAAACGGGGCCTAATTTTTGATTCAATCAGGTCCATCCCGACCAGCTCGGAAGAATCGGTAACGAAAAGCTCTTCCATCTGCAAATCGATCTTGCCGCGCATGGCAATATCGAGAAAGTTTGTAACTGTGGGACGCAGAACTGATTGCGCCATACGGATTCCACCGATGGTATGGGGCAGCACAACCCGGTCAGCCCCGGCAAATTCCAACCGGGAAATACTCGCGGTATCATTACCACGGGCGATAATGTTCACATTTATATTTGATTGACGGGCTATCAGGGTAACGTAAACATTGGCCGCTTCATCCGAAAGCGCGGCAATCAGGGTCTTTGCATTGGAAAGTCCGGCCAGCTGGAGAATTTCATCACAGGTAGCGTCACCTTCAATACAGGCTATCCCGGCGGATTCCATCTGAGAGATAAGCTCCGGATTGTTATCAATGACAACAACATTAAGACCTTCTTCCAGAATTTCATTGGTCACAATGGCACCGATCCGTCCATAACCGCAGACAATTATATGATCCTTAAATTTCCCTATTGTCTTATGCATTCTGCGTCTCCCTAAGATTGCCTGCAACCGCCCTTCGACAAGCAGTTGGGAAAAAGCACCGATCAAATATGCAAAACCACCAACACCGCCAAGGATGAGAATAGAAGTGAAAAGCCTGCCGTCATCCGAAAGAGGCAGCACTTCCATAAATCCCACAGTGGATAAAGTGATCACGACCATGTAAAAACTATTCAGTAAATTCCAGCCCTCAATCCACATATAACCAATAATGCCTGCGATAAACACAAACGCCATGTAAATGACACCGGAGATAAGCCCCCAGAACATTCCAAAGTCGCGCCTCAAGCGCAGCAGTCTAACGAATATGGATTTGGATTTCATTCCTGACAGTCCAGGTTGATTGTTAACCGACAGTATTATCCGAGACTGAGAATCTTCTCGCGCAAATTCTGAATCCGGTCACGCAGTTCGGCTGCTTTCTCAAATTCAAGCTCAGCCGCGTACTTACGCATATCCTTTTCCAGCTTACGAACTTCTTTTTCCATCTTTGCGGGATCAAGTCCATACTCGGCAGCTTCTTCAGCCGCGATCTTGACCTCACCGCCCGACCATGTATCAGAGTACAATGTACCCAGCATATTATCCAGTGATTTTGCAATAGTCTGGGGAACAATGCCGTGAGTTTCATTGTACTCAATCTGTTTTGCACGGCGGCGATAAGTTTCATCCATGGCGGTACGCATGGAACGGGTCACATTATCCGCGTAAAGAATAACACGCCCCTCAGAATTACGGGCCGCGCGACCGAATGTCTGGATTAGGGACCGGGTGGAACGCAGAAATCCCTCTTTATCGGCATCAAGTATGGCGACAAGTGAAACTTCAGGAATATCAAGACCTTCACGCAAGAGGTTAATACCGACCAGAGCCACAAATTCTCCGGCACGCAAAGACTGGATAATCGCCATACGTTCCATGGTGTCGATATCAGAATGCAGGTACTTGGCTTCCACGCCCATCTGATTGAAATACTCGGTCAGATCTTCGGACATACGCTTGGTCAGCGTGGTGATCAGCACCCGCTCACCGCGTTTCTCCCGCTCTTTGCACTCAGCCAGCAGATCATCCATCTGGCCCTTGACCGGACGCACTTCAATCTCGGGATCAAGCAATCCTGTAGGCCGGATAATCTGCTCCACGACCAGACCTTGCGCCCGCTCCATTTCCCAAGGTCCAGGAGTTGCGGAAACATAAACGGTCTGCCCTATTTTGTCGAGGAACTCCTCAAAGCATAACGGACGGTTATCGAGAGCGGAAGGAAGCCGGAACCCGAAATTAACCAGAGTTGTTTTACGGGAGCGGTCACCGTTATACATGGCGCCCACCTGCGGTACGGCAATATGTGATTCGTCCATAAACAGCAAAAAATCATCGGGAAAATAATGAATCAGGGTTGCCGGAGGCTCACCCTCTTTACGACCATCAAGATGCCGCGAATAGTTTTCGATACCGTTGCAGTAACCAATCTCCTCAATCATCTCCAGATCATACATAGTGCGCTGCTCAATGCGCTGCGCCTCAATCAGTTTGTTATCATTTTTATACTTAACAAGAGTCTCGGAAAGTTCATTTCGGATGTCTTCCCTTGCGCGCTCAAGGTTATCCTGATCGGAAACAAAGTGACTTGCCGGATAGATTACTGTCTTACGCCTGCGTCCGGTGACTTCTCCGGTAAGCGGGTCTGTTTCAAGTATGGAATCAATTTCATCCCCGAAGAATTCGATTCGCAGGGCCTGTTCGCGACTGTATGCCGGAATGATCTCGATAACATCACCGCGCACCCGGAAAGTTCCGCGATGGAAATCGTAATCATTACGCTCGTATTGGACCTCCACCAGCCGGTCCATGAGCTTTTCCATGGACATTTCCTGCCCCTCTTCCACCGGGATTATCATTTTGGCGTAAAATTCCGGCGAACCAAGACCGTAAATACAGGAAACAGAGGCTACGATCAAAACATCCCGCCGGGTCAGCAGTGCATGGGTAGCGGAGTGACGCAGTTTATCGATGTCGTCATTGATGGACGAATCTTTTTCAATGTAGGTATCGGAATGCGGCAGATAGGCTTCCGGCTGATAGTAATCGTAATAACTGACAAAATATTCAACGGCGTTATGCGGAAATAAGGCCTTGAATTCATTAAAAAGCTGGGCCGCGAGAGTTTTGTTGGGAGCCATAACCAGCGTGGGACGGTTCAATTCCTTGATCACATTGGCCATGGCAAAGGTTTTACCGGTACCGGTCGCGCCGAGCAGGACCTGGTCCTGCACACCGTGCTTTATATTTTCGACCAGTTCTCTCACCGCTTCAGGCTGGTCGCCCTTGAGTGTATATTCACTTACAAGCTCAAAATTGTTCGCCATTATGCTAGGTTCCCGACTTGTGCTGTTAAATTAAAATAGTTATGTAGAATAGATTAACAAGCAGATATGCTCATTAAAACATTCATTTTGCGAGGTAGCAATGATTCCTATAATCCAGATTGAAAACGGGGAAATCCCCAGTACGCGCGGATACGCGGTATCCATGGTCATCAAAAGCTTCAAAGGTCGCCGCGACGTTGAAGTACACCTTTTCCGTCCCGAATGGAATGACGCGGATGAAACTGAAATAAAGTGGGATAATCTTTTCGGCGGTCCCGCTACTCTTGATGCTGTTCCCAATGAAGAGAGAGATCGCAAAATCATCCTTGAATCATTCACCGTGGAAGAACGTGATCAGGTTGTTGATTATCTAAAAGATCACTACTCCTCAAGGCTGGAATCAATCTTCTCCACTCCCATGGAATTCCCCGTGCCCACAGGGTTGCCGCCGCTTTCCTCCATCACTGAGGGTAAAGATATCGGGCTGATCAAGTTTGAAAAAGTACCTCATTTCGACCTGCCCTTCGCTCTGCGCGGCCTATACAACCTCGGCGCGCACCGCCCGCTGGTTGAAACCCGCGAAAACGATGACAATTAAAACATACGGCTTAAGCTTTTTCCACAGAGCCTAAAATTCACAGCATTTTCAATAAGTAGAATTTGTCGAAAGCTCTTCAATATTTTGTCTAAATTTTAACAGCGGAGGATTCTTCAAGAATCCTCCGCTGTTATTATTCTAACTCAGAATTTTAGTTATCAGCCGGTATTCACCTTCCATAAACTCCCATTGTCCACGCAAGGCAGGAAACTCCAGAGCCGCATCAAGTTTCTCCAGAAAAGATTCCCGACTTACCTCCTCTGCTCCGAGAGATTTAAGGTGATCCGTGGGCTGCTGGCAGTCAACAAAGTGAAATTCCCGATTTTTAAGCCACTGCACAAGATAGGAAAAACCGAATTTTGATGCATCCGGCTCAAGAAAAAACATGGATTCACCGGAAAAAATTCTACCCAGCGAGACTCCGTACAGCCCTCCGACAAGATTGCCATGACTATTCCAGACTTCAACGCTGTGCGCAAAACCAAGCCTATGCAATTTCACATAAGCCTCAATAATTTCGGGTAAAATCCATGTTCCAGCCTGACCCGGACGAAATTTCCGGGCACAATTGGAAATTACGCTTTCAAAATCATGATCGAAGGTAACGGTATATTCCTGATTTCTGATCTTGCGTTTTACGCGGCGTGAAATGTGCAGTTTATCCAGATTCAATATCAAGCGGGGGTCAAGCGACCACCACAGAATCGGGGATTTCTCATCATACCACGGGAAAATACCCGCTGCGTATGCGGAAAGTAAGCGCTCGGGGCTTAAATCACCGCCAACGGCCAATAATCCATCCGGTTCGGCTTCATCCGGATGCGGGAAAATGGGTTCTTCTATCAGTCTATAAACAACCATAATAATCCTTGGACTTGCAGACTCTCTCTAATAATAAACGATTATTATGTTTTGGCAATAGAGCTAAACTTATTATATTCGCTGCTATTATTATAATTAAGCAAAAAAAGAGGAAGCTCCCCTGCGGAAGCCTCCCCTGTAGAAGTTAATATATCATACGGGTCAAACAACCCTAATTCTTAGTCGAAGTTTTAAACTTAAAGCTGAGCTTCTCGTCTTCATCCTTGCCCTTGGTAGAAACTTGAACTGTTCCGCCCTTGACCAGCTTACCGAAGAGAATTTCATCGGCGATCTCATCCTTGATGGAAGTCTGAATCAAACGGGCCATGGGTCTTGCCCCATATGCCGGATCGTGTCCCTTCTCGGCCAACCAGCGGCGGGACTTCTTATCCAGCTCGATGGTTACCTTGTTATCAAGCAGCTGTCCGTTGAGTTCCTTGATGAACTTTTCAACGATAAGCTCCATGATATCAATCTGCAGGGAATTAAAAGGCACGATAGCATCAAGCCGGTTGCGGAATTCAGGGCTGAAAATCTTTTCCACAGCCTTAAGTCCGCGTCCCTTATCCTCGCCGCCCTTCACGCTGGCACCAAAGCCGATTCCGCCCTTGGCCATTTCACGCGCTCCGGCATTGGAGGTCATGAGCAGGACAACATGCCTGAAATCGGCCTTGCGGCCGTTATTATCAGTCAAGGTGGCGTAATCCATGACCTGCAACAGAATGTTAAACACATCCGGATGGGCCTTCTCGATTTCATCAAAAAGAATTACACAATGCGGATTCTTACGCACACCCTCTGTGAGCAATCCTCCCTGATCAAATCCCACATAGCCCGGAGGGGCACCGATCAAGCGGGCAACAGCGTGCTTTTCCATGTACTCACTCATATCAAAACGCATGAAATGAACACCCATGGTAGAAGCCAGCTGCTTGGCAAGCTCAGTCTTACCAACACCGGTGGGACCGGTAAGCAGGAAAGAACCGGTAGGACGGCCGATCTGCTTCATGCCCGCACGGGACCGCAGGATAGCCTTAGTGATGATATCAACAGCCTTATCCTGACCAAAGACAACATTCTTTAAGTTCACATCCAGTTCCTGCAAACGGGAACGGTCGGACATGGTGATTCGCCTTGTCGGGATGCGGGCCATCTTGGAGATAACCTTTTCAACATCAGCTACGACAATGCGGTTATCCTTACGCTTGCGCTGGCTGAGATTATAAAAGGCTCCGGCCTCATCAATAACATCAATAGCCTTGTCAGGCAGGAAACGCTCATTAATATGCCTTGCTGCGAGCTCCGACGCGGCCTTGATTGCCGACGGAGCGTAAAAAACATTATGATGTTCCTCGTAATAAGGCTTGAGGCCCTTAAGAATTTCAATGGTCTCCTCCACCGAAGGTTCGGTGATGTCGATCTTCTGAAATCTACGGGAAAGAGCCCGGTCCTTCTCAAAATGATTCTTATATTCCTCGTAAGTCGTGGCTCCGATGCAACGGATTTCACCTGATCCCAGAAAGGGCTTGAGAATATTAGAGGCATCCATGGAACCACCGCTTACTGCTCCGGCCCCTACGATGGTATGGATTTCATCCACGAAAAGGATCGCTCCATCCATATTCTTAAGCTGGGCCAGCACGCCCTTAAGCCGGGATTCAAAGTCGCCGCGGTACTTGGTTCCGGCCAGCAGCGAGCCCATATCAAGGGCAAAGACGTCGGTATCTTCAAAAGCGGCAGGCACGTTACCCTTGGCGATAGCTAGGGCGAGACCTTCAGCCATGGCAGTCTTACCGACGCCGGGATCACCTACAAAAATAGGGTTGTTCTTGCGTCTACGGGAAAGAACCTGCAGGGTGCGCTCAACCTCATTGTCTCGTCCTATAAGCGGATCGATCTTACCGTCGCGGGCGCGCTGGGTGAGATTCGTGGTAAATTCCTCCAGCGGGGACGGCTTGTCGCCGGCACCGGATGAAGGTCTTCCTTCAGCGGAAGAACCGCCGTCTCCGGTACGCGGGTTGGGACTGATGTCCAAACCTTCTGCCCAGTCGCCGCCTTCGCTCATGGAATGGGAAATATATTCAAGAATATCCAACCGTGAAATATCATGAGTCTTGAGGAAATAGACAGCGTAGGAATCTTCCTCTTCAAACATGGCGGCAATCACATCGCCAACCTCGACCACATCCTTTCCGGCGGCCTTCTTCTGCCAAATCGCCCTTTGCAATACCCGTCGAACTCCGAGAGTCTGGATGACTTCGGTATCAACCCCGGTGGGCAGAGGTTCAAGGTTTTCGTCAAAGAAACGTTCCAGTTGGCTACGGAGCTTTGGAAGCTCTGCGCCACATCCGGCAATGATGTCCGCTCCCATTTCCTCCTGAACTATCGCATAAAGCAGATGTTCAAGAGTGAGAAACTCGTGATTTCTGAGCCTGACTTCGTTAACCGCAGAAGTCAATGCCTGTTCCAATGTCTTACTGAGCATACTAGACCTCTTCGATTGTGCATTTCAGCGGGTAGCCTGCCTGCTGTGCAAGCTGCTTGACCATTTCAACGCGTGTTTCAGCAACTTCGGCCGTGTAAACTCCACAAACCCCGACCCCGTCATTGTGGACCTGAAGCATTATTTTCGTGGATTCCTCTTCTGTTTTCCTGAAAACCTGCATGAGCACGGCCACAACGAATTCCATGGAAGTATAATCGTCATTGTGCAGCAGCACCCGGAACTTCCGCGGTTCCTTGAGATCATCCTCAAGCAGTACATCTGACTCAAAATTTTCTTTATATTCAGGCATCTTTCTTTACTATAAATATTTTTATGTTTGACTATAGTTAACAATAAGAACTATTTCCCCACCTGTCGAGGAAGTTTTACTTATTTTTAAGCTATGAAAAACTTATTGTATGCTGCTGTCCGCTTTAAAGCAGTGTTTTTACTTCTTCCGGTTTAAAGATAAAATTCTCATCCGGATCAAGTCCATTCGTCTTTCTATAATCCTTATTCAGCTCATGGTAAGTCTTTTTAGATGCGTTTTCCGGCTTGAGCTTCAACAGACCGGCGCAAGCCAAAATTTCGTCTTCTGATCCTTCAATTTCAATAAACGGGCCAAAGGGAAGAATATCCAGACATATATGGCAGCCTTCAAAAAGCCACTCTTCCCGGATTTTTTCGTAACTAAAAACCGGCGCGTAGCCCAGCACCTGCAGGGCGGCCACCGTTTCGTCAAAATTCGAGACCTCGGTTTCATGCTCAACGTACACCTTGGCCTTGCCGGTAGCCGGGCCGGCCGGAATACGTTTAACGGTCATGGTTATTTTTTCCGCCTGCCGTACCCGCAGAAGTGCCGATCTTTTATAAAGGGTCCGACCCGGATCATCTAGAACAATATTACGTTCATAGTGTCGGGTTAAAAATTTACCGCTATGCCTCTGCATAAAATTTCGGACTTCATCATGGTCCGCGTTCAGATATTTCAATTCGGTTTCAAGAGCCATTTTGCTTTTCTCTCTCAGCTTGAAGTGCTACATAAAATTAATAAACGAAAGTTATTGAAGGACTTTGATATGCATAAATTTTTATTCATCGCGGCAGGCGGGGCAGCCGGAAGCCTCTCCCGCTATCTGGTTTCAGGAATGGTCCAGCGCATGATCGATTCCTCTTTCCCGGCAGGAACATTTGCTGTAAACATGCTTGGTTGTCTTTTCTTCGGCATTGTAACCGGTTTATTTGAAGAACGCCTCGGCTTTCCACCTGAGATGCGACTGTTCATCCTGACCGGCTTCATGGGAGCATTTACCACTTTCTCAACATATATGTTTGAATCCACAACCCTGGTAAAATCAGGCCAATGGGTCATGGCTGCCCTAAATGTCGGTGGACAAAGCTTATTGGGATTTTTGTGCATAGTCGGCGGCCTGGCACTTGGCAGACTCATAGTTTCCTGATTTCAAATAACCCACTTAAACGGAGAACCTGTTATGACATTAACCGAAAAGGCTGTAAGACTCAAAATTTTCACAGGTGAAGAAAACAGGCTCAAACACCGCCCCCTGTACGAAGTAATCGTAGAAGAGGCGCGAAAGCAAGGTCTTGCCGGGGCTTCGGTCTACCGGGGAGTCATGGGTTACGGGGCCAACAGTCAAGTTCGCACAACCTCAATCCTAAGACTTTCCGAAGACTTACCTCTGATCATCGAAATTATCGACAAAGCTGAAAAAATTGAGAGCTTCAAAGCATTCCTAAATGAAAGCATGACTGAAGGACTGGTCACTTCAGAAGAGGTGAACATTGAAATTCATAAACACAACGAAGGTGCTAAGCAGTAGTTTTATCTAACTTATTTACATGAATTAACTACCGCTCCGGGGATATTCTTAAGCGGCATAATTTTATCAACCCCACCAAGCTTGATGGCTTCCTGCGGCATTCCGAAAACAACGCAGGAAGCTTCATCCTGCGCGATGCAATACGTACCGGTATCGTGCAATTCCTTCATGCCCTTGGCACCGTCATCACCCATTCCGGTCATTATTACCGCAACCGCATTATTCCCGGCACTGGATGCCCCGGAACGGAAAAGAACATCTACCGAAGGCCTGTGGCGGCTGACCAGTGGGCCATCCTTAATCTCGACATAGTAACGGGCACCGGAACGTTTGAGCAGCATATGCTTATTACCCGGGGCGATTAAAGCCTGACCCCTTAATATACTGTCCCCGTCACATGCCTCCTTTACATTAATGCGGCATATGGAATTTAATCTCATAGCAAATGCGGCAGTAAATTTTTCAGGCATATGCTGAACTATGGCTATACCGGGACTATCTAAAGGCATACTTTGTAAAAAACTCTGAATAGCCTCCGTCCCACCGGTAGAAGCTCCTACAAGCACTACTTTTTCCGTAGTCTGTAAAGGAACGCTTCGCGGTTTTGATTTTGGCAGGACCGCATCTGCGGAAAGCTTGGGCTGAACAGCCATAGGCCGCGCGGAAAGTTTGCGCGGTTTGATCATTGCAGCCGCTTTGACCACATCACAAACCCTGATACTTGATTCTTCGAAAAAGGTCTTAGTCCCGACTTTAGGTTTTGTAATCACCTCAACAGCGCCATATTCAAGAGCTCTCATATACGCATCGGACCCCTGCTCTGTAAGTGTGGAGCAAATTACCACAGGCAATGGATGCTGACTCATCAGCTTGCGTAAGAAAGTAAGCCCGTCCATTCTGGGCATTTCAATATCGAGGGTAATCACATCAGGAACAACCCGCTTCATAATTTCAGCAGCGGCAAACGGATCCCCGGCACTGCCGATTACTTCGATAGAACCGTCGGTGGAAAACAGCTGCTGCAAAGCCTGACGAACCAAAGCGGAGTCATCAACAATCAAAACCTTTATTTTTTTCATGGCTAGACCTTTTGATAAACAGTAGGAGCAATCTGCCGGACGGGGAGCTCCATTCCGGAAATACTCTCTGAATGACCGATAAACAGATAACCACCTTTGGAAAGCGTGGCACAGAACTTTTTAAAAAGAGTATACTGGGTCGCTCTATCAAAATAGATGACCACATTACGACAAAAGATTATATCTTTATGATCCTTGAACGGAAAAGATTCCATAAAATTCAATCTTCGAAAATCAACTTTTTTGCGCAACTCAGGCTTAACCCGGACTAACGGCTTAGCCTTATTTTTGCTTTTGAGCAGGTATTTCTTCTTCAGCGCCATAGGGACCACTTCCACCTTGCTCATGGGGTAAACAGCGTTCATGGCTCTACGCAGAATGTCAGTAGAAATATCCGTTGCCAATAAAGAATAGTTAAAATCCCGATTATTTTCAGCAAACTCATTCATAACCATACACAGGGTGTAAGGCTCCTCACCGCTGGAACAACCGGCAGACCATATTTTGACCGGCCTTCTGCTACGCTGGCATAAATCGGGCAGAACAGTGCTAAGCAACAGCTCAAAATGCTTAGGCTCCCGAAAAAAATCAGTGGTATTGGTCGTGACCACATCAATAAGCTGGGTCAGTTCCCTTTCAAACCCACCGGGGCTGAATAAAAAATCGCAATATTGCGCATGGTTATCAAACCCTAGAGCACGCAGCCTTTTTTGAAGACGAGCTTCCAGCATGGTCTTTTTGGTAGGCGGCATCTTGATCCCGAATTCTTCTTTGATCAATTTGCTGAATTTTCCAAAATCAGAATCCGACATTTTGGGATTCAAGCATGGAAACCTCTGCTCGGATTCATTTTTATCTTTTTTCAAAGCCATCAACCTGCCGCCTTTAATTCCGTAAGAACTGTACGGAAGAGCTTAGGTATATCCAAAATCAGAGCAAGGGTTCCGTCACCTTTGATGGTTGCCCCGGATATTCCGTCCACATCTCTGTAAACACGACCAAGACTTTTGATTACCGTCTGATGTTCACCGATGACAGTATCAACCACAACCCCTACCCTGCTGCCGTCAAGCCCGGTAATAACTATCTGTTCTATGGGCGGAGATTCTCCTTCCACTTCAAACCACTCACGGATTCTGATATAAGGAACTATCTCTCCGCGCAGATTCACAAACTGCTGACCATTGGCTTCCTCCACATCTTTTTGGGTAAGTTCCACGCACTCTTCAACAAGTGAGAGCGGGATAACAAAAAAATCATTATTCACCCGCACCTGCAGTCCATCGATAATAGCCAGGGTCAAAGGCAACCTGATAGTGATAATTGTCCCTTTGCCTTCCACACTGTTAATATCGATGCTGCCGCGCAGGGAATCAATAGCCCGTTTAACGACATCCATTCCGACTCCGCGCCCGGAAACATTCGTAACACTCTGGGCCGTGGAAAAACCGGGTTCAAAAATAAGGTTGAAAATATCCTTATCAGAAAGATCCTGATCAGATGAAATCAGCCCCTTTTCTACGGCCTTGGCTTTGATGGCTTCAGTTGACATTCCCTTGCCATCATCTTCTATAAGAATCATGACATCGCCGCCGGAATGTTCCGCAGAAAGAGTAATGGTTCCGCGGCGGGATTTACCCCGTGCACCGCGAGTATCAGGATCTTCAATTCCATGATCAATAGAATTACGCAGCAGATGAACCAGAGGATCACCAAGTCTTTCGATGACGGTCTTGTCCAGTTCAGTCTCGGCGCCATTGGTATGCAGGTCTATCTCTTTACCCAATTCTTCGGAAAGATCACGGACCAACCGTCTGAATTTACTGAATGTGGTACCTATGGGCAGCATACGGATTCCAAGTGTGCTGTCGCGAAGTTCATCTGAAAGGCGCTCAAGTTCCTCGGAAAGTGCGGTCAGAGAAGGATCACCTTTCGAGCCTACCACCTGGCTTATCTGGGCCTGAACGATAACAAGTTCACCGACAAGATCGACAAGATAATCAAGTTTTTCGGCGGAGACCCTTATGGATGAGGCGGTATCGACCTTTTTACGTGCTTTTTTGGAAGAATTATTAAATTGAGTGGCTGCGCTCTGCTCGGCAAGGGCACTGTCCACTTTATCTCTGCTGACAACGCCTCTTTCGGTAAGCAGTTCACCAAGTGGCTTCTGGGTGGAAAGCGCGGCATCAATAGTTTCCGCCGGAACATCCCCTCTTTCCACGAGTATCTCACCAAGTTTCTTTGTCGGAGCAGGTTGATCATCCTCATCGCTATCATCATAAAAATCCAGAAAATCGGCAGCATTTTCCCGGGCGATTTCTCTGATACTGACTGTTACCGGAACATCGGTAAAAAAGAAGATTTCCTCAATGGATGTTGATTCGGCGTTGCTTTCAAAAATAATATCCCAATAAGGTTCAGCTTCAGTATGAACAACTTTAAAACGAATTTCACCCAGTTTTTCCAATTCCTTCAACAGAGGCTCAAGACTGTCATCATCGACATCGCCGCCGGCTGCGACCTTTATTATAACCTGAAAAAGAGTTTTCGGAGGCTTATAACCAGACTCCTCAGCGGCAGAAACTTTCGTTTCCGGTTCCTGCGGCTTTGCATCGGACGACTCAGCCTCTTCCGGTTTCCCATCGTCCGGTTTCCCTTCTTCCAATGAATCGGAGGATATATCCTTCAGCCCGTCCAATATACCGTTCCCAAGAGCAAAATCGCCTTCTCCGGTGGGCGACTCGAGCATAGAATAAATATGATCGCGAGCTGAAAGTGATAAAGTCAGCAGTGGTTTTGATATGGCCAATTCTCCGTTCCTGACCTTATCGAATACTGTTTCAACCTCATGGGTAAATTCAGCAATGGCTTCAAAGCCAAACATGGACCCGGAACCTTTAATAGTATGCAAGGCTCTGAAAACACGGTTGATCGTATCCATATCATCAGGAATATCCTCAAGCTCAAGCAAAGAGGTTTCAAGCTCGCCCAGTAGTTCATACGCTTCTTCTTTAAAAACTTGAGTTGTCATATCATCTGACATAAAAAAATCTCCAAATCATTTAAGTAGGCTGAGAATCACTTCTATTTTTAAACACTTAATCAGTTTCAATCAAGCAGTATAATTATCATACTCGAAAAAAACAAAAAAAGACTCTTTGTCATCAAAGAGCCTTAATTGTGAATAAATATTAAACAAGTGGCAAAAAGCATTGTTACCTAGCGCCAATTTAATTGGATAAGCTTATAATTTCTTACGCTTGGAGAGCATACGCATGGTTTTGCGTTTGCGGTAACGACGCACAAAATACAAGGCGATAAAATATGAAATTACTGCCAGAGGAATGCCGAGCACCGCTCCACCGAAGATAAGAATACTCAACCCCTGCCAGCCGATATCCATAAAATCAGAAACCTGCCACTTGGCCGGGTCAAAAGCTAAATCTATGGGCAGAAAAAATGTGCCTATCTTAAACTGAATGTAGTAGAAGAGCAGCCAGTTGAAAGGATTGGAAATCCAGGTAGCAATAGCTGCCGCGATCTTGCTGCTGCGGGTTATAAAGGCCAAAACCACCGCGATAACAGTCTGCAGCGGCAACCCGGGAATAACGGGAAAGCAGCCACCGAAAACCCCGCATGCAACCCCCAAGGCAATATTATGAGGCGAAGCATTAATCCGCATAACCTTAAGGTAATATAATTTGAAAAGCCGTTTGAACTTCTCTTTTCTGCTATAATTAATCTGCATCAACTTCCCTTTGTTGATTTTGTTTTACTTACACCTTACGGGCTGAGGGATTAATCCAACACATCAAAGCTGTGAAATTTCATAGCAAAACCGGCTCTTCCCTGTGTTGCCGATCTGAGATGGGTGGAAAAACCGAACATATTCCGCAACGGCGACAAAGCCTGCACAATCTTCTGCTTATTGCGATCAAGCATATTTTCTATGCGAGCGCCCTTAGCCCCGAGAAGTCCGATCACATCGCCTACAAATTCTTCGGGAACAGAAATTTCAACATCCATAATAGGTTCCATAAGCTGCGGAGAAGCAGCATTCAAGGCGGATTTCAACGCCCTGCCGGCAGCCATATGATATCCGGGAACTGATGATTCCCCATCCCGTTTACGCAGCTCAAGGATGCGCACTTTTACGTCCTGAACGGGAAATCCTTTGATTACGCCGCTTTGTAAACCGTCATCAATTCCCTCGGCTACGGCATCCATCCACTCAGAGGACCATTCACCGGTATCGATTTCAAAAACAACATCCCGGCCTGCTCCCCGCTCCCGCGGCTCAACTGAAAGACGCACATATCCGTAGTGCTTGTCCTCACCGAGAAACTTGTCAAATTCTTCTTCCGCTTCTGCGCTGCCGCCGGGAACCTCCAGATAAACAACCTGCGGTTTACCAGCCCGCGGATCAAGCTTGTATTCACGGCGCATGCGGTCCAGAACAACTTCAAGATGCAGTTCCCCCATACCGGAAAGAATGATCTGTCCGGTATTCTCATCTGTATTCAAAGTGAGGGTGGGATCTTCCTGAAGGTACTTATCCAACACATCTTCAAGCTTGTTGGATTCTTCTACATTGCGCGGCTCAATCGCCATGGAAATAACAGGTTTGTACATCTCAATCTGTTCAAGCACCAGCGGAGTTTCCGCCGTGGAAAGGGTGTCTCCGGTACGGGTTTCTTTCAGTCCGGCAGCCCCTACGATATCGCCGATACCGGCAATATCGAGCCGTTCCTTGCGTCCGGCATGTATCTTAAAAAGACGCGCAATGCGTTCATCTTTACCCTGTGTAAAATTTCGGACGGTATCTCCGGCGTTGATTTTACCGGAATAAATTCGCATAAGGACCATCTTGCGTCCCGAGTCCATAACAACCTTGAACGCAAGAGCCTGAAACGGACCGCCGGCTTCCGGCTCCACTACCTGTTCAACCCCTGTTTGTGGATTTATACCGCTGACTTTAGGCGCTTCAAGCGGACTGGGAAGATATTTAACGACTCCATCCATCAACGGCTGTACACCCGAATTTTTCAATGCCGAACCGGAAAAGACCGGAACCACAGCCAGTTTAAGAGTAGCCTTACGGATGACTTCATCAATGTACGCGGGCTCAATGTCATCCTCAAGATAACGTTCCATAAATTCATCATCAATTTCCGAAAGCACTTCGCACATCTGCTCACGCCACGGCGCTACAAATTCTTCATCCTGCTGATCCAGATCAAGTTCCTCAAACTCTTCACCGTTGCTCTCCTGATCAAAAACCAGTTTTTTCATGCGAATGATATCGTAAACAGCGCTGAAATCTTCGCCAGCGCCGTCCGGAATCTGCACGGGCAGGCTCCTGATTCCAAGTTTATCAGACATGGATTTGAGTACAGCCTCAAAATCTGCCCCTAAGCGATCCATCTTGTTGATAAAAACAAGCTTAGGTACGCCGTAAGACTCACTTTGACGCCAGACGGTTTCCGATTGCGGTTCCACACCGCCGACTGCACAGAAAACCCCAACAGCGCCGTCAAGCACGCGCAGGGAACGTTCTACTTCAATGGTAAAATCCACATGGCCGGGAGTATCGATTATATTGATAGTGTTCGCACCCCAGTAACAGGTGGTCACCGCGGAAGTGATCGTGATTCCGCGCTCCTGCTCTTCAGGCATATAATCCATGGTTGCGGTTCCCTCGTGAACTTCACCTAAACGGTGAATTCGGCCTGAAAAATAAAGCATACGTTCAGTAACCGTAGTCTTACCCGCGTCAATATGGGCAATGACGCCGATATTACGTATTTTTCCAATACCTTTCACAGAAAAATCAGGCTTGATATTCACGGAGCACCTTCCCTGAGTAAAACTTATTCAGCAACAGCAAGAGCAACACATTCGCGTTTAAAAAAAGAACTGTTAAAACCGTTCCAAGCCCAGCAGCCTTCCTGACCGTGGGAAAGTACTATACTGAAATTCATCAGTCCATCACCCACTAATTCGGCAGGCACAACCACTGCGTCGGATTCTGATTCAGCGATGGAATCCTCGTCAATTTCAACAAATTCGACATCAGGATGAGCAAAAGCAAGTACTTCCATATCCGGGGCATCATCTTCCCTGCAGACTGATATACTTAAAATTTCCGGCACACGCCAGTAGCGCACCCCCGGACCATGCTTTACGTAACCCGGCTCACCGCGCAGATCGAGCAGTGCCCCGTCGATACCGCAATGAATTATCTCGCCGAGAAGCAGGTCAACTTTATCCACCGGCAGTTTGACCACATTCTCCTGTCCGGCAAGCTCGAATCCGGCCAGCACTGACCGGGATATCTCACCTTCTCCGCAGAAAACAGCCAGCACGCTTTTCACTCCGGCGGCAAAAGCGGGCACCAGAGCGGCCAGAATGCGTACAGGAGAAACTGACTTTGCATCAAGAAGCAACACAGCCCACTCCAAAGGTTCGGTTGAAACCTCGGTCTCAAAACCGCCACGCCATGTATTAACATTCCATGTTTTACCGGGGGCATCAGGGGAATTGATTCCATAGACCTGCGCAATCGTCTTTTTAAGCCATGCCCGTTTCGGAGGCAATGTATCCTCATAAGCATCGCCGAAGGTTGTGTCTTCTATCTGATAATCATGCAGCCATTCAGGAAATTCAAACATATGTAATGCCTCCGGGGCTTCATCCCTTAACAAAAGGATTTATTAATCCGAAAATTAATTAAAGAAAATAACTATGCGTGGTTATGGATAAGTTATGTTTAGATGCGTATGCTAAACTTAGCAACATTTATCACTAAAAAAAACCCGACAGACACTGGTCTGTCGGGCTTTATTTGAATCGTTGGGAACAGGCTTAAAGCCAGTTCATCAACTCTTTCCAGCTTCCCTGCAATTTTTCGCGTTCTTCCTGAGAAAGAGTCTTCTGGTATTCATAATAAGACATCTCGGCCTGCTTCATGGCATATTTGCGAACTTTAGGCAGGTCCTTAAAATTGCGTACAACGTATGCATAGCGTTTCCAAGCTGATCCGAATTTTTCCGATCTCCAGAAGAAATCGGCGATATACAATTCATGGTCAGCCAAGGCACGACGACATTTTACGATGTATTCTTTTGCGGCTTTTGCATACTCGCTGTCCGGGTACGCTTCCTCCACCCTGTAAAAATAAACCAATGCTTCATTGATATTGCTTTGAGGCCGATCAATGGAACTGAAAAGGTTAAAATTACTCAGGCCGATCTGATAAAGCACATACGGAATTTCTTCGTTACCGGGATGCAGTGCGGAAAATTCCTTGTAGGCTTCTGAGGCATCAAAATATTTCTTATCAAGAAAATACGCATCACCGAGGCTGATCTCGGCCTTCAAGGTATACGGACTGAAAGGATAGCGATCCTTCAGTTTAGAAAAATAATCGGCAGCATCATAATAGTCCTTACCTTTCATCGCTTCCACGCCGGCTTCATAAAGTTCCTGCGCGGTATCTTCAGGTTTGGGTAGGAAGTAATAGTCGATGAGTCCACAGCCGGAAAGGCTGATAAGGAGAAGAGAAGCAATAACAATAGAAAAAAATTTATTTCGCATTATTTGTGTTCCAGATACGCATAAGCGGCAGTGGCTGCAGTAGCGCCATCTCCCACTGCCGTGACAACCTGTCTACATTTTTTAGAGCGGATGTCACCGGCGGCGTAAATTCCGGGAATACTTGATTCCATTTCGCAGGTTGTTTTTATAAATCCATGTTGATCGAGCGCCAATTCGTCAGGGAAAAAGCTGCATACGGCGTTAAAACCAACAAAAATAAACACTCCATCCACATCAAGGACGGAGTAGTCTCCAGTATCAACATTTTTAATCTCAACACCGGTAACTTCCGTATCACCAATAATCTTTGAAACAACTGAATTCAGTACCGGTTCAATAACAGGATTCGCGAGGCATTTGTCCCGATAGACCACATCAGCCCTGAATTCATCCCTGCGATGCACTAGATACAGCTTCTTTACTAGTTTTGAAAGATAGATTGATTCCTCAAGAGCGGAATTGCCGCCACCGATGACAGCAACAACCTTATCACGATAAAAGTTGCCGTCACACAAAGCGCAGTAAGAAACCCCACGCCCGAGCAATTTTTCCTCGTTGGGAACTTTTAATTTCCGGAAAGCAACACCGGAGGTGATAATAACCACCCGGCTTTTTACATGATCACCGCTGGCAACCACAACTTCATGAAACTCCTCACCGGGAATAAGCTGCAAAACTTCATCATAAACATGGTCAAACTTGTAATGCTTAACATGCCTATCCATTCTGTCAGCCAGCTCGTACCCCTTGATCCCATCAGGAAATCCGGGGAAATTTTCGAGCTCATCCGTAAGGAGCATCTGTCCGCCATGAGACATCTTTTCAAGGGCGAGAAAATTTACTCCTGCCCTCGCAAGATAAAGGGCGGCCGCCATTCCGGCAGGGCCGCCCCCGATAACAACGGCGTCATAAGACTTCATTCTTTACAGAGCCTTGCTGCTGATCATTTCCTTAATGCTGCTTTTGGAAACTGCACCGGTAGTCTGGTCCACAACTTCGCCACCCTTGAAGAGGATGAGAGTCGGAATTGCACGGATGCCGTACTTTCCGGGAGATGCGGGGTTGTCATCAACATTCATCTTACAAATTTTTACCTGACCGGAAAATTCTTCAGACAATTCATCAATCACAGGACCCATTGCACGACAAGGGCCACACCACGGAGCCCAGAAATCAACTAGAACAGGCTTATCGCTATTGAGAACTTCTTCTTGAAAACTGGAATCGGTTACCTGCAGAGCCATGATTTTCTCCTTGTTACAGTATTCTGGTAGTTATGCCCTTCTGTAGAGAAGAGTCACACCAAATAATCTTCTTCCGGAACACTCTTTAAGAGTGCTATTCAATTTTTAAATCTAATTATGGTTAACCGGTGTGTCAAGACGAACAGACACAACTGCTAATAACTTAATTTTGATAATACCCACCCTTAACGGCAAAGGCAACACCCTCGCGGCAGATTAGGCATCACAGATCCAATCACACGGAACCACCCGCCCACGCGGGATAGCATCGAGATCTAAATCGTGCCAGCATCCTGCCTCCGCCATTAAATACCCGGCATAGGCGATCATGGCTCCATTATCGGTGCATAAATGCATTGGGGGTAAAACCAGCGGAATGGAAAATTTATCCGCAACACCGGCCATCACCGAACGAACCACTGAATTGGCGGCGACTCCCCCGGCAACAATCAAAGATTTAACACCTCGGTTGCGTTCAAGAGCCCGCTTAACTTTCACTTCAAGAGTTCGCCCGACGGTATAGTTAAAGGAGGCCAGCATATTTTTGCGCTCTTGCGCAATGGCCGGGTCCTCATCACGATCATCAGGCTGGCCCATCACGTCGAGTCGCAGATGGGAATGTTGGTTCACGTAAGTGGCCACTGCGGTTTTCAAGCCGCTAAAGCTGAAATCGAGATTGTCGTTATTAACGTAAGGAACCGGAAAAAGCTTTTTATTGACCACTCCCTGCCTGCCCAGATCATCAACAAGCTTACCGCCAGGATATGGAAGATTCAGGGATTTAGCAGTCTTATCAAAGGCTTCACCGGCGGCGTCGTCAAGAGTACGCCCAAGCAATGTAAATTCGAGCGGCCCTTCAATCAGGTAGATATGAGTATGCCCGCCGGAAACAAGTAATCCAAGCGAAGGATACTGTAACTCCTGTTCAAGCCCGGCGGCTGTAAGATGCGCCCAGAGATGATTGACCCCGGCAAGCCTCGCCCGGGTGGAAAGAACCAGACCTTTTGCAAAGCTCAGCCCCATAAGCAGGCAGCCCTGCAACCCCGGCCCTCTTGCCACTGAGACAACGTCAATGTCATCAGTAGTCAGATTCTGTTCTCTAAGAAGTTCACGCATCAGGACAGGCAAAGCGCGCAGATGCTCGCGGGAAGCTATCTCAGGTACAACACCACCGAAGAGGGCATGAACATCGACCTGTGATGCTAGCTTTTCGGCAATAAGCTTTCCGTCACGCACAAGAGCGAGTCCTGTTTCATCACAGGAGCTCTCAATACCAAGACAAAGCATTATCCGTCATGCTCCTTATAAATGGAACTGATCGTCTCTACTTCGTGGCGTGAGCCTATGAAGAGGGGAACGCGCTGATGCAAATCATCCGGCACGATATCAAGTATACGCTGGGTACCGTCCGTTGCAAGGCCTCCGGCCTGTTCTATAAGCATGGCCATGGGCGAAGCTTCGCATAGAAGGCGCAGCTTGCCATTCGGCTTAGCGGGGTCCCGGTTATCCGCAGGGTACATGAATACTCCACCGTAAATAAGATTACGGTGAAAATCAGCAACCAGCGAACCTATGTAACGCAGACTGTACGGCTTGCCATGAATATTATCCGTAGACTTGAAATGACGGACAACCTTCTGGGTAGCTTCGGACCAGTAAGGCCAATAGCCTTCGTTAACCGAGTAGATTTTTCCGCGATCCGGAATCTGTATGTTCGGATGGGAAAGAAGAAAATCGCCGACACCGGGGTCTAAGGTGAAACCATGGACACCGTCTCCAGTAGTGAAGACAAGCATGGTGGACGAACCGTATAAAATATAACCGGCTGCGACCTGCTCACACCCTGCCTGCAGTACATCTGTGGACTGTACCGGAGTTCCCAGTTTGCTTTTACGTCTAAAAATAGAAAAAATAGTTCCTATATTGACGTTAACATCAATATTTGAAGAACCGTCCAGAGGATCAAAAATGATGATGTAGTTCCCCTGTGGAAGACCGTGCGGGATCTCGATTATATCAGCATTTTCCTCTGAGGCCATAGCGCAAAGCACACCGGAACGGGCCATACGGTGGATCAGAATACGGTTGGCGTATTCATCAAGCTTCTTTACTTCCTCGCCCTGAACATTGATCTCACCTGTAAAACCGAGAACATCAACTAAACCGGCCTTATTCACTTCCCTTGAAATAATCTTGGCCGAAAGAACCAACTCATTGAATAGGTGGGTAAACTGTCCGGTAGCTCCGGGAATCTGCTTCTGGTGCAATAACAGGTGCTCTGTAACAGTGATCTGCTGGGTCATTAATCCTCCTTCGGAATGTCCCTGCTGCGCAATTATCAGAAAGTAATAAGCTCTATATCATAATTTTCAGATAAGACCTACGTTTTTAAAAAAACAGTAAGCCATCATCTTCGTCTTTCTTGGATATAGCTTTAGTCAGGTATACGATCTGAGTATCCCCTATATAGCGGGAAAGCCAGACATATCTCTGCCCGTCAACTGTAACAACGCCTCTGACATTTTCATCCAGCAACTCATCCCAGTCTATTTGCAGTAGTGCCTTTTTATTAATATCTTCAGCCCCGGTCCATACGCCGCCGCCATCGGGTTGCATAATAATCAGCTGTTTAGGATCAGGACAAAAATTCAGCAGAATGCGAGGATCAAAATGGACCACCACCAGCCCTTTGAAGACGGCATCTTTAAAGAAGGGAGTGGCGAGATACATTTCAGGACCGAATTCGGAGTAACTGACAAATGATTTCAATTTGATCTCATTCCAGTCTCCTTCGTATTCGATGAGCGGCCCCGGCTTGAAAGGCTTGATCTCAACTTCGGGAAGTTTGACCAGAATACTGGCTTCATCATCAACGGTAAGAACACCACTGATCCAAGGAAAACGCATAAAAAGCAGCTTAAACCAATTTTCATCGGGATGTGAGTCCACTGTGGATAAGACTTCGCACAGAGAGAGTATCTTAGCATCCACAGGGGTAAAAAGTAGAGCCAGCTTATTATCGTCGGGGTTTTCGAGCCCGCCGTGTTTTAAATTAATTTCGGGATTGGGGTCTACAGTCTGCTGGGCTTCGTGCCAGACCTTACTGCCGTATTCGCACCCGCTTACGCACAGGAGCAGCAACAGAAAAGCAAAAAGTGCGAAAGATCGCACTGAATTTTTAAATTCCATAATTAATACCTGGATTTTGTGCTTACACAGCACAAATCCTTATGCATATTATTAAATTGTATCTTTAAATAAGGCCGAAACAAGGTAGTTTATCTGGAAACCCTGGCTTCCAGACGGTCCGCAAGAAGTTCAAGGGTACTCATCAGCTTACTTTTGGCGTGTTTGAAGTACGGATCTTTACTTGCATCATCTCCGGCGACATCATCAAGCGGAGCATTACTTATCCTGCTTGAAATATCTGCCATAAAGGACATAAGCTCATCTTTTTCGTCATCAGATGCTTTGCAAAGCAATTCGCGGTAAATTTCGAGAGCGCCCTCAAGATCTCCCTGAGAGGCCAGAACTTCGGCCATGGTCTTGGTCTTGAGGCTGTCCATAGCAACCTGGCTGGTCAGCTCTTCGTCACTTTCACCGTCTGCATCAACACGGGCTGCGGCCTGAGAAATTTCATCAACAAGCAAATCACTGTTTTCAGGTGCCGGACGCGCATAATTGCCTGCGGGAACTTCGCTTTCAGCTGCATCTGCCGAGAAAGATTCATCCGTCTCTTTGCCGGAAGCAATACCGGTAAGCTGTTTTATCCCCTCGGCCATTACGTCTGACCATGACATAGGGGAACCGTGCAGAGCCGAAAACAGAAAAGCCATAGCTCCGGCAACATCGCTGTTACCCTCAGAAATAGAAGCACCCCACATTTTCCAGAATGAGGGGTATGAAGAAAAGAGTCTGGTCAAAGGCGCAACAGCTGCCTTCGCTTCAGATTCGCGATCAAGTTTAGCAAGAGTTTCAACCAGCAGCAGACGAGCCTCAAGGTAGTCAGGATGGCGGTCAAGACCCATCCGAAGAGTGGTCACTGCTTTCTCAAGACTGCCCATTTCGACATAAAGGCGGGCCAGAGGGAAAAAAACTTTGGAGCTGGGCTCCAGAGCCAGAACTTCCTGATACCACTCAATCTTGCTTTGCATCTGTACCTGCTCCCTGGGTCTTTTCTTTTCCTGAATCAGGAAAAATGTACAACACTTCGTTTCCCTTGACGTAATTCATCCTGCTACGGATGATTTTCTCCTGATAGGCACGGTCACTCTTAAGCCTGCGGATCTCTCTGCTCAGCTCTAGGGTCCGGTTGTCAGCGGCTTCGATTTTATGCTCAAGTTCCTGAACTTTATCATCAAGTTCAAGATAACCTAAAAAACCCTGTTCACTTAATCCCAAGCGAATAAGAAGCACAAGGTTGATTACAACCAGCAATCCCAGCAAAGCTCTACGCCTCAGCATCAAACGTTCCTTTACTGAAGCCGGGTAAACATTTTTCTGGACGAATCAACCTGCCCCAGCGGAACCCTGAGCTCAACCAAAAAATTATCAGTTGCGGTTTCGATCCGTTCCACTTCGGCCTCGCTAACCCTGATTTTTTCCATTTTGCTCATAAACCTCTTAAGGACCTCAAGTTCTTCTAGGAACTTGCGACTTAAGTCAAGTCTTTCAAGTTCCTGTTCCATCTCAATAATTGTTTCGAGGCAATTATTGAGTCTGAGTACCAGATTTTGTCGGTCATTACCGTTCATTGATAATCCTGTCTGTAAACTTTTTCTAATAAATTTTAATTATTCGCTAGTTAACCAGACTTTATGCAAATTGTACATATAATTAGCACCGGAAAATACGGTCAGGAATACAGCTACGTAAAGAATCCAGGTGCCGAGCTGGTGCATATCAATACCGAAGTACGGGTAGTGCAGCAACAGAGGTCCGAGAGCGAAACTCTGGACGAGAGTCTTGAGCTTGCCGAACTTATCAGCAGCCAGAACCAGCCCCATATCCACGGCGATGGCTCTCAGTCCGGTAACTGCCAATTCGCGGCAGACAATAACTACTGTAATCCAGCCGCTTACATAACCCATGTAGCTGAGCATGATAAGGGTGGAACAGATGAGCAGTTTATCTGCCAGAGGGTCGAGAAATTTACCCAGATTAGTAACCTGATTGCTACGCCGGGCGATATAGCCGTCAAAAAAGTCGGTCAGCGATGCCAGAAAAAAGACAAAAGCCGCCAGAAACATGGTCAGCTTATTCGGATAATAAAGCAGAGCAACGATTAAAGGTACCGCAAGAATACGTCCAAGAGTAAGGGAATTGGCAAGATTGAACATAAAGTGTCCCGGGTCGAGAAATTCATTTAGTCAGGGCGGCGGCCCTGAAACCTATTGAGCTTTTGCGTAACGCGGGGACCGTATTAAACGGACCCCGCGGAAACTGCATGATTCTGTGCCGAGGAAGACAGTATGTCAACCCGGCATTTGATTTACACCCAAAAAAAGGTGATTTTTATTAAGTATGAGTGCTGGAAGCTACTTCAAAACTGCTTTCGGCTGCATCTGCAATCTCCTCAGCAACCTTGCGGAAGGCGAGTTTTGCAGGAGAATCCTCATCAAGAAGTACCACAGGCTTGCCCAGATCACCGGCAACAACAGTTGTCGGGTCCAGAGGAATAGCCCCGAGGAACGGCAGGCTGTACTTAGCCGCCAGCTCTTCACCGCCGCCCTTCTTGAAAAGGTCGATATTCTCATGACAGTGAGGGCAGACGAGTCCGCTCATATTTTCAACCACGCCCATGATGTTGGCCTTGGCGTACTGCAGGAAGTTGATAGCCTTACGAACATCCGCAAGGGAAACTTCCTGCGGAGTGGTTACGACCACGGCAAGAGATTCCGGAATGGTTTTCAGAACGGTCATAGGCTCATCACCGGTACCCGGAGGGGAATCGATCACGAGAAAATCAAGCTCGCCCCACTGTACGTCGGAAATGAACTGCCTGATGGCGGAAGTTTTCATGGGACCGCGCCAGAGGACAGCCTGATCAGGGTCCTTGAGCAGTGATTCCATGGAAACAACATGCAGGTTATCATTTACTTTTTTAGGAACTACGAGGTTACCGCGCTCAACATCGAGCTGGCCGGTAATGCCAAGCAGATGCGGAACACTGGGGCCATGGATGTCAACATCAAGGATACCGACCTTAAACCCTTTGTCCGCGAGGGCTGCGGCGATATTTACAGCCACGGAACTCTTACCTACGCCGCCTTTGCCGCTCATTACAAAAATTTTGTATTTAATCTTCTGCAGAGTCGAGGAAATCAACTCGTTCTGCAAAGCCTGGGCAGCACTTGCCTTTTTGTCACCGTTCTTCTGTGAGCCGGAAGAACAGGAACTGCATGATGAACTCATATCAATGCCTTTGTTGTATATTAAAAGATCAGGGAGAACTGTCTCCGTTCAACTTCAGCTGTCCTTGGCTGAAGATACCCATTCCAAGATAATCACTGCTGCAAATCCGGCAACCATCAGGAGCACGGCAGTTGCAAATTTCACATCATAAGCCGGAGGCAGCACATTGGCCTCGCTCAGGACATGAACCTTACCCCGTATCACCACCGAATCGAGAACCTCTTTCCATGGCCAGATCTTGCGCATGGCCCCGGCCATGAATCCGGTCAACAGGCTCACGGTAATCGCGTGATGTTTTTCCAGCAAAAAATGCAGAACACGGGAAAAAAGAGAAATACCGAAAGCGCACCCGCAGACGAATACCAGCAGGATAGCGCCGTTTTCCATACTCGCGGGATTGCGTATCGCCCCGGTGATGAATTCATATTTCCCCAAAAGGAGAAGAATGAAAGCTCCGCTTATGCCGGGGAGAATCATTGCGCAAATGGAAATAGAAGCGCAGAGAAACACAAACCAGAGGGTATCCGGTGTGGTCACAGGAATCAATCCCACCAAAAGGTAGCTGAATGCGGCTCCAAAGATTCCCGCAAAAACATTCTTCGCGGAAACCTCACCCACCCTTTTGCCTACCACCAGAACCGAAGCGGCAATAAGTCCAAAAAACAATGACCATACAGGCACAGGATGGCTGCCCAACAAGGCATGGATCACCCGGGCCATGGAGACCATTGCCATCAGGATGCCAAACAGCAGAGGCAATAAAAATTTAAGATGTGCTTCGGCGATGGCTCCGGTCAGGTCCAGTTTAAGCAGGCTTTTAATAAAACTGCCGTTGAAAGAGCGAATGGAGTCAATCAGATTATCATAAATTCCGGTAATAAAGGCCATGGTTCCGCCGGAAACTCCGGGAATGATGTCCGCTACCCCCATACAAATTCCTTTGAGCACGAGCACAAGGTAATCACGCGGGGAGTCTGGTCCCGGGCCTTCTTTCCAAGCTTGAATAAAATTCATTATAACCTACCAGCCCTGTTTACCAACCAGATCTACGAAGGCGCATCCGCCCATGTCTGTGGTTTCGATTTTACCGTCAGTTTTGGTTACCAGCATAAGCCGCTGCACCCGTCTCTGGCCGCCGACCGGGATAACCAGTATGCCCGGATCAGCCAGTTGTTCAATGAGATAATCCGGGATTTCCGGCCCCCCGGCGGTTACGATTATACGGTCATACGGTGCATTTTCCGGCCAACCCATGGTACCGTCATCAAGTTTGAGCTGAATGTTAAAATACCGCATATCAAAGAGCAGTTTACGCGCGGCGATGAAGAGCTTTCGAATGCGCTCAACGGAAAAGACATCCGCCCCCATTTCAGCCAGCACCGCGGCCTGATAGCCTGATCCTGTTCCGATCTCCAGAACCTTATGTCCCGGTTCAATCCGAAGCAGCTCTGACATAACGGCTACTATGTACGGCTGAGAGATGGTCTGCCCTTCTCCGATAGGCAGGGCACTGTCGGAGTATGCGCGTGAAGCCAGGGCATCCTGCACAAACAGGTGTCTGGGTATTTTACTCATGGCATCCAGAACATTTTTATCAGCCACTCCACGGGCCTCAATCTGTTCCTGCACCATTTTCTTCCTGGATCTTTTAGGATCGATACGCACATATCCCCCGTAAGGCACCCCATTCTATTCGGTAGGCAATGCCTGAAATAAATTTTGAACTACGAATTACCGGCCCGATCATATCAACCGTAATAATTCATTGTTTGCAGTTGCAAATCAGATTTTAGCGATCAAGTCAACCAGAATGCTTCAAAATGAGGGCTAAAGACCCTTTTTCCACTTACAACTTGACACAAAAGCGACATAAAGAGAGATTATAGTAAGGACAAAAGGAGGACCACATGCTGAAAGTAAACGACCTGATGACTAAGGAACTATTCACCCTTAGCGAATCCGATAATTTGAAAATGGCAAGGTCGCTCATGGACCTGCAACGCATCAGACATATTCCAATTGTAAATGAAGAACGCGAATTCATAGGTCTGATCACCCATAGGGATATTCTGCGTGCCACCATCTCTCAGCTTGCGGATATCGACCCGGAAACACAAGGAGAAATTGATTCCGGTATTCCCGTGGGGGAAATTATGCGCACTGACATCAAGACTATTTCCGAAGATACTTCTTTGAAAGATGCAGCGGTAGCGTTGCTCGACCATAAATACGGCTGTTTCCCGGTTGTGAATGAAAAGAATGGACTTATCGGCATCCTTACCGAAGCTGATTTCCTGAAACTGACAATCAGCCTTATGGATGCACTGGAAAATAGCGATGATTAACCAGCCCTCCTCCTGAAGAATCAGGCGGAAACTTCCGCACTGGTTTTTCACGTATTAATAATAAAAGGAATTGAGCGCCACACTCAATTCCTTTTATTTTTTAAAATTCACGGTCCAAAAATAAATGTGAAAAATACCCGGTAACAAAGGCCACGTAATATGGCAGCAAGGTAGGAAGGGGGTGCCCGTAAATATAATACGGCAGAATAAGCATGGGCATCGGCACCAGAAGCATGGCCCACCATGTATGAGTCCAGCCGCGATGAGCGCTTACCCCGGGCAGCATAGCCAGAACTCCGAGATAAGCCGCCCACTGAAAATGTTTTAGATAAATCAGCGCCAAGGCGAGCATGAGCATCCCGGAATAAAAAAGCCTCTTACCTTTTGAATCCGTATCAATATCAGGAAAAAGCCCCCCCAGCACACAGACCACAAGCAGGGCCACCACCTGTTCCGGATCAATCACATACAACCCGATATTTACTAATCCCAATAAAACCAAAATTCCGGCAACAAAGGAGCCACTGATATGAACTTTATATCCAGGCATTTTATAACCACTTATTTTTAAATGAAATAAACTTAAAGTAAAACATAAACTTTCTGCACATGGATATATTTAATAAAGTTCAAATTGTCCATCTGATGAATTTTTCTACGCTTAACCAGTGATCGTAAAAATAAAAGATGGTGCCATCCCGGGCGGAATGGCACCATCTGAATTATCGTATGAGTATAGGTCTACATAGCATCACTGGAATCAAGTTCCTCGATCTGCTTATCAATTTCCTTCTGCAATTTTTCAGGCAGTCCCATAATATCAACATTCAGGAAACCGCGAACGATGGTTGAGGTCGCTTGATCCTCATCCATTCCGCGAGCCATGAGATATTCAATCTCTTCCTGAGCAATTTTACCGACTGCGGCTTCGTGGGAAAGTTCGACACCTTCCACAGTAGCTTCCAGCTCGGGAACAGCATGAATGCGTCCACCGCCGAGGATAAGTCCCTGACACTCGATGTGTCCGCGTGCGGGAACATTGTTACCCTGAATATGACCGCGGGCGATGATGGTGCCGCCGGTGGTAATGGTCCGGGAAATGGTTTCCGCTTTTGTATCAGGCGCGTTCTGAATGATGCGGGTTCCGGTATCAACATAGGAACCTTCAGGAGCAACCAATACAGAATTGAAACGGGCAACCGCGCCTTCACCGTTCAGAAAAATAGTCGGGTAGGACTGTAAGTCCTTAACCTTTTTCATCAGCACGTAGTTGTTGATGAGCGTTCCGCCCTCTTCAACAACACCCATGGTGCTGGGACGTACAACGGTGTTTTCACCCCAGTTATGAACCATGGTGAAGGTCAGCTTACCGCCCTTCTTAACGTAGATTTCAGAAAGTCCGAAATGTCCGCCGGAAAACTTCTCGTGAGCGGCGGCACAACCAGTGATAATGTGCAGTTCGGAATCTTCTTCTACTATAACAATGTTGTGAATATTCTGGCCGGAATTTTCAGCTTTAAGGAAAAGACAGGACTGAACAGGCTTCTCGACCTTGGCACCCTTCTTGGTGCGGACAAAATAACCGCCGTGCAGATTTTCTGCTGCATTGCGGGTAATTTCGTTTTTGTCTTTATCGATGAGCTTGAAGTAGTAGTCAGGAAGGCCGTCGTATTTTTCAAGTGCCTTCTTGATGTCCATAACTTCAACATCTTTATCGTTACTGCCGCAGTGCACGTTGGAGTGGTCCACCTGCATAAAGGTAGCACTGACGTCTTTGGAATCTACGTCCACACCGGCCATGATCAACTGCTCTTTTTCATCAGCTTCAATTGAAGTCAGATCTTCAATTACCGCGTGTTCCAGACCTTCAAATTTAAAATCGTTCAGATCAACTTTACTCATGATATTTCTCCGTGGATTTACACTGCTAATTCAAGCATTTCACGCATTCTTTATATCCGTACTTGCGGATGTGCTCCAGAATATCGCGGGGTCTGGCTTCACAGCAGAGATGTCCGTTAAAAAGGACCTGTCCACGGTCAGCATTAATGTAATCAAGGATATGCCCGGTATGGGTAATGATCAAACCACAGGTATCAGTACCTTGTTTGATTTTCTGCTCTTTCATGCTCAGATCAATGCTCGGCTTAATTTCGCCATCCAGCAGAGTGCGGGCCATTTTACCGATCAGGTGCATGTTTTCAAGGTCAACACCGGATTCGGGCTCATCAAAAAGCAGCAGGCTGGGATTCTGGGCCATGAGCTGAAGGAGCTCGGAACGCTTGATCTCACCACCGGAAAAACCGGAGTTAATATCGCGATCGAGAAAATTTGTCATGTTTACTCGCTGGGCCAGCATTTCAACATCAACATTGGAACCGTTACCGCACATTTTTACCAGATGACGGGTTTTCAATCCGTGGATGGTCGGCGGGCGCTGGAAGGACATGCCGATACCGAGACGGGCGCGCTCATAGATTGGAGCATAAGTAATATCTTCGCCCTTAAAGGTGATTTTGCCCTTGGTAACATTATAATTACTGAAGCCCATGAGAGTCATGAGCAGGGAAGTTTTACCTGAACCGTTAGGTCCGAAAAGGATGAAGGTCTCCCCTTCTTTTATATGCAGGTTGAGGTCCTTAATGACCTCCTTATCGCCAATACTGACGTGCAAGTTTTCTATCTTAAGCATTGAAATTCCTCACTTTATAAGAGAAAACCAAAAATGGATTTATTTATTCGAATTTAGTACGCACTGAAGAGCTAATAAAATTAACATTTCAAGTCCAGAATAAATAATTAATAATTTCAAAATGACCGGACCTGCCACTTACAGCACGCGCCATGAAAAAAAATGGTCACGGCTGCAAAAAAGTCAAGACACAAAAAATAAAAACTCAAATTTACTGAATACAAAGATTTACTTCGATAAGGATTATGACTAATTTGATAGCTTATTTTTTCAGGAGAAACTTGTATGGCTAAGAAAAAAATGAACTCCCTTTCTGATCTGAAAGGTTTGAAGTTCAAAGATGATAAAAAAGATAAGCATTTATCCAAAGCGGTTAGAAAGGCACTTGAAGCTGTAAAACAAAAACCGGCCCCCGTTCAACCGCAGGAAAAGGAAGTAGAAGTGAATGATGATCAGGCGTTCATGGACGCCATGGTCGGTGTTGATCGTATGGACAATTCCACTGTAGCGGTAACACCTCCCAAACCGGCACCTGCAACAAAAAAATCAGAAGAAGACGAAGGCAAAGAATACCTGAGCAGCCTTGTGTCCGGAAAAATTGAATTTGAAATGGAATATTCCGATGAGTTTATGTTCGGTTTTGTACGCGGCACAGACTCAAAAGTTTTCCAAAAGCTGAAAATGGGCGTATTCAGCTATGAATCTCATATAGATCTGCACGGCATGAATTCTGAACAGGCTTATGACAACCTGCTTTTCTTCATCCGCGAATCATTCCTGCAGGGTAAGCGATGTGTTCTGGCGGTCACCGGCAGGGGCAAGAATTCCCCCGGAGGGCACTCAGTTCTCAAAAGAGAAATTCAGGAATGGCTGACCCGGGAACCTTTCCGCCGCGTAGTACTCGCTTTCTGCACTGCCCAACCCAAGGACGGCGGAGCAGGAGCCATCTACATCCTTCTACGCAAGCAGAAAAAGGTTAAGGGCAAGGTGCAATGGGCTAAAAGCATCGACTGGGATGCTTAATGGTTATACAACTCTGAAACCAACCAACAATTTAATAAATTAAGGTCCTGTACATGGACATTTTTGATAACCCGGACCGTATAAAGCTGGCCTTCGGAATCCCATTCTTCAATATGGATTTCAATGAGCTGATGCTTACCGTGGGCGAAAAAGCAGGCATAAAAGATAAAAGCATGATCTTCGCGCCCTCTTTTCCGTGGATGCTGGATTATGCCAAGCATCCTGATTTCTGCCCATTTACGGCGGATTTCATCCTTCCTGCGGACTCGTCTCTGCTCGCCATAGCCGAGAAAGCCGGAATTAAACTTAAAATGCCCATAGAGTATTTTGAATTTCCTGAACAGATAGCCCGTATATGCGCCCATTACGGATTCAGCATGCTCCATGTTTCTGAAACGGCGCTAAAAACGGATATCCTAGTGCGGGATGGTTTTGTTCCCCTGTCATGGGATTTATTCACCCATTTTAAAACCGCAGGGGAACTGGACGAGCTTGATGCGCAATCCATTGTAGCCAGCGCGAACGATCTACAGCCTGATATCGTGCTTATTTCCGCTCCACCAGAATCAATCGGCAGGCATCTTGCCGATATCTATAATGAACTTAATGGAGGTATGTTGATCTGCATTCCGCAGGATCTCGACAAGAACAAATTCACGGACAAGATGGAAAATATTCTGACTCCGCTGCTGCTCCTGCGTGATGAAATAAATTTTCTTGAAGATTTGAGCCGGAAAAGAACATTATCCATGGGCTCTTCCGTTAATTACACCGAGACCTGCATTCCGCCCAGAATAGAAATTATAGGAGTGCTTGACGAAGACTTAGCCCCTGAGCTTCTCCGTGCCGGGATGAGGATGCTGAAGCGTAATTTTTCACCGGCTCTGGATTTATCAGAAACCAGCGGTGCTACTCTTACTGGTCTTGAAACACTGTGTTTTCTGAGCCGTAAATTTCGTGAACAAGGTAAAAATATAACTATCAGTAATATTTCTGATAATTTTACCAACATCATCCACAAAACCGGTGCAACGGTAATTTTTAACGATTTTCCGGGGATAATAAACGATCTATAAACCGCTAAAGCATATTCACCGGATCAAGATCCATAGTTATCCGGATTTGTTTTTTATCAGGATTTCGCCGCAATATTTCAGCGTAAAGCTCACGCGTTTTCAGCCAATCATCAGATTTTAATAGACAATTAAAACGTTTGCGTCCGCGCAGCTGAGCCAGAGGGGCGGGAACAGGTCCCATGGCCATAATCCCGGATTGTTTTGCCGCTTCACGGATATGGCTGAAAAAAGGCGGACAGAGCTGCTCCCCTTCCCAACCCATGGGATGACTGATGCGGATCAGGGTCAGCTTGGTAAAAGGCGGATATTTGAACCGGCGGCGTTTCTCAATTTCCTTTTCAAAAAAAGTAGCATAATCAGCAGAAGTTACCGCGGACCATATCGGATTTTGCGGATTACGGGTCTGGATTATAACTTCACCCGGCTTTTCTCCCCTGCCCGCACGCCCTGAAACCTGCACCAGCAATTGAAAGGTCCGCTCCGCAGACCGGTAATCCGGCAGGTTGAGTCCTAAATCTCCCTCGGAGACAACCACCAGTGTCACTCCGGGAAAATTATGACCCTTGGAAAGCATCTGAGTTCCGACCAGAACCTGCGCGTCACCACGGGCAAAACTTTTCAGGATTTCATCGAGCCGTTCCTGCCTGCGGGTAGAATCGCGGTCCATGCGTAAAATTTTCGTTTCCGGCGGCAGAGCTTTAGCGACCTGTTCTTCCAGCCGTTCCGTACCCCCGCCCAGCGGCAGGAGATTACTGCCGCCGCAGGTTGAGCACGGCAGAGGGAAATGATAAGCGTTGCCGCAATAGTGACAGATTACCCGTTCGCGCCCTTTATGATATGTCATGCTGACATTACAATGCGGACATTTGAAAGGTTCTTCGCAATCAGTGCAATAGATAAGCGGGGAAAATCCACGCCGGTTTAGCATGATTACGGCCTGCTCACCCTTTTCTACCACCTCTTTCAGTCTGGCTTCCGTCTCCGGGGCAAAAGGTTTTTCAGGATCTTTAATAGAGCTGGTATCCACAACCTTAACCGCGGGAAGTTTGGATTTACCTACCCGTTTCTCCATTGAAATTACTTCAAAAGCACCCTGCTGAGCAGCGTGAAAAGTTTTTATGTCCGGGGTAGCCGAGCCGAGAACAAGCAGGCTCCCTGTCATATGAGCGAGCACATAAGCAACTTCCTTGGCCTGATACGGCAATCGTTCTTCCTGCTTGTAGGATTCATCATGCTCTTCATCAACAATTATCAAGCCGGGATTGCGCACGGGGAGAAAAAGAGCTGAACGTGTACCTACAATCAATGCCGGGCTGTCATCTTCTGCCAAGGCACGGAAGATTGCTTCTTTTCGGACCGGAGTCTGATAGCCATGATAAAGGTATTTTCGTGTCTCAGGGAAAAGCGGACAGATTCCGTTCCAGAGCGCATACGCAAGCGCGATCTCAGGCACGAGTACGATAACGGATTTGCCCTGCTCCATACATTTACGAGCCGCAGTCATGTAGACAAGAGTCTTGCCGCTCCCGGTTATTCCGTGCAGCAGTTTGACCGCGCTTTTCTCTTCATCAAGAGCGGAAAGCAATCCATCAATGGCTGCCTGCTGCTGCTCCGAGGGTGTAAAATCCCACTTCGGTCCTGTGGCGATACATTTTTCAGCCGGGTCGCACTCTTCTTCCGGAGGCGGCCCTATCTTAACCAATGAATCGGAATGAAGTTTCTTGATTACCCCGACGGTCCAGTCACCCATCACATTTTTAAGAAATCCTTTTTCACGGGGACCGTTTTCGAAAATAAATTCAAGAATCTGTAACTGCCGTACAGCATTCGGTCGTACCGGCCACGGAGGGTCGGAGGTGAGGCTTACATATTCTTCTTTTTCAATGGATGCAGGCAGGCTGACATTCATACGCCCTTCATCGTAAATACGAACCAGCTCCAGTCTGCGCTCCGATGGCAACCGGGCGATATCAAGGGATTTCAGACGCGCTGGGAATGAGCGATCCGCCACTTTGAAGGAGACCTTTGCACTGCGAAATCTCTTGGGAACCACATTTTCCAGCACCTTGCCGAGAGGCTGCATCTGGCGGGCCCCGATATTGCGGTAAAGTTTAAAATGATTGGCATTCAGAAGCGGTTCACGTTCAAGAGGCCAGATGATGGATTTGAGCTCTACGTTTTCGGGAGGTTGATCCACTTTTTCAATAAGGAAAGCGACCCGCACGGAACGCCCCAAAGGAACGAGCACCCGCTGTCCTTCCATCAGTTCAGGAAGATCGGCGGGTGCTTCGTAAGTGTAAATAGAATATGGAGGACTGGCGAGGCAGGCCTGCCAGAGTATAGTCATTACTATTCTTTTCCTAATTTAAGGCATTCTTTTAGAAAATTAAAAACAGCCCCGGAAGGCTGGCCGCAACCTTTGGATTTCCTGATTGCAGCAGGAGCAAAAACTGAAGGAGATATCTTTTTACGGATACTCTTCCACTCAACCCGAAAGTTAAGGGTTTCATCGCCAACCCGAAGGATACCGGTGTGAGGAAGCATGAAACCGGCAAATTTTGAAAAGGTTCCAAAACTAATCTCACGCTGCGGACCAAGTACGATTTTAACAGGCGAAAAATTTTCATTATCGAACCAGATCTGGGGAGAATTTAAATCACCTTGCTCTGCGCCCAAAACAAAGGCCGGAGTATCATCGTAAAATCCGTAGCTTCGAGTCGCGTTAGTCACCCCCATACCCATCCAATCGGCAACGGGATCATCCGGTGTCCAGAGCTGAAACAAAGAAACAGGCATGCCCGCGTCAGCAGGACACTGGGCGATAGTTTTGAAATACTGGCCCACGGATTCAGTTTTTACGGTCGAATTGCTTCCGGCTTCAGTAAAAGTCTGCTGCCAGTGGTCATTTCCGCGCCGTATCACAAGGGAAGTACCCGGCTCGGAGGGAAAGGTTAACTCCGCTTCAAATGAGGTCAGCGTACCATAATTCTGGTACATGGTATCATTTACAGCCTCATCAGAAGGAAAAAAAGCCCTTGCCGGGCTGCTCAAAAACAGGCTCACGGCAAGGACTGAAAGTACTATATAGCAATTAATTTTTTTTAAGAACAAGACAAAAGCTCCCGCAATCTGGATACAATGTCATCACGCAACTCTTCATCCTGAAGGGCGAAATAAATATTTGCGGTAAGATACTCTACCCAATCACCGGCGTCAAACCTCTGTCCGCGCAGTTTTACGGCCAGCAATTTATTATCCTTTGCAAGTCCCTGCAAAGCATCGGTGAGCTGAATCTCTCCACCCACACCCGGCTCAAGATTTTCCAGATGATCAAAGATCTCCGGCAGCAGAACATAACGGCCGACGATGGCAAGTCTTGAAGGGGCCTCACCAATGGCGGGCTTTTCAACCAGAGAACGTACCCGGTACATACCCGGAGCAAATTCCTCACCCTGAATAATACCGTAACGGTTAACTTTGTTCTCAGGAACTTCGATAACGCCGACAACGGCCATATTTTCGGTACGGGCAGCATCAATAAGCTGCTTGATGCCCGGCTCAATGCCGAACATAAGATCATCACCGACCATAACGGCAAAGGGATCGTTTTTACAGACTTCCTTGGCGCAAAGCACAGCATGGCCGAGACCCAGCTGTTTTTTCTGACGTACGGAAATGATATTTACCATTTCCGCAACTTTTCTTACTTCCGCAAGAATTTCTGTTTTACCACCACGCTCAAGAACATCTTCAAGGGAAAGGTTGTAGTCAAAGTGGTCTTCAATAATTTTTTTGTTCTGGTTATTAATGAAAATAACATCAGTGAGTCCGCTGGCCATGGCCTCTTCCACCACGTGCTGCACAACAGGCTTTTTGAAGATCGGCAACATTTCCTTGGGAATATTCTTGGTGGCAGGCAATGATCTAGTACCCCAACCAGCAACCGGAATAATAACTTTCTTGATGACCATTGATCATATCTCCTTGAAATATTGGATGCGTAAAGCAATCAATCAGAATTATCAGCGTAAATATTCTTCCAAAACTCCTGCAAGCTCGGAAGTATAAAGATCAACTTTAGACCTGTCTTCCGCCTCAACCATCACACGGGCAACAGCTTCAGTACCTGAATAACGCAGAAGCACGCGGCCCTTTCCAGCCAGATCACTCTCAACCTGCTTAAGAGCCTCCTGTATAGCGGGAACATCTTCAAAAGGAATTTTCCGCTTAACATGAACATTCTGTAATTTTTGCGGATAAAGTTCAAGCTGTCCGGAAAGTTCTGAAAGCGGTCTGTTCTTCACACACAGTATACGCAATAACTGTAAGGCTGCAAGCAGCCCATCGCCTGTGGTACTGAATTCCTTGAAAATCAAATGCCCGGACTGTTCCCCACCGAGGATGGCTCCTTCACGACGCATAGCCTCCACCACATAACGGTCACCGACCGGGGTACGCAGTAAGGTTCCGCCCTTTTCCTTCATAAAATTTTCGAGAGCCATGTTGCTCATAACCGTTGCAACCAGCATATTATGGTTGAGCTTGCCGCGTTCCATAAGATCGGCAGCACACATGGCCATGATCAGGTCGCCGTCAAGAACCTGCCCTTTTTCATCAACAACGATTAGGCGATCACCGTCGCCATCAAGGGCGAGACCGATATCGGCCTGTTCCTCAATTACACGCTGACTCAGAATTTCCGGGTAAAGCGAACCGCACTTGTCATTGATGTTCAATCCGTTTGGTTTATCGCCGATACGCACGACTTCTGCCCCCAGCTCTTCAAACATATTGCCGAGGCTGTAGGTTGCTCCGTTGGCGAAATCAAGAACGATTTTAACGCCTTTGAGGGTCATATCCTGCGGAAAACTGTATTTCAAATATACAATGTAACGTCCTCGGGCATCTTCAATTTTGAAGGCACGCCCGACTTTTTCCGCTTCCGGATAAGCCCACTGAGTGTCCTGTGAAAGAACCATTTCGGCGATTTCGTCTTCCGTTTGATCGGGAAGTTTATAGCCGTTGGAATCGAAAAATTTAATGCCATTATCCATAAAAGGATTATGGGAAGCAGAAATTACAATACCAAGATCGGCCCGCATGTTGCGGGTCAGAAAAGAAACAGCCGGAGTAGGCATGGGCCCTACCTGAAAAACATCCATGCCCATAGCACAGAGTCCGGCAGTAAGAGCGGACTCGAAAACATAGCCGGAAAGACGGGTATCCTTACCTATAATAACCTTATGACGCTGTTTTCCGTTTCTGAAATAATAACCGGCGGCAAGCCCCATACGCAGGGCAACTTCAGCAGTCATGGGAAAAATATTAACCTGACCGCGCAGACCGTCGGTCCCGAATAAACGTTTATTCATTCATATCTCCAAAAGTAAACAGGCCACGGATCAATTCGCCTCCGGCTCTGGCCTTGATATAGTTACAGTTATTGCTTCAGGTTTTCTTTTTATCACAGAACATCCCTTGGGAAGACTTACTTCAAAAGGAACAACATTCTTGCCTTCTGGGATGGTGGTGCTCAAATCAATTGAAGCGGTAATTTCATCTCTGAACCCTTTTTTCCTGAAGAAGGGCTTGGGACCCTCCACAAGCAGCCTGACGTAATTCTGACTGGCGGTAAAGTCAATATCATCCGATCCTAAAATGTAAAGCGGAACCTTAACCCACATCTTCCCGGACATAACTGCGAAATCAAGCGTAACATTGACCAGAGAGGGATTAGACTCCACTGCTTCAGGCAATTGCAACGGGACTTCCAGCTGAGAAAAACCCGGAGAATCAGTATCCAGCAGGATGGGCTGTGTTCTAATCTGTGTAATCTTTTTCAATACCGAGGCCGGCCCATGCAAGGTAACTTCGTCCGGCTCGCTGTATTTAGACTTAAGGGTATAATCCCGATGCAGATCACCTTCCCACACAGGGATGACCTTAACCTGCTTCTTAACGAACATATCCATAACCAGATTGATATGCGAAGGATTGATTTCCACAACCTCAAGGGCACTTCCCAGCCCAAGATTCTCGGGCACAATGGTTAATGGATTGTTACCGACAGTCAAATGCCCGGTATCAAGCGAATAGGCCAGCTTTTTCGTATCGAGATTACGAATCAGCCCTTTGGGGCCGCGCAAACGCACAGAGACTTTGCTGATCATACCATCACGGATAATCATTCCCTGCGGAGGATTAATAATCTCGAGGGGAAATTCGACCCATGTCTCAACAAGGTCACGCCCAGTAACCAGATACCAGGTTAAAAGGGACATAAGGAGGGCGGTGAAAGCGATCTTCCAGTGCTGTGTTTTCATGGCAATCACGTCAAAACGTTTGTAAGTACCCTTTTCAGGCGGACAAGATCAAGACTGGTGGTCAGCTTACCACCGATAGCGACAGACATGGTCCCTCGTTCCTCAGACACAACAAGTGCGATGGCATCAGTTTCCTCGCTGATCCCGAGAGCGGCCCGGTGTCTGGTTCCGATGGAACTTTGCCTAGTGGAGACATGCGCCAGAGGCAGAATACAGGAAGCCGCAACAATCTTATTCGAATTGATAACCACAGCTCCATCATGAAGCGGGGTATCGGGCCAAAAAATATTTATCAGCAACTGTTTGCTGACCATTCCGTTTATCTCGATTCCTTTTTCTAAGATATCACCAAGCGGTACGTTTTTCTGAATAACCAGCAGCGCCCCGATCTTTTGGCGGCTCATGGAATCCATAGCTGAGCAGATCTCATCAATCACGCCCATTTCAAAATCCTGTTTATGCCAAAAACGACCTGCCCCCATCTGGGCCAGACCTTTACGGATATCCCTTTGAAAAAGGATGATGATAACTAAAAAGATTGAACTCAGAAAATTGGTCAAAAGCCAATTGAGTGTATACAGACCGAAAACATCAGAAAGATAGTAGACAAGCAGGACCAGCAGCAATCCCCAGATAACCGCAGCAGCACGGGTTCCGCGGACAAGCAGAATAATATAGAAATAGACAATTGCCACCAGACCGATATCCAGCAGCTCTTTCCAGGAAATTTGAAAACCCAGAAATTCAAACATCAAGCCCCCCTGCCGATCTCCTTCACTATTTTCAACGTCTGGCTGGTCAAAGCGACTTCATGCACCCTATGTATAGGCACTCCTCGGGCCGCCAGCACAGCTGTAGCAGCCTGAGTGGCATTCTGCCGTTCGTCCGGTTCCAATCCCAACAATTTACCCCAGAGCGATTTATTGGAAAGACCCATGTAGACCGGAAATCCCAAGTCCACAAAACGATCAATCCGGCGCAAAATCTCAAGATTATGTTCCAGAGTTTTGCCGAAACCTATCCCGGGATCAATTACTATATGATTTTCCGGTAAGCCTGACTTTATGAGTTTTTCAAGACTTTTTTCAAAAAAACTCAAAATATCGTCTAATACATTATCATAACTCGGAGACAATTGCATCTCTTCAGGGGTTCCCTGACTGTGCATAAGCACATAACCGGGCTTGAGATCAGCAACAACTTCCAGCAGAGCAGGGTCCTGAGCAAAGGCGGAAACATCATTCACGATTGCCGCTCCGGCTTCGACTGCGCATCTGGCTACTTCACTTTTTACAGTATCAACGGAAACAATGTAATCACGGCTTAGTTCTCGAATAACCGGAACTACGCGGGCAAGTTCATCATCAAGCGATACAGGATCAGCAAAAGGTCTTGTGCTTTCGCCGCCTACATCGAGTATGTCTGCTCCCTGCGCGCCGAGCAAACGACCATGCTCCACAGCTTTATGAGTATCAAAATTCTGACCGCCGTCATAAAATGAATCCGGGGTAACATTAACAATACCGGCAATAAAGAAAGGGGCAGGGCCTAACACCCTGCCCCCCTTGACGGTCCATGAATAACTACGGGACATAAATCCTAAATCCTTATTCAGAACTTTTCTTATCGTCAGAAGTTTTACCTTCTTCAGCTTTATCTTCTTTTTGTTCAGTAACATCGTCTGTTGCGGATTCTGCAGAGACTTCACTCTGCTCTTCCTCTTCAGCTGATTCGTCTGCGGGATGATCTTCAAAAGCGAATTCGCTCTTTGTTTTTTCATCTTCCCTGCCTGACTCATCTACGGGGGTATAGCCTGCTTTAGTGGTAGAGCCGTATGCCCGTGAAACGCTACCGGCCTTGGGTGCTTCTACAGTTTCAAGCGGGGGAAGTTCTCCACCTGTCATAAGAGTCTCAAGGTCGCTCGCATCAATAGTCTCACGTTCAAGCAAGGCTTCGGAAACTGCGTGCAAAGATTCTTCATTTTCTGAAAGAAGCTTTTTAGCAGTCACGTAAGCAGTATCAATAATTCTTCGCACTTCTGAGTCGATAAGACGGGAGGTATCTTCACTGAAGTCCTTATGCTGGACAAGTTCCTTACCGAGGAAGACTTGATCCTGACTTTCACCGAAAGTCATGGGACCGAGTTTTTCACTCATACCCCACTGGCAGACCATGGAACGAGCCATTTTGGTAGCACGCTCAATGTCATTGCTAGCCCCTGTGGTAACCTGATCGAAGATAAGCTCTTCAGCCACGCGACCACCAAGAAGCATTACCAGAGTATCTTCAAGATAGCGTTTATTGTAGTTATGACGATCATCCACCGGCAGCTGCTGGGTTACACCCAAAGCGCGGCCACGGGGAATGATGGTAACTTTATGAACAGGGTCGCAGTTTTCAAGCAGCTTGGCGATGAGAGCATGACCTGCTTCGTGATAGGCAGTGGTCTTTTTCTCTTCGTCAGTAAGAATCAGGCTGCGGCGTTCACGGCCCATAAGGACTTTATCCTTGGCTTCCTCAAAATCAGCCATCAAGACGTGATCCTGATTGTTCTTAGCCGCGTACAGGGCGGCCTCGTTAACAAGGTTTTCAAGATCGGCACCTGAAAAACCGGGAGTGCCGCGGGCGATAACATCAAGGTCGATCTCGCCGGCAAGAGGAGTCTTGCGGGTATGAACCTTGAGAATACGCGCACGCCCCTGAACATCGGGAGTGGGAACCACAACCTGCCTGTCGAAACGACCGGGACGCAGTAATGCGGGGTCTAGAACATCGGGTCTGTTGGTAGCGGCGATGAGAATAACACCTTCGTTGGACTCAAAACCGTCCATTTCAACCAGCAACTGGTTCAAAGTCTGTTCACGCTCATCATGTCCACCGCCGAGTCCGGCACCACGCTGACGTCCGACTGCGTCAATTTCATCAATAAAGATCAGGCATGGCGCATTCTTTTTACCCTGTGCGAAAAGGTCACGCACGCGGGAAGCACCGACACCGACAAACATCTCGACAAAATCAGAACCTGAAATGGAGAAGAAAGGTACGCCAGCCTCACCGGCAACAGCGCGCGCAAGCAGTGTTTTACCGGTACCGGGGGGGCCCACAAGCAGAACACCTTTAGGAATTCGTCCGCCTAAGCGGGTAAATTTCTTTGGTTCACTTAGAAAATGTACTACCTCGGAAAGTTCATCCTTGGCTTCATCTACGCCTGCGACATCATCAAATGTAACCCTGGCAGTCTCTTCATTCAGCATCCTTGCACGGGATCGGCCGAAAGACATAGCTCCGCCTTTTCCTCCACCGCCGCCCTGCATCTGACGCATGAAAAAGATCCAGACCCCAACCAGAAGCAGCATGGGGAACCATGAAATGAACAAAGTCATATACCATGGAGCCTCCTCTTCAGGCTCGGCCACAACTTCAATTTTGTTTTTTAGCAGATGCTGAACAAGGGACGGATCATCGGGATTGAAGGTGATAAAACGCTTATCACCGACCATTACACCGCTGATTTTCTGCCCCTGAATCTTTACTTGAAGGACCTCTCCTTCATCGACCCTGCTTAAAAAGTCGGTGTAGGAAAGTTTGAGCTGGGAAGTCTGAGGCTGGTTAAACAGATTGAACAAGACAATCATAACCAGCATGATGGTTACCCAGACCAAGAGATTCTTGGCAAAACTATTCAAAGTCAATCTCCTTGGATATGCGTTCGGCCTGCCAGAGCCTGTCAATATGCGGCAAACACCGAACTGTATTTACATTTTTTTCAGTATCAATCAGCTATTAATAAGGCTAATTTAGGAAAAGGCAAGTCATAAACCAAAATATTATTAATGCTTGCCCTTTGCTTTCAAAATTGTTAGCCATTTTTTCTTCAAAGAGGAAGTGTATCGTAACCGGTGTTGCGCCTGGACTTCAAATCCAGTGGACGGGTTAACCCTCGTCGGTAGGTTCGACTCCTATACACTTCCGCCATTCATTTTTCAGCCTAAATATTTACCCATACATATCATATGATAATCAGCAGGACGGTTCCTTGGCAATAAAAAAAGACCGAAATCCGACAGCAGAGCTATCGGAATCCGGCCATTTTTTATTTAATCCATAATAGAATTTAACCGTTCAGCCATATTTTAAGTTCGCCTATCTGGGCAGCTACGGATTCCGGACCGGTACTGCCGGGGGAAACCCTGCGTCTGACTGCCGCTTCATAGGAAAGAACCTCGAAGACATCATCTTCAATTTTATCTGAAAAAGTCTTAAGTTCTTCCAGACTCATATCTTCAAGGCCCCTGCTTTCAGCTTCCGCCCTTGCAACGGCGGATCCTGTAATGTGGTGCGCTTCGCGAAATGGAATTCCTTTACCAACAAGGTAATCGGCGAGCTCAGTGGCATTGAGAAAACCTTTTTTGAGGGCAGATTCCATGTTTTCAGGATTAAAACCCATGGCATCCATCATATCAGCCATGATTACTACGGAAGCATGGACAGTTTTATCACAATCGAAAAACGGTTCCTTATCTTCCTGCATGTCACGGTTGTAAGCCAAAGGAAGCCCTTTGCATGTGGTCATCAGCGAAAAGAGATCACCGTAGACACGTCCGGTTTTACCGCGCATCAGCTCACAGACATCAGGATTCTTCTTCTGAGGCATGATGGATGATCCGGTAGAAAATTCATCAGGCAGCTTAATAAAGCCGAAACAAGGGTTTGCCCAGATGATAAGCTCTTCACAGATGCGACTCAAATGGGTCATAACCAGACTTCCGGTAAACATGGCTTCCATAACAAAATCACGGTCGGAAACAGCATCGAGACTGTTACGGAAAGTTTCTTCCATGCCGAGAAATTTCGCAGATGTCGCCGGTTTGAGCGGGTAGGTGGTTCCGGCCAGAGCGGCAGCACCCAGCGGGCATACTTTCGCCCTGTTAATACAATCAACAACCCGGCTGTGATCACGTTTGAACATCCACGCATAAGCCAGCATGTGATGAGCAAGGCTGACAGGCTGCGCAGGCTGCAGATGGGTATAACCGGGCAATAAAACTTCCCTGTTTTGATCAGCCTTGTCGGTAAATACGGCGATAAGCTTTTCAAGAGCCGATTTCCATGCTTCAAGGGAATTCAAAACATACAGGCGAAAATCAGTGGCGACCTGATCGTTACGGCTGCGACCGGTATGCAGTTTGCCGCCCACAGGCCCGACAATTTCGGTCAGCCTGCTTTCGATATTCATGTGGAGATCTTCCATCTCCTTTTTCCATTCAAATTTGCCGGATTCGATTTCTTCCAGAACCTGATCCAGACCTTTAACCAGAGTGTCGGCCTCATCATCAGTCAGCACACCCTGCTCGGCCAGCATCCGGGCGTGAGCCTGGGATCCGGAAATATCTTCACGGTAAAGCTTCTGGTCGTAACTTACGGATTCAGTATAGTCTTCAACAGACTGAGCAGTTTTAGCCGCAAATCTGCCGCCCCATAATTTATTATCTGCCATGTTTTACCTCGGAAGCCTCCCCAGACTCCATCAATTTCAAACCATTTTTGACGGAGCTTCGCTGACGGAGAGCTTGATTTTTGCGAAATTTTATTCCGTATCCGCTGTAAAGCGACACGCAATGAAAAATATCAAAGAAAACGCCTGTCGTCAGCATTTGTGCCGGGAACAGGCGGAAATATTTCAAACCCGGACGAACTTCCGTCCGCCCGGGCTGTATAAAACATTATTAATCAACGTCTTCTACATTAGCTTCTTTAATCCACTCGGAACCTGAAGAAGTTTTACCTTTCAAACGCAGTCCCACCAGTTTGATGAAACCTTCAGCGTCTTTCTGGTTGTATACTTCATCTTCTTCAAAGGTAGCGAGATCTTCGCGGTAAAGAGAATAAGGAGACTTACGTCCTTCGGGGATTGCGTTACCTTTGTAAAGTTTCAGTCTTACGGTACCGGTAACGGTTTTCTGAGTTTCATCGATCATGGCCTGAAGGGCGATACGCTCAGGTGCGAACCAGAAACCGTTGTAGATCATTTCCGCATACTTGGGAATCAGGCTGTCGCGCAGATGCATGACTTCACGGTCCATGCAAAGACCTTCAAGGTCGCGATGGGCGATATGCATGATGGTTCCGCCGGGAGTTTCGTATACACCGCGGGATTTCATGCCGACGAAACGGTTTTCAACCATATCTACACGGCCGATACCGTGCTTGCCGCCAAGCTCATTAAGCTTTTCAACCAGCGCAGCCGGTGAATACTTTGTGCCGTTGATGGCGACCGGATTACCCTTTTCAAAATCAAGGGTGATAATTTCAGCTTCATCAGGTGTCTGCTCAAGAGGACGGCAGTAACGATATGACTCGGGAGAAGGCGCATTCCAAGGATCTTCCAATTCAGCACCTTCAAAGCTGACATGCAGCATGTTGGCATCCATGGACCATGGTTTCTTACGTGTATTCGGAATTTCAATATCGTTTTCTTCAGCGAACTTCATAAGATCGGTACGGGACTTGAGATCCCATTCACGCCAGGGAGCAATGTGCTGAAGCTTGGGATTCATACCCATGCCGCCCAGCTCAAAACGTACCTGATCGTTACCTTTACCGGTAGCACCGTGAGCAAGTGCCTGTGCGCCTTCCTTCTCCGCGATTTCAACCATTCTTTTGGCAATCAGCGGACGGGCAATAGATGTTCCAAGCAGGTAGCGTCCTTCATAGATTGCACCGGCACGGAAAGCGGGAAAAATAAAGTCACGTGCGAATTCTTCACGCAGGTCTTCGACGAAAGCTTTGGTTGCGCCGGTTCTGAGGGCTTTTTCCTCAATTCCGTCAAGTTCTTCGCCCTGACCGAGGTCAGCGGTAAGAGTTATAACTTCGCAGTCATACTCCTTCTTGATCCATTTAAGAATAATGGAGGTATCCAGACCGCCGGAATATGCCAATACTACTTTTTCAATTTTACTCATTTTATAAATCCTTCAAAATATGCCTAAAATATATCTAATCTTAAATTACTCTACAGTGTGCATATGCGGAACAGCCTGCACGGGTCCGAGCAGCTCTTCAACTGCATCGTAATCCACTTCAATGCCGTTCACCGCCCATTCAAGGATGGCTTTCTGCATGTGCAGTCTGTTTTCAGCCTGATCAAAAATGATAGATCTGGGACCATCCAGCACTTCTGCGGTAACTTCCTCACCACGGTGTGCGGGCAGGCAGTGCATTACCTTGCAATCAGGATCAGCATGCTCGAGAAGTTTATCATTTACCTGATAAGCGGCAAAAGCCAGCTCACGTTTTTTCTGCTCTTCTTCCTGTCCCATTGATGCGAAGACATCGGTATTAACGTAATGGGCGCCTTTGACAGCCTCAACAGGATCATAGCTGAGGTTGATTTTAGCACCCATGGACAATGCGCGGGAAAGAACATCATGGTCCGGTTCATATCCTTTCGGAAAAGCGAGAGTCAGGTAGAACGGAAAGTAGATGGCGGCGTTAATCCATGAATGGGCCATGTTGTTTCCATCGCCGACCCATGCGACATGTACATTCGCCAGATCAGGAGTTCTTTCGTAAATTGTCAGCATATCGCTCAGAACCTGACAGGGATGATACCTGTCGGTCAGGGCGTTAATGACCGGAATGGAGCCGTGCTCCGCAAGGGTGCGCACTTTCTGCTGTCCAAAAGTACGTACAACCATGGCATCCGCAAACCGGGAAAGAACCTGCGCGGTATCTTCCAGAGGTTCGCTCCTGCCGAGCTGTGATTCTGCCGGGGTCATGAAAATGGAATGCCCGCCGAGATGTTCGATAGCAACATCAAAAGAAACACGGGTACGGGTGGAAGCTTTTTCAAAAACAAGAATAACGGTCTTCCCTTTAAGGGCGTCGTTCCTGATGTCATTATCTTTGAGCTCTTTTGCACGCAGCAGAAGCTGTCCGAGTTCTGAGCGGGGAACATCATTAATTTTAAGGAGATGTCTAATCATCGTAAAACTCCAAATATATTTAGGGTGAGCCTTAACTGACAATGAAAAATAGCAATCGGGAATTATTGCCTATAAGACCCGCCATTGTAAACTAAAAAAATTTACCTATTTCACCAAAAAAGGGCAAAAAAACGGGGTGTACTCATTAGCGGCGTCAGGACGGTCCCGGTCAGGACCACACCGCAAGGATACGGGTTGGCTTTTATGTTATTGCCAACCCGATGTTCGCTGGCGGAACACGGGAGCAACAGATTCAACAGCGTTGTCTGTAAGTGAATACATTTCGGGACCGTGATCGTATCCGGCAAGATGCAGCAGCGCATGCGCAAGCAACCTTACGGTATGCTCTTCAGGCAACTGACCATAGAGCCGGGTTTCACGGACAAGGGTATCCACAGACAAAACTATCTCTCCTAAAAAACTGTTCTTTTCCAGATCAGGACTCTCGGAAAAGGGAAAACTAAGCACGTTGGTCGGTCCAACGCACCCAAGAAATTCTTCATTAACTACGGCAATTGCCGCATCATTTACTATTTTGAGATCGAAGTCAAAACCCTCAACCCCCAAAGCATCGAGCAGCATATCCGCCATGCGGAGCAGTTCCCTCTTCGCAAGCGGGAAATTAGCATCCGGCGTGCATTCTATGCTCAGATTAACTCCCATCACTTGCCACCCTTGCATTCGTAATGGTCGTATGCTTTGACGATCCTGGCAACAAGCGGATGGCGTATGACGTCAGCGTCTTCAAATTTTATAAAACTGATTCCACGAACATCGCGCAAGATATTGATGGCTTCCACCAAACCCGAAGGATCGCGGTTAGGGAGGTCAATCTGGGTAATATCCCCGGTAACTACGGCCTTGGAGCCGAAACCTAGCCGGGTGATAAACATCTTCATCTGTTCCGGGGTGGTATTCTGCGCTTCATCAAGAATCACAAAGGCGTTGGACAGCGTACGCCCGCGCATAAAAGCCAGAGGTGCTATCTCGATGATATTTTCCTCAATCATATCCTGCACTTTACCCATATCAAGCATATCATAAAGGGCATCGTAAAGAGGACGCATGTAAGGATTGACCTTATCCACGAGATCACCCGGCAGGAAACCGAGTTTTTCCCCCGCTTCAACAGCAGGACGGGTCAAGATAATCCTGTTAACTTCTTTGCGTTGCAGAGCATAAACAGCCATAGCCACCGCAAGATAGGTTTTACCTGTACCGGCAGGACCGACCGAAAAGACCATATCATTTTCACGGATAGCGGAAAAATAGGCCCGCTGGGTCAGAGTCCGCGGGGTCAAAGTCTTTTTAGGGGAAACCGCGAAAAGTTCATCGCGAAAAATTTTAATCAGATCTGCACGCGGATCGCGACAGAGAATACGGTAGGCGGCCTCCACATCCTGCGGAAAGACCTCTTTGCCGGATTTCAATAGTTTGTAGAGCTGGGTAAAGGACTTTGCGACCGGATCGATGAGCCCTTCATTATCAGAGATTAATTGCAGAGAGTTGCCTCTGCTTTCAATTCTTACCCCTGATTGGCGTGAAATGAGATCGAGATTGGAATTCTGTGCACCAAATAATATGCTGGCCAGGGCCCCGTCATCAAATTCAAGCTTAACCCGAAATTTATCTTTATCTGCCATCAATAATTTCCTGTTAATTTTGGAGCATGGATACGGCAGGACGGGATAATATGCAACCAATTAAAATGAAATGCAGGTTATAAACCAAGCAGATCATCCACTGCGTCCAGAATGGCTTTTGCGTTAAAAGGTTTGGTGAATGTATACTTCACGCCGAACATTTTGATCCAATCAAGTGAATCGTAATTGGCTGAAGAGCTGCCACCGGAAACGGCGATAATTTTAACATCCGGGTTTACATTCATCAGTTCCCGTACAGTCTGCACGCCTTCCTTTTCCGGCATGAAAATATCTGTAATAACAAGATCTATCTGACTTCTGTCATATCCCTGTACTGCTTTGACTCCGTCTTCAGCTTCAGTAACAAGGTGCCCTTCTTTCTCCAGCATAGCTTTAAGGACCTGACGCGAAATCGGATCATCATCAACGACGAGAATCCGGGGCATATAAACTCTCCTTAACTTCCCAAAGTAATTAATCAGACTAAAAATGGATGTTGCCGGAATATTTCCGCGCAACTTTCAGGCTAGGGAGTAACTTTTAAAAAAAATATTTTCAAGACATTAAAGAATAAACTTAGAAGCGTGACTTGCGGCTGCCTTTAAAAATCTCATATTCAAGCAATCTGCATTCGATTTTGGCATTGTAAAAAATAAGCCTTTTCGATGATTTCAGGCCGATAAATTTTGCAAGTTCAAGATTACCGGTAAAAATAAGTCCCCTGTAGCCCTGACATTTATCCTTAAAGAAATCTCCGATAGCGGAGTAAATTTTTTCCAGCTTGGTTCTGTTGCCCAGACGTTCACCGTATTCCGGATTCATCATGATCACGCCGCCCCCATCGGGAATATAAGTATCACGGAAATCACATACTTCAAACTGAATGTGGTGTTCCACACCGGCAGCACGGGCATTCTTTTTAGCAGCTTCTACCGCTTCAGGATCAAGGTCGGTGGCGATGATCTTCCCATTGATGGAATCATGCTCCCGGTCCTCGGCATCAATGCACAGATTATCCCAGTATTCAGGATTGTAACCGGGCAATTTCATAAAAGAGTAGTAATCACGCATCAGGCCCGGAGCTCCATTCAGAGCAACAAGCGCAGCCTCGATAGCGAGAGTGCCGCTACCGCACATGGGAGAAACAAAGTTACCCCGCCCGTACCATTTTGCGGCCCGGATTAAAGTTGCGGCAAGAGTTTCCTGCAAAGGGGCTTTATGAGGGAATTTACGATACCCGCGTCTGGAAAGAGGTACACCGGAAGTATCCAGATAGACTGTGCATTCGTCATCCTTCCAATATAAAAAGACTACAATGCCGGTCATATCCGGTCCGGACGAGGGACGTCTGCCGCTTTTCTCACGGATGCGGTCAACAATGGCATCTTTAACCTTAACATTGGCGAAGCGGGAATCATTGACGGTTTCAGTGCGAACGGAGGATGTAACGGTCAGATAATCATCAGGTCCGAGAATACTCTCCCAGACCATATCTTTGACCTGATTGTACATCTGATCCGGAGTGTCGGCTTTGAACCGCTTGAGCTGATACAAAACGCGATGACCGCAGCGCACCCAGAGATTAAGGCGCATGCAGTCGTTGAGGGATGCCTTGGTTTCAACTCCGGCGGGAAGTTCCGCACGGATTTTAAAACCCAGACGCCCGACCTCTTCCGCAAGATAGGGACTGAAATTTTTGGGGCAGGTAACCAGCACAATACTTTTACGTTCAAAATCCAGCATATCGACCTCATCGGGCATCCGCCTGCCCTGAAATATTTTTTAATATGGAACACAGTTATTCAACTGCATACATCTTTTGTATCCTAAAAAAAAGGCCCTGCCACATCACGGGCAGAGCCTTATAAACATAACAAGGCCAAACAACAAGCTTTTATTTGTGAAGAGCCGTTTTCATTTCATCAAAACAGGCCAGAATCTGCTCGTCTTTTTGAGGAACGATCAGATTTACAATCATGATGGTCAGCAAGTTTGCCACAAAGCCGGGAACGATTTCATACATAGTAGCACCCAAGCCGGCATCTTTCCAGAAAACCAGAACAAGTGTTCCTACAATCATACCGGAAAGAGCTGATATCCATGAAGTTTTCCTACTGTACAAAGCAAAAAGCACAACAGGTCCGAATGCGGCTCCAAATCCGCCCCATGCGTAGGAAACCAGACCAAGCACAGTATTACCGGGCGTAAGTGCCATACTCATGGCGATAATTGAAATGACCAGAACGCAAAGGCGGCCGACAAGCATAAGTTCTTTATCCGATGCATTACGACGCAGAATTTTCTTATAAAAGTCTTCAGTCAGCGCTGAAGAGGAAACCAAAAGCTGTGAATCAATTGTAGACATAATCGCTGAAAGGATAGCCGCAAGCAGCACACCGCCGACCCACGGATTAAAAAGCTTGGCGATCATGTAAATAAATACTTTTTCCTGCTCCCCGCCATGAAGCCCGTCAAACATGGGAATGGCAACCATACCAACGACAACGGCTCCGGCAAGAGAGATAACAACCCAGACAAGGGCGACAGCAGTAGCCTTGGGAAGCTCTTTAATAGAACTGATACCCATGAAACGGGTCAGGATATGCGGTTGACCAAAGTATCCAAGCCCCCAGGCCATGGTTGAAATAATGGCCACGATGGAAATCGGCACTCCGGCTCCGTTGTGGAACAAGCTTGTGGAGATATGTCTGGCCATCATTTCAGCTTCAATGGCAGGGATACCACCATTATCGATAGTGCCGAGAATCGGGACAAGAACAATTGCGAAAAACATTAGCCCGCCCTGAAAGAAATCAGTCCAGCATACAGCCATGAATCCGCCCAGAAAAGTATAGGAAACAATGACAACTGCACCGGTAATAACGGCAACAGAATAGTCGATATTGAACATAGACTCGAAAAGCTTACCTGCCGCAACCAGACCGGAAGAAGAATAAATAGTGAAAAAGATCAGGATAATTACAGCAGAACCGACCCGCAGCAGGCTTGTAGGATCATTAAAACGCTTTTCAAAGAAAGACGAAATGGTCAGGGTGTCGGTCATCTCTGTGTAAACACGCAAACGGGTGGATACAAAAATCCAGTTCAGCGCAGTACCCACCAAAAGACCGATTGCGATCCACGCCTCGGTCATCCCGCCAAGGTATACCGCACCGGGCAATCCCATCAGCAGCCAGCCGGACATATCGCTTGCCTGAGCGGAGAGTGCTGTAACCCATCCGCCAAGTCCTCGTCCGCCAAGGATGTAACCTTCAATATCTGAAGTGCGTTTATAAAAATACCACCCCACCGCAAGCAGGAAAACCAGATAAACACCAAAAGTAAGCAACGTCTCTGTTTGAATCACAATAAATCCTTTTTGAACAATTATTAAAACCGAAAACTACCTACAACTTAAAAAGGGGCTACTATTTAACCATCATGAACATTGTGTACAAGTTATTTTTTTTCAGCGTTGATTGTGCGGACTTTTAGACCTGGCAGGTTAAATAATTCAGTTTTAAGTTCAAAAAGTTTATTTTTTTCATTTCATCATATTGTGAGCAAAAATCAAAAATCACATTTGATGAAATTAACTCCTGCCAATTGCAATTATATTTATCGCAGAAAGACAGTATAGAATAAGAACATTCAAATCATCTTGACAGGCAGGTCTGAGACAATTGTAATAGTTCTCGGCTATTTCAATTAATTTTAAACTGCGAGGATTGCACATGCTAACACTCATCATCGCGGGCATCGCCCTGCTGACTATAATCGGGCTTTCACTTTACGCAAAAAAGAAAGGGCAGAGCGGCCTTGGAGTTTTCTTCCTGCTCTACTGCATTGTTTCAATTGGCGTTTATGTGGTGTCTTTACCGGAAGGCAAACCGTTCATGCTGGTGGATATTCTCGGACAGATAGGGGTTCTTTTTACTGCCCTTGGCGTAATCATAGCCCAAGCGAAGGGCGCGAAGAGATTTTTTTACATTCTGCCGGGACTGATCATTTTGGGTATTTCAATTTCATTACATATGGGAAAAGTGATGCCTCCCTCTGAAAACGGGACTATCACGAATAACACAGCGATTATACAATCCAATCAGACTCAGGAGTAGGAAAACCCGCTCCTGAGAGCTTTAAAAGCATAGATAGCTAAGGTAGGCCGTAAAAAACTTATTGAATAACACCCCGCCCGGACTTCATATTTTCGATCACGTCATGAATCATGCCTGCAAACTTACGCAGCCTTGCTCCGTAATCTTTGTCCTCTGCTACAGCGGCGTCCTGCTCCGCGAGTGTTGCCACACACTGCAACTGAACAGCTCCTTGACTCGGGGTCAACTGCCCGGCCTTCATTGCATCTGAAATATATTTAACCTGATCGGCATATCTTCTTAAGTTGTTCATATACGCTATGAATACATAAGATGATGTGAAATTCAAGGTCGATAGACCCTGCTGCCGCGTGGATGGGATTATAAAGAGACTGACCACAAAAAAACACCCCTTTAAAACAACTATGCGGATGTTGTTGTAAAGGGGTGTTTATATTGACGTTGGTGCGAAAGGAGAGACTCGAACTCTCACGGATTAACCGCTGGATCCTAAATCCAGAAAGAACAACACACAGCAAGATACCTATAGATACTTGACTGCAATTATCCCTGCTATTAGAAGAGATACGCGATACCTGCTTACACTCAGAAGGAACTCCTATAGAGACAAATAGGGGGCAAATTACGCCGTAAGGGGCAAATAAGGGACAAAAAAAATGGCCGACCTCATAAAGGTAAAAAACATGACTGGAGTATTCTATTATGAACATGCAACCAAAAGGTTCCGGGGCAAACCGGACCGTACTTTCTACATTTCTTATAAGATAAGCGGCAAACGAAAAAAAGAAAAGGTCGGCTTGCTCTCTGAAGGATTCACTGCCGCATTTGCATCTCAGGTCCGCGCGGAGCGTTTGCGCCAGCTCCGTAACCAGACTTTGCCTACCGCCCTGCAGGGGAAAGATATCACTCTTGATGAAGCCTGGGAAAGATTCCGGGACACTCATCTCGTACTCAGCAAAAACACAGAGACTGTATCGATTGAGGATCAACGCTATCATAAACATATTCAACCAAGGTTCGGACATATGCAGCTCTCCAGAATAACTCCATTTGATTTGGAAGAATTTAAATCCGATCTTCTGCAAAAATACGCCCCTCAATCTACCAGCCACATCATTGGACTTATCCGCAGGACATATACAAAACACATAGAATGGAAACTCTGGACCGGAACACCGCCCACCGCAGAAATCAAGATACCCAAATCCGACAACGGTCGCTATCGCTACCTGACCGTTGAAGAAGCTAAAGATCTGCTGAAAGAATTGCGCCCGGCTAAAACCAATAATGGACATAAGGGGAGTGCCACAACATATAATATGACCCTGCTGGCCCTGCACACAGGAATGCGCTTCAAGGAAATTGCCAGTCTTAGGGGTGAGCATATCAATCTTAAAAATAAGACCTTGCGCATCGTTGAGAGCAAAAATTACAAAGGACGGACTATATATCTCACCAGTCAGGTGGGTGAAATGCTTTCCTCCCTGCCTCTTAAAGCCGGGGAACTGGTTTTCCCTGGGCGTAACGGTAAAACCATGACGCGCATCAGTAACGGTTTCAAGAATGCGGTCAACAGACTGAAGCTCAACGAATCCATTACTGACGACCGGGATAAAATTGTTTTCCATTCCCTGCGCCATACCTTTGCCAGTTGGATGGCCATTGAGGGAGTTTCGCTTTACGGCATAGCCGACATGCTTGGACACTCCAGCCTCGAAATGGTCAAACGCTACGCCCACCTCTGCCCAGATGTATATAAGCAGGCCACCGCGACCTTTGAAAATTATTTTAACAGCCAATAGTTTTCTTACCATTTGCTTCCAACCATTTCCGTATCTTGGAGACTTCATAAACTACCTTGGCCCCGACCTTTGAATATCCCGGCCCTCGCTTTTGGACCCTCCAGTTACGTAGAGTATTGGGAGAAACACCGAGGAGCTGGGCAGCCTCAGTTTCATCCACAGATAAACGCTGGTTCAACAAAGCCAGCTTTGCCACTGGAGCCATAGCCTCACGAACAGCAGCACGAAATTCTTTACGAGCATCTTCATCGGTAAATAAAGTTCCCATCACTCACTCCAAATAATATCAGTTAAGGCTTCACCCACTGCCGTACCCAGCAGTGGATCCGTATCCTCTACACTCCCGACTTCATACAGTTCATGTTCCATGGGACCGGCCAAGGCCCTGATCAACTTCATTGAAGACTGATCCATGTACCGCCATGGAGCTCGGCTGCCGCGTGGAATCTTTTCCAGATTGAGTGCTGTATCCAGCTGCATGTTTACCGCCAGCCAGTAATGCATCCATTCCTCGGTTCCGAAATCATTCTCCGGAAACGTCTCCAGAATAATCCGACGAATTTCATTAAACGTATGATCCTTTGACTTAACCGCCCTATTCCCCAAAGGTTCCAGTTTTCCAAAAGCAGCCTTACGCCAGCGAGCAATTGTTTCCAGCGCGGAATCTACCCGCTTATCACTTGTGACCGGATTGCTCGTAAGCAGATCAATTCCGGAGTCAATCATGGACAACACCACATGCAACTGACGATTCTCAATTGCCAGCCGTTTCCGGCGGGAATTAATGTTCTTTGTCATTTTCTGTTCCGCTCCCTTAACGCTGCAGCAAGTCCGCTTCCTTCCGGATCAGCAAGGCAGATCCGCAAGGACTCTTCCACCAACATGGACTTACTCACCTTACCGACAATCTTCTTCAACTTGACCACGGCCATGTCCGCTTCATCATTCAAATCCGACTGTATATATGATGTAAGCTTAAATGGCTTCTCGTTTATTTCTGGCGTTATGACGTCATGACGTTTTACCGCTTCACCGTCATTCTTGCGCCGGGAACGCCCTGACTTCTTAAGAATGTCTCCCAAGGCATCCGGAGTTGGCTTTCTACCGGACATAGCTTTCCACCAGATCAGTCAGTTCATGATAGGCATAAGCACCAGGACAATCAGGAGCGTATTCATAAATGGTCTGCCCATGAGCAAAAGACTCGGACAACCGGACATTTTTCGGAATCGGCATGGTGACTTTGGACTTAAAATGATTCTGCAGCATGGCATGAACTTCATCGCACTGCTTTTCCCGGCGATCCAGAAAGGTTGGAACCACATAATCAATCTGTAAATCATTCCGGTACTCCTGCACTTCATCAAGATTACCAATAAATTCCTTCAGCCCATCCATGGACATGGCTTCGAGACGCACCGGACAAAGGAGCTCGTCCACGTAAAAGAGAACATTAATGTTCAGCGCATCCCAGCCAGGCGAGGTATCGATGATTACAAAATCGAAGCCCATGCCTTCAAGCGGCTTCAACAATTCCGAAATAACCATTTCCCTTTTCATGGTCCGGCTAGAAATCCACTCCTTCAGCCCGGCCAGCTCAGGACCTCCGGCAATGAGATGAAGGTTGTCACGAACCTCTACAAGACATTCCTTAAGCGGCACACCACGGATCAGGTCAGTAAGGGTATTCATCTGGTCCACACCAAAGAACCGCTGCACCTGCCCCTGGGTATCCAGATCTATCAAAGCAACCTTGTGGCCACGCATGGCCAAGCCGTGTGAAACATTTGCTCCGGTGGTAGTCTTGGCAGTACCACCTTTAGAAATGGTGATTCCGATTTTACGCATCGTGACTCTCCTGCTGTTCGGTTACTGCTTCATGTGCTCCAAGGTATCGTTCCGTAAAACTTTTGGTTTTAAGGTATTCAATCTTCAGACATGCCCCATCCGGCAAACGATCATTCAAAATCTCAAGAAGTTCCTCAAAACACAGCGGCCGCCTGTATTCCTCCACAATCCTTTTAGTAAGTTCAGTAACGGTGAGAGCTCCTGTTGGATCATCAGAAAGCACTCTGTATTTCGGTCCCTCCCCTGTACGAATCCAATTAGGATCAACCCCTGAAATTTCGAGAGCTTTAAGCAGCCATTCTGCAGGGATCGACTTCCTGCGCTTGGCATCGGAAATTGATGACTGGCGAATATCCAAAGCTTCGGCCAGCTTGACCTGGGTAATGTTCCCGTCAATACAAAACGCTTCAGCCAATCGCGCTAAAATTCCATTAAATTCCGCATCTCCCTTCATAAGCATGGAAACCTCCTTACAGTTTTGCTTTATTCCTCGCCTGAGAGCAGACCGGAGTCCGCCTTCACGCCAGAAACAAAACTAATTAAATCGAACACTCCAACCCATTGTAATGATGAACTTATGACTACATAAATAAGCATTGCGTTTATTCCTCATCCAAAATATCTACTAAGATAGGGCGAGATTTAAGCGTAGGGAGGGAGAGACGCAGCGAAGCACGGACGTACTTCGACTGTTGGTTTCCGGAGGCGCGTACCAGCTCATCTTTAAGATCGGTAGACATGGCCACAGAAATGGCTTCCTCAAATGGTGCGCGTTTTTTGCGCCGGCGCGAGAAAGATACTGTTTCAAGAACTGTTTCAGTTTGTTTTTTGTATCTGCGAAACGCGAGGCAATACATCCACCGAGAAAAGCATGCACCTATTATTAGGCCAGCTAAGAAGAATAGATGATTGTTGTACATCTATGACTCCTTGATCTTACGACCCAATTTCTTGGGGCTGGAAGGGACAGGTATTAGATCACGGGGGATTCTGTGACCATCAATCTCAATTTCTTGGAGCTGATCGAAAACAGCACCACTCACGTAGTCTCCATTTAATATTTGCGAGAACCGCTGAGTAGAGACATTCATCTTTTTGGCAAAGTCTTTTTTCTTAATCCCTTTGGACCGAAACCAGTAATCAAGGGCAAACCGTTTACTTTGCGGGGAATCAATAGTAAATGTTATTGACAACTTAGACCTCCATTTTCACACTTGGTTTAAGTCTTATTAAGTTCCTACGTACTTAACTATTAAGTTCGTTTTATTCTAACTTACTACTAAAAACAAGAAGAAAACTAGATCAATGTCACACTTTTTAGGAGATGGCTTCTCCGAGCGCCTTCAACAAATCATTGATTTGGGCAAATGGAATAAAACTGAATTAGCCAAAATAGGCCATATTACAGGAAAAAGTATGTCTACATACTTTGCAGGGACAGCTTTTCCTAAGGCTACGACTCTTGCGAACTGGGGAGTCTTTGCTGATATAAGTTTAGATTGGCTCCTGCTCGGTCGGGGTGAAATGTTTTACTCGCAGATCAAAGCCCAAGAGGATGATCCAATTATCAGGCGCGTGCATGAGATAAGAAAGGTCCTTGAAGAATTAGGAGCGGACTCTGAAACTATACAGAAAGCCATCCTGAATATTACTGCAGGTGCACCAAGCACTGACGATGAAATGGGTGAGGGAAAGCGAGAGGCTCACCGGACCCAGAAGAGAGCGAGCTGACCGAAAAAGAATTTCCCGTCTGGTTCCGTGGTTTATACGGACCGGACGGGATTATTTTTTGATTGAATATTATCGAAAGGTGGATTGTAATACTAACTACACCCTAGAATAAATCCAAAACAGAAGAAATAATTATGGACGCATTTATACATTCAGCATGGTGGGGCCCGATAGGACTTCTCAGTACACTAATTTTTGGTTTTCTAAGCATCTACATAGTTATAAAAAATTGGTATCCGTGCCGTATCACGTATATGACAGCACAGATAATAGAACTTTTTGATGCTGTGGGAAATACTTTAGATGGACTTGAGGTTAATTACAAAGAAAACAATATAGATCAAAACTTAGTATTATTAACCGGAGCATTTCTCAACTCCGGAAAAAAAGACATTACCAAAGACATGATTGAATCTCCAATAGAGATCTCTTTACCTAATGACTATAAATGGCTAACAGCAAAAATAATAAAAAACAAGATTGAAGCAAATATATCCATAAAAGATGATAAAATTAAAATAAATACAGGGTTATTTAGAAAAGGAGAATGCGTAAGATTCAACGCACTAGTTCAAGTTCCTTCCGACAATAGCTCAAAAACATTATCTTCAAGACTTAAATCAGCTTTAAAATTTAACCATAGAATATCAAACACTCACAAAATCAAAACGGACACAATAAAAAACAAAGACGCACACACCAAAATGATGAAAAGAAGGTGCGTATTAATTGGATCATTACTTTTAATGACATGGGTAACAACAGGTATATCTTTATACCAAGGACTACCACAAACTATTTACTACCCATATCAAACTAATAACTCCACAGAAGATGTTTTTATAACAACAAAGCCAACCGGAAGTATGATTAAGATAACGTCCATTCAAAGCGACTTTGAAAAAGAAGTAGAATTCACAACGTTCCTAGAGAATCAAACAGGGACACCAACGCTAAATGAAAACTCAAAATCTAAAAAAAACTATTTCATCATCCTACTAGCAATACAAAATTTATTACCACTAATACTAATCTTCATGTTGCTCTATGAATTCTTAAGTAACAGAAAAAAATTAAAAATTATTGGCGAACTATAAATGAGGGGCAATTCCCACACACTCACAAGGCTCAGGAATATTATCTGAAAAGACCCTCTCCAACTCTTGCAAATCAATCTCAAAAAACTCCCTATGGGTATTCAGCCTGTAGGGAGCTAATTTTTTGTGAAGGAGTTGCTCTGTTTTGTAGGCTTCCATACACTTGAAATAAAATTCAACCTTAAACGGCATCGGAACCCCTGTCCCGGTTCCATTTCGGCCCTTATATAAATCAAATGCTCGTTGATGGGGACAACGTTTTGTATATCCAATTTTATACAATCCCGGCATAGCTGGATTTGAAAGGCAATATACACAACCATCATATTCAACTTGAACTTGTTCTTGAGAAACCTCCCCATGAATGACTCTCGAATCTAAACATTCTTCTGCATGTACTATCTTAGCTGGTGGGAAAAACTGACTTTCAAGCTTGTTAAAAATACGAATATGGATAAACCCGCCAAAGACAGCCCCAAGAATCATCCCGAAAGTTTGGCCCCCAACGGCTGATTTAAATATTTTAGCAAGAGCTGCTCCACACCATCCCCCAAGGCAAATTGATGCTGCAAAGCCAACAACTCCAAAGATCCAAGCAAAAGCTAATCTGCACAAATAACGCAACATGATGACCTTCTTATTTCAAAACTACTCACCCCCTATCCTTAACAGACCAACAAATACAAATAAACACCTACTGTTGTCGTGAGGTCTTTTTTATATTAAACAGACCTCATGAACAAAATCATAGTCATATTCACAATCCTGCTCTCCATACTCGCAAGCTCTGCCTACGCAGAACAATTCGAATACATACGCCCCAAAGACGGCGATTCTTTCACTGTGCGGCTCAGAGGCCTTGAAATAGATCTCAGATTAATCAGTGTTGATTGCCCTGAATATGATCAGGAATACGGACAGGACGCGAGAGCGTTCACTGACAGGTGGTTACGGCAGGGTCCCGCCGAAATAGAATATGACAATCGCACCCAGGACCGGTACGGTCGAGTGCTGGGTTATGTATGGCGTAAGGGCGAAATGCTCAATTTAGAATTGGCCCGGCGCGGGTACTGCGTTGCCGTACTCTACACAAGAACACAAAAACATTTCAAAGAGATCCGTGCAGCGGAGCAACTGGCTAAGAAAGAGAAGCTGGGAATTTGGGAGAACGGTGGATTAAGAATGTCACCGTCTACGTTTAGACAGAAGAAAAGAAGAAATAGGAATAAATAGGGACAGAGTGCTATGGAACTAAAGACTATAAAAATTATAAGCGAAATTTTTTTCTACGCATCTACCAGCTGTGTAGCAATTGCTACATTCCGTCAAGCCAAGAAAACAATATTCCTACCATACAAAGCTGAAATTTTAAAAAAACAAATAAAATATTACGAGGAAATTGCATCTTTTTTTAATGTTCGAGGTAGTCATGAAATAGAAGAACATTTCGACATGGCAAACATTTTAAAAATCAACGCTCATCGCATGCACTATGACTACGTGAAAAACAAATTTCCAAAAGCATCAATTTCCAGCACACAAAAAGCTCAAAATTTAAGAGCAAACATAGTTGGAATGCTGGTAAAAGAAGAAACAGCTCAAAACACTTTACTACAGCCATCACCGGGAGAAGAAGACAAACTTACCTCGAAAAAGAACAGAAAAACCACGTCAATTATGCTACCAGCAACAGTCATAGAATCCAAAAATGGCTTTGCACGACTAGAATATGACGACCAAATATGCAGTAATCCAGATTTACTTAAGCAGATCTGTCAACTTGAAGGAAATTTTAGCATACAAATGAAAACAAATTCACAGTTTACGGGCTGGGATGATTACGAACACTCCCGCATTGAATATACAAAAGCTTACAAAAAATCCTATGAAAGACTTGCCAAACTAGCAGCAACCCCTTTTCTGCCAAAAGAACTAAGAGGATTAATTTATGACTTCCTTGAACAAATGGACGAAAATCTTACTTGTATAGGATCTACAATTACTCAGGCGGCAAAAAAAATGCCTAAAAATTACCCAACAATTGAAAAAGTCAACCAATTTGACGACCTGTGGATTACTTCTATATATAATTCAAGCAGAAATGATTTAGATGAACTCTCAGCTCAAATACTTCGCTACATCAATAAACACCTCGTCATTGATGATATAATGAAATAGTTATCCCAAAAAAGCCGGAACCGCTCCGAGCAGTTCAGACCTCCTAAGAATGGGAGGATTACCCCATCACCTTCCGCACAACCGCATTCCGCTTCTCCAGCAACCCGTCAATCCGCTCCCGCTTCTGATCCGGGGTAAGCGTCCTAGATAAATGGATTTGACGAATCCCCGTCTCAATCTGCCCGATCGCACGGCGGAGCTGGTTGAGGCCTTGACGCTTTCCAAGCAGCTTGCGGTTCTCCTGATCCTGCAGCAGAACTTTTGCCTTGTCCTTGTATCCGGACTGGGCATAGGCCTTTACTGTGGAATACAATTCATCCGCTTCATGGACCATTTCATACAGCTCGGTAAGGTAACGGCTGTGACGTGCCGGTTTATCGCGGTAGAAGCTCTTAATTAGCGGCATGTCGTCAAGACGTCTTGACGGCATTTCCGGTGCATCCACCATTCTGCGGGTGATGATATCCGACATGGAAAGTACGTAAACTCCCAGCGTACCGAAGTATCCATTAACCAGATGCTCGATACGCTGGGGGCTGGTTCCGGTCTTTTCGCCCAGCAGCGCGGCTGTTTCGCTGGTGCGGTGATCGCGCTGCGCTTCCGGCCGGAGCCTCTTCAATCTCATGGGTACGATGGAACGCCCGGTGAAGAATGACTTGTCCGCCCACTGTTCGAGGACCGGAGTTATGATCTGCGGAGTACCTACATTAAAGGTCTGAGTCAGCATGAACTGGAGACGGTTGGCAAGCAGATCCCCGTCCTGGCCATCCACTGCGTATTCGGTCAGACGTTCCGGCAGAGTCCCGAATATAGCCCCGATTTCAAAGGGCTTGGGCATCCTGAAATGCTTATCATTAATAAAGAAATGGTAGTAGTTGTCCCGATCCCATTGCTCGAGTTCTTTGAACTCTTCACGATCTCGGTTGTTCATGTAGAGCAGCACCGAGGCCAGAGCGACAATTGCGCCCTTGGCAAGGAAGGCCTGCGGATTCTCATAAGCACCCCGGCCAAGACGGTGCAGACCGACCATACGCGCACCAAAGAACGGCACCGTCTCGCACAAAGCACGGACAACCGGCCAATCACCGCCCATAGAATAATCCATGATGTCCTTGGCCTCGTATGCAGCCTCAAGGTGAGTACCGCCCTTTTCCTTTACGCCTTCATACAGCCGCGCCCGGGTAGCGTTCTCAAATGAGCTGCCCAGATCCTGCCAGCGGTCCCAACCATATTTCATGAACTTGGCCATCTTCTTGGGAGTATCGAGAATCGAATCCTCATCGATGCCGTGCTTCTTGACCAGCTTCTCCACCACCAGCTTACCGGCTCCCGGATCATGGCCATAAGAATAGCCGCCATGGAAAGCCGCTCCTGCAGCCATCATTTTAACGGTATCTTTATCCTTACGTAGAGTCTTGATTGCGCCCTTGAATGATCCGACAACCGGCACGAAGTGACCGGTGCGGTCCACACCCCACGCATGCACGGTATCGCGCACGAGGTTCCGGAGCATGAAGTCAGGTGTGGAAGTAACGCCCGTAGTCAGCAAGCGCTTGAAGAAACGCGCGGCCTTCATGCCCATGTTGTTCCAGCTCTGGAGATTCACCGCGGTCAGCGATCGCAGAAGGAGCGGATCATCTACATGATAATAGACCGACTTGCCGTCCCGCAGAACATGAACCACATCCTTAGCGTCCGGCTTAACCATCTGAAAAACAGTCTGAAGCGAATCGCGCTGCGCGGCCGATAGCGGAGCAACACCATCTTTACCCAACACTTTCGTCAGAGCGCTACGCAGACTTCCGCCCTTCAGCTTAACACCCTGCCACTTAAAATCGGCAGGAACAGCCACACCGATTTTCTCGGCATTGGTCATGGCCTGCTCCATGGCATTATTCTTTACGCTGGCATCAATGAGATGCGAGAAGTTACGGATGATGTTCTCAAAAGGATCCCCCAGATTGGCAGTACCACCCTGCAGCCGCTTAATTCCGGAATACTGGCTGGCAATCGCTTTCTTACCCTTAGGAGCCTTCACATCTGCTGTTTCGTCATTAATGCGGTAGAAAGGAATGTATTCATCATGTTCCCAGACCAACCGACCGGATCCGGACACAACCCCGGCAGCCTCAGCAAAGTCCAGCACCTTGGTCTTGAACTGGATGTAGTTCTGGCGCACGTCCTCATATTTGGTTTCACGCCCCTGATTCAGCTTGCAGAGCTCGTCAATCTCTTCCTTGGTAAAAAGATTCTCGCGCCCTTCTTCCATGAGTTTACGGGCACGCAGGCCGACCAACCAGCCGGTAAAGCGGTCCAGCTCATGAGCAACCGGTTCAAAAACCTTGGCAAGGCCTTCCCCTTCAACATCCATTGCACCCTCACGCCAAACAGGATGGCCATGCTCAATGACGGCCGCAATCTGATCTGCATGAGAGGTGGACATTCTGGCGGCCACATATGCGGACTCCTGAAAATCTTCAATGCCGGCATCCTTATCCAGCCGCTTCAGGGAAGCAAAACGGTCGAACATACCCTGATTCAATTCAGTACGCATGAACTCCCGTATTTTGCTGATCCTTTCAGCGATCGGAGTTTTTATTTCACCCTTGGGACCGATCTTGGATTTCGCCGACTTCAGATCCGGATTGGATATGGAATAGGAAGGAGCTGCTTCACCTGCTCGAGGAGCCGCTGCGCTCTCGCCCTGAACGGTCCAGAATACAGCATCGGAAACAAGCCGGCTGATTTCCGCCCGGGTAAGCGAACCGGGCAGCTTGACGCGGATCCGGGTCAACCAGTTCAGGAAGGCATCAACAACCTTGCGCCAGATAGTTTTTTCCTTCGAGCTCAGGACCTCATCAAGCCGAACCTTCTCAGCAAGCTTGGCAAGATATTCGTGGGCAGCGGTGTTCCGGTCTGCCTGGTCGGAAAGATCCAGACCATAATCCTCAACCACTTCCTTGTAGTCGGCTTCACGTTTAGCAGCACGATGGACCTTACCCAGCAAAGCAACATAATCTTTGTCACCCATCAAACCGCGCAGGCCGTGGTGCGCTCCCTGCTCATGCATCCAAAGTTCCACAGCACGCCTGCGCGAAGCAATATTCTCGGCAACCATCCAGACCTTTCCAGTCTTGGGATCATTGCAGGCCTCACAATAACCGCCGCCCTGTGCCTTGAAAGCCTTACGTATATGTTCCGGAAGATCCTCGAACACGGAAACGACTTCCAGCGGCAGCGCGTTCTCTGCCTTGGCCTGTAAGCCCTGCACAGCACCGCGCACACTCCGTGTAGAAGTATGGTTACGAGGATTGGATGTTTTGGAGAAATGAATACCGTCATCACGCTTTGACGTTTTGACGTCATGACGGCTTGACGGTTCAGCGTTTTGCTGTCTGGCGTACTTGGATAACGCCTCAACAAGTGCTTCACGAACCTTTTTCACATCACGAAAATAAGGGCTTTCAGCCTCACCCTTTTTAAAGACCCCAAGAACCCGATCAAGAATGTTTTTGATTTTCTCAGATACGCGCTGAAAAAGCGTAGGCTCTTCCTTTGCAAGAGCTCTCCAGAACTCAGGGTCCATGAATTGCTCACCAGAAAAATCTGCAAGCAATTCTTCATAGGACTGATCCGGCCTCATTCCCTTCTCGCCGGCAGCTTTGACACGGGCATCTATATCTTCATGATACTCAGCCCATGAGTTGCCTTTGCGCTGAAGCTGCGCAGCAAGAAAAAACTTGCGATATAAAGGAGAAGCGTCTTGCCTTAAATTATGAAGGATCTCGTGTCCGAGAATAAGAAGGTGGGGAGTGTTTGCATCAGGCCTGAAGAAAATCGTATCGCTCCACCGGGGGGCATAACCATCCCCGTGTAGAATTTTTTCATCAGACGCAACGTAGGTAATATCTTTACCAAAAACAGCGACTATTCTTGAGAGCTGTTCGGGTAGGCCTGCAGGAATTCTTTTTGAAGCCTTTGCCCCTGCTCTTTGCCTATCAGCACTTCCGGATTGAATTTCTTCTGCTTCACGAGACAGGCTTTGACCACTTGCTTTCTCTCCATTGCGGCCTTGTCCTCTCTCGCTCGCTCTTCTTCCTCCCAACCCAGATGCACTATCATTGGTCGATCCCCTGGCTTCCAATCCGGCCCCAGACACACCTTCGCGCCCGGCGGAATCAACGATTGGGTCGACTTCATAGATACTTCCTTCCGGGAAGTTTTTTCTGAGCTGGATTTCAAGTCCTTTCTGGAGAAGGTCGGCTCTTTCTGTTCTTCGTGGTTTTTCATAAGTACTCCGATCAACTGGTTCGATATTTGTACCACCAAGCGAGGCCGGAAGTCTATCCAGTTGTTCGGCAATACGCTTTGCCTCTTCCTTATGGGAATCAACCTTAAACCCCACACCTTCAGCAATAAGAGAGTCGATTCCCTTACTCAACTTTTCCGAATCAACAATTGCTCTCATGCGGTTTCCGATGGAATAAAACTCAGCTTCAAGAGCTTTCAGCAAACCTTTGTTAAGATAGTATCTACCCCCTACTCCTCTTGCTTTAGGAGTGAACAACTCGTAATTAGTACCAGACTTTTTAATCTGCAACGTACTGTCAAAACTACGGACAATCCCTTTACTGCCAACTTCATCAAGGTAAGCGAGAATACTTTTTGAACTTCCCAAAGAAACAGGCTTGTTTCTATCAAACTCTTCAACTTTAAAATCATCCGGCAAAAGTATGCCTGGCTGATTACGCCCGTCCCGGTCAGTAAAAGTTATGATCTTGCCCTTGTTATTGAGGGCAGCGTAAGCACCGAGAATATTCCCAACAGCAATATGCCGTTTTTCTCTTGTATCACTCTGCCCCTTATCAAAATTAGTAAGAAATGATTTCAAAGGGAAATCCAGCAACGACATTCTCATTTTGTCTGTTGCCGTCTCATGCGACCCTGTGGCCAGCCTGGAAAGAGATCCGGAATAAAGCCTTGAAGCATCGGTCAAAGCGACCCGGATCTTCCACCGGCTAAGTGCCGCCGGGTTATCGGACTTACCCTTACGCTCAACAGAAAGAACAACTCCGGTGTGAGAACTATCCTGACCATTTAACGCAACAATTGTACCCGGCTTGAAGGAAACTAACATAGAGATCAGCTTATTGTAGCTGGATTGAGCGCGATCCAGAGCCCTTTCAAGAATATCTTCATTTTTAATTTTCTCTTCGGTCTGACGGATATAAGCATCATACTCGTCCTTCAAAAGATTCAATTGTTCCATGAAATTTTTTTGAACTTTTCTAACAAGAACAGAAACATCAGGATCTATCTCTAAGCCTGCGGCAGAGGCTATCTGCTCTTTTACTTCATCACTTGAATAGGGCTTGCCTAACTTCTTCACATCCATATAAACAAGCTTGGACTCACCCTCAAATGGGGAAGCGCCGGGCCTGCCAGGCGTCAGTTCTTTGCTATTAATCTCAACAGCATCCAGATCAAGATGAGACGCTTTCATGCTTGACACGCCACTACGCTCAAGATTTTCCATATACTCAATATATTCAGATTCAAATACGCGGTAGAACTCTTCCTGCTCCTTCACTGGCAGCGCAGGAATACGGCCTGTAACTTTCCTAGCACCACCAATTATGTCTTTAATCCCAAAACTCTTTAAGGGCTCACCCAGCTTACGGTGAAGCTCAAGATTTTCAGAAAGCAACTCTGCGACAATTTTATCTCCATGTTCATTCATAAAATCCAAGGTTTCATTGGAAGAAACAGCAGAATCACTATCAGCAGTTGTGCTGGCATTAAGAGACGCCATTTTCTTTTGGAGGACTGCGGCTGGACGTTTTTCCGCAGGAATATCTGCATTCAGCAGAGTGAATCCCGGCAGCTCAACCTGCCCGGTTCTATGAATACGCCCAAGGGTCTGCATGAAGGTATCGATATTTTTCTCAGCCTGAGCAATCAACATCCGGCGCGGGCGCTGATCCTGGAACTTCTCACTTGCATGCAAAGAAAGCCCGGTAGAACCCGCGCAATTAATTATTACGGCATCAATGGACCCACCGTTAAAACCATCGATAACTGTGCGTGGAGCCGGCTTTTTCCTTTTATAATAAGTAGGAGCATTTTTATCGCTATAGTCAATGGAATGCTCCCGGCCTGTGATCTCATCAACGACATAGCCTGCATTCACTAATTCCTGCCGAATATAATCAATCGGACTCATGGGAAGGCCGGACAAATCTATCTTACGAATATTTTTCTTAATGGAATTAAAATGACGGACTGCAATAGACCCCAGCTCGGAGTCACTAAGCCTATGCTTTTGCTTCTTTCCAAAAGGATCGCCAATCACAATCTCTCGTGACCTTTCCAAATACCGCTCCAATAAATCACCAAAATGAATATCGATAATTTGACCAGGAGCAATGTCATGATCTTTAGTGTAGCTCTCAACCATAGAGCCCATAGTGTTTGCTAAAGCAATAACCGGTTTCTCACCACGTTCAAGATGCTTTTTAGCCAATTCCACGGTAGAATCCACTTTGAGACACAACAACATCTGGTCAATCACGTTATGCATCAAACTAGTGAAGTTAGTACTACCCGCACCGGCTTCGCCAACAGAACCATCAGGAAGGATATTTTCGCCGGCAGAACTAAGTTCCTTATCAATCGCAGTAAGAGCTTCGGCCTTAAGTTCATCAAAAACAATAATGTCCTGCATAACCCTGCCGACAGCATCGGCTAGTTCTTTTGAAGCGGGAACCGTTTTAGTATCAAACGCAACACCTTCAAATGAACGCTCCCGGCGCACATACTGACCGGATTCTGTCAACATAGTGGCCACAACCTGCTGCATAGGCACACCGCCACCAGAAATAGCTTCGCCAAGCTGGGAAACATCATCAACGGCCTTGACCATGTCCGTCTTAAAATACAGATCCATTACGTCCGGACGCTTGGCAAAAGTCGCGCTGGAATAGAAGGCACCGTAAGGGCTGTCTTGAAGAATTTCCCGGATAAACTTGGAACGAGGCACCTTGCCCTTTGCAGCAGCCGCAGAACTGCCGCCAGCATTATGGCTTTCATCCAGAATAAACATAGCACGAGGGGCTATGTCCCGGAGAAATTGCTGACGATGATTTTTCTTTTTACCTAAAGACTGAAGCTGATTATAAGTAGTAAAAACAACATCATATTTGTCAGTACGTTCAGCGGCAATATCCAGCATCATTTTTTGTTTTTTAGCTGGAGAATGCTTCTCGGTTAAGCCTCCGTCACCTTTTTTAAATACACTGTCCTTCTTCTCTGTGTTGGTAATGAAAATACCTTCTTGAGATTCGCCAATATCATCCATATCGCGGATCATATCCCCATAAAGGTTTGGCTTTTCGGTAAGAAAGACAGGAATAGCTCCTTTACGTCTTGCGTAACGGATAATAGCAGCATTGACGCGCCCTTTACCGATACCAGTCTGGTCGCCTATGATGAAACCTTTACGTTCTTTCAGATTGGAAATGGCAAGCCCGACAGCATCAACCTGTTCAGCAGCCAAGACTTTGCCCAGTTCCTGAACACTGTAGCCCAACTCAGCAGCCACGAAGCCATCTACATTGCCATATTTTGAATCAAGAATGGATAGCGCATTTTCGGTTGCATGCGCCATATTACGAGGAGTGAGGACCTCCATAGAAGTCCCTGTGGAAGAAGGGCTATACCCGACCTGAAAATCAGTCTCTACCGCTCCACTCCGTATCCTGCTACGGTCCTGGCCCACTCCTCCGCGCTTAGATCTGCCTCGCGTGGATCCGGATCGTCTTGAGCTCTCCGCACTCCCTTCAACGGAAACTCGTCCTGACTTGGAATCAGAGCGAAATTCTCTTCCATCTGTAACTTCAGGGTTTCGTTCCGTTCTACCAGTATTAAGCCCAGAATGTTCCGATTCTTCTCGCTCAGCTCGGACACCGTATCCCCGAACCTTTCGAGTAGAATTCTTTCCACTTCCTGTGCTGTCTCCACCGGATTCTCTTCGCGCTCCAGCATCAACTGAACCCTCAGAGACAGAAGAGTCCAATAATAATCCTTCTCGTCCACTTCCGTCTTTCCTTCCGGAATCCAAACCCGTGTTATCATCTGCGCTGCCGGATTGTCCTTCAGGTCCTTGGGAACGGCGTAGAACTTCCCTATTTTCGGTATGTACGGATTGGTCTGTGAGTTCATCAAACTTAGTCTCCAACTCCTCAAAAGATTCATAAACGTGGGGCAATTCAGATGCCGGTTGCGGACGGGAGGATTTTCCACGACCATCAATCACGATAAGATCTATCGGATATGCGGCCCCTTGTCTGCTGTACATTTTACCATCAAGGGTAAAATGGTCAACGACATTATATTCATTGAACAGTGTGGCGTAAAAAGCCCGTTGCATTTGAGCACGATATTTTTTCTGTCTGGTTTCAGCATTGCCCTTTTTGCCACCGATGATCAAAACAGCCTTTCCATCATCTTTCATAGCCTGCAACGCGTTCAACGCAATAGCATGATCCAATTCTTTAGTTCGGTATTGATTATTTATCTTCCAGATCTTCGGTTTGCCATTCTCACGCAGCCTACCGAAAGGAGGATTCATTACAACCGCATCAAACTTACCTTCTGGCAAGAAAATCGAAGCATCCTCACTGTGAACACTTTCAAAACGGTGGAACTTTCTAAGGTTTTCAACCCTACTTTCCGTGAGCTCGTTTACGACAACGTTGCTTTCATCAGCACCGAGGAGAAGCATCCCGTTCCCGGCAGTCGGCTCATAGACCGAGCGACTCTCGCTAATCTCTGCAAGTTCAGAAGCCAGATAAGCAATTGGAGCAGGAGTACTGTATGCATTAGTTTCAATAGACGCACTGGAACGCACACCCAGAACCGGCTGCCGCTCATAAAGGTCCACCAGTTTCTTAAAAATATATAGACTCGAATGCCCCTGCTTACGCATTTCCAGAACGAGCTTCTTGGCAGCAAGAACAGTCGCAACCTCAAACATTTCGTCAAACTCTTTTGCAGATTCAGACCCCGGAGTAATTGTATGGTCTACATCATTTTTCTCCAAATCCTGCTCAACAAATTTACGGGCCTCAGTAATAGATTTAAACTTCCGGCCAGTAGATAGTTCACTTACAACTGAATCAACTATCGCATTTTTTATAAGTTCTAATTCTGACTGAGAATCTCTTTCATTCTGCTTTTGCAAAATGTCATCAATCCAACCTTCAAGCTTTTGCCACTTCTTTTTGTCCGCAGTCATGCGTGGATTAAAATCAGGAGATACTTTTCTGGTATAAGAATCCCTTGTGGCTACATCCTGAATTTGATTGACCTTATTCAACACACGGCTATGCCATTCTTCGTAGTTCTCTCCATCTTGACGGCTTGACGGCATAGCATTTTGATTCTTTGACGTTTCAGAACCAGAAACCAAGACTTTACCGCCAACAACAGAAAGATACGCCTCGCGCTTCTCACTGATTCCACCGGGCAAAGATTCAATAAATCCAATCTTACTTTTCTTGCCCTGACGCACACCAAGAACTTTGCCGACTTCTTTAAGCTGCTCATCAGGTAAATTAAATAAAGCCCCTTCAGGGTCACGGTTAAATGCCTTCTCATGCCCAAGCTCACGAATAGCCACATCAAATAAATCTTCTTGCGGCTCATTCTGACGGCTTGACGTCATGACGCCATGGTGCTGTGACGGTTCAACTGCACTATCCTGAAGAAGATTAGTGTTTACGCTTTCCAGTCCGCCCGCGATTCCATATGAAGGGAATTCAATCACAGGCTGCTTAGACGGCTCAACCTCCGGCACACGTATGAGCGGATCACTCCCTTTGCCTTCACTTTCCAATTCCCCAACAGCTTTCAACCAGGCTTGTTCGAGATTCTGTTCCCACTCTCTATTAAAACGCCCAGCTTCAGCGGCAGTCTGATCATAATCAGGATGCGCAACAACTTCCGGTGTAGCTATACCGAACAGACCAGAGGCCTCGCGAAACTTACCTTCCCGGTACTGCGCACTATTCTCGGCAGACACATCCTGCTGTCCAGAAACGATCTGCGGTTTTTCCTGCAGCAGAATATCTACTGGTTCAAAAGAAGCCGGAACTTGAGGTTCTGGAGAAATGGACAACGACTCTGCACCATCAAACTCAGCAGGCCTCCAACCCTCGCGCATAGCCATTTCGCGATTGATCCTCTCTTCCAGTTCAGGTTCAGGCTTGTAGTGGTAGCGTTCCTGAATATCAGCTTTCAGGTCAGACATTCCTGACGGCGATTCAAATTGTGAATCAATAACCTGTTGCATCCCGAAACCAGTCGGTTCAGGGCCAAAATCTTTTTCCTGCTGAGAGTAAAACTCGCTCATCCGCTGCAAGGGTGACCTTGTATCAGGTGTAGTCCGTTCTCCTGTATCCTGACGGTTTGACGTCATGCTGTCTTGACGCTCTGACGCCTCGGCGTCACCTTCCAGCAGATCCACGGTTGCGCCGGCTTTGATCTGCTCAATCTGCTCGATAAAATTTTGATTGGATGTATCCTTCTCTCCGGACAACCCTGCAGGACCGGACATAACCGAACCACCTACCCCCGTGAGGGCTGCTGGACCAATTACATTTACACCTTCTCTTGCTGCCTGCTTGGCTCGCTTCCAGACACCGGGCTTCATTTCACCCGTTTCAATGTAATGAGCCAGATCCTTAGATATAGATTCAGCAGGTTCTTCAGCCCATTCACTGAGGCCTTCTACAAGGCCCGAACCAAGATGTTTAGCCGTTTTAGATGCAATCCCCTGCCCGGCTTTAGAAAACATCTTACCAAAAGAAATCGCATTCAATCCGGAGCTGGCCAGAGCCATAAACTCCCCGGCACGAGCCGCTTCCGTTTCAGTACCACCAGCATCAAGGACTTCCCGGTATGTGCTGGAACCTTCCAGCGCACCTCCCCCCAAACCAGCGCCAAGTGCCTGCCCGATACGCGCTGCGCGTTCAAGGACCTTGGGAGTAAGCTGCAAAGCTTTACCGCCTACCTGTACAAACTTGCCTACAGCTGCACCGGGAAGTATAGCCGCTCCAAGAGAAGGAGCCATGTTGCCGACCTGATAGGTCCACCAATCACCGCGAGTCAGCAATTCAGGGTTGTCCATAACGCTACCCTGCAATTCCTTGGCTGGAGCATGGGATTCCCGCAACGGCTTGTAGTAATCCGCAATAGCTTCCCCTGCAACGGCCACGGAATCACTATCCAACCGATTACCCAGCCACTGCATCCCGGCACCGAACGACTCACCAAGTCCGGCGGATCCGGCAGCAAGGCCGTGATACATACCTTCTGCGGAATCAATAGCAGAATCAACCAGAGGCATACCGAAGCCCTGCTGCACCGGCACAGCTGTGTCAGTCTGTGTTTGTCCTACAGACGAAAAAACCGGGCTCCCCTGATCAGGAGAACCCGGTGCATTCTGTGTATTCTGTTCATAGTCCAGTTCCCTGACGGCCTGATCAAACAAGGCATTCATATCCATAATTACCCCCCATACCCGCTTTCGTTTACTCCGGGTCTGGTCGGCGCTGTCCGGATATCATTTCGTTTATTCAAAATCCGCTTGGCTCCATCAGGGCCATACTGCTTAATGAGAGTTTTAATCTCATCTACTTGTTTGCGTTGTTCTGGATCTTCACCAGGGATATGAGCTGAACCTCTCTGCAGGATCTGCTGATAAATACCGACTGCCTGCCCTGCGGCCTGCAACCTAGTCTTATCCGCCTCATTCTCAGGCTTCCATTGGCCGGAACGAAAACTCTGAACTAGATTCGCAGCATCATTGAAAGCATTATTCCCTTCATTGGTGAGCTCATAAGTGTCAGGATCCAATAATGTTTTACCTTTCTGGTGGAACGGCTTCAGCGCATCACCAAGGGACTTACGCATCTGAGCCAGCTTTTCAGCAGCCTGCTTATCCGGAAGTCCTGCTGTTTCAGCTTGAATCTGATCTGTCTCAGCCTGAGTTTTAATAGTGGAAGCACGAGTCTTGTCAGTATCCGCATAAACCTTTCCGGTCTGTGCCTTAGTATGAGCGATATCTGCCTTGCCCTTTGCAAGTCCCTGCTTTTTCTCACGCAGATCCATGCTGGTACGCACGTAACCGGGAAGACGCTCCAAAGAATCAACCATCATTGTCCGCCCGTTATCTTCATCCAGCACCATGAAATGGGTTCCCTGTGAATAGTCTAAGCTGTTCTGTGGAACGGCCTGAATCATGTGTCCATCCTTATTAACTAGGGAGATCCACTTGGAAGGATCCTTCAACTTTTCAGCGTTACCCCGGCGGGTAGCTTCCATGTAACGGTCAGCAGCTCCGGCAAAGACAGGATTGTAGGTTTTGCCGCCCTGTATGGTCTTTTCGCCAGCCAGAAACTGCTTGATGACATTACCGGTCTGCTCAATAGTCAGCCTGCGCCCGGTAGGAGTCCAATCTCCTTCTTTGTCTGACCGGAACTCGATTCCATAAGTTTTTGAACGGGGATCAAAATCTGTAAGACGGTACGGCATAGGGGCCAGCTCAGAGGCCCGCTTCATATCAATAACGGCGGCGTCAAAATTACCTTGAGCCATCTCATTCAAGGCACTTCCTCCGACCTTGCGAAAATTCTTATAATCCTGATCTATTTTATACATCCGGCGTTGTTTCAGAGCTTCTTTACCGGCTTCAAATTTGGTGGCCAATTCCGCTGCATGACCAAAAGCTTTTACGCCGGCTAAAGTGGAAGGCACCTTAACAGCATCAAAATCCCAATTGTTTTTCTGAAGATCTCCCAGCAACCTTTCGGTTTCCTGCCGTACAGCTCTATCAAACTGGTACTGATCTGCATCAGCGCGGTTTCTGACCATTGAATACGCTTTATGCTGATTTCGAGAGCTGATCCCCTTGGGCATCCCTTTACCGGCCGCGATGCTTTTGTAAGCACGATCTGTCTCCCGCTTATCGGTGTAATCGTTAAGCATTCCGGTAAAAGAATTCATTGTCCCAACAAGATCTGATGCGTACCTATCTCCAAACATAATACCCTCCTAACCGAACAAATATGAAGCAAGGCCTACGGCAGCTCCGACTCCCAAACCGATAGGACCGGCCATTGATCCGGCTGCAGCCTCAGCTCCGACCATTCCAGCTCCGGCGGATCCGGCTTCGGCCATGGTTCCGGTAAGAGCAGCTTCTGCTGCTCCAGTCGTTATCCCTGCCGTTGCTGATCCAGCTGCTGCACCGGTAGTCGCGCCAGCAGTAGCACCGGCAACACCTTCAGTTGCGGCTGTGCCGATTATTCCGGCTTCAGTCATGGCATCCACTGCCCCCATTCCCATCATTCCACCGGAAAAGCCGGACATAACCGCGCCCCCTGCCGTCTTCTCCGGTTTCGGCTGACCGGGAGTTTTCCTGCTCATCATAGCCGCGGTATTAGAAGCTCCCTGCATTCCTGCCATTGCTCGATCACCGGGATTATCAACCTGAAACATTCCAAAACCCATATTTCCTCCTAGCCCATACCGAACGAAGCGGCACTCTTAAGGCGCTTGAAGTTTTCATCATCAGCATTACGTCTGGCCTTAGTTCTGGCGCCGGCTACACTTTGCGCTTCAGAAAGAGCCAAATCTTTTTGCATGGCAGCAAATCTTCCTGAGTTCTGATTCAATCCTGAACGGGAAAAATTACGCTGCGCCTTTGTCGCAGCCATTCCATAACCATGCCTCACATCTGCTTCAGCCTGCGAAACGCGGCTATCAACATCTATTCCTTTACTGGCCTGATCCATTAATTCCTGACGAACTCCCAACTGTTTTTTGCTGGTCTCAGTCTGAAGAGGAAGCAGCTCGCGGTTGGAGGCTATCTGCTCTTTTGCAAGGGCAGTCTGGTCCGGTATCAATTCACGATTGGCCGCAATCTGCTCCCGTTCCATGGGTTGATAGTCCGACTTCCAAAAGTCAAAATATTCGTCAGCCATGTCCTGCTGAGCTTCGTAAATTGTGGCCATCCGAGCGTTGTATTCTTCGTCAACATTATCCCCCCCGCCGCCACCGCCACCTTTACACTCGGCAACAGGCCCACGATATTCAAAGTATTCTTCCTGCTCGACATTACCGGTCGCAAAGTCGAGCACAACTTTAGTGTAAATTTTCATACAGACTCTCCCTGGTTACACTGACAACCATGACAGGTTCGCTCGTTCCCTCACGGGCGATCCATGCACCATTCGGAATTTCACCCACAAAGTGCGCTCCTGATTTAAGGACATAATTAATCGCCCCCTTGTTTCTGACCGGGATATAGCCCAACAAAAGATCATAGCAGAACTCACCGGACCGGGTGGTCATGTGCAGAATTGAATTAAGCGCAAATCTTCCCAGCTTACGGATTTCCTTACGCAGGCAGTCCTCAAAAATAATAAAATGAAAACGGGCAAAACGTCCTTCGTGCCTGGTCAGCCAGACTACAGCAAGAGCTACGTCATCTTTAGCCACAACCCAGCAGATCGATTTCTTAAGCGCAGTGACAAAATCATCGGCAGTTCTTACCGTTCCTTCATAAAAAACAGTTTCCGCATGACCTTCATCGACACACCGCTCATAAAGATCCTTCATGTAATTATCAGAAAAAGTCCGAACTCCGTTTCGCTCTACGTAGGGAATCATTTCAAAACTCATCGTTTATCCGCCTGCTTTCTGGCCTTCTCTTCAGAGACAAGACCAAGTTCAACCAGATCTTTGAATGTAGGACACTTGTGCATGGGATTCGGCAGGCCATACAACCTGCTCTTAAGAACCGTGCGCAACTGGCGCAAAAAATGAAGCACATTGCCTTCACGCACCTCAGGAAGCATTGGCATCTTCATAAAGATCCCCCATAGCCGGAGCCAGAGCCAGCTTTGAAACAGGAATGTCCGAGACAACCCCGATTTGAAAACGGGTGGCCAAATCGCCATCAGGAAGTATGAACGGTTCCGAGGAACGAACACGGCAGCTGTAGAACTCCTTTCCGTTTGCCCTGAGTTGAAAATGTACTTCGCCCTTACGCTGCACCTGATAGAAACTCCGGTTATCGCCGCCCAGACAAACCGCTCCAGGCATGTCCGCTCCCATGCAAAAAAGTTCACGTTCCACTTTAAGAATTGAATCGTCAGGAGCTTGATCGTAATCAGCTACAACCATGGCAGCCTCCATATTCAAAGGCTCCTTGGTTCGCATTTCACCGGACATCCACTCACTCCTGAGAGTAAAATCCGAAGCATCCCAGCGGCAGATTACAGATTCATTTCCAAACGGATAAGCCGCATGCAGAACTCGTCCCTCAGGTTCCACGGCCAAAGCAGTGCAATGAAAACCGAGTCGAGAAAGAACCTTTGAAGACGGATCAAAAACAAACCCTGCTCCCGGCTCATGAAAACAAATGTATTGCCCGGCATGCCAGACAGCATTGAATGATTCGGGACGCAGATCACGCCAGTCCTTTTCTGTGAAAATACCGGCGGTAATATTCAAAGGCGCTGATCCGGGTGACACCAGATACAGCCCATCCAGACTGGGGAAAATCACACCCAGAGGCGAGGCTACAACACCTGAAGCAGAAGCACAGGGAAGATAACCGTCCAATCTGGACGGGACAGCAATAGAGGGGTCATCAACAGTAATTGTGTGAACATTAGCCCCGGTCAGAACGACCAAAGTGTTCCCGGTCGACTCCATAGCCATAATCTTATGGGGAACAGACATGGAATAATCGTCCGGCCAGGCATGAGGGAATCCCGGTTCAGAAACATAGATTTCATTACCCTTAAATCCGGCAAACATATTCCCCGGCAGCGCGGTCAGACCGGAAAGACCTTCAGGCGCCGGCACCCAATACCGGGAGGGCAAAATCTCTCCAGTATCAGAATCATCGACCGTGTCAGTAAAAGTATTTTCGGAAGCTTCAAGCTCTGCTACGAATTGGAATTCTGCGGACTCTGTTCCTGCAACCGTGCGGTAGATCCTGATCAACTTTACAGGCCGGAAGCCTTCTGATTCAACATTTAGAGACGAAACCTCAACGGACTGTCCCGCCTGCACATCAATTACCTCAGAAGCAGGTGAAGGAGGCCCCTCTTCACCCAGATCTGAAACAAGAGTGTAAACATACACCCTTGAAACAACATCACTGTCTTCGTCACCTGTTCCGGATACAACTACTTGCGGAGCTGCAAGAGGCGCAGGTATGCCCAAAGCATAACGATTTTCAAGGCGGTTCCTGTCCACCCCATCAGCAGAACAAAAAGTGAACGCTCCTTTGTCGTTAGTTCCATAAACACGCTCTTTATGATCGCCGGCTATGGGCCCGGTGCGCAGCGTAACGCGCTTTTCCCATGACAACCATTGATTCCGGTAACGATAAATGGTTCCGGTCCGGCCCTGAACAGCAGCCACCTTAAGCAGACCACCCAAAGGACGCAGCTCACCGGAATCAAGCAGGCAATTTACAGCAGAAACAGCCTGCCCGACCTCCAGTAGGTGCGCAGCCAAAGCCGGCTTCATTCCGGAAAAGACATTAACCTCAAACATGACTATTCAGCAGGCCCAAGGATATATTCAGCGGCTTCACGGCCCCACTGCACTGTCAAATAGGCCCGCTTGAATTCATCAACAGTGGCAGCGCCACGTAATGCAGCCATGGATTCATCGCTGATCTTATTGAGCTCAAACTCCTCAGGTGGACGAACAACGACTTCTTCCCAAATAGCAGCTCCGCCGGGTTGATCATCAACTTTGCGTTTCTTCATTTAAGCACCCTCCTCGGTGTATATTTTGGCTGCTTTTACGCGCAGGGATGAATCACCTGAAAAACTCAGGGAAAGACGTTTAATATTAGGATCGGTAAAGGGAACCTTGGCACAGGTATATTTCAGGGCATTGCCTGAAAGAACGCAGGAATCTATGGTTAGTGGTGCTGTACAACGGTTTGGGATTGATGCAGATGTAGGGATGGAAGCAAGCTCTGTTTCTGGCGTTACAGTGGTTGTGGTTATATCACCAATTTCATCGTATAGTACGTTTATTTCATCCATCGTAAGAGTACGATTAAATAAACGAAATTGGTCAAAATAATAACCTATGTTGTTGTACGTGCCAACTCTAACTAATTTATGTGTACCTGTGGGTCTGGCTTGTCTGAAAACTTCAACTTTATCAGCATAAACAACAACGTCATTCTCCTCTACATTATAAACGAGGTGGTGAAGTTGTCCATCCTGTAACGCCCAAAGCCATTCCTGTCCTTCAGTCTGTCCATTCCATGTTTGCACCCAACCACCGGGAGTGGTTGTGTATCCTTGAACGCCTACGCCAACGATTGCCTCGTCAGAGAGTCTTTCAAAATATGTGTGTTGTTTCATTGCAGCACTTCTCGATCCATCATACCACGCAGATAGACACCCCCCTGTGTCAAAATCAATGACAGGTCCATCCATCCTATTATCAGAATCGCGTTTAACAATCGCTCCGTTACCAAACTTGCCGCTGTCATAGGTGGTATTGTCTGCTGGAATTTCTGGCGATAACTCGTCAATTGACTTGAGCGTGTTATCGAAAGTGTAGGTGGCAACGCAAGACTCGTCACCAAAAGGTTGCGCCATGCCTGAGGTATCACCCTCGGCAGTAGACTCTGTTGCGGAACTAATAATTTCGTCCTGCCCATTGATAGTGAGGTTGTTGTGCAACCCGCCTTCAATACAAATTTCATAGGAGTGCGCGCCTTCTATATCAAAAGAGGCGGTTCCGGGGGTTCCTGCGATGGCCAAAACCTTCCGCGCCCCCAGATATTCCCCTGCGGCGCCTGCGCCTATTTCTGCTGTGGCATCATTACGCAAAACAGCAATAGACGGTACCTCCGAAAGCGCACTGGACAACGTTGCAATATAAATCGTTGTTGAATCCAGCAGTTCAGTCGTCACAGATGCAACAGTAGTTGTGCCAGTATCAGCGACAATAGCATCACCTACTTTCATTTCTCTCGTGGACCGAACCACCGCCTCAGTTGTATCGGTAGATAAAGGTAACTCTCCTCCAGTAATCTCAAACTCAGCAGTACCGCCAGTAATAGCTTTACCCGTAGGATTATCCAGCCCGGCAGTCGTTGCAGGCAGTTGCGCACCATCTGCATTTACATCCGCACCGGGATAGCCGGCTTCGGTATCAGCAAAAGAAAGCGTTACCCCGGCCTTGATAGCCACGTAACGTACAGCGAGATTAATGGCATTAGACGGATCAGAAAGAAGCAGAGAGAGCTGAGCTGCACGACAGGTGACGGGCCCGATAGTTTTCGGAGATTCAAACTCCGTAATCACCGGCATACGCATCTGGAAGGTCTGCCCGGAAAGGGAAAAATCTGTAATCCCGTCAGGTAGATTGAAATTGAACTCAGTCGAGTCCGGATAAGTTTTGCCGGCTTCAGGATGCTTGATGGTCCCGGAAACCAGCGTGCCCCCATCAACCTCAAGGGCTTCCATTTCCAGAATGGGAATCGGGGTCATGTACCCAAGCAACTCCTCATTGGAGAGGCTTCGCTTAGCAAGTGCGTCTGGATCCAGCCCGGCCTCTACATGAGTGAGGTCTGCGGGAACAGTCATTTCAACGACTTTGACAGTGGTAACTCCGTCCGCAAATACAGCAGACTCAACAAAGCCGACTGATTTATTGGGATAGGTCTTAACCGCCCTGTTCTCTGTGAAGAATGAGGAGAAGTCCCCGGTAATACTGAAACTGTCAGCACTTTCATATTGCGGCAGTATTAAATCACCGGCTACATTCTTAGGACGTATCCAGCATTCAGCGGCCATTTCTTCCCATGTTTTGGCTGTCATGCGTATATGAATGCGGCTTTCCACCGGAAAAGCCAATGGCGCTGTACCCTCTTCACCACGGGAAACGGTCAGTACATTGTTTTCACGGGCGGTGACGTTAATAAATTCCACCGCTTCAGTTGCCGGATTAACCAACGCACAACGAAAATTATCCCCAGCCAGCAGATTAGGAAACTTCTCGGCATGATCCGCCGGAATGACAATCCGGGTAGCGGAAGCGTCAATTGCGGAAGTGATAAAGCTTTCCGCCAGATTCTTAAGAACAATCATGAATTCTCTCCCTTGAAAGTGATGACCGGGCCTATTCCCTGCCGCTTAATCAGCGCGGAACAAGACATACTGCTCGTGGAAGCCACATTTCCTACTTTGATCAAAGTGTGAACGGTCTGAATCGATACGGATGAACAGCTTTCACATTCTCCATAATCCTGAAGATCAAGATTTCCGCTAAGCTCTGCATCCGAACAACTTTTAGCCTCAGCTTCTGCTTCAGCCTCAAAATGGCAGTACCCGCTGCCTAAAGAAAATTCGGCAACTGAACAGCGACCGATGCATGCGGACCGGATCACCTAACCGTCCTCAATTGCCAGAGTTTCAAGACGGACATGGAAGGTATCCCCCATGTAAACCATCCGGGCCAGCTCAAGAGGTCCAAAATAAAGAACATTACCGGCAGTCTGTGCGTCCATAACCGCCCAATGAGTGACAAGTCCGACATCGGAAGTGAACTGAGGAAAACGTATTTCATCAGTGTTCAGCACACGCCCGTTCACCGGTTCCGCTCCAAAGTTGGCCTGCTGACGCAGATAGTTGGAATCCGCAGGGAGCTCATTTGCCAGATCCCCGATACGTAATGCAGCCATTACAGCACCGTTCTTCTGGGCCCGAAGCTCAACTGAATCTGTTTCAATGATCCCGGCACGAAACAGTGCCAGCCAAACCTTTTCAGGCGGCTGGTAGGAAACATTTTTAAGTACGTGGGAAGCCACTTTATTTTTGAGATATTGAGATTTGCAGGTATCCATAAAATTACTCCTTAAAAGAATGCAGGGCTGTTGATTTCCTGTTTGCAGTCGGTTCCGCCACGCATTTCCCGGATCCGGATCTCAGCCAGACCGTTATCAAACTTTTTCTGCTCAACCTGTACCCGGGCAGGATCCGACCAAGGCTTATCCGGGACCAGCATAAGCATAGCTTTAGCTCCCGAAGCTATGATCTCACCGTGGAAATCCAGCAAAAACTTGGGACAGACGCCAGCTGTCACATACGGGGCCAGAACATTAACGGTCTGCAATGCCGCTTCTTCATCCTCACGAGGACAGGGAATAAGGCGCACAACACCAGGCTCTTCAACCTGAAAAGAATTAGGAATGCCCGGTTCATCACGCACAACACGGTCATCAAGAGGAATCAGGATCTCACCTCGAAAGGAAGCCTCACGAGTACTGACCACAGTAGCATCAGGCGGAGGCTCGAAAACATAACGGCACTCATCCTTGTAAACATCCATAAGGTCGGAACGATGCCGCCAGACACGAGTTTCTTTACAAAAACGAATTGCGGCACTGCGCAGTTCTGAAATGATCTGCGGAACCGGACAACGTGGGAGAGAGGATTGCAGCAAGGGCAGAAAATCGCGCCAACCGACCATAAGAAGATTAGCCATTATTTACCTTCCCGCTGTTAGGGCTGATCAACAGCCGTGCCTTGGCTTCTTCGCCGATAGAAACATACATCTGACGTAGACAATCCATGCCTTTCCGCCAGCTGTTGGGAGAAGAATTATTTCGCGCCCAGCAACGATAAAGTACGTAATCTTCCAGAGGATCGGAAAAGATGTCCGGCACAATCAGTTTCTGTTCAATCGACTCAAGCTTCGGAGGCCTGCGCGAATATTCCAGTTCAACACGCACACCTGCAGCCGGAGCAGGAGAAACCCAAAACACGGTCGGAACCTCTTCCTCAAAGGCGTAATTATCCACCACTGAAGAGGGAGGTTCCCCGTGCCATGCAAGGTTGGACTCATCAAGAGATTCCCGGTCAACCGGCGTAATGGCCAAGCCGGGAGTACCATCAGCTTTGACGTTCCTGACCAGACCGATAAAACGGCCTTGATCAGGAACATCCTGCCGAGTGGAACCCGGTGCAAGCTCTACCCGCTCCACCACGGAGCTGGCGTCCGGCCGGAGCATTACCAAATGACGCTGCGCCTTAGTGAGGAGATCAAGAAGATCCTCATCACTCCAGCGCACACCATCAGGGTCATGCAGGACCTTGCGCAAACCGGTGATGTGTTCCGAAGCTTTCATCAGTCAACGACCCTGATATTGTAACGAGGGACCTGACGTTCACGATAGGTAACGCCGTTTCCATCACCTTCGTCATAGACTTCACGCGAGGTGTATTCAGCATCCCTGAGAACCTTATAAATAGACTTAGGGACCTGCACATCAACACCGCGCTTGATCTGATAAGGGACCGCATTCACGGAGGCAAAGACATCATCCTTGCCGTCAGCCCCTTCGCCTTCGGCAATGTGGATGGTGACCTTTTTTTCATTCTGCAGCCGCTTAAGTTCAGACTTTTCAACCTGTGCGGCATGCTTATCAAGTTTGCGGTTTTCAGCCTCAAGCTTTTCACGGGCAGATTTTTCAAGCTCTAACTCAGTAGAGAGCATAGCTCTTGCGCCTTCGGACTGTTGAAGAGCTTCTTCTTTCTCAGCAAGCTGCTGGCGAAGTTCAGCCACTTCTTCAGGGGTCAAGGCTTCTACCTTAGCCTGATCCTTACTACCGGAGGAATCCTGCGGTTTCTTGTCTTCCTTACTCATTTCAAATCACCCCTTATGCTTCCGGAGGAATTTCAGTTACAGCCACTTCAAGGCGGACCATCCAGGCATCATTCAGAATAGCGCCGGTGTAGTATGTGATCCAACCGACACTGCCTCGCTGTCCGAGCTTATCGCTCTTACTTGGGGTATCGGGATTTACGACCTTTGGAACAACAGCTTCTTTGCCTTTAAGAGCTACATCCCCGTAAGCATCAGCCCCGATAATGTAGATAGGATAGACATCAGCATTGGTGCCGGATTCGGAAAGCATTTCCGTTCCGGAAGCGGCTTTTGCTCCCCCGGCATCGACAATGGGTTCAATAGAAGTGGAAACCACGTAGCGGACATCTTCAACCTTACCGATTTCATTCTCGTGAGGAGTTAGCTGGCCGTATTCTTCCACCGGAACAAAACCGGGCATTTCACGGATATCAGATTCGCAATCGGAATGAGTGATACCGATGAAAGAAGCTGCAACGGCCTTGGTTCCGTACTTCACGCTGGAAGACATAACCTTGGTAACCTTACGGGCTTTCTGCCGCTTAAGGGCACGGGTGGCCAGACGCTGCGAGCTCTTGGTGATGGGCTTGGTAACTGTTCCCCGGGATGTTCCTCCGGAATAGATAACATTGGTACCGGCACGGACGATGCCTTCCAGAACCATATCGAGGGTCTGCCCGGCCTGTTCACCCAGAATGTCCATGGATTCCTGAAGCACAGGATCCTCGTGGGTATCCTGAATCACATCGGTAAGTTCAATGTAGTCACCGTACTGCTTCAAAGTAGCGGTAACGTCTGTCTTGGTAAGCTTTTTACCGGCAGGAGTTACGCCCTCAACAATTGGTGTGGTTGCCGGTTCAAGGGCATTGTATCTACGCCATTTAACAAACTGCCCTTTATTCTTGGGCATCTTGAGGGACTGCCCGAATTTACCGAAGATATTATAGTTATCCGCCCTCTTTAGAAAACCGGGTACAGAATAGCCGGCTGTTCTAGGACTGATATCTCCATACATGGTAGTTGCCATTTCAACTCCTAATCGTCAGCCGCTGCGGCATCGAACCCGCCGTCAAAATCATCCTGATCGGGTCCGCGCCTGCCGCTCACAGCCTTGCGTTTACCGGGCACCGCAAGGACATCTCTAGCCGCTTTCTTATCGACCTTATCCTTTCCGGCTCCGGAGGTTACTTCCTTGTATCTGGTCAACAAATCGGACACTTGTGCAGCACTACCGGAAGCCTGAATCTGCTTGGCTTCAACAGCTTCTTTGTAAGGCAATCCTTCAACCCAACTGTTAAAACCGGCATTAAACTGACCAAGTTTTTCAGGGTCCCCGACAAGCTGAGCATATTCAGGATGGGCCTTACCTATTTCATCAAAATGAGCTCTACGCGCTTCCTGCTCATGCCTGCTGATTACTGCATCCACACGGGGATTCACCTGACGTAACTGATATGCTGATTCCAGCATGCCCATAACGGCTTCAGGACCGTATTCCACCAGATTGGCTCGGTAACGCCGGCCCTGCTCGGAGTCCTCCAGCAGGATACTTTTATACTGCGGATTGAGACTCAGTATTGCATCTGCCTCAGCCTTGATGTCTTCGGAAGCATCTACCAAGGCGGGAGAATCCACTTCGGACTGGTCAGGCTGTTCCTGTTTGCCGAAGTACTGATCCAGAATCTTCCGGCCTTCAGCCAGTGAATCCATGTCTTCTGTGTCCGATGAATCCGGCTCTTCCCCGGATTCCTCCTCTTCAGGTAAAATCTGGTCTGAAGCGGACCCGGCATCAGCCTCAGGGTCATCATCTTCGGACAGGGGGTCACCCTCACCCCCGTCTTCGGCTTCCAGCTCTGAATCATCAGACGCTTCCTGCGGATCCTCATTCAAGGATTCATCAGCAAGCTCATCACCTGATTCAGCTGCATCAAAAGCACTTTCAAAATCTTCCTGTTCCTGCGTCTTTTCATCAGTATGGAGTGTTTCTTCAGCCATCATTTCCTCCTTAGTAAGGATTCTTGCTTTCTTTAGTTTCCTTGAGCGGAGTCAGATCCTGCAGAAAATCCCGATAAGCCTTGATCCTGCCCTGCAACTGGGGAACAGCTTCAACATGGGCATTGACCAGATTTTCTGTTTCTTCCTGAATCCGCAACTTTAGAAATTCACGCACCTTGTTTACGGTTGATCCGCCGCATTCAAGGAGTTCTTTTATTTTCATCTGGCTAGTCATCATCTTCATCAACTCCGGCGTTAAATCCATCTTCAAAACTTCCGGCGGAATCGATCCCCAGTGCCACCAGCTGCAGCTCAATATTTTTGTCCTTGCCGCCCGGTTGCGCCCTGGCACCGCAGACAGAAGCTCTTGCTTCCAGCTTCACGGTGGAACCGACCTTCATATCTTTGGGCTTCAAACCCAGCTTAGAAATAATCTTGTCGTCCAAATGGAGTCGCAAACCCCACGGAAACTCTTCATGCTCCGCGACAACTTCAACCTTGGAAGACTTTTTTTTCTTCTCCTGCTTAAGCCGCAAATCCACCAGCTTCATGCTGACCTCCTTCCGGCATCAACGCACCGGTCTGCTGTTGCAGCATGGAAAGCAGCCCCTGCTGCACATCCACACCTTTGCTCTCCAATTCTTCAACCAGTGCTTGAACATTCGCCCTTGCTGATTCCAAAAGCCTTTCACGTTCCCAGCCTTCCTTTTCCTTGGCTGAACGCAAAACGCCTTCCGGCAATTCAAGGTTCTTGCTGATTTCCTTAAGAAGCTTTTCATCATCCACCCAGCCCTCAAAACGGGGATTGTCGGTGATGGCCAGAACGGTCTGCATGCGTTCGAGCTGCACCTCTTTGGCCATGAGAACGGAAGTCCCGGTGGCGATAATTTCAAAATCACCCTTGATGTCCTTGCGGGGATTGAACTGCATGTTCCAGAAGTACATTTTCTTAAAAAACGGACGGGTAATGTTTTCATCATGGGACTTGACCAGATCTTTCAGAATCTGGTGCGCTGCCCCGATGAGCATGGACAGGCCTCGGGCAGTCTTGCCGGCTCCGCGCATCTGGGAACCGTCACCACCCATAAAGCGCGGCACGGACATATCGTCCACCATATCGTTGAAGACGCGAACCAGAGCCATGAGCTCGTTGGTGTAGGAAGGGACAGAAAAAAATTTGAGGGCCTTGTTCATGTCCTCCACAGATCTGAAAGGCCAGAACTTGAATGCGTAGATATCGCGCGGATCCTCATCCTGAGTGAAGGCGCTCATATTGGCGGCAACCTGCGGACCACAGGAAACTGCGGCATTATCCAGCAACATGCGCATGGCTGAATTCAGAGCTTTCTGAGGATGACGCAGCAGTGTGGGCAGACCGTCTCCCCAGATTGAGTCTTCATCTTCCACGAAGTAATCAAACTGGTAAGGAATGGTTGCGCCCTCGAGCGGATTGATGACCGCCTTGATAACCTTATCGCCTAGCATCCAAACGTTGGCGGGGAAGATCTCAGCAAGATCCTCTTCCGGGATCTCGATATCCACGGAAGCAAGCTGATCCCCGGTAAGAGTTCCCCAGAACTCATAAACACGGTATCGCTTATCCATCTTGCGGGTTTCACCGCTGCCGATCTTCTGCTGCAGCTTCAGAGCCTTATAGGAGTCAAGGTCCCCGTCTTTGTTATCGCGGAGGTAATCATGGATAATCTGTTTGTTGAAACCGGGATAAGTAAGCAGATCCAGAACCTGCCTGCGATTGTAGATATGGTCCTGAAAGATATGTTCACAATCCTCAAGCCGAGTGGCATTGGCATCCGGGTACGCATTCCAGACAGAGACATCTTCATAATACGGCCGCAGCTCCGTGACCTGTGACTTCTGCAACTGCCAGCTTCCGTCCTCGGCAATGGCGTATCCTTCGCGGAATTCCTCACGCACTAAAGGCCCTTTCAGGATTCCGGTTCCGTACTTGAGCTTCTGCTCTGCCACGGACTTACAAACCGAACGATAAGACTTGCGACCGGCACCGCCCACCAGTTGATCGGCGATTTCCTCGCACATGGCCTCGCAGGAAGCTTTGGCCTTTTTATCCACCAGCTTTTCAAGAGCTTCCGGTGAAAGTTGCTCTCCCTGCGCTGCGGCCTGCTGCTGGTAATGAGCGATAACCGAAGGATGTAACTCCGGTCTGGGGGAAGGTTTCAGATCCCAATTGTGCTCTTCAGATGCAGGAAACAGAAAATCCATGACCTGCGTAAGCACGGTGTTCAGCTTCACCCGTGTAGCCGGCACGTACATCTTGGAACGCTTGATCTTCTTCAGCTCGTCTGGTTCATATTCGCTTTTCGTCTGCAAATAGTCCTTCATCCATACTTCTTCCTTGGAAGCACGGGCTGACTCCGCTTCACTGAAAAGCGTCTTTATGAATATGCCGAGATCCTGACTCATGCGGCCGCCTTAGCCTTATTGGTCGGTCTGGAAGAGAACCACCAGCCCACAGCAGAACTGGACATAAAGACAGTATTGGTCACGATATAGCGGACCATTTCATTAGCGGTATCAGGACTGACCAGCACATTATTAGTGGAAAGATACCCGGTGAAATGCTGATAAGTGGACCATGTGATCCAGCACAGGAAAACAGTCATGGTCGGACGGGTAATGCCGCGCACAAAGTCGGCCACAACCAGCAGGAAATCAGCCCAGCTCTTATCTTTACCCCGCGAGTAGGTAGCAGCGTCATGCATGAGCGAAGCCTGATAGTTCTGCCCGTCAATAATGGTTTCGGTCATGGCCCGGTCTTCACGAGCCTGCTGGACTTTCACATCACCTTCAGCACGGAGCCGTTCAATCTCCTTGTCGGTCATCTCCATTTCCTGCTGGTGCTGCAGCTCAAGCGTCTTGCGCTTCTGCCATTCACCAATCCAGGTGGAGATCCCGCCAAAGATATTCTGAAAAATCGTAGCCACGCCCCCGGTACCGATACCGAGCAGCGAAGAGCCGACAAGTTCAAATAAACCAGCATCAGCCATGATGCGCCTCCCTGATTTCGAGCAGCAGATCCCGGCCAAGAGTGGCATTAAGGAACCTGCGAAAAGTGTTTCTGGAATTCCCCACAGCCATCTGCCCCCAGATCTGGCAAACGACAGAACCAAGCAGCACACAACCGAGGGAATGAGATTTGTAGCCAAGGGATTTATCGCCGGCCACATTTCCGGTATGGGATTGGATTGCAATACGATTCGGTACGCCACGGAATTGATAAACAAATCCGTGCCAATGACCGGACCAACGGCGAAAAAGAGAATAAGTACCGATAGGAATACATGAGACAGAGGTATGATTGTCACGCCAAGGCAGCTCAATAGTGAAACATTGGAAATCTACCTCAGGAATAGACAGCACACCGAGAGTGCCCTGATCAGTAAAGGGACGGCGCAAAAGGGTTGCATCAAGTGGAGGAAGTTTACGCATCACTTGACCACCTTGTTGAAATGTTCCCAGATGGCGACACCTATAAAACCGATCCCGCCCGTAGCCAGCATCTTGAAAACCATGCACCAGAAAGCCCGGCGACCTTCAAGCATCACGCCTACAGCCTTGTGGTGGTCCCGCATCTTCTCGATACCCTTGGAGTGTTCGCCATCACCGAGATCACGGACCATGCCCATAAAATGACCGACTGACTTTGCTGCTTCCGGCTCCAGCTTGCAGGCACCATTGCCGGTATTCTGCAAGCCAATAGCTATGCCTTCAGCAACAGCAGCAGTAATTTCTTTCCGAAGTTCCGGATCAAGAACAGATGAACCCACAGCAAACTCCCAGAGGGGCTGCCCGTGCCTAGCCGACAAGCACGGGCAGCCAACGAGGTTATAAAGGCGAAAACAAAGCCTCCATACTTACGGGAATCTGTAACACGGGGTTTTGGAGTGAGGACGTGAGAGATCGTCCCAGATCAGCAGAGATCAGTGGGGAGGGGGTTGACAGGGGTGCTTAGAAGTAGTCTTTGATATTAAATCAAAACACTACTAACCCCAATAAAATTAATAGGATTTTTATAATGGCAAAGAAAATAGGCAGAAATGAACCTTGCTGGTGTGGATCAGGGAAAAAATACAAAAAATGCCATCTTGATCGAGACAAACGTGAAAAAATAAAACCTCATGATGCAAACAAAAATTTCATGAATAAATTTAACAGAAAAATATGTATGCATCCAGATGCCCCCAAAGGGTGTTCAAAAAAAATAATCAACTCACACACTATTTCTAAATGTCACCTTTCAACTATATCTCGAAATGGTAAAATTTATTTTTACAACCGAACCAATATATTTGAGATGGAGAAAAACAAGGGAATTATAAAACCCACGCTGGTTGGGACCAGTCAGGCAAGTGTATTTTTTGGTTTTTGTAGCACGCATGACAAAGAATTATTTTCGCCAATTGAAAACCAGCAGTTTCAACCCATAATTGAACATGCAATCATTGCAGGATTTAGAGCCTTTTGTATCCAGCTTTATGGAAAAGAGAATACAGTCAATCTGTTCGATGAACTTGAATTAGACAGGGGAAGAACAAAAAGAGAACAACTTGCCATGCAAGAAATAATTCAGGCTCATAAAATTGCAGCTCAGCAAGACGTTGACCAACTACAAGAAGACAAGACTCTTTTTCACTCTGCAATCACGTCCCAAAAAACCGATGATTTTTCCTATTTTTGTATCGAATTCAAACAAGCTCCCAAACTCATGGTCACTGGATATTTTACCATTGGAACTGATTTCAATGGCAAAAAAATACATAAAACATCTGCCCCTGTTATGGTAAAAGATATTGCTCAAGAAAAACTAAAAGCAATTAAATCAGGTCCAAGAATACCAATGACAGCAGCAATGTATCTTTCAAGCCAGGATAGACATTATTCAGTATTTTGTTGGCCTAAAAAAGACTCCCCAACTTTTAATCCCATCATGGAATCTCTTTATAAAATACCCAAAAATCAAATCACAGATGCACTTATATATACTGCATTAGTCCATTGTGAAAATGTAGTTTTGTCTCCAGATTGGTGGGAAACACTATCTGTAGACAAACAAGACAAATTAAATAGTCTAGCTCAGCCCACAGTAAATTCAGAAAACACACCGTTCAGTATCACTGACTTGTTAAGTGAAAATAAACCTATTTTTGATGACTGGGAACCCATTGCTTTTTATTCTGACGCAATTGAAACAAATAACTAAAGAAAGCGCTCGACATCCATGCGGGAGCTTTCTCAAATTTTTCAAAAGGTCATAACTATTCAGTCAGCATTATTCGCTTTTGCTGTTAGAATTAAATTTAAAAGATCAAGAATAAATATGATATGTAAATCAGAAACTATCGACAACAAAGATCAGATCAATTTTGAGCAAATTGCAGCTTGTCTTGTTATCCTCACGGCAGCATACAAGTTAACAACCTACATCCTAAATCTCTCAATAGTCATGTCTATAACCCAAGACTATCCAGCGGCAGCTTCATTAATAGATTCTAACGCCATAATATGGGGAAATTACGAGTTAGTAAAAAGCATACTCTTTTACGTAGCCTTTTCTCTAGCCTTTACTTTCTTCACACTAAATCATTTAATTGAAATTTTTATCACTCACAAAACATTCAAAATTTTTGCATTTACTTTTTCAGGACTACTTATCACAGCAGGAATATACAATAACAACAACGAATACATGACTATAGCAGTCATATTGATATATCTAGCATCCATACTTACATCCCTGATCAAAAACAAATATTTAGGATTTGTCTCATGCATAATATCTTCAATATTTATAATAACATTACACATAACACTAAGCCCAGACTCAACAGAGAAGACTCAAACATTAGGCAACCAGAAATATATATCGGTAAATGAAAACGGAAATATGACTAAATATATTCCCGTAGTAAAAACAGAAACCGAAATCGTAGTCGTCAACAAGTCAGGACAAATGGAAATAATACCAAATGGGAAATATAATAAGATCATTATAAACAAAAAGTCATCAACCCAATAAACAAGTAAATCCCCCATTAAGACATACATAACTTGACGAATTCACCCTAAGGAAACCGCCATGGAAACCAAAGATTGGATATTACTGAGCCTGTCATTTGCTCCGCTCATTCTTGTTTTTCTCTATTCGTACAATTATGAAGTTTTTTACTTTTTATATAATTACTCTGGAGTACGGGCTATTGTTGAAAAAATTCACCCGCCAATTGAAGGAGCAAAAGACGATTACCGCAGGCCTAGTACGTTTATGCTATGGGCGGTGAGTATTTATGTGGCACTGTTTAGTATTGCTTCTGCACGGTATGATAGGGCTGTGAATTCTTATGAGATGCAGATTACTGCTTGGCAGGCGCAAATGGCAACTGAATATAGAGGTGAAGCATGTGCAAACGTCAAAAATCTTCAAAGCAGCAAAACCCCACTAAAACCCAATATTACAAAACCTTGGACTACTTTAGCTTCTTTTTTTACAAATGAGATACACATTGAAGGAAAAGACCTTATCCGAAACACTATTTGTGCTTATAGACAAAGCCTTCGCAACGCTGTTTTAAAAAATTCAAATTTAGCACGTCTAAATCTTCATAAATCTAACTTTTCAAATGCTAATTTGGTTGGAGCTGACTTTAGTAATACAAATTTAGAAAACAGTAATTTCAAAGATTCAATATTATGCAGTGCAAACCTATTCAATGTAACAATAACTGATTCTGAGCTATCAGGATCAAACCTCATTAAAGCCAATTTAAAACGAGCTTACATCAGACATACAAATGCCACTAAAACAACCCTAGAATATGCAAACCTACAGCAATCAGATCTACTTGGATCAAATTTCAACTTTTCAAACTTTGATAACTCTGACCTAAGTCATGCCAACATTTCCATGGCAAATATGACCGCTTCATCTTTTTATAAATCAAACCTTCGACAAGTACTTGCTATAGAAACACAATTTAAACAATCACGCCTAAAAAAAGCCTGTTTAACAAATGCAACACTTGATGGAGCTAACTTTAACAAGGCAAATCTGGTTCAAACAAACTTTACAAACGCAACACTGACCTATGCCAATTTTTCAGGTGCTAACTTAGAAAATTCAGACTTTACAAACACAGACTTACTTGGAACATGCTTTCATGACTCCTATCTAGTATGCACTAACCTTGCATCTTCAAAAAGATTAACAGCTAAACAACTCTATACTGTTAACACCCTTTACAAAGCAAAACTTCCAAAAAAAATCAAAAAAGAACTCCGAAAAGCTTACCCCCACCTATTCGAAAAACCTATATGGTATCATGAGCCAAAGAACTAACACCCAACCTCCCCACCAGCATGCTCCTTAATCCACTCCCAAAGTTCAGCCTTCTCCGCCGTGTACTTCCCCTCCACGCGGCGGATAGGGCAACCTTCCTGCTGTGCCCATGCGCGGACGGTATTGCGCCCTACTCCGAAAATCTTCCCGATACTCTCTAACCCGGTAACAATCTCCAACGGCCGTACCACCATATCAGTACCCCCCTGCTGAATGAGTCATTCCGGACTGACGGACGTCATTCACCGGATGCTGCCCGACACATTCCAGATCCAGCCCGGCCAGCGCGTAGAGCATAGAGGCCACTACCGGAAACTCCTCCAGCTTGCGCCCCAGATCATCACGACCGAGGATATTGTATTCCAGCACCGCCTGCGATTCACCGAAATATAAGGTCTTGATATTCCGGGTCCGCCTATCCACCAGACGGTCATAATCACGAAAGGTGCGACTGCCGTTCATGGTCGGCGGTGAAGCAAGATCAAGCGGAGGGACGCGCAGCCTGTGCCGCCTCTCGTTGTACATATGCACCAGCCGTGTCCCGGCATGGGTGAGCGGAGTGCGCCAGATTTCAACCTTTAGCGCATCCTGCAGAGCCGCCATTTCTCGGCATAGGGTTTCGGTATCCTCATCAAGAAATTCCACTACCACATCCACCCGATGCTGATCCGTCCCGTGAACAGGCTCCCTATGTTCAGCCAACACAGTAACCGCCCCCGGCCTGACATCATAAGGCCATGCCACACCACCTGAAACCCTACGGTACGCAATGCCGGTCACCGGGTCTTTCAGGCTGCGCCGCCCGGTCATGGGCGAAGTAACAGCTTTTAATTTTTCAATCAGTCTCATAATCCACCCCTAAGACATATCGCGACCTTCAGTGAGTCCGCCCCTTCTGAGGAAGTATTCCAAGGCCTGCGTCATCACATCCACCTGGTCTTTGAACTTGGAACCGGGAAAATGCTCCACCTCATCCAGAAAATCATCCAGCCACGGAGCCGATTCCGGCAACCAGACATTGCCGCCCTCGATAGTATCCGCCACCGCCTTGGCCCTGTTTTCCTTATCCCCGCCGGTTACCGCCCACGGCACCACCGGAAGCTTACTTGAATCCTGTAAATCCTGAATAACGCTGATCCCGCTGGACTTGTCCTCGATGACAATTGCATCCGGACGATGCACCACATAGCGATCCTTGATTGCCTTCTTGAGGCCCGGGTATTCCAGCTTTTTACGGTACACATCCAACAGGTAATAGCCGTTGTAGGCCTCGCCCCAAATCTGGGCACAGGAGTACGCGCTGGTCAGCTTCGTCTTCTGGGCCGTATCCCAGTGCTCGAGAATACGGTTAAACTTGGGAAGCTTGGTATATCGTTTAAACCAGTCGATCTTAAAAATTGCACCACCTGCCGGAGCCGGACGCTGCTGGAGCTGCCCTGCGGCCTCAGTGGGAGAGGAGAAGGATTCCTCAATATGAGTCAAGGTTTCCTCATCAAACCGTTCAGGCCAGAGCAACTGCCCCTCATCCTCACGCGGATCCTCGAAACCAAGGACAGTGTGAAATTTGTTGCCCTCATATCTGGCAGGGAGGCAGAGATGGGTATACCCGCCCTTCTCCAGAATGTGACCGCTGAGATCCTGCTGGTGGCCCCGCTGCATGACAACCACGAAAGCCCCGGTCTTGGGATCATTAAGACGGGTTTGCATGGTGTTATCCCACCAATCCAGCACTTCTTTACGCTTGGCATCAGAATTGACCTCGGACATGTTGTGCGGGTCATCAGCCACAATGCGGTCACCACCTTCACCGGTTGCCCTACCGCCTACTGAGGATGAAAACCGAAAGCCGCCAGCCATGTTCTCAAACTTGTCCTTAGCGTTCTGGTCGCGCTTGAGCTGCACATGAGGCCATGCTTCCCGGTACCAGGGAGAAGTCACAATCTCACGAGTCTTCATATTGTCTCGCGTTGAAAGCATGGCTGAATAGGAGCTGAAGAAAAATTGAATCCACGGATTGAAGGTCCACTCCCATGCCGGCCAGCAGACTGACACAGACAGCGACTTCATGTGACGAGGCGGCATGTTGATCAGCAGCCGCTGGATCTGCCCGGTACTAACCGCCTCCAGATGCTCCACAATGGCTCCGATATGCCAGCCATCCACAAAGGTCCTGCCCGGCTCGATAACGTGCCAGACATTACGGATAAACTCTTTCAGCGGCATATCAGGCTTCCCGGTACCGATGTACTGGGATTCTGCCTGAGGAACCTGCTCTTTCAAATTCATGAGCAGGCTCCCCATCAGTCCATTTGCTTTCAACGATTTACTCATAGCTCGTTCATGTAGACGTCCCTGATTTCCTCAGGCTGAATGCAAAGATACTCAAGGGTCTGCCGTTGGTTGGAGTGATTAAAAATTTCCATCAAAGTCGGAATGTCCTCATGAAAAGTCACCCGCTGGTGATAACCAAATGTTTTGCGCAAGGTATGGGATCCGTAATTACCCTTCAGGTTGAGCTTAGCGCACCACTTCTTGACCAGCTTATTCACGTAGTTTGCCTTCATGTGATTGCCGTTACGATCCGTGAAAAGGTACCGCTGCTCCAGATCCTGACAGCGAATCGCCCATGGACGCACCGCTTTAAGCACATTTCCATTCAACGAGATTCTGCGTCCCTTGGAAGTCTTCTGTTCTTTCAGCACCAGCTCATCACCGACTTTGGCGTGAATAAACTGCTCAGCCTCAATCTGGACCAGATCAATGGCCCGTAGATTGGTGTTGATCCCCAGAACGAACAAAGCCAGATCCCGAGGATTGTCCTCGAGGAGCTTTTTCAGGTTCGCAATATCCTTCAGCGAAGTGATCGGATCAACTTTGATCTGACTGCCCTTTTCGGGATGATTCGGATTTTTCTTTTCCATTTTCGGCCTCTTTGCTTAAAGTCTAAGTTTTAATCATATTTTCATAAAACTAACACTTTTACAAGAGTCTTTTCTAACTTAAATTCATCAAAATCAATATAAGTCATTGATTTAAAAGAGCTAAACTGCATTTTAATCAGTCTAACATTAATACTAAAGTTAGACTTTTTGAGTTCACAAAAAATTAAAAGTTAGACTTGTCGCCGCCGCCGATTCCGAAGTCGAGAGCCGAGCGAGCTGCATTGATTTCTGTCAATCGACCAACAATCTGCTGCTGAACTTCTGGAGCAGCGCGTTGAATTTCTTCCAAGACGATGGACTGAAACTCCTCAACCTTCTTCAGCGAGTAAATTTCGCTTTGTATCTTGAAAACGAACTCAAGCTGCTTGCGGAGCTCAGCCTGCAACTTGATCAGAAAACCGCCGAGATCTCGATTCGAGCCGGCCAGCCGCCGCAATTTTGATTGGCAATTGCGATACTCCTGCGAGTTCTGATCGCCATGAAGGACAACGTGGACCATTTCAAGGAGCTCACGGCATTGTTTCCCCAAAGCTTCAAGCTGATCCGCGAGAGAAATCTTTGCGTCAATCATCTTTGGAGCCGAGAACAATGCAATATCCTTGGAAACAGCAAGGTCAATGCGCTTTTTTGCCTTTGAAACAGCAGCTTGAGACACATCAAAGAAATCGGCACATGCAACTTGCTTCATTCCGCACTCAACTAACAGTTTAATTAACACATCATGGTCAACCTTACCACTCTTGTATGACGGATGTAGCTTTAATTTTTCAAGCATTGAACTCAACTCACACTGTTATATTTTCACACTGCATTAACTTTATAACTTCACAACTTTACTTTTGTGCGGTTAAAATTAACCTCTGCTTAACCATCCCCAACGGCGATAAGTCTTCGATACTCCTCTTCACTCATTCCCTGTCCGGAACTGGAAGTTAACTCATTCACTTCCATCTGCTCTCTGCTCTGGAATCCACCACCCAAAACTTTGGCCATGTTCCCCGGTTCAACCAACCACGGGATACTGGCTTTCCAACCAGACTCACCTTCACCCAGCAAACGGGGATATTCTTTCACCAGGGAAAAATACCAACGCCACCACTCAATCCCTTTCTCCGGAGGACCACCTTCGCATTTACATTTCCGGATCTTCCTCCTCAGCGGATCAGTCAGGACTTCCGGCTTCGGCAAGTCGGGCAAAATTTCGCAAAAGGCCTCCACCACCTCTTCCCCCTCTGGGGGACTATAGGGGGTATTTACGTAGAGAGTAGGAGTAGGAGAAGGGGCATTGCTCGAATCGGCTTCGGGCATATTTTGAGTACTGCCAGATTCATGCTCAGGCATTGCTTGAGCATCAGGCTTACTTTCAGGTTGTTCAGAAGACTTCTTTTTCTTCGTATCCTTCTGTTTTCCTTCTTTTTTCCAGCGCGCAGCGGCGGCTTTTTTGGCCTTCTCGGATCGCGCCCGTGCTTCGGCGGCCCAGGGCTGCATTTCATCCCACTCGCAAATGTAGAAACGATCCTTATCTTTTCCTATAATTTCAAGATCTAAAAGCATCTGAACATAGTCGGTACGGTCCAGTTGAACCTTACAGGCAAACAACAGATCTTCCTCATCAAAGTTCACAGGAAAATAGCCGGAATCACTGGGGTAATGCTTGGCGCAATAGCACATCAGAAAAATCAAACCTAATGCTCCCTCGGCTCCGAACTTCCTCATGATTTTCTGAGTCCGGAAATCCTCTGCAAACTCAACATCAAGCCGGATGTCAGTCACATTTTTAATTCGACCAGCCACACCGCACTCCTTAAAAATTTTTCAGCTTTGCGGATTCATTGCATGGGCAATGCTCAAGCATTACTCAAGCAAACTTTCATTCATAACACGTTGTAAAGGCTCAAAAAAACAGGGCGTACCCTGAAATTTTTTCGGCGGCGCCCCGGAATTCATTAAAATTCCGGCCCTGCCCAATTTATGCACTAGCTATGCTTGGGCAATGCTAGTGCATAAGGTTAATATTACGTTTTTATATCCACCACAGGAGCCCACAAATGCAGGCAAAAGGGATGCAGATTGATATAATCCTCCGCCTTAGGGAGCACCTGCACAGCCTCCCTGTGATCCCCAAGAAAAGTACCCTTGACGTCCTTCAGATCATCCCATGACGGCAGCTTAGCTTGCCTGCTAACTGACAAATGAATCCATTCGCAAGACTTCCCGGCGTTATCGAACATCATGTCAACGGATGCAAAAACAGCCAGGCTCGTCAAATTGTCACGAACAAAGAAAGCAGCCCCTTCCAAATGAGAAGGACGTTCCTCCCAACTTAAAGGCAATCTCTCCGGCCGGAACGCTCGCAAAATGATTGAGTTGGCCATGTTTGGAATGAAGTAGGTCATGCCTTCACCCTCGGCGGTTTCATTGAAGCCAACAGTAAGGCCTGCGCAACCTCTTCATAATCAGCATGCAATGCGCAGGTCAGATGCCCAGGTCTAGCGCGTAGCCGGCACGCCTCACCAATCCACATATTCTCCTCACATTCAACCATGCACATACCTTCAGAAAGACCATGACGCCGACGAACCCCTTCGACAACCTTCCCCTGCATCCTTAGCTCACGCTCAAGTTCAGCCATATCCAGCAATTCATTAATCCCGCCGGAAGTAACTTTTAACTTTGCCCGGTCCACCCTAACAACATGAGGACCGACAGCAGTACCGCTACGCCTTGCCCGTAAGGAATCCATTTCCACCAGCTCCCAGCTACCCGTCACCTCACCACAAACGAGCACAGCCGGGTCTTTAAAGGAATCAGGGTTATTACGCACATAGAAAAACCTTGTTATCTCGGAAATTGCTGCTGTAATTTCCCACTTACGATCCTGATCAGATTTAATCATAGCGATCACCCTCGCCAAACTTTTACTTCTTGAATATCTGCAGCAGGGATTGCTGTTTCGTTGTCCCACTCATCAACAACTATGGCAAAAGCACCTTCATAACGGATTGTCTTAGTATAACTACCGCCAAGCCTTCCCTTATGAGGATATTCACGCTTAGTACCGTCCTTCATATGAATTGTGATTGAAGCCACTACTTCCTCCTCCACAAAATAGCGGGACCATTCTTCGTTACCTCAGTCCATGGATGACCCGGAGCCTGCAACTCAAGGACACCCAATGCCTGAACAAGAGTGTCAGCACTGATGCTGATCTCTTCATCCGGAGCTTTGAAAATATATTTATTCTTACCCATGGCTACTCCCTACGAGTTCAGTTATTGAGGAATCCTTAATAACTGGCTGTCTTAGATTTAATCCCAAGAAAATCAGCAAAGCTCTCATAACAATCGGAAAATTCAAGATATTCCGCATATCTTTTCTGCGCCCTGGTCATTTGACGAATCTTCCCCATACCCAAATACTCAACTTCCCATGTAGGGTGGGCATTATGAACAACTCCAGGCTTGTCTTCATCGAAATTGACTCCGATGTAGTGGCCACGATCTTCCGCGATTACCCCCGGCTTGCCGCCAACAGTTACCCGACGCCCAATACAAGCCGGCACACCATAATTTTTTTGAACATATTCACAATTTCCAGACATACTGATCTCCATCTATCTACACAGACATAAATTTATCTAAAGAACACTGGACAGCAGTTTCCCCTGTAGGACTCAAACTCACATCCGGAACATCGATCGGATATTCCCCTTGAAAAATTCCAAGCCGGCCAGGCATTGCTTGGAAAGGTAAAACCTTTGCCTGCTTGAATTCCCAGTGAACCATCTTCGGATGCTGAACAGCCCACCCTGAAGGATGAGCAAAAGTACAGCCACCAAGTACAGCAGACCCAAGAACTCCACCGCATTCAAAAACATGCTCATTACCCTGCACACGGCGAAAGAATTCTTCCTGCGGAGTTTGTCCCCAGAGCGGATGAACGGAATGGCCAAACACCTGCATGACCAGCCGCAGCGCATTGGCAATCACACTGCACCCCTTGCCGACCTCACTGCGATCCACCCGCTTGCCGGCATGAATCAAAATTTCCTTACCATGATATTTAGCACCGGCCTTCCAAGTACGATTCTCAATATCCTTGAAGTCCAGAACGATCAGCCCGGCCCATGGCTGTTGGACGGAAAGAATGGGGAAGCTAGACATCACTCCCCCCCCTCACCATCACAATCCCGGTGCCAGTATGCTTTTCCATCCGTGCAACACAACTCATCGGGATAAATGAGAACATCACAAACCTTGCAACGAATCGCTTCAACTTCTTTAACGGCATCCTCCGGATCCCAGACAGTCTCACGAGGCTCAACAAATCTATCTGGAGGCCAGCAGTTGCACACCCCAGGAGGCAATCCGCAACTATTGCAAGTAGGATACGAATAGCTCCCTCTAATATTATTCAGATCCTCCACCGCCATGAGAGAAACGAAAACCTCCACCCCGAACGGTCCCAAAAACTCCAGCTCGCCGGGCGGAACAATCCGATTCATCACCGTGTTCCGCTCATACGGGTAACCTTCATTTATATAGTAGTAGCGCAGAGAAACGACTTCAGGACTCGCCACTTGGCGCACGTAGTAGAAACCAGTCTCAGCCGGATTCTCGCTTTGCCAACTATTGCGAACTTCCAGCAATCTAATAAATTCCGGCTCGAACTCTTCCGCCTTCATCCGCAGACGATCTAAAAAAATATTTCGGAACATATTCAACCTCACACCCGATCAATCCTGATTTCCTGATCATGCTCCACATCCTTGGGACATGCACAAAGATGATCACACTGAGGACAACGCACTCGATCACCGATCTGTCGAACCCGAACAAGCTGCCCCAGACAAGGGCACTTCTTCACGTTCTCCACCTTAAAGCGCCAGGGTGAAAGACTGGACTGCTCGTTAGTGGAATGCCGCAAGAAAGGCTTCGCACCCATATTCATGATCTCACCTCCACTGCAGAACTAGGACTCCCCAAAACCCCACGACTGGACCAGACAAGATCTTTGTCCAGGACAACCAGCAGCTCACCATCTGACACGAAATCACAATGAAGAGCTGAGGCTTTTTCAATCGCCCTGATAGTTGCTTCCTCCTGACAAACTTCAGGACAAGGATCCGTCACCAGATCAACATCAGCCACAAACTCACCACGATGCCGAAATCTCAACACTGCTATATGATAGCGTTGACTCACCACACACCTCCTTTATGCCGGCAGAAAATCCAGCCAGCTCCAGTCTTCTTCTTTCTCGTTGAGAAATTGCAATCTCCTACGCCTATACATAACCTCAAGACTTCCAGCTCCTGAGTTGCGGCTCTTGGCCACATCCAAGGTAACTGGCACAATTTCACTGTCTGTCCTTGGATTCCAAGGACGAATGAAAATTACCGTGTCAGCATCCTGCTCAATCGCTCCGGACTCTCGCAGATCCGAAAGAAGCGGGACTCCGCTTTTACGACTCTCAACGTCACGGTTAAGCTGCGCCAGAACAAGCAACGACATTTCCAGCTCCATTGCAGTCTCTTTCAGAACGCGCGAAATTTCGGCAACCTCGCGCTCACGAGATCCACCTTTTGAGTCAGGACGCACAAGCTGAATGTAATCAACAACAGCCCATCTCAAACCAAACTCTCTTTTCCAGCGCCGGCACTGTGCGCGGAGCTCTGAAACAGAAAGCGAAGGCCTGTCCCAAATCCGCAACCACGGATCTGTACCTTGGAAATATTGAGCAAAGTCGTAAATTTTCTCCCAGTCTTCAGGAGTAAATTTTCCATCACGAAAACGCATACCGTTAATTCCGTGGGTGGACGCAAGAAAGCGGTTCACCAGCAAATAACTCATCATTTCAAGAGAAAAGACTCCGACAGGAATATGTTTAGCGATGGAATAGAGAACAAAATTAAGGGCAAGAGCGGTCTTACCATTGGAAGGACGACCGGCAAGAATAGCGACATCTCCAGGGACAAAGCCGCCTATGATACTGTTGAGCTTGTAAAGATGAGTTTTAACACCATCTCCACCTCTTCTTTCCAGGTCCTCCAGATATTGCACATACCCCTGCATAATTTCAGAGGGTTTCTGCATTAAGACATCAACCCGGTCCTCAAGAACCGCATCAACAATTTTTTGTGCAGCACCTGCGAATTCGGAAGGATCGGCTTCAGTAGTAAAAGCATGTTCAATAAGCTGCTGGCCCATTTGAGCCATGGATCTACGCCGAGCATACCCCTGCAGTTCCATGGCCCAGCTCTTGGCGTGACGGATCGGCTGAACCTCATTAGCCAGCTCAGCAAGGAAGACAGCACCGCCGCAAGCTTCAGAACGGCCATTCTTCATAAGCCGGTCATTGAGGGAAACAATATCGATAGGAGTCTGCTCCCGATGCAATGCCAGCATCGTTTGCCAGATTGCCTGGTGAACAGGACTGTAAAAATGATCTGGAGTCTTAAGGATAGGAAACAGCTCGTCAATGTTGCGACCGTTGTCCCGGATCACAGCACTAAGGACAGCCCTTTCGAGCTCCATATTATTGGGAGGTGCGGCGTTACTCATGACCACCTCCCACGACGAGCGGGGGCAAATAGGGGCCAAAAACAAAAAAACACCCCTTTAAAACAACTATGCGGATGTTGTTGTAAAGGGGTGTTTATATTGACGTTGGTGCGAAAGGAGAGACTCGAACTCTCACGGATTAACCGCTGGATCCTAAATCCAGTGCGTCTACCAATTCCGCCACTCTCGCAACCAAATTCTATAGGCTAATTTATTGGACACTGCCTTTTAAAAAACAAAAAAGCGGCATCCCGTGCAGCCGTTGCGTTAATATAAGCAGTGCTGAGGCTTGTCAACTAAAAATGTTAATTATTCTTTATAAACAATCCTACATATCAAACGGATAAAGCTGCCAGCAGATCCTTAAGCTTTCTTTCAAGATCGTCAAAATCGTTTGCCAGCAAGCGTAGACAAGGCTCGACGCCCTTAGCTCCTGAATCGCAAACAACGTCGACCATTTCCGGTTCAGGATGTTCAGACATAGCCTTGCAGGTCCCCCACTCCAGGGTATTCTCCTCAGTTCCGAGAATTTCACCCGGCTCATCGGCACGGTCAAACCATGCTTCTACATATCCACAGTCAGCAACAGCGGCCATAATCCGTTCATTAAGCCGCAGCCCCGCAGCGCATCCTATTTCAGTATTTGATTTACGAGCACATAGCAACACCTTGGCAATATAAACAGAACCACCGAATTCAGGATGCCCGCAAACCATGACTTCTCCCTTGCGGGAACATGAGACCCTGCCGCTAAAGGCAGCCACGTCATTGATATTTCTGGCAAAAGGCAGGGCAACGGCAACATTCATGCGCGTTTCAGGTATCAATTCATGCAGCCCCTTCATACATTTAAGGCGCAACCCGAATTCATGAAGCTCAGCAAGCCGCTCCTGTTTCACTTTCTCAATAAGCATTGGGGCAAGATGGTTGGGAGGTCCGCTGCCTTCACCTAAATCAAACCCGGCACGCAGGGCTAAATTAAGGTATTCCTGTGCCTTACGCACGGCAGCAACCATATCATATCCTTTAGCCAGACCGGAAGCGATGGTAGCGGAAAGAGTGCATCCGGTTCCGTGGCTGTTCTTGGTCTTTACCCGTTGCTGCATTAACGGAATGGGCGGCTGACCCTTTATTCCCAGCCAGTCCGTAGCGGCGACCGAATCAAAATGTCCGCCTTTTACCAGAACAGCTTTGGGCCCCATTTCCAGTAATAAATTAATGGCTTCAAAAATGTCTTCGCGGCTCTTGATTTCCATGCCGGTAAAAAGTTCTGCTTCCGGCACGTTGGGCGTAAGCAGTTCAGCCAGCGGAAAGATATCCTTCATGGCTTCCACTGCGTCATCCTTAAGCAGCTTAGCCCCGCTTGTGGCCACGCACACCGGATCAATCACCAACGGGAAATCCTTATCTTTCAACGATTCTCCAACCTTACGGATGATAGGTGCGGAAAAAAGCATCCCGGTCTTGGCGGCACTAACCTTAATATCCTTGCAAACAGTTTCAATCTGTAGAGAAACGAACTCGGGAGAAACCGCCTCAATCCCGGCAACACCGGTTGTATTCTGAGCGGTTAGAGCGGTGATAGCACTAGCTCCGTAACACCCTGCCATAGAAATGGCTTTCAAATCGGCCTGAATACCGGCTCCTCCGCCGGAATCGGAACCTGCTATGGTCAAAACGCATGGAAGCGGTTTCATTATGCCTCCTTAGGCAATTACATTTAATCATCAACTGGCTAAGTTTACTCATCGGCTTGTCCGGGGTCAACACGTGCGATTGAGCAAACTGAATCAGCATTGAAATCTGGACAGAAACATCCCTATATGGTTTATTATACTTGCCGAAGGCAACATAGAATTAAACTTCACAAATTACCGCAAGGCCAATTATGGGTATTCCGACAATAACGAAAGATTCTTCTAATATTAAAAATCATATACCCCGCGAGCTTTTGTTAAAAGAGCTCGTGGAGCTCGATGAACTGCAGAACATGCTTGATGTGAGTTATACAGCAACAGGAATGCCCTCCGGCATAATTGATGCCTACACAGGAGAAGTATACGCAGCGGCAGGATGGCAGAGAATATGCGTTGATTTTCATCGCGTACATCCTGAAACATGTGCCAAGTGCATTGCCAGCGACACCGCCATCAGAAATAAGATTCAGAAAGGCAAGCACTATGGATATAAATGTTCAAACGGCCTCTGGGACGTTGGTGTACCTATCATGTGCATGGATAAACACGTCGCAACTTTATTCCTTGGCCAATTTTTCTATAAAGATGAAGAACCAGACCGCAATTTTTTCATCAATCAGGCCCAAAAATACGATTTTGATCTAGATGATTATTTGGCCTCCCTTGATGAAATACCCCGTTTTGAAAAAGAACGCGTAGACCAGATACTAAAATATAATATAGCTCTTGCTGCCTTCCTCTCTGACTCAGCTTCAAAGAGCATGCACAATTTCATTGAGATAGAACAACGTAAAAAGGCTGAGGAGGAAATAAAAAACTTACGTAACTATCTTGCAAATATCATCGACTCCATGCCTTCCATTCTTATAGGAGTCGACCCGGAAGGGCAGATAACCCAATGGAACAAAGAAGCGGAATCCATATCGGGCATATCGCAAAATAAGGCAATCGGTTCCAGAATTGAAGAGGCTATGCCGACTCTTGCTTCAGAAATGGACCGCATACGGGAAGCCATAAAGACCAGACGCAAACAGGCATACACAAACAGACCCGGCCCAAAAGACAACAAAACGACTTGCGAAGACATTACCATTTACCCTCTTGTTGCAAATGGAGTAAATGGTGCGGTAATCCGTATTGATGATGTGACTGAACGAGTCAATCTCGAGCGCATGATGCTTCAGTCTGAAAAAATGATGTCTGTTGGCGGACTGGCCGCGGGCATGGCTCACGAAATAAACAACCCTCTTTCCGGCATCATGGGGCACGCCAGCAATATAAAAAAGCGTATTTATTCTGACCTAAGCAAAAACATTTCCGTAGCAGAAGATTGTGGAGTTTCTCTTGAAGACATACGCAACTACCTGGATAAAAGAGAAATCCCACGTATGCTGAACGGAATCAACAATGCCAGCAAACGAGCAGCCACCATAGTCCGCAACATGCTCGCTTTCAGCCGTAAAAGTGAACGTAATTTTACCCTGCAAAATTTAGCGGAACTGCTGGACACCACAATAAATATTGCTGCCAACGATTACAATCTGGAAAGAGAATACGATTTCAAGCAAATTAAAATTATTAAGGATTATAGCAAAAAAATGCCCCCGGTACTCTGTGAAGGCAGCGAAATTCAGCAGGTTTTTTTAAATATCCTGAAGAATGGAGCTGAAGCGATGGCGGCTACCCAAAGGGAATCGCGCTTCACTTGCAAAGTTTACGAAGAAAAAAACAAAGCGGTGGTGGAAATAAAAGATAACGGCCTCGGCATCCCGGAACAAGTCCGCAAAAGAATTTTCGAGCCTTTTTTCACCACTAAAGAGGTAGGTAAAGGAACCGGATTAGGACTCTCCGTTTCATATTTCATTATTCATGATCAGCATGATGGAATCATGGATGTACAGTCGGTACCCGGAAAATGGACAAAATTTATCATTAAACTACCTTATAAGTAACGCTTTTAACGCCATACTCAAAGCAGGAGACACGAATTACAACAAATCTCACTTATGCAACAACATAGCTAACGTATTTTTTATCAGCAGTCTGACCTTGCCAGCCAAGAAGTTCGGCTATATGAATGCCACATGACAAAAAGCATTATCGCCAAGAAACAAGCTCAGCCGAAGTTCCTGCCCATGACCAAAAAAGAAATGGACAAGCTGGGCTGGGACAGGCCGGACATCATCCTTGTCTCCGGGGACAGCTACATTGACCATCCCAGTTTCGGCATCCCCCTGCTCGGCCGGGTTCTTTCCGCACACGGATTCAAGGTGGCACTAATCTGCCAGCCTGACTGGAATAATCCGAAAGCTCTGGAGGAACTGGGCCGTCCGCGCCTTTATGCCGGAGTCTCTGCCGGAGCTCTGGATTCCATGGTCGCCCACTATACATCTTTCCGCAAAAAAAGAAGCGATGACGCCTACACTCCCGGCGGCAGAGCCGGAGCCCGTCCCAACAGGGCCTGTATCATCTACACCAACCTGATAAAAAAAGCATTCAAGGGTCTTCCGGTGATCCTCGGCGGTATCGAAGCTTCCCTGCGCCGTATTTCCCACTACGATTTCTGGACCGATAAAGTCCGCAAGCCAATTCTCATGGATAGCAAGGCCGATCTGCTTATCTACGGCATGGGCGAACGTGCCATGCTTGATGCAGCCTTCCGCCTTTCCAAAGCTGAAACCGATTCAACAGACGCCTTGAAAGGCATTCCCGGCACAGCCTTTATGGGCTCTCCGGAAGATATTCCTGAGCAGGAAGAAAGAATCACACTTCCCGCGCATCAGGACATAATGGATGATCCGCAGCAATTAATGAAAGCCACCCTCGCCCTTGAAGAACAAGTTCATTTCGGCGACTCGTGGGCTACGCAGCAGGTGGATAAACGTCATGTTATCATTACGCCTCCTTCACCATATCTTTCCAGCGATGAACTGGACTGGCTGTACAGCCTGCCCTATGCCCGGCTACCCCACCCTATCTACAAAAACAAAGGTAGAATCCCTGCCGCAGACATGATCGAATTCAGCATAACCTCCCACCGTGGTTGCGGCGGAGGTTGCTCTTTCTGTTCCATCGCCATGCATCAGGGCCGGCATATTCGCTCCAGAAGCAGAAAATCAATCATGAGCGAGCTGAAACGTATGCAGGAGCATCCCGATTTCCGTGGTTCTGTCTCGGATATCGGCGGTCCCAGCGCCAACATGTGGAACGCCCGCTGTTCACTTGAACGCGGCAAGTGCAAACGCAAAAGCTGTCTGGTGCCCAAGGTCTGCCCTAATTTCAAATACGACCAGCAGGCGAACCTGAAGCTTTACCGTGATGCGCAAAAGATGGAAGGCATCAAGCATGTACGGGTAGCCAGCGGTGTACGTTTCGACCTCGGTCAGCAAAACAAGGCAAGCCTGAAAGATATTTTCAAAGAATTCGTCGGAGGACAGCTGAAAGTAGCCCCCGAGCATATCGCCCCATCAGTGCTTAAACACATGCGCAAGCCGGACCTCCCCATATTCGAGAGCTTCCTTGAAATGTTCGCTGCGGAATCCAAAAAAGCAGGCAAAGAACAATACGTCATCCCTTACCTGATGAGCGCCTTTCCCGGATGCACGGACGATGACATGCGCCATCTCAGCTCATGGCTTACGGCAAGAGGATGGAAACCGCGACAGGTACAATGTTTCATCCCCACACCGGGAACTGTCGCCACTGCTATGTTTTATTGCGAGACAGATCCTTCGGGCAATAAGATTTATGTCGCCAAAAGCGATGCCCAGCGTCTGAAACAGCACCGTATCCTTATTCCTGATCCCGGCCGCGACCCCAGAGCAGGAAATCAAGGCAGGAAGAAAGGAGCTAGTGGTAAAAGACCGCCCGTCGAAGCCGGAAAAAATTCAGAAACAAAAATGAAAAAAGGCGGCAAAAAACGGCAGAAGCCTGAACGCGAAGATGAAAACAAACGCTCCGGCAGCAGCAAAAATTTTAACCGTAAAAACAAGGGTAAAAATTTCCCGAAAAGGAAAAAAACAAAATAATTCCTGTTGGAAACAGTAGATAATTAAGATAATATACTTCCAATACAGAACTTCAACAGCGGATTATTCTATGAGTTCAGAATCCTTTGCCAACCTGTGTATTTTTCACATTATGGACGGCCTGCGCGACGGACTTTCGCACTTTTCGTCAAATAGCCGGACCGCCCTGATATACGCGGTGACTCCTGACGATCCGTTGCGCATTTATGATCCACAGGATCTGCTGCGTGACCATCAGCCCAAACTCAAGGAATATTTTCTTGATTCACAGGAATGGCGCAAAGGAAGCAATCATGATGACAATACCAGACTCATTGAAGTTATCCGCTCGAAAGATCTTGCCCTTGCAGGTCTTATAGCCTGCAGTGCGCGCTCCAGCAGCATTTTCTATCAATGCTGGTTTACCGAACAGCACCCGGACATGTGCTCCATCGGCCCCACTGAAAGCTGGATGGAATACGCGGCCCTGCTGCTTTCGCAGGATTTTGCTACTCAGAATATACTGCGCATCGACAGTTCAGGACACCTGTTGCGGGAATATTCGACTCATGCCGTTCGCGATTACATAGTCGATCAACGTAACAGAATCATGGGCTGGGATACACAGTTGAGGGTTTACCCCATTCTGGACGCGGTAATGGGTATTTCCAAAACCCGCGAAGAAGGCGCATGGGCACGAGGCGAACTTATTTTTATTGAATCTTCTGAACTTGATTCAATCACGTACATGGCAAAATTCCCGGAAAAAGAACGCCCTGCCCTGAAAAACCACAAACACGTGCGCAAGCTGCTCCAGTCCGTGGAAAGATCAAGCCGCAAGCTGGTCTCAGACGGCAGGTGTGTAGTAGGAATCGCGGCCGTTCCACCGACCAACAACTCCATCTCCGCACAGTTCAAAGGGGATTGGGGACTCGTATATCTGGGCGGTGAGCCAGTATGCAGTTTTGCGGATGCTAAATTTTCGTCAACCAACTATAAACCGAATCTCGTTCATCTGGAAGAATACCTCCTTGAACAGGACCTTGATCCCGACATCCGGCATCACCTTTTCCAGTTGGTCACCCAGATGATTTCCACCGCGAACCACCGCAGCCACGGCTGCACGCTGGTACTGGACTTTAATGACGAACCGGTCAGGATAGCCGGGCAGAAACTTGAAGAACCGCTCGACCTTCACGAACCGGAAATACGCGGACTGGCCCGTTCCCTTACCAAGCTTGATGGCGCGGTTCATATCTGCAAGGATCTTAAACTGCATGGCTTCGCCTGCCTGCTGGACGGCAAAGCTGTATCCGGTGAAAATAGGGCCAGAGGAGCAAGGTTCAATTCCGCCCTGCGCTTCACAGCCAAGCACGACAACCTTATCGTAATAGTGGTTTCCGCAGATAAACCCGTATCAATCATCCAGCGCGGGGTGGAACTGACAGCCATATGTGAATGGAAACAGCTCTTTTCATGCGTGAGCACTCCACCGACTTTTGATAAATGGATTGAGGAATATTTAAAGGATTAATTAAATGAAAAAATTAATATTTTTTGCTTTATTCTGCTCGTGTGTCTTTCTGTCCGTTGGTCCGGCTTCCGCAGATTCTCAGCCAATCAAGACGTACTCTTTCAGTAAAAACAACGTTTCCAAAGACTGGTCTCCCCGTAAAACATTTACGGTAGGAGAAAAACGCAGACTCGGCCTTTTCAACAACCGCAACAAACGTTTTCCTTCCCAGGCAGTACTTACTTTGAATGGACTCCCGGCAGGAACCGATCTTGAACTCAAATTCGATATGATCTTTGTAGGATCATGGGACAACGAGGGAAAGCTGGCGGATAAGTTTATCGTATCAATCGTCGACGGGCCGGATCTATTGAACATGACTCATTTCCCATGCACTCTTATAGATAATGACGACTCCCGGCCCGTTGGCAATGAAGGTCTGGTCCGGGTGGGTCCCAAGAAGCGCGCATACTGGATAGAACCCCTAACCGTGAAGATCCCTGCCTCAGAAGTAACAAACGGTTCCCTTAAGATTAAATTCAAGGGATTCCTCACCGGCCGAAAAACCGAATTATGGGCGCTGGACAATGTACAGATTAGCCCGGCGGATATTTCTAAATAAAATCGAAAACTGTTACAAACAAAGAAAAGGGACGGAAAGTTACTCCGTCCCTTTTCTTATTAAAGCTGGTGAAAGACTTCCGTCAGCGGATGATTTTGAACCTGATTTACTTCCAGTACGTCATATAATTTTTCAAGCTGCAACACTATCTGTTCAAGCTTGCTGTCGTCTGCGACAGTCAAAATCATGCGGCTTTCCCTGCCCTCACCGACAGGGCCGCAGACGATTCCCTCCAGATTGAAATTGCGCCGGGAGAAAAGTCCCGTAATCTGGCTCATTACCCCGGCATGGTTACGTACCAACAGATCAATTACATAATTATGCTTACACATGACTAACCCCCTATCATTTCCCGGTTGGCGCACTCCGGCGGAACCATCGGAAAAACCTTGTTTTCAAAACCGATGGGGATGTTGATTACACACGGCCCATCCTGACCCAGAATTTTACGCAGAAACAATTTCGGATTTTCCTGTTCACCAAGGTCGAAAGCAGCTATCCCGAATCCTTTGGCAATCGACGCGAAATCCGGATTGCTTTCAAAGCTCGATGCAAAATACCGCTCTTCAAAAAACAATTCCTGCTGCTGGCGAACCAGTCCCAGACGATTGTTGTTCATTATTAACACCTTAACGTTAAGATGTTGCTCTGCTAAAGTTGCAAGTTCCTGAATATTCATCAAAAATGAACCATCACCACTTACGCAGACAACCTTTTTATCAGGCTTTGCCAGTGCTGCTCCAATGGCATTAGGCAGACCGAAACCCATGGTTCCCAAACCGCCTGAAGTAAGCAGGGTACGCGGTTCGCGGAAAGGATAACCCTGCGCGACCCACATCTGATGCTGGCCTACATCTGTAGTGATAATCGCATCAGCAGGCAGGGTTTCACCCATTACCCGGATGATATTAAGAGGATGGAAGGTGTCATCTTCGTCCGGCCGAACATCAGGATGCATCATACGCAGCGATGCCAGACGGGCGCTCCATCCTATCCTGATGGACGAGTCAACATTCTCAATCAGCTCGCACAGGACGTGGCCCACATCGCCTACAATGGAAAGGTTGGAAGATTTGATCTTCCCGATCTCGGACCTGTCTATATCAATATGCAGGATATCAGCATGCTTGCAGAATTCGCAAGCCTTGCCGACAGCACGGTCGTCAAAACGTACTCCAAGCGCAATGATCAGGTCAGCCTCTTCCATAATCATATTTGTAGAACGTGAACCGTGCATACCAAGCATTCCCAGATAATTGGGATCATCATGCGGGAACGCCCCAAGCCCCATGAGCGTTGTAACTACGGGAATGGAATTCTTACGCGCGAACTTTACCAGATCAGCGGAAGCATTCGCGGCAACTACGCCGCCACCCGCATAGATAACCGGCCTACGGGCATTGTTGATCATGGATATAGCCTGCTGAATCTGCCCCTGATCACATTTTGCGGGTTGGATTTCCCCTGCCGGTTTCGGAAGACCGGAAATTTCAATTATCTCTTTCTGAACATCTTTGGGAATATCCACAACAACCGGACCGGGACGGCCGGATTCCGCAAGACGAAACGCCTCGGGAATAATTTCCAGCAGATCAGCGGCGGACTGAACCAGAAAATTGTGTTTGGTAATGGGAATGGTCAATCCGTAAGTATCAACCTCCTGAAAGGCATCGGTGCCGATAAGGGAACTTGTAACCTGCCCGGTAATGGCTACAACCGGAATTGAGTCAAGCCGCGCATCGGCAATGGCGGTCAGCAGATTGGTTACACCCGGACCGGATGTGCCCATACAGACGGCTGCTTTTCCTGTTGTACGAGCCATGCCCTGAGCCATAAATCCCGCACCCTGCTCATGACGGGCAAGTATATGCCTTATCGAGCTGTCCCGTAAGGCATCGTAAATGGGAAGATTGGAACCTCCGGGGATACCGCATATAATTTTAATCCCCTGTTGTTCCAAAAGCTTAATAACCAATTCAGCACCACATATCTCCATTTTCACACCCTCACAATTTCCTGATGATAATAAAAAACCCCCGTCGGCTTAGCCGGCGGGGGTTACAACTACTCTTGTGAATGTAAACTAGTGTCTACAACCTACCCTCCGGCTCAATTAAGCCTCTCACGACCACGATGGAAACCACGACCATCACGACATTGGTGACGGTTGCGCTAACGGCATTCATGTGATCGAAGGTAGATAGTAGCATCTAATTTTTCCCTAAAATTTCCTTAAAATTTAAAAACGTTAAAAAACAAATAATCTAACTGAAATTAATGCGCAAGTACTTTTTTTAAAAAAACAACCATCAGAACTTCAATTTGTAAAGTCCAACCCATCCGCTTTTGTAACCAAACAGATAAAAACTAATCTTAAACAGTACTGCACTTAGCATATTAATGGAAAGCATCGGCAGATCGTTCTTCTTTAATAGAAGGGAACGATCATTCTTGACCCGGAATGGACTTCTGCGGAAGCGGATGTCTCGAAGTTTCAACCTGTACTTGGAACTGAAACCGACCTGTTCATTCGCACCGCTGTAAAAATTTTTTATGCCCTGAGGATAATACGGTTTCTGATGATCCAGATCCAGCCAGAAATGAGGATGCAGCATGGGTGTGGCAATAAGCAGCAGACCGCCCGGCTTAAGATGCTCAAGATATCCATCGATGAACTCCACCAGTCCGTCAAAACTGAAATGCTCGATTATGTGGGAGAGCACGATAAAATCGAATTTATCATCACTGAACTTCTCAGCAAATTCATCAAGGGTTACAACGTTCAGCCCCCGCTTGCGGCATTCACGGACCTGAAATTCATTTTTCTCAACCCCAAGGATATCGCTGAAGCCCTGCGCCAGAAGAAAATCAGTCTTTGTGCCGCGTCCGCATCCCACTTCAAGCACCCTGGAACTACGGGCTACAGGCGCCAGAATTTTTTCCCACTGCCCCATTTCATGACGTGAGAAATGTTTAGTAATCCCACGCAATTTATTTCTTAACTCAGGACCGGCGGTCAACATCACACTCTCCTGCTAATGAGGCCAGATAACGGGCCGCATTTTCAGCGCCGTTTAAGTTTATACTGCAATCATGGATTTCTGTTTCCAGAGACTTTAAAAGATTGTCCCGCAGCTCTTCAGCACTTAGCTCCTGATCAGCAAAAACACCTTGTATAAGAGAAGATCTGTCGGCCAGTAAAGAGGCATGTTCTTCCTGCTCGCCATCCTTCATACCGCGCAAAAGCACAATGCTGGGTACCCCGCAGGTCATCACATCACTAAGACTGTTGTAGCCACCGTAAATAATCGCGCTGCGGGAAGCAGATAAATCCTGCAGGAACTGCGGTCCCACCTGCTCCAGAAGCACATTAGGCAGGTCTTTGAAAATTTTACCTGCCCTTCCCGCTTCAGGCTCACGCAGATTCATGTAAATTTTCCACTTACCGTATGATTCATCTATGCCGGAAAATACCCGCGAAAGTTTATCCAGCAGAACAGATGTCCCCTCGCCGGACCACGGAATCGAGACCACACCGCCCAGTTTTTTGTCCACCGCTTTTTCACTTCCAAGAAACTGGAATTCGGACAGACGGGAAACATAACCGACTTCCCTGGGAGTTACGCTGTAATGAGAAGCCAGACGTTCAATTTCGGCTTTCCCGGCAACGGTGGAATCTCCATACCAGAGGATTTCTCTGTAAGTGCCGGAAAATACATCAGCGGAAAATTCAGACCAGACCTTGCCCACTTCACCCACAACTGCTCGAACGCCCAGGACGCGCACGGTCTGCGCTGAAACCGAATGCGAAGGAATCAGCTCCTTGTGCTTGCCCTGCGGAGTGTGATCAGCCAGAAAAACTTTCGGCTTGTAAGCATCGACAATATCGCGGATGTTGCGTGCCCGGAGCTCTCCGAGCAGTTTATCATCAATATTGCTATCACCTCTTAAGCCTGAAGATTTGCCGTCCGTGACATTGGTTTTATATGACGGCAGTTTGATCCAATCCAAACAGCCGTTGCCTATGAGTTCAGCAGTGGTTGCGCATCCTGTAACCAGAAGCACAGACAATCGGGGAAATAACCGGCGCAGCGCAAGACCGATTCCCACACTGCGGCTCACATGCCCCAGACCCCTGCCGTCGTGAGCGTAAATCAGAACATCTAAACTGGAATCCATTAAACAGCCTTATAAATTTAAATAAATAATTTCAAATAAATATAATTTATTTACCAGATCATCAAAAAAAAAGAAAAGGGATTGCTTCTGATTAAAAAAAATAATAGAAATCAGTACGCATGCATTCGTCAAGAATAAGGATTTACATAAAGTATCCTTTCCGCTAGATATGCCAACGGTCACGACGTTGCAACAAGATTCGGTAAGTAATGGAAATGCTTTAACCCCTGAAACTCGGTACGATAAATGGACAAGACTTACAATATCTTAATGTACTCCCACGACACATACGGTCTTGGGCATATCCGTCGTACAATGGCGATAGCATCGCAGCTGAAATGTAAAGGGGTAAACATTCTCATCCTTACCGGTTCTCCCATTGTGGGCCGATTTGAGTTCCCGGAACAGATTGATTTTGTGCGTGTTCCCGGCATGATTAAACGGTCGAACGATCTTTATGTTCCCCACTCTATCAAAATAGAACCTGTGCATGCCATGTCTATCCGGCAATCCATCATCGATGCCACGGCTAAAAGCTTCCGTCCGGATCTTTTTATCGTGGATAAGGCGCCCAAGGGGATGAAGCATGAAATAATGCCGACCCTTGAGTGGATGAAACAGATCGGTCAGACAAGGACTATTCTCGGCCTGCGTGACATCATGGATGATTCGGAAAGTACAATTAAGGACTGGAGCGAAAAGGGCATCTACGATGTGCTTGAAAACCTCTATTCCGAAATCTGGGTCTACGGACATCAGGAATATTACGATCCTATCAAGGAATACGCCATTTCCGAATCCATCAGCAAAAAAATGGTATTCACAGGCTACATCCCGCGCCAGACTCACAGCCGCACCTGCCCGGAAAAAAGAAAAAACGGCAAAAAGCTGGTTGTAATTACTGCCGGAGGCGGAGGTGACGGCTATCCCATGATGGATGCCTACCTGAAAGCCCTGGAAAAATATAATCCACAGCATTTCAGGACTGTAATGGTTACCGGACCGTTCATGTCCAAGGAACAGCGACTTGACCTTTCCAACCGGGCCAAAAAACTTTCGGTAACTTTCTATCATTTTTACAGAAGAATGGAGAAACTGTTCAGCAATGCCGATCTGGTAGTCAGCATGGGCGGCTACAACACCATCTGCGAAATTCTTTCCCACAAGCAGGTCGGGCTGATCATCCCCCGCGAAACTCCGCGTCTGGAACAGACTATCCGCGCCAATGTAATGAAAGAACAGAATCTGGCTGACTTTCTACCCTGGCACCTGCTCGGGCCTGACGCCATTATGGAAAAGGTTGAACACCTGCTGAGCAACTCCAACACAATTCGGGAAGCCGTAAATAACTTCAACTTCACCGGCCTGGAAGTCATGCATGACCGTGTCGGCTACTTTAAAGATAACTGCTAATGACTGACACAAAAAAGCCCGTCCTTGCGATGATTCTCAAGGGCTACCCACGCATTTCAGAGACATTTATTTCCAATGAGATCAGACTCCTTGAACAACGAGGAGTTAAGATTCATATCATTTCCATGCGTAAACCGCGTGAAAACTTCACCCATAAATCAATTGCTGAAATCAAGGCCGAAGTTTCATACCTGCCTTCCACTGTAGAAGGATGCCTTGAAGAACTTTTCGGTTCAACGGATATGGATGCAGGGCTGAAAGATGAGCGGTACGGAAAGGATAAGGAATTTACGCAGCGTATCGACAAAATCTGGAATGTTTACCGCGAAACCGGAAGTGAAGCGTCATTTAAGCACATGTTGCAGGGTGAATACATAGTGGAAAAAATCCTGCCCGGATCGGATATTTTTCACTTCCATGCCCATTTCGCGCACTCCCCCTGCTCCGTAGCCAGAAACGCCAGCCGTCTTTCCGGTCTGCCTTTCAGCTTTACCGCGCACGCAAAAGACATTTACACCCAGAAACCGGAAAAAATAACCGCCAAGATATCCGAAGCCAAGTTCGCGGTTACCTGTACCGGATATAACTGCGATTACCTGCAATCCATTGCGCCGGCAGATAAACCTGTGCACAAGGTCTATCACGGTATCGACCTGAAGCTGTTCAGCTCTGATAAGGAATTCACCTGCTCAGGCCCTTACGAAATTTTCACAGTTGCGCGCTTCACCACCAAAAAAGGTCTTCCCACTGTCTTCAGGGCTTTGAAAAAGCTTAAAGAAAAGGGAGTGGACTTTAATTACAGCATTGTCGGCGATGGCGATGAGCGTGAAGAGACGCTCAAACTGCTGGACGAACTGGAACTGAACGACAGATGCAAATGGCTGGGCACCAAGCCCCACGAAGAAGTTCTGGAACATTACCGCAAAGCAGATCTCTTCGCCCTCGGGTGTGAAATTGCACCCAACGGTGACCGGGACGGCATCCCTAACGTGCTGGCGGAAAGCATGGCCATGTCCGTGCCTGTTGTTACCACCACCGTATCCGGCATCCCGGAACTCATCGAAAACGGCAGGACCGGATTACTGGTCGAACCGGGCGACGCGGACTCCATGGCCGATGCAATGGAACGCATGCTCACCGATCAGGAACTGCGTAAAAGCCTGATCCCGGCAGCAAAAGAAAGGGTCCATGAAATTTTTGACAACCGTTACTGGATTAATAAACTGGCTGACGTATACGAGCAGTACGGCATCAAAGCGTAGTATAACTTTATTCAGATAACACCGCGGGAGTAATGCAGATGCGGATCGCTTTTTTCGCACCCCACAAACCTATTGATCACCCGCTCCCCTCCGGGGATTTGATCATAGGCCGCACTCTGCATGATTTCCTAAAGGCCCAAGATCATAAAATGATGATAGCCAGCCGTTTCAGGTTGCGCCATATCACAGGCAAGCCGCTCAAATGGCCTGCCCTATATCTTGAATTTCGTCGCGCCTTAAACCGGGTAAAGAAATTCAATCCCGATCTATGGCTGACCTACCACAGCTATTACAAATCACCGGATCTCTTTGGTCCTTATATCTCCGCAACGCTCGGCATTCCTTACGTTATCTATCAGGGAGTTTTCGCCACCAAGTACCGTCGCAAATTTAAAACGTGGCCCGGATATATGATTAACAAAAACGCCCTTCTTAATGCGGATCACGTTTTTGCAAACAAGGCCGTAGATTTCCAAAACCTTTCACGGATCATACTCCCTGAAAAACTATCCCACACCAGCCCGGGCATAGATACTTCCATATTCAGCTACTGCCGGCAAAGCGCAGACCGCATACGCGATAAATATAATCTACATGATAAAAAAGTGATCTTAAGCGCAGCCATGCTTCGTGAAGATGTAAAAGCGGAAAGCATAAGCGATCTAATCGATGCTTTTAAGCCGGTAGTTGAAGAAATTCCTGAAGCAAGACTAATCATTGCCGGCGACGGTGAAGCACGTTCACGCCTGCAGAAATCAGCTTCCTATAAAGTCGGAGACAAAATAATTTTTCTCGGCCGGATTGAGCGACAGGAAATGTATAAATATTACAGCTCGGCCGACTTTTTCGCCTATCCGGGCATTAATGAAGCATTCGGTATGGTTTACCTCGAGGCACAGTGCTGCGGACTGCCGGTACTGGCCTATTCAACACGCGGTCCGCAGGAAGCGGTGGCGCACGGAGAAACAGGGCTCCTCTCACCACAGGGAGATATCGCTGGATTATCCCGAAATATGCTTAAACTGCTTAAAGATAAAGACTTGCGCGAAAGAATGAGTAAAGCTGCACCCCAACGTATAAAAAAGAATTTTGATCTTAACGACAACCTTCGATGTGTAAATATAAAACTGGAAGAAATAATTAGCCGGAGAGATAGATGAAATCCGTAAAAATCGCATTTATCCGCCACTCAGTTACCGAATGGAATGAAGCGGGCCGTATTCAAGGCCACTTTGATTCCCCGCTGACGGAATATGGCAAGGAACTGGCGGCCAGATGGAAAGAAACCATTGAACCTGAAACCATCGATGCGGTACTCACAAGCGATCTGGGCAGGGCTATCGAAACGGCAGATATCATTACCGAAGGTTTTGAAGTTCCGAAGCTGCATCTGCCCGGATTACGGGAGCAGGACTGGGGCGAATGGTCCGGCCTGACAACGGACGAATTGAATGAAAAATTTCCCGGTAAACTTGATGCGGAAGTCGCTAAGGGCTGGGAATTTACCCCCAATTCCGGAGAAAACCGCATCCAGTGCGCACAGCGTGGTATTCGGGCACTCGAAGAAGGAATCGGCCAAATTATACAAACGGTGGATAAAGAAGAAATTAAGATTCTTGCCGTGGCCCACGAAGGAACAATGAAAGCTGTTATCTACAAACTTCTTGATCACGACTTCATGCCCGGTAAAGAAAAAGTGATGAAAACACGCAGGCTGCACTGGCTGAACTGGAATGGAAAACTGTCGATTGAAAGCCTGAACATAAAATTATGAAAATAATCTATTATTGTCAGCATATACTAGGCATGGGGCACTTTTTCCGCAGTTTAGAAATTGCCAGAGGATTGGACAGGGAACAAGTCATATTCGTTGCAGGCGGAGAACGTCCCGAACAGCAGCTGCCGCCCAACGTGGAATACCACCAGCTCCCCGGGCTGTGTATGAATGAGAATTTCGGCGGGTTGATGCCAACGGATGAAACCCGTGAACTTGAAGAGATCAAGGAAGAACGAACCGCAACCCTGCTCAAGATATTTCAAGACGAAAAACCGGATGTATTTCTCATCGAGCTGTTTCCATTCGGGCGCAAAGCCTTCCGCTTTGAATTGCTGCCCGTGCTCGATGCAATCAAAGACGGACAATTCGGAGATGTAAAAGTAGCCTGCTCATTACGCGACATTCTTGTTGAACGTGACGACGGCGGTAAACATGAAGCGCGCTGCGTAAAATATCTCAACAAATATTTCGACCTGTTGCTGATCCACTCCGACCCAAAACTTGCGGCTCTGGAGGAAACTTTTCAGGCCCTTGATCAGATCAGAATACCCTGTGAATATACCGGTTTCGCAGCCCGCAAACCTGCTGAAAATGTACGTGATAAAATCCGTGCGGAATTGGGTATAAAAAATAATGAGAAACTGCTCATAGCCAGTGCCGGCGGCGGTAAGGTTGGTGGAACACTGATGGAATCCGTGCTTGAGTCGTTTATCGAGCTAAAAACGGTGGACTGCAAACTGCTGATGCTGACCGGCCCATTTCTGGAAAATGATAAATTCGACGCCTTATGCACCAAGGCCAAAGGTCACGAAAATATTAGCATCAAACGTTTCGCAGCTGATTTCACTGATCTGCTCACCGCAGCTGATGCGATGGTTTCAATGGCAGGATATAATACATGCATGGATATTCTGACCTCGCGCATTCCGGCAGCGGTTCTGCCCTTTGCACAAAACCATGAGCAACGTATGCGGGCGCAAAAGCTAGCCAAATACATCCCGCTGATAATACTTGATTCCGCTGATCAATCTTTAATGGCAACGGCAATAAAAAATCTACTTGATCAAAAGCGCATAACAACCGACCATGGCATCAACCTCGAAGGCGCGTATAACTCATCTGAATCGATCAGAAAATTAAGGAAAGTTTAATGCCCGCAAGACCAGTCTCAGCAATATGGAAAAACAAAATATCCATCCTGACAGAATCTTTCGACCTCTGGTGGGATGACTTCAAAAAGCATATTCCGCAGGACGGGTGCGATATCTTTTTCCGCGCTGACGACATCGGCTACCCCGGTAGACAGTTTTCCGCCATGATCGAAGCTTTTAAAGAGCACCAAACCCCGCTGGCCCTTGCCGTAGTTCCCGCATGGTTCAACGAGGATCGCAAAAACTCCCTGCTGACAGAGCTGGGACCGGACCTGAATCTCTGGTGCATGCATCAGCACGGTTACAGGCACATGAATCACGAACAGCAGGGTAAAAAATTCGAGTTCGGACCTTCGCGCGATGCGGCAACGGTATCAGGAGAACTGAGCCGCGGCAGAAACAAACTGGAAAAACTGCTTGGTAATCAATTCAGCCCGCTATTCACTCCACCGTGGAACCGTTGTTCAGCCAATACAATGAAAAGTCTTGTTGAGCTTAACTTCACGGCGATCTCGCGCAGTACAAATGTTTCCCCTGAGCCTCCGCGAAATCTGCCGGATATTCCGGTCAACATCGACCTTCATACAATAAAAGAAATCTCCCCGGAAAAAGGAACTGAAAAACTGCAGGAATTATTGATCGGAGCGGTTGAATCAGGTCAGGCAGGATTCATGCTTCATCACCAGAGAATGAATAAGACCGCACAAATCTTTCTTCATTACCTGCTGGATAAAATAAAAAATACCCACACCCTGCGCGTAAAAGACATCCGCGACATGCTTTAATTATTGCTGCGATTAATTTTACAAGTCTGTAATGCATAAACCGGGCATAGTCAGTATATCACCATTAGCCATACTATTTGGCAAGCAGCGCAAAGTTTGCATTTTCCCTTTGCATTTCAGGCCATTTCAGTTATTTAATAAAGCAATAGTCAGAATTAAATCAACCATGGGTCATAGGGGAGAACCATGGTTGTACATACTGGCAGGCACACTTTTTTTGCCATTGATTTTTTCATTTACCCGGCGACAATTACGGTCCCGGCCCCCTGTACATACACCGAGCCCAAAATGCCGAAAAAGAAAATTCCGTTTCATGATCAGGAAACACAGGCCGATGTTGCGGCGCAAGTGGTCCTGCCCTTTAATAAGTCTTTTGAAATCAGCATTAAAAGCCTTAAATCACGTTTCCTGCGCAATATGGTCACGGTCACCAGCCTTATTCTTGCGGTTTCCTTTCTGGCCTATGTACTGGTGGGAGCGGATATTTCAAACGGACTCTACCATTCGGGTAACCCTGATCTGATCAAAGCACTGGATAAAACAGGTTATGAACCGGGCGGCAGCGCTAAAGAACGCTGGATTGTGATTCTTTCACTGCTGGTCTGCACCGTGGGAATTGTCAATGCCCAGCTAATGGCCGTAACAGAACGCTTCCGCGAAATCGGTACCATGAAATGCCTCGGCGCGCTGGACAGCTTTGTTTTGCGGCTTTTCCTGCTCGAAGCGTCCATGCAGGGTACGGCTGGAGCGCTACTAGGCTCAATCTTCGGGGCGATCATAGCTATTCTTATCGGCATGCTCCGATTCGGATTTGCGGCCCTGACCATGTTACCGCTGGATGCGGTAGGACTTTCCCTGCTCTATTCAATCGGAGTAGGGTTCGGGCTGAGTCTGCTGGGAGTTCTTTATCCGGCATTCATCGCGGCCCGGATGCGCCCCATCGAGGCCATGCGCGTAGAAGAATAAATTTCTAATCTGAATAACAACTAAAAGCTATAAGGCGAAAAATATGGCCGATCAGCACACCATAGTACGGGTTACCGGAGTTAAACGTAATTTCAAACTCGGCAACACTGACGTTCAGGCTTTGAAAGGAGTGGACCTTGAAATCTATGCCGGGGAATATCTCTCCATCATGGGCCCTTCCGGTTCCGGTAAATCCACACTCTTCAATATGATCGGCGGACTGGATAAGCCTTCCGAAGGGAAGGTCTACATTGACGAGGTGGATATCGCCCAGTTGGACGCCTTTGAACTTGCGTGGCTGCGTAACCGTAAAATCGGATACATCTTTCAGACCTTCAACCTGATTCAGGTTATGACCGCCCTTGAAAACATTACCCTGCCCATGATCTTCGCAGGAGTACATAACGACGCCGCCGTGGCCAAGGGAATTGAGTTGCTGGATCTGGTCGGACTGCACAAACGCTACAATCACAAGCCGCAGGAACTTTCAGGAGGCCAGCAACAGCGCGTAGCCATCGCAAGATCGCTGGCCAATGATCCGGCAATTATTCTGGCCGATGAACCGACCGGGAACCTGGACCTCTCCACCGGTGAAGAAATCATCAAACTCATGAACGATCTGAGCAAGGAACGCGGCGTAACGATTATCACCGCCACCCATGATTACAAAATGCTTAACGCCTCCGACCGGGTTGTCTGGATCGAAGACGGACTGATCAAGAAAATCGAACACCGCGACCAGCTCAATATCGATGTGGGCTGTATTCGCATGGCCTGATCACCGGAGGCCCTTTAAATGTTCATATCAGAATCAGACAACAATTTTTTTTACCGTCGCGGCAGGATAACCGTATTCCTGCTCGCAACGCTATTGCTGCTTAGCGCCGGAATTCCCGGTAAAGCTTTCAGTTCCGCCGACTCCATCAAGCAGACCATTTCCGAGCTTTCCTCCTTCGGGGATCGTTCCTTCGGCTCGAAAGGAGCGAAACGGGCTGCTGATTATATTGAAATGAAATTTGCGGAGCTTGGTGATTTCAAAACGGGAAAACAGCTTTTCCTCGCCCCGGTAATGACCGTTTCAAAGACTGTCTTCACCATCCAAAACGGCAAAAAGATCAGCATCAAACCGGCAAAGTTAAACGCTATTTCTCCGCCTGCCACCCCGGAGAATGGTTTGAACGGACCGGTTATCTATGTCGGGAAAGGCGAACTTGACGATTTCAACGGGCTTCAGGTCAAAGACGCCATTGTACTCATGGATATGGACTCCGGTAAAAACTGGCTCAACGCGGCCAGCCTTGGGGCATCTGCATTAATTTATATTGATAAGGGACCAACGCTTAAGGGTTTTTTCGAGGAAAAACTGGAGCTATCCCCGCTAGATTTTCCCCGCTACTACATGAGCGCCGAAGATGCGCGCAAAAATCTAAGCCTTGATGCCGGGGCGGGCAGTAAACTTGTTTCCGAAACAGGCCACATTGAATCCCACAGTAAATGGGAACGGACCGAAGCAGAAAACGTTTATTGCTTAATTGAAGGCAGCGATCCGGAAATGGCCGAAGAGCTGGTTGTGATTGAAGCTTTTTACGACAGCTCTATGTATGTAATGGGACAATCACCGGGCGCGGATGAGGCTCTTTCCATTGCCTCCCTGCTTGAGATTGGCAAAAAAATGGCTGCCAATCCCCCCAAGCGTTCGGTGCTCCTGCTCGCAACCACAGGACACGGACAATCACTGCGCGGCATGCGTGAATACACCACAGCTGTTGCCGGAAAAAGCAAAACCCTCAAAAAGATTAAGGTGGAACTGCGCAACAAAAAAAATGACGCAGCCAAAATCCTCGGAGGACTTGAGCTGGACAATCCTCTGGCGACAGAACTTGCCGTGGAAAATCCGAAACTTTTTTCACTGCTCTACGAAACCTTGAAAAACCAGATCAAGGATGAAGTGGATATAATCAGCAAAGAACTCATGCAGCTGAGACTGCGTAAAGATGCTGATCAGGATGAGATAACCGCACTGGATAGCAAACGTAAGTTGCTCCGCCGTATTTCATGGAAAGGAGACTATTCCAACCTGCCGCCCGAAGAGATGGCGGCGGTAAAAGAACTTTTTCCCCATGTAAGAAAAAAAGTCCAAAGTATTAAAAAGGATATCAAGCAGCAACTCTCCGCTATCAAAAGCGCTCGCGAATTGCGCAGGGTTGTCCGCACCAAAGAAATGGTCTGCGGAATATCCCTGCATCTTTCAAGTCATGGAGAAGGAGTCGGCGCTTTCGGCGAAGGCTGGTTTTATAATTTAAGGCCGCGGGTTAATCTCTCGCGCACCTTCTCCCGCATCAACGATATTCTTGAAAACGCTGCCCCGGAAGTTGAAAAAACGACCGGTACCGAAGGCATGTACAAGGATACACTCCGTCCCGACCGTACCCGTCCGTGGCAGACATGGCTGCTTGATAAACCGCAATTCAGCAGCGAAATCGGAATCATGGCCGGGAAGCTCTGCTTTACTTTTGCCACCGTGAATGATGATCGCCAGTACTGGGGAACTCCATTTGATACCGTGGAAAATATCAATTGGAATAAAATCGGCAAACAGGCTGAATTCACCGAGGGGCTGATCAGAAAAATTTCCGACAGTGACGGACCGCTGACCACGAAATTACCCCGTAAAGGTTTTGCCATGGTCAACGGCAAGGCCCGCTTCATCCGGCAGGGTGAACTCTTCGCTGATCAGGCCGCTCCCGGAGCCATCTTCATGGCCTTTCAGGGAAAGACTAGATTCTACGCCCTGTCTGATTCAGAAGGAGACTTCAAGTACAAAGGGGTGGCCTCCAAAAAACTGGTCCAGTCCAAGCTGATCATTGAAGGATATAAATACAACAAAGACGGCAGGATAATCTGGGCCATTGATAAGCAGCAGACCGGTAAAAGTGCTTACAGGCTGAAAATGCGCCGCCTGGACATGGAAACCAAAATGATCATGTTCGGATGCCGGCAGACAACTCTTTTCGATCTGCTCACCCCGCGCACTTTCCGCTACATGACCAAGGTAGAAGTGCTGGACGGATCGCGTGACGCAACGCCCATGCATTACTGGTTCAGCCGTATCGATACCCGCTCTTCAACCATCGCAAGTGTCTTCCTTGAGCCGGATGTTCCCTTGAAGATGACGCTCTCGGATACTGTGCTGAATCGTAAGATGATCCTGATTAAATCGAAAAAGAGCAATCCGGCGGGCACTGGGTACAACCTGAAAAAATGGCCCATTATTCCGGCTACGAATTACCGTGCGGCGCAGGATATGTGGACTTTACTCACCCCCCGCATTGAGAATCTTGAATCGCACGGCATTGTAAATCAGCAGATCAGAAATCTGGAACAAATGGGAGGGAAGGCCCTCGCTGATGCTGCAACGGCATGGAAAGAACGCCGCTATGACGATTTCATGACCAATGCCCGTAAATCCTGGGCTCTGGCCTCCAAAGTTTATCTCGATGTAGATCAAACTCAAAAAGATGTACTGGTCGGAGTACTCTTTTACATCGCGCTGTTTATACCGTTTGCATACTGCATGGAACGGCTTCTCTTCTCATTTGCCGATATTCACAAAAGAATAATAGGATTTCTGGCCATTCTTTCAGCGGTTATCGCGGTTATCTATTCCGTGCACCCCGCTTTTGAGCTGACCTACAGCCCTATGGTTGTAATTCTGGCCTTTTTCATTCTAGGACTTTCAGTGATGGTCTCGCTGATTATCTTCTTCCGTTTTGAAAAAGAAATGATCCTGCTCCAGCAGCGGGCACACAAAACCCAGACTTCCGAAATCAGTAAATGGAAAGCGTTCACCTCCGCCTTTGTCATAGGGGTCAGCAACCTGCGCCGCAGAAAGCTCAGGACCTTCCTGACCTGTCTGACCCTGACCATCCTGACCTTCACGATTATGAGCTTCACCGCAGTGAAATCCCTGCGCCAGCATACTTACGTTAAATTCAATGATGCTACTCCCTACTCCGGCCTGTTCATGAAAAATCTAGGCTGGCACGATCTGCCCCGTGAGACATTTGGCATAGTCAGCAACGACTTTGATGAAAACGGAATAGTTGCTCCGCGCGGCTGGATGGAGCTGAAAGAAAAGACGACCTCCGCAATCACCCCGGTCAGCTTTAATGGCAGACATGAAGAGGTTAAAGGGCTAGTGGGACTCAGCGCCGTCGAACCCAAAGTCAGCGGAATTACCAAAATTATTGTCGATGGAACTTGGCTGGTCCCCGGTACAACCAGACAGATTCTGCTTTCGCAGGAAATGGCTGACCGGCTCGGTGCTAGCGCCGGTGACACTGTGAATGTCTGGGGGAATAAATTCCTGCTCTCGGGAATCTTTGACGGCAAAAAGTTCAGCGAACACACTGATCTTGACGGCGAACCGATGACCCCGGTGATCTTCCCTTCCGCCGCAGCGCAGGAACTGAGTGAAGTTGAGGCCGAAGCCATTGAATCCGGTGAGGATATCGACACATTTCAGGGGCGCTACACTCACATTCCAGGTGAAGTGACCGCGATCATACCTTACAAAACCCTGATGGCCATGGGAGGACATCTGAAAGCGATAGCTATCGCGCCCGTTTCAGGGGAATTTTCCAAAGAAACCGTTAACGGACTGATTGACCGCTACGGTCTACCCATATTCAACTGCGATGCCGAGGGAACATATTTGTGTCAGGCATCGGACAGTATGAACTACTCCGGTGTGCCGAACATCATCATCCCGCTGATCATTTCCGCATTAATCGTTCTTAACACAATGATTACCAGTGTTTATGAGCGAAAAAAGGAAATAGCAGTTTATACTTCCATCGGCATGGCTCCGACACACGTTTCATTCCTGTTTATAGCCGAGGCCATCGCCTTCGCAGTAATCAGTGTTGTAGTCGGTTACCTGATAGCCCAGACCGCATCCGGGCTTTTGGCCGGAACTCCGCTCTGGGCGGGTATGACCGCGAACTACTCTTCCATGGCCGGTGTTGCGGCTATGATTCTGGTCATTGCGGTAACCCTGATCTCAGTCATCTACCCATCCAAGGTTGCGGCAAATATTGCCATCCCGGACGTCAACCGCTCATGGAAAATGCCCGACACCGATACCAACACCATAGAAGCAACCCTCCCGTTCCTGCTCAAACATAAAGAACAACAGGACGCGGGCGGTTTCCTGCTGGAATATCTGGAATCGCACACTGAGGTATCTCACGGATTATTTTCCACCTCTGAAATCGAAGTGAACTTCAGTCGGGAGCCCCTGCCGGAATCAGTCTGTGATCTGCTTGAAGGCTGCCCGGACCACATAACCTGTTTCCGCTTCAATGTGCGGGTCTGGCTGGCTCCGTTCGACTTCGGAGTCAAACAAATGGTGGAGCTGCGTTTCAGGCCTTCAGAAGCCCACCCGCAATTTCTTGAAGCCGTCCTGTTCATTACCCGCGAATCTGGTGAAATAGGAGCATGGAAAAGGCTGAATAAAGACTTTATCAATGCCATCAGGAAACAGTTCCTTATCTGGCGTTCACTTGATCCAGAAAAACAGAAAAACTTCCGCGAAAAGATTCCTGAAATGATGGCCTTCGGCTTTACCGGACTGAATACAAGCAACAAACTTGCTGACCTTTAAATATAAGGATTTCACAGATGCATGGTAAAATAAGGAAAAGAGCGATTCTGCTGGGCACCCTTTTCGGGCTGCTCATCTGCGCCTTCACCCCTTTCAATAACGCCTACCTGAATGCGACACCGCTGGCCGGAGGACATTTCCCGCTGGCCCCGTTCTTCATCCTTGCGTGGCTGACCGCGATCTGCGCTCTGCATCATAAAATTCTGCGTTCGCGTCCACTGCTGACCGGCCTGGACCTGATGTGCATGTGGATTCTGATGGTCATCGTATCCGGGATTTCCTATACAGGGCTGGCCCGAACATTTTTCATCAACCTGACAGCACCTTTCCACTTTGCCACCATCGGCAATAAATGGCAGGAAGTGCTTCAGCCGCTGCTCCCCGAAGCACTTCATCCGACCGACCCTAAGGCAGTGGAACAATTGTACAACGGTATCAAGGGCGGTCCTTTCATGGACAATCTGGAAGTTTTCCGGTCCATCCCGTGGGCATCATGGGTGACTCCGCTTATGTGGTGGGGTCTTTTTATTCTACTCTGCTACTTCATGATGCTCTGCCTGACCAATATTTTCAGCAGGCAGTGGGTTGAAAACGAACGCATTAACTTTCCACTGCTGCAGTTGCCTCGCTTTATGGAAGAAGCAATGGATCAGGGCTTGTACGGATCATTTCTCGGCAACAAGTTTTTCCTCATCGGCCTGATCTTCTGCGTCTGCCTGCATTTGATCAACGGGCTTCATTTTTACATCCCTTCAGTGCCGGAAATACCTACCTTGATTCTGGCAGGTAAATACTTTGCTAAGACCGGACTTTTTTCCGGTTTTTATAAGCTTAAAATATATTTTTATCCCGCATTTGTCGGCTTTGCCTTTCTGGCATCACGTCAGATTTCATTCAGCTTCTGGGTTTTCTTTATACTCGGAGGATTGTTCTACGGAATTTTAGGCGTCGCAGGGCTGAATATTCCTGCTTCCGCCCTCGGTGTCACCTTCGGCCCGACCCTGACCCGTCCTGAAGAAACCCAGATGATCGGGGCTTATCTGGTCTTTTTTGTATTCATAGTCTGGCTGGCCCGCCAACACCTGAAACAGGTCATAAAAGAAGCCTTCGGCGCAGAATCCACACGGGGTGAAGCCGAATGGATGTCCCTTCGTTTTTCTTTCTGGGGACTGGCGGTATCCGGCCTGCTCTTGACCGCTTGGTGCGTATACTTCGGTATGCCTCTGCTGGTTGCGATAATTGTTTTATTGTCCTTTTTCGTCTTCACGCTCGTGGCATCAAAGGCTATATGTCAGGGCGGTATCGCCTACTTTACACTGACAGCAGCGCCCATCGACAGCGTGACCGCTATTTTCGGTTCCAAGTTTTTCGGATCGGTAGGTATCGCCATTACCGCCGTCTGCCAGAAAATACTTTTTGTCGACCTTCGTGAATCGCTGATGCCCTCGCTGGTACATGGCTCCAAGGTCAATGAATGGCTGAAAAATAAACGGCTGTTTCTGCTCGGAATTACCGTAATCCTGCTGCTGGGCGTTATAGTCTCCTTCGGGGCGATGCTCATGGTCTGCTATAAATACGGTATCCGTGAATTACAGCTGGACTGGGCCACACGCACCTCAATGAACGTCTACGATAATGTCGTACGAATCATTCAGGAACCGGCCGTCACTTCGCACTGGGTTACCACTTTTGCCACCGTTGGCGCTGTTATCATGTTCGCGCTGATACTGGCCTACAACAGGCTGCCATGGTGGCCGCTGCATCCCATCGGATACCTTACCGCATACAGCTCTGCCATGAAAATTCTCTGGTTCAGCTTCTTTCTGGGCTGGATGTGCAACCAGCTTACCCTGCGTTACGGAGGGGTCGGATTATTCAAGCGGGTGCGTTACCTGTTTTTCGGCCTGATTATGGGCGATTTTCTAATGGGCGGAATATGGGCCCTTTACGGTCTCTACGCCGGACAAAGTTACCAGGTGCTGCCGGGCTAAATAAGTTCAGTTAACAAACTACTGAGATATACACATGTACGACGATAAAGAGTTACAAGAATATCGGGACTTACTGAAGACACCGACCAAATTTGAAGAAGGCTTCGACTGGAAAACCGTAGTCGGCGCTATCTTCATCGGCTTCCTGATGATGCCGGGCAGCATGTACCTGCAACTGGTAATCGGTCAGGGAATCGGTCCGGCTGCGCGCTGGGTTACGATCATCCTCTTTGCTGAAATAGCCAAAAGGTCGTACACTGAGCTGAAACAACAGGAAATTTTTCTGCTCTATTATATGGCCGGAGCGGCGCTTGCTTCGCCATTTTCGGGGTTACTATGGCAGCAGTATCTAGTTCAATCAGATGCCGCGCGAATGCTGGGGCTAACGGAATTTATACCCGCATGGGTAGCTCCGCAGCCGGGTTCGGATTCTCTGCTTGAACGCACGTTCTTCCACCGCGACTGGCTCATACCTATTCTATTGCTGGTGGGTGCCCAGATTATCCAACGCATCGACCATTTCGGGCTGGGCTATGCCCTGTATCGCATCACCTCCGATGTGGAAAAACTGCCCTTTCCAATGGCTCCTGTCGGGGCTCTGGGAACAATGGCCCTCGCTGAATCCACAGAAGAAAAAAAGGCCAGCTGGAAATGGCGGGTATTCTCGATAGGAGGGGTAATCGGTCTGGCTTTCGGGGCCGTCTATGTACTGCTCCCGGCGGTTTCGGGACTGATTTTTACCGAACCAATCCGGCTGATTCCCATACCATGGGTGGAATTAACACCCTATACGGAAAAAATTCTCCCGGCGGTTGCGACCGGTATCCAGTTTGATCTGGGCCTGTTCTTCATCGGCATGGTCCTGCCGTTCTGGGCTGTTATAGGTGGTTTAATCGGTATTATCATAACTTTTGTCGCAAACCCGGTTCTTTATGAGCACGGCATACTGCATCGCTGGCATCCGGGCATGGAAACCGTTGAGACGGTATTTGCCAATAATTTTGATTTTTATATGAGTTTTTCCATAGGCTTGGGACTTGGTATAGGTATCATCGGTATCTATTACGTTGTTAAATCTTTTAGGGGTGAACACGCTAAGACCCGTGAATCCTGGAGCAAACTCTTCGAGCCGCCGGAAGGACGCGGAGACATTAACTTTTGGGTTTCCATTGCTATTTATGTATTTTCAACACTGGCTTACGTAGGAATGAGTCTACTGCTGGTGCCCAATTTTCCGTGGATATTCTTTCTGCTATACGGATTTATTTATACGCCGGTAATCTCCTACATTACTGCGCGAATGGAGGGTATAGCCGGTCAGTTCGTCAGCCTGCCGCTGGTGCGTGAAGCGAGCTTCATAGCAGGGGCTAAATTTTTCGGCTATCAAGGTATTGAAATCTGGTATGCTCCTATTCCTATTCACAACTACGGTGAAGCCACGGTACATTTCCGTGAAATCGAACTTACCGGAACTTCCATCCGCGGTATCATCAAAGCGGAGCTGGTGGTTTTTCCCGTAGTCATGATTGCCAGCCTGTTGTTCTCACAATTTATCTGGCAACTGGCACCCATTCCGTCATCGAACTACCCTTACGCTCAAGAACTTTGGCATTTACAGGCTCTGAACACCCTGCTCATGCAGACTTCCACACTTGAAGGCAACTCACTCTTCTTTCAGGCACTAAGCGGCCCGGTGGTAATGAGCGGTATCAGTCTTGGGCTTATTATCTACGCCATCCTGAATACGCTTGGATTACCCGTGCTTCTTGTTTACGGGGTAGTCAGGGGAATCGGGCAGAGTACACCCCACGGTTTCATCCTTGAGGTTGCTGGAGCCCTGATCGGACGTTATTTCTTTCAAAAGAAATACGGAACCATGTGGCGCCAGTATGCTCCAGTCCTATTAGCCGGTTTCTCCTGCGGCATGGGTTTGACCGGTATGTTCGCCATGGGCTGCACGCTTATTCTAAAATCTTTGGGCAAAATGGCTTACTAACCTATCCCACCGGTATTATGAAACTAAGTCAGAATAACAATTAATACTTTGCGGATGAATTAAAAATGTTTTAGTAACTTTGCTCCGGGGTAAATCTCCATTTAGTTTTACGAAAATATGATTATCTGCCGTTTTCCCGAATTCGGGCATACGGCTTTCATGAAGGATAAAGAATGGATCGCAAGAATATTTCATGGGACGGACTCAATTTTGATGTACCGCCAGAATTTGAAGTCAGCGGGATAGATAAAAAATTCCTGCAGCTAGATAACGGTGAACAGCCCTGCATTGAACTGCGCTGGTACGACGCAGGTAAAACATATAAAGAAAAGAACTACTTCAGGCAGCTTGCAAAAAAAGTTGAATCAGCTTCCGGCCTTAAAATAGAATCTTCAGTACTGCCCGCTTCATGGAAAAAACCGCTCCAGAAATTTGATACCACAGCATTCTACTGGCAATCGGACCTTTCCACCGGACGCGGAGTTATGTTTTACTGTAAGAAAGCCGCCAAGGTCATGCTTGTTCAATTCATCGGCAAAAACGATGAGCAGATCGATGATGCTGCGGTTATGATCTTCAATAGTCTGCGATTCAGTAATCCAGCCGAAGACCATTGCTGGCGCATCTATGACATCAAAGCCACGCTGCCCGGCAAGCTGAAACTTGAATCATTTGAATTCAAACCGGGACGCTTCAGCATAACTCTGGCCGATCAGATTGAAACCGTTACACTTTACAGGTTCAGCCCGGCTGATATCATCCTCAAGCAACGTTCTTTGGGAGAATTTTCTAAAGAATTATTCAGTGAAGAAATAAAAAACATGAATCTTTCCAGAGCCGAGCTGGAATACGACAAAGGCGCAACCTGCATGTTCGGACAGAAAAAAAGTCCATCAACTGCAAATCTGGCTTTAGCTAAATTAAGTCCCAAACGTCGCCCTTACGGCCAGATAGAAATACGCTACACTCAGGAAAGCAACCGCATTCTAGCCGTACTGGTAAAATCGCGCCAGCAGATACCTGAAGACCGCGCACAGAACATATTTAAGCAATATGACATTATTCAGTAAAAAAAAGAAAATTATCCCGGAAATGACTCGGGGTGAGGCGCTGTCCTGCAAACCGATCAAAAATAACGGCGTAAATGAGACACGCACGGAGAATGGGCTGATAATACTTTCTTATCCTCTGCGACTCAAACCGCTATTCGCTGATATTGCTAAAAAATTTGGCATGTGGAAAGACGGCTCCCCACCTATAAAAAGGCTGGAACTCGATGAAATGGGAACGCTGGTCTGGAATATGATTGACGGGAAAAACAGTGTTCGCAAAATTGCGGCTGCATTTACTGAAAAATATAAAGTACTACCGCGCGAAGCAGAAGTCGCTACGGCTTCATTTCTAAGAGATCTCGGGAAAAGGGGTTTAATCGCTTTCAGTTCAGAACAGCACGGTCCTAAACAATTTTAAAACCAGAACGCATCAACTGCAAGTCAGCTTGATGTATTCTTCAAAACTTACTCCGTTCCAAACCTTACTTACCCAGTACGCAGAGGCCCAGATCATAAGCGAAGAGGACTGAACGTCAGAAAGACGTTTCAATTTTGCTTCAAGATTCGGCCAACTGACTCCGTGATTATTGTGAACTTTATCATTCTCACAAGCTTCTTCAATCTGGAGAAAAAGATAAGCTCCTTTGCACTGATTCGGAAGGATCTTAACGCCCTGATATGCTTCCAGCACAGTCTTTAATTCAGCTACGTTTAATTCCTGCGCAACAGAACGCATGGATTTAAAAAACATGTCCACAGCCCAAGGCAGAATAAACTCTGCACCTGCGCTTTTGGTTTTAAAATAATTTTTGAGCCACTGTTCCTGATCATTCGTAATTCTGGCTGCAACCTGCGGCATAACTTCCTCCTAAGGCTACTCCTCTACTAATATCTATATTTTACTAACCATATTTTCATAAAGTATCAAGACTTTTTCTAGAAAAGCAAGAAAAGAAACTAGCGGTCAAAACTCTCACGTATCTGTTTGAAAAGACTAAACAAAAGAGCTCCTGGAACTTCTTTACCATTAATTTCCATACTATCGATGCGGACAACAGTATTGTTATTGGGAGTGACATTTTCTTCCGTAACCAGAACAATCTCCTTCTGTGAACCCGGACCGCTTTCACTGGCATCTATAACCAACACCCACTGCCCGTTACTTTCTTTCCATTCAAGATCAACACTTCTGTGCGAGTTCACACTATTTTCAAGAAGTTTAACAAAATCTTCCAATGAAAAATGCTTGCGCCCTTTTCCGGCAACACCAAGATAATCACCTTCTGAATTGCGTATCACCAGCGGACGCTCCAAATAGCCGGAAGAAGGAAATGAAGAGACATCGGGACCATTCCCGCCGGAACGTAAAAGTCTGAACAACTCCACACGGTCACGCTTCAAGCGGCCGATCTCCATGGACATGTCCAGAATGCGCTCATTAGTCTCGGCAGAAAGTTTCCGCTTCTCACTGCGTAGGTTCGAGACCTCTTCTCTCAGGTCACGCAATTCTGTCTGAAATAACGCCTGATTAGACAAAAGATCCGAAACCTTACCCAGAACAGAAGATAAGCCTTTAATTACAGTCTGCATATCCGAGCTTGACTCCAGACCTGCTTCATTGATCATTTGTTGATCATTATTAATCTTATCTACTAATGCTCCGAATTTTAAGCTTAATTCATTTTCAATCTGTTCAGTTGACCAATTCAATCCATACATTTCACGTATCCTCCGAAAAATTTCCAAAGCTTCTACAGAATACCTCTGCCGCCGCCCTGACTTCCCTGAAGAAGGCAAGAATTTAGAATATTTATCTTTATAATAGACAACAGTAGAAGGAGGTATACCCAACCTTCGACCCACTTCCCTCAAACTAAGATACTGACTAGACATAACCGCTGCTCATTTGTTGTTTATTTTCATTATGAACTACATATAAATTAAGATAAAAGAACAGTCAACCCCCAATTGAACAATATTTTGTTCAGTTGAACAACACGGTAAAACTACAAAACTACACCTTTTCGGCGAAAACCGTATAGACAAATCAAAAATCGTAATTACTATTGTAAATAAGGGAAGATAAATTCAACGGAGGGTATGTGAAAATAGAATCAAAGCCTTATAAAATATGCGAATTGAGTCGCCCTGCTAAAAAAGATTGAGTGCGTAAAGTGACGGAGTAACATCCCACATCCGCGTAGCGCGGAATACGCACTTTTCACTTGCCCTCTGTACTACCTGAATGTAAATCTTATTTGGTACCATGAGACCTATCATGATTCAGATAATTTAAAAGCGACCAATATGTTAGAAAAGATAAAGACCACGAATCTTCAGGAAGGAATGTTTGTTATTTGCTCAGCAAGCGGAATGGCCTCCATACCGCCGGAACTTTCAAACAAAATGATCTCTTCCAAAGCGGACATCGCCGCTATACTTAAACTTAATATTAGCGAAGTTCTGATCGACTCGGAGCAAAGCTCACCACAAAACAATTTTCCGCAGACTACTTACTCCGAAGAAATTCTCTTCGCACGCGAAGCTTACAACAATGCCCTTCACTGTGTGCAGAGGATATATCAGACTGTTGAGGATAAGGGTCAGCTCAATATTTCCGAATACAAAAAGGATATTACCCCCCTTCTGGATTCCATAGATAGAAACAGCAGTGCGGCCGCTAGCATTACCGTGCTGGCCCGTGCAGACAGATACCTATATACCCATAGCCTAAACACAGCCATACTGAGTTCTATGCTTGGGCGGTATATGGGACTTTCCAGAAAGACTATGGAGGACATATCTATCACAGCCATGCTCATGAATCTCGGCCAATTGTGGATATCTCCGAAGGTCATGCAGAAAAAGGGAAAACTTTCCCATGATGAATTTGAGCTGATTAAAAATCATCCCCTTAAAGGCTGCCAGTACCTTAAAGAACAGGCTACACCTGAAACCATTATCGAATCAGTATACTCACATCATGAAAATTACGACGGAACAGGATACCCTCAAGGGCTTTCCGGGAATGATATACCTCAGATTTCACGCATAATTTCCATATGTGACGCATATGATGCCATGACGATAGAAAGGCCATATAGAGAAGCGCTTACCCCGCATTCGGCGATAAAACACCTCTACACTATGGCTAATTCCGCATTTCATCCCAGATATCTGGAAAGCTTCATCAAATGTGTGGGGATTTATCCGGTTGGTTGCTTTGTAAAGTTATCCGACGGCCGCTACGGGGTAGTGATTTCAAACACCCCCAAAGCTCCGCTACTGCCGCGGGTAAAAATTGTATTCAACAGCCGTTTCAGAGCTATTCATCCTGAATTTATAGATCTTTCCAAGGATTCAGAGACAAAACAGGGGAATAATCTGGAAATTGTAGAATGCATCCATCCCAAAACATTCAAACTGGAACTGGACCGATTTCTCTGGTAACACAAGGGCTTAAACGAATTGCACTTCAACCCGCTCAACATAATCCTTGAGCGCGGCAAATTCCACAAGGACCTTATTTAAATCATTGCCGGCAGCACCTGCTTCGATTCTACGACCGATTTTCCCCAGCTCTAAAAAGCCATAATTCAAGGCAGAGCCTTTGAGATTATGACCGAGCCGAGTGACGGTAGCCAAATCTTCAGACTTGATGGCAGCCCCAATTTCCTTTACTTCCCTATGGGTTATCGCCATAAAACCGGGAATCAGCCCTTTAAGATCCGCATCAATCTTTTCAATTATTTTTACCTCCATCAAGTCCTCCAGATTCCAAAACCTTCAGCGCCCGAATCTAAATACAAAAAAAGGTACCGCCTTTTAAGCGGTACCTCTATATTATCTATTTATACGGTCATACGCAAAGAGATTTGCAAAATTTACGACCGCGGCTAAAAGCTATTCTTCAAGCTGCTGAATACCGTCCAGCTTCCACATTCCATCAGAGCCGACGGGCTTAACGAAATGCCAGACCTCTCGCACCTGTGAAGGCTGCGATTGAGATGGGTCCTCACGCAAAAGGACATCGTAATAAACGGTAGCATTGGTCATGCCGCCTTCTTCTTTCACTTCCAGGAGTCTGGCGTTCACCATCATTACGTCAGTCTGCGAAGGACCGGGGTCTTCCTTGGCCTGCTGTTTGATTTCATTCACAACTTCAGAGGTTGCAAACTGTTCAATATCAGCCATATCACGGTTGTCCCATGATTTCTGCAGCCGGGTATAAACAGCCTTGGCTCCCTCGAGGAACTCTTCTTCATCAAACCCTGCGGGAGTATTAATCTGCGGTCCACCATGCGATGCGGAAGAACCTGCACCGGGCTGAGAAGAAGGCTTGGAAGAAAGATGCTCCCACGCATTCTGAGCATTATGCTCCCTGCGGGCATAAGGATCATTATTCATATTACTCTGGGTCTGGGACTGATCCGGACCGCGCTGGTAATTACCCTGCCGGTACATATCGTCAGCCCCGCGGCTGCGTGATTTAAAAAACTTGAATCCGAAATAAACAAGCACGCCGATGATCAGAATATTAAATAATCCGCCGCCGCCCATGCCGCCGAAACCGCCTAACATGGAACCGAGAAAAGTTCCGGCCAGCAGCCCTCCGAAAAGGCCCATTCCGGGACGGGAAATACCGCCCTGCTGTTTGTTGACGCCACTTGCCTGACTACTGGTTGTGGTTGTTGATGTCGGTTTTCTGTACGTTTTAGAAAAAGATGGCTTGCTGCCGAAGGATCTCCCACCGCCCAATCTTCTCGCATCCGCGTCACCGACCGAAAGGGCCAGCAGGCAGACAATTGTCAGGGGAAGAACCAAATACCCGAGTAGTTTCATCTAATACCTCATTTCCTTAGGTTATAAAAAATGCGACCGAAGCCGCAGTTCTTTAGTTAATTACGCTAATGCTCCCTGTCCAGTGATATCGGACAGTTTAAAATTTTTTTCTGAAACTCTCTCGCCGCACACTCTCCGTGAAACCCTTATCATTCTAATTATTATAGATGGTTAGTAAAAAGATGCCTTAAAAAAACACGATTTCCGGTTTATCTTGCGGAGAGTTAAAATGAGAGTTAATTATTCACGAAAACAAAACAGGAAGAACTTATGATACAGACAATTTTATCCGTATTTTCATTTATATCCGGCAAATATGAAAGCGATCCTCATTGGGACCACTGGCCTTTCGGTCCCGGATACGGTGACTTCTGGGCCTCAGCGGCAAAAATGCTTTTTGTTGCCGCAATCCTCGGCGTTATTATGCTTTTCTTACGCCTACTGTTTGGTCCAAACGGCAAATTCCGTGATCACGAACTGGACCGCGAAGCAGAAGAAATGCGAGAAAAAGAACTTGCTAAGCTTGAAGAAGATCTCAAATCAGGAAAAATTTCTGAAGTCGATTACAAGTTTAAGAAAAAAAGAATCCTGTCCTGAACAATGAAAAAATTCAAAGAGACATTCATCGATTTTGCAACTCCCTACCTGCGAAATGCGACTGAAGAGGATAAGGCCGATATTCAGCTGAAATTCGATCACTCTTTTGATGTCTTCGATAACAGCTGCAATATCTGTGATTCATTATCCCTGCCCTCTGAACTTGACGAGACATCACGTATTGCGGCCTTATTCCACGATACCGGAAGATTTCCCCAATACCTGAAATATAAAACATTCAGGGATGCCGACTCCTGCAATCACGGAAAACTCGGAGCCAGAACAGTATTAAAAAACAAACTGCTTGACGGTCTACCGCGCAGGCAGCGCAATACGGTTCTTGGCGCCATTGCCATGCATAACCGAAACAAGCTGCCGGACTTCATTTCCAAAGAACTCAGGATTTGCACTGAGATTGTCCGGGACTCCGACAAAATAGACATCATCAAAGTACTGATTCCGCACCTGCAACATGTAGGAACCGGAAACGAAGCCCCGCTTATGGGGCTTACGGAAAAACCGGATGTAGTCACAGAATCCATAGTGAAAGCACTCAAGCAGGGAAAACAGGGCGCGTATAATGAAATGAGCTGCCTGAACGATTTTCGACTATTGCTTTTAAGCTGGGCTTTTGACCTCAATTTTGAATGGTCACGAAAAGAAATGCTAAGACGCGAATATGTTGAACAAATTATGGAGCAGCTACCGGCTACAAAGCAGATACACGATCTGTATAAACCAGTGATGGAACAGCTTAACTCTTAACCGTTTTTGTGGAATAATACAGAGAACACTTTCTTGTCATTTGTTAAATAAAGATTACCTATAATTGTAGACCTTTTAAAAATAACTATTCACAACGGACAGCTGTCAATGACTGAAACCAACTACGATATCATCATTCTGGGGGCCGGCCCTGCAGGTTTGCAGGCCGCTATCCATTCAGCACGAAAAGGACTCAAAGTATTAATTCTGGGCAAAAATGACAAAAGCAGTCTCTGGTGGGCTCACATAGAGAACTTCTGCTGTACGCTGGAAATTTCAGGTGAACAAATCCTGAAAACAGGCCAGCAGCAGGCAGAAAGTTTCGGGGCTGTTTTCTTTAATGAAGATGTTCTTAAAATTAAAACTCCCGACCTTATGGACCTCGGCGCAGGAGGCTTTACAATCACCTCCGAAACCAAGGAATTCAAGACCAAAGCAATCGTAATCTGCACAGGAACAACCCGCAACAAGCTGGGGGTTCCAGGTGAAAAAGATCTGTTCGGCAAAGGCGTAAGCTATTGCGTTGAGTGCGACGGCAACTTTTTCCGCGGTGAAGAAATTGCCATCGTGGGCGGAGAAAGCGCCGCAGCAGGCGGAGCGCTCCATTTATCACATCTCGCATCCAAAGTTCATCTTGTGGCCAAAGAATTTAACTTTGCCCCTGAGCTTATGGAAAAACTCAAAGCTGAAAGCATCATAATACATGAAGGCGCCGAAATTGAGAAAATAACCGGAGATAGCGGGGTTGACGGCCTTGTATTCAAGGACGGCACCAAGCTTGATGTTACCGGAGTTTTCATCGAACTGGGCGCAAAAGGAGTCATGTCCCTTGCCGCTGAACTGGGAATAGAACTGGACGACTCCATGAAATTCATTAAAACAGATAAGCAGCAGCGTACCAACGTCCCCGGTATTTTCGCAGCCGGAGATATTTGCGGCCCTCCGCTTCAGATGGCTAAAGCCGTGGGCGAAGGGTGTGTAGCGGGCTTAAGCGCAGCCAAATACGTACGCAAGACCTGATCTGCTGCGCCATAAATAATCGCTGTTTTATAAAACGGGCCCACAGATGATGGGCCCGTTTTCTTTTTAGCGCCGGGAATAAATATGATTGGGATAAAGAACAGCCTTGCCGGCAAACTCGCCGGATATATCTTCCGGCACAGCCCCGATAGTTGCGACTACATTAAACCCTGTCCGTTGCAAGCCCTTGCGAACTTCCTCGCTGAAATTTGATCTTGCAAGATAGTTGGTCGGTCTCATAAAAATTTTCTTCCATCCGGAAAAACCGGCCTTGGATAAATTATCCATAACCGGAACACGAAAACTTTCCGGCCGGTATGAAACCAGAAAAACAGGGATATTACGCTGCAACAGGAAGTTAAACAGATCGAGTGATGGGGCAACCGCAGGAAGCGAACTCAGGATTACATGGGATTCCAAAGCGGTAAGCGCTGCCTGGTTTTCCGCAAAGCTCTGCTCCTTGCGTGCTTCATAGGTTGAAAGCAGAACATCTTCCACCATCATCACTACTGCGGGAAACTCAACCCGCTCCTTAATCGACTTGTCCACGGCTTCGGCAACTGATTTCGCCTGCCGTTCCACGTCTTTATCATACTGCCCTCTTTCATGATACGCGATTATGCGCTCCCGGACTTCCGGTAGAGAGAAGAAGCTTTCGGAAACACCGGCTTTACCGGTTTTACCGACTTTGGAGGCAACACAGCCTCCGCAGCAGAAAAGGATAAGACAAACACAAATCAAACGTAGCTTCAAAGAATTTACCTCCGCCTTAATACAAGGATAGAGTTAAATTAGCACAACGAAACCATGTACGACAAGCTCATCTGATCAAACTATCTATTTTTCCTGACAAAAATAAATGCCCCGGCCAAAGCGGTAAAAGGCGCTACAGTGACCAACCCGAAACTGCCCACCAGAGTTTTCAAGATTTCAGCGGAAACATAAACAAAATTATAAGTATTCATCAGCGGCACGCCCTGTGCCATAAAGGCCATCAGCAGAGTGATGAATCCGCCGGAATAAGCCAGCAGGAGGGTTGTGGTCATTGTCCCGACAACTGCCCTGCCGACCCGGATACCTGAAGCTAAAGCCTGCATGTGTCCGATATCAGGATTAATGCGCACCACTTCATCCATGCTGGCGGCAACATCCATTGCCAGATCCATCACCGCACCGGAGCAGGCCAGAAATACGGCGGCAATATAAATACGGGTCAGATCAAGATGACCGAATCCAGAATAAAGCAACGTTTCGGCAAAAGGCATCACCGCGCCCTGCAGATGTAATTTCCCGGTAAAATAAATAGCCAGCAGGCAGCTGGTTAGAACTCCGAGAAATGATCCCAGAAATGCGACTACGCCTTTGCGGTTTAAGCCCGCAACCATGAAAATGATCACCGCACAAAGGCCCGCTACCACCCCTAGGGTAATCCATACCGGGTCAACCCCGTCAAGAAGTGCAGGCACAAGCAGCTTCCAAAGCACCAGCGCAGTAAACATAAAAGAAAAAAGAGCCTTGGCTCCGGTCCAGCCGCCGAAAACGAGTAACAAAAATGAAAATAGCAACAGCATGGTCAGTTCAAGATCAATGCGATAATGATCCTGCGGCACGGCATACATGGGATTGCCCTGTGCGTCATAAGTGATTACAGCCAGAGCTTCATCACCCTTTGCAAATAATTTATCCTTATCCATCTGACCGAGAAGTTCATTGGTACCCTTAAGCACTTTACCTTTGAATCTACCATCAAGGATCTTCATGGTCACAGCCTGCGGTCCGGTTTTTACTATACCGAACTGGTCAATATCCGAATTATCCACCGAAAGAATCTCTGCCCGGCAGCGTTCGGCATTATCGGCAACACGCTGATCGAAATCAGTCGGGATAAAATACAGAATGGAGGTAAGCACAGCAAAGACGGTAACAAGAATAAATTCTCTATTTTTAAATAATCCAGGCATAATCTCAGGTGTTTAGATGTTTTATCGCTGAAAGCTTAAAGGTAAAAGCGGGACATCAGGTGATGCCCCGCCCTAACAGTTAAAGTATAAACGAGCTGCTATTTGGCTGCGAATTCAGCGTTGTCGATACCTGCGTGAATTTTAGGAGTCATGCCCATGATGGCCATGATTTTGTAGGCGATATCGATATTGTCATAGTATCCGTTAAAGGAAGTGGAGCCGACACCCATCGCGGAAGTGGCTACGGGTACACCGGTGTGCTTGTATGAAGTCCAGCCCAGACCGGCATTGTTATTAAGCACGTGGGTGATGGTTACAGTCAGAGGATCATAACCGCCGTAGAGGTTATAAAGTTCGGGATTCTTGAACTCCTTTTCCCCCTTCATGGTGCGCTCGTAAGCATCTTTAAGCATGGTCAGCTGGTAGTCTTTTACTACAAGCGGATTCGTCTTGGCATCACCTTCAAACTCGAGACCGAAGAAATGTGTGATGGTGGGCTCGAAATCCTCAAAGCTTGCGTTTCCTTTATGCTCTTTCTTCCATAGCTTAACCACTTCATCGGAAAACTGCTGAAAGGAGATGGACTGAGGCTTAAGGGCATCGTAATGAGAGCTGTACTTTGTACCTGCGAAACCGAGGGTAAGACCGCCACACTCATGGTCGCCGGTTACAACTATAAGGGTTTCTTTAGGATGCTTTTTGGCAAAATCTACCGCTTGTTTGATGGAATTATCAAAAGCGATGGTGTTCTTGATAAATGCGGTTGCATCATTTGCATGACAGGCCCAGTCAATTTTTCCACCCTCAACCATCAGAAAAAAACCTTCCGGATTGTCGAGCATTTCGATGGCCTTGGAAGTAAATTCAGGCAGAGTAATATCCTGCGGACGCATATCCATGACATAAGGTAAGGCTTTGGAATCCTGAAGCCATGCGTTCCATGAAATAACTTTACCGTCAGCAGGCTTAAGGGCCATGAACTCATCTTTATCGGTTACAACTTTATAGCCGGCCTTTTTGATAAGATCGAGAGCATTACCTTTAAAGTTTGTGGAATTTTTCTTCTTGTTGTTAACATCTTTCAAACCGCCGCCGCCAAAGAAATCAAAATTACTTTCGGAAAGGGCTACATCGATGTCGTAATACTGACCACGAGTGGGAACGTGAGCATAAAAAGCTGCGGGGGTTGCGTGGTCGATTGATACACTTGAAACAATCCCGACCTTCTTACCTTCTGATTTTGCCATTTCAGCGATGGATTTGACCTTCATCTGATTGGGCGCCATGCCGAGCATGCCGATATTAGTTTTCTGTCCACTGGCAAGAGCGGTTGCGGAAGCGGCAGAACCGGTGATAAATCTGTCCGCGGCATAAGTGGTGGTCATTCCCTGAGCCGGGAAGCTGTTCATAAGAAGCTGTTCCCCGGTGAATGCTTCGGCAGCCCCTTTCTGAGGCAGCCCCATACCGTCACCGATAAACAGAAATACGTACTTGGCAGGATTGCCTTTGTATACGCGGACCTTTTTCACTTTCGCATAAGCAGGTGCGGAGGCCATAATCATAGCGCAAACCGCAAGAAACATTAATACACTGAGTCTGTTAGAAAATTTCATCACTTTCTCCTGATTTTTTTTACTCCAATTCGGGGCCCTGCCCCGCTTCAATGGGAATACTTAGCAGTCCTGTGTGTCCAGGATGTCACAGGAGAAAGAATTTTATGAAACCTCTACAGAAAGTATCATGATTTATAGATTCTACTTGTCTTGTTTTTTTTGATATAATTATTCAACAGAAACGTATTTTCCAAAAATTAGTCTGCCAAACAGGAAAAGAACGATACAAAACTGCTTTTACTACGTCTTTTTTAGACTGGACAAAAACCTTCTCCTTGAGTATAAAATAAACAGTTAATAGTTTGTTATAAAGCAAGGACTTACTCGGTGCGTAAAAAATTCTTTCCCATCTCATTAGTAATTGCCGTTCTCTTCGGACTGGCTGTTACAGGATACCTTTCTCCAGAAAAAAAAGAAGAAATACCAGTCCGCATTTTATTAAAAAACAGCGGCGGAAAAGTTATCTTCACCCACATCCGCCATCACCGTGATTATGAAATCCCCTGCGGCAAATGCCACCATGAAAGAAAAACAGATGACCATGAGCCGCTTCCCTGCGGTTCCTGCCATCCTGAATCATTCGATAAAGACTATGTGCGTGAGCATATCAGATCCTTCCCGGACACCAGCTATTGTGTAAAATGCCATCACGCCGAACTTGGTAAGCTCAATTTCGACCATGCCGCCCATGAAGAATATGCGGAGGATGACTGCCAGACCTGCCACCATGATACCGACATTGAAAAAGAGCCTCAGAAATGCGGAAACTGCCACACCAACACCGGCTCAGCTGACAGGCCCAGTGTGCGTGATGCAGCCCATGACCGCTGTATTACATGTCATGATGATATGTTTGAGGAAGGGCTCAAAGGCTGTACCCCCTGCCATAAAATGCGAAATATGGAGGAATACTCAGGGGACTTCACGGCCTGCAGCCAATGCCACAGGAAGAATAAAAAGGATCTTGTTCTGAATAGGAATAACGCTTTTCATGACCAGTGCATGGACTGCCATAAACAACTGAAACGGGGTCCGTACAAGGAAAACGAATGCAGCAGATGTCATTTAAAATAAAAGGGGATACCAGATTATGAACCCTCTTTTTTCACTCATTCCTTCTGAGCGCGGCCCTATTGTCAACCTGTGGGAACAGGATCTCGGAGGTCCGCTTGAAATCAGCATAGAGATAAGCGGCCTGTCCCCTCTTGTTCAGATAAACGAACAGGTTTCCAAAGCGCAGGCCGTGGCTTCCGATCCGGCCGGGAGAAAAGCTGATCTGCACAGCTCCGTCTCCGGCAGGGTTATTGATATAAAAAAAGATTTCATCACCATCCGGGAAGAAGGGACACGGGTGGCGCTGCCTGCTGATTTTTCCGCAACAGAGCCTGCCGCCATGCTGGAGGCATTACGCAAAAACGGCGTGGACATCCGCAACTTAAAAAAAGAATGTACCCTGATTATAAATTCCGTACCGCATGAAGCCGGCATGGACGGACACCGGTTCCTGATAGAAGAATTTACAGAGATACTGACTACAGGGCTGAATTATCTTAAAAAAGCTCTTTCTCCCAAGGCATGTGCCTTAGCCTTACCCAAAGGAATGAACTGGACCATACCCGGCTGTACAGGACATGAGATACCCCCGGTTTACCCAAACAGTCTGCCTGAACTGGTAACCAAGGCTGTCACAAGCAATGAAATGCCGCCGGATGTATGCGTTATGAATGTTACCGAACTTTACCGTATAGGCAGGACGGTACACGGGAAACAGCCGGTTACCCTTGTAATCGTAAAGATAGGCAGCACCCCTTACCTCACTCCGGTCGGCACCCCGGTGGGAGTTCTGCTTAAAGCGGCGGGATTCAGACCGGCTGAGCACGACCGCATAATTCTAGGCGGTCCTTTGACCGGGAAAACCGTTTACAGCCTCAAACACGGGGTTTGCGCCGACACGCAGGCTATCACTATACTCAGACCGGATAAAGAACCTACAATTAAAGACAACCCTTGTGTGGGATGTGGAGAATGTGTCATCCACTGCCCGGCGCGGCTGATGCCGAATATGATTTCCCGGCATGCGGAATTCGGGCTGTATGAAAACACACAGGCGTACAATATCGCTTCATGCTTTGAATGCGGACTTTGCGGTTATTGGTGCAAAGCTCAAAGACCCCTTCTGCAATACATCCGGCTGGCGAAAAAGGAACTGGCCGCCAAACCGATAATTGAAGACCTCCGGGAGCAGAGATGAAACCATTAAACGGGCTGCCGGTATTAACCGTTTCCATTCCCCCTCATGCCCATTGCGGACGAACATTCAAGAGTGACGCGCTCGAGACCATTATCGCCCTGCTTCCCGCTGTATTCTTTGCCGTTTACCATTACCATATGCTTGCGGTCCGGGTACTGGCACTATCCTCTTTCAGCGCGGTAATTACCGAAACCGTATGCCTGTATGTGATGAAAAGGGAAATTGAAGCGGATAACTATACAGCCCTGCTTTACGGACTGCTCTTCGGCTTCCTGATTCCTCCCGCGTCCCCGTGGTGGATGGTGGCGACAGGAAGCGCGATTTCCATTTTCATAGGGCGGATGATTTTCGGAGGGCTTGGTGCAAATCCGCTTTGTGTGCCGCTCGTAGGCTGGGCCATTCTTACTGTTTCCTGGCCGGAACTCATGAATTTCGACATATCAATGCTCGCTTCCGAGCTTACATATCCTTTAAGCCAGCTGAAGAACTTCGGTCCTGAAACATTGACTGAATATCCCATAAAATCGCTGCTGCTCGGCTTTCAACTGGGCGGAACCGGTGCGGCACAGACCGGAGCTGTTTTACTGGGCGGCGTGTATATGCTGGCCCGCAGGATCGTAAGGCCGGATATCCCGCTGTCTTTCATTGCCGGAGTGGCGGTAACAGCCACGGCTTTCTATTTCATAGACCCTCTGGAATACGCAGCGCCGCAATACCACCTGCTCTGCGGCTCCACTTTATTCGGAGCATTTTTCCTGGCTACGGACGGACCGTCTTCACCATCTGGTCATATTCCAATGCTGATTTACGGATTCATCGCAGGAGCGCTGCTCATCATAATCCGGGTCTACGGAATATACCCGGATGGCGTCCCTTTCGCCATCCTGCTCGCGAATCTCATGACTCCGCTGATCGATAAAATCCGGCCTGCTCCGTTCGGCGGCATAACCAATATTCACCTGTGGAGACGGTCATGAAAGAATCACTAAAAATGATCTTAGTGCTGACCCTTATCTGCGGAATGTTCAGCATAACCCTTGCCAGTCTGAAACAGGCCACACAATCCCGTATAGAAGAACAGGTTCTGACCTATGTTCAGGGCCCAGCCATCAATAGAGTCCTCAATGAATATGATAATTCACCGGTCAAGGACCGCAAAAAATTTACTGTGCCCGGCACGGGAAAAAAGGTTACGGTTTTTCCTGCCATAAAAAATGGTAAGATTTCAGGGGTGGCCCTCGAAACTTTCGCCAAAGGATTCGGCGGCGAAGTGGGCGTTATGGTCGGATTCAATATAAATGAAGACAGCCTCTCCGGCATAGGTATCACCACAATGAAAGAAACTCCCGGTGTTGGATCAAAAGTAGCCGGTCACGGTTTTACCAGCCAGTTCAAAAAACACTCCACCACCTTGGAACTTTCCTCCAAAGGAGGAAACATTGATGGAGTCACCGGGGCAACTATTTCTTCCACAGCATCTGTTGAAGCGGTAAAAAAAGCTGTTTCAATTTTCAAAACACTAAGGCCGCAAATTGTAAAAGTATGGGCCAAGGGGTTGTAGGATGAGCAGATTATGGGATGAATTTTCAAAAGGACTCTGGAAAGATCTTCCGCCCTTCAAAGTTGTGCTCGGACTCTGTCCCGTTCTAGCGGTTACCAAAACAGCTGACAACGGGCTGGGCATGGGTCTTGCGGTTATCTTCGTACTGACCATGTCCAATATTCTCGTATCCATCTTTCGCAAAATCATCCCGCCCAAAGTCCGCATTGCCTGTTTCATTGTCATTGCGGCATCATTGGTGGTGGCGGTGGAGCTGCTTATGCAGGCTTTTGCCTACCCTCTCTACCAGCAGCTCGGAATATTTGTGCCGCTTATCGTGGTCAACTGCATCATCCTCGGCAGGGCTGAAGCATTCGCATCTAAGAATCCCGTACTCTACGCCGCTGCGGACGGGCTGGGCATGGGTATGGGCTTTACCATTTCCCTGACCATGCTCGGTAGCCTGCGTGAACTTCTAGGGTACGGAACCGTTTTCGGTAACCAGATAATGCCAACCGGATACAAACCTTTCACCTTCATGATCGAAGCGCCCGGTGCTTTTGTCTGCTTAGGGCTCATGCTTTGCGCCATGAACTTCTTCACCAGTTGGCAGGCCAGAAGAAAAGGACAGGCCGTTCTGGACAATCCCAGTCACGAATGCAGAAGCTGCGGTATCTGTAGCCGCTAACGGAGAACGCAATGAAAGAATATTTTCTGCTATTCATATCAGCCATATTCGTAAATAACATTGTGCTGGCTCAGTATCTGGGCAACTGTCCGTTCATAGGCACTTCCAAGAAGATTTCCGTGGCTATGGGCATGGGCAGCGCAGTAGTCTTCGTTGCCACTATGTCCGCATCAATAACATGGGCGGTGCAGGAATACCTGCTGGACCCGCTGGGACTGGAATACCTTCAAACCCTGACATTCATCCTCGTCATCGCTTCACTGGTACAATTTGTGGAGATGTTCCTCAAAAAGACAATACCTCCGCTATATAAATCACTAGGCATATTTCTGCCGCTCATCACTACCAACTGCGCGGTCATGGGTATTGCCATCATCTGCCAGCGGGAAGAATTTACTTTCATCAAGACCGTGGCTTTCTCCTTTGCTTCCGGTTTGGGATTCATGCTGGCTTTGATTGTACTCTCCGCCATAAGGGAACGCATCGAGGTTTCCCGGACTCCGAGATCCATGAGCGGTACCCCCGTCGCGCTGGTAATGGCCGGTTTGATGTCCCTAGCTTTTTTCGCCTTTAAAGGGATGATATAAATATGATTATTTCATCACTTCTAGTACTGATGGGACTGGGTTTTACTGCCGCCACCATACTTGCTGTGGCTTCCAGAATCCTACACGTAAAAGAAGATCCCCGGATTGCACAGGTCGAAGATGTGCTGCCCGGCGTAAACTGCGGAGGCTGCGGTTACGCCGGATGCTCAGGCGCGGCCAATGCGGTGGTGAAGGGTAAATCCGGCGCAAATGTATGCGTCATCGGCGGAATCGAGACCGCTAAAGCTGTTGGTGCCGTAATGGGACTTGAAGTGCTGGATATGGAACAGGAACTGGCCTTCCGTGATTGTACCGGAGGCGAGCGGGCAGAAGAACTTTACAACTACGAAGGTGCTAATAACTGCCGTGCACAGGCCCTGCTTTATGAAGGCTCCAAAACCTGCCCCGAAGGATGTCTCGAGCTTGGAACATGCGTTGCGGTCTGCCCTTTTGATGCTATTCATATGGGACCGGAAAATCTGCCTGTAGTAGATCCGCTGGCCTGCCGGGCCTGCCGCAAATGCGTGGAAGCATGCCCCCGCGGAGTTCTCTCGATAGTTTCCATGAGCGCCAAGCTGCTGCATATGGAAGAGGTGAATGATTGTCTCGCCCCCTGTCAGCAAAGATGCCCGGCAAACATCAACATTCCCCGTTATATCGAAGCAGCGAACAATGGCGACTATGCCGGAGCGGTCAACATCATCCGCGAACGCAATCCCCTGCTGCTGGTATGCGGCCGGGTCTGCCCGCGTCCGTGCGAAAAGGTCTGCCGCCGCACGCATGTAGATGAACCGGTCGGCATCAACATGATCAAGCGTTTTGTGGCGGATTGGGAAATGAAAAACGACCTTCGCCTGCCCATCCCCTGCGCCAAGGAAACAGGCCATAAGGTAGCAATAATCGGCGGCGGTCCGGCCGGTCTATCGTGCGCCAATTTTCTGCGTCGGCTGGGTCACAGCCCGACCATCATAGAAGCCCTGCCCGAACTGGGCGGTCAGTTGCGGTACGGAATTCCTGAATACAGGCTACCGAAAAAAGATCTGGCATGGGAGATTCAAGGCATAATCGACCTGGGTATAAATGTCCGTACCGGACTGAAACTGGGGACGGATTTTCTTATCAACGACCTCGAAGAAGAAGGATTTGAAGCTTTTTTCATGGGAATTGGCGCGTGGGCCAGCGGGACCCTGCGCATTGAAGGCGAAGACGCTAAAGGAGTGCTCTCCGGCACAGAATTTCTCACCGCCGTCGGATTAGGACAGACTCCTGATATAGGCCCGAAAGTCATCGTTGTCGGCGGGGGAAATACAGCCATAGATGCCGCACGCACAAGCGTTCGTCTCGGCTGTGACGTGACTCTGCTATACAGACGCACCCGTAATGAAATGCCTGCCAACACTGAGGAAATTGAAGCCGCGGCAGATGAAGGTATCAGATATATCTTTCTGAGCGCTCCCACCAAAATCATAATGGACGATAAAGGCAGGGCCACCCATCTGGAATGTGTAAAAATGGAGCTGGGCGAGGCGGATGCTTCCGGCCGCAGGCGCCCTTTACCTGTGGAAGGTTCTGAAACCCGTTATCCCGTTGATACAGTCATTTCTGCCATCGGGCAGAAGCCACAGTTATCCTGTTTCTATACCGATGGCGAAGAACAATGCAGTATTAATTTCACCCGCTGGAGAACAATTGCGGCCGACCCGGAAACCCTGCAGACTTCCATACCCAAAGTCTTTGCCGGGGGTGATAATGTTTCCGGCCCGGACCTTGTAATTTCTGCTGTCGGAGCCGGAAGACGCGCCGCACGTTCGATACATTATCTGCTGACCACAGGCGAAATTCCGCTGGCGGAGAATCTGCTGCAGGATCCTATTCCATACACACTTTTTAAAGATGTAGACGGCTGCAAAAACAAAAATCGGACCGAAATACCACACAACTGCACCGGGGAAGACCGCACTGCCACTTTCAAAGAAGTCGAAGGCTGCCTAAACGAAGAAGAGCTGCGCTACGAAACCTCACGCTGCCTGCGTTGCGGCCTGACCTGTTATGACCGGGATGTCCCGCTGGAAAACGTCTTTACCTCCCGAGTCGGGGAAAAAGTGGAATAAAAAAAAGCGCACCGGGAATTCCCGATGCGCCCAAACTTTGATTTCTCAAAGCTATTATTTCTGGAGGCCGGACTGAACGTCCTTGAGGAGCTCCTGAACCTTGGCAAGTTTTGCCTGATCTTCTTCGCCGAGCTGTGCGCCAACGTAAGAAGCTTTCTGGTTCATTTCTTCAATAATGCCGTCCATAATAATATGTCTGGTTTTAGTGGGGAGTTTTTCAAGTTCAACCAGTCTGCCGTCTACAACAGCCATCTGGGAATTGAGATCTGCCACTTCACCACGTACGCTCTGTAAATCTTTAACTTCAGAAGTAAGGCTGGTCAGGTTCTGATTCAGGCCGTAGAAAAATACTACGAGAAGAACTACTGCCATAAAGGAAATGATCATTGCGACCTTTCCCATATCCTTCTGAGCAGTTTCGCTGACGCCGGCTGCGACGTCTTCAGCAAGAACATTCTCATTCTGCTGATAATCTTCCATCTGATGTACTTTTTCAGTTGCTGCGCTCATTTTTTTCCTCCTAAATGATCGTGTTTATAACGGAAAGGACTATACTTCAAGGACGATCCCAAATCAAGAATTTAAACATTTTTAAAAATTCTTGATCCTACCTCCCGACAAACTCTTCGTGACTCTCACAAATATCCGCCTTGCGCAACTACGGTGCATCAATAACTAAAAAATATATTTAGCACCGTATAAAAAGTTTTTTCCGTATGTGTTTTTCTCTCTGAGACGTAAAATCATAACTAGGCATGATACTTGCTTACTTTTTAAGAAAACAATTTTTACGGAAAGGATTTCCCAACTATTTTTATTTCTCAGGAGCCTGAAATGTTCACCAGCTCAATTTTAAGCGGTTCAAGCACAGCCGGAAGCTATTTTTCCAACATAGCCAACAACACTCAGAGCGCACAAAAACCAAATATTTCAAAAGGCTTAAGCCCAACTCAAATTCGCAGACAATTGCAGATGCAATTCGCTTCCATGAGCTTCGGACTTTCTTCTGATGAACAGCAGCAGGTAAATGGATATTACTCTCAGTTGAATAATATATACGGTGTCAATGATTCGTCGGTCCGTGAAGATCAAGAAAAACGTTTTGAAGAACTGAAGAAAGAATTGGACAAACTTTACGGCCTTGATGGAGACCCCAAAAAACTGACCGCCGAAGAACAGAAGAAGGTGGATGACCTTCAGACTCAGTTAGATGAGCTATATGAGATAGTTCCCACTAAAGATCCGCAGGGACCTGATCGCCAAAGGGCCGAAAGCCTGAAATGGGAACTAAAGAAAATGTATTATCCTGAAGGGAAAATACTGACTGCCGCTGAAAAGAAAAAGGAAGCATCCATCCAGGGTGAACTGAAAGAACTTTTCGGCATAACCGGCCCCAAGACGTTAACAGAAGAGGAACAGGTCAAAGCAGATGATCTGAATCGGCAGATTGATGAAATCTGCGGTACAGCCAAAAAAGAGCTCACGGAAGAAGAAACCAAACGAGCCGACAGCATTATCAGCGAGATGGAACAGATCGTCGGTAAACTGGTAACTCACGGTTTAAGCAATGCCGAAAAAAACCTGTATTACAATCTGGATGAAAAAGCCGATGCTCTGAAAGATAAGTCAAAGGAAACTCCCCTGACAGACGAGGAGCAGAATGAGCTGGCTAAGATAACGAAAAACATCAATATGTTGCTCGAAAAAGCAGCAAGGATTCAAGAGCAGCAGGACCAGCAGGCCAGTCAGGTTCATGGACAGCTCAACGGTTTTTTCTCACAGTTGGGTATGATGGGCGGTGGCACGCTGCTTTCCACAACTATTTAATTTTCTCTTGAAAAGCGCGCAATTTTCTCTTACCCCTGATTCCTGTAGTTACAAACAACGGAGCCTCGCTCCCCTCACATATAAAAGGAGTCAGCAAATGCCCATTTATGAATTTAAATGCCCTAAGTGTGGTAAGGAATTTGACGAACTGGTTATGCCCGGTAAGGATACTAAGGCAGATTGTCCTGAATGCGGTCAAAAAGAATGTGAAAAGCTGCTCTCCATCGGCAACGTGCGGCCCAACGGCATCCCCCATGGAAATGGAGGATATAGAGTTCCGCCCTGTAAAATGAATGAAAAATAGCAAAAGCCGATTTTTTTCATGAATTAGAATTTTAAAATCCCCGGATACGGATGTACCCGGGGATTTCTTTAGCGTACATCCAGATCAAAAAATTGCGTGTCACCTGTCCGGCGATAGGTAAAACAATCAGACTCATCAATTCCCAGACGTTCATGAATTCCCTGCAGCCACTGAGTACGCCCCAAAGCATGGGTCGGAACGAAAACCTGCGGTTTAACCTCCTTAACCAGCTGCGGCCCTCCGGCAAGGCTTTCAAGCCTTCTATCCACATTTGAGAAAACTATATGTGGACTGTATTCAGTCATTTTTTCCACTACGGAACTAAAAAAAGAACGGGTAAAGACCAATTCGTTTGGCGAAGCATTTTCCCAATCCCAGCAGGCAAGATCTCCGCCGTTATAGACTTTCACCCCTTCAGCTGTGCGAAAAAAGAAAGCCACTCCAAGATCATTGGACATAAATGTTCGGATTGCCAAGCCGTTAAATTCATAATCTTCATCCGGTTCCACGATTAAGGCGTCGCTGAAATCAAGATCCGGGTACATTTCCTCAATATCATCCGAAATCACCGCTTGCAGTGATTTCGCTCCCAGACAGACTTCCCTGTAATCAGGTGCGAAATGATCCTGATGGCTGTGCGAAAAAAAAACGACAACATCACGTCCGCAAAGACTCCGTTGTAAAGCGGTAAGGACTTTTTTACTTCTGAACCGATCTGCCGGGATATCAAAGACATAACTTATTTCACCGACTTCAAGCACAAAACAATTATGAAAGATATGAACTAATCGAACCTGCATAGTGCTAGCGAATTTTCTTATCTTTCATTTCATCAACTACAGCGCGACTTACCGGCAGGTAAATGTGCGACCATGAAGTAAGATGACCGGCCAGATATTCCGCCTCAGGACCGGAACCGCAAAACAGATCAACCCTTGTTCCCTTAATCGCTCCGCCTCGGTCCTGCGCCATGACCATACGGACAAAAGGCGACTTCTGATTTTCATCCTGTTGCGGAAGACCGGTTGTAAGCAAAGCCAGAGAGCCCAACGGCAGAACCTTGCTATCAACGGCAACGCTGGTCATGGGAGTCAATGCCGCCCCCATGGAACCGAACGGTCCCTCATCAGCAAGACGGAAAAAAACGTAACTGGGATTGGTAGTCAGCAATTCTTCCATAAGTTGCGGATTATCATCCAAAAAGGCTTTGATTCTCTGCATGCTCATTCCTTCTTTGGGCAATAAGCCACGCTGGATGAGCACCTTGCCGAGGGAAACATACTTCAAACCGTTTTTACCGGCATAAAGGACATGTTTCACGCTGCCATCTGGCAAGACGAGTCTTCCGGAGCCCTGAATCTGTAGAATAAAAACATCCACCAGATCTTTAACCCATGCTATCTCCAAGCCTTTACCCTTCAACGCTCCTTTAAAATCAATCTCTTCACGGTCATGATAGGGGACCGCTTCTCCTGATTCCTGACGATAAATCAGATGCTGCCCTTTCCAGCGATGATGGAATTTACCGAGATCAAGAACCTTCAAGTCGGCAGGAATGCTGTAAAGAGGATAAGGATATTCCGGGTCGGGAGTGAGTGAGGCTTCAAGATACGGTTCGTAATACCCGGTTAAAAGAGTACGCGGGACCATGGAATACCAGACAAATTTCTCGTTCAGCAGCTCTGGCGCATATTGGAGCTGAGGCAGGAGTTCAAGCATTTCTTCATTTGTACGCTTGAGCATCCCCCACGTTATCGCCAGACGGCCGTATCTTGCGGCTACTTTATTCGCCGGTTTACTGGAAACATATCTGAGGTTGCGTTTAATCCCTTTCTCCAAATCGCGCCATGAAAGATCATCACCGGCACTATTCTGCAGCCGGTTGATAAGGGCTTCAACCTGCTCAGAGTCAATTTTGTAATACCCCTTTGTAGGAGTTACATGGCTCTTTACCGGAACATCGGGCGTGCCGGTATACAAGGAGCAAGCACTTAAAAAAGAAGACGCTGAAGCCACAAGAAAAAGATAAAAAACAAATTTACGTAAACTCAATAAAAGCACTGCAACCTGCCTTACTGCTGATATATTAAATATGATGACACTAGATAAAAAAAAGAAACTGAATTACGTTACGCCTGAAAGATATATATGTTATAATTTATATGCTGAATCTTCTTTAAACAAACACTACGGATTTGCAATGCGTTTATTCACTATCATAACGTCTGTTATTGCCATTCTTATGACGGCTTCACCCGGATATGCAACCCGCTGGGATATTGTATTGCTGACCACATCCGGACTGAACGGACAACTGCTGCCCGCAGCAGAAAAAGATAATCAAAACAATGCCGGTATGGTACGTACTTTCGGAGGATTTGCAAGAATTCAGTCAATATTTGAATCATATAGAAGCAAGTATCCAAACTCAACGATAACAATCGCTACCGGTGATGACCTTATGGGAGAATCCCTGACAAATCAAAAAGGACAAACCGTTTTTACCGCAATGAATAAGATGGGGTTCGATATTTCAACTCTTGGTAATCACGAATTCAACCGAGGCTCTAAACTTCTGGTCAACTGTCTAAAAACAAAGAATTTCCCCACGGTAGTCAGCAACCTGAAAATATCCTCCGGGAATCCGCTAAAAAAATATATCCGTAAAACGGATGTTATCGAAAAAAATTTTATACGTGTTGGTTTTATGGGCATGATTATGCCGGAGATCAAACTTATCTCTAATCCGGGATCGGGGATATCCGTACCGGCGGATATAATTAAATCAGCCCGTCAGACTGCCCTTAAACTGAAATCAGAAGAGAAAGTCGATCTGATTGTACTTCTGAGCCACCTGACTTTGCATGATCAGAAAGAAATTTTACAGAAGGTTCCCGAGATAGACGTTATCTGCGGAGGCCAGAGCTACAAAGACATATTACCCGGTCAGGAAATTATTGCCAGAGACGGATCTCTTCCGGGCCTTATGGTCCAATGCGGAAGTCAGGGGCGCTACGTTGGTGTACTGAAAATAAGTATGGAAAATGAGTCTATCCGCAAACATGAATGGACCATAATTCCTGTCACCGACAGTACTAAAGAAGATGCCGACATAAAGCGCTATCTTTCATTATCGATCAAAGATATGAACTCCGAATCTATTCCGCTGGCCATCAGTCCCGCCGCACTTGATACACGTGCCTCTTCCATTAGAACCGCAAACAATCTCGCCGGAAACATAGTCAGCTCCATAATGCGCGACAAGTTCAAGACTGATATCGCCTTTCAGAACGGGGGCGGCATCAGGGGCGATAAAATAATACCAGCGGGTCCGGTAACGGATAAAGACATCAACACCATGTTTCCTTTCGGAAACAACGTGACCATCATGAAAGTTACCGGGCATACCCTGAAGCAGATTCTTGAACGCTCAGTTCATAATCTTCCTGAACCTTCCGGTGCTTTTCTCCAGATCTCCGGACTTAAATTCACACTGAATATCAAGGGCACAGCGCAAAAACTAAAACTGGACAGCAAGGGTAACCCCGTAAAGATAAGTACTGCAGGGACGCGTGTATCAAACATTCAAATATTAGATAAATCGGGCAGATACATAAAAGTATATCCCAAGCATAAATATTCGCTGGCAACCAACTCATATCTTGCAGGAGGAGGAGACGGCTACATAATGCTTAAAAATATACCGGGAAAGGTTGAAACATTCGTCAAAGTCAGGGATATGATCAAATCTGGAATGCTCCAGCTCAAAAGGCTGGACTCCAAATTTTATCCAGTCATTTTCACACAGGAAAATACTCCCCGTAAAATTCAATAGATTCACAACGGATTCAACAAATTGCTATTATGACTATTTTTTTTGGTTGAGCACATCCTGGAATTCCACACCGTAAATGTGGAGCATCACCATCAGAAATGAGAGGATCAGCGGTCCGTATAGGATACCCAGCGGACCGAAAGCATTAATACCGCCAAGGATTGCAAGAAATACATAAATAGTAGAGACACGTGATGCTTCACGCACAAGAATCGGCCGGATAACGGTATCGATCCCTGTAACCAGCACGCCACACCAGAGCAACAAAAAGACCGCGACCTTAAATTTGCCGATAATGACCAGATAAATTGTAGCAGGAATCCAGATCAAGCCGGTTCCAAGAACCGGGATAAGGGAGGTAAAACTCATCATTGTCCCCCAGAAAAGAGCCGGAATTCCAGCAATAGCCAATCCTATCCCCCCAACAATTCCCTGTAGTACCGCGATAAAAAGACTGCCGAAAAGCACTGATTTCGACACCTTTCTGAGACTTTCGATGATAAAATCTTCCTGCTCCGAACGTAAAGGCGACAGATACCGCAGCCGTTTGATAAAGCTGTCTCCATCCTTGAGGAAAGAGAATACGAGAAAAAGCATAATCAGAAACTGAGCGACAAGGCTTGCCATATTTGCGGCCAACCATGTACCGGAAGTAAGCAGAGCCTGTCCGAACCCTCGTGAGATTTCGAGTATTCTGGATTGGATATCGCTGGAACTGATCTCAATAAACGGAAATTTATGCTCCAGCCAGTGAAGATACGTGTTGTATTGTTCCGAATTAAAAAAAGTCGAAAAATCAGTTGTACGCAACCATTCGTTAATAGCAGAGACGGAATTCACGCCCTGTCCGATCAGCCCCAGAAAAAAGATCAACGCCGGAATTATTATAGCAAAAATAATTATAAGAACGGTCAGAAAAGCACTTATTTTTGGCCTGCCGCCTAGACGCCTGCATATCTTCTTATTCAGGGGATAAAAGATACCACTTAAAACAACTGAAATGATAATTGTATTTATGAACGGCTGAATAACGGAATAACCTAATGCTATAGCCGAAATAAGCAGGAGAATAAGGAAAAATGTATAGATAGCAGGTGATTTTATTATTTTTTCTTCTGGCGGGGTCATGCTCGAATCCTTAAATTATGATTGATGCGCTGAGAATAGCCCATCCTTTCAGATAAAAAAAACAAGCACAATTAAAATCAGGAGGTTTTGCTAAGATAATCGGACATCACTGAATAAATGTCCTCAGCTTCAGTCTTTATACCAGATATCATTTTTTCAATTCCGACCAGACCTTTATCCTGCAAGAATTCATCAATGTCATGAGTCAGCGATGAAAGTTTATACGCCCCGACATCAAGGGCCAATCCATGTAACAGACCGATCTCTTCCCTCAATTTTTGTATATCATTTTTACCGGCAGCCTCAGTAATCATGTCTAGATGCAAAGGAGCCAACTCCTGGAAATGATTATAAATTTCGCGAACAAGCTCATCATTACCGTCAAGACGCGCAATTGTACCCTTAAAATCCAGACAGGTATGTCCTTCGGGCTTACCCTTAAATTCTGAGTCTATCCCCGCTACCCCGTCTTCTCCTTTAAGGACGGAAAGCATCGCTTCTATCAATCCTGTGGAATTGAAAGGCTTGGATAGATAGCCATTCATTCCCACTTCAAGGCAACGTTCACGGTCCCCCTTCATGGCGTGTGCGGTCAGCGCGAGGATTGGAATCTGCGGGTCGACATTTTCGATATATCCGGAGCGGATAAGCCGGGTTGCCTCCAGTCCGTCCATAATCGGCATCTGAATATCCATAATGACAAGATCAAAGGAGTTCTGAGTCAAGAGCCCCACTGCTTCCCGCCCGTTCTCAACTAGTTTCAATTCACAATTAGTGTTCTCCAAAAAGGCTGAAACTACTCTGCGGGTAATTATATTATCATCAGCAAGCATCACCCTTTTAAACTGGGGAAAATCTAAAATTTCGCAGTTACTTTGCTGCCTTTCCTCAACGCATTTGTCTACAAGCTTGAACACTGCCGTAAAATAAAAGCTGCTGCCCTGATCCGGCTCGGTATCGAGCCAGATAGCACCATGCAGCATATTGACTAGATTACGGGTAATAGTCAGACCCAGCCCGATCCCGCCTTGCTTGCGGGTCATGTAATCTTCCAGCTGGGTAAAACTTTCAAAAATGGTATCCGCCTTCTTTGGCGAAATTCCGACACCGGTATCAGATACACTGAAAAGCAGTCTTAAACAGCCGGCAGGATAAGGTTCGGAATCATAATCGTCGGGCATAACATCGATGGCAACGCCACCCTTCTCTGTATATTTGATGGCATTACTGACAAGGTTATTCAAAATTTGAGTTAGTCTTCCGGAATCTCCCTGCAATTCTTCGGATACATCGGGATGGACAAAACATTCCATGTGAATGCCTTTACTTCCGGCATTGGGCTGGTGGGAATCCATTACCAGAGCGAGAGTCTTACGGACATCAAAGACTCCTTCCTTAAGATCCAGAATCCGTTGCTCGATCTTTGAATAATCAAGCATATCATTTAAAACCCGCAGCAAAGACGTGGCTGACCCCTTAATCAGTTCCACATATTCCTTCTGCTCAGCGGCCAGTCCACTTCCAAGAAGTATTTCACTAAGTCCCAGAATACCGTTCATCGGTGTACGAAGCTCATGACTGATAGTCGCAAGAAAGGAACTTTTGGCCTCGTTGGCAGCTTCAGCATCAGCCACAGCCCGGCGGCATTCCTGCTCCATCCCATGCTTATAGAGAGCTATTTCAATGGAGGAACGCAGTTCACGTTCCTCGAAAGGTTTCAGCAGATAACCGAACGGTCCGGAAAGCTTTGCCCTGGTCAGGGTTTTTTCATCCGAAAAGGCGGTTAGAAAAACGACAGGGCTATCATAAACTTTGATGATGGTATTGGCTGCTTCAATGCCGTCCATTTCTCCTTGCAGCTTAATGTCCATAAGGACCAAATCAGGCCGACTGGTGATAGCTTTATCAATAGCCTCAGAGCCAGTAACTGCCCCACCGGCAACTTCATAGCCCAAGCGCCGTAAAACAGCCTGAATATCGAGATTCACAATCTTTTCATCATCAACAACGAGAATCCGCTTCCCTGACATCAACTATACCCCGTCACATTTATTTAAAGACTTACTAGCTACCTCATATAGTAGATAAATACAAAAATTGAAAACATTTTTAGGTAATTATTTTTTAGGTACACAAAAAAACCGGCCCTGAACCATTCAGGGCCGGTTAAGATAACAATATATGAAACTGAGCTTACAAAATCTGATCCAGAAATTGTTTTAAGCGAGGATGCTCGGCGTTGTTGAAGAATTCTTTCGGCGGTGCACAGGCTATTATCTGTCCATCTTCCATGAAAACAATCCTGTCCGCAACTTCGCGGGCAAAACCCATTTCGTGAGTCACCACGACCATGGTCATGCCTTCAACAGCCAACTTTTTCATTACATCCAGAACCTCGCCGATCATTTCCGGGTCAAGAGCGGATGTAGGCTCATCAAAAAGCATAATTTTTGGATTCATAGCCAGCGCTCGTGCGATAGCAACCCTCTGCTGCTGTCCCCCGGAAAGCTTGGAAGGATAGACATCCGCTTTCTCGCGAATACCGACCTTTCTAAGAAGATCAACAGCCACAGCCCTTGCTTCTTCCTTGTCCATTCCTTTCAGGCGAACCGGAGCCATGGTCAGATTTTCCAAAACGGTCTTATGCGGAAAAAGGTTGAAGGACTGGAAAACCATTCCCAGTTCCTGACGAATAACATTAATATCGTTATCCTTATCATGAACATCCAACCCATCAACAAGGATGGAACCTCTGTTGATTTCCTCAAGACGGTTGATAGAGCGCAACAGGGTACTCTTACCTGATCCGGAAGGACCGATAATAACGACCTTTTCACCCTGCTTAATATCAAGGGAAACGTTACTAAGCGCGGCAAGATCGCCGAAAAACTTGTAAACACTATTAATTTCGATAATGGGATTAGCGGTCATAATGATTCAACCTCTCTTCCATCCGGCTAACCGCTCTTGAAAGGATCAAAGTAATCACCAGATAAACAAGCGCGATCATTGTATATGTTTCAAAATACTGAAAACTCTGCGCAGCAAATTCACGGCCACGCCTGAGGATATCGGATACTGCCAGAATGGAAACAAGTGAAGAGTCCTTTAGCAGAGCGATAAATTCGTTACCGACCGGAGGCAGGATGGTCCGCCATGCCTGCGGAAGGATAACCAGAAACATGGTCTCCCGTTTATTAAAACCGAGCGATCTTGCAGCCTCGGTCTGCCCTTCATCAATAGATTCAATTCCGGCGCGGAAAACTTCGCCCATATAAGCGCCGTAGCAAACACTCATGGCGATAATTGCAGACAGCATGTCCGGGACTTGCAGCACCCGGCCCATAGCGTAATAAATGTAAAAAAGCTGTACCAGCAGAGGAATCCCCCTGACCACTTCAACATATGTGGAAGCGATAAGGTTCAAAATCTTATTGCTGGAGATTCTGCCCAGCCCGGTAAAAAGCCCAAGGACCAATGCCCCGAAAATGGAACAGATGGTTACCTCGAAAGTAACCAGAATACCGTCGGGAATGAAAAGCAGAATATCTTTATAAGGATCAGGTTTTGCAATAATCAGATAGGCGATGATCCCGACCGCACCAATAAAGGAAACCCACCAAGCACTCAGCAGACTCTTATCACTACTGTCGGGAATGCTGGCCCCATCCGTAACCTCAATCTTAATTTTTTTTTCTTTCATAATATATATACCCGGTCTGCATGAAAACGCCGGGACCGGTTAATTTACTTCCGGTCCCGGCCATTTATTTGCAATTCAAGCCTGCTAGTTCAAACAATTAATTGCTACCAAACCATTTAGCCTTGATTTTATCGTAAGTGCCGTCTTTCTTAACTGCGGCCAGACCTTTGTTGATGAGGTCAAGAACTTCTTTATTATTCTTGTTAACAGCAACGCCGAGGTATTCAGGTTTGTCGCTCTTTACAGTAAAAGCAATTTTGAGCTTTTTGGAGTATTCTTCCTGCTGCAGGGCAAAGTCGGCTGCGATGGGATCATCACAAACAACAGCAACGATACGGCCATTGTAAAGATCTTCCATAGCGAGACCGATTTCATCATAAGACTTGGCAAGAGCTCCATCGATACCTTTGATTGCAAAGTAACCGGTAGTACCGATCTGAGCGCCCACAGGCTTGCCTTTGAAATCAGCAAGAGATTTTGCATCGGAATCTTTGTTGGTAACAACGGCCTGCTTAACTTCAAAATATGGAGTTGAAAAATCCATGCTCTTCTTGCGTTTTTCATTAATTGTAACAGAAGAGCAGATGCAGTCATATTTACCGGCTGCGAGACCTGCGAAAATGCCGTCCCAGGCTACGTTCTTGATGTCTACTTCGTAACCGCCTGCGTCAGCAGCAGCACGCATGAGGTCAACGGAAAAACCGACAATCTGTTTGTCTTTGTTAACAAATTCCATGGGAGGCCATGTGCAGTCTGAAGCAACAGAAATTACTTTTTTAGCAGCAGCTTCCTTCGGGGCATCCGCCTTCTTGGTTCCGTCTTCAGAAGAACAGGCAACAAGCATGGCAAGCATCAAAAATACGAGAAGTTTTTTCAACATAGATATTCCTCCAGATTAAGTTAATATACCCTTTAAATAACAAAGATGAAAATTATACAAAAAGGTACCCATGTCAACAAAGGTTTCCATAGACAATATTGTTTTCTTTGAACTATAAAGGCTTAAAAAAAATGTTTTCTTGAACTTTATTCAAAAAAAAGGTAGTTTTTCTGACTATTTTTTAAAGGGGCATAAGTAATGAAAAATAAAGTCAAACAAGATCGGCAGGAAGCTGTAGAAGTTATCTGCCCCAAATGCCGTGAAACCCGTATTGTATACTTCCCCAGAGAATCAATGCCGACCTGCCCGGTCTGCAAGATCGAAATGATTGTTAAGGAAGTTCTGACGGAAGGCAAATACGGTTGATCGGCCTAAGTCCACAGTTTCTTTTGGCTTGAATTACAGACTAGGATTTTAAAGGAGAAAACTATGAAAAGAATTTGCATGATGCTGATCATGGTGCTGGCGCTAAGCTTTGCAGCCACCGCCAATGCATCCGACATTGAACTGGCCCGGAAATCCACCCTCAACTCCATCTTGAAAAGCGGTGAACTGCGTTGCGGTATCGCTTCCGGATATATTCCTTTCCAGATGACTGACAAAAAAGGTCGTATCGTCGGCTTTGAAATCGACCTCGCACGCGAAATGGCTAAAGCCATGGGTGTAAAGTTCGTGCCCGTTAATATGGAATTCGACGGCATCATCCCTGCGCTTCTCACCAACAAAATTGACGTTATCACTGCCGGTATGACCGTCAATCAGGAGCGCAACCTTCAGATCAACTTCGCCAATCCTTTCATGGTTGTGGGACAGACCGTTCTGCTTAATAAAAATCTCGCAGGCAAAGTCAAGTCTTACAAAGACCTGAACGACCCCCAGTACACCATTGTTTCCAAGCTCGGAACCACCGGTGAACAGGCTGCTAAACGCTTTCTTCCCAAGGCCAAGTATAAATCCTTTGACCTTGAAACCGACGCCGCCCTTGAAGTTCTCAACGGAAAGGCAGCAGCTATGATTTACGACCTGCCCTTCAATGCTATCTTCATGGCTGACCAGGGTAAGGATAGACTTATTTTCCTCGACAAGCCCTTCACCTACGAGCCTCTGGGCTGGGGTCTCCGCAAGGGTGATCCAGACTTCCTGAACTTCCTGAACAACTTCCTGACCCAGATCAAGAACGACGGACGTTACGACAAGCTTTACCACAAGTGGTTTGAAAGCACCGCTTGGCGTAAAAAAATTCAGTAGCAAGAAAAATTCATCGAGGGGCGGGTTATCCGCCCCTTTCTCAGATTGTTGACAAAGGGCTGATAGCGCCATACCAGCGTCCCTGTCGTGCAATCTGATTTTTTAATTTTTAGACCAAATTTTTAAGAATCGGCTTATATTATGAGTGGAACATCAATGAGAGCTCCCGGCAAAGGCCGGAACTACGAAATTTTCTGGAAGACAGTATTTTATATCGGTCTGTTCACCGCCATATTCGGTCTCTATTGGGCAACACAGCAGGTCGACTATGTCTGGCGTTGGGAGCGGATTCCTAACTACTTCTACTATCAGGATGAAATAGATATAACATCCAATATTGAAGGAAATGTTACTTCCATCAAACAACAGGGTGACAATGCAATTGTCGTAGTTAGAGGCGAAAATAACGAATCAGAACGTTTTGAAGTCCCGGCTGACAGTCTGAACGTCTATGAAGACGACACTGTTTTCGCCGGTGATACCATAGGAACTGAAAAAGAATGGAAGCTGGGGGTTATTCTCGAAGGCCTGCTTGTAACCCTTAAAGTCAGCGCCATCGCCATCGTCTTCGGCATCATGTTCGGACTTTTCACCGGACTGGCCCGAATATCACAAAACCCGGCTCTGCGGCTTTCCGCCATAACATATATCGAATTGATCAGGGGTACGCCGCTACTGGTACAGATATTCATCTGGTACTTTGTACTGGGGACATTGGTCAATAATATGCTTGCGAGATACGATATTTCGCAGATTCCACCACTCTGGTTCGGCATCGCCTCCCTGGCTATTTTCGCAGGTGCTTACGTTGCGGAAATTGTCCGTGCGGGCATTCAATCAGTACACCGCGGCCAGATGGAAGCAGCCCGCTCACTTGGTATGTCAAAATACTATGCCATGAAGCACATCATACTTCCGCAGGCTTTCAGAAGAATCCTTCCCCCGCTGGCAGGACAGTTCATCAGTATGATTAAAGACTCATCACTGCTCGGCGTAATCGCCATACGAGAACTGACCAAAGGCACAAGGGAAGCTGTTTCAACAAGTCTGCAGCCATTTGAGCTGTGGTTTTTATGCGCCCTGCTCTACCTGCTGCTGACCTTTGCCTTCTCCATGTTTGTCCAGTACCTTGAAAAGAAAATGGTGCAGAGATAATGATTGAAGTACAAAATATATATAAAACTTTCTATGTCCCCCACGAAGTTCAGGCCCTTTCCAATGTTTCACACACGGTGGATAAAGGACAGGTTGTTGTTGTCATCGGCCCGTCCGGTTCCGGTAAATCTACTTTCCTGCGTTGTCTGAACAGGCTTGAATATGCTGATTCAGGACACATTTTCATCGACGGGGTAGATATTCTTTCACCGAAGACGAACATCAACAAAATCCGTGAAGAAGTAGGCATGGTCTTCCAGTCCTTCAACCTTTTCCCGCATAAAACAGTGCTGGAAAACCTGACCATTGCCCAGACAGTAGTACGCAAAAGATCCAAAAAAGAGGCCGGGGAAGTTGCCATGGAGCTGCTTAAGAAAGTAGGTATTCATGACAAAGCAGGGGTATACCCCACCCAGCTTTCAGGTGGACAGCAGCAACGTGTAGCCATTGCCCGTTCTCTGGCCATGGGCCCCAAGGTGCTGCTCTTCGACGAGCCGACTTCCGCCCTTGACCCTGAGATGGTCGGCGAAGTTCTGGATGTAATGAAGACAGTTGCCAAGGAAGGTATGACCATGGTCGTCGTCACCCATGAAATGGGTTTTGCCCGTGAAGTGGCAGACGAAGTCATATTTATGGATCAGGGCATGCTTATTGAAAAAGGCGATCCTGAACACTTCTTTAAGAATCCGGAATCCGATAGAACGAAAGCGTTCCTGAGCCAGATTCTATAATTACGATTTAAAAAATAAGACATCTAAAATCAAAGGCCGTCCTGCTGCTGCGGGACGGCCTTTGATTTATTGAAATATCTGCTTAGTTAATCTTCAACATCTCGTTTATCGCGGACTCTCTTCATAGTCAGTCCGGCAACACAGCCGACCAGCATGCCAAGCAGCAAAGCCCGCTGAAGATCCATAAAAAACCATCCGGCGATTGCACCTATGGATCCGCCTACCAGAATTCCACGGGCAACAGACTCAAGCATCCGCTCAAAATTTTTATCTTCCTTTAATTCGCCCACACTACACCCTCTTATCATGAATTAACGCTTCAATCTGATCCGCCTGTCCTTCAGACAAGGTTAAAAACTGAACCCCGATGCCAGGCATCTGTGACTTCAATCCCCAGGGTACTACCCATTGAACTTCAGCTTTAACCGGTGCTTTGTCATCCAGCTCCATAATGGCAATCCAGAGGGTATCCCCTTTTCTCCATTTGGAAACAGAAAACAAAAAGCTTCCTTCTGCGGAAAAATTCAAAGCCACGCTTTTTTCCATATAGCTGTTCCTGGCTGAAATATCCCGGTTCAGCAAAACGTTCAACACCTTGTTCGCCCTTTTGGTGCCACGTAAAGACCTTGCTGTAAAGTTCAAGCAGCTTTCTTGAAAAAAATCTTTCAAGGTGCTTCCATGACCGGAAAACTTACCGGTGGGAATGCAACGGATTCCTTCATTTGAATTATTGCTTATACGCATAACCGGGAAATTATCACTCAAAAGAGCGGCTTCAGCCTTATCCGCCGCTGACGACCTCAAAAGAGTTGGAATATCAATAAGAAATCCGCTGTATTTAATCTTGTTATGATTAACAACCACATCGTGGAGCGATTCGGCAACATCACAATCGATTTTAAAATCTCGCAATGCCCTAAGGTAGGCTCCCCTGTTCTCACCGGGAGCGGCAACCAGTAATATCCGTATTTTTTCCACTCCTAATCATCCTCCGAAAACAAAATATCCACTTGGCTAATGCCGACTATCAATATATACTCACAAAATCAAAAATTAAAGAGTTATAAAGGTTTTCAACCCTTAATATAACTCAAGCAGGCAATTCAAACAACCGAAATGGATAAGTTCCACTAAGAACAGAACTAAAAATAGAAATATACAAATGTAAAACCATCGGACACTACCTATGGATGAAATTCCAAAAATTCTGACCATTGATGATGATGAAAGTGTCAGACTTTCCATTGCCCACTACCTTGAAGACAGCGGCTACGAAGTACTTCAAGCCGGAAACGGTTATGAAGGTCTAAAAATATTCAGAGAACAAAAGCCTGATGTAATTCTGCTCGACCTGCGCATGCCGGAGATGGACGGCCTCTCCGTTCTTAAACAATTAGGACAGGAATCGCCTCAGACCCCTGTTGTGGTTGTCTCCGGGACAGGATCATTTGAAGATGTGATAGCCACTGTGCGCTTGGGATCATGGGATTACATCCCTAAACCCATCACCAACCTTAATGATCTGGAAGACGCCATCAACCGAACCCGCGCCAGAGCCCGGCTGATGGTTGAAAATGAAAGATACAAGGAAGAACTGGAAAACAAAATACGTGAAAGGACCGAAGAACTGCAATTAATGAATAAAATCCTTTCCGAAGAAATTTCAGCACGCAAGAAATCAGAAGCTATAGTCCGCGCGTCTTTAACAGAAAAAGAGGTCATGCTTAAAGAAATTCACCATCGGGTGAAAAACAATTTACAGGTGATTTCAAGCCTGCTCAGTCTGCAAAGCGGCTACACCGAAGACGAAGAAGCCGCAAACCTGCTCAGGGAATGTCAGCACAGAGTGCGCTCCATGTCCATGCTGCATGAAAAGCTATACCGGTCCGAGGATCTCTCGCGCATCGATATGAGTGAGTACGCGGTAACATTGATTAAATTCCTGCTTCGTTCCTATTCTGTGGATTCTAAAATCAGGCCGACATACGACATTAAAGATATCCATATGGGAATAGATTCCGCCATCCCCTGCGGTCTGATAATTAACGAACTTGTTTCAAACGCACTGACCCACGCTTTCGATCAGGATGAAGACGGCGAGCTCAAGATATCCATGTTTATGGAAAACGGCTTCATCAAACTCATTGTATCCGATAACGGGCGCGGATTGCCTGAAGACTTCAATATAAATGAATCAAGAACCCTGGGCATGACTCTTGTGGAAACACTTGCCCAGCAACTAAGGGGGAATGTTCATTTTTATAACGACAACGGGGCGATATTTCAAATCAGCTTCCCAAGCTAAACTCATACTTGATAGAATTTGAAAGGCGGTGTAGCCTACGCTGCAAGATCATAGGTTAAAAACCAAAGAATTAAGGAAGAAAGAATGGAAATCAGCTTTAAACAGATAGATGAAATCACTGTTGTTAAAATTGACTCTACGGAATTGAATCACGTTGTAAGCCACGACTTTCAACGTCAGATCAATCCCATCTTTGAAGAAAAACACTTCAACGTAGCACTCGATATGACAAAGGTCGACTTTATGGACAGCATGGGTATAGGAACCCTGATCACCCTGAGAAACAAGCTGATGAAAGAAAAAGGCACTGTCGCCATGTTTAATATCAGCGATCGCGTCAAAAAAATTATCGATATCGCCGCGCTGCACAAGATTTTTGATCTTTACGGAACAGAAGAAGAAGCGGTTAATGGTCTGAAAGAAAAAATGCTGGCCTAAACCGAGCCGACTTTCCAGCCGGGCAGACGATCAAGTCTGCCCGGCTTTATTTTTCCCACCACATAACACCGGCCCTATTATGAATTTCCTCAAACAGCTGAGCACTGCTACCCTTACGACTTTCAAAGACGCTACCCGCATCAGCCTTGATCTTTTCAAAATCATGGTTCCTGTCGTCATTGCAGTTAAAATCCTGCAAGAACTCAACCTGATAGGTTATCTGGCCGCCCCTTTGGCTCCCATAATGAAGCTGGTGGGCCTGCCCGGTGAAATGGGACTGGTCTGGGCAACAGCTCTGGTCAACAATATTTACAGCGGATTGATTGTTTTCCTCAGCCTCGCTCAGGATATCCCTTTGACCGCTGCACAGGCTACAGTACTCGGCACCATGGTTCTTGTTGCCCACGCCATGCCGGTAGAATTGCGGGTTGTGCAAAGCTCCGGCCCCAAGCTCGGCTTCCAGTTGATCATCCGCATGCTCGCGGCCTTCGTTATGGGCCTTGTGCTGAACCTGATTTATCAGAACTTTGACCTGCTTCAGGGACCGGCAAATGTTCTGCTGACCCCGGACAACTCCGTCATTGATAAGACACTGCTTCAATGGGCAATCGGCGAACTCCGAAACCTTATTTCCATATTCGGCATAATTTTCTGCCTGCTGGCAGTCATGCGAATCCTGACTAAAATCAAAGTCATCGCAGCCATGGATTTTATACTGCGTCCTTTCCTGACCATGATGGGTATAGGATCCAAGGCTTCGGCATTGACAGTTGTAGGCCTCACCATGGGATTATCATACGGTGGAGGCATGATTATTCATGAAACTAAATCCGGCCGTATCAACAAAAAAGATGTATTCTATTCCCTGACCCTGATGAGTCTTTGCCACAGCCTCATTGAAGACACCCTGCTGCTGATGATGATCGGTGGACACGTATCGGGCCTGTTCTGGGGCCGGCTTATAATGTCCTGCCTGATAGTCGCCGCGCTGGTCCAGATAACAAAATTTATCCCTGAAATTTTTTCAGATAAATATTTATGGGGACTCCCCAAAAAATCTTAACACACAAGGAGTGACTATGATCGTTACTACCGTTAATACCGAGAACGCACCTGCCGCAATAGGTCCCTATTCACAGGCCACCATCTACAATTCACAGGCATTTGTCAGCGGACAGCTCGGACTTATCCCGGCCTCAGGCGACTTTGCCTCCGATAAAGTAGAAGATCAGGCCCGTCAGGCCCTTGAAAACCTCAAAGCCATCCTCGATGCCTGCGGAAGCTCACTTAATAAAGTCATAAGTGTTGATGTTTTTCTCACAGATATGAATGATTTCGCCAAGGTAAACAATGTATACTCAGAATTCTTTTCAAGCCATAAACCGGCTCGGGCCGCAGTGGAAGTAAGTGCGTTACCTAAAGGCGGCCTTGTTGAAATCAAATGCATCGCTGCCATTTAGCGGCCTTGCTTGATTTTATCGATACTTATATGGGGGCTTCACGGCCCCTTTTTAAATGCTACATTTTTGTACTTTACACTTTTCATTTTTGCTAAATTTTCTACCTGAATTACGTCTACATTCTGACACCCATAACTTTTCTCTTCTTGATTTCGTAACTCCTCAGATAAATTAAATAGTGATACTTGTCAGTTAGTCATACTAAAAAAATTTTGGCATGCAAGATGCTTATATAAATTTAAGACGGACAACAGAACAGACTAAACACAATAAAAATATAGGCGAAAGCCATTAAAAATAAGAGTCGTTCTTCATCCATCTTTAAAAAAGTGTTCTGGACTGATAGGCGAGTGCAGGAAACGGTAGAAACGAACAGCTTAGAATTATATTTTCACAAAAGCGCTTCTGCCTCCCTCCCGCGATTGATCCGGACATTTTTTTATGCCCGAGTTTCAGCAAATTTATTGTATTGCTCTTACTTCCGTCTCCTGTTATCGATTTCATCCATGACACAGGAAATCTTCACGAATCCGTTCAGCATAGTTCTATTTGAGCCCGAAATTCCACCGAATACCGGGAATATAGCCCGCCTTTGCGCCGGCACCGATACCCATCTTCACTTAATTGAGCCGCTGGGTTTTTCCATTTCAGACAAGCATCTCAAACGGGCAGGTCTTGATTACTGGCCCAAAGTGAAACTCTCTGTATGGAAGAACTGGCAGGAGTATAAAGAGAACGCTAAACCCCGCAGACTGGTCACAACCAGCGCCAAGCGGGGCAGCCATCTTTTTGACTTCAAATTCATGCCCGGCGACCATATCGTACTCGGACCGGAGACACGCGGTCTACCCGAATGGATGTTCGCTAATTTTGAACATGCGGTAAATATCCCCACCACGGATAATGTGCGCAGCTTGAACCTTTCCACTTCAGCTGGAATAATACTCTATCAGGCATTATCCTGCCTTGATACAAAGGTTGTATTCAAATAATGAAGTGCATCTGTTCTCTTTCTGCACATCATTTTGCACCTGCACTTTCTTGCATAACAAAACATCAACGGGTATGTTCCCCCTTATAAATAATATTTAGCGGAGACTATATGCGACTTCTCATCACCGGCGGATGCGGGTTTATCGGTACAAATTTTATTTATCTCATGAAAGAACGGCATCCGGATTGGAAGATATTTAATCTTGATAAGCTGACTTATGCCGGCAACCGCAAAAACCTGTTTAAGCTGGAACAGGACGAAAACTCCGGCTACACTTTCCTGCACGGTGACATCTGCGATAAAGAATTCGTTACCGCCGTACTGCACGATTACAATATAGATGCCGTGGTTAACTTTGCCGCAGAATCACATGTGGACCGGTCCATAAATGACCCCGCCCCCTTCCTGACTACCAACACCCTCGGTGCCCAGAATATGATGGAGTGCTCCCGCACTGCCGGAATTGAAAAATTCGTGCACGTTTCAACCGATGAAGTATACGGAACCCTCGGCCCGAACGATCCGGCCTTCAGTGAAATAAATCCCATTGAACCAAACAGCCCCTACTCCGCTTCCAAAGCCGGTGCGGATCTCATGGCACGGGCCTACTTCGAGACATACAAATTTCCCGTATCCATCACCCGTTGTTCCAATAACTACGGCCCCTACCAGTTCCCAGAAAAGCTCATCCCGCTCATGTTCATAAAAGCGAGTGCGGATGAAAGCCTGCCCATCTATGGCGACGGTTCCAATATACGTGACTGGATCTATGTTGACGACCATTGCACCGGTGTAGAGCTGACCCTTCTAAAGGGACAACCCGGTAAAGCATACAACTTTGGCGGCGCTGCGGAAAAAACCAATCTTGAAATGGTTAAACAAATTTTGGAAATTCTCGGAAAGGAGGAATCACTCATAACTTACGTCAAAGACAGGCCCGGCCACGATAAGCGCTATGCAATGGATTACTCGCTGGCTGAAAAGGAACTGGGCTTCGCTCCGACCGTAACTTTTGATGAAGGAATCCGCAAAACCATAGAATGGTACCAGAGCAATGGCGACTGGCTTGAAGAAGTTCGCAGCGGTGCTTACCGTGAATTCATGGACCAATGGTACGGAGAACGAAAATGATCGACTTAGCAGGTAAAAAAGCAATTATTCTCGGCGGACGGACAGGCCTTCTCGGGCAGGCCCTTACTGAAGCGCTGAACAATCAGCAGATTGTCACAATTCCCCTGTCACGTTCCGACTTCGACCCTTTGAATGAAGAATCCCTGACCGCCATTCTGGAAAGGGAAAAACCGGATTTCATATTCAACACCGTGGCCTATACCATGGTCGATCTGGCCGAAGACGAAGAAAACAAAGCCCACCTGCTAAACACCACTCTCCCCGCCACGCTGGGCAGGCTCTGCAAACAATATGAGACCAAGCTAATTCACTACAGTACTGATTTTGTATTTGACGGCAAAAAAGACTCTCCCTACACGGAAGAAGACCAGACGAATCCCAAATCGGTTTATGGTGAAACCAAACTGGCCGGGGAAGAACGTCTTACCGAACTTAACTACGATGATATACTGATAATACGCACCGCATGGCTGTTTGGACCGCACAAGGGCAATTTTGTTCAGAAGATACTCGACCTCGCTAAAAGCCGCGACGATCTTACAGTCGTACATGACCAGACCGGTTCTCCTACCTACACACCAGATTTATCCGAGTACACCATCGCTTTACTTAAAAATGAAGCTCAAGGAATTTTCAATGTAGTTAACTCCGGCAAGGCAAGTTGGTGCGAACTTGCTACCGAAGCCATCGACAGCTGCGCTATCAACTGCCGGGTAGCCCCTGTTCCGACATCTGCCTATCCCACCAAGGCCAAGAGACCTTCCTATTCTGTCCTCGATACCTCCAAGTTCAGCGAACTGACAGGTATAACTCCGCGCCCGTGGGTGCAGGCTCTCAGGGACTACGTATACAAAGACCTGAAAGACCATCAGGAAGATTAATCTTCCCGAAAAAGGAAAAATGAAAAAATTATCCCCCAAACTCGTGCGGGATTCTATCCAGTTTGCAATGACACTTTTCTGCATCTGGATTGGGTACCGTTTTTATCTTTTTTACCAATGGATGATTGGCAATTCCGATATTGCCGTAAGCAAACCCGGTGCGGTAGAAGGCTTTCTGCCCATCAGCGCCCTTCTCTCACTGAAACAGCTTGTCACCAAAGGAATCTTTGATGAGATTCACCCTGCGGGCCTGACCATCTTTATCGCGGTCATAATAATGAGCCTGATTGTACGCAAGGGATTCTGCGGCTACCTATGCCCGGTTGGATTCCTGCACAATCTGCTTAATAAAATCGGCCGTAAACTTGGTAAAACAGTCACCGTCAAAGGCAAAATTGAATTCGGGATGCTCATTCCCAAATATATCGCCCTGGCCTTTTTCCTGATCGCCATTTTCAAAATGGGAAGCCAGGAACTGGAAGCATTCATCCGTTCCCCGTACAATTTCACGGCAGAAGCACGGATGATGCATTTCTTCAGCGATATTAGCATCACGTCCGCCGTAATTATCGGATCCATATTGGTGCTCGGTATATTCATACCTTACTTCTGGTGCCGTTTCCTTTGCCCATACGGAGCACTGCTGGGCATCATTGCGAAAGCATCCCCTGTGGCGATCAAGCGTGACGAGGAAAAATGCATTAGCTGCGGAAAATGTAATAAATCCTGTCCCGGTGGGATTGATGTGGAACATAAACAAACCGTCAACTCCGCGGAATGCGTGGGCTGCGTCCAATGCATAAACGCATGTCCGGTAGACGGATGCCTGAATGTTACTGACCGTTTAAGCCGGGTTAAACTCCCGTGGTATGTAATTGCCGCAGGAGCTGTTCTTATTCTGCTGGTTTACTACGCGGTTGCCAAATTCACCAATCACTGGGATTCGCCCTACCCGATAGAAATGCTGCGTAAATATTATATGATGATGTAAGAGCAGCTTTACTACCAAGCATAGAAATAGGGCCGTGAAATAAGTATTACTTCACGGCCCTATTATTTTGCAGACAAAACATATATTGGTACGTCCTCAAAAGACTCTCAAAACTCATCGCATCAACTATGATGCCAGTAGTCCTTACCCTCACGACAGATATTTGCGCTCACCCCCCTCTCGACCGTATTACTATATAAAGACAACACCAACCCACCTAACACATTACATTACTTGAGAAATTTATTGATTTATTTCAAGTCGCTGACCTTTCTAAAGACTCACTATGATTGGCTGATTTATGAATCATACCGAAGCATTCTTTTCTACATCCCGGTTGACCTAAGATTACAGACCTCGTAAGATTAAAAGCATAATCACAAAAAGAGCACAACTTTACCGACGCGATACTTTTAAGGAGATCATTCAATGGATAAAGCATGTGAAAATTGTCTTTACTACCTCCCAGGACAAATAGATTACAAGGAAGACGGGATATGCAGATTCTCGCCTCCAACAGTTTCACCAACGCTAGATAATGCCATGGGAGTCTGGCCAAGAGTAAAAAAAAATGATTGGTGCGGCAAATACTCTCCCAAGAAAAACCAACCTCCTCATTTAAAGAAGATGGATATGTCCTGAGTTCGTAATGACTCATTTTCTCTCAAAATTAAATGAAAGAACCTCCCGGTCAGCATTCAGTTTCATTTTATAAATTTCAGATATATTGAGTCGGCCATTTTTTGATTATTTGAGGTTTTCTAAACTTTAAAGCTCAAACACCTTATTATTTATATAAATTATTTAAGCTTACTTTTCAGCTCCTTACACGAAAAACATCGAATATTATGATATTTAATATACTTTTTTATCCGATATTGATTGACATAAGCTGCAGAATGGTGGATTACTCTCTTCAACACACACCAGCCGTACCCGTGAAGGCACGGTCAGACTGTGACTAGCGCTGGTTTAAATTTAACATGTCTATTGAGGAGCCGAGTACGCATCTTGTACGCGGCCCTTTTTTTTGGTGCACGGGCACTAATATACTTTTTACTTTTTTTGGAGAATTTTGAATGTCTAAGAATATCTATGTTGGTAATCTGCCTTGGTCTGCTACTGAAGAAGAAATCCGCTCATCCTTTGAAGCTTACGGTGAAGTTGTTTCAGTTAAACTCATCGAAGATCGTGAAACCGGTCGCCCCCGTGGTTTCGGTTTCGTAGAAATGGACGACAATGGCGCTCTCGATGCAATCGAAGCTCTTGACGGTAAAGATTTCGGTGGCCGTAACCTCAAGGTTAACGAAGCCAAACCTAGAGCAGAACGCCCCCGCTGGTAGTCTGTTTCTATAAGTCTTAATAGACTTTTGTGCGCCCGGTTCTCTCATGAGAATCGGGCGTTTTTTGTTGTAGATTGTAAGTTGAATAAAATCTCTTAGCTCGTACCCAGCTCGGAAGTGTTACCGACCTTGCAATCAAGAACGCAAAAAAGATTAAGCCCGGCCGAGAATTTCTCAACCGGGCTTAACTAATTTTATTTTAGGCGGCTTTAGACTTTAGCAGCCTGAAGTTCTTCTACTGTGTATTCCCAGACTGTGTCATGGGGCTCAAGTTTCTCTTCGCTGAAGAAACGGGGTAACTGGTCATCACTCTTGGTGAAGCCTGCCTTGCGGTTGAATTCGAGTTCATCCTTAAGGGTGTTCACACCGAGTGCAATGAAGTCCTCAGCAGTGAATTCAATACCGTGTGTTGCGGCAACAAGGTCGCAAATGCACTGAACTGCATCTTCGGTGTCCAGAACAGCAAATGCTACGAACAGGCACAAGCCGAGACCGTCGATGGTTGCGGTAGCAATCTGGAGGTTCTTGGAAAGTTCGATCTGTCCTTCCTTGGAAAGAGGATCAACGTCACCACCGACCTTAAGAATATTGGTAGCAACTGCGTAACCGGCAGTATGGTCACCGCCCATGGGAGTGGTTGCATAGGTAACACCAACACCCTTTACAGAGCGGGGGTCATAAGCGGGCAGGCCCTGGCCCTTTACTGTGGGGATACGGTCAACGCCGAAAGCCTGACCTGCGAAGTCAGCACCGTTACCTATAATACGGCCCATGGCATCAGCAGAGCCTACTTTTTTAAGCAGTTCAATACCGGCTTTGCTATCGCCCCAGTTCAGTATACCGCCATCCATAGCGACAGCCATGGTACAGCCCATTTCGATGGTATCTATACCCTTTTCGTCACAGATACGGTCCATGGTAGCGATATCATCAATGTCGTTAATCAAACAGTTTGCACCGAACCCCCAAACAGTTTCGTACTCAAAACCGGAGGTCAGGTAATTACCGTCTTTGTCATTGTAGCGCTGGGAACACTGAATAACACAACCTGTGTGACAGCCTTCCTTGGTCTTACCACCGCGGGATTCGATAACTTCGGCAATCTTTTCACCGGAGATATCAGCAACATCGTCAAAGCGACCGTAGCGGAAGTTCTTGGTGGGCAATGCGCCTGCTTCGTTAATAATATTAACAAGGATAGCGGTACCGAATGCGGGCAGCCCTTCACTTGTTACAGGATGACCCATAAGAATTTCAAGCCAACGTTTACGTGCTACCTTGAAAGCATCTTCATTCACGGGCTTGATACGGAGCTTTGCTTCAGAATCAAGAACTACTGCCTTGATTTTTTTAGAACCCATTACAGCGCCCATACCGCCACGTCCGGCAGAACGGGCAGGATTCAGGTGAGGATCGGAAAATTGAATAGTAGAGGCGGCAAGACACTTTTCGCCAGCAGGTCCTGCCAGAGCGGTAACAGCCTTTTCACCGTACACTTTTTTTAGCTCTTCGTGTGCAGGGTAGTTATCCATGCCTACAATAGGAGCAGCATCTTTAAATTCCACGCGGTCTGCATAAATTTCAAGAATAGAAAATGGAGCGTCCATTTCAGGTTTGTCTTCAAAAATAATCGCCTGAATGTCGAGGCGGGGAAGAACCTGCGCAAACTGTCCGCCAGAGTTGCTTTCCTTAATGCCTCCGGTAAGGGGAGACTTGGCACCGCATGAAAGCCTGCCTGAGTTGGCAGCGCCGGAACCGGCAAGAATACCGGCAGCAAAAACGAGCTTATTGTCAGCTGAAAGAGGATGACAATCACCGGGAACTTCGGTGTTTACGACTCTGGAAGTCAAGGCGCGTCCACCGAGACCTGCGTATTCACCAAGTTCTTCAAACTTGAACTCTTTAGTGCGGGTATTGATCCTGAGAATTCTGGGCATAATAACCACCTATAAATTTTGAGAAATTAGTAAAACCAACCTTCGTTCTAAAAAAATCGTTTCCGTTAATAAGTGGTTTAATTATATACCCACAGTAAGTATTGTCAAAGATTTTAAATTATATCCACGTAAGCACATAACTTTTTATTATATCTTTTTTGACATATTAAATAAAACAACTGCAAAATAATTTAATCAACACTAAAAAGAAAAAACAATACAATTAAAAATTAAGCCTACTACAGTTAAAGATTATCATAACAATAAAAATACATCACTGAATCATAACTATTTAACACAATACATTTAATTTATTTTCTTAAAAATCATTATTTATTGATTTTTAAATTTCACGGCACAAAAAAAGCGGGAACGGCCTGAACCGTTCCCGCTTGAATAAGCGTAAAAAGAAACTTAAAGCTATGCGGCTTCAGCTTCCTCCGCATCTTCTTTGATTGAACCGGGGCCGAATCCGAGCAGGATGGGGCTGGCAACGAAGATTGAGGAATAGGTACCAACACCTACACCAATAAGCAGAGCAAGAGCGAAATCGTGGATTACACCACCGCCGAATGCAAACAGAGCCGCAACAACCAGCAGAGTTGTGCCGGAAGTGAGGATGGTTCTGCTCAGTGTCTGGTTGATACTGATATTAATGGTTTCCGCAAGTGAATCACTGATCTTGCCGATCAGGTTTTCACGGATACGGTCGAAAACGATGATCGTATCGTTCAGAGAGTAACCGATGATAGTCAGCAAAGCTGCGATGATAGTCAGGTCGAACTCCTTGCCGAGCAGGGAGAAGATACCAACAGTAATCATGACGTCGTGTATAAGTGCGACAATGGCACCCAACGCATAGTTCAGCTTTAGATACCAACAAAGCCCCAAAGTGATGAACAACGCGCCAAAAATGAGCACAGAAGTGGACATTCCCAGCAACTGCAGAGCACTGATACCGGCGAAAAGTCCACCAGCCATGATTGCCGCAGCAAACCAGCGCTGCTCAAAACGTCCGGAGATGTAGATAGCAATCAGCAGCACCGCAAAGTAAAGAGCCTCGACAGCTTTCGTACGAAGGTCGGAACCGACTTTGGGTCCTACCATTTCCAGACGCTGAATCTCAAATCCGGTTCCATCAAGCCCGGCTTTCAGACCGGAGTTGATATTCGCCCGAACTTCAGAAGAACTGATCTTGGCAGAAGATGTTCTCAGCAGGATTTCATTATCATCAGCATGGCCGAAGCTCTGCACAACCAGGCCGGGAAGCTTGGCATCTTTGAGAGCATTTTTAACAACCTTGACATCTACACTCTTATCAAACTTAACCTGAACCACAATACCGCCGGCAAAGTCGATGCCGTATTTAGGACCGCCGTTCACGATCAGCGAGCCGATTCCGAGAAGAATCAGCAATGCTGAGATAATGAACGCTTTGGTCTTGAATCCGATAAAATCGATTTTGGTATCGGGTTTAATTATCTGCAATCCCATTTATTCACTCTCCTTAAATGTTCAACGGCGCATCGGCAGCGCGCTTGGAGGTGTACAGATCAAACAAGATGCGGGTCACAAAGATAGCGGTGAACATAGAGGTAATGATACCCAGAGTAAGAGTTACCGCGAAACCGCGCACAGGCCCGGTACCGAACTGGTAAAGAATTACCGCTGCGATCACAGTGGTGATGTTTGCATCCAGAATGGTCAGGGTCGCTCTGCTGTAGCCTTCTACAATAGCGGCCTTAGCAGTTAGTCCCCTTCGTAATTCTTCACGTATACGCTCAAAGATAATGACGTTTGCATCAACCGCCATACCGATCGTCAGGATAATACCTGCGATACCGGGTAGGGTCAGGGTTGCACCGAAAACAGCCAGACCGGCAAGAATAAGTATCACGTTAAGCACCAGCACTACGTCAGCAACAAAACCGGCAAAGCCGTAATATGCGAACATGAACACCAGTACCAGAGCACTACCTACTATCGCAGCGGTTACGCCCTTATCAATGGACTCCTGTCCAAGAGAGGGACCGACTGTTCTCTGCTCAAGGATTTTAACCGGAGCAGGCAAAGAACCGGCACGCAGAACAATGGCGAGGTCATGCGCTTCTTCAGTAGTATAACTACCAGTGATGGAAGCACGTCCACCGGCAATCTTATCCTGAATGGTCGGTGCGGAGTATACTTTTCCGTCCAGCACGATGGCCATTTGCTTCTTGATATTTTCACCGGTAACCCGTTCAAAAATTCTTGCGCCCCTGCTATTGAAGTTCAAGGTAACATAAGGCTGGTTGAACTGGTCAAAGCGTGTCTGCGCGTCAGTGATGTATTCACCGGTAAGCATGGCGTCTTTTTTCAGAACGATGGGCTTCTCAACATAACTACCGTCGGCGAGCCTATGTCTGATGACAGTAAGTTCGCGTCCGGGGGCGAGAATGCCTTTCTGAGCTTTTTGCAAATCCGCTCCGGAATCCACCAGTTTAAACTCAAGATGAGCTGTTTTACCGATAATTTTGATCGCTCTTTCAGGATCCTGCATACCGGGCAGCTGTACCTGAATGCGGTTACCCTGCTGTTTGCGGATATCCGGTTCAGCAACACCGAACTGGTCAATACGGTTACGGATAGTTTTGATTGCCTGATCCATGGTCAGTTTGGTCAGGTACTTTTTGTATTCCGGAGTGGGAGCAAAAACGTAAGTGACTTTACCGTCAGGTTTCACTGCAGTGCTGAGAATGGTCAGGTTGCCGAAGGTATCTTTAACAAGCTTTTCCAGTTTTTCCTTCTGGTCCTGCTTGAGAAGAACCGCTTCGATTCTTTTGCCATTAAGCACAGTAGGCTTCAAAACAATTATACCTTTCTCGCGGGCAACGGCCTTAAGGTCATCTCCCATACGGGCAAGGTTGTTATCCATGGCTTTATCCATATCCACACCGAGTGTGAGGTGGATTCCGCCCTTGAGGTCAAGTCCCAAACTGATTTTGTCATCAGGCAGGAAGCGAGCCATTCCCGAATTCTGAACCGCAGGCAGTGAAGGAAGGAGGTAAGCAACTCCAAGCACAACAACAAGCAGGGTCAGGACTATTTTCCAACGAAGACTCCCGTTCATCTCCTCTCCCTTTATAAATTCAACTAGGATAGGTTACAAAAACACTAAAAAGGCAAGCACTTACGGGCCAACCCGACAAGCGACTTGCCTTGATAGGCTTCACTACACCAAAAGGCTTATTTGCCTTTCTTTTCTTCTTTTTTAACAGGATTTGCGAGGTTGGAGACAAAAGATCTTTCAACCTTAACCTGTAAACCCTCAGCAAGCTCAACGGTCAGTTCATCGCCGTCAACAGCGGTAACACGACCATAAATACCACCTGCGGTAAGAACACGGTCCCCCCTCTGGATTGCATCCAGCATGGCTTTGTGCTCTTTGGCTTTTTTCTGCTGCGGTCTGATGAGCAAAAAATAGAAAATTGCGAACATGAGGATGAGAGGGAGAAAAGAACCGAGTGCGCCCATAGGTCCGCCCTGGGCCTGTTGTCCGGCAGCACCCATCGCGTGTGCGATATCTGCAAAAAACATTACGTCCTCCTGAAAAGACTGTGTACGAATAAAACAATCCGCCTATTACACGGGAACATACATATCCCCGTACGGACGGTGGGACCGGGGCAGAAGCTTCACAAAATCAGAAGCCATTATTTCAGCCGCATCCACACCGATTTCCTCTGAGTAATCCCGGACAATCCCGGCTATAGCCTCAAGATCGCCCTTATCCGCGGGTTCAACCATTATATCATGGCCGACCAGTCCCTCGGGAAGCTCGCCACGCACGTAGATTACTCCACCGTGCATCCCGGTTCCCAAGGACATTCCCGCCACGGGAGCATCTGGTTTACCAGAAAACATGCCAAGAAGTAAAATCACTCCTCCGGCCATATATTCGCCAAGAAAATCACCGGCTTTACCGCCGATGACTATCACAGGCTGCTGATCCATATATGACTTCATATGGATACCTACCCGATACCCGACATCGCCCTGAACGTAAATAGCCCCGCCACGCATCGCGTAACCCAGGACATCACCGGCAATTCCGTTGATGACAACAAGGCCGTCATCCATGGTATTTCCGGTACCATCCTGCACATTGCCGTTCACGACTATTTTCGGCCCCTTCATGAAGGCGGCCATATCCTGACCCGGAGTACCGTTGACTGTAAAGGTCAAATCACCTTTAAGAGCTGTTGCTATGTACCTTTGTCCGACAACATTGTCGAGAACGAATTCACATACTCCGCTACGGACATTATCACGCACCAGCTCATTGAGCCGGCGGTACCCCATTTCAGCAGCATCGATTTTAACGATTTCAGCCATTGCTGCACCCGTCCGCCTGAATTATGACCGGCTCTCCGGCCTTGGGCATCCAGACTTCGTCCAGATCACGGCAGACAAGCCGGATAGCGCTTTCCTCACTGGACATATAAACCCGGTCATCCTTTCTGGCAACAACAAGCGGGCGCAGCTTTATGCGGTCATTCAGACCCCACAAACTGTCCGCATCGGCCACCAGTATAGCGAACGGACCGTTCAGCATGGCACTTGCGTATGTGGTTCTAAGTGCCCTGTAAAGCTTTTTCTGTTTTACATCCATTTTTTCTATATCGTCCCAAAATGGGGGCGCGAAAACAGACGAAGCCAGTTCACGGCTCAAACCGTGCTTACGTACCAGTAAATCAATCAAATAAGCAACAACTTCCGTATCCGTATCCATAGTACATTCATAGCCATGGGTACAAAGGTATCGGCGATTTATCCCGTAGGACGAGATTTCACCGTTATGCACGATGGACCAATCCAGAATGGTAAACGGATGCGCTCCGCCCCACCAGCCTGGGGTGTTTGTCGGGAACCTGTTATGTCCCGTCCACAAGTATGCGGAGTATTCATCCAATCGATAAAATTCCGCAATATCTTCCGGGTAGCCCACGCCCTTGAATGCGCCCATATTCTTACCGCTGGAAAGCACAAAAGCCCCCGGCACTTCCTTATTTATTTTCATGACTACACCGACTATGTAGTCCTCTTCACTACCGCCGCTGAAGCGTGAATTTGGCCGCAGTTCCTTGGGGTAGACAAAAAAACGCCAAATTAGAGGCGGGTCCGGTATACTGAGCACTTTACGGGTTCTGATCGGTTCGGATTCATTTATATCAAAGAAAATTTTGATGATCTCTTCCGCTTTATCCAACGCATGATGATCGTCGCATAATAATTGAAAGCAGTACTTATCCGCCAGTTCCGGATATATTCCATAGGCTGCGAAACCTCCGCCGAGGCCGTTACCCCGGTCATGCATGCAGGCCATAGCCCTGATGGGAACATCTCCGGGAATGCATTCACGCCTTTTACTGATTACACCGAACACTCCGCAACCGGATATATCTTTCTCAAAATCATAATATTTTTCGGGAGCTTTCATAATGATGTCTCCTTAGATCTACTCACTGCCCGGATTCCATGCTTCATTAAAAAAATCATCCGGCCACATGAGAACATCCGGTTCACCTTCACTGAGTCTTTTGCGGGTATACTCGTCCACTTTGAATTTAAATTTGATAAAAGAAGTATACATTCCGGCAAAATCGATATCCCCTACAAGCACATAGCCTACCAACTTATCTTTTTTAAAAACAAGCTTGCGGTAGCTTTGCTTACGCTCATCGTAAAAAGTATAGATTTCATACTCGGAATTGGCGGGATCAGGATTGACCTCACCCACAGAGATTGTCGGCAGCCCAAAAAAACTGATTGAACTCATGGACATTGTTCCGGGATATCTTGATTTATTTCCGGCCATGTTACGCCCTGCGTAATATCCCTGTGTATAGGCATTAGACCAGACCGGTACGACCTTATCCTTATCAAAAACAACATCCCGTGCCTGTGCGACATCCCCGGCGGCGTAAATTCCATCTTTGCCGGTAAACATATTGTCGTCGACAAGAATACCCTTATCCACCGCGATTTCCGCCTGTTCGGCAAGCCTTGTCCTCGAAATCACCCCGATTGCGATTACGATGGCGTCCGCCTCGAGAAAACTATTATCGTCCAATAATATCCCACGCAGCCTGCCCTCGTTATCGCGCACAACCTTTTTGCCGCCTACCTTGCAGCGGACCAGCATCCCGGCATCTTCCACCCGGCGAGAAATCAATCCGGCGGCGTCAGTGTCGTAAGCAAGAGGCAAAATACGCTCTTCCTTCTCGACTACGGCCACATCAACACCACGGTTATAAAGCGATTCAGCAGCCTTAAGCCCGATCAAGCCGCCGCCGAGAACCACCGCCCGTTTTACTTTATTGACCGATTCAATCAGCCGGAAAGCATCCTTAGCAGCGGTAAAATTGTAAACATCATCCCCTTCAATCCCTTCAACCTTCGGTACATACGGTTTACCGCCGGTTGCCAGAAGAAGCTTATGATACGGAATTTTTTCACCTTCAGAGGTTAGTAATTCCCGCTCAGCAATATCAATTTTTTCAACACAGGTTGCCAGTCTAAGCGTAACATTCTTGCCCTTGTAATAATCATCCGCACGCATGGACAAACGTTCAGGATTGATCCGCCCGGCCAGCAGATATGAGGTTAGCGGTTTGCCATAGGCAGCGGTATTCTCGGCGCCGATAACAATGATAGGTGTCGCTCGGTCATATTTTCTAATACCGTCGATAGCTCCAAGTGAGGCGATGCCGTTACCTATAATGACGTATGCCATAACTCACCTCTCCTCGAACTTAAGAGCGCGGTTGGGGCAAGCTTCCACACAGGCCGGTCCGTTCTCTCTGCCTGCACAAAGGTCGCACTTGATTATTTTGCTGTTATATTTATCCAGCTGGATGGCCCCGTAAGGACATGCCATTATACAGGACCAACAGCCCACACATTTATCAGCTTCATAAATAGTTAGTCCGGTTTCATCATCTTTAATCAACGCTCCTGAGATACAGACCGCAACACATTCCGGTTCCCCGCAATGCCTGCAACTGACCGCCACACAGACATCACTGTTTTCAATAACCCGTTTACGTGAAATAAGCCCTTCGGCCCGTTCCTTCTTATAGGCAAGGACCAGATCCTTATCTGTGGAATGAGCCGTGAGGCAGGCCAGTTCACAGAGCTTACACCCCATGCAAAAATCTTTATCAGGATAAATACGTTTCATTATCTTCCCGCATGTTTAACGCCTAGAATATGCATTTCAGTCTCAGTCAATCCTACGGCTCTCAGCTTGTCCCTGTTGCCGCGCAGGCTTTCGATTGAATTCAGCCCCATACCGCCAAGCATTTCTTCTATCTCGTGAGACCAGCCGCGAACAAGATTAACCAGACGTTCCGCCGCGACTTCCGGATTCTGGCGTTTAGCAAGTTTCTTATCGTTGGTAGCGATGCCCCACGGACATTTTCCGGTATAGCAGCGTCCGCACATAGTACAGCCGACAGCGATCAAAGCGGCGGTTCCGATGTTAACAGCATCCGCGCCAAGGGCAATAGCCTTGATAACATCGGAGCTGCATCTGAATCCACCCCCGGCGATGATGGATGCCTTGGACCGGATGCCTTCATCACGCAATCTCTGATCAACTCCGGCAAGGGCCAATTCAATGGGAATCCCCACGTTATCCCGGGTCATAACCGGAGCCGCTCCGGTTCCGCCTTTCATTCCGTCAAGAGTCAGGATGTCCGCCCCGGCCCGAACCACGCCGGAGGCAATGGCCGCCACATTGTGAACCGCCGCGATTTTAACAGCTACAGGAACCCGGTATTCGGTGGCCTCCTTAAGCGCAAAAATCAACTGCAGGAGATCTTCAATTGAATAAATATCATGATGAGGAGCAGGGGAAATAGCATCAGACCCCGGAGGAATCATGCGGGTTTCGGAAATTTTAACGTCGATTTTTTCACCAGGCAGATGCCCGCCGATACCGGGCTTAGCGCCCTGACCCACTTTAATTTCAATACCGACTCCGGCGTTCAGGTAATCGCTATGCACTCCGAAACGACCGGAAGCCACCTGCACGATGGTCCACGGCCCATATTCATAGAGGGATTTGTGCAGTCCCCCTTCTCCGGTATTGTAGACTGTATTCAATTCTTTGGCCGCCATGGCCATAGCCGCGTGCAGATTATAATTAATCGCCCCGAAGGACATCCCCGCAAATGTAATCGGAGTGTCGAGCTCTATCTGAGGAGTCTGTTCTGTTTCAAGAGACGGAGTGCCGTTCCCGTCAAAGCTTACTTCCACCCGGTCCTGCTTTGCGCCGAGAAAGGTCTTCAACTCCATCGGTTCCCGCAAAGGATCAATGGACGGATTGGTCACCTGACTTGCGTCCAGAAGCAACCTATCCCAGTAAACAGGTATATCCACTGGACTTCCCATGCCGCCCAGCAGTACTCCGCCGCTTTCCGCCTGATTATAGATATTGCGTATAAATCCGGGACGCCACGTTGAATTGGGCCTGAAGTCCGCTTCATTTAGTCGGATGGTAAGAGCCGCGGTCGGACACATGGCCGCGCAACGATGACAGCCCACGCATTTACGGTTATCGTGGGCAACTTTTTCTCGCGCCTTATCCCAAAAATGAGCTTCGTATGAACACTGCCGTATACAGACTTTACAATCGATACACAGGGCCGGATCACGCATTATGCTAAACTCATGGAATGTGCCGGCAAATTTTCTAAATAGCACTTTCAGTCTCCCTTCTTCTGGCAAATCTCTTGCAGACCTTACAGCCAACAGACTGACGAAATCGAAAAATTAATATCCAAAAACAAAAACCGCCTATTTTACAACAAGCCAGAAATTAAAATGTCTTGCGGGTGAATAGCCGGCGTAAAACGCATCGCCCAGAGTGGAGAATTGTACCCTGTTTCTCCAACTGATCTTTTTTGCGTATCTATCACCGGGCAAAAAACAGCGATGGCTGTTTCTATTGCCCATCCACGGTTTATGAAAATTTTCGGTGTTAATGATCTTAGGCCAGAACCCTCTTTTTTCATTATATGCATTTCTCTGAGCACGGAGAAGCTGTTTCTGTATGCCTTGGTCATTTCCCTTATGATAATAACAAAAAGCGGCACCCTTACGAACCATGTATTCATTCACAAAAAGATCATCCAGATAAACCCAGCCGACTATCCGCTTGTAGCGATCCACACCTTTTCCGGCATACTCAATACGCACCTGTTTACCGAGAATCAATTTATTCAGCATACTTTTGGCATTACGGGCATAATACTGATCAGGCTTACCCTTGCGTCCTATCTCCGGGGTATCTATCCCGGCAATGCGCACATGCTTGTCATTTGCAAGGATAAAGGTATCGCCGTCTATCACATAACGAACTTCAGCCTCAAACGCCGAAGCTGTTGCCACGCAAAAAAACAGGCAGCAAAACAAAAAAAAGAAAACGGAGCCCGTAAGGGCCCCGCGTTTTGATTTAATTATATTAACCTTTCCTGTCGGCATACAGTTCCTTCTATTGTGCCCAATGAATCAATCCTAATGAATGCGGATCGAGCAGGAGCTTATGTCTAGGCAGTATGCGCACGGTATAACCGAATCTTCCGGCTTCCACGGGCATAACTTCACCCTGATAAACATGCCAGCCTGCTCCCATATCTTCTTCCTGAGACATAATCACAGTTTTGCGGCGGATGAATTTACCATCCTGTCCGACAGGTCCGGCATAAATCTCGACCTGCACATTTTCAGGTTCCAAACCGTTGAGAAAAACTTCCGCGCTGATAATGATAGGTTCCTCAACAAAAACATCAGTATGTACTTCCGAAGTTATGTTGCGGACCTTCAGGCTTGACCACTTGGTCATAAGTTCCATTCTCCACGCGGCCAGATCCTTGGCCCCCTGAAAGTCATTTTTATGCATGGTCTTATAATTATTGAACGCAGGCTGATAAGCCTTTTCAGTGTAATCTTCAACCATTCGATTGGCATTGAATTCCGGCCCCAGAGTTCCCAATGCCTTTTTCACCTTGGTAATCCAGTTGCGGGGAAGGCTGCCATGACCCCGGTCATAGAATTCGGGGATTATGTCATTTTCAAGCACCTTGTAAAGAGTCTGACTCTCCACGAAATCCTGATATTCATGATCTGAGTATTCTTCCCTGCGTCCGATAGCCCAGCCGAGACTGTTATCCGTCAGATAGGCTTCATCCCACCAGCCGTCGGGTGTACTGAACTGGAGGACTCCGTTGGCCATAGCTTTCATGCCGCTTGTTCCGCAGGCTTCAAGGGGACGCCGGGGAGTATTCAACCAGACATCACAACCCTGAACCATATAGTTGGCAATCTTCATATCGTAATCTTCAAGGAACACAAGACTCATACGGCATTCTTCACGGCGGCAGAACTGTATAAGATCCTGAATGAGCTTCTTGCCCTCATTGTCCTGAGGATGGGCCTTACCGGCAAAAATAAACTGCACCGGGTGCCTTGAATCAGAAATAATTTTGAGCAGACGCTCTTTATCCTTAAAAAGCAGCCCTGCGCGTTTGTAGGTCGCGAACCTACGCGCAAAACCTATAGTCAAAGCGCGAGGATCAAGCACTTCATCCGCAAGCTCAATTTCCTTACGACGCGCTCCGACATTCATCATCTGTTTACGCAGACGCTTACGTACAAAATCCACCAGACGCTCACGAAGCCGTTCGTGGGTCCGCCAGAGCTCTGCATCAGGAATATTATCAGTCTGCTTCCAGACTCTGGAACAATCCGGATCTTCCCGCCAGTTAGGACCTAGATAGCGGTCAAAAAGCAAAGAAAAATCAGTGGCAACCCATGTGGGCATATGCACACCATTGGTGATGGCCCCGATAGGAACATCCTCCACCGGATATTGCGGCCACACTTTCTGCCACATGTTCCTTGAAACATGTCCGTGCAGCTTGGACACACCATTATTGAAACGGGAAAGTTTCAATGCCAGCACTGTCATGCAGAACTGTTCCGCATCATCACGCGGATCTTCCCGGCCCAGAGAGAGAAATACCTTATAAGCAAGTCCCATAGTTTGAGCATAAGGCTCAAAATACGGCCGCATAAGTTCCGCAGGGAAACGGTCATTACCGGCAGGTACCGGAGTATGAGTGGTAAAAATACTGGAAGAGGCCACCATTTCCATAGCTGCTTCAAATGAAAGCCCGTGATCAGTCATGAAGACCCGGATGCGTTCCAATCCGGCAAAAGCGGAATGCCCTTCATTCATATGAATAACACTGGGCTCAAGACCGAGTTCATCAAGAGCCTTGACTCCTCCTATTCCGAGCAGGATTTCCTGCCAGAGCCGCATTTCAAGATCACCGCCATAAAGTCGTGCGGTAATATTACGGAAGTAAGACGGGTTTTCGGAAATATTGGTATCAAGCAGGTAAAGCGTCACCCGGCCCACCTCGACGCGCCAAACCTTTACATGAAGCGCTTCACCCTTGATATCAAGAGAGAATTTAACGTCCTTATCATCTTTATCTTTAGCGGGCTTTATGGACATCTCTTCAAAGTCATGACTCGGATAGAGCTCCTGCTGCCATCCGTCCTGAGTCATATACTGGCGAAAATAGCCATGCTGATAGCACAGTCCTATTCCGACCAGCGGAATATTCAAATCACTGGCTGACTTTAGATGGTCCCCGGCCAGAATACCAAGACCTCCGGAATATATAGGCAGGCTGAGGCCGATTCCATATTCCAAACTGAAGTAGGCAACTACAGGTTCACCTTTAGGTGCTCCTTCAAATTTGTAAGAGCAGCTTTCGCGGGAAAGATAATTTTTCTGAACTTTAACGGCCTCCTTGAGACGCTGGACAAAAAAATCATCGCTGGCAAGTTCCTCTAATTGCTGCTGGGGCAAACTGTTCAGGAATTTAACCGGATTCTGCTGGCATTCGCGCCAGAGCACATGATCGATAGAGGAAAAAATGCTGGCAATGTCACTATTCCAAACAAAAAGAAAGTTATACGCCAAGTCCCAAAGCTCTTTCAACTGGCTGGGTAGACGGGGAACGACGCTATAAACGCGAAGCGGCTGCATACTTATCTCCTTAAAATATTAATTCAACGCGGAATGATTACCCGAATGTATCAGAAACATGGAACCTTTCACACATCTTTTTATTCTTTGCCTTAATCGGGTTAACATTTCAAGACGGTTTGGCAATTATCTAGATAGAAAGTTGACACATTTGACTTACGGGAGCATTCTGCCCATTCAAAATATCATTTGTGCAAGGATAAAGAAATGAATTCCACCCAATCCAATCCAGTTGAAGTAAAAATTAAATTCCTCAGCGAAACTGCCCGCGAAGGCGGTCTGGACTATGCTACACCGAACTCTGCCGGAGTGGATCTGCGAGCCTGTATTAATGATGATTTCGTAGAAATTGAACCGGGCGGCAGATACGCATTTCCCGCCGGGATAGCCATTGAAATCACCTCACCGGGCATTGCAGGGTTTGTCTACTCCCGCAGCGGACTTGGAACAAAGGACGGACTGACCGTAAGTCAGGGAGTCGGTGTTATCGACCCTGATTACCGTGGTGAAATCAAAGTTTCCCTGCTCAATACATCGGATGAAAACCGACGAATTGAGCGCGGACAGCGCATAGCACAACTTGTTTTCATGCCATACTGCCATGCCCGGCTGACTCCCAGCGAAGAACTTTCCGACACAACCAGAGGTGCCGGGGGATTCGGGCATACCGGTAAAAATTAATTCCACACTGATAAAATATTCATCATGAGCAAACACGAAACATTAGTATCAGCTGAACAAAAATCCATCTGCAATACATATGGCAGATACCCCGTAAACGTATGCAAAGCCAAAGGTTCCAGACTGTGGGATCTTGACGGCAACGAATATATCGACCTGCTTTCGGGCATTTCCGTAGCCAACATCGGCCACTGCCGTGAGGATCTCGCGGACGTTATGGCCAAACAGGCCCGCAAGCTGGTACAGGTCAGCAACCTCTTCTATCAGGAAGAACAGGTGGAACTGGCTGAAAAACTCACTGCTACCTGCAAAGCTGATAAAGTCTTTTTCGCCAACTCCGGTGCAGAAGCCAATGAGGCCGCCATTAAACTGGCCAGAAGATATATGCGCACAGTAAAAGAAAGAGATGCGTATGAAATCATAACCCTTGAAGGTTCTTTCCATGGCCGGACCCTAGCCACCCTGACCGCGACCGGACAATCCGGACCGATCAAAGACGGATTCGCTCCCCTGCCTGAAGGATTTAAATATGTCCCAGCAGGTGATGTGGAAGCTCTCAGAGCAACCATCAGTGACAAGACTGCAGCGGTTATGATCGAGATGGTTCAGGGTGAAGGCGGCATTAAACCTCTGCCGGAAGAATACGTTAAAGCTGTAACCGAGCTTGTCAAAGAAAAGGACATCCTTCTTATTGTTGATGAAGTGCAGTCCGGCCTGTGCAGGACCGGCAAATGGTGGGCTCACCAGCATTACGGTGTAACCCCGCACATTTTCACTTCCGCCAAAGCGCTTGCCAACGGCCTGCCCATGGGAGCGATGCTGGCAACCAAAGAAGTGGCTAAAGGATTCACTCCCGGCAGCCATGCCACAACATTCGGAGGAGGAGCACTGGTCTCAAAAGTCGCATCCAAGGTCATTGACATCATGAATGATGAAAAACTTGACCTGCGTGCCGCCGAGCTTGGTGAATTTTTTAAAGCCGAAGCCGGCAAGATTCAGGGAAAATTCCCCGATAAAATCAAATCCGTGCGCGGACTCGGTCTGATGCTCGGCATTGAATTAAACTTTGACGGAACTGAAATTTTTACTGAACTGCGTAATAAAGGTTTCATTCTGAACCTGACCAAAGGAACAATCCTCAGGCTGCTTCCTGCCCTGACAATAGACAGGGAAGACCTTGTGGCTTTCCTGAAAGCCTTTGAGGAACTACTGGCGAAACAGGCTTAGCTTGACCGCAAGGCAATGCGGACTTATCTTCAGATAGAGTAAACGTGAAAGTTTCGGAGAAGCTTAAACAAGCTGTACGGATTTAAGTCTACGAGGATTTATCTATGGATAACATCTCACTTGCCACGCCTGTTGAAGGCGGCGTTCAGGATACCGGTATTGAGACTTGGCTGCCCACAGAAAGGCCCGATGCCGCGCCGGATGGAATTGATGTGCCTACCCTGCACCAGCATGATGCGGAGCAGCAGAGAATCACAGACAACGCCATCCACAGCCTGACCGGAAAAGGAAACCTCATAGACCGCATTATTTAACGAATATTAGATAAATAAACTCCAAAAGCCCAAATACTAGCTTTAGTACTTGGGCTTTTTCATGTACTGATATTCCGAAAACAATAAACGCTATCAAACGTTAGAACCAGATTTAATATAAGGAATAAATAATGCCAGAACTGCTCAGAATTCAATTCACCCTTTCCGAACAGGAAAGCGACGAATGTCAGGTTTATCTCGGAGCACGTGTTCCCCACGGCTGGGAAGAAAAGCCTCTTGACGACGATTCCATATTCTACACCATCCATCTGGAAGATCATCCGCTGGGCATGGAGATAGTAGATGAGATAAAATCCCGCTGGCCGCATGCAGGATGTGTCGGTGAAGACATCAAAGACGAGAACTGGGGACTTGCGTGGAAAGATTATTTCGAGCCCATAACCTGCGGACAATTCGAGATACTGCCTCCGTGGTTACTGGAACAGAAAACTGCTGGTAAAGAGCATATCATAATCGAACCGAAAATGGCCTTCGGCACCGGCAGCCACCCGACTACCGCCCTCTGTCTGGACCTGATCAGCAAGCTTGCGGATGAAGGCAGAATCAATGCCGATATGGAATTTTTCGATCTCGGCACCGGGTCAGCAATCCTCGCCATTGCGCTCGCAAAGCTGGGACTCAAAGGAGTAGGAGTGGACATCGACCCGCAGTCCATTGTCTGCGCTCAGGAAAACATTGATAACAACAGCGTGGACGGCATCCTGCTTTCCGTAGGCAGTGCCGACAGCATCGATCCGACCCTCAAATATGAACTGGTTGTAGCAAACATTCTCTCCGGACCGCTCATTGAGCTCTGCCCTGATGTTACCGCCCGACTAAAGGATAATTCCATCCTCATCCTTTCCGGAATTCTCGTGGAACAGGCTGAAAAAGTCGCTGACACATACATTGAAGCGGGACTGCCCGCACCGGAAATCTTCACCATGGGTGAATGGGCAGGACTCCTCTGGCGTGATATAAGCGTTGATTAAAAATCTCTCCGATAAACAGATGGGAAAACTTTTTAACGGACTTCGCATGCAGCGGATTTAAACAGTCTTTTTAATGAATAGAGAGCAAACATTATACAAATACTACAAAGCCCTTTCGGAAAGATTGGGGCCGTGCCACTGGTGGCCGGGTGAAAGCCCGTTCGAGATCGCCCTGGGAGCTATTCTGGTTCAGAATACCAACTGGGCAAACGTGGAAAAAGCCATTGATAATCTCAGAAAAAACGACGGGCTGACTCCGCATGGTTTGCGTCAATTTTCCATGCAGGAATTGCAGGAGATGATCCGGCCTTCCGGTTTTTTCCGCATGAAGGCGATGAGGATTGCAAATTTTCTCGATTTCTTAGACGCTAACTCGGCAGAGTGTATCACGGACCTGCAGGAAACAGACACCTACGAACTGCGCGAGAAACTGTTGGCAGTCAACGGAATCGGCCCGGAAACAGCTGATTCAATTTTACTCTACGCTTTGAACAAAGCCGTATTTGTGGTCGACGCCTATACCCGCAGGATTTTCAATCGTCACATGCTGGTCCATGAGGATATAGACTATCATGAATTACAGGAGTATTTCATGGATGTGCTTGATCCTGATGTAGAGCTGTACAATGAATTTCATGCCCTGATTGTAAGAACAGCCAAAGAATGGTGTAAAAAAAACAACCCGGACTGCGAAAACTGTCCTCTGGGTAAATTTCTGGAAAACAGACTTTAGCTTATGCACCGAATGGTCACAAAAACCCACCTGCTAACCGTCATTTTAGCACTGCTGATGCTGTGCGGAGCGGTCTGTGCTTCTGCTGAATCTAAAGTGGATACACTGAAAAATGAAATTCAGGACACGCGACAGACTGTTAAACATCAGAAAAAGGAACTGCTAAAGCTCACCCGTGAAGAACGCAGCATGTTCGGTGAACTCGCCGCCATTGAAGACCGCATTAGCGACGTAGAAAAAGATCTTTTCCAGCAGGAAGACGATCTTGCGGGAATTATGGAAGATGAAAAGGCCGCAAAAACGGATCAACGGGTTCTTGAAGACGAGCTGGATGAAATTGTCACCAGACTGAAGTTGATGCTGGCCAGAATATGGCCGGTCCACTCCCGCAAGCTGGAAAATAGATTCGGCTCCCTTGATAACTGGAAACAGGCTGACCGGAATTTTGTATGGCTGGCATCTCTTTATAAAGATACCAAAACAGAGCTGGACAAAGCAGAGAAAAAGGCTGACGAAATCAATGCCAATCTTGAAGTTCAGAAAGATTTACGTTTGAAGGTTGAGGCTAAACTGGCTGAAATCAACGGGACCAAAGACAGTCTGCTCAAAGACAAACTCAGTCTACTTTCCGGTATTAAAAGTATCCGTGCTCTTAAGATCAGCAGAGAGCAGGAACTGAAAGGTCTGCTTGAAACAATCAACAAACTGAATTACAAACTCAAGATCCTGACCAGCAAAAAAATTGCTAATTTTAAAAGGTCCTTACCTCGTCCGTGTGCGGGGGACATCAAAATTCGGTTCAACCCCTCCGCCAAACCGCCTGTGCGCGGAATTGGAATTAAAACGAACGGAAACGTTGATGTAAAATCAATTTTCTGGGGTAAGGTTGTACATAACGATACCCTCAGGGGATTCGGACGTGTTGTGATTATATATCACGGTTACAACTATTACTCCCTTTATGCCTATCTGGCCGAAAGTTTCGTAAAAACAGGTCAGGAAGTCGAAAAGGATGAAATTATCGGTAAAACAGGGTATTACCCTAAACTGAAAGATACGGGCCTCTATTTTGAATTGCGTTTTCATCAGAAACCCGTTAATCCGCAAAAATGGCTTGCACGAGATTAATGTATAATAACTTAAGCAAGATACAGCACCCACCACGCTGGAGGAACACATGAGAAAAACATTGTGGATGATTGCAATTATATCCCTTTTTGTAATCTCCGTAGCACCGGAACCAACACAAGCAGTAGATACGGACCGTTTTGAACCCTTACGCAGATTTTCACAGGTTCTGGATCTGGTGGAGCACAATTACGTAAACCCCATTTCCCGCAAAGAACTTGTAGATGATGCGGTAAAGGGTATGCTGGAACAGCTCGATCCGCATTCAACTTTTCTTTCCACTGACGATTTCAAAGAAATGCAGGAATCCACAAGCGGTGAATTCAGCGGCATCGGTATTGAAATCAGCATGGAAAAAGGACGCTTGACCGTTATCTCCCCCATCGAGGATACCCCTGCTTATAAAGCGGGCCTCAAAGCCGGAGACCTGATCCTCGAAATTAACGGTGAATCCACCCAGTCTATTTCCCTGATGGAATCTGTAAGCAAGATCCGGGGTAAACGCGGAACAGACGTGATTCTGACCATCCTGCACAAGGATGCCACCAAACCCGAAAAAATTACCATAACCCGCGACACAATTCCCATCATCAGTGCCAAGAGTCAGGAACTTGAAGACGGAATTCTCTATCTGCGCCTTACCAGATTCAACGAGAACACTACCCGTGAAATGCACAAGGCGTTACGCGAATACAGAAAAAATCACACACTCAAAGGTGTGGTACTTGACCTGCGCAACAACCCCGGCGGATTGCTCACACAGGCCGTTTCAGTTGCCGACACCTTCCTTGACGACGGATTGATCGTTTATATTGAAGGGCGCAGCAAAGCCAGCCGCAAGGACTTCATGGCCACAGCAGATGCAACAGATGTAAAGGTCCCGGTAGTAACCCTGATCAACGCAGGTTCCGCATCGGCATCAGAAATTGTTGCAGGTGCGCTTAAGGACCATAACCGCGCGCTTCTGCTCGGCGAACGCACTTTCGGTAAAGGCTCAGTGCAGACCATCATCCCCATGGCTGACGGTTCCGGCATCAAGCTGACCACCGCCCTTTACTACACACCGAGCGGACGCTCCATTCAGGCCGAAGGAATCGATCCGGACATCATTTACCCCTTTGTTCCCCCGGTTGTAGACAAAGATCAGGATGATCGTTTCATCCTGCGCGAAAAAGACCTCAGCCGTCACCTGGAGAACAATGGTAAAGACAAGAAAAACGCTAAAGAACAAGATAATAAAGCCAAAAAAATGCTTGAAAGAGACAACCAGCTCAGACTGGGCCTGCAGATGGTAAAGCAGCTTCCCCGCCTGAAGGAAATCAAGTAAAGGTCTAGCGAAGTGGATCAGAACAATCCAGAACAGAATGAACTGCCCGAAATCCCGGAAAAGACTCCGGGATTTCGGGCTTACCTTTCAAAACCTGTTGCCATTGCAGCCCTTACAGTTGCTCTGGCTGCAAGCATATGTCTTATCATCGCACTGATGGTTTCGGATTCTCCGGACAAGAACGCATCTTTGCAGGTTGCCGAAACTGAAGCGGTAGCAGCCTCCCCCGCTCCCCTTTACGAAGAACCGATGGAAGACGATATCGACGATAAGGTTAAATTAATCGATCTTAGCCTGATCAACACCCTTAAAGCCGCTAAAATTTCCATGAGCGATCTGCGTCTGGAGGATGTATCCCTTAAAAAACATCAGGGGCACGACTACCACTTCCAGCAGCTCAGTTTTCCCGTCAGCGGTGATAAGAAAAAGTTTATAGCTAATGTGCAGAAGGCTCTGGAATCAACCGCTCTTAATGCCAGTATGCATGAAGTCGCGGCCGACAGCTGGATCATAAGTATAAACGGTGTACCGACCCATAAATTTTCAATCTTGACACCGAAGGTAAAAGCGCAGAAGCCAGCCCCGGTAAAGCTTGATCCCAACGCACCGAAGATAGCGATCATAATTGACGATATGGGCGAAGACCTGCGGCTTGCCAAAGGTTTGGCAGCATTGGATGCGAAAATTACTTTTTCGATCTGGCCTAACAGTTCCCATGCGAAAAAGACCATCGCCATTGCCCGCAACAGCGGTAATGAAATCATGATCCACCTGCCTATGGAACCCAAGGGATACCCAAAAATAAATCCCGGTAAAGATGCGCTCCTGATAAACATGGACGCCGAATCTATAAGGGAAAAGACCCTTGTCGCGATCGCGAAAGTACCCGGAGCCACAGGGCTGAACAATCACATGGGTTCCCGTTTTACTGAATTTTACACCGGAATGAAGGTGGTCATGAACCAGTTGAACAAGAGACATCTTTTCTTTCTGGACAGCCGGACCACCCCGAAAAGTGCCGGTCGCAAGGCTGCCGCCAAGGCAGGGGTAACCTTCTACGAACGAAACATTTTCCTTGATAATGTAAAGGACGTGGGAGCAATCAAATACCAACTTTCCAAAACCGCTAAAATAGCTCGTAAAAGAGGGCAGGCCATTGCTATCGGCCACCCTAATCATGAGACACTCAAAGCTATCCGCCAATGGGTAGCTGAAAACAGGGGCAAGATCAGAGTTGTTCCCGTAAGTTCTTTACGGCCCAAAATCTGAGCCTTGCTACATGCTTTAGGCCGCTGTTTTTTTGAAAGGCCGAAACAACAGACTTCGGCTATGACAATGGATATAAAATAATTTTGATCCTTTCTTGACTTACTAGTCAAATTAAAGGCAAGTTTACTTTACTTAAATAATTTTCAATAAAGGGTAGTATCGGGATGAAAAAAATCCTCCTATTTCTCGTGTTGCTGTTCATGGTTACAGTTCCTGTAATCCACTCCGCCCAGACTCATACTGTCTCTATTTCCCAGATTGTTGAACATCCGTCCCTTGATGCCATGAGGGAAGGCTTCAAAGATCGCCTGAAAGAGGCCGGCTTTGATATAATTTTCAATGAACATATCGCTCAAGGTAATCAGGCCACCAACATTCAGATTGCCAACCAGATAAAGGGCGAAAATCCTGATCTGGTGCTGGCCATCACCACTCCCTCTTCACAGGCAGTGGCTCAAAAAATTAAAGATATCCCTATCCTTTTCACCGGCGTAACCGACCCCGTGGCTGCTGGGCTGGTAAAAAGCCTCATGCTGCCCGGTAAAAACATAACCGGTATGACAGACATGAGCCCGGTTCTGCGACAGGTGGAACTGATTAAGGAATTCATGCCTGAAGTAAAAAGCATCGGCACCATTTACAATGCAGGGGAAGCCAACTCCATAGTACTTACTACCCTGCTCAAAGAAATCTGCAAAGATTTCGGGATTAAGGTTGAGGAAGCCTCCATCGCCAATTCAAGCGGTGTTTATCAGGCAGCAAAGAGCCTTGTGGGAAAATGTGACGCCATATACATCCCGCTCGATAACACTGTTGTTTCCGGCCTTGAGGCTGTAATCAAAGTATGCCGACAGAACAAAATCCCCCTCTTTTCAGCAGATACCGACTCGGTTCAGCGCGGAACAGTGGCCGCTCTGGCGGTGGATTACTACCGTATGGGCCAGCAGACCGCAGACATGGCTGCCCGCATTATCGGCGGCAAGGCCAACCCTGCTGATATGCCTGTTGAAACACTCCAGAACCTGCGCCTATTCGTAAATGAAAAGGCTGCCGCCCAGATGGATATTAAAATCCCCAGAGAGGTTCTGGAACGGGCTGATAAGATCATTAAATAGTTCTTTAAACGAGACCAAAACTTAAAAGGCGCGGAATATTCCGCGCCTTTTTTATGCCATCAGTTTGTGAAAATAAGCCTATTTGCCCTTGTAAAACCGCTATGTTTTGATTTACATAATGCTTCGGCGTCCTGCTTGTGGTGTTTTGTATACAACACACTGGAATATAAAGTTTTACCACCTCGTTCGCCCTTTTTTACTCAATAATTATAAATTAAGGCCATGGAAAATTACCCCGAATAAGTATTGTTCGGCCTTTCCTGCGCCGCTGCCAAAGGCTATTCAAGAATTATGATTAGTTTATACGCTTTTATGGGAGCCATTGAACAGGGCACAGCCTTCGGACTTATGGTTTTAGGTGTCTACCTGACCTTTCGGGTGCTGGATTTTCCAGACCTTACGGTGGACGGCAGTCTGCCGCTTGGCGCAGCAGTATCAGCGGTAGCCATCAGTAACGGGTATCATCCGCTGGTGGGCATGGCCATGGCTGTAGGGGCCGGATTCCTCGCTGGAGCAGTAACCGGAATATTAAATACAAAGTTTAAGATTCTGCATCTGCTGGCCTCCATCCTGACAATGATCTCACTATATTCCATCAATATCCGTATCATGGGCAGGCCGAACATAACCCTGCTCGGTCAAGACACCCTCATCGACCAATTCATTGACCTGAGCGGACTCGCGCCGCAATTTTCCACTCCCATACTTTTCGCCATCATTTCAGCGCTTACCCTGCTGGTTCTGATCTGGTTTTTAAAAACATCTTTCGGACTGGCGATGCTTGCCACAGGTGATAACCCCAAAATGATCACCAGCCTTGGGGTTAACCGGGATCTGATGATTATCTTCGGAGTAGGACTTTCAAACGGTATGGTGGCCCTCTCAGGAGCTCTGGTGGCCCAGAATCAGGGGGCCGCAGATGTGAATATGGGCATCGGCACCATTATTGCCGGGCTGGCATCGGTTATTATCGGTGAAACACTTTTCGGCAAACCGAATGTCACCCGGGCGATGCTGTCCGCAGTGCTCGGGTCCGTGGTCTACCGCATCGCCATCGCGCTGGCACTGGGAGTACGCCTCGGTGATTTTGCATTCACCCCGAGCGATCTGAACTTGGTAACAGCCGCGCTGGTTGTAATTGCGCTGGTTTCTCCGCAAATTAAATCCGGACTGCTCAAGAGGAGGGTTGCATAATGCTGAAAGTTGAAAAAGCAGCCAAGACCTTTAATCCGGACAGTGTAAACGAAGTACAGGCTCTAAACGGCGTGGATATCAATGTTAATGCCGGTGAATTCGTAACCGTTATCGGCTCCAACGGTGCCGGGAAATCCACATTTCTCAACTCAATAGCCGGTACTTTCCTGCTCAGCAGCGGAAAAATAACCATTGCGGATAAAGATGTCACCAGATGGCCGGAACATAAACGGGCCGCTAATCTGGGGCGCGTATTTCAGGACCCCCTGCTCGGTACCTGCGGATCACTTTCCATTGAACAGAACATGGCACTGGCGCTCAAACGAGGCAAACGCAGAGGGCTTGGGCTGGGCGTAAAAAAACGCGATCGGCAACTGTTTCAAGAACAACTCGCTACCCTCGGTCTGGGGCTTGAAAAAAGGCTGGCAGATAAAGTTGGATTACTGTCCGGTGGTCAAAGACAGGCTTTAACTATGCTCATGGCAACAATGACAAGGCCGGACATTTTATTACTGGACGAGCATACAGCCGCACTTGACCCCAAGACAGGACGCAAAATTCTTGATATAACCGACGCCGTTGTGCGCCGCGATAAGCTGACTACGCTTATGGTTACCCACAACATGAATCAAGCCATTAATATGGGTGATCGATTAATCATGTTCCATCAGGGCATGATAATTCTGGATATTTCCGGGAAGGAAAAGAAGGGGCTGAAAGTGGAAGATCTGCTGGATCGATTCTACTCCCTTCGCGGCGAGGATGTAGCCACGGACAGGATGCTTTTTTCCTGACCAGGCAGCATAAACTTCCCGTTCAGGGTGAAACCTGAAAAATGCGAAAATCCGCAAAAAAGAATACACTTGGAGGACTTAAACAATGAGCGAACTTACTTTTTCCATCATCAAGCCCGATGCAGTTAAAGCCGGTAAAATCGGCGATATCATGAAAATGATCTCTGACGCAGGTCTGAAGATCAAGGCAACCAAGATGATCCATATGACTCAGACACAGGCTGAAGGTTTTTACGCTGTTCATAAAGAACGTCCCTTCTTCGGCGAACTGGTTGAGTTCATGATTTCCGGTCCCTGTGTTGTTTCCGTACTTGAAGGCGAAGACGCCATCAAACGTTACCGCGACCTCATGGGAGCCACTAACCCCAATGAAGCAGCAGAAGGTACCATCCGCAAGGCTTTCGGCGCAGGAATCGAAGCAAACGCTTGTCACGGTTCCGATGCTCCCGAAACTGCAGCTATCGAAGTACCCTACTTCTTCAGCAACCTCGAAATGGTAAACTAACATGACAAAAAAAGTTGGATTTATCGGCACAGGCAATATGGGCGCCGCCATAATTAAAGGAATGGCTGGCGACGACAGCATAACCCTTCTTGGTTCCGACCTTAATAAAACGGCGCTGAACGCCCTTGCTGAAGAGACCGGGCTAATTCAATGTGAGACTGCCCGCGATCTTGCCAAGGAATCCGACTTCATTGTGCTGGCGGTAAAACCTCAGCACGCTCCCGCTGTTCTGGAAGAGATTGCACCGGAATTGAACGAATCCAAATGCATCATTTCCATCGCTGCCGGATTGACAGTGCAAAAGCTGAAAGATTCCTGCGAAAACCGCTGCCCTGTTGTCCGGGTTATGCCCAACACTCCTGCACTGGTTAATGCCGGTGTATTCGCGGTTTGCCTCGACGACAATCATTTGACCGATGCACAGGCAAACTTTACCCGTGAGATTTTTACTCCGCTCGGAGATGTGTACGTGCTAGCCGAAAGCCAGTTCGACACCTTCACCGGCGTAATAGGTTCCGGCCCCGCTTATGTCTTCTACTTCATTGAAGCCATGATCGAATCCGCGGTTGAGTTGGGATTGCCCAGAGAACCGGCCACCGCAATGGTTCAGAAGCTTTTTGAAGGCTCCACCAAGCTGGCACAGGAAAGCAAATTCCATGTCAGCCAGCTGCGCGAGATGGTCACATCTCCAGCAGGTACTACTGTTGAAGCTCTGGTGCATCTGGACCGCACTGCCACCCGTGCCAACATAATTGACGCGGTTCGCAAAAGCTATGAACGCAGCATAGAACTCGGGAAAAAATAGAAATGCCTACCGGCAGCCCCTACATGGTTGTCCGACTGTCTTTATCCATTAGACGTGTAAAGATTTGGGCTGAGCTGATTTGGTAAGGCATACATATTAAAGAATAAAAAGGGAGACTTGATCAACTCAAGTCTCCCTTTTTTATATGGCGAACAAAAAACCGGAATCCCGCCACAGCGGAATTCCGGATCATATTCAGCTTGATGGCTGATTGAATTTCTAGTGAACTGCTCCGGCAGCCCAGACCAGTACAAAATAGATATCAAGAAGTACTGCGGAAAAAATGGCAGTGCTTAATACAAGTGTGCCGAGTCTTTTCAGCTTAAGGGAAGTCCATTCACCTGACTCGGGGCCAAGAACAGGCTTTTCCTTCTCTTCTCCAAAATAAACGGCCTTACCGCCCATAGGAGCACCAAGCAGCCATGCTGCGGGAGCCATGGCCCAGCCAGCGTTGGGGCTTTCAGTCTTGTTGGCATCGTTGAGGAGATTATCATAAGCGGATCTCCAATCATACTTGAGCATACGACCGGCGAGAAGCATCATGAATCCGGTGATTCGTGCGGGAATAAAAGCAAGAATATCATCAGCTTTTGCTGCATAACAGCCAAAATCTTTATATTCTTCGTTCTTGTAACCCCACATGGAATCCATGGTGGAGATAGTCTTGTAAACCCACATACCGGCAGGTCCGGTAACAACAAGATAAAAGAAAGGAGCAACAAAACCGTCGTTAATGTTTTCGCTTGTGGATTCAGCAAGTGCCTTGCGCAGGCCGTTTTCATCCAGCTCGGAAACATCACGACTAACCAATTCGGCAATTGCGCTGCGTGCATCTTCGATTCTTCCGCTATCAAGCAGGGAAGCTGCATTCTTGTGCTCAGCAAGCAGAGAACCGAGAGCAAGACCTGCATAAGCAAGGTACAAAGCTATCAGCACACCGAGAAAGGGAATTGCCAGAAAAATCTTAAGCACACTCCAAACAACTATCGCGAAGCCCAATACACCTACGCCGCCCATAATTTTACGGGACATGCCGGTGGAATAAACCCAGTTTTTATACTTGTCCAAAGCCATTCCGATGCAACGAACGGGATGGGGAAACCACTTGGGATCTCCCAAAGCGAGATCAAGGACAAGTGCGATAATAGGAACGAGAAACAAAACAGTAGAATTATCCATTAGATATTCATCCTCAAATCTTAAAGCGTTTCGGCCGGAGATATTAAATCCGGCACACAGGGACAGCCGGGGGACGAAACCTCACTACTCCACCCTCGTCACAAGGGCAATAAAGACCCCGCGTCCGATCCTTCCCACAGAACCGGGCACTTGCTGCGCTTTCCATCATATAAAAAAGCGGCACGGACAACAATCCGTACCGCTTTCATAACTAATTTTCGTAATAGGAACGTAAGAGTGCGCTACGCACAGGATGCCTCAGCTTTCTCAGAGCCTTGGCTTCGATCTGTCTGATACGCTCACGAGTAACGTTAAACAGCTTACCTACTTCCTCAAGGGTATGGTCTGATTTCTCACCGATACCGAACCGCTTGCGCAGAACCTGCTCTTCGCGGGGAGTAAGATCGGAAAGGACAGTCGCAATCTGCTCACCGAGCTTGGTGCTGACCACCTCTTCGGCAGGCGCTGTAGCCTTTTTATCTTCAATAAAATCGCCTAAACTCGAATCCTCTTCATCACCGATAGGTGTTTCAAGGGAAATGGGTTCTTTGGCAATTTTGAGAACTTTTTTAACTTTTTCCAGCGGATAATCCATACGTTCAGCAATTTCTTCCGGGGAAGGATCGCGTCCCAGCTCCTGCACAAGGTAGCGGGAAGTACGGATCAGCTTGTTGATTGTTTCAATCATATGAACTGGAATACGGATGGTACGTGCCTGATCCGCGATAGCGCGGGTGATAGCCTGCCTGATCCACCATGTCGCATATGTTGAGAACTTATAACCACGCTGGTATTCGAACTTATCAACCGCTTTCATCAGGCCGATGTTACCTTCCTGAATCAAATCGAGAAACTGCAATCCGCGGTTGGTGTATTTTTTGGCAATGGAAACAACCAGACGCAGGTTGGCGCGAATAAGTTCCTGCTTGGCCCGCATTGCGCTGCGGTTACCATGCTTGATGCGCCAAAGAACTTCTTCAAGGTCGTACACATTGTGACAGCATTTATCCTGCAGGCGAACAAGAATTTCCATTTTACCGGAAATCATTTCCTTAAAGGAAAAAAGTTCGTCTACGGTCATGCCCAGTTCATCAGAAGCGGCAACAGGGTTGATTTCTCGATCATCAATCTGTTTGAAAAGATCTTTAATCTCCTGCTGGGTTTTCCCGGTGGAGAGAATGTAGGCGGAAAGGTCGCGCTGGCAGTTATGCATCTGCCGAACGTAATCGCCCACGGTTTCGATGATCTGGTCAATCAGGGTTTTTTCGATCTTGATGTCGCGCAGTCGCTCAACGATATCCTGCTTGTAATCAATAATCTCTTTCTGCTGTTTTGCCACTTTCTTATCAAGACGGGCACAATCATCAAGCTTGCTGTAAAGGCTCTTCTTTTTCTCGTAGAGCTTTTTGACTTCATCAAGCAGGAAGATAACGCGTTGACGCTGATTCATCTCGTCTTCGCTGGGATCGTCTTCCTCGATGGTTTTAACAACGTCCTTCAACTTGATGCGGGATTCGTCAAGATCTTCACCAACACCGATCAGTTCTTCAATTGCAACCGGAATCTCAACCAGCGCGTAAAGAACTTCCATTTCCCCGTTTTCAATCTTCTTGGCAATGACAACCTCGCCCTCACGGTCCAGAAGACCTACCGCGCCCATTTCACGCAGATACATGCGCACCGGATCGGTAGAACGGGAAACGTAATCTACGCTTTCCTCTTCACTTTCTGTAAGGTTGATTCCTTCATCGCTATCCACCCCGGCATCCATAATTTTTTTGCCGTCTTCAGGTGTATTGACGATCGCAATGTTCAACTGGTCGAAAATCTTGATTACATCATCAAGCTGATCAGCCTTGTTAAACTCGGCAGGCAGAGCCTTGCCCAACTGTTCAAAGGTCAGAAAACCTTGTTTCTTACCCTCGGAAATCAGAGTTTTAATCGCCTGAATATCCTTAATGTTGCTCATCATCCCTCCATACAGAGTCGTTCAGGACTTTGAGGTACGCGTTTACGCGTTCGGTATCGCCTTGAGCCTGAGCACGGCGCAAGGCATCGGTGAGCTTTTTTCGGCCCATATCGTACCGCCGCCGGGCAATAACCTTACAAACATGTCGCCATTCATCTTCCAGTTCCTCACCGGACAGAGCCTTCTCCATCCGACAACCGGCATAGAATCGTTTTTCAGAATCATCGAGTAACGGGATAATGTCCTGCCCGCTGTGAGCCGCTATTTTAGACCACAGTGTTTTGCCCCAGTGCGAGGTCAGGACCTGAGCTACTCCCCTTTCCGATAATTCGACAACATATTCAGGATGCTTTACCGCATACCTCAAGAAATATTTATCATCTTTAACCTGTCCCCCGACCGGGTCCGCAGTGCGAGGCTGTTCTGCACGAACATTACTCTGCTGCTGGACCGGTGCATTCAGGGCACCGGAAAAAACCGACCTTAATTCAGCTTCAGCCACACCCAGGCCGGTCGCGACCTTGGGCAGATAAAACGCACGTAACGAAGCACTGGTCATCCTTTTCAAAAATCCCTGTGCCCATTCCATAACTTCACGCGGGGAATATCCCGCCTGCAATGTTTCCAAACTAAAAGCCAGACCGTCACGGGCCTGATCCAGAAATACCTGAAATCCTTCAGCCCCGCGGTCCTGTAGAATGCTGTCCACATCCTCGCCGTCGGGAAGGAGAACGACACCGCAGGAAACTCCCTGCGTAAGAATCATTTCAGCACTACGCAGGGCTGCTTTAAGTCCGGCAGCATCACCATCAAAAACAAGATCAATTCTCGAACAAAAACCGGAAAGTCGTTTGACCTGATCCGGAGTCAATGCCGTCCCCAGCACCCCGCATGAATTTGTATATCCGAACTGGTGCAGGGAAAGAACATCCATGTACCCTTCGGTCAGCAGGGCCCGCTTAGTCCGGGCAATAGAGTTGCGTGCAGTGGAAAGACCATACAGGTGCTCCCCCTTTTTGTAGATAGGGGTATCACTGCTGTTTAAATACTTTGGTTCTCCATCTGTAATTATTCTTCCGCCAAAAGCAATAACCCTGCCCGATAAATTTGTTATGGGAAAGATCAGTCTTGCACGAAAACGGTCATAGGTTCGTCCCTTGGCGTTCTGGGAAAGCAGCCCGGATTTAACACCCTGCTCTGCTGAATAACCTTTGGAAATTAAAAACTTTTCCAATCCCTGCCAATCATCGGTACTACACCCGAGACCGAAAGATTCGACAACAGAGGGATCCATCCCCCTGCCTTCGATATATTTTCGGGCTTCACGCCCTTCCGGAAGCTTAAGCATTCGGCTGAAATATTTTGCCGCATGCTCATGCATATCCATAAAAACTTTACGTTCAGAACTTCTTTTAGCCGCCTGAGGATCAACTTTGCCCGGGGTAAGCTCCACCCCGGCTTCAGCTGCGAGCTGTTCCAAAGCATCCTTGAATTCCACCCCGTTGATGTGGGAATAAAAATCAAAAATATCCCCGGAAGCCTGACAACCAAAACAATAAAAAAAACCTTCTTCGCTGTTTACGCTGAAAGAAGCACTTTTTTCATTATGAAAAGGACAAAGTCCCATCCAGCGTCCGGACACAGGTTTCAGTTCCACATACCTGCGTACGATATCGACAATGTCAAGACGGTCTTTGATAGCTTCTATGGCAGCTCTATCCAAAAGTTCCTCCGTAACACCGTCTAAACATCACTAAACATTGAAACAATGTAAGATACAACCGGATTGAAATTCAATAACACAGCATGCAAAAATTTGCACTAGGCTAATTCAACCTCGGTCATCCCGTCGCCGCCACGGTCTTCCGGAGCAAGACTGTATCCGGCTACAGCAGGATTATCATCAAGAAAAATATGCACCTCACGACGCAAAGCCCCTGTTCCGCGGCCATGCACAATTTCAAGTTCAGTCGCACCGCGCAGTAGCGCCTGATCAAAAAAACGTCCCAGTTCACTGATAGCAATATCGGCCCGCTTTCCACGCAAATCAATTTTTAGGGTCATTTCACCCTTGGCATCTTTTTTCGCGGCATCATCAGTAATCTGCTTAACCTTCTGCTGTACGGCTTTTTTACCGACAGGACCAAGCTGATCGGCAGGAATCCACATAGCTACGCCATCCATATCAACTTTTACGCGCTTTTTGCGTTCATCTTTTTCAATGACTACACCTTTGCGGTTCCAGCTGATATTGAGAATGGGCTTGCCTACTTTGATATCCTCGAAGGAAAATGGCTTAACTTCGGCTTTAGGTTTTTCATCCCCGCCGATTACGCTTCGAACTTCGGACAATTTTTTTAATGCCTGTTTACGGCCAATCTTCCCGTCCTGCCATTCTTTCAGCACATTCTGAGCCTGCTTTTTCACATCGGCAAGCACGGAAAGACGCTCACGCTCAAACTTTTCTTCCAACTTGGCCCGTTTGGATTCCAGCTTGGTCTTAATTCGTTCCATTTCTTCAAGCTCTTTCTCACGGTTGACCGCAAGTTCATTGAGCCTGTTCATGACCGAACCGGAATCAGAGCCTTCCATGAGCAGATACTGCTCGGCTTTCTCAAGTAAAGAAGCAGGAAGGCCATGTTCACGGGCAACATCAAGAGCGATGGAAGCTCCGACCTGGTCATAAGCGATAGAAAAAAGAGGTTTCTTGGTAGATGGATCGAAAAGCACACTTGCCGCCCGTACCCCTTCAGTTACCAACGCATATGTTTTCAGTGCCGGAAAATGGGTAGCCGCAAAGCAGGTCACTCCGTTTTCCAACAGCCCATCGACAACAGCCTGCGCAAGAGCCGCGCCCTGTGCCGGATCAGTACCGGAACCGAATTCATCAAGAATGAAAAGCGTTGAGGAGTCCATGGCCTCCCAGATACGGCTGATTGACTTAATCTGAGCCGAAAAGGTACTTACATTTTCCTCAAGTGACTGTTCATCACCCATGATAACGAAAATTTCCTTGAACAACGGCAGAACGGAACCTTTTTCAACCGGTACGGGAATACCGCTGAAAGCCATTGCGGACAGCAGGCCGACAGTTTTCAGGCAGACCGTCTTACCACCCGCGTTTCCGCCGCTGACAATCAGCACTTTCTGCTCAGTGGGCAGTGTGATATCAAGGGGGTGAACCCCATCTTCCGCCGTAGCAAGCAGAGGATGGCGGGCGCCGCGAAGATCAAAACCGGCACCTGACTGCACATCAACAGCAACAGCCTTAACGGCCTCTGCAAAATTTATCTTGGCCTGCAGGACATCATAATCAACCAGAAAACCGTAAGCAGCACGGCACTGATCATATTCAGCGCGCACCAGTCCGGTCAGGTAGGTCAGTATTTTGAGTTCTTCCGCTCTTTCCTGCTGTTTCAACTCCTGCATGGAGTTATTCAGATCAACAAGAAACATGGGTTCAAAATAACAGGTTTCCCCGGTATTTGAATAGTCGTGAACAATACCCTGCAAACGGCCCTTAAAGTTTGTTTTCAACGGTAGAACATAACGATCATTGGTGATTGTCATGAAGTCATCCTGCAGAAAACGGGAAATATCTTCGCCGTGAACAAAATCACGCACTTTTTTAGAACAACGCTGATGCAGAGAGCGGATGGACTGACGAATATCATAGAGTTCAGGGGAACTTTCATCTTTGATATTGCCATCCTGATCAAGACAGCGTTTGAGCCCGGAGAAGGTCTTTTCCGGCCAGCTTACGGACTCCAGAAATTCAACGATTGTGTCCCATTCACGTTTTTCCGCGATTTCAAGAGCTTCCTTAAGCGTACGGGCCTGTCCAAGTGTCTGGACCAATGCATACAGGGCATCCGCGTCAAGGACATTGTCAGGCTTGATCAGATAATGAAAGAGACCTTCCAGCGGCGGAAAAGTGCCGAGCCGGAAACCGGTTTCTCTTACGAAATTCTGACCCTGACGAAAAAAACGGGCTGTGGAGTTGATGGATTCGGCATCGTCCATAGGAGACAGCGCTAGGCAAGACTCCGCGCCGGACGAGGAAACACAATGGCCTGAAAGGGCTTTAAGCACTTTCGGAAATTCAAGTAGCTGGAGAGATCTTGGCTCCATGGGATTCCATATAGAAAAGTGTTAGATCACGCATCCCGATTAACCGGGGATACTAATACGCAAAAAACGGCAAACAGCCCCGGAAAGAATCCGGGGCCTGCCGTTAAAATCCAGCTTAAGCTGATATCAGGAGAGACGGTCACGAACAAGGCTGCTTACAACCTTTCCGTCAACCTGCCCTTTATAGACTTCAGTGATGGATTTCATCACCTTGCCCATATCCTGCATTGATGATGCACCGAGATCGGCAATTGCTTTATCGACAGCGGCGGCAACTTCCTCTTCGGAAAGCTGCTCCGGCATGTAGCCGGACAGGGCCTCGATTTCAACAGCTTCAATCTCGGCCAGCTCAGGACGTCCTGCAGTAGTATACTGCTCAATGGAATCCTTACGCTGCTTGATCTGCTTTGCTACGAGATCAAGTACGTCGTCATCGGAAAGGGTATCCCCTTTCACATCAACAATACGATTTTTGATGGCAGTCTTAAGGTGCCTCAAGACTGTCTTCTTAACATCATCTTTGGCCTTGTAGGCCGCAATGTAGTCTTTATCAATCTGCTCAATGAGACTCATATATTAACCCATTGACATTTTACGCATTTTTTTGATGAGCCTTTTGCGGGCAGCAGCTTTTTTCTTTTTACGCTGTACGCTGGGCTTTTCATAGTGCTGACGCTTTTTGAGTTCGGAAAGAACTCCAGCTTTTTCAACCTGCTTCTTAAAGCGGCGAAGAGCTATTTCAAAGTTATCAGAATCTTCGAGATATACACCGGGCAATCAAATCACCCCCCTGAATTAATCTCGCACAAAGAATTGTGCGGAAGAGATATTCTTTAACCCTAAAATACTCATAGAGTCAAGAGATATACACATAAAAAAGTTCAGCACCCGCTCTTGCGGATGCTGAACGAAATTTTACGTAAAAACCAGATCTAGTGGACGGCGGTGTCTTTTTTGGAATCCATCCATGCCTTTACAGCACAGTAAGCCATACCGGCACCGAGAATACCGATAACAACGTACAGGACACCGAAGAAAATAAAATGATCAGGCTGCCACCAGGGAAGATCCATCGGGAGAGGACTTTGAACAGTTTCACCATGCAACATAATTTAAATCTCCTTAACTACTTTACAGCGTCTTTCAGAAGCTTACCGGGGCGGAACTTCACAACTTTGCAAGCGGGGATCTTGATTTCATCACCAGTGCGGGGATTGCGGCCAACGCGCTCTTTACGTTCGTCAACCTGAAATGTACCGAAGCCTGTAAGGGTCAGTTTACCTTCATTTACGAGGGTTTCCTCTACTGTATCCAGAAAATAGTTCAAGCAACGTTCTGCATCAGCTTTGGTCATTCCTGCTTTTTCAGCAATCTTAACAACGAGTTCTGCTTTAGTCATCAGTCCTTCCTCCTTGAAACGGGAAAATGATTATTTTGGCACGTTATCGTACCTGCCATTAACCTCGCCATAAGCGAGAGTTGGGTTCATAAAATGCTGACGGACACTCCTGATCAGCAGTCAACCGTGCTAACATTCAGGCTCGTTTAGAACAAGCCCCCTGCATCACTTTTTTTAGCAATTAAGTGAAACCGCCAGTTCAAACGACCTTGAAGAAAATCTAAAACAAAATTTTAGCCAACAAGTCAAGAGGGAAAATCGTTTTTAACACATTTATAGAGACTCTGAAATTGCAATGGGGACAAGGCTTCAGGCCGATCTTTAAGCGAAACACCCTCCTGTTCAGCCCATTCCAGCACAGCATCAGAAATGAATGATTTCAATATCTTACCAAGTTGCTTGCGCCTGTACTGAAAACAGTATTTAACCAGCTTGGCAAGCCCCTCAATATCACTGGGTTTTTCTTCTTCCGGTAATGGAAAAAATTTTATCACCGCGGAGTCAACTTTGGGTTTTGGCTTAAAAACAGTGGGAGGAACCTGGAAAAGGTAGTCCGTTTTACAAAAACTCTGAACCCAGACACTTATGGCTCCGTATTTTTTAGAGCCGGGCCCGGAAGTAATTCTCATGCCGACTTCATGCTGAACCATAAACACGCAGGTGGCGTTACTGCGGGCCGCAATGTCCCACATAATTTTGGAAGCGACGTTGTATGGCAGATTCCCGACTATTTTCCATTGTTTATCTTTATCAAGCCCTGCCCAGTCAAATTTAAGGGCATCCTCAAGTTTGACGTCTGCTTCGGGATATTTTGCTGCCAACGCAGGGGCAAGGTCACGGTCCTTTTCCACCAGGGTCAGACTTTCCGGCCCGGCCTCGAGGATAAACTTGGTCAAAGCACCTTGACCCGGACCGATTTCGATCACGGAATCGCTCTCATTGATTTTAAGACTATCTACTATCTTACGCGCAATATTGGCATCCTGCAGAAAATTCTGCCCGAGGCTTTTCTTGGCTCTGTGTTTATTCTGCACAAAAACTCCGCTTAATATTATTTGCTGAAAACAAGTCCTTATCTTTCGCAGGGCATGTTGTGCAAGCACTTGGTTGTACGAATTTGCATTCTGCCCCGCCTATTTTCTCGACGAAATACACGTGAACTTTTTTTGGGACAATAAAAAAAAGTATTCACTCCCCCTAAAGTTCTCATTACGTACGTCGATACAAAGGGCATAATTTCGCAAATAACTCTAAAAAGAGGATAGCTATATGAGTTTTGATTTTCGTATTGATGCCGGAACACCGCAATCATATGCAGCTTCAACTGCTAAGAGTGCTCCAGTGGAAGAAATTGAGGAAAAATCAACCAGACTGACCATGGGCAAAAATGACGGAGACACAGTTTCCATCTCTCAGGCTGGACAGGACAAACTTGCGGCCATGCAGGGAGGCGTTGCTGCCGAATCTGCTGGAGGCGGATCTGAATCAAGCAATAGTGTTGAAGAACAGATCAAACGCATTCAGGAACAGATAGAGAAGATCAAGAAAGAGCTCGAACAACTGAAGCAGGATCCCGAGGGCAACAAAGAAATGATTTCCGCAAAGCAGAATGAATTGATGCAATTGCAGGGACAGTTGATGGAATTACAGGGACAACAGGCTGAAGCATCTGGAACCAGCAGTAAAGGCGGAACCCGCGCTCAGGGCATGAGCAACTCGCTTACTTAGAAAATTCAAAAAAGAATGACTTTAAATCCCCCCTTAGGAGTATCTAAGCGGGGGATTTTTTTTACATCCGAATAAGTATAAAAATTATAATAGAGCATAAAGATATCGTGCTTATGGTCGATATAACAACTAACCCACACACACGTTAACCAAAGAGGTGAATATGGGATTCGACCTTAAAATAGGCGCAGTGGAAGCAGAGTCAATTGCCAACTCAACCTTTAAAATGAACACAATAAAAAAAGAAGTTGAGAATGAAAACTCAGATGAAAAAAATATAGAATTTAAAGATAAGGACAATGTGACTATCTCTGCCGAAGGACTGCAAAAATCAAATGAGGCAGCAGGAAAATCATCAAAAGAAGTCGCACAGGAGGCATCTGAAGACTATCAAGTAGAAGAAATGATTAAGGAAAAAATTAAAAAGGTGGAAAAAGAGCTCAAAGAACTGCGGAAAAACCCTGAGCAGAACGAAAAAGCGATAAAAATGAAAGAGCAGGAACTTGAACAATATCAAGGAATGCTGATGCAAATTTTAAATGAGAAAAAAGGTGCCGGAGGCGGCGGCAGTGGAGGTGCCGGAGGCGGTACCCCCGCGCAGACGGTCGACAGTTCACTAACTGAAACACCAAAAGGAATGCTCTGCGAAATTCGCTTTTAATTTACGCAGGATAGAAATCGCTCAGCATGAACGGATGCGGATAAATAATCAGGTTCTCCACCTTTGACAAAGCACACAAAAGTACTTACTTGAAATTTATATAAATAAATCCGATGGAGGAATTTCATGAACCTGAGGGACTATATCCGCGATGTACCCGACTTCCCCAAGGAAGGGATCGTTTACTTTGACATTACCCCGCTTCTGGCTGAGCCTAAAGCTTTTCAATATACCATTGATCAATTAGCGGAACGATTTGCTGATTACAAAATAGATAAAATTGCAGCTGCCGAGGCACGCGGCTTTATTTTCGGTGCTCCGCTGGCCAGCAAATTGGGTATCGGCTTTGTTCCTATTCGTAAACCGGGCAAACTACCCTACGAAACCATCTCCGTTAGCTATGACCTTGAGTACGGAACCGATAACCTGAGCATGCACATCGACGCAGTCGAAAAGGACGAAAACATCCTGCTTATCGACGATGTTCTTGCAACCGGCGGCACAGCTGAAGGAATGGTAAAACTGATTGAAAAAGCCGGCGGCAATGTCTCAGCTATGGGTTTCATTGCCGAGCTCAGCTTCCTCGACGGGAAAAACAAGCTAAGCGGCGTTGATATCAGCAGCCTGATCCAGCTTTAAAAAAGACAAATCAAAACTCCTGCCCGATCATTGATTACGGCAGGAGTTTTTCTTTTTCACCTCTGTAGATAAGGAAACAGACATGGCAGTAATCGGCATAATCGGCGGCAGCGGACTTGATAACCCCGACATTCTTAAAGACGCAAAAGATTCCGAAGTCAAAAATATATGGGGCGCCCCCAGCTCTCCCATCAAATCCGGTAAAATTTCCGGAAAAGAAGTACATATAATAGGACGGCACGGGCGCGAGCACACCATCCCCCCCACTTATGTGAACAACCGGGCCAACATTCAGGCACTTAAAGATCTTGGCTGCGACTGCATTCTAGCCACTACCGCCGTCGGTTCCCTGCGTGAGGAAATAGATCGCGGACATCTGGTAATTATCGATCAGTTCATCGACTTCACCCGCAAACGCGAGCTTACTTTTCACCAGACTTTTGCTCCGCACGCCCCGGTTCATACCCCTATGGCTGAACCCTTTGATGCTGATCTGCGCGCAAAAATGACCGCCGCCTGCAACGAACTCGGGATAACTGCACATGACAAGGGAACAGTGGTAACAATTGAAGGGCCACGATTTTCAACCCGTGCAGAATCACATATGTTCCGTGCATGGGGAGCCGACATAATCAACATGTCCACCGCCCCTGAAGCTATTCTCGCCAACGAGGCCGGTATACCTTACGCCGCAGTTGCCATGTCTACCGACTATGACTGCTGGAAAACTGATGAAGCTCCCGTCACATGGGATGACATTCTTGCCATTTTCAAAGCCAATGCCGAGAACGTAACCTCCATGTTGATTAAAACTATCGAACAGATTTAAACAACATCGCATTTGTCTAAAAAACGCCATGCGGAAAAATTAAATGCAACCGACCAAATGTGACCTGATCATTAAAGGATCGTACATTCTCACTCAGGATGAAGATCGTAAGCTGATTAAAGGCGGAGCTGTTGCCATCAGCGGTTCTGATATTTCCGCTGTGGGAATCTCGACCGAGATTGAATCCGGATGGATTGCGGATGAAGTTGTTGACTGTGGCAAGTCCGTTATCATGCCTGGATTAATTAATTCGCATACTCACGTGCCTATGACCCTCATGCGCGGAGTTGCGGACGATCTACCCTTGCTTGACTGGCTGCATAACTACATGTTTCCCATTGAATCAGGACTGACAAAGGATCTGGTGGAACTGGGGGCAAGGATAGGTTGCGCCGAAATGATCGCGGGCGGAACGACTGCCTTTATTGACGGCTATATGTATGAAGATATGGTCGGCAAAGCTGTTGATGAGGCAGGAATGAAGGCCGTGCTGGGAGAAGGATTCTTCAAATTCCCTTCACCGTTTTTCAAAACCGCACAGGATGCATGGGACGAGATTGAAAATCTGAATGCACAATTTTCTGAAAATGCTCGAATCAAAACGGCAATAACGCCGCACGCTGTTTTCACTACCGACCCGGACCAATTGGCCGAAAGTATGGAAATAGCCGAACGTATGGACCTGCTCTGGCAGATTCACGCTGCTGAATCCGTACCTGAGACAGAACTTACTTTGAACACTTTCGGAAAAAGGCCGGTTGAGATTCTTAAAGAGTACGGTCTACTGCGCGAGCGTACCCGCCTGCATCACTGCGTAGATGTAACGGATGAAGAAATCGGCTGGATAATGGAATCAGGGGCCATGGTCGCCCATAACCCGCAATCCAACCTCAAGTTGGGGTCCGGTATCTGCCCGCTGACGAAACTCCTTGAAGCTGGAATCCACTGCGGTCTAGGTACGGACGGAGCCGCCAGCAACAACAATCTCGATATGTTTGACGAAATGCGCACGGCAGCCATGCTCCAAAAAGGTTTTCTGCAGAATCCGGAAGCCATGCCAGCGCAGACGGTGCTGGACATGGCGACCGTTAACGGGGCGCGTTTTCTAGGTTTTGAGGACACCGGAGCACTTAATACAGGCATGAAAGCGGACATCATCGTTATAAATATGGACAAGATGCACCTTAAGCCTGTATACAACCCCCTCTCACATGCAATTTACTCCGCTGGTGGGCAGGATGTCTGCCTGACGGTCTGTGACGGGAAGGTGCTATACCAAAACGGAAAATTTTCTACTCTGGATGTAGAAACTATTTCCCGGGAAGCTGAAAAGGCCGTAGAATGGGCCTTGCGGCGACTTGAGAAGCGCTAAAAAACACTTTTTTTGGAATCCAAAAACAGTTTTTTCCTTGACAACATAGGGTAAGACTGCATATGGATTTGTGCTTTTCCACGCAAATATATTTAAAAGATAAAACAACGCTTGTTCGCAAGCGACTTGCCAAACAGGAGGCGCTACATGGCTAAAAAGAATGCAAGAGTACACGCACTCGAAGGTGCAGAAATGACTGCTGAAGGTCTTTCTTACAAAGGCGTAATCATGGAAACCGTTATTGATAAATGTGACGGTTGTGAACGCGCAGTTGAATTTGAAGGTTCCACATATTGTCCCAGCTACGCTCAGCCCGCTAAAAAGTGGTCTCACAGCGTATGCAACTTCGCCACCCACGTGCGTGCCGGTGTTGACAAAGAAGGTAAAGTTAAAGTTAACCCGCTTAAAGCATCCAAGCGTGCTGCCCGCGGTCGCTAGTACGGCATTAAACGAATTATTCATTAATTCCATTCACAAGATTTTTCATTTTGTGACTACATGCTGTCTTCAAGCGAACACTGTCTTTTCAGGCAAGTCGTTAACTGCATATTACCGGAAAAATATTCTTCACGAATGTTTTTCAACCGATTCATTTCGTGTATCATGGGAGCCGGACTTGTTCCGGCTCTTCTCTTTGGAACGTTGGATCACGAATATTTTCTCACAAACCTGTATATGAAGCATAACCGGAGAAACACACATGCCCACTCAGCTTCTTTCAAAAATTGACGACATGAAAGACGCAGCTCTCGAACTCCACGCCAAGCTGGTTGCCATTCCCGCCATAGGTCCCACCAACAACGGAACAGGCGAAAAGGCAAAAGCTGACTTCCTCACCGAATACCTCAAGGAAAACGGTTTCGGAGAAGTAAAATCATACAATGCCCCGGATGATCGTGTTGAGTGTGGATACAGACCCAATCTGGTTACCGTCATCCCCGGACAGGACAGCTCCAGAACATTATGGATTATCTCCCATATGGATGTTGTTCCCGTCGGCGATTTAAGCCTCTGGAATACAGATCCTTTCAAAATGGTTCAGGACGGCGATAATCTTTACGGCCGAGGAGTAGAGGACAACCATCAGGGATTGGTCAGCTCTGTTTTAGCAGCCAAAGCTCTCATGGAATCCAACATGACCCCGGGCATCAACCTCGGCCTTATCTTTGTAGCCGATGAAGAAACAGGCTCCCACTACGGCCTTGAATACATAATGCGCGAACATGAAGACCTGTTCAAAAAAGGCGACCTGTTCCTCGTGCCTGATTCCGGTGAGCCTAATTCCGAGCTGGTTGAAGTCGCTGAAAAATCGTCTCTCTGGATCAAGGTCACAGTAGAAGGCAAACAGTGCCACGCATCCACACCTGACGAAGGTGTGAACTCCCTTGTGGCCGCCGCTGCTATGATCATGGAAGTTCCCGAGCTCAAATACCATTATGACGAAGAAGACGAACTCTTCTCTCCGCCTTACTCCACCTTTGAGCCGACCAAGAAGGAAGCCAATGTTGAAAACGTCAACACCATTCCGGGCAAAGATGTTTTCTATATCGACTGCCGGATTCTGCCCAGCTACGATCCGGATGACGTTGTTGATCAGATCAAAGGCATGGGACTTTACGTTGCCGAAGAATACGGTGTGAAAATTTCTGTAGAAGTTGAAAACAAGAGTCAGGCAGCACCGCCTACTCCTGCTGATTCCGAAATCGTGAAAAAAGTGATTTTCGCTGTAAACGAAGTTTACGGTGTAGAAGCAAAACCGGGCGGAATCGGCGGCGGAACAGTTGCCAAGCATCTGCGCGAACGCGGCTATCATACCGTTGTCTGGTCCACCCTGCTGCATCAGGCTCATCAGCCCAATGAAAAAGGGTCTATCAACAACACACTGAATGACGCTAAAGTAATGGCACTTCTACCGTTCTAAATATTTTAGGTGATCCAATAAAAGCCCCTTCGGGGGCTTGATTGCCTTTTAGATTTTTATAAAAACTTATAAGCATACAATATTTTGTGATTTTATTAATTTCAATCTCCCAGATTTATTCTCAAAAAAACTTTATCTAATAAGTCCTCACGGCTTAGCCCGTTACAATTTAGAACGGACTCCTGCATGGTAACTTTACGAGTCTTTCTCCATGCTCAGGCGCTCGAGGCACAGCAAACCATGATCAGAAAAGAACCGCCCCCAAGTAAATTCGATCTCATCGTTGCAGGTGCAGGTCATGCCGGCTGCGAAGCAGCAATGGCTGCCGCAAACCTCGGCCTTAAGACCCTGCTTTTAACCATAAATGTCGACCGCATCGGACATTTATCCTGCAACCCCGCCATTGGAGGGCTTGCCAAGGGCCATATGGTCAAAGAGATTGATGCGCTGGGCGGCCACATGGGAATCTGGGCTGACAAAGCCGGAATCCAATTCCGCATACTGAATACACGTAAAGGTCCGGCTGTTAGAGCCAGCAGAGCCCAGATGGACCGCAATGAATACATGCGTGTAGTCCAAAAAGATATTTTCGCGCAGGAAAACCTCTGGGTCCGGCAGGATATAGCCGAATCCCTGATAATCGAGAACGGTGAGGCAGCCGGAGTTGTAACCAAAATCGGTGAAAAATTTTATTCCCGCTCGGTGATGCTGACCACCGGAACGTTCCTGCAGGGACTGATGCACATCGGGCTGGAAAATTTCAGCGGCGGACGCATGGGCGATCCGGCCTCCGTAGGCATGTCCAAAAGTCTGGAAAAAGCAGGACTGACACTGGGACGGCTGAAAACCGGTACAACCCCGCGTCTGCTCAAAGACTCAATTGATTATGACCGGCTGGAAGAACAGCTCGGGGACAATCCTCCTCAGCCATTCAGTTTCCGTACTACAGAAATCAAACTGCCGCAGGTAAGCTGCCACATAACTTATACAAATGAGAAGGCCCACGAAGCTATCCGCAGCGGCTTTGAACGCTCGCCCATGTTCACCGGTGTGATCAAAGGAACCGGAGCGCGCTACTGCCCTTCCATTGAAGATAAAGTCGCGCGGTTCCCAGAAAAAGACCGTCATCAGATTTTCCTTGAGCCTGAAGGTTACGACAGCCCTGAAGTTTACCCCAGCGGCATCCCCACCAGCCTTCCTTTGGACGTGCAAAAACGCATGATTCATTCCATTGAAGGTCTCGAACAGGCCCAGATCGTCCGTCCGGGCTACGCAATAGAATATGATTTCGTCCCGCCCACGCAGCTTCTGCCGACCCTTGAGACCAAAGTGCTTCCGGGACTGTTTCTTGCCGGGCAGATTAATGGAACGTCAGGCTACGAAGAAGCGGCTGCACAAGGGCTTTGGGCTGCCTGCAACGCTTTTTGCAAACTGACAGGACGCGATCCTTTCCTTCTTTCCCGTGATCAGGCCTACATTGCCGTGCTGGTGGATGATCTTGTAACGAAAGGAACTCAGGAACCATACCGTATGTTCACTTCGCGCGCTGAATACCGCCTGCTGCTGCGCGAAGGCAATGCCGACCTGCGCCTTACCGCCATAGGACGTGAGCTGGGTCTGGTCAAAGACGATCACTGGACGCTGTTTTCAGCCAAGAAAAAAGGGCTGGATGAAGCTCTGGAGCTGATTAACAACACACAGATAAAGCCGGACAAACCAACACGCGAAAAAATTACCGGCATCGGCGGAACAGTACCGAATAAAGGTATTACCCTTGCTGCCCTGCTGCGTCAGCCGGAACTTTCCATTGCGGATATGGTCCATTTCAAGCCTGAAATTGAGAACTTCGCCGAGGATATCCTCGCTGAGGCTGAAACCCAGATCAAATACGCAGGTTACCTCGTCCGTCAGCAGGAGCTGGTAGAAAAATTCCGCAGAATGGAATCCGTAAGCATTCCAGATGAAATCGATTACTCAGAAGTCTCTGGACTTACCCGGGAAGCAGTTGAAAAACTCACGGAAGTCCACCCTTTAACTCTGGGACAGGCCAGCAGAATATCCGGAATTACCCCGGCAGCAGTCTCATCAATTGAAATTCATCTCAAAAAAATCGGAGCGATTTAAAATATTAAGCCTGCATATTAAAGCATTTGCTTTTCAAATTAATAAAAAAAAAGTATAAATATAAAAAAGCTTTAATTTTGAACAAGGCTGAAGCAAATGGCAGTAGATCAGGAATTTTTATATAAAACCCTCCGCGGATTCGGCGACACGGGCCTCCCCCAGCAGACTGTTACCATGCTTATTATTGTAGGCTTCGGTATTGTCGCCATCGCAGCTGCTGTTCTCTGGTACAATAACCGGGAATTGAAAAAGAGACTTAACGCGACTCCAACAAGCTGGATTACCGGTAAAAAACAACTCGAAAAAATATTTGAAACAGCTCTGGTCTACCGTTCAAAGATTGATCTAAGCTTTTATGCAAAATCAGAAAAAAGACGCACCATAGCCTGCTCCATTGAAGATATCGACGGGCATCTTAAACTGGAGATCCCCTCCAACGGCAGTATCGGAAAGTCCTGGCTCGGCCGCGAAGTAAACGGTTTTTTTCATATTCCGTCCAAGCAGGCGGGTATGGTCATTTTTTATAACTTCAACTCAGTCATAACCGAAGTTAAAGCCAAAGGATCACAGTATTACAATCTGACCTTGGACTTTCCCGATCACATTGAACAAACTCAGAAACGGGAATTTCTGAGAGTCTCACCGCCTACCCGCCATTATGACTATGTAAACATAATCCCTGATACTAAACAGGGCATGGCCGCCGGCCTTAAGTTCATCTCCACAAACGGTGAATATACTCCCGGTTACATGGGCGGCAAAGATTCAAACGTAATCCTAGCCGATATTTCCGGCGGAGGACTCTCCCTTGAACTGACCCATATGAACTCAAAACGGGCCGCACGTTTCAAGCTGAATAAAGGACAGAATTTTCTTGTAATGTTGAGTCTTGTGGATTTCGGCAACAAGGGTATTGTTCGGCATCTCTTCATAGCCAAGATAAGACGGCTGTTTATCGACCCCGCACAAAGTCACGCGCAGCTTGGGCTTTCGTTTGAATTCCAGTTCATGGGCTTTGACGAGGAGACCAAGAAGCCCAAATGGGAAATGGTAAGCCAGAACGGCTGTCCTGCAATGGATGATTGGACCTACAATCTCTATCTGGAGCTTTATAGAGAAGGAAACGAATAACCAGATATCTGCAAAATCGACAGACAGTTGACACCGACAGTACATACTAAGTAGATATACAAATAAATCTGAGTTTTATTTTTCGAAATATATGGAATAACCCCAAAAAGGAGAATTGAATTGGACGACGGTTCTGAAGGCCGATTGTGGGCCAAAATGGTCAATATCTTTAAAAAATCAGATCCCCCTCTTGAAGAGCACATCCTCGAAGCAAGTGAAGACGGCGAAATCAAGGAAGAAATGGTTTCCATGCTGCTTAACGTCCTTGAAATGAGAGACACTGAAGCCAGTGAAATAATGATTCCCCGCACTGATATGGTCGGCGTTGAAATTGACAGCGGACTTGCTGAAGTTGCCGAACAGATTATTGAACACGGACATTCACGAATTCCTGTTTATCAGGAAACGAAAGACAAAATCATAGGAATTGTTCACGCCAAAGACATCATTGCTCCCCTGCTGAGGGGCAACACCGATATGCCGCTTGATAAAATCATGCGTAAGGCGTTCTTTGTATCTGAAAACATCAAGGTAAGAGCTCTGCTCAAGGAGTTTCAGGCCGGACGTGTTCACATGGCAATCCTGCAGGATGAATACGGCGGGACTTCCGGACTGCTCACCATGGAAGATGTACTCGAAGAAATTGTAGGTGACATTTCCGATGAGCACGATGCCGACCGACCTTCTGACTTTGAACGACTTGATAGCGGAAAATACCTGATCTCCGGCAGGGTTCCCCTTACGGATGTATCTGAAAAACTTAATCTTACTCTTGATTCAGAACATGTTGAATCCATCGGCGGATACATATCCGAACTAACCGGACGAATTCCCCATGTAGGAGAGTTCATCAATATTTCCGGCTACAAATTCACCGTACACGAAGGAGATGCCAAACAGATCATCTCCATCCTTATAGACCCACCCACCGGAAACTAAAATGCACCCAGCTGTCGCCATTATTATTGCTATGCTTTCTGCGGGGATCGGTTATGCCAATCCCCTGCTCCACCTGCCCACAGCCATTCTCGGATTCCCCCTGGCACTGGGACTTATCGCTTTTTCGTCACCGTCCCCGCGCAAGGCCATGAAAACTGGATGGATAGCAGGATCACTAGCCGCCATTACCAGCATGTACTGGATTGCATATCCTGTAGGTGTTTACGGGGGACTATCGTGGGCACTGGCGATTCCATGCCCTGTCTTAATCGGTATGTTTGTCGGCGCATACTACGCATTCTATACCTATATGCTCAGTCATGCGGTACGGGTTCTGTCCCCTTTTGCGCTATGCCTGTTCAGCGGACTACTATGGACCAGCATGGAAACAGCGCAGGGAGCCATGTTTACGGGCTTCCCGTGGATGACTCTTTCATCTGCACTGGCTTTCAGGCCTGAATGGATACAGAGCGCCGCTTTCATCGGGGCTTACGGACTTTCCGGTTTACTGGTATCCGTGACCGCTGCCATTCTGGTCTGCAGAAAATCACATCTCGTCAAAATATGGGCGATAGCCGTAGTAGCATTCATCATAATTCTCGGCGGAGTACGTACCAGCCCACAACAGTTTACAAATATCAAAAAGACCGGCGAAGCTTCCATCGGATTTGTTCAGGGCAACATTAATCAGGCTCAAAAATGGAATGACGAATACAAAAATACAACCTTTAAAAAATATCTCGATCTCAGCAGACAGATTACAGATCAGTCTGATATTGTCGTCTGGCCGGAAACCGCTATGCCGTTCTACCTGCAAGACCACGGTATAATGCGTACAGAGCTGATTAACTTCGCCACTGAAACCAAAACTCCTATCCTGACCGGAGCCCCCGGCTACGTTCTGCACAGTAAAGGGGATTTCTCACTATACAACCGCGCTTACCTCATCTCACCGGATAAAAAATACATGGACTGGTACGATAAATCGCATCTGGTCCCTTTTGGAGAATATATCCCGTTTAAAAGCATCCTCCCGCTGGGTAAACTTGTGCAGGGCGCAGGGGATTTTTTACCCGGAACAGACGCAGCACCGCTGCAAAGCGGTGACCTTGCTATGGGTATGCTCATTTGTTATGAAGGTATTTTCCCGGAACTGGCGCAGGAAAGAGTTGAGAAGGGAGCCAACATACTGATAAACATCAGTAATGACGCATGGTACGGAAAAACTTCCGCTCCCCTACAACATCTCAACCTTGTGACCATGAGGACTGTAGAACAAGGGCGATATATGATCAGGGGAACCAATACTGGAATCTCCGCATGCATCGACCCGCTGGGACGGGTCACCAAAACAACGGGATTGTTCGTTGACGCGGCAGTTGTAGCTAAGGCTGCACTTCTTAGCGGAGAAACCTTCTATCATGCGAACTACAAAACAGTAACCCGCACTCCGCTGATTTTGACCCTGCTTTTCACAGTATGGATAATAATAAACCGCCGCATAAATTCCGGCGGTAATAAATATAAAGGAATAATTACAGAACATGCTTCAACTCTCAGACCTTAGATCCAAGGCACTGGACTGTATCGGAAAATATGAATCCCTTTGGGGGCGTCTTTGACCACGAACAAAGCAAAGAAAGACTTGAAGAAATAGAACATGATCTGAGCAAACCAGGAGCATGGGATAAGCCGGATGCACTTACCCCGGTCCTGCGTGAGAAATCAATGCTCGAAGAGAAAGTGTCATCGTACACGGCCCTTTCATCCAGTAAAAATGATGTAGAAGAATGGCTGATGATGGCTTCGGAAGAGCAGGATCAGGAAATCCTTGAGGCCCTCTCCGAAAATATTGAAAAGCTCGCAGCCCTTGTAGAACAGACCGAACTGGCAGCTCTGCTTGCCAATCCTGAAGATAAAAGCACTGCCATTCTGGAAATCCATCCCGGAGCAGGCGGAATCGAGTCGCAGGACTGGGCGGAAATGCTGCTGAGAATGTATCTGCGCTGGACAGACAAACGAGGCTGGAAAGCCAGCTACCTCGACTACCAGCCAGATGACGAAGCAGGTATCAAAAGCGTAACTCTGCGCATTGAAGGGCTTTACGCATACGGATTTCTGAAGGGCGAAGCAGGTATTCACCGCCTGATAAGGATATCCCCTTTTGATGCTTCCGGCAGAAGACATACTTCATTTGCCTCTGTGGATGTATATCCTGAAATTTCTCAAGACATTGAAATTGAGGTTAAAGACGAAGACTTGCGGATCGATGTCTTCCGGGCCAGCGGTCCCGGTGGACAGCATGTCAACAAGACCAACTCCGCGGTGCGCATAACCCACCTGCCCACAAATATCGTTGTTCAGTGCCAGAATGAAAAATCTCAGCTGAAGAACAAAGAAACCGCCATGAAGGTTCTTAAGTCACGCCTTTACGAGCAGGAACTTAAGCGTCAGGAAGAAAGCAAAAGAGCTGATTACGCCACCAAAGATTCCATTGGATTCGGCAGTCAGATCAGAACATATACTCTGCAACCCTACCGACTGGTTAAAGACCATCGCTGCGGAGCCGAAGATGGCAACGTTGAAGCGGTTCTTGACGGTGAGCTCGACGGTCTGATCAGAAAATACATGCTTAATGCATACGGCGGAGAAAATGAACGCTGAGTACATCGCTGAAAATGAATCCAGCCTTCTGGAAGAACTTATTTCAGTGCGGGACAAATTCTGCACAACGAATAACGTATGCCACCCAGAGGAGTCTCAGGACGGGCTGGCCGTAATGCGTCTTTGCCCGGGCATGACTCTGGAGGCGTGGGAAATACTTGCGAAACAACACGGCTTGAATGATTGGCTGACTATACCTTTAGATAGTAACACAACGCCACACCTCTTTCATGTCCAAACTGTGCTGCAGGAACTTTCCTACAAGACCGACCACGATCCACTGACCGGTCTGTCAAACCGCAGGGTCTTCGAGCGAACACTTGATCAGGAGATCGAACGAACCCGACGGAATAAAACCCCGGTCAGCCTTGCCATACTGGATCTGGATAATTTCAAACAGATCAATGATAAATGGGGGCATCTCAAAGGCGACGAAGTACTGATCGACTTTGCGGATCTACTGGCCCGGAACTCACGCCGTTATGATCTTGTGGCCCGCATAGGCGGGGAAGAATTTGCCATCATTTTTGCAGGAGTAGGACTGGTAAAATCCCAGCAACTGCTGGAAAGGCTGCTCGGAAAAGTTCGTGACCTGAACTTTAAGGTACCAGGCTCCAAAGATAAATTTTCAGTAACATGCTCCGCCGGAGTGTCCTGCTTTAAAGGCATGGTGGATATCGAAATGCACCAATTGATCGACAAAGCGGACAAAGCTCTTTATGAAGCAAAAGAATCCGGCAAAGATCAAGTCAAAACAGCTGATATTATTGATTTTGAATCAGTGACCAAGGAAACACTTGTTCACGCCGATGAAAAAAAGTTCTTATTCACGGGAAACTAAAGGAAAGGATAAAACATGATCAATGCCAATAAAACACTAAGCCTTGCTATCATGAGCGGTAAGGGCGGAGTGGGAAAAACCAACCTTTCCCTTAATCTTTCCTACGCCCTGAACGCAGGCGGAAACAGCCTGCTGCTTATGGACTGCGACCTCGGGCTGGCAAACCTCGACGTTCTGCTCGGTATTTCCCCGGAAACGAATATGCAGGATCTTCTTACCAGCGGAGCAAAGCCGTCTGACATTGTAATTCCAATCGAAAAGGGCAAAAAATTCGATATACTGCCCGCAGCCTCCGGCGTACCAGAGCTGGTGGAAATGGACGACGATATGCAGGAATTACTCTTCAGCAAAATAACCAAACTGGTTGGCGGTTATCAGTATCTGGTACTTGATCTCGGTGCCGGAATAAACGGAACGGTGATGTCTTTTGCGTCAATGACCCAGATGAGAATTGTAGTCATTACCCCGGAACCGACCTCGCTAACGGATAGCTACGCTCTGATTAAAGTTTTGCACTCTCAGCATAATGTTAGTGATTTCAACGTAATAGTAAACCAGGCTTCAAACGAAAAAGAGGCTCGTTCAACTTTTGATCGCCTGAATATGGCCTGCGAAAAATTTCTTAATATTAAGTTGAAAAATATGGGCTATGTACGCTATGATCCGACAGTAACAGAAGCTGTAAGGCGACAGATTCCTTTTATTAAGTTTGCACCTAAATCCGAAGCCAGCCGTGATATTCTAAATATTGCGGTTAAAATTCAAAAAATCAGAATGGAAAATATGGGCAAACTGAGTGAAAAACCTGTCATAAAAAAATTTCCGACATTGGCGGACTGATTATGCTTGACGAAAAGGGTAACTTTTCGGCATGCTTGAACTAGTAATGGCTAAACACTGCCTTGTCACACTCAACACGATTTGGGAGAGGACATGAACAAAAGCGAACTGATTAAGAGTCTTGCGGAAGAGAAAGGTCTCCATGTGGATGAATCTGCTGAAATTGTTGACGCATTTGTCGATTCAATTAAAGAAGCGCTTGTTCGCGGCGACAGAGTTGAAATTCGAGGATTCGGTAGTTTCAAGATGAAAGGATACAAAGGGTATACCGGACGTAATCCTAAAACAGGGGACGTAGTAGACGTGACCCCTAAAAAACTGCCCTTTTTCCGTCCAGGTAAAGAGCTTAAAGAATATTTGAACGCTTAATGCGATTTCTTATTTTTGCATTAATTTTCCTTGCCAGCATGGGAACCTCCATGGCCTATGCTGGCAAGGATGTACTGTTGTCTATTGCAAATACAGCCAACACCTTCGGGACTGTTAACCCCTGCCCTACCTGAGGACACAAGACCATTGGCGGACTGGCCCGGCGGGCCGGTTATTTTCAGGATTTAAGGACAGCACAGAAACACGACGTCCTGATTATCGGCGGTGCTTATGAATTTTTGCCGACTTCAGGCGATAAAGTTTCCAATAAAAAACGAAATGCGCTGGCACAAGCTTTCCAAATCGACAATTATGATTTAGGAATTCTTAGCCCTGCTGAATTCAGTTTTCTACAAAATACCCCCACTGGGATTCCGAAAAACTGGATCAGCAACTCGGAAGCACAGGTTATTACCAAGCCTCTTAGCAATGGCAAGAAGGTGGCGATAATTGTTCTTCCTTTCCTTGAAAAAGGTTCCTACGAACTTTCTCCGGACCTCATTGATAAATGCGCCAAACTGATCAATGAACAAAGAGAAAAGGCAGATCTCGTTATCGCCATGAGTTCATGGGGCTACTTCAGGGAGAAAAAATTTCTCGCCAACCCGGTCATTGGCGAGGCTCCCCCGGATATTCTTCTCGGGAGCGGTGACGGACCGGGAATGTCCGGAAGTCTTAACTTTAAGGATAAGACTTTGTGGGTACGCAGCTACCCGACAGGAAAAGCGGTTAACAGGATAGACATTTACGAATGGCCCGTGCGATCAGATAATTTTAAATGGTCATCCGGTCAAAACGTAAAATGGTTCCTGCAGACCTTGACGGAAAAACTCCACGAGGACCCTGACACCGTGAAGCTGCTTGATGGCATTTCGGACCATAAGTAAATTAAATTTGGAGGCTTAAACGATGATTTTTCAAGGAGCATTCACTGCTCTGGTCACTCCGTTCAAAGACGGAGAGATTGATCAGGATGCTTACCGCGAACTGATCGAGTGGCAGATTGAAGAAGGAATCGACGGACTTGTCCCCTGCGGAACAACCGGCGAAGCGGCAACAATGACCCATGAAGAACAAGGGAAGGTTATTAGAATCTGTGTCGAGCAAGCCAAGGGACGTGTCCCTGTCATTGCCGGTGCGGGTTCAAACAACACTAAAGAAGCCGTAAACCTGACAAAGCTTGCTAAACAGGCAGGTGCGGACGCCACACTCCAAATCACACCTTACTACAATAAACCCACTCCGGCAGGCTTGCTGGCGCACTTTAAAGCCCTTTCCGAAGATGCTTCAATGCCGTACATCCTCTACAATGTACCAGGCAGAACAGGTCTCAACGCCCTGCCTGAAACCATTGCCATGATTGCCAATGAAGTACCTGATGTAATCGGAGTCAAAGAAGCCACGGCAAATCTCGGTCAGGTTTCTGATTTGATTGAGCAGTGCCCTGAAGGATTTACCGTACTTTCCGGTGACGACTTCACAGTACTCCCCCTGCTCTCTCTGGGCGGACATGGAGTTATTTCCGTTGTGTCCAATATTGTACCAGCCATGATGGCTGATCTGTGCGCGGCTTTCAAGGCCGGCGACATGAAAAAAGCTCAGGAACTGCATTTTAAAATGCAACCTCTGAACAGAGCTATGTTTCTTGAGACCAACCCCATCCCGGTAAAAACAGCAATGGGCATGATGGGTAAATTCGAGACATCCTTCAGGCTGCCACTTGTCCCGCTCATGGATGACAACAAGGCAAAGCTGGAAGCTCAGCTCAAAAAAAGCGGTCTTATTTAAACCGCTTCAGCTATACAATTTAAAATCCCCGTGCGGTTACTACCGTACGGGGATTTTCTGTTTACTGGGTACGAAACTACTTAAATACGTCCGGGACGTACCCCTTAGGCAAATGGGCAGTTCCTTTAGTCACCGGTATGCCTGCTTCCGATGCTGCTTTCTCTGCCAAATCATCAATCTTTTCGCAAAACCCATTACCGAATATCCACCCGTCTTTTTCTTTTTTAGAAAAAGAACAAGTAACAACATGTACAGTTTCAGCGCCCTTGGATTTTAAAATCTTAACAAGATCCGTGAAATTATCACCGGGACAACGACAAGTGAATATACCGGTCAGCGTGCATTCATCATATGTGTTAAAACCCTGTATGGTCTGATCAAGAGACTTGATGCAATTGGTCAAAGGACATTTGCTTTCATTCTTTTCACACCGAATCATGCCGATTTTAGTCATTATCTATTTCTCGCTGCACTTAATTAATGCTCAAGAATTGCCGCCCATTCCGCGACCTCCGCCGCCCGTTCCACGACCGCCGCCGCCCATTCCGCGACCACCGCCGCCCGTTCCATGACCGCCGCCGCCAGTTCCGCGACCACCGCCGCCCATTCCACGACCGCCACCGCCAGTTCCGCGACCGCCGCCGCCCATTCCGCGACCGCCACCGCCCATTCCACGACCGGCTCCGCCAGCACGTCGGCACCCACCACTCGTACCAGGTCCTTCTCCCATTTGAGACTGCTGGGTGTCTGCTGCGGGATCGACAGTAGCGGTAGAGTCTTTACCTAGAAATGCCTCTACAGCCGCTCGCACAGTACCTGAAGATGTTATCATCTGAATTCCACCCTTTTGCAAAGCAGCTTCTGCCTTAGGTCCGAAAGTACCGGAAATAACCGCGCCTACACCCATCTCCGCGAGCAACTGAGCCGTCTGTATACCGGCCCCCTGAGCCAACTGGCTGTTCCCGTTGTTATCAATGTAATGAAAATCATTAGTTTCAGAGTTAAAAATCATAAACCCGGCGGCCCTGCCGAAACGAGGGTCGAGCTGACTATCTGCATTTGAATTATTAGCACTTACTGCGATAAGCATAATCGCCTCCTTATTTGAAATTAATTATTCTTTTCATTGAATATTGCACAAAGGAGGCCAAAAAAATCAGTACAATAAATACAGCTAATTATCATTTTATTAATAAATATAACCAAAGTCACTTGGCGCAAAACGAGCCTAAATACATATTTTGGGATAATTATGAGCTCTGCATTTTGATCCATGCGGCCTTCTCTAATCGATAAAGAAAATGCTCGCGTAAAGGATTACCCACAGGGATCGACGGATGCTCAAAGGTTTCACTATCACGACTCATACCGATTCTTTCCATTACTGCTTGTGACGCTTTATTTTGCGTGGCAGTAAAGGAAACAATCTCATTCAGGTCAAGCTCAGTGAATCCGTATTCCAAGGCAAAATTAGCTGCCTCAGTGGCATAACCATGTCCCCAAAACTCTTTATCAAGTCGCCAGCCAATCTCAACACACGGCGAAAATGGCAGTTTTACAGCTGGAATATGCAAGCCTACAAAACCGATGAACGAAGAAATAGCCGGTATTTCGACAGCCCAGAATCCCCAACCTCGCTTATCAATCAAACTACTTATTATTTCAGCATTGGCATTACTTTCTACTTCAGAAAGCGGTGTTGGAAAGTATTTCATCACTTCTTGATCTGCATTAATACGGGCAAAAGGAGCGTAATCACTTGGTTGCCAGCCACGTAAAACAAGCCGTTTAGTTTTAAATTTAATCATAGTAAAAAGAATACAATAAAAGTTGGTCATCTGTATATTTAGCTGCAACCAAATAATAAAGCAGCCCGACCTCAAGAGGTCAGCTGCTCAAAAATATAACTGTCTATGAATCGAAGACAGCCTAAATAACTATGTACTAAACAAATTAAAATGTTCTGAAGGAGATAGCGTGTAGGGAAGGGAAAACTCTTACAAGAATTCACCCTTCCCTACACGCCGAAACATTTTACAAATTCTTAAGTACAGCTTCACCCATTTCGGTGCAGCTTACCAGTTTACCACCTTCATCCATGATATCGCCTGTCCGCAGACCATCGGACAGAGGCTTTTCAACAGCTGCTTCAATGCAATCTGCTTCTTCAGTCATATTGAATGAATAGCGCAGCATCATAGCGATGGAAAGAATCGTGGCCAGCGGGTTGGCCTTGTTTTCTCCAGCAATGTCCGGAGCGGAACCATGGATAGGCTCGTACAAACCGGGATTGGATGCGCCCAGAGATGCGGAAGGAAGCATACCGATAGAACCGGTGATAACAGAAGCTTCATCGGAAAGGATGTCGCCGAAAAGGTTGCCGGTCACAATTACATCGAACTGGGAAGGATCACGCACAAGCTGCATAGCGGCGTTATCGACGTACATGTGGCTGAGTTCCACATCAGGATAATCCTTGGATACTTCGATCACAATTTCACGCCAAACGCGGGAAACGTCCAAAACGTTAGCTTTATCAACAGAACAAAGTTTTTTATTGCGCTTCTGTGCTGCTTCAAAAGCCACTTTGGCGATGCGTTTTACTTCATGCTCATAGTAAACCATGGTGTTGTAACCCATGCGCTCGCCGTTTTCTTCCTTGGTACCGCGAGGTTCACCAAAGTAAATACCACCGGTCAACTCACGCACGACCATGATATCGATGCCCTTTGCAACAATATCAGGACGCAGGATACTTGCATCCTTAAGCTGAGGAAATAATGCAGCAGGACGTAGGTTGGCAAAAAGGGAAAGCTCTTTACGAATACCAAGCAGACCCTTTTCAGGACGTATGGCAGGGTCAATGGTATCCCATTTGGGTCCACCTACAGCACCAAGCAGAACTGCGTCGGACTCTTTACATGCCTTAACGGTTTCATCAGGAAGCGGAACACCGGTCGCATCGATGGCAGCACCACCGATCAAAGCTTCGGTGATTTCGAATTTGTGACCGAATTTTTCGCCGATAACATTCAAGACCTTGATGCCTTGTTCCATGATTTCAGGCCCGATACCATCACCGGGCATTACGCATATTTTCATTTTAAAATTCCTATTCATTTACCGCGCTATTGCGCCTTATAATTAAGATGCCTTGCGACCCTGCCGGGACCCTTAAACCCTTTGGAAAAGGTCTAAGAATTCCAAACAATTTAATATGGCTTCGACAGCTTGAACGATTAGGCCGTGCTAGGCACGACCTAACAAACATAAATATATTTACTATTTGGAAAGACGGGCTTTCACGTATTCAACCAGTCCGCCGCAGTCGAGAATTCCCTTCATAAACGGGGGAACCGGAGCGCAGGTAATGGTTTCGCCGGTGGTGAGATTCTTGATTTCACCCTTTTCAGCATCAACTTCAAGCTGATCGCCATCGCCCAGTTTCTCAAAATCATCGCCCACTTCAAGAAGAATGAGGCCCATGTTGAAACCGTTGCGATAGAAAATACGGGCAAAACTTTTCGCGACAACAACAGGAATTCCGGCACCAAGAATGGAAATAGGCGCGTGTTCACGGGAAGAGCCGCAACCGAAGTTCACATCCGCAACCATGATATCATTTTTCTTAACGCGCTTGATCCAACCGGCTTCGAGACCTTCCATGCAATTGGCGCCAAGCTCATCAGGATCGGTAGTTACCAGAAAACGTGCCGGGATGATCGCGTCAGTATCAATATGCGCCCCGACTCTGTGTGCAGTACCTTTAATAGACATATGTTAATTCTCCTTGGAAAGAATTGCTTCCCACTAGAAACTCAAATTATAAATTCCGTACAACTTCTTGAACCTGTCGGCGAAACCCTACAAAATAAGTTTGGGATTCCTAACCCCTTTCAAAGGGCTTAAGCCGCCGAAGGCTAAATCTTTCATTAAAAGCGCGTAAGCGCATAAAATTAAAGAGCTTCGGGATCAGTAATAATACCGGTAATAGCGGAAGCTGCTGCAACTGCGGGGCTGGAGAGGAAGACCTCACTTTGGAGGCTGCCCATACGTCCCTTGAAGTTGCGGTTAGTGGTGGCGATAGCTCTTTCACCGCCGGCGAGGATTCCCATGTGACCGCCGAGACAGGGACCGCAGGTTGCGGGACCGACGATGGCTCCGGATTCCATAAAAATTTCGATAAGTCCTTCACGCAGAGCCTGTTTCCAGATACTCGGGGTGGCAGGCAGAACGATGAGACGCACATTCTTATCAGCCTTATGGCCTTTGAGAACGGAAGCTGCAATACGCAGATCTTCTATACGTCCATTGGTACAGGAACCGATGACCGCCTGATGAATCTTCATATCTTTCACTTCATCAACAGGCTTAACATTGTCAGGGAGGTGCGGGCAGGCAATCTGCGGTTTCATGCCGGTCACATCAATCTTGACTACACGCTCGTAATTAGCGCCTTCATCGGCACGTAATTCTACATCACCGGTACGTCCAGCGGCCTTGCAGTATTCGAGGGTCTTGGCATCGACAGGGAACAGACCGACTTTACCGCCAGCTTCGATAGCCATATTGGCAATAGTCATGCGGCCTTCAATAGAAAGATCATCTACAACGGAACCACTGAATTCGAGAGCCTTATAAAGTGCTCCGGAAACGCCGATGGTGCCGATAAGATTAAGGATGTAATCTTTAGCACCGATAAATTTACCGGGGGTACCGTCGATTTCAACTTTGATGGTCGGAGGAACTTTAAACCATGTTTCGCCCAGTGCCATACCGCCTGCGATATCTGTGGACCCCATTCCGGTTGCGAATGCTCCAAGACCGCCATAAGTACAGGTATGCGAATCAGCTCCGATAACGATATCGGAAGGACCGACCAAACCAAGCTCCGGCAGAAGAGCGTGCTCTACGCCTACTTCGCCACCTTCATAATAGTGGGTGATATTTTTTTCATGAGCGAAATCACGTACAACCTTGACCTGCTCAGCGGAATCAATGTCCTTGTTGGGGGTAAAATGGTCACAGACAAGGGCTACTTTATCCTTATCAAAAACCTGATCCGCGCCCATTGCCTTAAAAGATTTAATGGCGAGAGGGGCGGTAATGTCGTTGGCCAGTACCATTGAAACATTGCAGCGGACAATCTGGCCCGGCTCTTTCACAGTTTCTTCGGTATGAGCCTGTAAAATTTTCTCAGCTAAAGTTTTAGGCATTATTTTTCTCCTGTTTCATGCGTTCAACCCTGTTAATAGCGTTAACATAGGCTTTGGCACTGGCGACGATAATGTCTTCGTCAGAACCGCGCCCAATTGATTTTACACCGTTATCGGTAATATGAACCGTAACCGCACCCTGCGCGTCAGTACCGCCGGTAACTGCGTTTACGGAATAAAGTTCCAATTTAGGTTCTCTGCCGACCATTTTATTAATGGTTGAAAAGACCGCGTTGATAGGACCATCGCCGAAACCCACTTCCTGCATTCTTATTGGATTCTCGCTATCCTTACTGAAATCTTCCAGTACGATAGCTGCATGCGGGGAAACACCGGCTGTCCCGGAAAAAACGGAAAGTTCTTTTACCCGGAACAAGTCATGAATACGGTAAGCCTCTTCAAGAACCAGAGCTTCAACGTCCTCATCAAAAATTTCTTCTTTTTTATCAGCCAGAGTTTTTATAGCGGCAAAAACCCGTGCAATCTGCTCTTCATCCAACTCATATCCCATTTCGCTGAGCTTTGAGCCCAGTGCGTTACGGCCGGAATGTTTACCGATAACAATAGAGGTTCCTTTCTTGCCGATAGATTCCGGAGTCATAATCTCGTAAGTCTGGCGGTTCTTGAGCATGCCGTCCTGATGGATGCCGGACTCATGGGCAAATGCGTTGGCCCCTACGATTGCCTTGTATGGCGAAATAGGCTGCCCGATGGTGTTTGCCAGACGGCGACATGAAGGAAACAACTCTTCAGTTATGACGGAAGTTTCAACATCATAATAATCCTTGCGAGTATGCAGGGCCATGATCACTTCTTCCAGGGCGGCGTTACCGGCACGCTCTCCAATACCGGAAAGTGTTACTTCAGCCTGACGCGCACCGGCTTTAATGGCAGCCAGAGTGTTGGCGCAAGCCAGTCCGAGGTCATTATGGCAATGTACGCTGAAAATTGCTTTATCACTATTGGGGACTTCTTTAATCAAGTATTTGATCAAGTTACCGAATTCTTCCGGCTGAGCGTATCCGACTGTATCGGGAATGTTGATGGTGGTCGCCCCTTCAGCGATAGCTACTTCGACAACCTGTGCGAGAAAATCCCAGCGGGACCGGGATGCGTCTTCAGCGGAAAATTCGACATTAGGAGTTAACGAGACAGCGTGGCGCACAGCCTTGCGGGCCATTTCAATAATCTCTTCCGGTTCCTTATTGAACTTGTGTTTCATATGGATATCGGAAGTAGCTACAAAGGTATGGATACGTGGATTCTTGGCATGTTTGACTGCTTCAAAGGCACGATCGATATCCGGTATCAAGGCCCGGCAAAGTCCTGCAACCTGAATGTCACCCACAGATTTAGCGATCTCAGTCACAGCTTCAAAGTCACCCTGACTTGCAGCGGGAAATCCGGCTTCGATGATGTCAACGCCGAGTTTATCCAACTGTCTTGCCATGGTGATTTTTTCACCCATGTTCATGGTTGCACCGGGTGACTGTTCGCCATCACGCAAAGTAGTATCGAAAATATAAACTTTATCAGACATTTTTCTATCTCCTAAATAAAGCTGCAAGACCAAACGTTTGCAGTTTATAACAATTTTGGGGAATACAACAGTGAAACAGTTCAAGCTAGCGTAGAATTTACCGTCCCCTAAAAAATTGTGGTACCTTATAAGCCTATTCGTGATGTAGTTAAGTAACTACCTGAAAAAGCTTAAGACAATTCTTTGGAGGACTTTCCTAGTAGCTTATTGCTTCTGCGGGATAGAATGAAAATGGTATAAATAGGACCGGAAATAATGTATCCGGCAAAAATCACGAAACCCAAAAATTTGGGCTGAGAGGCAACCATGGTAAAAAGCGCAATAACAGTAACCATGGAACTGAAAGGATGAGCTTTGAACATTCCCATTTCTTTAAAAGAATTGTAACGAACAGTACTCACCATCAGAAATGCGAGGCAATATACAAGCACCAGAGTGAACACGGGGAGTACACTATGTGCAATACTTTCAGGGAGGTAAGGGGCAAACAGGATCAAGCTGGAAAGAGTACAACCTGCCGCAGGGATGGGCAGACCGATGAAATGAGCTTTAGAGGTGGTTCCTGCCTGCACATTGAAACGGGCAAGCCTGAGCGAGCCGCAGGCCATTAACAGAAAAGCCGCCAGCATGCCCAATCTTCCAAACTGGTGCAGTTGCCAGTGATAAATCATGAACGCAGGAGTAACACCGAAGGCGACCATATCAGCCAAGGAATCGAGCTGAACGCCGAATTCACTGCTGGTTCCGGTCAACCGAGCCACTTTTCCGTCGAGCCCGTCAAAAAGACAGCTCACCAGAATGGCTATAGCACTCATCTCGTATGCACCTTCCACAACCCAATTCATCGCGAGGAATCCGCAAAACAGACTCGACACGGTGAGAAGGTTGGGCAGAATGTATACGCCCTTGTGCTTCGGTAATTTCTTTTCCTTTGCCATGAAAAACTTCTTAAACTGATTCTGAAGAAATTTCCAGTAGAATCGTATTATTTTTTTGGGTTAAACTAAATCCATTCGGATTTTAATATTCAAAAGCGAACACAGATACAGCCGCTTTCTGAAAAAGAGAAATACTCCCCTGTTTTGCAAAGGTCAACCCGTGAATTACTTTTTTTTATATATTGGTATCAAACTTTATGAAAATCATGGTCTCAACCGGTCTGAAATCACTTGAAAATATACTGAACACTCACCCAGCCTTTAGCTAAAACCGAAACCGAGCAATAAGTTCGTTATTAAACTTTTATTTCATAAGTGAATACAAAATTCACAATTTACGTGATTACTCCCGGATAATCCCACCGCCTAGCACGGCTCCCTCTTCTGTGTATACAGCCACAATTTGCCCCGGGGTGGGCCGAGAATGCGTCTCGATAAAATCAAATTTCATTCGGCTGCCGTCCAGAACGGCCTTAGCCGGCTTTGACCGCTGCCGATAGCGGGTCTGGATAAAAACCGTTTCCGGCCAGTCCCCGAAATCGACGAGAAAATTAAAACTGTCGGCAACGCAACCCTCGGACTCAAGCTCCTCGCGAGGACCGACGATAAGCCGATTGCCTTTCATATCCTTATCTAAAACATACAACGGGGCCTTCCACGCAATACCGAGCCCGCGCCGCTGTCCCTGGGTATAACGCCACAGGCCCTTGTGAAGACCGACCTTACTCCCATTTGTCAGCACAGCCTCACCGGGACCAGGCAGCTTAACATTACGGTCAACCAGAAACTGGCGGTAATCATCATCAGGAACAAAACAAATCTCCTGACTTTCCGAAGGTAAAGGAATTTCCACGCCCCTTTTTTCCAGCTCGGCATAGGTCTGATCCTTGCTGTGGCCACCAAGGGGAAAAACTGCGTTCAATAAGGATTCACGGGGAACGAGAGAAAGAAAATAGCTTTGATCTTTACCTTGATCGGCGCCTCTGGCCAGAACCTTTCCATACCGCGAGTCTTCGGCAATGCGCACGTAATGGCCGGTTCCGAGTAATTCCGATCCCAGTTCGCGCATGGCGCTGTAAAGCACACCGAACTTGATTTCAGGATTGCAGAGAGCGCAGGGATTTGGGGTGTTGCCCTTAAGATATTCCTGTACAAATGGCTCCACCACCAAGCGATCGAACTCAGCAGTAAGGTCAAAAACATGCAGCGGAACATTAAGCTCAGAGCATCTTTTTTCCAGTCCGGCGACAGCTGCTTCGGCTTTTTCCATTCCAAGAAAACAACCGTGGACCGCCGCGATATCCGCCCCGCTTTCTTTTAGCAGCACAAGCGATAGCAGACTATCCGCCCCGCCGCTGACCGCTACGGCAACTTTACGCCCTGCCGTCTGAACATTCAGTTCAGGAAATTTAAGTCCCGCGTCCATTCCATTCTCCGCAAATATTTTTTTAACTGCCATAGTATAGCAACTATGAAACTACGTCACCCATACAAACTACAGAGCAGACCTTGGCCCAGCAAGTAAAAAAAGAGAAATGCCCGGACACCCCCGACGGGCCTCCGGACAAGTCTCTCACAAGTCTACATATACAATACCGGAAAGTTCCGGTTTATTGCTATTCTTCTTTTTTCGGCTGAGGCAGCACAAGGTTCAGAAAGACACCAAGTACACCGGCAAGGCCGATTCCGCCAAGCCTGAACTCATCACCGAACGGAGTGGGCAGCGACATACCGCCGACACCGAAAATTACAATCAGAGCTACGATAGCGAGGTTACGTGCTTCCATAAGATCTTCACCTGCACGAACGAGGGTATTCATACCCACTACCATAATGGCACCGAAAAGCAGAACCATGATGCCGCCCATTACCGGGACCGGGATTGTGGCAAGAAATGCTCCTACTTTACCGCAGAAAGCAAGAGCCATGGCAACAATCGCAGCCCAAGTCATAATGGCCGGGTTGAAAACCTTGATCAGAGCAACTGCGCCGGTAACTTCAGAGTAAGTGGTATTCGGAGGTCCACCGAGAAAAGCAGCAAGCGAAGTGGCCAGACCGTCACCAAGCATGGTATTCTGAATACCGGGATCCTTTACGTAATCCTTATTCGCAACGGAGCTGATAGCAAGAACGTCGCCGAAATGTTCAATTGCCGGAGCGATGGCTACCGGGACAATGAACATAATCGCTTCAAGATTCCATTCGGGAAAAGTGAAATTAGGTACCGAAATCCACGGTGCGGCCGCAACTGCTTCAAAATGAACCAGTCCGAGAAACAGGGAAACGGTGTAACCGGCAGCAATACCACAGATAATGGGAATAAGCTTGAGCCAGCCCTTACCAAGCAGCGAAACCGCCACAGTTACCGCAAGAGAGACCATGGAAATAATCAGCGCGGTTTTCTCGGGTACCAAAACAGCAGAACCGTCACCGGTTTTACCCACAGCCATGAACACCGCTACCGGGGCAAGAATGAGACCGATAACCATGATAACCGGACCGGTTACAACCGGGGGCAGAACCTTTCTCAGAACATCACTGCCGCGCCAGCGGATAAGAAAACTCAGGAAAACATAAAAAAGACCTGCCGCCGCAAGCCCGCAAAGTGTAGACGGGATGCCCCAGGTCTGCACTCCGTAGATAATGGGGGCAATGAATGCGAAAGAAGACGCTAAGAATACAGGAATTTTACCCTTGGTAATAACCTGGAATAAGAGTGTACCGGCACCGGCGGTGAAAAGAGCCACGTTAGGATCAAGACCGGTAAGAAGTGGGACAAGAACAAGTGCGCCAAATGCGACGAAAAGCATCTGGGCTCCGAGGATAAAATCTTTTGCCCTGAAGTTGTAGTCAGTACTGGATATGCTCATTAAAAATCTCCGTAAAATTTTTCCAAAAAAAAGGCACCGTTTCTGGTGCCTTTAAAAACATTTACTTGGTGCCGAATATTTTATCGCCCGCGTCTCCGAGACCGGGAAGAATATATCCAACATCATTAAGTTTTTCGTCGATAGCCGCTGTGTAGATGTCCACATCAGGGTGTTCATTGACGATTTTCTCAATCCCTTCAGGGGCTGCAACGAGGAACAAACCTTTAATATTAGTACAACCGGCCTTCTTGAGAAGTTCGATAGTAGCCAAAAGGGTTCCGCCGGTAGCGAGCATGGGGTCAAGAATCAACGCAATGCGTTCATCAATATTACTTGCAAGCTTGACGTAATACTCGACAGGCTGCAAAGTTTCTTCGTTACGGTAAAAGCCGACAACGCTGACCCGGGCTCCCGGAACCATGTCCAGAACACCGTCCATCATACCGAGGCCGGCCCTGAGAATAGGAACTACGGTTATTTTTTTACCCTTGATTTCCTCAACCTCAACAGCACCGGCCCAACCTTCAATGGTTTTAGGTTCGGTTGCGAGGTCTTTGGTTGCTTCATAAGTGAGCAGCCTGGAAATTTCCTGAGCCAGAGCGCGAAAACGACTGGTGCTGATGCCGTTTTCACGGAGAATGCCGAGCTTGTGTCTTACCAAAGGATGGTCTACCACATGTACCGCCACGGTGCCTCCTTGATCCCATGTTATTTGTTATAAAACCAGAAAAGTCAAAACTTCGTGTTTCTATAAGACACAGCTTTGACAGTCAAGACAAAAAAACAATTATTTACCAGTTAAAACATATCCGTTAGATATTACTGGAAATTAAAAAGCTGCTCCAATGACTGAAACCAAATATAACTCAATACGGAATAAATTACATGTCTAATAACGAAGATTTTCAAGAAAATGAGAACCAGCTTTTTTGGACAAAATCAGCTGGATTTTCAGATCGCAACAACCGCTTGGACAAATTCTGGGGCGCCTTGCTGGAAGAGGAAGGTATTTCTCGCGGTAAGATTAAGGATTGGATCAAGGCTGGTTTTGCGGAAATCAACGGTGAAGTGTGCAAAAAACCGAACCGCAAACTCATGGGGAATGAAGAGCTTACTCTCAAAGGGGAAGCTGAATTAACTTCTCTGCTTCCCGAAGCCCTGCCGCTGGAAATCATATTTAATGATGGAGAGATCGCAATTGTCAATAAACCGGACGGACTGACCACCCATCCTGCCCCGAGCTGCCTTACCGGCACACTGGTTCACCGCCTCATCCATCACTTTCCGGAAATTCGCAACATGGATGAATGGCGACCGGGAATTGTACACAGGCTGGATAAATACACCTCCGGCCTCATTGCGGTAGCACTTAATGAGCATAATCGTCTGACGATGTCCGCGGCATTTGCAGACCGCGAGGTGAACAAAGAATATCTGGCAATTGTGCACGGCGTTCCGGAACGCGGTTTCGGTGAAATTGATGTACCCATGGGAAGACATCCGGTGCATAAGACCAAGATGGCCGTCGTTCTCAAGGGAGGACGCCACGCACGCTCTGCTTATGAAACTCTCTGGAGCGATCCTTCAAAGCGTGCAAGCCTCGTCAAAGTAAAGATTTTTACCGGACGCACCCATCAGATAAGAGTCCATATGGCTCACATCGGACACCCTCTTGTAGGCGATCAGGTTTACGGTTCCCAGCAGCACGCCGTCTGGGAACAGGAGCAGCCCAGACTCGCAAAGCTGGCAAAGCGACAAATGCTGCACGCTTACTCATTAGCCTTCACGCATCCCAAATCAGGTGAAGAACTCAGCTTCTCCCAAACCCCGCCGGCAGATTTTATTTCCATGCTCAAGGAGCTTAATAAGTCTGTACAAAGGGTCGGACTGATAGGCATGCCCTGCGGCGGAAAATCTGCGGTACTCAAAATCATGGCAAAAATGGGGATTCCCACCTTCAGCGCTGATATATCCGTAGCCCGCTCGTATGAAAAAGAAGGCACAGGATGGGAAATGATCCGTCAGAGATTCGGCAACAAATTTATAGATCCTGAAACAGGAGACATCGATAAAAAATCTCTTTTTACCGCCATGCGTGAAAACCAAGACCTGCGGCGCGAAGTCATGAACATCATTCATCCCATAGTGCAGCATGATGTACAGGAATTCTTCAAACTACATTGCGACGAGCCTCTGGCCATAGCGGAAGTCCCTCTACTGCTTGAAGCCGGATGGCACACTCAAAAACAGGTAGATGCTGTAATTGGAGTGCGTTGTCCTGAAGAGAAGAGAACCGGTCAATTACGTGAAAAACGCGGAATCAGCCCCGAGATTCTGGCTGTCTTTGATTCGTGGCAATGGGACGAGAAATCCAAGCTGGACTGCTGCACAGCCGTTATTGAAAATGACGGAGATATGTCTAAGCTTGAATCAGAAACAGTACGTGTTCTCGATGTTCTGGCTACATTGCGCAAGAGCAGGGAAAATGCATTCGAGGACTACCTTCAGAAACAATTCACCCGCGATGAAAACTAGGTTTTTATAGTAAGTAAGTATTGACTTACCCGCCCCAGGTGTTATTTTATAAGTGAGACCTGAAGCGAGTGGTCAGGACCGTAGTCGGAAGAATGAACACATATTAAATGTTAGGATGCAAATCCATTTTACATAAGAGAATTCTACGAAAGGTCCATCCCCGCTTTCGGCATTAGGTTTTGGGAGTGAGTTTCCTAAGTTTACCTACCAACTCAATCTCGTCACGCCCCCGTTGCTCTTGCAGCGGGGGTCGTTTTTTTCGGAGCAGCCGCCATGGAGATCCCCCGCATTTTCTGCTAGTATTAATTATATACCTGAATATCTTCCACCTACAGAAACAGAGGCCGCGCCATGATCCCCATCCGTGATAATGTTCCCTGCTTGACAACACCCTATGTTTTGCGAGGGATAATAATTTTAAACATCGCGGTTTTCATCTTCGAGCAACTACTTACTCCCCAGGGACGGCTTGCGCTTTTTCATTTGCTTGGAGTAGTCCCGGCCAGATTTTTCCATCCGGAATGGGCAGTGGCTTCAGGCTACCCAGACGCTCTGATCCTGCCGTTTTTCTCCTACATGTTTCTGCACAGCGGCTGGCTGCATATTATCTTAAATATGTGGATGCTCTGGATTTTCGCGGATAATATCGAGGATGCCATGGGGCACGGAAGATTTATCGTGTTCTATCTGGTCTGCGGCCTCATCGCGATAGGTATACAGATGGCTATCAATCCGTCAGCCAGTGCTCCTGTAATAGGCGCCTCCGGAGCTGTAGCCGGAATTATGGGAGCATATATGCTTCTTTATCCGCACGGTCAGGTGCTGACACTCTTCCCGGTTATCATCATCCCCTTTTTCTTTAAGATTCCAGCCTCACTTTTTTTAGGACTCTGGTTCATTCTCCAGATTTTTACAGGTGTAGCAGACCATTTTGGTGCAGGAACGCAAAAGGTAGCATGGGCCGCTCATGTCGGCGGTTTTGTGGCCGGAATGATCCTGGCCCGCCTTTTTGTTCAGAAAAATCGCTGTGTTTATTGTTATGTACCGGAGAAAAAAGATTATGAATTGCCAGATGACTTTTAAGAAAAAAGCCCCGCACTTAAAAGTACGGGGCTTTCTGCATAATTCTATTACAACTAATAATTACTTAACTTCGCCGGCCTCAAAACCAATTTTGGTTATGATTTCCTTAATCTTGGCATCATCAACCGGGGTAGTTTCTTCATAGGTAGCGCATGCATCGTCAAGGCTGACCTTGACATCAGTAACGCCTTCAACAGAGCTCAGAGCCTTCTCAACGGAATTTACGCAGTGCATGCAGCTCATACCTTTAACTTCTACTTTTTTCATTGAACTGTCTCCTATGATTAGTGTCTCTGACAGGGAAGCTGAAAATCTTCCACCCGCCGGAGTTAAAATAGTTCAAGCAAAAACACAAAGCCCATCAATTAATTATTTTCAATCCATTCAATGGCTTCTGCAAAATTGAGCGTTCCGGTGTAGATAGCCTGACCAGAAACAGCGCCCTCAAGACCTTTAGAGACCAAAGGATGAAGATTAATTACATCCTCAAGAGTCGCTACTCCGCCTGCTGCGATAACAGGAAGCTTGGTCTTTGAGCAGAGCTCAGAAAGGGCCATTACGTTTACACCGGTCTGCATTCCGTCGCGGCTGATGTCGGTATAGATGATGAAGGCGGCACCGGCAGCTTCTACTCGCGGCAAGATATCGAACACAGAGATTCCTGCATCCTCCACCCATCCGCGGGACTTCAATTGACCGTTAACCGCATCAAGTGAAACACCTACCTGTCCGGGAAACTGCGCACAGAGCTTAGCAAAAGTTTCCTCATCTTCAAGGGCCATAGTGCCGATGATGAGACGTCGTACTCCCGCTTCAAAATATTTGATCGCTGTTTCAATATCGCGGATTCCACCGCCAAGCTGCACCGGAATGCTGAGCTGACTACAAATATCCTTAATGAGATTAAAATTTGTAGGCATTCCGCTAAAAGCACCGTCAAGGTCAACTACGTGTAAATACCTTGCGCCCTGATTTTCCCAGTACTTTGCCTGAGCAACAGGATCACTGGAAAATACGGTGACGGCATCTGCCTGTCCCTGAGAAAGACGCACACAAACGCCATCTTTAATGTCCACGGCGGGAAAAACTATCATAAACCAAGCTCCATAAGTCCGGTCTCAAGGGCCTCGTCAGAAAGATCCATTGCGGTAACCCATTTGCCGCCACGTTTAAAGAAGGTATCGGCTTCCAGCACGTTCTCCATAAGAGTCTGCTGAGTTTCATCAAAATGGAATCTTCTAACAATACGCCTGTTGTTAACATCAATAAGATACAGATCAATAATTACAGATGCGGGCTGGATATTGAAATCAGCCTTCTGCATGCCGCGAAGGTCCTGCCAGAAAAGAATCTGCGGAACCAAAATATAATCGGCACTCATACACTTGCCGACCTTAACCCAATAAGCAAAAGCGGCCTCGCGACGACCTCCGAGATTTTCAAAAACTTCAATTTCCTGACACTGACGGGTAATCGCGGGACGCGCAAAAGCGGTAACGCCGTGCTTGCTAAGCACCTGAACCATTTTATCGTCCAGTTTCTGGAGGATATCCTTCTTGATAGGTCTTCCTTCCTGCGGCAGATATCCTGCAAGTAACTCCCAGTTAAAGACCGGGTTGGTGAATCCTGCGACGGCGATCTTACCGGAAGGACGCGGCAGTTTAATAATCTCGCTCTTACTTACGCACCCGCTAAAGGTGGTAAGGGCAAAAACACAAAGAATTAGGAGAGGGAAAAGCCGTTTCATCAGTCGAGACTCCCTTTAGTACTGGAAACACCCTGTCGTTCAACGGAAAGAGCATTGCGGAAGGCAAGGCCAAGAGCTTTGAACGCCCCTTCGAGAAGGTGGTGTCCGTTACGTCCGTATTCAAACTTGATGTGCAGGTTCATACCGGCCTTGAAAGCCAGTGACTTGAAAAATTCACGCCAGACATCCCGTTCATCCCCGGCAATAATCGGGGGCAGGATGTCATCATCATACACAAGATAGGCCCGCCCTGAAAGGTCAATTACAACCTCCACCAGAGCTTCATCCATCGGCACTTTAGCAAAGCCGATACGGTTTATACCTTTTTTATCCCCCATGCTTTCGGACAGGGCCTGTCCTAGCACGAGAGCGATATCTTCAAGCGTATGGTGCGAATCAATTTCAAGGTCGCCTTTGCATTTAAGGTCCAGATCAAAGCCGGCCCAGAAACTCATCAGGGTAAGCATGTGATCGGCAAACCCTACTCCGGTATCGATAGAGGTAAGGCCCTCACCATCGATATCCAGTTTCAAGGCGATATCAGTTTCCTTGGTGCTACGGGTAATTGATGCGGATCTCTGAGACAAAACCAACCTCTCTTATAAATCAGCCGTATTTTCGGCCATTACATTTCAATCAAATCTTCGTCGTAGCCGGAGTCCTCAGGCTTGGACTTTTTTTCAGTCTTAGAATTCTTTTTGTTGTCAGCGCCGTCTTTTTCTGACTCGGACTGTTCTGCTTCCGGCTGCTCCTCAGCAGCAGGTTCATCAGAAGAACCACCGCCGGGACCGGAACCATCAGGACCGGAATCATCGGGTCCACCATTTTCAGATTCAGCTTTTTTCAAATTTATGCCACCGCGCTTACCGAAAAAGTAAGAGACCCAGATACCTATTTCATACAATAAAATCAACGGACCGGCCATCAAAGTCTGAGTCATGACATCCGGCGGGGTCAAAATTGCGGAGCAGATAAAACAAACCAGAATGGCGTATTTCCGTTTGCTGCGCAGCCCCTCGGCTGTGACCACTCCCAATCTGGCAAGAAAGAAAATAAACAGGGGCAGCTCAAATATAAGCCCAAAAGCAAAAAGCAATTTAAGCGAAAATCCTAAATATTCACGCAAAGTAGGCATCGGTTTGATGAATTCATCGGCAAAGCCCATGAAAAATTCACACCCGAAAGGGAATACCACATAATACCCGAACAAGGCACCGCCCACAAAGAAAAATGCGGACAAAAATGCCAAGGGAATCATCCACTTGCGCTCATGCTCATAAAGTCCGGGAGCGATAAAGCCCCAGATCTGAGTAAATATATACGGAGAGACAGCAAAAACACCGGCTACACCAGCTACTTTCAGATAAGTAACAAAACCTTCCGGCAGGGAGGTAAAGATCAAAGTAGAATCGGGAGGCAAAACCGCAACAAGCGGAGCCATAAGCAAAGAGAAAAGCGGCTTGGCAAAAGAATAGCAAGCCAAGAAGCCTATACCGCAAGCGATCATGATCCTGACAAAACGGCGGCGCAGCTCCTCCAGATGCTCAAGAAAAGTCATAGGAGCTTCTTCTTCATCAAGCTCCTCTTCGTCTTCACCTTCCGCATCAGCCGCTTCTTCATGCAGGTCAACACCGCCTGCACTCTTTTCAACTGGTAATGCGGCTTCGGACTCAGAATCTTCGCCTGTTTCCTGTTCAGGATTCAGGGATTCTGAAACAGACTCTTCAGCTTTCTTTTCTTCAGAGTTGTCCTGCCCTACTTCACGCGAATCTTTCTTCGCTGAACTCATGCTTTCTCGCTCTCGGTCTTAGGTGCTTCAGCAACTTCTTCGGTTTCATCCGCTGTCGGCTGTTTTTCCTCTACGTCCTGCTGCTTTTCAGCTTCAGCCTGCCGTGCTTTTTCCATGGCTTCTTCTTCAGCCTTTTTGCGTGCAGCTTCGCGTGCAAGATCTTCCTTCTGCTTGCGTTCTTCGTCAGCAGCGGAAATCTCAGCGTCAAGAGTGGACTTCACATCATTGGACATTTTCTTTACTTCAGAAAGACCTTTACCAAGATTTTTGATAAGTTCCGGGAGCTTCTGGGGTCCAATGAGGATCAAAGCTACAACCAAAATTACGATAAGTTCTGTAGAACCGATACCGAACATATTAATTCCTTCTTTATTGCGACAAAATAAACACACCAATTAGACTGAACCGAAATCCGGTTCCAGCATGGAATACACAGCAGTTTTTCAAAAATTGCTGACGTCTTGTAACCGATTTCTAAAACTTTATCTACGTCTTATCGGCACAGAAATTCGGCAGAACAGGCACTCTTTCAACTATTTACTAATTAATGCCGAAAAATTCATACAACTCAAAAGCAGAGAAATAACATAAATTCTTTCTTAATTTATATTTTGCATCGAACCGCGCCGGTATTTTTAGCTTCAGTGGCTTAATTTGAGCCGTCCTAAAATAGATTGACGGTTAATTGGTTTACTACAGGGCTGTGGGGGTACCCCCACAGCCCTGTTTATGTATTTGGTTCGGTGTTTTCATTTTCAAACTAAGATGAGGACGTTCAGAATTATATATTTCAATAGACTCTTTTACGAGTGAATTTAACTCATCAAAACTAGTGCATTTAAACACCAAAAATTCTTGTTTTAAAATTCCATTTATACGTTCAGCTAACGCATTTTGGTAACAATCATACCCATCTGTCATAGATGGGACCATTTCGGCTTTCTTGAGCTTGTTTTGATAAATGGACGATGCGTACTGCAATCCACGATCTGAATGGTGGATTGTTTTGTTTCGCGTTTTTCGGTTTTTGATAGCCATATCTAAAGCTTTAGCGGTCCCTTCGGCACTAAGATCAGAACTCAAATTGTGACCTACAATTTTTCTGCTAAAAGAGTCTGTAATTAGTGATAGATAGTATGTTTTATTTAACGTTTTTACGTAAGTTATATCACTAACAAAGACTTCTTCTGAATACTGAGGCTTAAACTCCTTCAATAAATTAGGATGTTTTTTGAGCCAATGCTTTGAATTTGTAGTTTTTGTGTAATTTTTTCTTGTTTTTATCAGTAAATGCTCTCTGCGCAATAATGCGAAAAAGGCATCCCGTCCAAGCTTGATTCCACGAGCTACAAATTTCTCACGCAATAAAAAATAAAGCTTACGCGTTCCCAGCCGAGGCATTCTGGCCCGCAGACTCAAAACAAGTTTCTTTACTTCTTGGAACTGTTTTTCCCGTACCTTATGGCGTTTTTCAGCCTGATATATCGATTGCCGACTCACCCCGAGCTGTCTACAGCAAGCAGATAAACTTATTTGCTTTGTTTCCTGAAGACCTCGTGCAGCTCGGGGGTAAGTTTTTTTCTTATGGAAGTACCCAGTTCTCTGTCAGAAATATCAATCATTTCGTTGAGAAGCATAGTTTTGATCTTCTCTTCCTGAAGCTCTTTTTCAAGACGCTTGATCTTTTGTGCTGGAGTCTCTTTAGATTTTGGCATTCTTTTCAGATGTACCATAGGTTTGCTCCAGTCAAGGGTTCCGTGCTTTCTCAGCCAGACTAAAACAGTGCTGCGGCCTTGAATCCCGTATGTCTTTTGGGCTTGCTTGTAGGTCATTTCGCCTTCTTCTACCATCGCAACAACCGCTAATTTAAAGCCCATTGTGTAATCGCGCTGACTTCGCCTTACTCTTTGACTTTCTTCCTTTTTCATAAAATAGGTCCTTTGGGTGTAAACCTATTTCAGGACGGGACAATTTCATAAAAAAAGCCTCCGACATAAAATCGGAGGCTTTAATTTTATTTATTAATGGGAAAAACTATTCCCATTCGATGGTTGCCGGCGGCTTGGAAGAGATATCCAGAACTACACGGTTAACCCCCTTAACCTCGTTAATGATCCGATTGGACATACGGGCAAGGATATCGTTGGGGAGGCGGGACCAGTCAGCGGTCATAGCATCAATGCTGTCTACGATGCGCAATGCGATGACATGTTCGTAAGTGCGGTCATCCCCCATAACGCCGACAGTCTTGAGCGGCAGCAGAACGGCAAATCCCTGCCAGACCTTACGGTACCAGCCGGATGCATGCATTTCGTTCTGTACGATCTTGTCAGCCTGACGCAGGATTTCAAGACGCTCTTCGGTAATATCACCCAGAACACGAATCGCAAGACCCGGACCGGGAAAAGGCTGACGCCAGATGATGAATTCAGGCAGACCCAATTCATAGGCAACCTTGCGGACTTCATCTTTGAAAAGTTCACGCAGAGGTTCGACCAGATCGAGATCCATATCTTCAGGCAGTCCGCCAACATTGTGGTGGGACTTGATTACCGCGGAGGGGCCTTTAAAAGATTCGGACTCGATTACATCGGGATACAGGGTTCCCTGAGCAAGGAATTTTACATCCTTGAGTGCTGTTGCTTCTTCGTTAAAAACATCGATGAAGGTGTAGCCGATGAGCTTACGCTTCTTCTCAGGATCTTCAACGCCTTTAAGCTTATCGAGGAAGAGCTTCGAGGAGTCGACGCATTTAACGTTAAGCTCGAAATGCTCTTCAAGAAAGCCGATAACTTCTTCACGCTCGTGCATGCGCAGCAAGCCGTTATCAACAAAAATGCAGTGCAGATTTTTGCCGATGGCCTTGTGCAGCAGAACAGCAACTACAGTGGAATCAATACCGCCGGAAAGACCGAGAACAACCTTGTTGTCTCCGATTTTTTCCCGCATTTCTTTAATGCAATTGTCTACAAAGGAGGACATGGTCCAATCGGCCTTAAGGCCTGCCACTTTGAAAACAAAGTTGTTAATAATGGTAGTTCCGCTCTCAGTATGGGCCACTTCGGGGTGAAACTGAAGAGCGTACATTTTCTTATCATCGTTAGCCATCGCTGCGTAGGGAATGGTCTCAGTAGTACCGCAGACCCTGAATCCTTCGGGAATGGCCTCCACACGGTCGCCGTGGCTCATCCATACGGTGAGTTTTTCCACGTCTTCAATTCCGTCAAAGAGAACGCAGTCGGCAGAACCTTTGAATTCCGCACGGCCATATTCACGATTTTCGGAAGAAACAACGCGACCGCCGAGATCATTGGTCATGAGCTGCATGCCGTAGCAGATTCCGAGCACGGGAACTCCAAGCTCAAGCAGGGAATTATCGAGCTGCGGAGAATCTTCTCCCAGAACAGAAGAAGGACCGCCGGAGAGAATCAACGCACCGGGTCTGAGATCCTTGATCTTCTGCGGATCAACATTACAGGGGTGAATTTCGGAATAGACACCCGCTTCACGGATTCTACGGGCAATCAGCTGAGTGAACTGAGACCCGAAATCCAGAATAATTACTTTATTATCGTGCTGCATTAGGACTCCTGATTAGTAAGAATCAACCCGGTAGTTGGGTGCTTCCTTGGTGATGATAACATCATGAACGTGACTTTCCTTGAAACCGGCAGCGGACATACGGACAAATTGTGCTTTTTCGCCCATTTCAGCGATATTGGCACAACCTACGTAACCCATACCGGACCGGAGTCCGCCGATCATCTGATAAATGCTGTCGGAAACGGGGCCTTTGTAAGGTACACGGCCGACAATTCCTTCGGGAACAAGTTTATTGGTATCGTTCTGGAAATAACGGTCGGAGCTGCCTTTCTTCATTGCGTCGATGGACCCCATACCGCGATAGAGTTTGTAAGAACGACCCTGATAAAGAACTTTTTCACCGGGGCTTTCATCGGTTCCTGCGAACATGGAACCCATCATTACGGTATTGGCACCGGCGACGAGAGCCTTGACCACATCACCTGAAAATTTGATTCCGCCGTCAGCAATAGCGCAAACACCACGTTCCTGACAGGCGCGGGTTGCTTCCATAATGGCGGTAATCTGCGGCACACCTACACCGGCGACAACGCGTGTTGTGCAGATGGAACCGGGACCGATCCCGATTTTTACAGCATTAACACCGGCATCGATAAGAGCCATGGCACCATCGTAGGTAGCAATATTACCGCCGATAATCTGAGTATCGGGGTAGCAGGAACGGAGTTCCTTGATTGCATCCAGAATACCTTTGGAATGACCGTGAGCGGAATCAAGAGTCAGGAAGTCGACCCCTGCGGTGATAAGAGCGGAACTGCGCTCCATAAGGTCACGACCGACACCGACAGCGGCACCGACACGAAGACGTCCGGCAGAATCCTTGGCGGCGTTAGGATATTTCTTGACTTTATCAATGTCTTTGATGGTGATCAGACCGGTAAGTTTGTTTTCCTCGTCAACAACCAGCAGTTTCTCAATGCGGTTGGTGTGCAGATGGCGTTTTGCTTCATCAGAAGAAATTCCGCTCTGCACGGTGATGAGGTTGCGGCTGGTCATCACTTCAGAGATAGCCACGTTACGATCAGTGATAAAACGCACATCGCGGTTGGTGATGATACCTACAAGATGCTCACCTTTAACCACGGGAAAACCGGAAATTTTGAATTCGGCCATAAGGTCGAGAGCCTTGCCGACGGTATCATCAGGATGAACAACGATAGGGTCGGTAACCATTCCGGATTCAGATTTTTTAACCCTTTGAACTTCACGAACCTGATCGCGTACGCTCATATTTTTATGAACAACGCCGACACCGCCGTGACGGGCCATCTGGATAGCCATCTTGGATTCGGTGACAGTATCCATAGCGGCACTGACCAGTGGAATTCCAAGAGTAATCTCTTCGGTGAGTTTAGCGGATACGTCCACGCTATCGGGAAGAACTTCCGAATAGGCGGGCAAAAGCAGAACATCGTCAAAAGTCAGCGCCTGACCTACTATCTTTTCCATATTGCCCTCGCAAAATGCTTTGAAATATTAGCTAAAAGAAAAGAGAAATCATTACATCATGATTCCTCTCATTGGGTCCGGTCCGGTCTTTCTGGCGGTCCACCGGGGCCGGCACCATCAGTTTTACAGGGGTTTTGGCAGGTTCTTCCCTGCCGGGATTTTCAATCTTTGATAAACTGATTATATACTTTTTTTAAACGGACTCAAGGCCGTAAATAAAAAGTTATTAAAAGTGTTCGGCCCCGCATATGTGCGGGGCCGATTTTTGTCAACTGTTATTTGCTCTCAACAACATTGCCGGAAACCTTAAAGTCCGAGATAAGCCTTTTTAATATCATCGTTTGCGAGAAGTTTATCGCTTGTATCAGAAAGGGTTATCTCACCGTTTTCCATTACGTATCCTCGATGTGCTGTTTTGAGGGCAAGGTTTGCATTCTGCTCAACCAGAAAAACAGTAGTACCGCTTTCCTCGTTGATCTTTTTTACTATCTCAAAAATCTGGCGAATAATCAATGGAGCGAGACCAAGTGAAGGTTCATCAAGCAGCAGAAGCTTTGGCCGGGCCATCAAAGCTCTGGAAATAGCCAGCATCTGCTGTTCACCGCCGGAAAGATTTCCACCGAGCTGCCTGCGACGTTCCCAGAGAATGGGAAACAAATCGAAGACATGGTCCATATCGTCCTTAATACCGTCCTTATCATCACGCAGAAAAGCCCCCATATCAAGGTTTTCTGTGATGGTGAGATCCGGGAAAATCAACCGGCCTTCGGGAACTTGGGAGATTCCCATTTTAACGATCTTATCCGGCTTGGATTTATGAATCGGCTCACCGTTATAAAGAACTTCACCGGTTCTTGGCGGAACAACCCCGCTGATGGTCATCAGCGTTGTGGTTTTTCCCGCACCGTTAGCCCCGATAAGGGTAATTATCTCGCCCTGCTTCACTTCAATATTAATATTACGCAGAGCCTGAATGTTACCGTAAAAAGTATTTACATTTTTAAGTTTAAGCATCGACGAGTTCCTCCCCGAGATAAGCCTTGATTACAGCGGGGTTCTCGCTGACTTCCTGTGGCGTGCCGTGGGCAATTTCGCGTCCGTACTCCAGCACGTATAAACGGTCGGACAGAGACATAACCATCTTCATATCGTGCTCAATGAGCAGAACCGAGATATTATGCTTTTCCTTGATGGAAACTATAAGCTCTTCCAGTTCCGCAGTTTCCTGCGGGTTCATACCGGCAGCAGGTTCGTCCAACAACAGGAGAAAAGGATCGGTGGCAAGCGCGCGGGCAATTTCAAGTCTGCGCTGAGCGCCGTAAGGAAGGTTACAGGCCAGCTCATCTGCGAACTGATCGAGCCCCAGCTCCTGAAGAAGCTTATAGCTTTTCATGATGGTTTCCTGCTCTTCCCTGCGCGTACGCGGATCACGAAAGACCGCACCGATGAAAGTAGCCTTAGTGCGGCAATGGCAACCGATCATAACGTTTTCTATTACCGACATGGACGGAAAAAGCCTGATATTCTGAAAAGTGCGGGCCATGCCAAGTTCGGTAACTTTATTGGGCTTCATGCCGTTTATACGCTTAACCCCTTTACCCTTGGGATCGATATTAACATCGCCCTCAGTTGGGGTGTATATTCCGGTAATGCAGTTGAAAAAGGTTGTCTTACCTGCCCCGTTAGGACCGATGAGAGCTACAATTTCTCCCTCGCGCACCTCAAGATCAATATCATCAAGAGCGCGCAGTCCGCCGAAATCCTTGCTGACGCCCTTAACCTGAAGAACTGCTTTTTTTTCATTACTCATTGGCGCCACCTAAAGCTTTTCGCACTGCGCTGATATCAATTTTCTTACGTACATCCCGAATCAATCCCTGCGGTCTGAAAACCATAACCAGAACCATAGTCGCACCGAAAATCAGCATCCGGTACTGGGAAAAATCTCTCATATATTCCGGCAAAAGAATAAGCACCAAAGCACCAAGGATAACCCCGAGAATGGAGCCCATGCCGCCTAGAACAACAATTGAAAGAATAATTGCAGATTCCAGAAAAGTGAAAGACGCCGGGTTGATAAAAGTGGTCTTGGCCGCAAAAACAACACCAACCATGCCTGCCCAAGTGGCACCGAGGGAAAAGGCCATCAGCTTGGTCTTCATCTTGTCGATTCCCATAGCCTGACAAGCTATCTCATCTTCACGCAAGGCCTGCCATGCGCGTCCGATACGGGAATTTTTGAGCCTATTGACTACGAAGATCGTAAAAACAACCAACACCAGCATCAGATAATACATGAAATTGACCTGGGCCAGGAAACCTTTGGCAAGTCCGAAGAATTCAGGACGGGCGATATTGGAAATACCTGATGGACCGTGAGTAAACTCACCCCAGTTTTCCAGAACGAGACGGATAATCTCACCGAAACCGAGTGTTACAATAGCAAGATAATCACCACGCAGTCGCAATACCGGAAAACCGAGCAGGATACCGCAAAAGGCCCCAAGCAAAGCACCAAGTGGCAGAGCCAGCCAGAAACTTATTCCCCAGTACATGTTCATAAGCGCATAGGAATAAGCGCCAACCGCATAAAATGCCACAAAACCAAGGTCCAGCAAACCGGCCAGACCAACAACAATGTTCAAGCCGAGCCCCAGCACAACATAAATGAGCGCAGAGGTCATAACATTGACCTGATACATTGAAAATAATTTGGGGAATGCTACGGCAAAAGCAACTACAGCAATGAGTGTAGGCCAGAACACCTTGGGATTGCCCATCAGCTTTGCGAATAGCGTGACCTTTTCTACACTTGCCTGCTCTTCTTCTTTTCTACCTCTTTCTTTGCGCTCCATCATAAAGCGCCAGAGATAGGAAAGGAAAAAAGCGGCAACACCAACATATAAAACCCGGTCCAGATGCCAGGTAACAGACTTATCAATGGTGTTCACAAAGACCCCCATAATAGGCAGGGTCAAAAACATGAACCATAGTGAAGCCAGTATAGATTTTTTAAAGCCTTCCATATTAAAAAATATCCATTTTTAGCATTTTCGTTCAACGAGTTTCCCCGTCACATCAGCCGGGCTGTTACACCTTCTGGGTCGGAGCTTTTCCAAGCAGTCCGGAGGGTCTGAAGATGAGGATAAGTACCAGCAGTGCAAAGGCGAAAACGTCTTCGTAGTCACTGGAAACATATCCGGTGCAGAAACTTTCGGTCCAGCCGAGAATAAGACCGCCCAGCATAGCGCCGGGAACAGAACCGATTCCGCCGAGGACAGCGGCTGTGAAAGCTTTAATACCGGCGATAAACCCAATATAAAAATTTATCTGACCAATATGTGAGGCAATAAGAACGCCACCTACGGCCGCAAGGGCGGAACCGATAATAAAGGTGGCGGAAATAACCTGATCAACATTAATGCCCACGAGCATGGCCATTTTACGGTTCTGAGCCGTAGCACGCATGGCCTTCCCCATTCGGGTAAATTTGATAAACAAATTCAGGGCAACCATGACCACAGCCGCAACGACAATAATAACAAAGTCGGATGAGCCTACCATGGATTCATATTTACCGAGAAAATGGAACTCGGGAATAAGGCTGGGAAAAGACAGAAATTCGGAAGTCTGAGAAAGCATTACATAGTTCTGGAGGAAAATAGACATTCCAATGGCGGAAATAAGAGGAGAAAGCCTTGGCGCACTGCGTAACGGGCGGTAAGCAATCTTCTCAATTGTGTAGCCATAAGCCGCGGCGTAGACAACAGCCGCGATGGACGCCATGACTAATATGGAAGCTGACGGAAACCCTAAACTGGTCATGATTCCCGCTGCAATAAGCCCCACAAAAGCCCCGATCATGTAAATTTCACCATGAGCAAAGTTGATCAGTTCGATAATACCATAAACCATGGTGTAACCGAGGGCGATAAGCGCGTAAATGCTCCCCCTGGTCAGACCACTGAAAAATAATTCCAGAAAATATTCCATTTGAACCCTGCTGAATCGATAGTCAGGGGACAGACGTCGCGCCTGTCCCCTGAGCCGGAATTGCTAAAAAAGAAGTTTATTTAACTTCCACAAACTCGCCATTTTTCACCTGATATACTGAAAAGCCTACGCCGATAGCATCGCCCTTGGCATCGAATTTAATCTTGCCGACAGGGGTTTCAACTTCGTGGGTACGCAGAGCTTCGACGATTTTGTCGTAATCAGTAGATTTGGCATAATCAATAGCCTTGAGCAGAGCCAGAGCTGCGGAGTATGCTTCATAGTAAAAAGTACCGGGTTCAGCACCGTAGTGGGAATCTTTGTACTGATCGAGAGCTACTTTATACATGGGATTACCGGTAATATCCTGAGGACCGGTAGCGTAAACGCCTTCTGCGGCATCGCCGGTGATGTCGATAAAGGTCTGAGCCTTAACACCATCATCAGAAAGGAAAGGAATGGTCATTTTCTTTTTACGCATCTGGGTAACAATCTTGGAAGCTTCAGGATGGTAACCACCGAAGATAACACCGTCAGCGCCGGAAGCCTTAATCTTCTGCACAACTGCGGAGTAGTCAACAGCACCGGGAGTTACACCCTCAAAAAGGACAACTTTCACTCCGCTCTCTTCGATGTACTTCTTGGTCCATTCTGCAAAGCCTTTACCGTAGTCGCCTTTATCGTGGATAACTGCGATATTCTTCAGTCCGAGCTTTTCTGTGGCGAACTTGCAAGCCAATGCGCCCTGAGCGTCATCGGAAGCGATAGTTCTGAAAAAGTTGGGATAATCACCGCTCAGAGTCAGAGCGGGGTTGGTTGCGGAAGGAGACATGCAGACCAGATTGGAATCTTTATAGATAGGCAATGCGGCCTTGGTTGCACCGGAGCAGATATGTCCAAGTACAACAGTAACACCGTCCGAAAGCAGCTTCATAGCTGCGTTAGTAGCGAACTCAGGTTTGCACTGATCATCCTGAGCGGAAAGGACAACCTGCTCGCCGTTAACTCCACCGGCATCGTTAATAGACTTTACTACAAGCTTTGCAGCTTCAACTGTAGGAAGACCGTAGGAAGCAAGGTCACCACTTTGGGCGCCAGGTACACCGAGAACAATTTTAGCTGCAGATGCAGAACCGAGACTACCGATGGTCATCATAGCTGCGACCAGCAATACCAGCAATGAACGTTTCATTATAACACTCCTTGACTGCGTTAATTTGGGCCGTTCGAGCCCTGTTACCGTATTCACCTGCGTAACAACTCGTGTCTTTCTGCCACAAGAAGAAACGTGAATAACCCTATCATGTTATTACTTCTGTTGAAAACAACAGACTTTGGCAATTTGTTGATTTTCCGTAGCTGATGTCCAGATCCGGCAAGACGGACACTTAAAATTACGAGAAAAGCAATTACCCTTGGCTATTAACTAGCCGGGATTGAGCAAACTTGTCAATGTTTGGCTACAAATTACGAATAAAGTATGCTAAATTAACCAGCTCGTAAAAAATATGTCTGCCAAACCCGATATAACACTTATAGAAAACCAATAATTAAAATTAAATAACTCACATCTGCTTTTTATGTAAAAAAAAGGGGAACCCGTTTTTACGGGTTCCCCTTTTCACTTATTAATTTAATTAAAGCTATTGCTGTGCATCGGCATCGCGTTTCAGCTCTTCTTCTGCACGTTTTTTCATTTCTGGTGAGGATTTAGGATTGCTGATGATCAACTTCAGCTGTGCGGCGGCCTCGTCGTGTTTATGCAGGTAATATTTTTTAACTATTGCCGCATTGAATAATGCCATGGAGTCATCGGGAGTAAGCGCTACGATTTTATCAAAAGCGTCAACTGCTTTCTCAAACTGCTCCGCCTGATAAAAACACATACCCAGGCCCATCAGAGCCTGTACATTTTCAGGTTCGACGCTGACCACTTTTTCAAAGAAGGTCTGGGCGCGGCCATATGCGCGAATCATCATAAAAGAATTAGCAAGCTCGAGCTGAATTTCCATGTTATCTGGCTCTTTACCCATGCGATCCATGAGTTCCCGCACCTGCTTCATAGCATCCTGATTCATGCCACCGCTCATTCCGCCGGGCATTCCGCCGCTCTTGCTCTGCTGCTGGAATTCAACCTTATTGCCGGGATGGCTCATCCGGTAAGTAAGTGAGGCTACAAACAAAACGACAAGAGTAGCTCCCAACATCCAGACCACAGACTTCTGTCCGCCGCTTAAGGTAAAATCCTTGATAGATTTATTTGTCATTATCGAGCATCTCCATCTGCCTGATGCGACGGTCCATGGATGCACCCTTGGCGGCGATGAATGCCAGATATCCGGCAAGTACAGCCCAAACAGATATATTTGCAATTAAGAGATAAGTTTCACTATTCATTATATATACTCCTTGCCTTAGGCGAACCTTCCAGGGATTACCCTCTTTCAAAAAGGGTTTATGAATCCCTAAGCGTTTAATTAGGAACCGCCGCTTTGTAAGGCTGTTTCGTATTACTATTTATATTTCTTTATTCGCTATAACCAGCGAAGCATATTTAAATTATCTCACCTATAAACGTTGGACAAAAGCTTTTTGCTCAAGTCTTCCGGGTATAGAGAGCAGCGCAGGTTTTCAAAAAATCAGCCGGAAGTTAATCCTGATCCCAAACCATTTTGGCATCCAGCTGACCGGAAAGCCTGACCTGACGGTAACGCACGAGCAATAAAACCAGCCAGAACAGGCCGATCGCCGCTATATTGACCAGCAAAGTAGTCAACATCTCAGGCTCCATTCCGCCTCCCTTGGCTCCGATCACGTTCGGGTGGACACTTCTCCAGAGTCGCGCTGAATAAAAAACGAGAGGGACATCAACAAAAGCCACAACTCCGAGAACTGCACAGACAAGGGAACGCCTTTCCGCCGACATGGGCGAAGTTCGCAGCACAAGATACGCAGCGTACACAAACCACATAATTAAAGTAGTGGTCAGCCTCGGGTCCCATGTCCACCATACATTCCAAGCCGCCCGGCCCCAGATGGAACCGGTAACAAGAGCCAGTCCACTGAAGACCACACCGATCTCAGCAGCGGCCCCGGCAATATAATCAAACTTGATATCACGTTTCAGCAAATACGCCGCACTGGCAATAAAAACCACTAAAAAACTGATCATGGCCCAAGCTGCCAATGGCATATGGACATAAAAGATCTTCTGAACCAATCCCATAGTCATTTCAATGGGGGCGTACATCCAGATAAGATACTGCCCGGCACATATAGCCACGCCTGCCAGCAGTGCTGCGATTGCAAGGTTCATTTATAAACTCCGTAAACGATATTATTCGGCGGATCTATTGCTCGCCGCTGTATACAAAAGGAAAAAGGATCAGACCTGCACCACTGAACAAGGCCGAGGCGGCAACAATAATGCCCATCCACGAACTCTCGTCCATAAGGGTAACCCCGGAGAATACCGAGGTCATCAATTGTATTGCTCCAAGTAGAATGGGCAATAGCAGGGGAAAAAGGATCACTGAGAGCAGCGATTCCCTCGCAGCCTGCCCCTGAGAAATTGCGCCTAGCAATGCCCCGAGAGCGACCAGCCCCCAATCCGCAGCCAGCAGGGTTACGGCGAATACTGCCATCGACCCTTTCATATCCTGACCGAGGAAAACAATTGTCGCCGGGAGAAATACGAGCTGTGAACAAAGCAGCAGCCCGAACCCGGCAAGGCCTTTTCCGAACCAGACGGCGTGCAGCGGAACAGGAGATGACAGCAGTCCCAAGCGCGCTTCGTTTGATTCTTCCATTGAAAACAAGGTGTTGAAAACCAAAACAAGTCCGAAAGAAGACGCCAGCCAAAAAATGGCCGAAGCCGCTTGCGGTTCCACAAGCTGTCCTGCCGGACGGGAGAGGCTGAATACAAAAATCAACAGCAATCCCAGCAGTACAGCCTGAGTAAGGCCCTGCCCTCCGCCTATGGAAAGACGCAGATCCTTGGCTGCGATAGTCAGGCCGCGCTTAAGCATTCTCGCCTCCCAATACAGTTTCGGGGACGAATTCAGAAGCAGGACCGAGGTAAGCCATTTTGCGTCCGGCAAGTCCTAAGACCCGGTCGGCGAGGGAGCAATCGTGATTCACATCATGACTGATCCAGACAATGGCTGTTCCTTTATCGCGCATAGCCACCACTTCCTCCCGGAGGAGGTTAAGAGAGGCTTGGTCAAGCCCTGTTCCCGGCTCATCCAGAAAAAGCAGATCCGGATTTACGAGAAACACACGGGCCAGATTCAAACGCTGGGCCATTCCTCTTGAGTATGCTCCGGCCAACTCTTCAGCTGCCCGTTCCAGACCCACCCGCTTCAAAAGAACCATCAGCTCTTCGCGGGAAGGTGAAAGGCCGTACATTGAGGCCCAGAACGAAAGATTCGCCAGACCGCTTAAACGCGGATAAATAAAGGTGGAATGCCCCAGATATGCGGTTTTTTCCGGCTCAGTTAATATTTCCGCAGCTCCGGCCGACGGCCTTGAGAGTCCGGACATTATCTTGAGCAGAGTTGTTTTTCCCGCACCGTTACGACCTACAACGAGGAGAATTTCCCCGCGCAGAACATCGCAACTGACATCCTTAAAAATCAACCGGGTTCCGAAGAACTTGGCTGCCTTGCGTACCTTGAGAGCTATACTACCATTCTCAGCCACTGCGACCCGCCTAGGACAATTTCGGTTTTCTGAAAGCCATGAATCCGAACAGGCACATCAGGGTGCCGCCTATCCATAACCAGTTAATGAGAGGGTTGAGGCTCATCTTAAAGGTGGCTTTGCCCTCATTATCAACACTCAGCAAAGTCGCATATATTTCGCTTCCAAGACTGGGGATGACCGCTACCTCGGCAAAAGGCTGCTCGAAATTACGGTACAAACGGCGTTCGGGAGCGAGTAAGCCGACAGGCTTTCCATTTTGGGTAACTTCCAGAAGAGCGGTAATTTTCGCCATTTCTGGAGTCTGCCCTTCAGTTATTTTTTTAAATGTCACTGCGTAAGTGCCGAGCTGGACGGTTTCACCCTGCTGGACAACATACTGATGCTCAATCTTATTCGGTCCTGACCATGCAACACCGAGGAATACGAGTGCCACACCGAAGTGCAGACCGTAGACACCGATCATGGAACGGACTCTGCGCAGCTGCGGAATAAAGGCGAAAACACCTATAATTCCGACCAGCGAAGCAATTGCAGCGGCACTGGTGATAAGGCCGAGGGGATTATGCATGCCGCAGGCATAGCTGATGGCACCGCCACCGATAAAAGCACCTCCGACCAGAAACAGACCGCGCTTATCAAAGATGCCCTCTTTCCAGTTGAACCAAGGACATACGGTAAAGATAAGGATGATCAAGCTGAACAGAGGCAGACAGACCCTGTTATAAAAACGCGCATCAAGTCCTACCGGATTAGCGCTCCACATCTTACTGATTACGGGCCACATAGTACCCAGACCGACAACAAGGCCGAGACCTAGAAAAGCCCATGCGGCGACAACCAGCATTCCCTGCCTGCTGTTCAGGCCGGAAAGAGTTCTGGATTCCGGACGGGGACCGGCGAGAAGTACAACGGCGATAACAGCGAGATTGCCAAGCAGAAAAATCAGCAACGGCAGCCCTACTCCGTTCTCACCGTAGGCATGCAGAGACTGCACAACACCGGAGCGAACCAGATAAGTGGCGAACACACACAGCAGCAGGGTTAAGCTCATAAGAAAGACGTTGGTCCGCTGCAGGGCTTTACGCTTGATCTGGATGATGGCTGTATGCATAAAAGCGGAAGCGCTGAGCCACGGGATGAGAGAAGCATTCTCCACAGGGTCCCATGCCCAGTAACCGCCCCAGCCGAGTTCCATGTAGGACCACCAGCAACCGAGAATAATCCCGGCGGTCAGGAAAATCCATGCCAGAATATTCCAGTTACGGCAGAAAGAAACCCATGATTTAAGCTCACCGGAAATGTAAGCAGCAAGGGCCAAAGCCGCAGGGCTTGTGAAGCCGGCATAGCCGAGGAACAGAAGAGGCGGATGAAAAATCATGCCCGGATTTCGCAGCAGGGGATTAAGTCCATGCCCGTCCGCAGGTGTGGGAACCAGTTCCATAAAAGGATTGGACCAGCAGGTTAAAAGGAGCAGGAAAAAAGCCTGAAGAACCATGAAAAAGAGCCAGTAATAAAGTCTGGTTTTTTCTGTAAATTCTTCAAAAAGAGCCAACTTGGAAAAGATGACTCCCATAACCGCGATGGAAAGCACCCAGAAAAGGAGGGAGCCGTCAGCTCCTGCCCAGAATGCTGTAATTGTATAAAAGATGGGAAGTGTATTATCTACGTACTCATAAATGTATTTAAATGAGTAATCCCGTGTAATAAGCCCGATGGTAAGAATAACGCTGGCACCGATAACCAGACCGGCAATTGACATATTGGCTTTGTCAATCAATGTCAGCACGCTTTTCTTGCCCGTCAACAGGGCAAGGCATGCATAAGCACCCGCCCCCAGCGCCGCAAGCAACGCAATCAGGAGCAGAAGGTTGGCAAAAAGCTGCATAATATATTTACTCCAATACGGATAAAATCTTTATATAAATAAAAAACTCCGATGCTTAAAGCACGCCGGAGCAAAACCGGGAAAGCTTAGCCTTCACGGTTTTCCTTTTTATATTTGGACGGACATTTAGTAATAAGTGAAGTTGCCTTGAACATCTTGTGTCCATTGACAAAATTACCTTCCACAATAACCTCGACCCCTTCCTTGAAAGTATCAGGAACGGCGCCGCTGTAATCTACGCGGATGGTCTGTGTTTTTTCCTTCTGGTCGGTAAGATCAAAAGCAACACCCAGTCCACCGGTCTTTGACTCGATATTCTGAGGAGCGACCTTTCCGAAAAGCCTTGCCTGTCCCAGCTCGGACTCATCCATGGCAAGCGCTTCTGAAACGTTAAGGAAGTATACACTATCCTGTGAAATACCTGAATAAATCAAATATCCCAATCCACCGAGAAAAAGGATCAAAGCGGCAATATAGACGCCTTTTCCACCTTTCTTGGCCATACTTGTTCTCCGTTCTATTTCGAAACGTCAGCGGAAGCCTGTTCCTTACTGACGAGCAGTTCTTTTCTTCTCCTACGGGCAAGCTCGCGCATGTCCACGACCTGATCGGTCTCGTCCACAATCTCGCTGCCGAGGATTTCTTCCATAACATCTTCAAGGGTTACAACCCCTGACATACCGCCGTATTCATCAAGCACAACAAAAAGGTGCATACGGCTTTCAAGGAACTTAACAAGAAGCTTATCAAGAGTGATATTTTCCAGCGCGAAACGGACCGGTTTCATCAGCTCCGAAAGCTTCACATCATCCTGATCATCCGCAAGCGCTTCAAAAACAGAGCGCCTGTAAATAACCCCGACAATATCTTCAGGGTCATCTCCTTCATAAACAGGAATACGGCTGTGAGGCCAAGTACAATACTTTTCATGGGCCTCCGCCACGGTCATATCTGCAGGAAGAGAGAACACAACAGTCCGGGGGGTCATAATCTGCTCGACAATCTTGTCGTCCAACGACAGGATGTTAGCAATTGAGAGGGCTTCATACGGTTTGATCGCCCCGGATCTCCTGGTCAGACTGACCATAGCTCTTATATCGTCTTCCGTAGCCTGCGGACCATCTTTTTTCCTGCTTACAAGGCGGGAGAAGATACCGCAGATCCAGATTACCGGAAGAAAAATCCAGATTAAAATTTCCATGGGGCGAGCAAGAACTTTCCCCAGCGGTTCGCAATAAACAATGCCTATGGTTTTGGGCAGAATTTCAGAAAGAACGAGAATGATGATGGTGAACCCGAGTGTAAACCAGGGCAAAGTTTCTGCGCCGTAAACAGAAGCCCACGCAGCACCTGCAAAAGCGGCTCCGGCAGTGTGGGCAACGGTGTTTAAAGTCAGAATGGCGGTGATAGGTCGATCCACATTTGAACGCAGCTTATGTAAGATCGCCCCGGATTTGCGGCCTTCCTTGCGCAGGGTTTCAATCCTGCTCCACGGGAAGGAATAAAATACGGCTTCACTGACAGAGCAGTAAGCGGAAATAAGTGTAGCGACACTGACGGAAAGTATTAATTCCAGCATTAAATTTTGAGTTAAAGTTGATGAAGGACGCCACTTGGCATCTTTTGGATACTGGCATCAGTATCAGAAGGCAGATAGTGGCGCAATAGAAATAGAGGCCCTCAAGCCCCTATTCCCTACGTTTTTAATACAAAATAAAATCTTAAAGTAAAATTAGCAAGAGTTCAAACAGTTAGAGCATATAAAAAAGACATTGACCTTTTGCGCTTCACAACTAAAATATGCGCGCGATGACAAATTCACACAGCAATCACAAAGTGGTCTTCAGACTAAGTGCCCTGGGGGACGTAGTGCTAACGACCGGAGCAATAGAGTTCTGGGCTGAGAAGCACCACTGCACCTTCACGGTTATTACCAAAAAATCAAGCAGCCCTGTATTAGAAAATAATCCTCATATAAAAAATGTCATCAGCCTTGATAAAAAAGACCTCGGTGATCTGGCATGGATTAAAAAAGCAGGAGAGATCGCAGCGGAATATAAAGGCTGCGAACTCATCGATCTGCACTCCACCCTGCGCTCACGAATCCTTGCAGCCCGCTGGCAGGGAAAAGTTTCCCGCTATAACAAATTTTCCATAGAACGCCGCCTGTTCAGACTTACCCGTTCGGCACGGCTGAACGACAGACTTTCTGAGATGCGGGTTACCCAGCGTTATGTTTCGGCTACCGAAAAGGTCATCCCCGCTGCATCCGAACTCCTGCCCCGCATCTACCTTACCGACAGCGAAAAAAAACTCGCCCTAAGGCTGGCCGAAGAGAATGAACTGGGCAATGGCTTCGTTGCCTTGCACCCTTATGCCACCCATCCGGATAAAGCATGGCCGCTGGAAAGCTGGAAAGCACTGATCAGCATGCTTGAAGCTTCCGGTATAAAATGGGCAATCATAGGGCGCGATGACAATATTTTTGAACCTCAAGAAGACGGGAGCAACTTCACTAACAAGCTGCAGCTGCGCGAGACATGCGCCCTTCTTGAAAGAGCCGGCCTGCTCATCACCGGTGATTCCGGCCCCATGCACCTTTCCGCATCGGTCGGCACGCCTGTAATCGCCATATTCGGCCCCACTTCTAAGGCATGGGGATTCTACCCAGCCGGACCGCGTGATTCGATTCTGGAATCAGATCTGGACTGCCGTCCCTGTTCACTGCACGGGAAAAGCAACTGCGACAAGAACCGGGAATGTTTAAGGAAAATAAGTGCGGAAAAAGTCTTTGAAAAGATATTAGAAAAGGTCGGGAATACTGATTCCTGAATAAGATTTAATCCCGGAAGAATCCGGATACGTATTTAATACCAGAAATCGGCAAGCTCGGCGGCGTGTTGTTTCATACATTCAGCTACTTTTTCAGGAACTAAAGCGGAGATGTCCCGCCCACTTTTCCATTCTTCACGCACAAGGGTGGAGCTGATTACAAAATCAAAATCACCGATTATGTAAATCGACTTCCCGCCCGGAACAGTCCATACATTATGCCCGGTATATTCTAAATCCGAAAAGATACATTTAAGCTTCTCCGCCATGCCTCCATGATCGACAACTTCCCTGCTTACGGCAACGATATTAGCCAGCCGGGGAATCTGCTGCCAGTCCTTCCATGTGGTCAAAGCTTCCAGAGAATCCTGTCCCATTATGAAGTAAAATTCTGCGTCTGGGTAACGGTGCTCAGCTTCACGCAATGTATCGACGGTGTATGTCGGCCCGTCTGCGGAAATATCGATATCACTGACTTCAAAACCTTCACAGCCCCGCACCGCTTTTTCAACCAGTTCATAACGCAATACGGCAGGGAGCATCTCCCTTTGGCCTTTGTGATATGGATTACCTGCCGGAATCAGCAGAATCATATCAAGACCAAGACGTCGACGTACTCCTGCAGCGACATCAATATGCGTGGAATGGACAGGATTAAAGCTACCGCCGAACAAGCCGATTTTCATAAAAATATTCTTTCCGGGATACGTGGTTTAGCCATATTGAACGGTAAAAAAAATGCGATGTCCGGAAAAGGTAGCTTCCGCAGAAAAGACCTTCACCGGACATCGGAAACATCAGGTTAGTTACGAACGTCCCAGTTACCCATAAGTATGAACTTCGTTGAGGTCAGTTCGGTTGCTCCCATGGGACCGTACGAATGCAGCTTGGAGGTGGATATTCCAATCTCAGCGCCAAGTCCGAGCTGTCCACCGTCGTTAAAGCGTGTGGAAGCGTTTACAGCGACCATGGAAGCGTCAACTTCGCGGAGAAACCGCATGGCCCGGGCATGATCTCTGGTAAGAATCACCTCGCTGTGATTGGAACCGTAACGAGCGATATGATCCTGCGCTTCATCCTGATTGCTTACCACCTTAACGCAAAGGATAAGATCGAGATATTCCATTCCCCAATCATTGAAATCAGCGGCAACAGCCTTTGCACCCAAAAGAGGCACAGCGCGCGGGCACCCTTTCAAGGTTACGCCGCTGGCGCTCAGCAGTGTACCGAGAGAAGGGAGAATTTCCTGAGCGATGTCCTCATGAACAAGCACACACTCAACGGAATTGCAGGCCGCAGGCTTCTGAACCTTGGAATTTCTGATGATGTCCATGGCTTCAGGAATTTCGCAATCCTGATCAACATAAATATGACAGACGCCCTTGTAATGCTTGAGCACGGGCATGGTTGCCTGCGCAACTACAGCGCGGATCAAACCTTCACCGCCGCGGGGAATTACAACATCAATATATTCGTCCATCTTAAGCAGCTCGCTTACGGCTTCGCGGTCAGTGACGTCCACAACCTGAACAGCTTCGCCGGGCAGCCCGGATCTATCGAGAGCCTTCTGCAACAGAGAAGCAAGTGCAAGATTGGAGTGAATGGCTTCCGAACCGCCACGCAGGATGACCGCGTTACCGGCTTTTAAGCAAAGCACGGCTGCGTCAACGGTAACATTGGGCCGGGATTCAAAAATCATCATGATCACACCCAGAGGGATGCGCATTTTACCGACCATCATGCCGTTGGGACGGCGGCTCATTTTTTCGATTTCCCCTACAGGATCTGCCTGACCGGCAACTTCATTACAGCCTTGAATCATATAATTCAGGACTTCCGGAGTTATTTCCAGACGCTGCAAACGGGCCGAATCAAGACCGCGCTCCTTGGCAGCATCGAGATCTTTTTTATTCTCTGCGAAAATAAATTCCTTTTCTTTTTCAAGCAAAGCAGCCAGTTCGATTATGGCCGCGTTCCGTACTGTGCCTTCTGCACAGGAGACTTTCCGTGAAGCTTCCTTGGCTTTTGCAGCCACAGCTTTCATTGCTTCTAAATAACTCATTAATCCACCTCGAAGACATTTATATTGAATGAAAAATTATTTTCCAACGACTTATTCTGTTTGGCTACTAAGGATATTGCAAAAAAGTCAACTACCATTTACCCGCATGAGCTGTGCTTTGTGGGTTTTAGTGAAAAATATGTTAAATTATTTTTTCTTTTTTTGTTATCTTTTTCAACCCTTTTAATCTTTAATAAGTATTTACAGTATCTTACTTAAAAATTACATTTTTGACCTTTTTGTCAGACTGCTTTATAAAGCCTTCTTCAACTTTGTATAAATTTTCATGGAGGCTTTCCTTTAAAATGGAAGAAAACAACACCACACAAGACATTTTGAATCAGGTTCACGAATCTACACCGGATACCCTGCATCCTCTGCTCGACTACATCATTAAAAATGGAAAGATCATTGCAGCCGGAGTAGCGGCTATTATCCTTATTGCTGGCGGAATTTCCGGTTACAAATATATGAACCAGCAAAAAATGATAAAAGCCCAAAGTGAAATGGGAGTTATCCAGATCAAGTACAGTGGCGAAAAAGAAGCCACAGAACTGGTTGCTTTTGCGAAAGAAGCTCCCGAAGTCATGAAACCGGCTGTCCAGTTGGCTATCGCCAAAGCATGGATGGATGCCGGTAATTATGCCAATGCGAAAAGCGCATGGGCCGTCGTGGGCAAAACCACACCTGAGATGGCACCAATTGCCGGACTGGGTGAAGCAAAATGCCTTATGCTTGAAAACAAGCCGGGTGAAGCGGTCACACTCCTGCAGGCTCTCGTTAACAGCGCCAGCGCACCATATACCCCGTCCATTAACAGACTCATAGCCGAAGCTGCTGAACAGGACGGCAACCTGCAAGTCGCGATAACGGCTTATCAGGCTCTGCTTACCAGCGCACCTCAGGAAGCCTCATTTTTTGAGTTCAAAATTAAAGAACTTAAGGCAAAACTCTAAACCAAGTACAGACAGACCGCAAAAGTAAAACTGAGTTGAAAGTCGCAGAACGGGGCTTCGGTATTAGCCATTGGAGCTGGATTCCCGCTGAGACTTAACAGTCATACTTTTATGAATGTTCTGTTTAAAACACGACTTAAGGAGCATATTCATGGCTCACCCACTTCTAAAGGATAGTCCGGGCATGAAAAAACTTCTGCTCGGCAATGAAGCCATCGTCAGAGGAGCGATTGAAGCCGGTATTCAGGTTGTTACCTGCTACCCCGGCACTCCCTCCTCGGAAGTTCCGGATACTTTTTTCCGTCTCTCCCCCGAAGGGGACTACGCTTTTGAATATTCAGTCAACGAAAAAGTTGCTCTGGAAGTAGGCGGCGGTGCCACTCTCGCAGGGGCAATGACACTGACTACTATGAAGCATGTCGGCGTTAATGTCGCTGCCGATCCGCTCATGACTCTTGCTTACACCGGCACCCCCGGCGGCATGGTACTGCTTTCAGCGGACGATCCCGGCTGCCACTCCAGCCAGAATGAACAGGACAACCGCTACTACGCACGTCTTGCCGGGATGCCCTGCTTTGAACCGGCCACCGCTCAGGAAGCCAAAGACATGACTCGCGACGCGCTTAATATGTCCCGCGAAATGTCCGCCCCGGTTCTGCTGCGCACCACCACCCGTGTCAACCATCTTCGCGGCCCTGTTGAATATGGTGAAGTAGCAAAACTCGCTCCGGCTGAAGGATTCAAAAAAAATCCCGCGCAGTTTGTCCCGATCCCGGCTTTTGCCCGCACAATGCACGTCAAGCTCCTTGAAAAGCTTGAAAAGCTGCGTGAAATGGCCGAGACCTCAAAGTACAACAAAATTTCCGGTTCCGGAAAAATCGGTATCGTTGCTTCCGGCATCTGTCGCGCTTATCTGGCAGACGCTCTGGCTGATACCGGCCTTGCCGACAAATTCAAAATTCTTGAGCTGGGCTTCACTTATCCGCTGCCTTCCAAAATGCTCGGCGACTTCATCTCCTCTGTGGAAAAAGTCGTTGTTCTGGAAGAACTTGAGCCTTTCCTTGAAAATGAACTGCGAATTCTGGCTCAAAAAAACTCCAGCACAGTGCAGATTATCGGAAAGGATAACGCGCTGCTGCCGCTTAACGATGAATACTCCACCCTGAATATCACAGCGGTTATCCGCGAAGTTCTGGGAATGGAAGCCGAGAAGCCTAAAAGCTGTGAAGCTGAAGAAGGACTTCCGACCCGTCCCCCGAACCTCTGCGCAGGATGTACTCATCGCGCAGCCTATTATGCCGTAAAAAAAGTTTTCGGTCCCGAGGCCATATGTTCTTCCGATATCGGATGTTACACCCTCGGCATCCTGCCGCCGCTTAATGCCGCCGACTTCCTGCTCTGTATGGGTTCCTCCGTCTCGGCTGGTTCAGGTGCAGCAATGGCGGCCGGGCAGACCGTCGTTGGTTTCATCGGAGACTCCACTTTCTTCCATTCCGGAATAACCGGTCTGGTTAACGCAGTCTTCAACCAGCACAACATACTGCTGGTAATACTTGATAACTCCACGACAGCCATGACCGGGCACCAGCCCAACCCCGGCGTTGAAATGACCGCAATCGGGTCCAACCCCGCTCAGATTGATATGGAAGCTATCGTTAAAGGCTGCGGAGTTAACGAAGTCCGTACAGTGAGCCCGCTGAACCAGAAAGCCATCACTAAAGATCTTGAGGAACTTAAAGCTATGAGCGGCGTTAGAGTCCTCATTGCTAAAGATCCCTGCCCGCTTTTTGCCCGCAAGACCCTGAAGAAAGGGCCCGGCCGTACCGCTTATGTGGCAAACCAAAGCGATGAAGTCATTAAAGTGATGGAAGAGCTGGCCTGTCCCGCATTTGAAAAAAATGCTGATGGCGTAGAAATCAACGAAATACTTTGCTCCGGCTGCATGCTCTGCCTGCAACTGACCAAAGATATTAAAGCCCGGAAAAGGAGCAGCTAATGACAAACAGGTTGCGTATATTCATGACCGGGGTCGGCGGACAGGGCACCCTGACAGCCACCAATCTTCTCGCTCAGGCAGTTCTTGACTGCGGTATTGATGTCACTGCCGGCGAAATTCACGGAATGGCCCAGCGCGGAGGAGTTGTCGAATCCGCACTGCTTATCGGTTTGGCCTCTCCTAAAATAGGACATGGCGAAGCTGACGTAATCCTCGGTTTTGAACCGCTGGAAACTTTGCGCGCCCTTCCCTATCTCAAACCCGGCGGGACAGTGCTTTCCAGCACTGAATATGTCCTGCCCTTATCCGTATGCACCGGAAAAGCAGAAAACACCCCCCTTGAAGTAATCAAGGAGAAAGTTAATGCCTGTGCCGGTAAGGCATATTATCTGCCCTGCCAGAGCTTAGGCATTAAAGCCGGAGCGGTGCAGAGCGGAAACATCGCTCTACTCGGTGCACTCTGTGCCACTGGATGTATCCCCCTTAAGCCGGAACAGTTGGCTGAAACAATAAAATCAGCCATGAAGCCGAAAATAGCGGATATCAACCTGAAGGCACTAGAGCTCGGGGTTAATGCTGTAGCTGAATAAAATAACGGCAGCCGCGTGCTCATCATGCGGCTGCCGAATTGACACAATATATCATTTCGGGAGGAAACTCCCGGAGCGCCAATTAAATTTTAGGCCGGAACCACGGAGCACAGCCGCTCCGAGAAAGCTGAAATCTAAAACAGCCTGGACGGCATGAGTAAAAAAATGACTAGAAACGGACTGACGGAACGAGTGGACAATATCTATCTTTCAACTTTGAACGAGATTCTTGATTCTGTAGCTCCCCATCACGATTTGGAACCCAGCCTCAATGCTATTCTTGAAGTTCTGTCCAAAGATCTCCACTTCCCGCGCGCATTCCTGGCCATTATGGACACGGAATCTGAAAAGCTGAAACTTTCCATCACCCACAGCCCGGCAAAAGACTATACCGCTACATACGCACCAGGCAAAGGTATTGTGGGCAGGGTTTACGAAACAGGTGAGTCAGTAATCATTCCCAGAATGTCGGAAGACGACGAACTGCTGAATAAAGCGTTCAACAGATCCGAGGAAGAACAGAAAAAACTGTCTTTCATTTGCGTACCTATCAAGAGTACTGATTCCGACGGCAATCAGGAAGTCCTCGGCGCGCTTAGTGTTGACTCCCCCATCCTGCCCATAAGTGATCTGATGGAACACAAGCAGTTTCTCGAAGTAGTTGCTGCACTTATCTCCAATCAGGTCTCGCGCCTGCAGGAAGAAATGACACTTCAGGCCCAGATGCTGTCTCAGGGCATGATGCCCGGATCAGTTGATGTGCCGCCGCCGGCAGATTTCGTGGCGACCTCGAAAAGCATGAAGCAGGTACTCCGGCAGGCCCGTCAGGTAGGCCCCAGCCGCGCTACAGCACTGCTGCGAGGTGAATCTGGAACAGGTAAGGAACTTCTCGCCGAAGCAATTCACGCCTGCAGCCCCAGACGGGACAAACCGCTGGTTAAATTGAATTGCGCGGCCCTGCCTGCCGAACTCGTTGAAAGTGAGCTCTTCGGGCACCAGAAAGGTGCTTTCACCGGTGCTTACCAAAATAAACGGGGTCTTTTTGAAATAGCCAATAACGGAACCCTGTTCCTTGATGAAATTGGCGAACTTTCCCTTGACGCACAGGCCAAGGTTCTGCGTGCCATTCAGGAAAAGGAAATTCAGCGCGTAGGTTCCGAGCAGCCAATCGCAGTTGACGTACGCCTTATCTGCGCGACGCACCAGCCTCTTGAGGCTCTGCTAAGTGAAGGTAAATTCAGGGAAGACCTTTTCTACCGCATCAATGTCTTTCCTATTTTCATTCCGCACCTGCGTGAACGCCGTGAAGATATTCTGCCGCTGGCTGAAAAATTTCTGGCTATGTTCTCCGAAGAGTACGGTAAAGAAATTAAACGCATATCCAGCCCGGCAATTGACCTTTTCACCCAGTACCATTGGCCTGGAAACGTTCGTGAGCTTAAAAACTGCATCGAGCGTGCTGTTCTGATCTGTGAGGAAGAGGTAATAAGGACCTACCACCTGCCCCCGACTCTGCAGACAGCCGAATCCACTGCGACTGACACCTCCCTTTCATTTGGTGAGGCTGTAGCCAAATTCGAGCAGGAACTTCTGGTAGACTCACTGAAAAAAGCGCGCGGCAACATGCTGCAGGCTGCGCGTGATCTGCGAGTCAGTTATCGTATCGTCAACTATAAAGTTAAAAAATACAATATTGACGTCAAAAAGTACGCAGGTTCAAAAAAGAAAAAATAGATATGCAGGAACTTAAGCACATTGGAAAAGGCGCTATCAAGCCTCTCCTCTGCACGGCTTTAAGTATGCTGGCATTACTTACAATGGGTTGTTCCGGTTCTAATCAAATACCGGGACAACCCTTTCCTATTCCATTTAATTCCCATTACATCACCACACCAAAAGCGCTCATGGTTTCATCAAAACTCAGCCCCGACGGAAGTGACGAACGCTATTTCCGGTCCATCACCAATCAGGACTTCTACTTTGACAATAAAAACTGCACCGCCACTGTCCGGCTGATCCTTAACCGCAGCGCCTCGGTGGATATGCCTGATATCGGTGACTGGTCAACAGTCTCCGTCGGCTCCTGCTTAAGTGATGAACCAAATATCAATTGCTATACAGCACACATTGACTGCCATCTTGTACGCACCACATTCATTCCTACAGGAAAACGCAGCCTCGCAGTCATCAGAGTCCGCAACAGAGCACGTGAGCCGCAGGAAATCTGTAAAAGATGGGATGCCGAGAATCTAAGTCCCGAACAGCAGGAAGAAATAGAGACCTTCAACCGGACCTCTGACTCTTTATTTATTTATAAATAAAAAAAACTCCGACCAGAGCCGGAGTTTTTTTATTTTACCATCTTATCAAAGTCTATATGGAATCGTAATCTTCCTCATCTGAAACGACAACTGAGTTGGACCGCCAGAGTTCTTCCGGATCCCCGAAATTTTTCTTGGCCTCACGAAATCCCATATTGAATGCTTTCACATTAATCGGCCTGATTTTTTCGGGAAGTATCTCCTCAAGGTTTTTACGCATAGTCCGTTGCTGCGCAAAAGGCAGCAGATAAGTTGCGGCACCTAGAACGATGGTATTCATCGCCTGGACCAGCCCCAGTTTATCTTTTGCAAGCTTGGTAAAAGGCAAGCCGATAAACTGATTCACCGGAGGCTGCTTAACCAGATCGGTCTCAATCATGAGCAGGCCGCCGGGTTTCAGATTCCGGTAATACATGTTGCATGCTTCCTGACTCAAAGCGATCAGCAGGTCCAAAGATTCTGCTTTAGGATAACTGATCTTACCCGAGCTGATAACGAGATCGGAACGACTGGCCCCGCCTCGTGCTTCCGGGCCGTAACTTTGTGTCTGCGTAACGGAATACCCATGTCCAAGCGCAAGGCCGGACCCCATAACCTTGCCCAGTGTCAGAATTCCCTGTCCACCAAGACCGGAAAGACGAATTTCAAATCTGTCCAGAGGTTGATTTTTCATTAGAGACCTCCCTGACAATTTGCGGCCATCTCATAAAATTTTTCTTCAAGGCCGGGTTCATCTTTACGCACAAAAACACCAGAAGGAACCTTAGTAGCTTTTTCCGCATCGCTGAGCTTATCGTAGCGATCACGATCAATAACGTCCTTCTTGAGCATTTTGTACATATCAACAGGGGTTCTGTACTTGTTTTTACGTCCATACTGCGTATGGCAGGGAGTAAGAATCTCCACTACCCCGAATCCAGGCGTGCTGATTCCGTCCATGATCATCTGATCCAGCTTCTTCACATGGAAGACAGTTCCACGGGCCACGTAATTTGCCTTGGCTGCGGTGCAGAGCTCCACACAATCAAAACTCTGTTCCATCTGCCCGGCCGGAGTGGTCATGGAAAAAGAACCTGCCGGAGTAGTCGGTGAACACTGTCCGCCGGTCATACCATAAATGTTATTGTTCAGGATCAACGCGGTAACACCGATATTTCTGCGTGCTGCATGTATAAGATGGTTACCGCCGATTGCCATGGAATCGCCATCACCCATGACCACGATCACGTGCATGTTCGGCTTGGCCATCTTGATTCCGGTGGCAAAAGTAAGTGCACGACCATGCGTGGTATGCACGGTGTTAAAATCAACATATGCCGCCAGCCTTCCGGAACAACCAATACCGGCAACCACACATACTTCATCCTTGGAAAGTCCGAGACCGTGAATCGCCCGGATAAGTGAGCCGAGCACTATTCCATGTCCGCAACCGGCACAGAATACATGTGGGAATTTTTTATTATGCCTTAAGTACTCATGAATGAGCTGTGTACCTTTCATATCGTCCATGACTACACCCGTGTTAAGACTTTGAGGATTTCGGCGGGGGTAATTATCTGCCCATCCACCTTATTGATGGTCCGTACTCTGACCTGACCATTATTGACCCTTTTCACTTCCCTTGAGATCTGTCCCATATTCATTTCCGGAACTATGATCGTATGGGCCTTGGCCATGAGTTTTTCAGTAGCTTTCCTCGGATATGGGAACAGGGTTGAAAGCTTGAGCAGCCCAGCCTTTACACCCAATTCACGCGCCTGCTTAACTGCCAGTTCAGCAGAACGGGCCACTGTTCCATAAGCTATAACCGCCACATCAGCATCTGCTGTTTCCACTTCGTCAACCAGTTGCACATCGTGCAGGAACTGATCAATCTTGCGGAAAAGACGTTCATTAAGCTCACGGACCTCATCCGGTCGCGAAGTGGGGAAACCGTTAGTATCATGGGTCAGTCCTGTCACATGAAAACGATATCCGGAGCCGATTGAAGGCATTGGCGGAACCCCGCGCACAGTCTCTTCATAAGGCTTGTACCATTCTGGAGGCATGGTCGGGACAATACGGTTGAAGACATCATATTCATCCTCATTGGGGATGATGATTTTCTCCCGTGTGTGGGCGGTAATTTCATCTATAAGAAGAATTACCGGAGTACGATATTTTTCCGCTAGGTTAAAAGCCTCAATGGTATTATCAAGGCATTCCTGAACATTTGAAGCTGAAAGAACAATGATGGAATGATCGCCGTGGGTTCCCCACCGTGCCTGCTGCACATCACCCTGAGCGGGGGAAGTAGGCAACCCGGTACTGGGACCACCACGCATAACATTGACTATAACAAGCGGAGTCTCTGTGATGCACCCGTACCCCAGATGCTCCTGCATGAGTGAAAAACCGGGACCGGAGGTGGCAGTCATTGCTTTTCTGCCGGCCAATGACGCACCTATTACCGAACCGAGTCCGCCGATTTCATCTTCCATCTGAATGAAAGCGCCGTTGGGAATCATCGGTAACTTCTGAGCCATTATCTCCATAATTTCTGAAGAAGGAGTAATCGGATAACCACCGTAAAAAGTACAGCCCGCCAGAAGCGCACCTTCGACGACAGCCTCATTGCCAAGAGCGAAAATCTCTTTATTTCTTTTTTTTCTAGGTCTGGCCATGGAAATTCACCTTACCCCTTATTTTTACCGGATTCGGACTTTTTCTCAGTACCGCCGGCAGCCTCAGCATTCGCAGTTTTCTGGGCGGCTTTTTCAAGAACAGCCCTGCATACCGCAGGAATTTCCTCATCTACCTTGGGACGAACCATAATTGCGAAATCAGGACAGTGTAATTCACAGAACCCGCAATTAATACATTCTTTTTCCCGGACAACAACCGCCTTGCCCTGCTCGTTTAATTCCATGACCTTTGCCGGACAGAAGGCCGCGCATATACCGCACCCCTTACACCAGTCCGGAAAAATCGTAACCGTACTATTTCCCTTGCGTTTGACACTCATAACCTGATCCAGGTTGAGGGTGACTCTAAAACCCGCTACTAAAATTCCCTTAACACGGGTGAACCTCTACGACAGCCACTGTAAATTAATATTTTACAAGACCTAAATTCGGCCCTAGCACGGTAATACCGTACATGCAACAGGAATCCGAACTTTTATGACAATATTATGAGATAACTACTACTTAATGGACATGTATATCCTTTATTCATTTTTTTGGCTATGCAGAAATATTTTTCAGCAACAATGTTTGGTTGATTACACAATCATTAACTACAAATAAAAAAAAGGAGCCGGCAAAACACCGACTCCTGAGAAATTTAATTCAAAAAATATACTGCGTCTGGATTACGACTATGTTGAAACGAAATAAGCGTATTCAGCAACATTCCCAGAACTCAACATCACAAACGATTAATCATGCTACCTGCTATCATTTAAAAACGACTCCGCCTTAATGCGACTGATCGGTTTTGAAAACAGGTACCCCTGACCGAACTCACAACCAAGCTCTAATAATGTTTGCTGCTGTTCAACCTCTTCCACGCCTTCCGCCACAACGTTCAGTCCAAGGTTATGCGCAAGATTGATAATAGCCCGGACAATTTCAAGATTTTCCTGAGAGTTATTCATCTTTCTTACAAAACTGAGATCAATTTTAAGTTGATCCAGCGGAAATTCCTGAAGATTGCTCATGGAAGAATAACCGGTGCCGAAATCATCAATAGAAACCAGCACACCCGCAGATTTAAGACGGTTAAGCATCTCTACGGATTGTTTGGCTCGTTCCATGATCGCTGTCTCGGTAATTTCGACCTTAAGATTATGGGCAGGCAGGTCGAATTCACTCAGATTGGAAAGAATATTATCAACCAATGACGGCTGCGAAAATTGACGCGGTGAAATATTGATGGACATCAGCATACCGGCTGCATTTTTGTATGAAGAAAGCCAGCTTTTCATCTGGCGGCAGGCTTCGGTAATGACCCAGCTGCCCAGCTCAAAAATAAGGCCTGATTCTTCGGCCATGGGAATAAACTCACCCGGCATAACCAGACCGCGTTTTGGATGATTCCAGCGAATTAAAGCCTCAAATCCCACAACACTCTGATTCTTCAAAGAATAAATGGGCTGATAATCCAAATACAACTCTTCACCGGAAAGCATTGCTGCACGAAGGTCACTCTCAAGCTGCATAGCCTGAACAGCTTCCTCCAGCATCCGTTTATTGAAGACCTTAATCTTATCCCGACCCGATTCCTTGGCCTGATGCATCGCAACATTGGCATTCTGGATAATCTCTTCAGGCTTGTCATAATCGGTGGGACTAAGCAGGACACCATAGCTGGCAGCTATATTGATCTTATGACCATTAATCACAGCAGGATGATTCAAAGAATCCCTAATCCTGCGGATGATGCGGATTCCTTCGCGCGGGGAATCCAATTCTTCGAGCACAACGATGAATTCATCGCCCCCGAAACGGGAAACAGTGTCAAGCTCGCGGATCGTCTTGAGAAGACGTTTAGAAACTTCCACCAACAGCTTGTCACCTATATTATGACCGAGACTGTCGTTGATAATTTTAAACCGGTCCAGATCCATGAAGATCACCGCGAAAAAGTAGTTCTCGCGGCGGCGTGAACGTTCCACCGCCTGCAGGATTCGGTCACAGCAAAGAGTTCTGTTGGCAAGTCCGGTCAATGGATCGTGCAATGCTTCATACTGCAGTTGCTTTTCCATAAATTTACGTTTGGTAATATCGCGCAGAGAAATCCTCAATCCAAGTGAGGTTCCGTCATCGGCAAAGACTTGATGCCCCGTGAGTGATACCCACCGCAATAATCCATCACGGCGGAAGAGACGCATATCCGTCCCATCAAGGGAAGGAAAATTTCCATGCAGGGCCTGCTGCCAGAAATCCCTGTCGTTTTTATGCAGAATATGCTCCACCCGGGCCGGCCCTTCCATAAAATAAGCCTTTGGATAACCGGAAATACGTTCACATGAAGGGCTGACATATTTAATTGCTCCAGTCGGACCTATCCACATTTCCCAGTCAAAGGTATACTCAGCGATTGTACGATATTCCTCTTCGGATGCTCTCAGGGCCTTTTCCATCATCTTGTAACCGGAAATATCGGTAACAAAAGCGAAAGTGAGTTTTACATGCTCACTTTCAAAAAGATTGGTTGCGTTGATGAAAATATCTACTTCACGGTCGTTACTGTTTGTAAAGCTGAGCTCAAATCTATGCCCGCTGCTGTCATCATTCCGAAATCTCTCGGCCGCGACTTTACCAAGCACCTTCTCCAGATCGATCCCTAGCATATCCGCACGGTTAAGTCCGATCATGGTACAAAAAGCCGGATTCACGTCCAGCAGAATCATAGAATCATCAATCATGAAAAAGCCTTCAGCCGTGGTCTCTACCAGTGCCCGGTAACGTTTTTCACTTTTGATTAATGACTGGGCTGCCTTTTCACGCATGTGAATTTCGCCCTGCAGCGCATTATTGACTTCTTCCAGTCGACTTTCACGACTGGCGATTTCTTCAGTCATACGATTGAATCGGGAACCGATTTCCAGCAATTCTATGTATTGAAATTCATCAAATCGGTAGGAAAAATCACCCATGGCGACTTTATCCATCCCCTTACGTAAACGAGCGATGGGATTACGTATAAAATAATCAATCAAAAAACCGGTAATAATATAAATTACAGCTACCGAAGTAAGGAAGGTCAGACTGGAAACAAATAGAATCCAATCCAGATTACGCCGGTAAAAACGGCTGGTCAGTTCCATACTGACGTTACCGATTTTCTCCTTGGAAATGTATAGATCGCGCTCACGGGTAATCGGGTGATCATCCGCATCTCCGGCACGCACAAAATTGAACAGAACTTCGCCGTTCATATCTACAATTTTTAGCTTGGAAAACTGTTCATTCTGGGTATAAGCGCTACAAACATGCTTCAGCGAACCCATATCAAAGTTCCAGATAGGAAAAGTAACAGACTTGGCTAACTGATCAATATAGCTATCCGCTTTATCTTCAAACTCCTGCCGTAACATTTTAGAACGGCCAAAGTACTCATACGCGGTAACCATCCCTATTATTATAGCAAGGGCGAAAACAAGGCAGGCTGAAAGATCACGGGAAATAGATCTTTCACCCTTTTTAAATATTAAGAAAAATTTTTTTGAAGCGACCTTGTTTTCAGACATACTCTACAGTACCGAGACTAGCATTCTTAATTTAAAAACAAACATTCTAATTTGCAATTGTGTTCCCATAATTATCAATTAAAGTCTATTATTAATAATATTTTACGCAACGAAAAGCGCATACGACAAACAGAATTATAAATGTCAGATGTCCCCGGAAAGATCCCGTTCGGCAAGAACAACCTCAGCCAATGCGTTTATCACACATGCAGCTAGTGCAGATCCGCCTTTACGTCCTTCAATTGCTATATAAGGAATCTTACCGCTATCCATCAGCATGGATTTAGATTCAGCAGCATTCACGAACCCTACAGGCATCCCAACAACAAGCGCAGGAGGTGCCATCCTGCCCTCTTGCACCATATTCACCAGACGTATCAAAGCTGTAGGAGCGTTACCAATTACATGAATTTCAGGATGCAAGCTATCGGCAGCAAGTTCCATAGCTGCATGAGCCCTTGTTGTAGAGTTCTTCTTTGCCGAAAGAATGACACTATGATCATTCATCAGGCAACTCACACTGCACTTTAGTGGAGTCATTCTGCGTAAAGGAATTCCACAGCGAGCCATTTCCGTATCTGTAGCAATGGTACAGCCGGATCGCAGCGCATCAATCCCGGAAGCAACTGCATCCGGATGGAAACGCACCAGATCTATAAGTTGAAAATCAGCAGTGGTATGAACCATGCGTCTTACTATCTGCCATTCAATACCGTCAAACCTGCGGGGTTCCGGGACTTCTGAATCAATAATTTCAAACGACTTTCTTTCAATATCGCCGGGCTTATCCACGGCTATGAGTTTAACTTTCCCGGACAAAAACTATCTCCTTATAACGGTAAGAGAAGACGAAGTGCCAAGCCTGCTGGCACCAGCCTGTATAAGCTCCTGAGCATGACTGTAGGTCTTGATGCCTCCGCTGGCCTTGACACCGATGTCATCCCCCACAACTGAACGCATGAGTTTTATGTCATCAACGCAAGCACATCCCGGAGCAAATCCGGTGCAGGTTTTAACAAATGATGCACCTGCTGTCACCGCCAGGTCGCAAGCCAGCTTTTTTTGATCATCATTCAACAAGCCGGTTTCGATTATCGCTTTGACCGGAACACCTCCGGCTCCTTCAACTGTCATAAAAATATCATGAAGGAACTTATTACGGTCACCTGCTTTTAAGGCACCGATATTGACCACCATATCCAGCTCTTGAGCTCCTTTTTCAACGGCACGCATAGCTTCAATCATCTTTACTTCTGAAAGAGTGGACCCTGAAGGAAAACCTATCACTGAACAGACAATGGGCTTTTCATCCGCGAGCAGAGTCACTGCACGGGCAATATGCGAAGGATGAACGCAAACAGAAGCAAAATCGTTCTCAACCGCCTCCCGGCACAGTTTCTCGATATCCGCAGGAACTGCTGATACACTTAATAAAGTGTGGTCAATATAAGAAGCAATTTTGTCTATTTTGTCCATGTCCGCCTCCCGGATAAATTATAAATGATCGTACGTCAGATACGATAATTTACCGTTCCGACACAAGAGCACACTCTCCACTAGAATGATAGTAAGCGATTATAAAAGTTGGGTCAAAATAAAGTTCAGTAACTTTAAAAAGAAAAACCCCTACTCCGAAAAGCAGGGGTTAAAAACACAAATAAAATTAATATATTTAGCGGTCTCTGGCCTGATATTTTGCCATGTGCGCTTCCATACGGCGACTTGTCCATGTCAGAACATAGCAAACGACGAAATAAAGGAGCGCGATGGTGATAAAAATTTCCGTAGGTGCGGAAAGGGTTCTGTTATTAACCTGTGTGGCCGTACGGGTGAGCTCATTCACTCCGATAATATAAGCCAGCGAGGTATCCTTGGTAAGGGATACGAACTGGTTAACAAAGGACGGAATCATGTTACGCAAAGCCTGCGGCAAAATGACATAGCGCATGGCCTGAACATGAGAAAGTCCGGTTCCTCTGGCTGCTTCCATCTGCCCTCTGGGCAGGGCGATAACCCCGGCTTTAACGATTTCTCCGATATAAGCACCGGTAAAAACGATAAAAGCAATCAAAGCACAGTGAAATTCCGGCAGGGGTTCACCAAGCACAACAGGGGCCAGAAAGTAGAACCAGAAAATAAGCATAAGCAGTGGTACACCGCGTATTACTTCAATATAGACAACGGACACAGACTTGACAAACATGTTGCGGGAAAGACGCATCAATCCGGCAGCAAGGCCAATCCAAAAAGCACCGAAGATACCAAGCAAAGCCAGAATAATACTGGCCGCAAGACCGCCGATGGGTCCATCAGGAAAGGCGCCCCAAAGAAAATAATCAAAGTTGTTCCAAACTACATCCCATTGCACGAGACGCCACTCCTAGTATTTAATTTGCAGCAGGAAATGCTTATTATACATATTGATCATGAGTGACACGATCAGCGAAATACACAGATAGATTACGGTCGCCACGGTAAAAGCCTCGAATCCGTGAAACGTATAGGATTCGATCTGGCGGGCCATGTAGGTGAGATCCATAACACCGATAGTCATGACCAGCGACGAGTTTTTAATAAGGTTCAGCGACTGTGAAATAAGTGGCGGTATAATGATTCTGAAAGCCTGCGGGAGAATAACAAAGCGATAGGCCTGCAGAAAGGAAAGCCCGGTCGCGCGGGATGCTTCCAACTGGTTCTTGGGGATAGAATTGATCCCGGCCCTGATTTCTTCTGCCACAAATGCGGCGGTATAAACAGTCAGGGAAATTACCCCGGCCGCAAATTCAAAATCATGGTCGTAAAGCCATTCATTAACTCCGTCAGGCAGGATGGAATACGAACCGAAATACCAAAAAAATATCTGAATCAACAAAGGAGTGTTACGAAAAAACTCCACAAATGCAAAGCTGAACCATTCAAATGGTTTGAACTTTGACATACGCATGACAGCGATAATCGTTCCTAGAAGCAGGGTAAATACGATGGAGATGGCAGAAAGCTGCAGGGTAACTTTAACCCCGTCAATAATCCACTGACCGTATTGTCCGCTGAGAACCAGATTCCAATCAAACTGATAATTCAAAACTTCTATCCGTTGTTTTCGGAAAGGCCGCGCATGCACGGCCTTTCCGTTATCTTACAAAGCTAAACCTCAGACAGTCGGCTTACGGCCACACTTCCATGTCCCAGGTCAAAGGCAGGTAGTACTTGGTATCAGGACCGAACCATTTATTATACGCTTTTTTGTAAGCGCCGCTCTTCCACATTTTGATCAAAGCATTGTTAACTGCATCGCGGAAGTTGGACTCATTCTCAGGCAGACCGATACCGTAAGGCTCGGGGGAGATGAACCCACCAACGATTTCCCATTTATCAGGATTGGGGTCGGAGTTTTTCAGACCGAGAAGGATGGTGGAGTCGGTAGTAACGGCTTTAACCTTACCCTGTTTCAGAGCAAGCATTGCCTGAGGGTAACCTTCGAAGGAAAGGACTTTACAATCAGGCTGTACAGCCAGAATGTTCTGCTCGGAAGTAGAACCTTTTGCAGTACCCACTTTTTTGCCTTTCAGGTCAGCGGCGGATTTGATGCCGGAACCTTTTTTAACGAGCAGTTTCTGACCGTCCATGAAGTAAGTGATGGAAAAGTCAATGGTATCGTCACGGGCAATTTTGTGAGTCATAGTAGCCGCAGCGAGGTCGATGGAACCCTGAACAACCATGGGGATACGGGTAGCGGAAGTAACAGGCTTGAATTCTGCCTTTACGCCCATTTCCTGAGCGATGTATTTGCAGATGTCGATATCAAGTCCGACAAGCTTTTTGCTATCTTCGTCAATGTAACCGAAAGGAACAACAGCGTCTTTAACACCGCAAACCAGAACACCGCGGGCTTTAACTTCCTGCAGTCTGTCAGCCATTGCAACAGATGCGCAAAGAGCCATAGCCAAAACCATAGCAACAATAATTGAGAGTCTTCTCATCAGGGTCCTCCTGAGAAATTTTAAGGTTACCTACCAATACCGCCAATATTACCGGCAGCTACAAAATCTCCTTCAAAAACATTTTAGCTCTTTCATGTTTGGGGTTACTGAAAAACTCCTCAGGAGGAGCCTGTTCAATAACTTCACCGCCATCCATAAAAATAACGCGGTCGGCCACTTCACGAGCAAAGCCCATTTCGTGGGTCACGCACAGCATAGTCATGCCTTCATGGGCAAGGTCTTTCATTACGTTAAGAACTTCGTTGATCATTTCCGGGTCCAGCGCGGAAGTGGGTTCATCAAAAAGCATCGCTTTGGGCTTCATAGCCAGAGCCCTTGCGATGGCTACACGCTGCTGCTGTCCGCCGGAAAGTTCTGCGGGGTACTTATGAGCCTGATCATGAATCCCTACCCTTTCAAGAAGATAAAGAGCTGTTTCCTCGGCTTCCGCCTTAGGAACATTGCGCACTTTCAGCGGGGCGAGGGTTACATTCTCCAGAACGGTCAGATGGGGATAGAGGTTGAACTGCTGGAAAACAATTCCGATTTCCGCCCGCAGGTCATTAATATTTACACTCTTGTCAAGAATGTCTTTATCATCAAAAGTGATTGTACCTTTCTGGTAATCTTCGAGTCTGTTGATACAACGGATAAAAGTACTTTTACCGGAACCGCTAGGCCCGCAGATAACAAGCACTTCCCCTTTGTCCACATGATCATTGATTCCTTTTAAAACATGGAAATCCCCGTACCACTTGTGGAGATTCTTAATTTCAATCATCGCCATAATTCTTAACTCCAAACACCCGTACCGTTTATAAGTTCAGAAGCGGCCGCATCAATAAAAAAACGTGCAAACTCGTGATTGCGACTGCCATTCTTCAAGCTTGTTTTAAAATCGCTCGGAATTCAGGATTGAGTGACTTTTATAGCTTAGAATGAAGAAAAGTCAAGAAATTAACAGCGTTTTTCCATTTATGTACAATTAACCAATTGAATTACCGACTATGCAAAAATACCCGTTTGAGTCAGCACCGGACCAAAACTGCAGATTTAGTCTTTTGCCCGAAATACGGGCATTAAACGTTCATTAATGAACATATCATTTCTGACGACGAGTGTGAAATAAATATACAAAAAAGAAAAATAATTTTCGGAAAAATTTACGTTTAAAAATATTTTTGTTTTTTAAAATATTTATTTCGCGCAAAGATTCTTAAGTAATGGCGTAAAATGGCTCCAAAGAGCGCCGGTTAGCTTGATTCTATAATTTGACCAAACGAAAGGTCCTTCAAAAAATCCAGCTTAAAGTATCTATCTAACGGCTGAATAGCACCCCAATTATTATTTTTTATCATTGTTGTTAAATTCTGATTGATTGAGCAATCTACAAATAAAATAGCACATATGTTAACTTTGAGATCGTGCAAAAAAAGGGAGCAGGCGAAAAGCCTGCTCCCTTTGGAGAGTCGATATATCTTTAAAGCAACTTATTCGTCTGTGATAAACGCGACCGCACATGCTCCGGGGCCGCTGTGAATTCCCAATACAGGTGAGGCTTCAACAACAAACTCCGGATCAGCACCGAATTCAGCTTTTAGGATTTTTCTGATTTTTTCTGCTGTCTCAGGTGCATCGGCATGAGTAATGGCATACCTGAAGTTGCCACGCCCGTAAGCATTATCCTTAACTAGTCTGATGAGAGCATTTTCCTGCCGTTTTACGCCGAAAGACTTGGCTACAACCTTGGGCTGTCCCTCTCCGGCAAACTGCAGGATAGGTTTGATATTCAGGGCCTTGGCGATAATACCCTGCCCCTTACTCAAACGCCCGCCCCGGACGGCATAATCAAGGCAGTCAATAGTTACGAAAATCTTGACGTTCCCCACGGCACGATCAGCAATCCTGCGCACTTCTGCGACAGTTGCACCGTTCTTTGCCGCACGGGCGGCTTCAAGAACAGACAGCCCGAGACCGCCTGAAAGCATTTTACTGTCGATAGGTGAAACATTATTGAAAGGATTGCTCACGGTCAGAGCATTTTGAAAAGTACCGCTGAGCACTTTGGCGATATGCAATGAAACAACATCTTCATAATCAGATGAAACCTTGGCATAAGCCCGTTTCATATCACCGGGAGACGGCTGGGAAGAAAGAGCCCGCTCGGCTTCGGGAAGAATCTTATAAAATTCACTGGAGCTGAGAGTTACCCGGTCAATGTACTCATGTTCATCGATGGTAAGCCGCATGGGAACTACGCGGATATCATATTCTGCCAGCATTTCATCAGGCAGATCGCAGGTACTGTCAGTTAGTATACCGACCGTACGGTCATCGGCAAGGAGACGCTTATGCTGGATCAGCATATCGTCCACCTTACGCTTAACTACTTCGCCATAACCGCTAACAATATTTTCAACGGCATCCGGCTCATTCGTATGAATGTGGATCTTAACCGAACCGAGAGTTCCGGCCACGATCAAGCTGTCCCCCATTTCACAAATAGCTTCGCGTATGGCTTCGCGGTCAATATTTTCACCTTTGAGAAGAAATTCAGTGCAAAAGCGAAAATCGAGGGATTCGACTGCGACCTTATCCTGTACGTTGATAAAGGATTTTGAGTTACGGGAATCAGGGAGAAAAGATTTCTCAATTTTCCCATTTTCCAAAAGGTCAACAATACCTTCCAAAAGATAAACAAACCCTTGCGCTCCTGCATCCACAACTCCGGCAGCCCTAAGTTCAGCCAGTTTCTCTGTAGTACATTTGGCAGAATTTCGCGCATACTCGAGAGAGTCGGAAAGCAAATGATGAAAGTCCCGGTAACTGTCGCCGTTAGCGTGCAGATGAGCAGCCCAGTCACGAATAACGCTGAGAATAGTACCGTCTTTCGGCTCAGAAATAGCCTCGCAGGACCGCTTAGCGGCCATTGATGCGGCTTTCGCAAAATCTGAAGGACTGAGCTTGGGCATATCCTTCACCCCTTCCGCGAAACCGCAGAGAAACTGGGCCAGAATAGCCCCGGAGTTACCTTTGGCACCGTCAAGAGCTGATTCCGCGATGAGTGCGGTCATCTTTTCAATGGAGCGTTCCACGGATTTACCGGTGGAGCTCACAATGCTGCGCATGGTTCCGGCCATATTGGCTCCGGTATCCCCATCAGGAACCGGAAAAACATTGATCGCATCAAGATGCGGAGAATTAGCGATCAACCTGCTGGCCGCCGCCACAACTCCCCTTCTGAAACGAACACCGTCGACATAGTCAATTTTTACAGTATTTGCTGTAGTCATATATATAAAAAAGAGCTAAATATTTTTTTCTTAGTGTCGTATTAAACATTGTAACTTCAGTCACAAAATCTGTTTCTTCTTGCATGTGAAACGCCTAAAGATCAAGTGATTATACAAATAAATTCACTCATGTCTTTTTATAACAGCGAATATTTAACCTTCATCTGCTTCAAATCAAGAACAAATTAAGATAGGTTAGGTTTATATTTTCAGCAATAAGGAGATTTTACCAATGTCCCGCAATTACAGCTTCGCCCTACATAATTTTACAGTCCGTATATCATCTATAGTAATTGTCATTTGCACATTGTTCACAATCTCCGCCTGCGATCATAAAAAGCAGGCAGCTAAAGGACGCCCACCTGCCCCGGTGACAACCGCAAAAGCTGAGCTTAAAGACACCCCCTACTACCTCACGGCCATCGGCACGGTAAAAGCCATTGATACAATAACCGTCCGTTCAAGAGTTACCGGCTATCTCAGTAAGGTATTCATTAAAGATGGAGAATATGTCACCGCCGGTCAGCAGCTCTTCACCATGGACCCTTCCCCTTACGAAGCATCCATCCGTCAGCTCAAGGCAGAGCTGGCTTCGGACATTACCAAATATGATCAGGCAAAAAAAGATTACAACCGTTACCGGGATCTCGTTCGCCGTAAAGTCGTAAGTGAAGAAAACTATGAAGAGAAACGGCTTGATATGAAAACCGCCAGTGATTCAATCGCGGTTACTCAGGCCAAGCTCCATGATGCCAGAAACGATTTGAAATACTGTTTCATACGCACCCCAATCGACGGGCTCGCCGGATATGTTCATCCCACCGAAGGAAATCTCATCGAAGAAAATAAAGACGAGCTTGTGGTCATCAATAAAATTTCCCCCATTGCGGTTGATTTCTATCTTCCGCAAAAATATCTGCCCGAAGTGCAAAAATATTCAGCCAACAAGACCCTTGAGGTCCTGGCCATCACCGAAGGACGCAGTGAACCTGAAATCGGCAGGCTGACTTTCATCGACAACAACGTGGATACATCAACCGGTACAGTCTGGATGCAGGGACGCTTTGACAACAGTCATAAGGTACTCTGGCCCGGAAATTACGTAGAAATAAGGCTGAAACTTTATGACGAGAAGATTATCCGCATCCCCATGCAGGCCACATGCACCGGGCCGAAAGGGAAATTTGTATGGATCGCCCACAGCAATAACACCGTGCAAATGCGCCCTGTAACAGTTGAACGCAGATCCTCAAAACTTGATTTGATAAGTAAGGGGCTGAAGGATCAGGAAACCATAGTTACCGACGGCCAGCTTCGGCTTTATCCCGGCGCTGCAATAGTCGTAAAAAATGCCGCCAACGGAACTTCTTCCAAAACCGGAACCGGTGAGTAGTCATGAACATCACAGAACTATTCATCAAACGCCCGGTTATGACCTCGCTGGTGGTAATCGGCATGGTTTTTTTCGGAATTGTGGGATACCTGCGACTCCCGGTAAGTTATCTGCCGGCAGTGGAATTTCCTACTTTGCAGGTAACCGCGAGCCTGCCTGGAGCCAGCCCATCAACCATGGCTTCATCAGTTGCCACTCCGCTGGAAAAAGAATTCACTTCCACACCGGGGCTGCGTTCCATGAGTTCAGTAAACTCACAGGGCCAGACCCAGATCACCCTGCAATTCGACCTTGACCGTGATATTGACGGCGCGGCCTCGGACACGCAGGCCGCCATCTCACGGGCAAGCGGGGATCTGCCCACCGACCTGCCGCAGCAACCATACTATGAAAAAGTAAACCCCGCTGACGACCCGGTGCTTTACATGGCTATCTGGTCTGAGACCATGCCCCTTTATAAAGTCAACGAATACACAACCACCTTTCTGACCGACTCCATCTCCATGATCAACGGAGTTTCAAAGGTTCAGGTCTACGGTGAATCAAAACTCGCTGTAAGAGTACGGGTGAATCCGGAAAAGCTTGCTGCCCGCGGCATGAACATTGATAACATCCGCGAATCCATCAGCACCCAGAACGTCAAAGAGCCGGTAGGAACACTGAACAATAAAAAAATGGCCGTCACCGTAGAATCAACCGGACAGTTGGAAACTGCGGAAGACTTCATGCCCATGATATTTGAATCCAAAGACGGCAGGACGGTACGTCTTTCCGATGTCGGTGAAGTCATCAACTCCGTGCAGTCGGATAAATCCGGTTCATGGATTGACGGCAAACGCGGGATGGTCATCGCTATCCAGAAACAACCGGGATCAAATACCATAGAAGTCTGCAAGACCATTCAGGAAATGCTGCCGACCATACGGGACCAGATTCCTGCCGGAATCCAGATGAAAGTCCTTTACGACCGCTCTGTCCCCATTGAAGATGCGGTAAACGATGTGCAGGACACCCTGCTGCTGGCGATATTTTTTGTTATCTGCGTAATTTTCTTTTTCCTGAAAAACTTTTCCGCGACAATTATTGCTTCCATCGCGATCCCGGTTTCGATCATATTCACCTTTGCGATCATGTATATTCTGGGATACTCACTGGATACTCTTTCCCTGCTGGCCCTGACGCTGTCCGTGGGATTTGTCGTGGATGATGCGGTGGTCATGATTGAAAACATCGTCCGCCATCTGGAAATGGGCAAGAAGCCTTATCAGGCAGCATTGGACGGGGCAAAACAGATCACATTCACCATCATTTCCATGACTCTTTCCCTGGCCGTTGTTTTCATTCCGCTGATGTACATGTCCGGAATCATAGGACGAATCCTGCACGAATTCGCCATGACTATTACTGTGGCAATCCTTGCTTCGGGTGTGGTTTCACTGACCATGACGCCCATGCTGGCCAGCCGCATACTCAAGCCGGGCAGCAAGCTGTCCGAATCCGACCCTTTTTTCGATTTTCTGCTGCGCATGTATGACCGTTCCCTGCATTTTGTAATGCGCCACCGGGCATGGACTATGGTTGCAGCGGGATTAATACTGCTGGCGACCATTCACTTTTTTATGATCATACCCAAAGGGTTCCTGCCCACTGATGATATGAGTTATTGTCAGGGGTTCGCACAGGGTAAGCAGGGAATCGCCTATGATGACATGAAAGAGCATATAAAAAAGCTTGAACCGCTGCTGATGTCCGACCCGAATATACGCAGTGTGATAACCGTAGCTGGCGCTCCGATCCAGAATCAGGGTTATATTTTCCCCATGCTGGTCCCCCCGGGAGACCGTGATATGACCGCCGACGAAGTCGCCCTGCAGCTTATGTACAGACTGAATAACGAACCGGGAATAATGGTCTGGATTCAGAACCCGCCCATGATCAGGCTCTCTGCTAAATCAACTAAAAACCTTTACCAGTACACTGTGCAGGCCCCTGATCAGCAGGAACTTTTCGCAATCGCTCCTGAATTTGAAATGCAGATGCGTAAAATCCCGTTCCTGACCGGACTTACTTCCGACCTGCTAAACCAGAACCCGGAACTCTGGGTAAAGATTGACCGCGACAAAGCCTCATATTACGGAGTAACTGCCCACGACATCGAGAACACCCTCAACTCCGCATATTCAGAGCGGAAAGTCTCAACCATTTACGGCGACACCGACCAGTACTGGGTTATTCTGCAAGTACTGCCCTACAATCAGCGGGACCCGCGCGATTTGATGAAACTATACGTTGCAAACAAGGACGGAAAGCTTGTAAGGCTTGATAACATTGCCAGCTTTGAAGAAAAACCCGGTCCCATGCAGGTCAATCATACCGGAATGCTACCCTCGGTGACCTACTCCTTCAACATCGCTCCCGGTCATTCGCTAAGCGACGCAACAGCAGCCATTAATGAACTGGCCCTCAACAATCTGCCGGATACGGTTGTCTCGAACTTTGAGGGAACAGCGGACGAATTTCAGAAGTCCATGTCCAGTGTCTATTTTCTACTGGCCATCGCTATTTTCATCATTTTCATGATTCTGGGCATTCTTTACGAAAGTTATATCCATCCCATAACCATTATCTCCGGCCTGCCTTCCGCAGCAATCGGCGGACTGATCACCCTTACCCTGTTTGGTAAGGACCTCGACCTGTTCGGCATTGTCGGAGTTATTATGCTGATCGGTATCGTCAAGAAAAACGCCATCATGGTGGTCGACTTCGCCCTTGAAGCCGAAGAAAAAGACAACCTGTCTCCGGCTGAAGCGGCAATGAAAGGATCGCTGGAAAGATTCCGGCCCATCATGATGACCACAATCGCGGCCATAGCCGGTGCCATGCCCATCGCACTTGGTCTCGGCGCAGGAGCACAGGCCAGACAGCCTATGGGCCTCGCAATTGTAGGCGGATTGATCCTCTCGCAGGTGGTGACCCTTTATCTGACTCCGGTATTCTATACCTACATGGATGCGTACCAGAAATGGACTTATGAACGAGGCCGGGCCAAACGCGAACTGCTCGGCATCCCCCATAAGAACGAGAAATGAGGTACGACACGCTATTAAACCCAAAGAAAAAGCCCCGGCTCTGTTTTTTCAGAACCGGGGCAAACTCGTAGCAGGAAGTGCTTTCTACCAAGCCATCATACTGGTGGCCTGTTTCATATCAGATGCAAAATGAAGATAGCGATCCATGTACAACATCGCCAGATTCACCATAATTCTTTCCGGAACATCGGTCAGAACTATCATTCCACCATTCTTATCCGCTGTTTTGTGAGCGTTGATAAGAATCCCAAGCCCGACACTATCTATCAGACTCACATACCTAAGATTGATAATTACCTTACAGCCCTGCTTTGAAACAGCGCTATAAATCTTATCTTTGAAAAGTTTTGCTGTAGAACTGCTGACCCGTCCTTTAGGAGCAAAAATTGTAAATTCACCTTTCTGCCGCTCCAAAAAGTCAAACTTCATGTCAAAAATCTGATTAACAACAGAGTCAAGATTCAGGCTGCTGTCAGAATTTTGTTCCCCAGCCGCTTCCTTCAATCTCAAGGCATTACCCTCAAGACCAAACCTGTCTATGCTTTCATTTATGTTAGTCATGAGTAGGTACTTGCATTATCAATGCCACCATTCAAAACATCATTAGCTAGACTAGGAGGTAAGACTTGAAAAGGCTAAAAGCTGACTTCTTCCAAAGCAGATTCCAAAGTCGGGCAGAAATTAAGATATTTATCCATGTGCAGCATCTTCATATTTTTGGAAATCATTTCGCTGAAGTCACTATACACAATTATTCCACAATATTTTTCGCAGCATTTATGAGCATGAACCATCACGCCTAACCCGGAGCTATCGATAAAGTCCACATCTTCCATGCACATCACTATCCTGCAACCGTACTCACAACAGTAACTATAGAGACGCTCTCGGATTAAAGGCACCGTGGAATGATTAAAACGACCTTTAGGACGCAGGAGCAAGCATTCATCGCGTTCTTCTTCAATAAAATCAAAACCATCTCCATTCTGCGTGGAACTACTCATAAAAAACTCCAAACAAAAAACTTATCCCGCTACACATTCGCGCAACAAACAATAATCCTCACTCCCTCTGGAAGGAAGTATTACCCCTTGAGAACTTCGTCCATCAACCTTTAAGATCACCGGTGCAGGCAATCGTAAATGACTGACGTACTCACCTTTCTCAATAATATGCTGGTTTGTAAACCATTCCCAATTCATTCGGTTGCCGGGTTTATCGAGGACCATAAAATAGTTAATGCCCAGTGTGGTAATATTATGAAAAAAATGCGACCCCTGCGAAGGCTCCACCTTAAGTGATTCAGTGGAGGTCTCTATAATCGCGGAAACATTTGAAATATCGGGCCATTCTACCGGGATTCCCAGCCATGGGTCAGCAGATCCCCAGCGTCCGGGACCGGCCAGCAGGTACTTACGTTTCTGTTTGACCAGCTGTCCGTTAATACGCGAAATTTCCGTAGCGATTTGACGGGTTTTGGCCACATCAAAACAATCGGGACGAACGATAAGGATATCAACTATATCCTCTTTCTCCGCATTGCCGAGTGCATGGCTGGAAGAACAGACGGCTTCCTTAAGTTCCTGATCTGAAATCTCGATACGATTCAAATCAGCCCGAGCACTCATCGGCCGCAATTGCAGCAGGTTGAATTCCGGCTTGCGGCCATCCTCAAACAGATTGATGCAGAATTCCATTTCAACAGGTCCGCCCATGCCTTTTTCCGCCAGCCTAAGCACATCGCTCAGCACTGCCGGTAAAGGGATAAGCTTGTGTTTGAGAACCGGGGCAAAAAGCACGACCTTAGGACCCGGTACCGCCGCGGTATCCCTTATCCTGCCTTCTTCAGCGATATAAGTTGAAGCCAGACTGCGCACCGGCAGTGATTCCTCAAAGTCGGCGATATCCAGTTTTTCAAGATTCGCATCACCATGGATGTCATAGATTTCACCGTTGCCCATGCGCAATCCGTAAAAGGAAGTCTGAGCGTTCTTAAGCGAATCCTGCACGGTTGGACACTGCGGTAAGATCTTGGGATATTTTGGAGAAAAACGTATGCACTGTTCTCCGTCCACCACAGATTTTCCGATGCCCAGCGCGATTGTCGCCACACCCTGCTCCGGCTTCATCTTTCCAAATGGATAGTAGTTGTAGGACTGTCCTACCCCGGATATGGCCGGGAAATAATAGTCACCGTACTGCTGTCCGGCTACTTCCTGAATAATTACCGCCATTTTTTCTTCATCAGTGCGCTGGTTGACCCGCTGGGAAAATGATTTCGGAGCCTTGTAATATGTGGATGCCCAAACCAGCTTTACTCCATCCACCAGCTGTTTCAGCCGCTGCTCAATATCAGAATGGTCATTTGGGATCATGTACGTCTGATACAGACCGGCATAGGCCTGATACTGCGCATCTTCAAGCAGGCTGGAAGACCTGATGGATAACGGATACTCAACTTCCTGCAGGTAAGCCCATAATTGTGCTTCGATCCAGCCGGGAAAGAAAGCGTCCCTGAAAATTTCAGCAACCTTATCATCATCGAGATCGGCAGTTGCCAGATGGTGGAGGTCATTCATCTCCATAAAATCATCGAACCCGGATGTTCCGATTGTAAGAGTTCGCGGGGCGGTAATTATCATATCCTGATATTTATCGTGCAGCCACGGATTACGAGCCAGCATGGAGCAGATGAATGCCATGCCGCGCGCCTTTCCACCCAGCGAACCGGAACCGATTTTAAGGAAATTAGTATCCGGATCAAAATCTTTCGGATTAAATGATACGATGACTCCCTGTTGACGCTGCGTGCGCCTTTCCCGGATAAGGGATAATAACTGCTTGCGATGAGTTTCCACATCGGGGAAATCAAATTCACGAAGAGGCCGAATGCTATTGGCAAGGGCAATCTCGGTACGGGCATAGAACCAGCGGGAAAAATCATTCAGCTTGCAGTGCTTCATCAAAATATCTTGCGGAATATTACTGAGACACTTTTCCAGTGAATAAAGGCTCGAAGCGCGCGCGACTTCCTTTCCATGCATATCGCGGAAAATAAAATCTCCGAAGCCCAGATGTTCCATCACGAACTTACGGATCTCCGACATCAGTTCCGGAGAATTTTTATCGACAAAACAGGCGGGAATAGCAGCGGCACGTTCTTCGTTTTCAGGTTCATTGCTGGTCAGAAGCAGAGGGATATCATCCCTGCGTCCCTTAATACTCTTAAGCAGTTCTACACCGGAATTACCATCCAGAATCCCCATGCGAGGAAAGCGTACATCGGAGATAACTCCCAGAATATACGGCTCATATTTCTCAAAAAGAACCATGGCCTCTTCATAAGTACGGGCATTCAAAATTTTCGGCCGCGCCCTCATGGTCAGCAGACGGTGTTCGGAATTAAGCCCCTCCTCAAGCACAGCCTGAGTCTGACGGACCAGTTCCTTGTAGAGAATAGGCAAAAACGAAGCCAGATAGCGGGGAGAATCCTCGACTACAATTATAACCCTGATGCCGACCTCTGAAGTATCGTGCTCCACATTGAGCAGATCCTCCAGATTCTTAACCATAGCCACCAGCAGTTCGGCATCGCCGGACCAGACGAACTGGCGGTCCGTACCTTCACAAAGAATATCATCCGGGACTGCCAGTTGTTTGTGGGCCATCATAGCCACAGGGATGCCCGGAATTTTATCCTTGATGCGACGTCCCATGTCACAACAATCCATATTGCTCAGGTGGGGCATCAAAATAACCAGATCAAAAAAACGGACATCCAGCAGCTCGAGGGCTTCTTCGATGGTGGAAGCCCATGTCAGACGAGGAGGACGGCTTAAGTTCAACCCTCGGTATTCACTGACGATACGTTCAGAAATACGGCTGTCTTCTTCCATTACCCAGGCATCATAAGGACTTGATATAAGCAGAATGTCCCGGACTTTGACCTGCATAAGATCATGGTAAAGGCTGAACTTACGGCTCTGCCCGCCCAAGAATGTCATTTTATCTTCCATAAAAATGCCCTTAGCGCCCCTCTGGATAAATCGGCAATTCAATGCCCATGGAAGGAAAACTCTTTCGAATTTTCCTATCCACGGGCACCGAACATCTTACTAAACAATTCCCTGATCAAGCATAGCCTGTGCGACCTTAACGAAACCCGCAATATTGGCACCGTTCACATAATTGAACGGGGTTCCGTGTTGCTCCGCAGTAACCATGCATGATTTATGAATATTATGCATAATATGCTGCAAACGCTCATCCACTTCCTCACGAGGCCAGTTGATACGCATACTGTTCTGACTCATTTCGAGTCCGGACACGGAAACACCCCCGGCATTGGCAGCCTTCCCCGGTCCGTAAAGCAGACCTGCATCGAGAAAGATATCAACACCGTCAGGGGTTGTCGGCATGTTTGCTCCCTCGCAAACCACCTTTACACCGTTGGCAACAATATTTGAGGCATCCTTACCGTTAATTTCGTTCTGGGTGGCGGAAGGAAAAGCGCAGTCAGCCTTATGATCCCAGAGCGGATTATAATCCAGATCAGGATCGACCGGGGTATAAACCGCTTCGGAATACTTTTCCGCGTACTCTTTTACCCTGCCACGACGAACGTTCTTAAGTTGCATGATGTAATCAAGCTTATCGCGATCAACACCTTTTTCATCGTAAATATATCCGGATGAATCTGAAAAAGTGACCGGGGTACAACCCAGCTCAAGCAGTTTCTCCATAGTGAACTGGGCAACATTTCCTGAACCGGAAACAAGCGCGGTTTTGCCTTCCAGTGTCTGTCCCTGCGCCTTAAGCATCTCAGCGGAGAAATAGACCGAGCCGTAACCTGTGGCTTCGGGTCTGATCAGGCTTCCGCCCCAGTTCAGGCCTTTACCTGTCAAGACTCCGGTAAACTCGTTACGGACTTTCTTATACATGCCGAAGAGATAACCTATTTCTCTCGCACCTACACCGATATCCCCGGCAGGGATGTCGGTATTAGGACCGATATGCCGGGAAAGCTCCAGCATAAAGCTCTGGCAAAAGCGCATAACTTCCATATCCGACTTGCCCTTGGGATCAAAATCGGACCCGCCCTTGCCACCGCCCATGGGCAGTGAGGTTAATGCATTTTTAAAAACCTGTTCAAAAGCCAAAAATTTGAGAATTCCGAGATTAACTGAGGGGTGGAAACGAAGCCCGCCTTTGTACGGTCCTATCGCGCTGTTCATTTCTATGCGAAATCCACGGTTGACGTGCACATCACCATCATCATCAGTCCAAGGCACGCGAAACATCACAACCCGTTCCGGCTCAACAATTCTCTCCATAATCCCGGCACTGCGATACTCGGGATTGCGGTCAAGAGCAGGCTTGATCGATTCTACAACCTCGCTTACAGCTTGATGAAATTCTCGCTCATTAGGGTCCCTGTTTTTGACCAGTTCCAAAATTTCCATGCACAGCCTCCTGATCGGCCTTAAGCAATTGATATAAATTTAACATACCAAATTTTTTTCACTTCCTTTATTCCATCACTAACCGACTAAGTCCACACATCTTTTTAAAAATCTCATAAGAAACTGCAATTAATTATTTCCAAATTTGTGTTTTTTGATTCAGTGATCAATCAACACCTTTGCACAACAGTACATAAACGGGTTGACAGTAAGTGACTGCTTACGCTAAAAACATTTGATGAACACCAATAAAGAGTTTTTTTTCTTTTTTAATTTTTTTAGCTTTACCAGCCCTGTGGTCTGGAGGTGTTCACTCGCTTAAACGAAAGTTGAAAGAGTTTTCTACCAGGCCGCAGGCAAACAGCCCGCGGCCTTTTTTATTTCCTGCCCGGGTCCCTGAACACAGGCTGCGCCTTCACAGAATTCCATAATTTCAGCTGACCACAGCTTTTTTAACAATTTTAATCAATTCACTACATCTGGAGGCATTAAATGATGTTAGGACTTGGAAGTGTGGAAATTGCGGCAGTCTTCTGGCTCTGCCTGCTCTCATCGCTTGGGTGCGTGGCTTACGGAATCCTGAACTGGAACAAGAAAGGTAAACCCGATGCCACAGCACTAAGTGTTGAAGTGAAAGGAAAAGGGGACGAGTAATGGTTACCAAGATCGTCATTACCTGTATCTACCTCGGGGTCATTTTCTATCTTGGCTTCAAGGGCTGGCAATCCACCAAAAAATCAACAGACTATATGCTCGCAGGCAGACAGATGAATCCGTTCATCATGGCCATGTCCTACGGTGCTACATTTGTTTCTACTTCAGCCATCATCGGCTTTGGAGGGGCGGCAGGACTCTTCGGATTTCCCCTGCTCTGGCTGACTCTCGCCACCATCGTCATCGGCGTACTCGTAGCCATGGTATTTTTCGGCAAACGCACCCGGCGCATGGGACTCGCTCTTGAAAGCCATACCTTCCCGGAACTTTTAGGCCGTCGTTACGATTCAAAATTCATTCAGGGTTTCGCAGGCGGAATAATTTTTCTGTTCATCCCGGTTTACGCTGCGGCGGTGCTGATCGGAATTTCTCGTATGATGGAAATTTCATTCGGCATACCATACGACACCGCCCTGATCCTGATCAGCTTCATTCTTGCCGGCTATGTTATTTCCGGCGGGATGAAAGCAGTCATGTACACTGATGCTTTTCAGGGACTTATCATGGCTGCCATGATGATTATCCTCATTATTTCCACCTACTCCATGCTCGGCGGCGTGACACAAGCTCATCAGGCATTAACTGATATGGTCAGCATGATGCCCGCCAAACTCCAGAAAGGAGGCATGATAGGCTGGACACAAGGAGCAGAATTCGGAACCCCGCTCTGGCTGGTAATCTATACCACCATCGTTTACGGCGTTGGAATCGGAGTGCTGGCTCAGCCGCAGCTTGCCGTGCGTTTCATGACTGTCCCTTCAGATCGAGAACTGAATCGCGCAGTACTTTACGGCGGAATATTCATCCCGCTCATGACCGGGGTAGCCTTCATTACCGGTGCCCTTTCCAACGCTGTTTTCTATAAGGCGGTAGGGAAAATTTCCATTGCCGTAGCGGGCGGAAACATGGACAAAATTATTCCCATGTACATCGAACAGATGATGCCTTCATGGTTCTCCGCTCTATTCCTGCTGGCAATGCTTGCCGCCGGGATGTCGACATTATCTTCCCAATATCATGTGGGAGGAACCGCTCTGGGCCGGGATTTCTTTGAAAGATTTGTAAATGTGCCCGCCGATAAATCCGTAAAGATCACCAAGATAGGCGTAGGGATCACGCTGCTGGCCGCGATCCTCTGGGCATGGGTACTCCCGCCGTCCATCATCGCCCGTGCGACCGCCTTTTTCTTCGGTCTTTGCGCCGCATCGTTTCTGCCTATCTATCTGCTGGGTCTTTACTGGAAAGGCATGACCAAGAAAGCTGCTAAAATCTCCATGGTCGGCGGATTCAGCGCATCCATGTTCTGGCTGCTTTTCGTGCACGCCAAGGAAGCAAAAGCTATCGGCCTCTGCAAAATGCTTTGCGGTCAGGACACACTAGTCTCATCAGCCGCCAAGGGCTCATGGATCTGGTTGCTGCAATGGGTAGACCCCAACGTGGTCGCCCTGCCCGTCTCCATGGCACTGGCTGTCGGTGTGGCTCTGATCACGCCTAAGATGAACAGGGAACATCTGAAGCTCTGCTGGGCAAATATATAAAACTATTGATTCGGCTAAGACAAAAGGGTGTAACCTTCGTTGGTTACACCCTTTTGTTACTTGAAACACAATAAATTGGACAACTTTAAATCTATGAGACTCATGCTGTCGGCAGAAGTTGTGAAGCCGCAATTCTCAAAACCTGAAACAATTACACACTGATTGACGTGCTAACAACAAAGTTGATAGAGAATATTTATAAATGGCTAAAATAGCGCTTATATTAATAAATATGATACTTACTGACCCTAAGAGGCAAATTCATAATGAGTAAAAGTCGTGTTCAAGTGTCCACCAGCAACAATGACAATATAAGCATCCGCGGGGATAGAAATTCCCTCGAATTCGAAAGCTCAAATCAATCTGATGCAAGCATAGACATCATAGGAAATGATAATACTATTAAAATCCACCCCAGCGCTCAATTAGGATCAGTAAAAATCGTTCTGCGTGGTGATCATCATCGCATTTTTGTAGGTAGAGACGCTCAGATTAATGCAGGTATTTTACGCCTTATCCACGGAGGTGGGCTGATAGCGATAGGAGCAAGAACCGTAATAGTCGAAGCGGAGTTGATTTCATTTGAAGTCGGCACCAAGCTTGTTATCGGCGAGGATTGTCTCATAAGCTATGGCGTACATGCCTGGACTGGCGATGCCCACTCCATTGTTGATGCCACGACAGGAAAACGCATCAATCCCGGTAAGGATATAACCATCGCCAACAAGGTCTGGATTGGATATGAATCCGTGCTGTTAAAGGGAGCAAAGGTGGGTCACGGGTCAATACTTGGAGCACGGACCGTTCTCAGCAAAGAAATCCCGCCGCAGAGCCTTGCTGTCGGCAATCCCGCAAAGGTGGTTAAGAGCAACGTAACCTGGACTCCGGAGGTGTTCTACGAAAAAGGGAGCAATCCTCTGGTAAAAGAAAGCTGAATATGACGGAAAAAGCCGGAAAGACTAATCTTTCCGGCTAGGTTAATTAAACTATTTTTTAGGTGGAAGCGAACACGATTCGCTACAGCAGGTGCCTTGCAAAAATCCGGTGTAAGTATAAAAAATCCTTTCAATTTTCGCACGTTTTTCAGCAGGAAGAGGTTCCCTTTTGTAGTCGGCGGTCATTTTAATAAGATCTTCATAGTTCGGTACGGATTTCATACCGTGAGCCAGAGTCTTACCGGAGATGGCATCAAGTAAAAACGCATCCATAGAATCGGAAATGACAACGTATGGCACCGGTCCGCCCTGAAAAAGCTTGCCCGCGCAAACAGCTTCACGTTCATAGCTGCCCACATCCCCGGCGCAGAACATAACCATCATTATCGGCTGCTCGGCTTTATCATAGATCACCAGATCGATGGTACGACACATCTCTTCACCATCAATATCAAAACATAGATCAATTTTAGCTTTCAAAGAATCCTTGGGATAACCCAGCTCTTCAACCAGCAGCTTTGCCAGAGCCTGACGGAATTCCTCATAGGTGGTTTCTTCAATCTCTTCACCACTCAGATAGTCACGCAATGTTCCACCCATACTTGTTTCATGCATATGATGCCTCCAGAGGGCCTAACGTCGATTCCGGCAAAGACATATCATTCTCGGAACCAACCGGGGTTTTGTTAATCTGTACATGAATTATATAAGCATACTGGGCTGTTGTGCAAGAGGTGAAAAAGATAAAAACCATGAGGATTAATCAGTCAGAATTTAAAAGAAAAAACAGCCGAACCGATCAGAGCCTTTCCAGATTAACCCCGCGGGTTTCAATACGGAACAGCCATGTAATTAAGGCTCCAAGCAGTGAGCAGCTCACCAGAAAAATCAAAATAGGTCCGGTACCGAAGTCCTTAAACAACACCGGGAAAAGAAAAGCCGTAGTTACCGCTCCTATTTTTGCAAAAGAAGCCGCAAATCCTGCTCCCTTTCCCCTGATTCTGGTAGGAAAAACTTCTCCGGCCAGAAGATATGTTATCGCATTAGGGCCCATATTTGTCATAAAGCTAAAAAGCATAAATCCGCTGAAAAGAAGAATCATGGCAGTTGCCGAATCCGGATCAACAGTCATGGACATGGAAGCGAGAAAGAGTCCTATTGCGCAGCCGATGAACCCAGCCACCTGAAGTTTAATACGCCCAACCTTATCTGCCATGAGAACAGCAGCGATTATTCCGACAAGTAAAAGCACATCAATAAACGCAGCCCCCTTGGCGGCAATCAAGTCATTCTGAATCAAATCCGCTACATTGCGGGCATGGACTGCCTTTGCCCCGATTACTGAGCCCAAAATTGTCGGGGTAAATATACCGATTCCGTAAGTACCAATATCCTGCAAAAACCACGGAACGGAAGCCAGTATTGTTGCGCGGATATTCTTACGGTTAAAAAGTTCTAAATATTTTCCGTTACAATCATCCCCGTCCTTACCACTATTATTCTCAACCGGCTGGGAAATCTTAATCACAGTAGGATAATTCGGTTCACGGTAAAGCAGTGAACACAAGGCCTTTTCTGCCTCTTTGATACGCCCCTTTGAAGCCAGCCAATGACAACTGTCAGGAATATAAAATCTGCCGAAGACAACCAGAATTGCGGGAATAATTGCCGCAGCGTACATATAACGCCATGCGGAAATGTCAGCAGCCTTGTAGAGGACGATGTAACCGATTGCTGTTCCGGCAAGGGCGCCGATAGCCTGAAATGCAAAAGCACTAAGGACCAAACGACCACGGTCATTGCTCGGAATTGACTCGGAAATGACCATATGAGCTGTGGGATAGTCACAACCAAGCGCCAAGCCCATTCCCAAAAGAAAAATTATCAGTGAGATAAAATCCAAACTGAATACAAGGGCGACTAGACAAACGACAAAAAGAATCATCTCAACTATAAACATCTTTTTACGCCCGTAATGATCAGCAAGACCACCCAATGCAGTTGCTCCTATCAAAATACCTAAAAGGGTTGCCGCGCTGACCATCCCCTTCTCCATTGCACCAAGATTGAATTCGCGGACTATGAGAGGCAGGGCCACCCCGGTCATAAATACGACCATACCTTCAAAGAATTTCCCTGCTGATGCCAGCAGCCAGATTCTCCACTGCATGACAGTCATGGGTGAGGAAGGCGCAATCGTCCCGTCAGCCCAATAAGGAGTTTCATCAATATATTCCTGTACTGATCTAGCTGCGACTTCGCCGGATTTATCAACGCCTGCCATAGGGCCATCTCCCCGGTAGTGATTCATAACTCCCCCTTATTAACATAGTGATGTTTAGCCTGTCTTTAATTCTGAGAGCTACATGATGAGCAATACCGGTTCATGACGGAAAAGTTACAAAATACTACCGTATTCATACATATTTAGGATATTCAGTAGTACAAAACCCACCACCCAAATCTAATTGAAAATTATTTTCATTTTCTACTTGACCTTTCATAGGTCAACAGCTAGAAAGTAATCGATTTTGATTATCAATCTTCATATCAATATGAATTGGAAGACCTTTACAAGATTCATAATTTTTAAACGATACCGTCCGCTGACTTCGAACGGTAAACGATAGTTACAGTTTTTAAAAATGCAGCAGGGGCTGCAGGGAGACCAAAAAATGACTAAAGGCTTAAATCTTTCCAACATCTTGAAGGATCGTTCTTATTCTGTCCTAGGTTTCGAGACAGAAACTTCTGACTACGCTCAAAAGCTGCGTAAAATGGGTTTTATCGAGGGCACCCGCATAAATCTTGCACCGATCATGATTTCTGATCCCATGATCTTTGAAATTAGAGGAAGCCGAATTGCCCTGCGTAAAAATGAAGCCGACCAGATCAAGGTGGAGGAAATATAATCATGCATAAGATTGAGAGGATAGCCATCGCAGGGGTGCCAAACAGCGGTAAAACCACACTTTTCAACGCGCTGACAGGAGCCCGCCAGAAGGTAGGTAACTGGCCCGGAGTTACAGTTGAAAAAATTGAGGGTACATTTTCCCTTTCAGGTACCAAAGTAGAACTCGTGGATTTACCGGGAACATACAATCTCAGCCCGGATACCGAAGACCAGAAAGTAGCCGAAAGAGTTATTCGCAGCGGCGAGTACGACATGATCGTAAACGTGGTTGATGCTACAAACCTTTCCCGCAACCTCTTTCTGACTATGGACCTTAAGGAGCGTACCGATCAGATTGTCGTTCTACTCAACATGCTTGATGTAGCGGAAGGTGAGGGTCTTGATATTGATATTGATAAGCTCAGCAAAGAGCTTGATCTCCCTATTATCCCGGTGATTGCGGTCGATAAAAAATCAGTAGCCAAGGCTGTTGAGGAGCTTGCTGAAAAATCCCAGAATCTTCCTGCCCACAGCTCGCACCCCACCCGTCAGGAAGTGATGGATACGGTCAAGAAATACAACCACATCGACACCATATACAACAAGGTGCTGAAAGAAAAAAAGGACCGCAGCCAGAACTTCACCAACAAGGTGGATAACATCGTCATGAATAAATTCGCGGCGATTCCCGTCTTTTTGATTTCCATGTTCCTTACCTTCTGGTTCGCAATCGGTCTGGGATCTGTTTTTATCGACTTTTTTGATATTATGGCCGGGCTGTTTTTTATCGACATTCCCGCCGATCTGCTGGGTAAAATAGGCGCTCCGGAATGGCTCACCGTAACACTTGGCGGCATCGGGGCCGGAATCCAGACTGTTGCCACTTTTATACCGGTTGTATTTTTCATGTTCCTTGCTTTGGCCATCCTTGAAGATTTCGGATACATGGCCCGAGTTGCGGTTGTGGCCGACCGTTTCATGCGCAAGATAGGACTGCCGGGTTCCGCGTTTATCCCGATGGTTGTTGGCTTCGGCTGCACTGTCCCCGCTGTTATGGCCTCAAGAACCCTCTCCTCAAAGAGAGACCGTTTCATGACTATTTTCATGGCTCCGTTCATGTCCTGCGGTGCACGACTGCCTGTATACGCTCTCTTTTGCGTAGCTCTATTCGGCGCATATTCCGGTCTGGCGGTATTTCTGATTTACCTTTCCGGTCTGGCCATGGCTATCTTCACCGGTTTTCTGCTCAAAAAGACCCTCTTCAAGGGAGTTCCTTCACACTTTGTTATGGACCTGCCCCTCTACCACATTCCTAGAGTGAGCGCGGTTTTCAAAAGTGCATGGTTACGTATGAGAGGATTTGTTAAACGCGCAGGTGTTATCGTTGTCACCGCAGTTTTCATTCTTTCCATGATCAACTCTGTGGGTATCGATAACGGTCAGTTTACTTTCGGAAATGAGGATTCGCAGAACTCTGTTCTCTCCATTGCCGGTAAAGCGATATCCCCCGTTTTTAAACCGATGGGAATTAAAGAGGAAAACTGGCCGGCATCCGTTGCTCTGTTCACTGGTCTTTTCGCTAAAGAAGCAATCGTAGGTACTGTAAACTCTCTCTATTCCTCCATGGACTCTCCTTCTGCCGATCTGGACCCTGCAGCAGCGGTAGAAGAAGAAGGTGAACTCGATATCAGTGGAACAGTAAATGAAGCTTTCGGGACTGTGTGGGATGGTCTGGTCGGTGTAGTCACATCCGTGGATCTGCTCGGAATAGGCTTGATCGGTGAAGACAGCGCAGCCGTTTCCGAAGAAATCGGGGCTGATGTTTCAGTATACAAACATCTCGCGGCCAACTTCACTGTCTACTCCGCCTTCGCTTATCTGCTCTTTGTTTTGATGTACTTCCCCTGCCTTGCTGTAATCGGCGCCACCAGACAGGAAATGGGCGGATTTTATTCCGCAGTAATGGCCATGTACTGCACCGCTTTGGGCTGGTCTGTCGCAACTCTGTTCTACCAGATAGCGGAGGGTAAAAACCCCATCTATCTTGTACTCTCCGTCGCTATTCTTGGTGGGATATACGCGACACTTAAATATCTGGGAAACAAGGAAGTTGAGGAAGAACCTCAGCTCCGGCCTTTGAATCTGTAACTGTCGCAGAATGACGGAAAATTTAGCCATAATTTTCCGCACCCTGCATAAAAAAGCGGAGAACCTCCCTAGGTTCTCCGCTTTTTTATGCAATATCAATAAATAAACTACTTGCCAGCTTATTTCATCCTTGTCGAAACCTGCTAAAAGAAAGCTCCCCCGCCTCACGACAGGGGAGCTTTAATTCGTATCATAGCTCTCTAATATCAATCAACTTAAGGAACAATACTTCCAACCTTCAAAGCGAAATCAAACACACCGGCGGGCATCATACCCAGTCCCAGCACCAACAGGGAGAGCAGCGCGGCTCCGGCGAAGCTGAATGCTGAAGTATCCGGCAGTGGTTGATCCGCTGCCGCGTCCTGCGTGTAGGCATGGCGAACCATTCCAAGATAGTAATAGATGGAAATGGCGGTGTTAATACCGGCGATTATGATCAGCCAGTTATAGCCGTGGTTCCAACCGGATGAAAACAGGAAGAGTTTCCCCATAAATCCTGCCATTGGCGGCAGCCCGACCAGCGCAAATGCTCCGACAGCCAAGGCGAAGGCAAGTGCCGGGGCGCGCTTATGCAATCCGTTAAGATCATCAAGCTGTAGGTTGCGTCCGTCCACGGAAACGCGACTGACCACCCAAAAGCAAGTCAGGTTCATGGCGACATAGGCCAGCGCGTAGAAGGAAGCCGCAGCCAGACCTTCCGCCGTACCGGAAATGAGTCCGATCATAATGTAACCGGCATGAGCTACTGAAGAATATCCTAAAATACGCTTCACATCCCTTTGCACCAGTGCTGCAAGGTTACCGAAAGTCATGGACAGGGCACCGAGCACGGCAATAATCGTGGTGATATCGTAACCGGGCTTAAACATGGCGGCAAGGCGGATAAGTATAACCACCGCACCCAGTTTAGGCAGGGTCGCCACAAAAGCGGCAGTTTCGTTGCTGGCACCCTCGTAAACATCCGGGCACCAGAAATGGAACGGAAACAAAGCCAGCTTGTAAAACATGCCCAGCAGAAACAAAGCCATTCCGGTGACAGCCATGGGAGCTGCTGCAAAAGACCATGTTTTCTGAACAAGTTCCGCGAGGTAAGTGGTATGCATCCCGGCGAGGATGTAGGAAAAACCGTACAAGGCCAGTGCCGTGGATACCGCGCCGAACATGATATACTTGATAGCCGCTTCCGCCGCCCCTTTGTCCTTGGCCCGCAAGGCAATAATTGCATAGAGGGAGTAGGAGGAAAGCTCCAGCGCTAGGTACATAGTAACCAGCTCCACCGAGGAAGCGAGCATCATCAGGCCCCATGCGCTGATAGCGAAGAACAGAAAATAATCTGATCTTTTTTCCTTCAGCAGTGTCGGCTGGCGGGTGGCGTTAAACACTGTCACACAGAAGCCGATGGCGATTGCAACTTTGAAAAACTGCGAAAGCGGATCGACCAGATAAGCACCGTGAAAGGATAAACCTTCCTGCCCCACGGAGAGCAAAGAAACCACTACCGGCAGAAGGGACGCTATAGGCAGCCAGACCCCGACCTTGTCCCTCATTGTCTCACTACCCACGGCCTGTACGAACAACAGGGTAATGATAAGGAACATGGAAAGTTCCGGCATGAAAAGATATGGATTCACATTCATTTCAATATCTCCTGTTGTCTATTTCACAATTCCCTTGAGGGAATTAAATGCCATTTGCAGAGGATCTTCCTTTTGAATGGAAACGATCTTGGCCCCTTCCTTCACATCCTTTTCCAGCTTGATCAGCGAGGCATCCATAACCTTGAAACAAAGCCCCGGTGCGAGGCCGATATAGAATACAAACACCGCTGGAACAACCAGATAAGACCACTCTCGCAGATTGAGATCAGGCCACTCTTTCCATGAAGTAGGACGGCCCCAGGCCAACTTGAGTGAAACACGCAACATGTAGGCCGCCGCAACCATGGCACCGGGAACCATAAATGCTCCGATCCACGGATTCTGCTTAAACGCGCCTATGAAAACGAGTATCTCGCCCACAAAACTGTTTGTACCGGGAAAGCCGAAGGAGGAAAGTGCAAACAGGCCCCAGAAGAACATATATGCGGGCATATATTTTCCGAGTCCGAGGTTATCTCCCAGTTCACGGCTGTGGCTGCGTTCGTAAACGGTACCGATCAGCATGAACAGTCCGCCGGTGGTAATACCGTGGTTGAGCATCTGAAACAAAGCCCCTTCCAGCCCACGCTGATTAAAGAGGAAAATACCAAGTGTTACAAAACCCATATGGCCAACAGAGGAGTAGGCGATAACTTTCTTAATGTCGTTCTGCCCGAGCGCGACAATCCCGCCGTAAAGAATTCCGGCTATGGATATGGCGATCATGACCGGGGCAAAATACTCACTGGCCGCAGGAGTCAGCGGCAGGTTGAAGCGCAGGAAGCCGTAGGTTCCCATCTTCAAAAGCACCGAAGCAAGAATCACTGATCCAGCTGTCGGAGCTTGTACGTGAGCGGCAGGAAGCCATGTGTGGAAAGGGAACATGGGGACTTTGATGGCAAAAGCGAGGGCCAAAGCCAGAAAAGCCCAGAACTGAAAGCTGAAGCTGAAATTCTGCTCCATGAGTTCCGGAATTGCGAAAGTTCCTCCCGCAACCCTGAAAGCGACGATGGCAACCAGTAATAATGCCGATCCCGCCAGAGTATAGAGAAAAAACTTGAGCGATGCATAACGTTTTTCAGGTCCGCCCCAGACCGCGATTAACAGATACATAGGTATCAGCATCGCTTCCCAGAACACATAAAAGAGGACTAAATCAAGAGCGGTAAAGACTCCTACACAGGCTGAGGTCATAAACAGCAGACAAAAGTGGAATTCCTTGACCCGTGTGCTGATATAAGTCCACGAACAAAGCACACACAGCGGCAGCACAGCGATGGTCAAAATCACCATCAGGAAACTGATTCCGTCTGTGCCGAGGTAATATTCTACGCCCCACTGCCTTACCCAATCCATTCTTTCCACGAACTGAAAGGCCGCGGATTCAAGTTTGAATCCGGCAAAAAGCGGGAACGAAAGCACGAGTTCAATGACTGACACAATAAGCGTGTAAACCCTGATGGTATTATCCCCCCGGAGGAAGAAAAGCCCCAAGGCCGCCAGCAGCGGAAAGAACACGAGGACAGTCAGAACAGGATAAGCTATTTCTTGCATTGCATTCTCTCCATTATCCGAAGTACCAGACTAAGCCGTAGACGCAGAGCGCGATGAACACAGCCATCCCGAGATAATCCTGCAAGCGTCCGGTCTGTATCTTGGCTCCTGTCTTACCGATATTTCTAACCGTGTAAGCGGTGCCGTCCACAACGGTATCAATACCCTTTCGATCAAACCATGACGACCCGGCAGCAGAATCCATCAACCATTTCAGGCCGATAACCCGGTAGACGGTGGTCCATATGGAATCCGCCCAGGCGATGGGACGGCAAACCAGCAGCAGCCCCATGTTACCGATAAAGCGATAAAGCTTGTCGAAGTCGAGGTTTCGTCCATGATGCGGGATGATGACCTTGCGCATGATCCAGAACCCTGCTCCGGTAAAGGCCAGCAGCATGGAAGCCTGCAACAGGTGCCACGGAGTGTAAGGTTCGTAATCAACAGGGAAAGGCAGCAGCTTATAAAGCATCTGCGGATACACACCCTGCGCGATACACAGGAAAGCCGCGATGCCCATGGCCACATACATATTTTTAGGAATAGGCTTAAGCTTAATGTCCGTCTTCGCCGGTTTATTCCAGAAGGCGAAATACGGCAGTTTTATACCTACCGAGAGGAAAGTACCCACCGCGGCGATTTCAAGACCGATTGCCAGCAGGGTGTGATGTGATTCAGCAGCCCCGGTAATGGTCATGGTTTTAGAGATGAATCCGTTAAAGAACGGCATACCGGAAATGGAAACCGCCCCGACCATATAAAGGAGCATGACCACCGGCAATTTTCCGACAAGTCCTCCCAGACGGTCAAGATCTGCGGAACCGACTGCGTAAAGCACAGTACCCACACTCATAAAGAGCAGTCCTTTATAAAGGATATGGGCATAGGCATGAGCGACAGCTCCGTTAAGACACATGGCTGTACCGATACCGATACCCGCGACCATGTAACCGACCTGCGAAACAATGTGGTAGGAAAGAATCCTGCGGGCATTGTTTTCCATCGACGCATAAAGCACTCCGTAGACAGCCATGAATGTTCCGGCCACCGCCAGCGCGTAGACACCGGAGAATCCGCGAGCCAGCACATAGACCGCAGTCTTGGTGGTAAAAGCGCACATGAAGACCGCGCCGGGAATGGTTGCTTCGGGATAAGCGTCAGGCAGCCATGCATGCAGCGGAACAACAGCGGCGTTTACGCAAAAGCCGATCATGATCAGCCAGTCGTAATACTCCATACCCTGCGGGTCCACAGGCAGAAAAGCGAAAGTGCCTATATCCGAATAACGGAGCAGCATTCCACCCAGCAGAAAGAGTCCGCCCAATGTGTGAAACATAAAGTAGCGGAACCCGGCAGCGGAGGAAGTTTTAGTCCGGTGCAGCCAGATAAGGAATGTGGAAGCCACGGACATGAGTTCCCAGAAGATAAACAGGGTCAGATAATCTCCGGCAAAAACACAGCCGAATGACCCGGCAACATAAAGGGCCGCAGCAGCGTGATGCGCTTTGTCATCCACATGCAGGGCATAGATCATACCGATTAGCGACTGAATGGCAAAAACGTTGGCAAAGACCAGCGAAAGCTTATCCACACGCCCGAGCACCAGAACATTGCCCAGATAAGGCAGAACTCCGAAATTACCGAGAGTAGCGGTGAAAACAACCGCGATAGCGATAATCGGCGGGATAAGCAGAAACCATTTCCACTGTTTGCCCCGAAAAAAGGGCAAAGCCAATGCCAGCGCGATAAAAGCCAAAGCCGGATGGAGAAAAGCGTTAAACGTCATCATCTTCCTCCGGTCCTACAAGAAAGGGTTGAAGAAGTACCTTCATCAGGAAAACCATGCCCACAGACGCACCAAGAGCGAACAGCTCCCAGAAGCCGGGATAGATATCGTAATGATACTCTGCATGATGAGGGTGGATGAAAAAATTTAGTCCAACCAGCACTACGAGGAAGGCAGCAAAGAGGACCTTCCAGAACTTCATTTTCTGCGTGCGCTGGGTTTCAAACCAGTTTCCAAGTTTTTCTTTCATGGCGGCTCTCCTTAGAATTTGCCGAACACGTTGATGAAGTTCAGAAAAGTCTGGGGATAAAGCCCCAGCCAAATCGAAATCAGGGCCGTGGTGAACAGCGGGACAACCATGCACAGAGGTGCTTCATTGTACTGTTCAATATTGGCGCCCTCTGCAGGAGCTTTAAAGAAAGCCCGGTAGACGATGGGAGCGAAGTAACCGGCATTGAGCAGAGTACTTGCAAGCAAGGCAATGAGAAGTCCCCACTGTCCTATGCCAACCGCGCCTTTCACAAGATACCATTTGGTTGCGAATCCACATGCCGGCGGAACCCCGATCATGGAGAGTGTCGCAATGGCGAAGGCCCCGAAAGTCCATGGCATTCGCCTGCCCAGACCATCCATGAGGCTGATCTTTTTAAGGTGGGTTGCCACATAAATGGCACCGGCACCAAAAAACAGCGTGATTTTTGAAAAAGCGTGGTGAGCGATGTGCATCAGACCGCCCTGCACTGCGTCCGGGGTCAGCATGGCCACACCTATAATAATGTAGGAAAGCTGACTGACCGTTGAATAAGCTAGCCTTGCTTTGATATCATCCTTGGTTAAGGCAATCAGCGAGGCGGTGACAATGGTGAACGCCGCTAGATACGCCGTAGGTAATCCCAGCCCCAGTTTATCCATGAGATCAACACCGAATCCGGAAAGGATCACCCGGGATACGGAAAAGACCCCGGCCTTAACAACCGCCACAGCATGCAGCAACGCGGAGACCGGAGTCGGCGCGACCATGGCGGAAGGAAGCCAGTTATGGAACGGCATCAGCGCGGCCTTGGCCAGACCGGCGATGTATAACACGTAGGTAACTGTTACCAATGTGGGATCGGCGTCCGCCGGGAAAATTCCCTGCGCCACATCGCCGAGATGGAAATCGAGAGTTCCGCAGAGCACATAGGTCATAACCATTGCCGGCAGCAGAAAAAGTTTCGATGTACCCATCAGGTAAACCATGTATTTACGTGCTCCCTTGAAACCTTCATCGTCCTGATGATGGGCAACCAGCGGATACGTGAACACGGAAATAACTTCGTAGAAAAGATAGAGGGTGAATATATTTGCCGAGAAGGCAACTCCGATGGCTCCGAAAATGGCCACCGCAAAGCAGAAATAATACCGGGTCTGGGCATGCTCGTTCAGAGAACGCATATACCCGATATTGTAACTCGTTGCGAACACCCAGAGCAATGAGGCGATAAGGGCGAAAATGAAGGACAGCCCGTCCGCCGCAAAGGAGACATTCACACCAGGTAAGATGGTGAACAGGGTATACTCTACGATTTTGCCGTCCAAAGCATCCGGGACCATGGAAACAACTGAAATAAAGGTCAGTATTCCGGCCCAGACCGATACGGCCTCGCGTCGGTTGATATTCTCACGGAAAAACCAAATCAAGAACGGAGCAACAAGAGTGATTCCGAGCGGAACAAGAATTCGCGCGCTGGTGATGAGTTCAGTGCTAACTGTCATACGGTTACCCTTTCAACCTTGTTATTGCGTCGGTCTCAACGGTTTTAAACCGTTTTGCCACCACAATGATTATTGCCAGCACAAGGGTCGCTTCAGCAGCGGCCAGCCCCATAACGAAGAGTGTGGCGATCTGTCCCACAGCGCTTCCAGCTTCGGTAAGCTGTGAGGCGGCAACAATGGACAGCCCCGCACCATTGAGCATCAGCTCAACGGATATGAGCATACCCACCAGCGATTTACGCCAGACAATCCCATATAGGCCGATAGCCAGCAGCAGAAGTGCCACCATTTGATACATTAAAAGAGGGCTCATTATGCTTTACCTCCTTTCTTTTCAAAAGCCAGCAGAACAGCTCCGGCCATGGCTGCCAGTAGAACAACCGAGATCAACTCGAAAGCCACCGGAAAGTCTTCCAGGAGCCCCTTACCGATATGAACCAGCGGAACCTCAACTGGCAGATGAATGGAAGCAGGCTGGAATTTGACCAGAATGAATCCAATCACGAAAACCGGAGCAATAAAAGTCAGAGCCGACAGTGCGGACTTACCCGGCCTGCGACTTCCGGATTCCACACCGTGGGCATCCGCCTGCGTAAGCATAATGGCAAAGAAAATAAGTACACATACCGCCCCCACGTAGATGAGAATCTGCATAAAGGCCATAAACGGTGCGGCCATGAGCATATACATCCCGGCAACCCCGAGCAGCGAGGCAATAAGCCCTACCATGGCCCGGACCAGACTGTGCGCTCCCACGGCAATACACCCGCCGCCGAGAATAAGCAGCGTGTAGACAGCAAAAGCGATTTTAGCGAGCGTTTCCATCATGATTCCGTCCTCACCTCTTTTTCAGCCTTTTCAGCTTCAACATTCTTCGGGGATTCCGCTGCCTTTTCCGCCTGTCCGGCCAGTCTGGCCAGCAGATCCATTTTAAGCTCCTTGCGGTCAGTCACAGTCAGGTACACATTTGATGAATATCTGAGTGATTTTGCAGGACAGTTTTCAACACATGATCCGCACAGCGAACAAAGTGAAAAGTCATACAAAAATTTAGCAGGCTCTTTGGGAGCCTTGGGTTTCTTGACCTTTTCGCCCCGCTCTTCCGCTTCCTTCATAGCCTGCAGTTCAGCTTCGGTAGGCTTGGGAGCCTTAGACTTGACCACGGTAATGCATTTACTCGGGCAGGCCGTGACACACATCATGCACGAAATACATTTCGGCTTGGCCGGGTCTTTGGGTTTACCGATCAGTTCGAGCGGTCCCCGGAACCCTTCAAGCTGCCCGGAAGTAACAGTTTCACGCGGGTAATGAAGGGTCACGTTTTTATCGACAAAGTTTTTCCCCGTGACCTTAAGCCCCACAATGAGGGACCACAGAGATGACAAGTCATCCCATATTTTTTTTAGTGCACTCATCTTCCGCCCCCTAAATCTTCATCACAAAAGCGGTTATAAATAAATTTATCAGAGCCAAGGGCATGAGCCATTTCCAATTGATATTCAGAAGCTGGTCGAACCGCACACGGGGATAAGTCCAGCGCAGCCAGATCATAACCAACAGCAGGGTGTAAACCTTGGCAAGGAACCACCAGGCGCCGTCAAAAAAAGGTCCATGCCAGCCACCCAGAAAAAGGGCCGCGGCAACAGAACAGACAACGATCATGTTGGCGTATTCAGCAAGGAAGAAAAGCCCAAATCCCATACCTGAATATTCAGTATGAAAACCGGCGGTCAATTCACTTTCCGCTTCAGGAAGGTCAAAGGGAGCGCGGTTGGTCTCACCCAGAGCACTTATGAAATAAATGATAAAGGCCAGCGGCTGTATAAATGCATTCCATTGCCACGGCCATCCACCCTGCCCCTCAACAATAGTGCTAAGGTTCAAGGTTCCGGTCATAAAAGCGATGGTCAACACCGAGAGCAACAGCGGGATTTCATATGCAACAGACTGTGCCACAGCCCTTGCCGCGCCGAGAATCCCCCATTTGTTGTTAGACCCCCACCCCGCCAGACAAAGGGCGAGAACATTCAGGCCCGCGAATGCCAGTATCAGCAACAGACCGAGATCCATTTCCATACCGGTTGCAACCGGACCGAACGGGATCGGCATAAAAAGCAGAAGCACCGGCAGGAAAGAAAGCACCGGAGCCATCCAGAAAAGAAGCTTATCCGCACCCTTGGGGGTGAAAAGCTGTTTACCTATTAATTTAACGGCGTCGGCCAGCGGCTGCAGCAGCCCCTGCGGACCCACTTCGTAAGGACCGGGTCTGCGCTGTACGAATCCTGCAACTTTACGTTCAAGATAGACCAGCACCAGCCCGTTCAAGCCCACAAAGGCGGCAATTGCCACCAGAGCGATGAGCAATTTAACGAGTTCTACAGGAATTTGAGACATAAAAAGCTCCTGACTACCTGTCGATTTCCGGGATTACCATGTCCAGACTGCCGAGAATGGCAACCGCATCAGCCAGCATTGTCCCTTTTGCACATTCCGCGAAGAGGGAAAGGTTGGAAAATCCCGGGGCGCGCAGTTTAATACGGTACGGAGTTTTACTTCCGTCACTGACTATATGGATTCCTACCTTGCCGCGAGCGCCTTCAGTGCTGAAGTACACTTCGCCCGCCGGAGCCTTCCATGTTGGCTTGGGAGCTTTTTTGATGATGTGCTCGCCTTCCGGAATCTGCTCCAGAGCCTGTTCCACAATGTTCAGACTCTGCTCGATCTCTTCCATACGCACCATGTATCGGGCCATGGCGTCAGCTTCATAATAAACCGGCACCTTCCAATCAAAACGATCATAGATGGAATAGGGTTCGGCTTTGCGGGTATCATGTTCAACGCCCGCGCCACGGATCAGAGGACCGGTCGCGCCGTAGCGGTTACACATATCCACATCCATATAACCTATTTCTTCGATACGTTTACGCAAAATGATATTGTCGGTGACCAGATCTTTATACATGGGCATCCGATCGCGCAGCCGCTTTATGAAAGCGGTGCAGTCATCCGCAAAGCTGTCATCAAGATCATGAACAACTCCGCCAAAACGGAAGTTACTATAGGTCAGCCTTGCCCCGGTAGCTTTCTGCATCATGTCCATCATGATTTCACGATCATCAAAACCGTACATGATAGGAGTAAATGCTCCGAGGTCCAACAGATAAGCGCCCCACCAGAGCAGATGCGAGGAGATACGGTTCAATTCAGTAAGAATTACCCGGATATACTCCGCACGTTCAGGCACTTCTATTCCGGCCAGTTTCTCCACCGCGCATACGTAGGCATGGTTCCATGCCAGCGGATGCAGATAGTCCACCCGACCCATATTGGGGATGAATTGGACCCAGCTTTTTACCTCGGCCATTTTTTCATGCATACGGTGCAGATAGCCCAGAACAGGCTCGGCACGCACTATGTATTCGCCGTCAAGCTCAAGGATAACCCGCAGGACACCGTGGGTGGAAGGATGCTGCGGCCCCATGTTCAGAATCATGGTGTTGTCATCCGCACCCTTCTCAAAATGGTTGGTGTAAAAATCACCTTCAGGAAATGTGTTCATGATGCTGCCTCCTCTTCCGCTTCCGGCTGCTCTTCATCAAAGAGGGTAAATCCCTCTCCTTTAAAAAGAGTCTCACCGGGATTAAGAATATCCCGCAGGGGTTTCCGGCTCTTTTCGTCCTTGAGCAGCACCCCGTTCGGAGTTTCCGGGTCAAGCAGCAAAGGCAGCAGATTGGGATGCCCGGAAAACTTCAGTCCATGAAAGTCGAAGCACTCGCGTTCATGCCAGTCCGCACCCTGATATATTGATGCGATAGACGGCAGCTCAGCCTCATCACGACAGACCAGCACCCGGTGCGCAATGCGACCAGGTTTGGTGAAATGGGCATAGTGATATGAGACCAGAAAACCTTCCGCCACATCCAGCACATCGATACTTTCAAGGTGGTAAGCCTGACTGAGCATAGCCTCCGCCGCCTGCATAATGTCATCAGACATGAGGAAGACGTTCATGGTTACCCCGGAAGTTTCTGCGTTTGCCTTACAGACCATAAGCGGGGTTACCGGAAGACTTAGTTGACCGTCCATTTTATTGCTCGCCATCATCTGGCACGCTCCTTTTCTAAATCTTCGGGCACGGGCCACCAACGTTTACCGGTGACCTTTTCCTGAATCTGGAAAAGACCTTCGAGCAGGGCTTCGGGACGGGGCGGGCATCCGGGAACGTAGACATCAACAGGAATGAGGTTATCTACACCCTCTACAATCCCGTACTGTCCCTTGAACTTGAAAGGACCGCCGGAGATGGCACAGTTACCCAGCGCCAGCACCCACTTTGGAGCAGGCATCTGCTCGTATAGACGAACAACAGCAGGCGCCATTTTCTTGGTTACCGTCCCGGCAACAATCATCAAGTCGGCCTGACGTGCCGAGGGACGGAAAACCTCCGCCCCAAAACGAGCCATATCGAATCGAGCCATCCCTACCGCCATCATCTCAATTGCACAGCAGGCCAGACCGAAAGTCATGGGCCAGAGCGACATCGAACGGCAGATATTCATGGCGTCTTCGGCAAGTTCGAGACGGACGATACCGTCCTCGACCATATGCCCGCCGGGAGTCAGGAGATCTTTCTCGGCCATGTGAAAACTCCTTTTTTCCAGAAATAAATAATTGCGATAGCGAGTACAGACAGGAATCCGGCAACCTCAACAAAGTAAAACATACCTTCGGTTTGTGGATACCAGACGGAAACCGGGAAAAGATAGAGGACGTCTACGTCAAAGGCTAGAAACAACAAGGCATAAACATAATAGCTGATGCCGAACTGATTCCATGCCCTGCCGTGGGGCCTCATACCGCACTCAAAAGCCATGCCCATATCCCCGCCTTTGGCACGTGGAGCAACGAGGGCGGACAAAATAAGAGGCCCTCCCGCAAAGAGAAGTCCCCCTATCAAAAACATAAAGATGGCAAACTGAAGCCAACTGAAAACCATTCTCGCACCTCTCTTATGTTTTGAAAATTAGTAACACGGAACAACCACTAAACAAAATTAAATCAAATTGCAAAACCCAATTAGAGAAAGTCTAAAAATATTTGACTAAATTATATTCCACCGGCTTATTCCTGTGTCAAGGAGACTTGCCACATTTAGCCGTTATCCGAACTGTTAAATCATGTTAGTTAAATTTTGCACAATCGGTTTAACTATAAATACAGTCTGTTAAAAACGATTGAGGTAAGTAAATTTATTTTTCGGCATACTAATAACACAATTTTCAGCAGACACAATAGCGCACATAAAAATTATTACGACACACAAAGATTCAGGCCCTCTAAAAGCACAGCACACAAGGAATATGATCAATTAATATATTTCACAAAGCCGATAATTTATTAATGTAGTATCAAATTGACACAATGCTGACATATAACATTCATACAACTATAATCAGCTGATAAAAAAAGGTGTTTCTACCTTAAAGCGGTAGAAACACCTTCAACTCGAATTCAATGCGGGCAAAAAAGATACAGCCTTTTTTTCACCTAATCAGGCTTCCCCGGAGTAAAAACAATATTTTTTGTCAGGTTTTTCTTTAACCAGATACATTGCCGAGTCGGCTTTTTTTACCAACTCTTCAGCACAGCATCCGTTTTCGGGGTAAAGACTGATACCTATGGACGCCCCTACAGAACAGCAGATATCGTCAAACCTGAAAGGTTTATCAAGACAGTTGATAAATTCTTCTGCAACATGGGCAATGTTTTCCTTGTCCGATGGACGCTCCAGTAGAACGCAGAATTCATCACCGCCCAGCCGGGCAAAAGTATCTGACGATCTCAATCTTGATTTAAACCGTGATGCCACTTTCCCGAGCAGCATATCACCGATATGATGTCCGTACAGATCGTTCACCTGCTTGAAGTCATTTAGATCGATAAAAAGAAGCGCGAGTTTTTCCCGGTAACGCCCGGCATTGGAAATGGATTTCGCCAGACGATCAAAGAAAAGATAACGGTTCGGGATTCCGGTCAGGGCATCTAGAGTGGCCTTTTTCTGCAATTCCAGTTCACATAGCTTGCGCTTGGTAATATCCTCTACCACGCCCTCAATATAAAATTCACCACCCTCTTCAAACAAACGACAGCTTTCCGAAATCCAGATGATTGAACCGTCCTTGCGTTTAAAACGCAATTCATAATCGGTGAGGGATTTTTCCTTCATCAGTTTTTTAAGGAAAGCCCGCCGTTCATCGGGATCCTTATAAAGAGTGCTCGTGTGCAATTTTTCCACGGCCTCTTCAGTAGAATCGTATCCCAAGATACGCGCAAGAGCCGGATTAACCGCCTCAAAGTCGCCATCAAAAGTGGAGCGAAATATCCCCTCAACTGCTCGTTCAAAGATATTACGGTACTTTTCCTCGGCAGTACGCAGAGCCCTCTCGGTCTTGATGCGCTGCTCTATCTCCCTTTCCAGCCGGTCTTTTTGTCTTTTCAACTCCAAAAAAATCCCAACCTTAGCCCGTAACGTAGACGGATCAATAGGTTGGGTCAGAAAATCAACAGCTCCGGCCTGATATCCCAGGCGGGCATAAGCAGGTTCTTTATAGATCGCGGTCAAAAAGATAATCGGAGTCAGCCGGCATGCGACTATTCCCTTTATGATGCGGGCAGTTTCATAGCCATCCATTCCCGGCATCTGGACATCAAGCAAGATAAGAGCGAAATCATTTTTCTGACAAAGCTCTACCGCCTCTTCCCCATTCAGGGCAGAGTACAGTTCTGCTCCTTCCTCTTTCAACAGTTTTTTCAGGAGGGTAAGATTAACGGCATTGTCATCTACCAACAATATTTTCAGACCATCTTCCATGAATCAATCCATTAATACAAAATCAAATTTTATAAAACATAAAAAAAAAATTATCATACAAATTAACCTCAAATAACTTGTTTCCGTACATAAGAGCGGTTTAACCAAAGATTATTTCAGCAACATGCCTATCCACAGAACTTTATCAGAACCTTCCTTCTTCTTTTCCAGACCAAGACGTTAAACATATCAAATAGGCATGAATTATATATTAGACATATAGAATGCCGTTCCATATAAACGAATCAAAGAGTGGCTGTGTGAAGGCACTACCGCTAAGATCTTGTAAAATACAGGCCGATATATTTTCCGCCTTATTAAATAAATTTTAATTTCATTTTTGTTCATCAGAGAACAGACACCCTTTCTTCCAGACGGCAAAAGGGAGGTTTGGCGCAACCTGACCCGAACGCCGCAAGCCCCGCTGACGAGGATTTCACCCCCTCAATAGCGGGGCCTTTCTTTTTGTTGCCGCAAGATTACAAATGGGTCACCTTTTCCAATCAGGCTTGACTTTTTATGCTTGAACGGGCCTTCTGCCACTAACGGATATTTGGTCCGACCTCAGGGTCTCCCGGCAGAGACACTAATAATAATTTTCACTCTGATCAAAAAAACGAACCCTCAGGAAAATAAAAATGATGCCGTTTGACTACAGGGCACTCGCTCGCTTCCTGCGTTACACCTGCGTCGGAGGCGGTACTTTTACTCTGGATCTGAGCATGCTCTGCCTGTTCACAGAAATATTTGACCTACCTACTGTTTTTTCAGCCGGTCTGGCTTTTTTAATCGCGGTTTCGCTAAATTATTTCATCAGCCGCAAGATTGTTTTTAAAGGGACATCGCGCGAAATCAAGCAGGGATACATAGGTTTCCTGATTATAGCCGGAACAGGACTGGTGATAGTGAGCGGGGGAATGTACTTAATGGTTGATCGCTTCAGGTGGCAGTATCTCATTTCGCGAATTCTGGTATCTCTGATTACCGGAGTATGGAACTACCTGCTTAATCTGCATATAAATTTTAAAGTAGCCGGAAAACCATTCACTTAGGTTGGCCTTGATTTCCTCTGAATTGCGGATTAATTTTCCCGGATGTCTTTTTTAGATTACATACGCCTGCAATACCGCAAATGGCAGTTAAAAAAGAAACGGCAGACAGTTGTCATCCGCGGCTCTTGCCAAATGTGCGGGCAATGCTGCCGGGGTATATGTATATCGGTGGGCGGCAAGTGGCTGAAAAGGGAACGAGCTTTTGTAAAGGCCGCGACTGAAGACACATCATTGTTACGCTTTAAGATCTTCGGAAAAACCGAAGAAGGCTATCTCAAATTTTCATGCACAAGCCTCAATGAAAACGGCACCTGCAGCGATTATGAGAATAGACCGCAGCTATGCCGCAGCTTTCCGGCTCCATCAATTTTCATGCAGTTCGGAGAGCTTCCCAAAGGTTGCGGATTCCGCATGTCCACGGAAATTGATTTCGAACAGGTATTAAAAGAAGCTATGGATAACAAAGAAGAGATCAGTGCCGGACATATACCGGACTAAAAACGACCTCTCAAGGACTTAATTTCCCATTATTTTCGCGTTTTTCTTCTCCCTAAGCATTGATTTTTTCTGGACTTAAGCGCTAACTTGACATGACTGCTCACGCAGTAAGTTTTTTATCAATATATATGGTGGATTGGAGTCATAATGATCAATGAAATAAAAATTGAGTTTGGTGAAGGGAAAAAACTTTCGGCCGTCAACGATGATTTCCGCATAGACGCAGACATGCCGGTAAATGAAGGCGGAGAAGGTTCAGCTCCTGACCCAATGCAACTTTTTCTGGCATCTCTTGGAACATGCGCTGCGCATTACACCCGTAAATTCTGTGAGACCAGATCACTGTCTTTGGAAGGATTGGAGCTTAAACTCAGATATCAATATAATGATGAAGGTACCCAGATCAGTAAATTCACATACGAATTGACTATTCCGGAAAACTTTCCGGAAAAATACAAAGCCGCCCTGCTCCGCGCGCTTGATCTCTGCCCGATCAAAAAACTGCTGTTGAATCCTCCCTCCTTCCAGCTCGAAATAGTTTAGCTGAAATCCAGATTCCGCATAAAGCGGGCAAGAAACTTCTTGCCCGCTTTTTTATATCAAACGAAGATTCACAAGATCGTACAATACCTTCCCTCCGTACCCGCATATAAGTCAGAAAACGACAAACAATTCTGACCCAATGGAGGACAAAATGACACCTGTTGAATTTTCCGCACTTGCAACTAACGGCACAATTAAAACCATCAACGAAACCATTAATTGTGCAGACCTTGCGTGGAACCCTCACGCAGCCTTTGAGGGAGTCTACCTGAAACACCTTGTTACCGGCGATAAAACAGACGGGCAAATCAGTTGCCATATTGTCCGTGTTGATCCCGGTTGCACCCTTGAAACGCACGTTCATGAAAATCAGTGGGAAATGCATGAAGTTATCGAGGGTTCAGGCGATGCCACATTGAGCGAGAGCAGCACCCCCTACCATCCCGGCAAATCGGCCATAATCCCCAAAGGTGAGAAGCATAGCGTAAAGGCCGGAGATGACGGATTGATAATGCTTGCCAAGTTTTTTCCGGCTTTGATATAAGCGGATACGCATGAAAACAAAAAAAGCAAAACTGATCTTCCATGAACCGGAAGGACTGCCGGACACCACACTGGTTGAAGCATACGGCATCAGCAACCGTTTCCCGCGGCATGTCCACACCAGTTATATTTTCATTCTGGTTGATCAGGGTGAACGCAGGCTGAATATCAATTCCACTGCACTTACTTATAAAGCCGGGGAGCTGTGCATACTGCCCCCCGGCATTCCTCACAGCTGTGCATCATCCTGCGAAAAAGACTCACTGCAACATGCATACAGAGCCATATGCGTTAATACCCGGTACATGCAGAAACTTACCGCCGAAATCTGCGACAGACCATGCCGCGAGCCTGATTTTAATCCTGCCGTTATCTATAAAGATTATGACCGCGCATCATTTGATGAATTATTTGCCCTGATCAATATCCCGGGAACAGGACTGGAAAAACAGGCCGCGCTTAATTCATTCCTATATCATATTATAGAAGAGCACAGCCGGGGCGAAATAATCACGCAAAAGACAGGCCCTCAGCATGAGGCCCTGCAAAGGGTTAAAAATTTCATCGACCATAATTTTCAGCAGAAAATCACCCTGCACGACCTGGCGGAAACAGCCTGTCTCAGCCCCTTCCATCTGCAAAAGCTGTTTGTCGGCAAATATGGAAGATCACCACAGGAATACCTCATTTTCCGCCGTGTGCAGGAAGCACGCGCACTTATCGAAAACAGAACTACTATTATTGATGCCGCACTGAAATCCGGCTTCTCCGACCAAAGTCACTTCTCAAGACACTTCAAAAAAATTATCGGAATTTCACCCGGCCAATTTTTTCAGGAAAACGGATAACACCCGGCAACGGACAGATGTCTGGATTAATAGAACTGACCTATACAAAAATAATTTAATTCAAAACATAATAAATAGTGAATGTTTTTTCAGCAAAGTCTGTTGACTTACATTCCATGAGAGCTATTCTTTTAGAAAGCCAACCTCAAAAGGAGAGAATTAATGCTTAAGATCACAGAAAAAGCAAAAGAAGTTCTTGATCAGCACTTTGAAGGAAAAGAAAAAGAAACTGTTCGCATATACCTAGCTTCCGCATGCAGCGGAACCCGCCTGGCGCTCGGAATTGATTCCGCAAAAGACGGTGACGAAACAATTAACCTCGAAGGTTATGACTTTGTCGTAGACAAAGAACTTTTGGAACAGGCAAAACCCATGGTTATCGACCTGACTCCCATGGGAATCGAGATTTCCTCTTCCCTCGTACTGGAAGAAGCCCAGGGAAGCTGCGGCAGCTGCTGCGGCGGTTGCGGCTGATCATCCGCTACGATACCTACCATTCGAAAAAAAAGACCGGGACCTACGTGTTCCGGTCTTTTTACATGAATAAGACTATATGATAGATCAGTACCGATGCTGCCTATCAATATAACTAAAAATACTTTACCGGCCATTCTGCTCTGCATATGCCTGTGCGGATGTTCAACCGTCAATTATCAAAACCGACTTTCCCCTTATTCCGATTCCATCAAAACCATACTCGAAACTTCGGGCAGCAACCGTGCTGAACTGAACAAATTCCTAAAGAAATATGAAGGCATGCCTGAGAAGCAGCAAGCGGCACAATTTATTGTCGCCAACCTGCCACCCTCGGACCGGGCAGGACTCTCGTCCGATGAACTGGCTGAGAACCTCGACTACGCCTTTCTGACCCGGGAATCCACGAGTTGGGGGCGAAACATCTCATGGAACGATTTTTTAAATTACGTGCTGCCCCACCGGGTCAGTCAGGAAAAAACATCCTGCTGGCGCAAAAAATTTTACAATGAACTCCTGCCGCTGGTCTCCGAATGCGCATCCATGGAAGAAGCGGTCCTGAAGATAAACCGCTGGTGTTTTTCCAAAACAGGATTCAAATCCACCCAGCGCTGGGATCAGAACCCGCAAATGACCATCAACAGAGGATGGGGAAGATGCGAAGAAGCGGTAATTCTGACAGTATGCGCCCTCAGAAGTGTGGGCATTCCCGCCCGGCAGGCCATGGTGCCGGCATGGCAGCATTCCAATGACAACCATACATGGACGGAAGTGCAGGTAGACGGGAAATGGCATTACATCGAATCCGCAAATCCTGATTACGGTCTGGACCATGCATGGTTCAGCGGATCGGCACGCAGGGCCCCTCTTGTTGTTTCCTACGCATACGGTAACGCGGTTTCACCGGATTATCCGGTACTGGGGCGTCCTTTCGGATGCACCCTGATCAATACAACCTCCCGCTATGCCCCGGCCGACAAAACCGAGATCCTGGTACTCGATTCCAAAGGCACACCCCTGCCCGATACAAAAATATTTATATCTGTGTTCAATTACGCATCTTTCGTGCCTGTTGCGGTAAAAACCACAAACCAGAACGGAAAAGCCGAAGTTACACTCGGTCCCGGATCAGTGCTTATTTCTGCTGCTGATGGAGAGGACTCTGCATTTGTCGGCTCTATCTGGATTCCCGGAGAACAGCCCGGACGCGACAACATCATTTTAAAGCTGAAACCAGACAACACCCCAAGCGGGACAATATCTTTCCGCTTTAATTATAATGATAAGCAGCAACTCCCGACTCCGCCTAAGAACTCAGAGGGAGCGCGCAAAGCCGAGTTTGATTCTTTAAGGGAACTGCGGTTGCAAAATATCAGTGCCATGAAAAAAGCAGCCGAACAATTCTCTCCTGATTATGCCGCTTACATAGTTAAAGCAGGCCTGAATACACCGCAGGTACAAAGAGCCGTTTCCGCCTGTCCGAAAAAAAATCTGCCTTCACTCCTGAAATCCATATCCACCATGGCTACGGCTGACCTGCTGACAGTCACAGCTGAAGAACTTGCAGAGAACGCCGTCATAGCCGATGCGGCTCGAAGACAGGCAGAGGCAAACGGTCTTAAATACACTGATGCCATATTCCAGCAGTATGTGCTCAGCCCCCGGATAATGTATGAACAACAAAGTAAATGGCGCCAAAAATTACATGATGAATTCCAAATGGGGCAAACCGGCAAACTGACAAATGTACTGCGTAGACTGAGTGAAATAAATAAGGACATTTCGTCAGTACCGCGCGGACCGTTAGGCGATACACTAACCCCGGTAGAAGTCATGGACACCCGCACGGCTTCCACTTCTTCAGAAATATGTATTTTCAATACTGCGGTATTGCGCAGCGCAGGTATTCCAGCAAGGTACCTCGATGAGCAACAGTGGATTGAGTTCTTTGACGGCAAAAAATGGCAGCCTTTCTATCCACAAAACCCGAGCCAAACAGGAAATCTGAATGCGACAGATGACAGCAGATCATTTTATTCCTCTTGGACAAATTTTAAATTTAAATTTACCGCAGGCAAAAATCAAAATATAACACCGCAATACTTTAAAGATTTTTCAATTTCCAAACTTATAAATAAAAGCAGATTTCAACTCGTTGAAAAAACAGTTCAAGGCAAAATGGACAACCATTCCAAAGAATGGGAAATCAGCATTCCTGAAGGTGATTACTTTTTGATACAAGTAATAAGAAATAAAAAGAATGAGCCTACGATATCTGTCTATAAAATAAAAAAAGAATAGTGCGTTAAAGGAAATCTGTTATTTTCATCAAAGCTTTAACACTCTGCTTGCAAGCAAACGATTAATAAAGTATCCCTTTTTTACGATGCACGAATTGCTGGAAAAACAACTGAAAGAGACATTTGGAGACCAGTCGGCAGAACTGGACGTCGAATTGCTTGAGTTCATTAAGCTGGTTGAAAAAACATACTCCGGCCTTGATGCATCTACTCTTATACCCCATTCCCCCGCAGTATCAATTATACAATTTCTCCCTGACCCGGCCTTTATTATCAACAAAGCCGGAGTGGTCGTTGCTTGGAATCCCGCTGTTGAAGCCCTGACCGGAGTCCCCGCGGATATGGTAATCGGTAAGGCGAACTTTGAACACATCAAAATAATCCACGGCAAAAGAACCCCCGGTCTGATTGATGTTGTCAACGGCTGTGATGAAATCGGGGAGATCGAATACAGTGCTATCAGCCGCCACGGAAGGGCCCTGACTGCTGAAATATGCATACAGAATCTGGGAAACCGCAAAAGCACCAATCTATGGCTCCAGGCCTCTCCTATACAAGACGAAAATGGAAAGACCATCGGGGCGATTGAATCCCTTCGCGATATTTCGGCAAGAAAGCAGACTGAAAACATCAACCTGATACTGTACAAAATTTCATCCGCACTGAATTCAGGTGCAGACACCCCCGTTTTCATCCAGCAGGTCCATGAAAATCTCAAGCCTTTTATCGATGCTGAAAATTTCTTTGTCGCACTCTTTGACGAAGAAGAAATGAATCTGAATTTCCCGTATTACGCGGATGAAAAAGATTTCATATCCCCGAACGAAAGAATTTCCGTTGTTAACGGTAAAAGCCTTAGCGTTGAAGTCATCAAAGCCGGGCATCCTCTTTTACTTGATGAAACTGACTTCAGTGACCGCAGAACAAACCAGATCAACCACATCGGCTCTCCAGCCAAGTCGTGGCTTGGTGTGCCCTTGAAATCTGGCGATAAGATTATCGGAGTTATGGCTATCCAGTCTTACAAACAGGCAGGAGTGTACTCTTCAAAAGACGTAGACCTCATGGTTGCCATCTCCGAACAGGTCGCAGCATCATTGCAAAGACGCCAGGCAGAAACGGCATTACTGGAAAGCGAAAAAAAATTCCGTTCAATTTTCGAGAACGCCACCGTTGCCATTTTTCAGAGTTCCGCAGCAGGACGACTGACTGTCGCCAATCCCGCACTGGCGGCGATAATGGGTTATGATGATGTAGACGAGATGCTGGCCGATAACGACCGGGCTTCAAGGTTTATTCACAGCCGGGAAGGACGGCAGAAATTCCTGAGCAGGCTGCTTATTGACGGCTCGGTAAACGGAATGCTGCTTAGGGTTAATCACCGATATGGTGAAGAAAAATGGGTTACCATCAACGCCCGCACATCCTATGATAAAAACGGCAGACCCGTACTCTACACCGGCACCGCTTTTGATTCCACGCTTGAAATCGTAGCCGAGCGTAAAATTTTCAGGCATAAATCGCGGTTCATGCAGCTTTTTGAAAGCTCTCCGCAGGCTATCGCCCTGACTGACTCCAAAGGGAACGTGGTAGATACCAACCGGGCCTTTACGAAACTCTTCGGATACAGCACCAACGAAGTCGCTCCCTGCTGCAAAAATCTGACCCCGAACAGCAGAGAAAGACTGAAGTCCAACCTGCAAAAAATACTGAAAGGAGAGACCTACCGTACGGAGGACCTGCGCAGACACAAAAACGGTAAGCTGATTCCGGTCTCTATTCTCGGTTACCCTTTCATATATAATGATGAAATTTCAGGAACCTTCATAATTTACGACGATATTTCACAGCGCAAAGAATACGAACGCCGACTTTCCTACCAGTCTCTGCATGATTCCCTGACCGGACTTCCCAACCGCACATTCTTCCTTGACCGTCTGGACGCAACATTGGATATATCGCGCAATATCCCGGAAAGAAGCTTCGCTGTCCTTATGCTTGATATCGACATGTTCAAGCGCATCAATGACAGCCTTGGACATCAGGCCGGGGACGAACTGCTGATTGAAGTGGGTAAAAGGCTTAAAAAATGTCTGCGCCCAGTGGACACTGTCGCCAGAATGGGCGGCGACGAATTTGCAGTCCTGATAGATGATTTTTCCACTCCGCAAGAGGTAATCCAGATAATCCGCAACATCCGTAATGAAATCCGCAAGCCTGTCGATATTTCATCTCAGGAAGTTGTTATCAGCTCCAGCATAGGCATTGTTTTCAAAACCGCCAGTTATGAACACCCCGAACATATTTTACGTGATGCCGACATCAGTATGTACAAGGCCAAAGAACAAGGGGTTAACAAATTCAAGGTATTCAATAAGAGTATGTACGAGAAGGCACTGCAAAGCCTGCTCATTGAAACCGAAATAAGGCACGGCATACCGGAACGGGAATTTTTCCCCTACTTCCAGCCGGTATACAGCTTACAGAACCGCAATCTCGCCGGGTTCGAAGCTCTTGTTCGCTGGAACCATCCGGACCGAGGATTCCTTACTCCGGCCCACATCATCCCCGTGGCCGAAGAGACTGGGCTGATTGTCGAACTTGACCGGAGCATACTTTATGAAGCCTGCAGGGTTATGGCCTCATGGATCACAAATTTCTCCAACGCCGACGATCTGTTTTTAGCTGTGAATCTCTCACCCAGCCAGCTTTCCAAACCCGATCTCGCCGATGCGATTCAGACAATAATTCATGAGACAAATTTTCCTCCCGAATGCCTAAAACTTGAAATCACTGAATCCGCTATCATGGAACGCAACGCATCTTCTTCCCTGAATCTTAAAAAAATAGGAGAAATGGGCATCAGGCTGGCCGTTGATGATTTCGGAACGGGCTATTCGTCACTGGCCCAGTTACAACGTTTCCCGGCCTCCACCGTAAAAATAGACCGTTCATTTGTGAGCCACATGGCCGACGATCACGAATCCCTTGAAATTGTCCGCGCTGTAAACGCTCTGGGACACAGCCTGAGTATGGACGTCATCGCCGAGGGTGTTGAAACAAGACAGCAGCTTATCCTGCTCAAAGAAATCGGCTGTGATTATGTACAAGGATTCTACTTTGACAAACCCCAAACCATGGACGATGCGAAAAATCTGGTAAAAATGCGTTCAGAAGGCTTTTGTCCTCCGGGACTTACATCAATATAACAACATCCCTCCCTCCTCTTCTCTATCCCCCGACTTGTTAGTGAACTGTTTTGCGTGTATATTTCGAAAAAAGATTATTTTTTTCGGGAGTAAACATGAAACACACAATATCCGCACTGGTCCGAAACAAGACCGGAGTTCTAGCCGAGTCTTCAGCTGCTTTTCAAGACAATAAAATCAACATCACCTCCATTTCATGCGGTGAAACTGAAGATATGGACGTATCACGCATGGTCATCTGTGCAGAGGGCAGCAAGGAAGAAATCACTAAAGTAACCGAACAGCTCAAAGCCATGGATTTCGTTATCCAGCTTGATGACCTCGCGCGCAAAGAATTTGTTGACCGCGAGCTCGTGCTGATCAAAGTTGAAGTCGACAAAGACACCATGTCTCAAATCATGCAGATTTTTGAAGTTTTCCGTGCAGATGTTGTCGGGATGGGCCAGAAAACCATTACAGTGGAACTGAGCGGAGATCAGGAACGAGTTGAGGGACTCATTAAAATCCTCAAACCATTCGGCATCAAAAGCCTGTGCCGAACAGGCATGATCGCGCTCAAACGCGGAGATGAATAGCACGCATTACGAGACAAAAGCGAATTTAACCTGAATATCCATATCTGAGAAAGGTATGCCCATGACAATAACATCACTTGATGAAATCATTTCCGCAGTCCGCAATCATTCGCGCCCAGCCAGAGTCGCAATAGCCCCGTGCGCTGAAGAATTTGTAATCCGCTCTGCCCTCACCGCGCATAAAGAAGGTATCGCCGACCCCGTTTTCATTGGCAATCTGGAAAAATCACTATCCGTCGCCGCAGAACATGGCTTGAATATAGACGGTTTTGAATTTCACGAAGAGAATGATGATGTTGAAGCCGTTGCAACAGCTGTAGCCATGTTTAAAGAAGGCAAAACGGACCTCATTATGAAGGGACTGGTCAGCACCAGTGTAGTGCTCAAAGCAATACTAAATAAGCAGACAGGAGTTCCACCTAAAGGGATTATCAGTCATGTCACAGTATTTGAGGCTTCTTCGCGGCAAAGGCTGATCCTTCTTACCGATGCCGGAGTGAACATAAAACCCAACCTGCAACGCAAGGCGGATATTCTTCGGAACGCCATCGACGTTGCCCGCAAGCTGGGAATACAAAGACCAAAAGCGGCCATACTCGCGGCAACGGAAAAGGTAAACTATCCGGCTATGCCGGCCACTCTCGATGCGGATATCCTGGCCAAAATGGGCGCGGAAGACGCCTTCGGGGAAGCCGATGTAGTTGGTCCGCTGGCCCTTGACCTCGCAATCTCGCAGACTGCCGCAAACTGCAAGGGCATAGATAATCCTGTAGCCGGAAACGCGGACATCCTGCTGACTCCTGAAATCGAAAGTGGTAACATTCTTTACAAGGCTCTGGCTACCATTGCCAATAAAACAATGGCCAGCGTTGTAGTTGGCAGCGATGTACCGATTGTTGTTTCGTCAAGAGGCGACTCTGACAGCTCAAAATTCCATTCCATCGCACTGGCCTGCTACCTTGCTGAAAACTAAAGTTATTATGCTTAAACGAAAGGCGTAAAATATGAAAAAAGTAATCGCGGGATTTATAATTACCATGTTACTCATCCCGACCTGCGCCTTTACCAAAGAACTTATATTTGCCACTGACCCGTTCCCTCCGTTTTATTATCAGGAAGCTGGAATGGTTAAAGGACTGCAATACGAACTCGCAAATATAATTTTCGGCAAAATGCAAACCAGATTCAGAATTGTTTTTGTTCCCTGGAAAAGAGCTTTAATGATGGCAGAATCAAAAATGGTGGACGGTGTTTTCGGGCTACGCAAAACAGCAGAGAGGGAACGGTGGATAAGCTATCCCGAAGAACCGCTGATGGAAGTCAACACCGTAATATTCAAGCGCAAAGGTGACCCGTTTAACTACACCGGAATTCCTTCACTAAAAGGAAAGATTGTCGGTGTGACTAAAGGATATACCTACGGAAATGAATTTGATGAAAGCGATATTTTTTTAAAGGAAGAAGTTGTTAACCTGAGGCATAATTTCCTGAAACTGCTGGCTGGAAGAATCGATCTGGTGGCAGCATACCGAACCGTGGGCTTTCATGTTCTGAAAAAATTGGACCTGCAGGATAGGATCGAGGTTTGTCCCGTCACAATACACGTAACCCCCCTCTATGTAGGATTTTCAAAAACCCCTGGAAACGGAGCTATCTGTAAGGAATTTTCCCGTATTCTAAAAATTTTTAAAAATTCAGATGAGTGTAAGGAAACAATGCAGCGCCTCGGGGCTACTACTGAAGTAATTTCACCCTGCCGGTAACCGGTTTTGCTTTGTCACTTTGAATACGACATTGCTTAAAAAGAAAATTATCTTGCTTAGTTAAACAAATCCAAGAGGCAGACATATTGTCTTCAGGCAAAAATATTTAACAAATCGACACTCAATTTTAATACATACTCATAAATTACATTATGATTTATTTTCATAGATTTATTTTAAGGATACGTACTTGCCTAGTAAGCACTTTCTACTCTATATGATAGGTAATAAACAAATAAATAATTTCTCGTAAAAGGAGAAAACATGTCGGCTAAGATAAAACTTGTTATTTCAATTACTATAATTTTTCTGATGACCGCGGCTTCGGTTACAACTGCCGCTCTTTCGCCGGAAGCAGGCTTTTCCATTCAACAGGTAATATTCCTTTGCGTCGCCATTGTAGCAACAACGACAGCCTTTATTTCACTTAATTCAGGATGTTATGGACAGGCAAAAATCCTGAGCAATTATCTTATAGAACTGACAAAGGGCAAAACATCCACACCCGAGAATCTTGATAGCGCACTCACGGACACGGCCCAGAAATCAGCAAAAGCTGTAAATGAACTTACTGTAAAACATGAAAAAGCTGTAGAAGAATCCAAAAGACTGCGCAGTCAGGCAAATTCCGCTGAAGCAGAAAATGAAAAGATCAACAAACAGGTCTCCGAGATGAAAGAAACTCTCGAAGCCATTACCAAATCAGCCAGCAACGCGGGCGGTATCTCAGGTAAACTTTTTGCCGGGATTGAGGAGCTTAGTGCTCAGGTCAATCAGGTAAACGCAGGTATGGAACTGCAAAGGGATCGCGTGACTGAAACAGCTACCGCTATGGAAGAAATGAATAGCACGGTTCTTGAGGTTGCCCAGAATGCAAGCCTTGCAGCCACCAGCTCCGCTCAGTCCAAAGAAAACGCCGTTAAGGGGGCGCAAGGAGTAACGGACGCAATCCAGTCTTTTGAACAGATCAAAGACACTATCTTAAATCTTAAAGGAACCATGGGAACACTCGGTGAACAGGCCGATAGCATCGGTCAGATCATGACCGTAATTACCGACATCGCCGACCAGACCAACCTGCTGGCCCTTAACGCGGCAATTGAAGCTGCCCGGGCAGGTGAAGCAGGACGAGGATTCGCAGTGGTTGCAGACGAAGTACGCAAGCTTGCGGAAAAAACCATGGACGCAACCAAAGGCGTAGGTGAAGCGGTTTCCAAAATTCAGGATAATGCCCGCGAAAACATCGCCGCTGTAGATTCCGCAGCTGAAGACATAGTTAATTCCACCGAGTCCGCCGCCAAATCAGGTGAACTCATGGAAGCCATCGTGGGAATCGTGGACGAGACCAACACACAGGTTGAATCCATCGCTACCGCATCAGAAGAACAATCCGCAGCATCCGAAGAAATCAATATGGCCATCAGCGATGTGGCCCGTGTAGCCTCTGAAACTTCTGATGGTATGGCCGCATCCGCTCAGGCATTAACTGAAATCTCAAGCGTAGTGGAAGAACTGGACTCCATCGTACAAGGTATATCATCCGGTAGAATTGTGGATACCAGTTCCGGTAGAATCGTCGAATGGTCTGACGATCTCTCGGTCCATGTCCGCACCATTGATGAGCACCACATGGTGCTGCTTGATCTGATCAATGAACTTTACGGGGCCATGCGTCAACGTAAGGCCGGGGAAGTAATCGGTGAAGTTGCAGAAAGGCTCCTTGAATACACTATTTACCACTTCGGATACGAAGAAAAAATATTCGACAAACACGGCTACCCGGAAGCCGGTCCTCACAAGAAACTGCATAAAATTTTTATCGACAAGATTGCGGACTTCAGGGACGATGTTAATGCCGGCAAAGTTACTGCCTCCAACGACATCATCCGCTTCCTCAAAGACTGGCTCATCAAGCATATCATGGTGGTCGATAGCAAATACACCGACTTCATGCACGAGCACGGATATCACTAATAACCACCTATCTTTGACAAATAAAACGGCCCTGACGCAGATGCATCAGGGCCGTTTTTTATTTACTTCAGGCTACGGGATAAATTTATGATTAGCTCATAAAATCCTTAATTCCGGCACCAAGCCGCTTAATGCCCTCTTCAATATGTTCTTCATCAGAATTTGAAAAGTTAAGACGGAAGGTATTCTCACCACTGCCGTCCACATAAAAAGGACGTCCCGGAACAAAAGCAACTTTATTTTTAATGGCTTCATCAAAAAGATCCATGGAAGACATTCCTTCCGGCAGAGTGCCCCAGAGGAACATGCCTCCTTCAGGACGAGTTACTTCAACCTCGGCAGGGAAATACTCATCAATAGCCCGGACCATGGCCGCACGCTGGTTTCCGTACCTTTCACGAATTTTCTCGATATGATTATCCAGCGGATTATCGGTCACGTACCGGTGCATGACCCGCTGTGCAAAGGTGCTTGTATGCAGATCCGAAGCCTGTTTGGCAATTATCAGCTTATCCCTAATTTCACCGGGACAGACCATCCAGCCAAGACGGAATCCGGGAGCGGCGACCTTGGAAAAAGAACCGAGCAGAATACCGTTTTCTTCAAGATATCCGCGTACGATGGGCTTTTGAAATTCTCCCATAAAACGAAGCTCACCGTAAGGATCGTCTTCAACAAAAAGAACTGAACGGTCTTTAAGGATTTTCGCAACCCCGGCTCTTTTTTCAGCACCATAGGTCAAACCTGAAGGGTTTTGAAAATTAGTAACGGCATAAAACATTTTTACTTCATTCTCATCCAGCACCCTTTCCAGCTCGGATAAGTCGGGGCCGTCCGATTCAAGACCTACAGTAAGAAAATTTGCCTGAAAAATAGAAAAAGACTGGATCGCCCCAAGATATCCGGGACGCTCGATAAGCACGTTATCACCGGCATTGAGAAAGACCTTGCCCAGCAGATCAAGACACTGCTGTGAACCGGCCGTAATCAAAATTTCATCAGCGTCTACATCAATACCCTTGTTCGTACGGTAGCGGTCAGCAATGAATTGCCGAAGGGGGAGAAAACCTTCCGTAGTGGAATACTGCATGGATTGCGGTCCGCTTTCACGCAGGACATTAACAGCGGCTTTCTCTAATTCAGGCACCGGAAAAAGTTCGGGATTAGGTAGTCCTCCGGCGAAAGAAATGATGGATTCATCTTCAGTAACTTTCAGAATTTCACGGATAAACGACCTATGCACAGTGGACATGCGGTCAGCAAATTTAACAGGCATATGAGCCTCCTTGAGAATATGTGATACCGAAATAAGAGATAAAGAATCACGCTACTGTAGAAGAACAGTAGTTTTTCGGCAGTTCGTTGCTTATGTCAGGGATGAAATAAATGAAATGCGAACGCTGTATTGGATTAAAGCATACTGATTTTCGATTAGAACACAAGTGGCAGAATGTAGTTTTTATATCAGTACAGAAAAAAAATTTGGGGAACAGGCTCCGAGCCTGTTCCCCTACGGTAGATGATAAGGAGATGGGAACTAATTATTCATCTGTGTTTCAATCCATTCTCTTACTTCGGTGTTGATCGGGTAATTACCCTTCAAGCCACCTACGGACTCCCTGAACCTATCAGCAATGTCCTTTGGAAGTTCAATGCTCATCAGCTCACGAGCTTCTTCAGAATTCCTGCGTACGAAAAGCAATCTTGGCTTTTCATCCCACAGATAAACTGTGAAATAATTTGTATAGTCATTCTTGGATGTTACCGGAGCAAACTTTGAATCCCAAGGATGGTTACCCCACTCAAGGTAAAGAGTTACAGCATCTTCAGGAGTCATTTCCCAATCGATATCCCAATTCTTGTAATCTCTGAGGCTTCCCATAATTATCTCCTTATTGTCTAAAAATATCTTTATTAGTTTCCCATCAACCTTGATTTAATAATAACTATTACTATTACTAAGTCAAGGAAAATTTAACTTTAAATTTGATTTTTCATCCTGTACTTATAAAAAAGCAGACAACCTGAAAACAAATTCAATGATATTGAAGATTAACCGCCATGAAGAATCAAGCCTACCCTGTGCCAAGCAAGAATAATCGCACCGAAGAAACAATTAAAAAAAGCCGCTTTATCTGTGACATAAAACCGGTTTCAACCCGCGAAGAAGCGAAAGAATTTATTGCATCCATTAAAAGCGAATTCCCGGATGCACGCCATCACTGCTCCGCTTTTATTGCCGGTCCGCCACAGACCGGGGATATGGGCATGAGTGATGACGGCGAGCCTCAGGGAACAGCGGGCAAACCGATGCTGCAGGTTCTACAGGGAAGCGGCATCGGCGATATCGCCGTCGTAGTCACACGCTACTTCGGGGGGATAAAACTAGGTACAGGAGGACTGGTGCGAGCTTATTCAGGCGCTGTGCAGCAGGGACTCGAAGAGCTGGACGTGGTAATGAAAGTCCCTATGCGTATAGTCAGCCTTGAGATTTCATACGCTCAGGAAGGTATGCTGCGCCGCATGCTTGATGAATACCGAGCCGAAATAGAAGAGCAGAATTTCGGAACGGGTCTCATGTTCACACTGATTATGCCTTCGGATCAGATTGATAAATTTTGTAAAAGAATTGTCGAAGATACCAATGGAACTGCGGAGCTGCTGGTAGAAGAAAAAGACATCTGGCGCTGATAGCGCAGCGCTGCCAATAAAAAATCGCAATATCCCGAAAGATATTGCGATTTTTATTTTTCTCAACTTACGATGCAAAACGGATCTAAGCCGTTAACCGTTCAGTATAAGGCACTTTTTACGGTTTTACTGTGAGCGTATAACGCTTATCCCAATTTATGTATTTGTTTATCAAATCACGGACCTCAGCGGCATCAATTTTTGAAGCCTTTTCAATTATCTTCTGATCAAGATCAGGCTGAAATCCTTTTACTATCATACTTGCCGCTTCACGACTGCGGGAAAGCAGACTCTGGTGATCCTGATAATATTCACCGCGCAGGATGCTGCGGGCGCGCAGGATTTCCTCTTCAGGAAGATCTTTCGCCTTGAGCATTTTTACAGTTTTATCGAATCCTGCCAGAGCCTGATCAAGCTGCTCCGGTTTGGTTCCGATGTAGAAGGCCATGAATCCTGTCTTAGGTGCCTGCCAGAGGAATGCGGTTACGGTGTAACCCAGCCCCTGTTTATCACGCAGATCGCGGAAAAGAAGTCCACTCTGACCCGCGAGGGAAGCTCGGAGCAGGGAGAGACCTGCAGTAGCCTCTTCATCTTCCATACCCGGTACCGGGAAAATAACCATCAGGTGGGCCTGATTGCGGTCCGGCAGAGTCATGGTCAAATCTTTTTCAACGCCCCAATGAGGAGCGGGAATAGAAACTTCAGTGTCTTTTACAACCAATTCCCCATCCAGCTTTTCAGCGAAAGCGGCAAGGGCTTCACGGTCATAATCACCGCAGATGGAAATTACGAAAGGACGAGAAGATTGTTTCTTCCAGTAGTCAATAATTTCCTCACGGGAGAACTTATCCACAATTTCCGGTGTTCCCAAGTGGAAATACGAATAACTGCCATCCTTATACAGAAAGGGGAAAATATTCCTGAAAGCAAGGCTGAGCGGACGGTCTTCCTTACGCTTGATAGCGGATACCTGATCCTGCCTTGCACGATCCAATTCCTCAGCGGCAAAACGCGGACGGGTGATAATTTCATCAATCAGCGGAAGTATATCCGAAGTAAAACGTGAAGGAAACTTTGCGTTGATAGCAAATACTTCCCTTCCGGCAGTTGCGCTAAGCGATGTCGCGCGGTCGGAAACAAAGTCCTCCAGCTCAGTGGCGTTCAAGCTCTCGGTTCCACGGGTCAAACTCTGGGAAACCATAGCGGCAAGGCCCTGCTCTTCGGGAGTAAGGTCCGCGTCACCGCCCACCCAGTACATGGAGAAAGCTGTATAAGGCAGGGTTTCATCGGGAATGAAAACCAGCTTGCTGCCGTTTGCGAGTTTGATGGTAGCGGATTCACCCGGACCGGCATTATCTACTTTAGCGGCAGATTTGGTCTTTACGGGCCAGTTTGCACCCACGGATTTTTGAAATACCTGCGCATCGTTCTCACCGCCTTCGGGCATAAGTATGCAGGCTGCCAGCTTTTTCGGATCAAAATATTCATCATAAAGCTGCTGCAACTGGTCCCTGGTGATGTTGCGCAAATCGTAGAGATAATTCCCTTCGGCCTGCTGTCCCCCTTCAAAGAACTGAAAATATCCCAGTTTCGAGGCCAGCCCGGAAAGAGTTTCCTTGGTCAGGAATAAGGAATCCTCTAAATTTATAAGCACGCGATCCATTTCACGGTCAGTGAAATCTTTAAAATCAACAGAGGAAAGCTCAATCATGAGTTCTTTCCAGAACTCGTTGACTTTATCCGCGTCAAGGGTGGCAAAGACATAAAGCATCCCTGCCCGTTCCAGAGTAAGGGAAGAAACGGAGATGCTGTCCACCATACGTTTTTCGTACTTAAATTTGCGATATAAACGTGAGGTTTCGCCGCCGCCAAGAAGCTCGCACATGGTTTCGAGACCGGCGATTTTCGCGGAATCCAGACCGGGTATGGGGAATGCGACGCCGATATAAGCCTTGTTCCATTTTCCGGGAATGACCTTAACAGTCGTTTTTCCGACCGCTGTATCGGGAAAGGAAACCGGAGGCACCACCGGAGCTACTGAATCGCGGCTTCCGCAAAGCTTTTCCGCTTCCCTTGCAACGGCTTCAGGATCAATCTTTCCGACGACGCTGAGCAGCATGGATTGCGGCTGATAAAGGCGGTCTATATAAGCGTGAATATCTTCGGAAGTAAGTCCCTTCACAGTATCTCGATAACCGATAATCGGCCACTGGTAGCTGGTATCTTTCCAGACAATGGACTGCAAGGTCTTAAAAATTCTACTGCCGGGATTATCTTCGCCGCGCTCAAGTTCGGAGAGCACGACCTCCCGTTCAGACTTAAGCTCTTCAGGATCAATCTTGGCATTAAAGGTCATATCAGTGACGATGTCCATTCCCAGCTTCCATTCGTTCTCGGGGACTTCCACATAAAAAACAGTGTAGTCAAAGCTGGTTGCGGCATTCATATCACCGCCGACGGACTCGATTGCGCGAGCTGTTTCACCGGGACCTCGGGTCTTGGTTCCCTTAAAAACCATATGTTCCAGAAGATGGCTGATCCCGGCCTGTTCCGGTTCTTCATAAGCTGAACCGGCATGGACGAAAAGGCGCACATTAACCAACGGAAAACGATCGTCTTCCTTGATCAACACAGACATGCCGTTCCTTAGTTTGATCACATGCGGACCTTCTCCGGAAGCAAGGGCCTTTTTGATTTCAGCGCTCAATTCAGCTGTTGCGGCTTTCTGAGCAACTAAATCAGCAGAAGGAGGAGCAACAGCGGCAGCGGATTCATTTTCAATCAATCCGGCAGCCACTTCCACTTTTTTACTGGCATCTATTTTTTCAACTTTGCATCCGCTACTCATCAGCAGCACCCCGCAAAGCAATATGAAAATACACAATTTTTCAAATTCTAATCCTTTAACGGCCGCAAGGACCTTCACATTTTGTTGAGGGACCATGTCTTTTAAACTCCAGTATGTCAATCAGGTTCAAAGCACAAATTATCATAAAAATAGAGGGCGACTGAAAATATCCCATAAACACTGGAAATTAATCTAAGCACAGCTTTCGCCAAGGTCAACGGAAGGAAGTAAAAAATTAGTTATAAACGAATAACGCTGAGGGTTATTGCGAAAAAAGTAAAATCTCAAATCGTGCCTGTAACGACGGTAGGTTATATACAACAAAAGATGTATATGTTGATTGACAAAACAACTTCTGGAGGACATTATCTGCGGCGCAGTAAATACCAGTTGCGAGGTGTTTTATTTCAATTATTATATGGAGGTAAAGATGTCTTTTAATTCTACTGTCACTCCCATTAAACGGGGACGCAGTGATGCTATTCTGGATTGGCTCCAGATGCTTTCAGGGGTTGCTCTTATCATTTTTGTATTTATGCATATGAGCCTTGTTTCCAGTGTGATCTTCAGTCCCGATATTATGGATACGATTGCTCACAAATACGAAGAAAACTACATGGCCCAGATAGGCGGTCCGATTCTGTTCCTGCTTTTCCTTTTTCATTTCTACCTTGCTGCACGCAAAATCCCTTTTCGCCTCGACGGCCAGAAGACTATCTGGAAACATGCTAAAATGCTTAAGCATCGCGATACATGGCTCTGGGTTGTTCAGGTTGTTTCCGCCATGCTTATTCTGGTTATGGGATCTATTCACATGTGGGCGGTACTTAGTGATCTGCCCATCACCGCCGCCCGTTCAGCAGAGCGCATCCAGTCCGGACCGTGGATTTTCTTTTACCTCGTGCTGGCACCGCTTGTAATTATGCACGTTGTGGCAGGTCTCTACCGAATTGCCGTAAAATGGGGATTCATCAAAGATTATCAGCGCGGACGTCTTAATAAATTTGCCACCGGTCTCGCCATACTCTTCCTTTGCATCGGCCTTGCAACGCTGGCAAGATTTATGACTTTAGCCGCGTAAATCAATATTATTGCACTTTAGATACTTCATATACTCAATTCCACCTACGGCGAATACGGATCTTCAGGATACCGTAAGACTCCAAGCACAGCTTCCCGTCTGATAACTGTAGTGCAAATCATGCCGAACTGTATTGATAATACAGCGCAAAAAACCGGCCCGGACTAAATCCGGGCCGGTTTTATTTTTACCTAAATGAATAAGAGTAAGTTTCTTACCGCGAAATAAAATTTCCTACACCGCAGCAAAAAAAGGTTGCACAATAAAATATAGACCGAGCAAACCTATCATCCCACCTGCCAAACGGCGAAAGAACACTCCGCTGCGTTGCCACGCAGAGTTGGCAAGCAGTGTTTTAACCATTGCAGCTGAACTCCCCGCCACGGCGACAGGGAGACAGTGCCCTATGCCGAAAAGTACGATGAAGATTACGCCTGTTATTATTTTCTGCTGAACCGTGATTATGGCAAGAATAGGAGCAATAAAACCAAATGTACAAGAACCCGAAAGAATCCCATAGGCAAGTCCAAGAACAAAGGCACCGTACACCCCTTTCACTTTCAACCTTGCCATCAACCCACCGGACATGGAGCATTTGGAAAGGCCGAGCATATCAAAGGCGACCCATAGCAGTATCAGCCCGACAACGATAGTCCAATAAGATCCCACATCACCAAGCATGCGTCCCAAAAGGGAACAAATTATGCCGATGACAGCTATGGTAATAAACAGGCCTGCTGTAAAAAAGATGGCATAAATCGCGGCCTGCCTTCCCTCAATGATCTTGTCCTGTCCCGCAACATAGCCGACAATAAGCGGAATGGATGCCAGATGACAGGGGCTGAACAGAACACTGACCATGCCCCACAAGAAGCATCCCAATGCACCGAACAGCACCCCGCCTGTCATCCATTGATTTATAAGGATGAATATCTGGTCCATATATAATTACTTAACGCCTAGTTCGGACAGCTTCGATATAATTTTATTCTTGTCCAGAAAGCCCGTATGCCGGTACTGTTCTTTACCTTGGGCATCGTAGAATATCTGCGTAGGAATGGTATTGACACCATACTTGGCAGCTTGATCACGATGCTCCCATACATCGATAAATGCTATCGCTGCCCGGCCTTCGTATTCCTTGGATAATTCTCCAATTATGGGTGTCATCATCTTGCAGGGGATACAGGCATGAGCACCAATATCCACCATAGTGACCATTCCCTTAATAGGAAGATCGTGAGGGACACCGGAAATCAAATCCGATGCGGAAACAACTGTCCCGGCTTCCTGTGCTTTACTTGGAAGTACCGTGAAAAACAGGCTCGCCAAAAACAGGCAGCAGGCAAATACAGATATTTTTTTAACCATGTAATTTATCCTTTGATGCGTTTATTCGCTTCTGTGACAACTACATTGATAAGTTCCTGCGAAACCGGGGATTCACCTTTTTTCAACCCCAGTGCCTGAAGCTCAATATGTTCGAATTCCGAAAAACCGGCTTCCTCCAAGGTCTTGCTGGCACAGTTCAAAGGACAACCGTCAATGACGAGAACCTGCTCCGCAGCCTCTGTACTTTTCACAATACCCGATACCCTGCCACCGATCCCGGCCAGACAGAACATCTTAACCTTACCCTGCCGTGATAATTCCCTTGCTGCCTGATCTGCCATTTCACCTACGTCAGCGGAACCGGAACATGAAAAAACAAACTTTGGAGCGGCACCACAGGAACAACTGCATTTGGACATGGAAAGATCTCCTTATAAATAGATTTACTTCAACCAGCTTAATATTTCTTTTTTGCTCGGTGCCTTGCCTACAACTTTTACTTCACCGTCAATGGCGACAGCCGGAGTCGAAAAAACTCCTAAGGCAGCAATTTCCTGAAAGTCGGTAACCTTAACAACTTCTGCGTCGATACCGGCTTCGGCAATCGCTTCCTGAACATTCTTAGCTGCTTGCGCACATTTGGGACAACCCGGTCCCATAACCTGAATTTTCATTTCTATTCTCCTTTGAATTTAAATGACTGCGTTGAACAGGTAGCCAACAAACAGGATACCGCATCCAACAACACCGATAAATATGGCAATCAAGCGAGGCTTGAGTACCTTACGTAATATAACCATTTCGGGGAAAGACAGCGCGATGACGCTCATCATGAAGGCCAGAACAGTTCCGAGGGCCGCGCCCTTGCCAAGCAAAGCTTCCACAATGGGAATAACCCCGGCCGCATTTGTATACATAGGGATACCTATCAAAACGGAAAGCGGAACAGACCACCAGGAAGAATCACCCATGATACCGGCGAGATAACCTTCAGGAACATAGCCGTGAATACCCGCGCCGACAGCAATACCGATAACTACGAATTTCCAGACCCGCCCCACTATGTCTTTGACGGAATCAAGCGCATACTGAAAACGTTGCTGCCACGTCATTTTTTGATCTTCCAGACCGCTTTCACCTGCGCGGATGGACATGACCCAATCCTCAACATGATTCTCGAGCTTCATCCTTCCCATTACCCATCCGGCACCAATGGCAATGCAAATACCCGTCACGAAATATAAGGCGGCGACTTTCCATCCCAACAGACCATAGAGCAAAACAAGTGCTATTTCGTTCACCATCGGTGCCGAGATAAGAAACGAAAAAGTAACGCCAAGCGGAACACCGGCAGTCATAAACCCTATAAACAGCGGGACCGCAGAACACGAGCAGAACGGGGTAACAACGCCAAGCAGCGCGGCAAGGACATTCCCGACAGATTCTTTTTTCCCGGCCAGAACATGCCGGGTCCAATCAACGGTCACAAACGAACGAAGTATGCCGACAAAAAAGACGACCAGAAGGAGAAGCATCAAAACCTTTGGAGTATCGTAAACAAAGAATTGTACTGCTGATCCCAGATGGCTTTCAGGCGAGAGGCTCAGCAGTGAATATGCGAACCAGTCGGCGAAAGACAATAGCTGGCTATAAATGGCATACCAGGCCCCTACAGCGATCAGTCCAAACGCAATTTGCGTCAGAATTCCTTTGTTTTTATTGCTATCTTGTTGAGCATCATTTTGCATTGCCCCTCCTTGATTATTACTGGATGGAAAGTTCATACAGATCCTCACTTGGCGATTTCGCCAAATGTTTTATAAAAAAATTTTAACGGTTATTTGCCGCGATAACTGATTCAACGCAATGAAAAAAGTTTAATATACAAGGCACCTTAAGCCGATAGTACACCTGCTTTCCACGACGTTCATCTTCAACAAGACCGGCTTTTTTCAAGACGGAAAGATGCTTGGAGACCGTGGATATATCATGCCCGACAAGAGCCTGAAGGTCGCATACACACCGCTCTCCGCGGGACAGTTCATCCAGCATTATAAGCCTTGAGGCATGAGCCATAGCCTTCATTACCTTGGCACGTTCTTCAAACTGCCGGGGAACTGTTATTTCTGATTGCATTTCCGTATTCATGATTTGGCAATACGACCAAATGAATAGAGAGTCAAGCTATCAGAATACTCTTTTTGATTTTTTTCCAAAAGCCGTAGATTTGATCTAAGACACTAAAATAGGGATTAAATACGCCAATTCAAGCCTTTATCGTCTTGAAATGTACACCAACCGGATCAGTAATCTTAATCTGCTTTTTCCGCTTTAAAGGTAGCTGAATATTACCGCAACAGATCCAAAGCTTCTACCGCCTCTCCATAATTTACAGGTTCTTTTTTAGTTTTTCCAACTTGCTTGATTGTACAATCAATGGTATTGGTCAGACCAATTGCCCAAAAACACAAATTGGTAGGACCTATTATGGAGACAACAAATACGGCAAAGACTGTGCACCAGTCTGTAGCCCGGCAGATTGCCAAGCTGATTGAATCCGGAGAGCTGAAAAAAGGCGACAAGCTACCTGCGGAAAGGACTTTGGCTGAACAGTTCAAAGTCTCACGAAGCTCAATCCGGGAAGCCATAAAATCGCTTGCACAGCAAAATCTGGTTGAAAGCCGGCGCGGAGATGGAACTTACATCCTGACAGATATGGATGCGGATATTTTCGACGCGTTTGCCACTGCTTTCAGCGACCAGAAAAAGCGCATCAGTGACATTTTTCAATTCAGAAAAGTAATTGAGCCGGAAATTGCCGCATTGGCCGCAGCAGCCATGACTGAGGAAACCCTGAACCGTATGAAGGTTATTGTCTGTGATCAACAGATGAAAGCAGGCAATGGCAGGAACACCAGCGAACTTGACGCAAATCTACATCTTGAAATTGCCAAAGCGACCGGAAACTCAATTTTCCCGGAAATGCTGCAGGCACTTGATCTCATAATGAAAGAGAGTCGTTCGGATATACTGCAACCTCCGGAAAGGCAGCAGGCATCCATAGTCGACCATTTCAAAATTCTTGAAGCATTTGAGAAACGGGACACAGATATGGCCCGTAAAACAATGCGCCAGCACATTGAAAAAGTGGAAATAGCGGCTACAGGCCGTGATCCATCAACAGCCCCTATAAATTGAAATTACGGAGGAGCAAATGATCTCAACCTTACTGATTTTTGTTGTACTTGGTATTTTTGCCGGAATTCTCGCCGGACTGCTCGGCATCGGCGGTGGGCTGGTAATCGTGCCTATCCTCGTTTTCACCCTGCCCCCGCTCGGCATACCGGAAGTGCACCTGATGCACATAGCGCTGGGAACATCCCTTGCGAGCATCATCTTCACCTCCATCTCCAGTATGCGTTCCCACAATAAACGCGGAGCCGTGCGCTGGGATATTTTCAAGACCATCACACCGGGAATAATTATCGGAACCTTTCTCGGGTCCCTGTCCACTTCATTTATGAATACCAATTTTCTGAAAGCCATCTTCGTGATCTTTCTGTACTACGTGGCTTCACAGATGCTTTTCGGTCTTAAGCCCAAGGCATCACGTCAGGTTCCCGGCTCCAAAGGAATGCTTACCGCCGGGAGTGTTATAGGTATATTTTCCAGTCTGGTAGGGATCGGCGGCGGAACTCTTTCCGTACCTTTCCTGACTATGTGTAATGTAGTCATCCATACAGCCATCGGAACTGCCGCAGCCATAGGACTCCCCATCGCCATCGCCGGTACTGCCGGATATATCTGGACCGGAATAGGCGTAGAAGGGTTGCCGCCATACTGCATAGGTTATGTATACCTGCCGGCATTGCTCGGAATCGTTTCCGCCAGTATGCTGACAGCGCCTATCGGAGTAAAGCTTGCTCACAGCCTGCCCGTTGACAAACTTAAAAAGATTTTCGCAGTGCTGCTGATCATCGTAGCAACAAGAATGTTGATCAGCATTTTTTAATAATCTGCAAAACAAAATTAACAGCGGTTACGCCCGTATATACCTCTTAAAAATGCAATGAATGCTTTTTAAAAATGTATTCATTCCCTTCAGGGCCGCCGCAATGAAAGGAGAAAAAAAATGAAAGATGTACGCGACAATGCAAGAGAATTGATGAAAGGCTATTGTAAAGTATGCCCTGTCTGTAATGGTAAAGCCTGTGTGGGCGAAGTCCCGGGAATGGGCGGACTCGGTACTGCCGCAAGCTTCAAGAACAATGTAAAAGCCCTTGAAGATTTAAAGCTGAACATGCGGACCATCCATGAATTCAGCTCACCTGACACCTCCGTGAATGTAATGGGTATCGATCTCGATATCCCGGTCATCGCCGCTCCTATCGGTGGAGTGGAATTCAACATGGGCGGAAAAGTCAGTGAACTCGATTACGTCACAAACAAGCTCAAAGGCTGCAAAGCGAAAGGTATAATCGGCTGTACTGGAGACGGTGTGCCGCCCTTCATCCACGAAAGCGGATTTTCAGCGATCAAGGACTGCGACGGACACGGTATTCCCTTCATCAAACCGTGGGAAGAAAAAGAGCTGAACGAAAAACTCCAGAAAGCCGAAGAAACCGGCTGTAAAATTATCGGTATGGACATCGATGCCGCCGGTCTGATCACCCTTAAGAAAATGGGCCGCCCGGTAACACCCAAATCCATGCGTAAGCTGAGTGAAATCATTGAATCCGTAGATGCCGATTTTATCCTCAAAGGCATCATGACCCCGGATGAGGCACGTATGGCAATCGATGCCGGAGCCAAAGGTATCGTTGTTTCCAACCATGGCGGACGTGTACTGGATTCCTGCCCCGGCACAGCTGAAGTGCTCTTTGAAATCTCCCGCGCTGTTGCAGGCCAGTGTGATATAATGGTTGACGGCGGTGTTCGCACCGGTATCGATGTACTCAAGATGCTGGCTCTCGGCGCAAACGCCGTCATGATCGGACGTCCCTTCTCCATTGCTACCGTTGGCGGACTGCAGGAAGGAGTGGAAAAGTACATAGATCAACTGAAAGCTGAACTGACCGCAGCCATGGTTCTTACCGGAACCGAAAAAGCAAGCTTTGTGGATGTAAGAGCCTTGTACCGCTAGTACAAACGATAAAGACTTTAAAAATATAAAAGGACCGGGCTGGAGGATCCCGGTCCTTTTATATTTAAAGGAGTGATGATGAAGAATGAAGACTATATATTTATTCGGGAACATTCTGAAGAGAAAGCAGGGGAACAATCTCATCGCCCGTATTGAATCTCTACTTAGCATCTAGCGTGCCAAAATATTTTTCCCTTTAATTACAGTGCATTAAATAAATATCAATTTTTTATCAAAATTAACTGCACATATCTTTGCACTTTATTTTGCACATATGTGCAATGCACAAATTCACATACTGCACATCCGTTCAGCCTCTCCCGCACCCGTAAATTACAAATTAACGACAGAAAGGTTAAAAGAGTATATCCAGCTGTACATAACTACATTTTCGTATTATGTATTAGGCAGAGCGGTATCTGGATGATACACTTAACTTAAATTAAATAAAAAAAACCAAACAAGAATACAGGAGATAACTATGCATACACGCCTATCAGATGTGTACCTGAACCACGAAATTAATGATAAGATTGAAGAAGCATGTGAAAATCTGGGAATCAGTAAGAGCATGTTCCTTAATGTCCTGCTACAGGAACTCTTCACCAAGGCCGGTCCTGAAGATCTGTTCTACAACAGGGTCAAACTGTGTAACGAAAACGAGTCAGCTTCTGAACTCAAAACCGAACAGATCACTCAGTAATCTGATTCAAGCGAGCTTGCCGCGGCTCTTTCTTAACATCTTACTAAAGCGGTATCATATACAGGGGAAGGCGCAAAAATTCAGGGACCCTACAAAAATTTGAACCTGAATTTTGCGCCCATGTGTATCTTCACCGGACAAATGGTCCGTACCGCGCAGCATTTTAATGCTGCTTTTTTTTTGCCCGAACACTCCTACCACTCTCTAAATTGGCCTCTCTTTTATTATGCCCTAAAAGACATATGTCGAATTTGACAATAATTCCCCTACTAAATATACGGTTATTGAGATTTCCTTTTAATTTAATAAACTGGAGTGTGAAGAATGCGTTTAATTTTTGTAGGACTGATGGTCGTTATGCTTTCGCTGGTTTTCGCTATTCCGTCTTTTGCTGCGGATAAAATCAGCGGCGATGTTATTATGTTCCATGCCGGCAGCCTTTCTGTCCCGCTCGCCAAGATGGAAAAAGAATTTGAAGCCATGCACCCGGGTGTTGATATCAAACGAGAAGCAGGCGGCTCTACAAAAATGGCCCGCATGATCTCTGAAGTAGGTAAACCCGCAGACATCATGGCGTCCGCGGACTACGTGGTTATCGACAAAAACCTGATCCCCAAATACGCGGACTTCAACATCCGTTTTGCTACAAACCAGCTGGTGCTCTGCTACACAGACGAATCCAAATTCGCATCGGAAATAAACGCCGACAACTGGTACGAAATCCTCACCAAGCCCGGCGTTGTGTGGGGCTATTCCGATCCCAACATCGACCCTTGCGGATACCGCAGTGTTATGGTCATGCAGCTTGCTGAAAAATTTTACGGTAAAAAAGGTCTGTATAATAAGCTGATCTCTCATCGTAAAAAAGAATGGGTCCGCCCTAAATCAGTTGAACTTATTTCCCTGCTCAAAACCGGAAATATGGACTACGCATGGGAATATCTCTCCGTGGCAGTTCAGCACGGCTTGAAGTATGTAACCCTTAATAAACACATCAATCTTTCCGATTACAAATACAACAACTTCTACAAGCAGGCGAAAGTTACCGTCAGCGGAAAGAAACCCGGCACCACCATTGAGCGCACCGGTAAATCCATCACTTACGGTATCACTGAGCTTAAAGATGCTCCCAACAAGGCCGCTGCAACAGCTTTCATGGCCTACATGCTCTCCCCTGAAGGCGGTCTTAAAATCCTGAAAGAAATGGGCCAGCCTCCCTTTGTTCCAGCTATCGTTCCTGACGAAGCGATGATCAAAAAGATGCCTGCCGAACTTCAGAAACTCGTTAAGGAAAAAAAATAAACTGACTCCCAAAACAGGAAAGCCGGACATTTAATTCCGGCTTTCCTCATCCCAGCCTATGAGAAAATTTCATAAAACATCGGTAAGCGGCATAATCTCGACCATACTGGTCCTCGGCTTCATTCTGGTTCCGCTGAGCCAGCTGATTCTCGGCTCCAGCTATGATGAATTGTTCCAGACAATCATGGATCAGGATGTACGCGCGGCAATTACACGCAGCATGCTCTGCGCCGGACTGGCGGCACTGATATCCTTTGCTATCGGTACTCCTTTCGCCTTCCTGCTGGCCCGCAAGGATTTCAAGGGCAAAGGATTAATCGAATCCATCATCGACATTCCGATCATGATTCCGCACCCGGTCATAGGTATCGCACTGCTGTCCATCGCGGGCCGTAACCATTGGATCGGCCAGATTCTTATTGATGCCGGCATCCGCATCATGGGAACCAATACCGGTATTGTGGCAGTGCTGGTCTTCGTGGGGCTGCCCTTTTATCTTAACGCCGCCAGAGATGGTTTTGAAAACGTGCCTGAAAGGCTGGAAAAGGCGGCACGCACACTGGGGGCATCCCCATCACAGACTTTTTTCAGAGTCACCCTGCCGCTGGCGTGGCGCTCGCTGCTGACCGGAATGATCATGTGCATGGCCCGTGCGCTAAGTGAATTCGGCGCGGTGGTCATTGTGGCCTACCACCCCATGATCGCACCGGTCCTCATGTATGAGCGTTTTACCGCTTACGGGCTTGCATACTCCCGCCCGGTGGCAATCTGGCTTATCTTCCTATCACTAGTACTTTTCGCGGCACTGCGACTTCTTTCACGCGGACTGGGGAGTAGAGAATCATGATTAAAATTGAAAAATTAAATGTTGAACTGCCCAAATTCGGTCTGCAAGACATCGATCTGCACATTGCAGAGGGTGATTTTTTCACCCTGCTCGGCCCGACCGGCTCCGGTAAATCTGTACTTCTGGAAACTATCGCCGGACTGGTCCCGATTTCTTCCGGGTCCATCAAAATTTCAGGCACCGAGATTGCCCACCTGCCCCCTGAAAAAAGAAAGCTGTCCATAGTCTATCAGGATTACGCCCTGTTCCCGCACCTAAGTGTATTGGAAAACATAATCTTCGGCGCCAGGTATAAAGGAATAGAACCCCAAAAGGCGACTCGCAAGGCGTCTGAACTGGCGGAAAAACTCAACATTTCTCAGCTACTTTCCCGCACGCCGCAACACCTTTCCGGCGGGGAGCGCCAAAGAGCGGCCATCGCCCGGGCACTGCTGGTCAATCCTTCCGTGCTGCTGCTTGATGAACCGCTTTCCGCACTGGACCCGGCTTTCAGGCAGGAAGTGCAGGATCTGCTTAAAGATCTTCATCGCGATACCGGGATTACGTTTGTCATGGTCACCCACGACTTTGATGAAGCCCTCTACCTTTCCACCAACGGAGCTATAATCAAAAACGGGCAGTTGATTCGCAAAGGCAGAATCCGCGATATTTTCAATTCTCCCGGCTCAAAATTCGTAGCCGGATTCGTAGGAATGACGAACATCCACCCCTGTAGTCATACCAAAGACAGCGTAAAGCTAGGTGGGTTAACACTCAGTTATACAGGCCAGAGAACCGCGACAGAAAAGTATCTGGCCTTTCGACCGGAAGAGGTTATGCTGGGGAGTGAAATCGGTGAAAATCACAAACAGAATAGTTTTTACGCCACCATTAAAGGTATCACAGCCGGTGGATTTCATGCCAGGGTAACCCTTAATTATGACGGCATGGAAATCTATGCTCTCGTGCCGCGAAAAATGATCAGCAACGGAGAACTGGAACCGGGCGTATCAATTAAAACGGCAATACCGGAGCAGAGTCTGCACCTATTTTAATTCTGATTAAAAATATACGCCCTATTTGACACAAGTTTAAGTATTAATCCGGCCAAAGATCCTACCAAAAATGAAGGATGCCTAATTCTGCATCCTGCACCCTCTATTTATATCTAAAAAAAACTAAAGTCGTTTCATCCGCTTCTCCGGATTCAGCCCTTTCTCGAACCAGATCACCGACAAAGGCAACACGCATGGCATTGGTAAAGATTACCGTAGGAATCGTGATCAGTATGACCAGTACCCTCTGCAATGTACGGAAATTAAGCCAGTAAGTCATCAGGATACATGCTAAAATAGTCGAGCCGTACCCCCGACGACTTATACCCCTACGCAAAAAATAAACGCAACAAATCTTAAACTCATTGTAACAACACAGTAACACCCCGCAATAAATTAGTAGTAACTTCTGAAAATCATACTGAAACACAGTGGTACAACAGCTTAAACGTAGAAATTATTAATCTGTCGGGGATAAACATAATGCTGCAATTATTGAAAAAAAAGACAACAGATTTTTCCGGTGCGCATGAAGAACAACTGAGAATCATCGAAGGGCCTGGAATCGGGAGTCTGATTCAAAACGTCGGTCGGCTGAACATTTTATATTTTGCTGTTCAGGATTTCCCGACTCTATCAGCCATGTATGGCCCTGAATGGTCGAATCAACTTGAATCAGAGCTACGCGAGGCCATTACAAAAGAAGGGATGAAAACTCTGCAACATGACGATTTCCATATATTTTCATTTAATTCCGGAGAATTCTTCTTTCTGGACCCCACGGACAGCATGAATAATTTTTCCCTGCAGGAGCTTGCCTACCAATTTAAAGTCACTATTGAAAACGGGCTGAAAAGCGACCAGATAAGCCGCACCGGAAACAGCATCACCATAAACAGCGGACACTCATCATTTCAGGCTGAACAAACAAACGACAAACTCTGGTCCGGATTCCTTTCCGCCATGGGTAAAGCACGCCTTGAGGCTCAAAAAAGCGCGGATATTTCAAAACTCGAACTCAGCAACGAATTCAACGACATCATCACCAGTTCCGATGTACGCTGCCATTACCAACCAATTGTTAATTTAAATGATAAGTCCATCCACGGCTGGGAAGCTCTGGCCAGAGGGCCACGCAACTCCCCTTTCCGCTCACCGCTTACCCTCTTTGATATGGCGGAGAAGATCGGCAAGCTATTCCAACTTGAAAAGATCAGCCGCGAAGCAGCAATCAGGGCTTTCGGGGAGCATTCGCCGCAGCATAAGCTCTTCCTGAACATTCATCCCCGCACTATAGTCGACCCCAACTTTACTCCCGGTCAGACCAGAATTTTACTCGATAAATGGGGACTTAAACCCGGAAATATTGTTTTTGAAATCACTGAAAGACACAGTGTTAAAGATTTCCTGACCTTCCGCAAAACGCTGGATCACTATCGTAACCAGGGATATATGGTGGCAATCGACGACGCCGGTACTGGGTATTCCGGACTTACCTCTATCGCTGAGATCAAACCGGATTACATAAAGCTGGATAAATCCTTTGTGGACAACATCGAAACCAATCATGTCAATCGCGCGTTGATTGAAACATTTACAGACTTTGCGGAAAAGATAGGCGCTAAATTACTTGTGGAAGGCATAGAGACTCAGGAGCAGGCACGCACAGTCACTGACATGGGAGTGCATCTGGCACAGGGGTATTTCTTCGCAAAACCGCAACGGGAAAAGCCGCAACTAACGGAAAAAGCACTGACCATGCGCCACAATTCCGATATTTTTTCAAACACCGCGAGCTATGGAATCCCAGTAAAGAATCTTGTCAATAAGGTTGATTCCGTTGAATCAGACATCCCGGTGCCCATCGTGCAGCAAAAATTCAAGGACACCCACGCCCTGAACAGCGTTGTAGTGGTCAAAAACGATTATCCCTGCGGTCTGGTCATGGAATACAATCTTAACAAGCACCTCTCCGGCAAATACGGTGTGGCTCTTTATTCCAACAAACCAATATCATCCGTCATGGATGAATCCCCGCTCATAGTTGATTTTGAAACCACCGTGGAAAAAGTATCTCAGAAAGCCATGGCCCGTCCCAGAAAAAATGCCTACGATGATGTTATAGTCACTTGGAAAGATAAGCTGATGGGTACGGTTTCAGTACAGAAGCTACTGGACACGCTTGCCCATGTACAGGTGGAAATGGCCAAAGGGACCAACCCGCTAAGCGGACTGCCGGGCAATCTCGATATTGAAAAAGAAATCGACCGGCGCATGAAAATGAACAAAATGTATAGCATTATATATGCTGATCTGGATAACTTCAAAGTATACAACGATACCTACGGATTCAAAAACGGCGACAAGATTATCCTTCAGATCAGCAATATAATATCCTGGGCCGGCAAAAAACATGGAGCTTGTGATGATTTTGTAGGGCACATCGGCGGTGATGACTTTGTAATGGTCACGAATCCTGACAAAGCAGAGCGTATATGCAAGTCGATAACCCGCATTTTCAAAAGGCTTGTTAAGAAAAATTACAATGAACATGATGCAGCAAACGGCTGGATGGAAGGCAGAGGACGGGACGGATCAATTTCCACTTTTCCGCTGGTTTCCGTTTCTCTGGCTATCCTCGACTGCGAACCGGACCAGAACCTGATGAAAATAGGGGAGCAGGCAGCATCCCTGAAAAAATGGGCAAAATCCATCGAAGGCAACTGCTGGGTCCGGGAAAGACGCAAAAGGTAATTCAGCCTTCAATGGGCCGGATGGGAGCGCACTCCCGTCCACACGAAGGGAGCGCCTTCCACGGCATCAAGCGAAACATTTAGGTACTTATAATAAATTCTCGTCAAAGATCTGCTTGATGCGATGACGAAGATTGGTAAACCGTTTGCCCGCAGTTACGTTGTTCAAACCGATGTGAAAGGCACGTTTACTGCCGATGAGAACTGCCAGCTTACGGGCCCTTGTAAGCCCGGTATAAAGCAGATTCCGTTGCAATAGCAGGTAATGCTGGGAAACAATCGGCATAACCACCGCCGGATATTCGCTGCCCTGAGACTTATGCACACTGACCGCGTAGGCAAGGGTCAGCTCATCCAGTTCTGAAAGCTCGTAATGCACTATGTTGCCGTCAAATTCGGCGGTAAGCTCATTATCCTCGGTATTAATATACATAACCCGACCGAGGTCTCCGTTAAAGACTTCTTTGTCGTAGTTGTTGCGAAGCTGTAAAACCCGGTCCCCGACACGATATTCCACAAAGCCGCGCTTGAGCCCTTTACCATTACCGGGATTAAGCCTTTCCTGCAGCAAGGCATTCAATTTCTGAGTTCCAACATCACCCTTATGCATGGGAGTAAGAACCTGCACGTCAGTCATGGGATCAAGGCCGTACCGCTCAGGGATTCTTTCGCAGACAGTCTGGGCGATCATCTCCTGCACTTTCAGCGGAGACTCCTGCGGAATCCAGAAAAAGTCCGCCTGCGGAGCCTCTTCGGGATGTCCGAGCGGGAATTCGCCGTCATTAATGCGGTGAGCATTGACTACGATATAGCTTTCCTGAGCCTGACGAAAAATATGATTCAATACGGCACTTGGAACCTTTCCGCTCTTCAAAAGATCAGAAAGCACGTTACCCGGCCCGACGGACGGAAGCTGATTTACATCGCCGACGAAAATCACCCGGCAGGTCAAAGGGACTGCGCGCAGTACAGCAAGGCAAAGCTGGGCATCGAGCATGGAAGCCTCGTCCACGACCAGCACATCAGCCTTGAGCTTCTGATCTTCATTGTAATAAAAACCGCCGCTGTCCGGAGTAAACTGCAACATGCGATGGATGGTGGAAGCCTGTCGCCCGGTTGCCTCAGATAAGCGTTTGGCCGCCCTTCCAGTCGGAGCGGCAAGCTTGATCTTAAGCCCCAGCTCTTTCAAGGTCATGACCACGGCGCGGGTGATGGTGGTTTTACCTGTACCCGGCCCACCGGTGATAATGAAAAATTTATTAATACAGGCTTCTAAGACGGCCTCGCGCTGTTCACCCGAAAGCTCAAATCCGAGTTCAGCTTCAACTTCAGGCAGGGCCTTTTCCACCTTTTCCTGACTTACCGGAGAAGGATGACTGACGAGTCCATGCAGCCGTTTGCATATTTCCCGCTCAAAACGGTAAAAATGCATCAGGAAAACCGCTTCATCTATATCCTGCTCCGGAAGATTTTCCACCCGGACCCGTTTGCGTTCTTCGAGTGAATAGATGCCGTCAGTAATGAGTTCAAGATCAACGCCGCCGAGCATCTTGGCTACATCTTCAACAAGCTTCGCCTTTGGAGAAAACATATGCCCACCCCGCTCGCTTACCGAAAACAAAGAGTAAACGATGGCCGCCTCAATCCGTTGCGGAGAATCGGCCGCAAAGCCCAGCTTAAGAGCCATGTTGTCCGCGGTCTTAAAACCTATACCGCGTATTTCATAAGCCAGCTCATACGGATTTTCGCTGATTTTGGTGACAGCCTGCGCGCCGTAAAGATTAAATATTTTAGCCGCGTAAGTAGGAGGAACTTCGTGAGTGTGCAAAAATAAAATCAGGTTCTTAATCTCACGCTGAGAGGACCATGACTCTTTAATATCTTCCAGCTTTTTCTTGGAAATACCTTTGATTTTAAGCAGCTTTTCCGGTTCATCATCAAGTATATCCAGCACTTCTATGCCGAATTCCTTGACCATGTCTGTTGCGATGGACTCCCCCACACCTTTGATGGATGAAGATTTCAAAAACCGGATAACCCCGGCTTCAGTTGCCGGACGGACCCGCTCATAAAAATCAGCCTCGAACTGACGGCCGAATTTCGGATGCTGTTTCCAGCGTCCATGCAGTTCCACCGACTCTCCGGGAGTCAGTGATCCCAGCACTCCCACAACAGTGATCTGTGAAGGCTCATCTTTGGATGATACACGGGCTACGATGTAACCGTTTTCCTCGTTATGATAAACAACTGTACGGACTTCACCCGTTAAAATATCCGACATCAATTGGTCCTGTGCAGGCCTCCGGCGGCCTCGCGGGGGGCGTGAAATAGTTTTAGTCTAAGGCTTATACTTTTCTACAGCTTCTGGCGGTATTCCAAAGACTGCCGGAGCGTTTCTTTGTCAGTATACTTTACTTCCGATCCGATGGGGATGCCCTGAGCCAAGCGGGAAAGTGAAACTTCAGGAAATTTATTTTCAATCATGTTCTTAATAAATGAGGCAGTCGCTTCGGCGTCAACAGTTGCCCCAAGCGCAAGGATGAGTTCTTTTACTTCGCCTGTGGCAAGACGCTCTTCCAGCTTTTGAAACTCAAGCTGCTGCGGAGTCACTCCGTCCAGCGGAGATAGCAGTCCGCCGAGCACCAGATAATACCCACGATAAAGCCCCATTTCTTCAATAGCCAGCAGGGAATCCCATTCCGAAACAAGACAAAGCTTATCGTGCTCGCGCTTGGGATCGGAACATATTTTACACGGGCAGGTATCAGTAATGCTGGCGCATTGTTCACAGATGCAAAGCTTCTCACGCAGATCAATCACGCTCTGTCCTATGCCCGTAACCTTCTCTCTAGGCATTTTGAGCATGGTCAGCGCAATGCGAAGTGCTGATTTGGGGCCAAGCCCCGGTAACTTTGCAAGCTCTTGGGCTACAACCCGTAGCGGCTCAGGTAAATTTTCCATAAATAAGCCTCCGGCGGCTCTCCGCGGGCTTAAACCCTTTTTGTAAAAAGGGTTTAAGAATCCCAAAAACTTTTAATAAGCTTCGCATCGGTTAACAATAGTACCGTCTAAGCTTCACACACCCACACAAATATTGTGTGGATAAAAATATCACGTAAATCGTCCCCAACTGTACATCTCCTGCGGCGAAGCCCTACTAAATAGTTTTGAAGGGATGGGGTCTGGGGAAGGGAGACTTTTCCGAAAAGTTTCCCTTCCCCTGCCGCCGGAGGCAAAATAATTTAGAACATGCCGGGGATGTTCATACCACCGGTGATGGCGGACATTTCTGATTCCATCATGGCTTTGGCTTTTTTGTTGGCATCGTTAACAGCGGCGAGAACGAGGTCCTGAATCATTTCCACGTCACCGGATTCAACGATAGTAGGATCAATCTTGATTTCAAGCACTTCAGAGGAACCGTTAACTTTCACGTTAACCATTCCGCCACCGGCGGAACTTTCCACTTCACGTGTTTTGAGTTCTTCCTGCAAAGCAGTCATTTTGCGCTGCATAACCTGAGCCTGACGTACGAGATCGTTCATACCTTTCATTATATTACTCCTTGAGATAATTGACTTGTTAATGAAGCCCGAAATATTCGGAGAATCACCCGATATCCTTACACATCCTTACGGGGATCAATGGCAATAATGCTAGCCCCGAAGGATTCCATCACCCTTTGCACATCCGGATGGGCTTCCACCTCATCTCGGATTTCCTGCCTGCTCTTGCGTTTGCCCTTCTTACTGACTTCAATTTTAAGTTCAGCGTCCGGACCGAAATATTCTGAAACAAGGCGCTCGATAACACCACGGGTCTCACGCCCGGCAACCTGTCCCTTATGGAAAGAATTGGCGCATGTCAGTATAATTTTTCCATCAACAAACTCACCCTGACATTTATTCAGACCTGAAATAGAAGCATTTCCGCTGTCCTCAACATATTTTAGAAAGCCCTCGAAATCGCGAGGCCCACTTACAGCAGCCGGAAATGAAGGCTTTACCGGAGCAGGTTCAGGAACATGCTCCAACGGCGGCACTGATTGCGATTCACTGATTTCAGATTCTGGAACCGGAGGGTTCAGGTCGGAAAAGGATTCTGTTTCTGCCCGGTCAGGGAGGGATGAATCATCAGCCCCGGCATCACTTTTGGACCTGCTGCCGGCAGATGCCCCGGACTCAGTTCTGCCCATGGGACGGCCATTAGCACCCGCTCCCTGAGGAGCCATGCCCTGATTCTGAGGCGGAACCTGCTGCTGAACCGGAGGTGGCGTCTGCATGGACTGCTGCCCGCCCCCTTGCCACGGTGGTGTCTGACCGCTTACTCCTGAATTTGCACCGGATGGCTGACCAGCCGGAGGTTGATTCGGCGCGGCATTCTGCCGGGCTTGCCGATTGACAGGAGCAGTAGGAGCAGACTGAGAACGCGGCGCGGATGCAGCGAGTGCTCCGGCCCGTTCCATGGAAATAAGATCGGAAAGGCTGGCCATATTAAGCAGCAAAAGTTCCAGAGCCATTGCAGGTTCAAGGCTGGTCATAACCTTTCGCTGTCCGTCCACCGTCATCTGCCAGCAGGCATGGATAAACGAACGGTCAAAAGTCTGTGCCCATTTCATGAACTCGGCTGCTTCTTCAGAAGAAAGGCCAAGCAGCGGGATTGCCCGTTCACCGGACTGGTTAAGCAGGAACATATTCCGCCAGCAATTTCCAAGCTCGCGGATGAAAAATCCCAGATCCAGCCCGCGTCCGAGCACTTGCTGCACGGTATCGCCTACTAAAACCAGATCACGTTCATGAATAGCCTGCATAAGCGAAAAGAAAACATCTTTCCCGGCAAGACCGAGGATGGAACGGACATCTTCTTCCAGAAGTTTATCACTTCCGAGAGCCAGCACCTGCCCCAGCAGGGACATGGAATCACGAACACTGCCCGCACCGCGTTTTGCGATAAGATCAACCGCGCCCTGCTCGAATTCAATTTTTTCCATACCCAGAATACTGGTGAGATGGGATGTAAGCTCGTCATTAGTGAGCATCTTGAATGCATAATGCTGGCAGCGGCTGATGATGGTGGCCGGGAACTTATGAGTCTCCGTGGTCGCCATGATAAATGTAGCGTGCGGCGGTGGCTCTTCCAGAGTTTTCAGCAGGGCGTTAAAAGCCTGCACGGTGAGCATATGCGCTTCATCGATGATAAAAACCTTATAACGGAATTCAATGGGCGCGTAGCCGATGTCTTCTTTAAGACGACGTGCGTCATCGACCTTACCATGAGAAGCAGCGTCGATCTCAACCACATCCACACCGACCCCGGCTGTGATCTGGCGGCAATTTTCGCACTCATTGCATGGTTCGGCAGTCGGTGCATTTTTACAGTTTAGCGCCTTGGCGAAAATTCTGGCGATGGTGGTTTTACCTACTCCGCGTGTTCCACTGAAAAGATACGCGGGAGCGACCTTATCCTGAGCCGCAGCACGGGAAAGGATAGTTTTGACTGCATTCTGTCCGGCGACTTCACCAAAAGTCTGCGGACGATATTTTGCTGTCAGATTCGATGTACTCATTCTATGCCTTCGGCGACCCTGCCGGGGGCCTTAAAACCTTTTTGCAGAAAGGGTTTAAGAATCCCAAAAACTTTTATGATGCTACGCATCATTAATTTATAAAACGTAAAAAAATCGATTGGTGACCAGTGCAACACCGGTCACCAATCAATATTTAAATACTAAACTTCGTAGTAATCCAGCCAGCCTTTGTACTTCTCATTTCCACCTTTAACGGCGTTGAAGTATTCTTTCTGGAGGACAGTACCGATGGGGCCGCGTTTGCCTTCACCGATTACACGGTTATCCACTTCGCGGATGGGAGTAACTTCCGCGGCGGTACCGCAAAAGAAAGCCTCATCAGCAATGTAAAGTTCGTCACGGGTGAAAAGCTGCTCTACCACTTCGTAGCCGAGATCACGTGCAACCTGCATCAGGCTTGCGCGGGTAATACCGGGCAGAACGGAAGTAAGCGGGGTAGTTTTGATCAGGTTATCTTTCACGATGAAGATATTTTCACCGGTTGCTTCGGAAACAAAACCGGAAGTATCAAGCATGAGAGCTTCATCGTAACCGTCTTTAACAGCTTCAACCTTGGCAAGGATGGAGTTGACGTAGTTACCGCATGCCTTGGATTTGGTCATCATGGCATTCACATGATGGCGGTTGAAAGAAGAGGTTTTGACCCGGATACCCTTTTCAAGGGCTTCTTCTCCGAGATAAGCTCCCCAGGGCCATGTTGCGATACAAACACGGATGGGGTTCGCGCCGGGATGAACACCCATGGCACCGTCACCGATAAAAACCAGCGGACGGATGTAACCTTCTTTCAGGCCGTTCACTTTCATGGTTTCTAAAATTGCGTCATGAATTTCTTCCACGGTAAAAGGAATGGTCAGACCAAGAATTTTTGCGGAATCGAAAAGACGAACAACATGTTCACGAAGCCTGAAAACAGCTGATTTTCCGTCAACTGTAGCATATGCACGAATACCTTCAAATACCCCAGCACCGTAATGCAGAGTATGAGTCAGCACATGAACCTGTGCGTCATCCCAATTGACAAATTCACCGTCAAACCAGATTTTTTCTGCTTTTTGAACCATTACGTCCCCCTAATTTTTCTTCTATAAATATAGTAAGCGCAAGCCACATTCAGGCCCGCTTGATTACAACACTGAACAACAGAATGAATGAAGCTAAAAAAAAGAGGGTCCAAGGTCAAGAAGGAACGGAGATATCAGGGTCGGGAAATGAGAAAAAAGACGCAGATCACTATGTGGACGGGAGCATCAACTGCTCCCGTCCATAATATGAATCTTAAATATGAATATTCAATAATAAACTTTTAAACGCTGACCACCGAATTCTCACAATCTCCGTAAGGAGTCGTCTCGGTGCTGTCCGGGGCGGTATCATTGAACCAGATATTTTCTCCGGCCAGATAACGGAACTGGTAATCTCGGCCTGTTTCGAGGTCTACGGTAACGGAATATTTACCGTTTTTAAGTTTTTTCATAGGAGTAGAATTCTCATCCCAATCGTTAAAATCACCAACCAGATAGATGGATTCACCATTTTCAACCTGATCTTTCTCCACTTCAAACTTAACTTTGCAAACAGGCTTGCTTTTAAGGAATCTCTTGGAAAGAGCCACCGGGTCCTCCTGATGGTTTTTAAATTTCAAAACAACAACTATAAAATTTTTACTGTTAATAATTAATCGTTATTTTTTTTCATTGTCAACATTTGAAAAAAAAATACATATAACCGTCACTCCGACAATTACAAACCTTATTCACCAAAAATCATTTTTTTAAGACATCTAATCACCAAAATTTAATACTATGCAAATATATCTCTTTTAATTTAAAAATAAACCAAAATTAATACTGCTGAATAAGAGACCTATCAGACAAATAATCATTTTGACAGCAAGAGTCGCCACAGGTAAGTATAAACTTCAAGTTTATATATTATTTAGGAGTAACGACCATGGACAAATTTCCAAGAGTTCACCGGCTGCCCCCCTATGTGTTTGCCAAGGTGAACGAACTGAAAATGCAGATGCGCCACGAAGGTGAGGACATCATCGATCTTGGCATGGGAAACCCTGATTTACCCACCCCGCAACACATTGTAGACAAGCTGATTGAAGCGGCGAACAAGCCTGCCAACCATCGCTACAGTGCGTCCAGGGGAATCAAAGGCCTTCGCAGAGAAATGGCGCTTTGGTATAAAAGAAGGTATGGCGTTGAACTGGATTATGATCAGGAAGTGGTCGTTACCATGGGCGCCAAAGAGGGGCTGGCGCACTTGGCGTTGGTTATGCTTTCACCCGGTGACGTTGTATTCGCACCGGACCCGTCATACCCTATCCACCCTTACGCAAGTATAATCGCCGGGGCGGATGTAAGACGCATTCCCATCGGTGTTGACAGGGATTTCTTTGAAGATCTTGAGCTGGCTATGCGTCAGACATGGCCCAAGCCGAAGCTGCTGATCATCAACTATCCGCACAACCCCACCGGGGTTACTGCCGAAATTCCTTTTTTTGAAAGAATCGTAGATTTCGCAAAAGAAAACGACCTGCTGGTCATTCACGACCTTGCATACGCCGACTTCACTTTTGACGGCTACGAGGCACCAAGCTTCCTGCAGGCACGCGGAGCAAAGGATGTGGGGGTCGAATTTTTCTCCCTGTCCAAAAGTTATTCCATGCCCGGCTGGCGTGTGGGATTCTGCTGCGGTAACCGTGAAATGGTTCAGGCCCTGACCCGCATCAAAAGTTATCTGGACTACGGACTGTTCCAGCCCATCCAGATCGCCGCCTGCCATGCCCTTTCCGGTCCGCAGGAATGCGTACGTGAAATCATGGATATTTATCAGGACCGTCGCGATGCGCTTTGCGAAGGTTTACAACGCATCGGCTGGGATGTAACACCGCCCAAGGCCACCCAGTTCATCTGGGCGCCTATCCCGGAACAGTTCAAGGATATGGGCTCGGTGGAATTCTCCAAAATGCTGCTGCGTGAATGCAAAGTGGCAGTTGCACCCGGACTTGGTTTCGGACACTACGGGGACGACCATGTCCGCATGGCCCTTGTAGAAAACAGGCAAAGAATCAATCAGGCCGTGCGCGGCATGAAAGACCTTTTCGCAAAAGGTTAAAAGATAACTATTCAAATTTCTAACAGGCTGCGATATAACGCGGCCTGTTAGTTATTTTGAACTCCGTGAAATGAATTAAGAGGTTTTAATGCAAACTGTTAAGCTTGCCATCGCCGGATTCGGCACAGTCGGAACCGGACTTGCCCGGATTTTGGAAGAAAATGAAGATGTGATCCTCGCACGATGCGGGAAAAAATTTGAAATCGCATCCATTCTTGTCCGCGACGTGAACAAAAAAAGAGATTTTCTGCCCGGACCTGAAGTAAAATTCACCGCAGATCTCGACGAATTCACATCCAGCCCGAATATAGACATTGTCGTGGAGCTCATGGGCGGCACCACCGTGGCCAAGGAAATCGTCATCAAAGCCCTTGAAGCAGGCAAGCACGTAGTCACGGCTAATAAACATCTGCTGGCTGAGCACGGCATTGAACTTTTCAAGATAGCGGCAAAAAATAAAGTCGGCCTGTACTACGAATCAAGCGTAGCAGGCGGCATTCCCATTATCCAGTCCATCAAGGATTCACTGGCCGGGAACCGTATTAAATCCATTGTCGGCATCCTGAACGGAACCGCCAACTACATTCTTTCAGAAATGTCCACCAATGATCTGGAGTTCGAAACCGCCCTGAAACAGGCCACCGAACTGGGCTACGCAGAAGCAGATCCGACCTTCGACATCGAAGGAATCGACGCCGCTCACAAAGTCTGCGTGCTGACCCGTGTCGCCTACGGCAAAGACTACCCGCTGGCTGAGCTGCCTATAGAAGGCATCACAAAGATTGAAGGGCAGGATATCCGCTTTGCCCGTGAATTCGGCTATCGCGTCAAGCTCATTGGAGCGGTTCAAGACGTAGGCGGAAAACTTGAGGCCGGTGTTTTTCCGGCACTGGTAAAATACACCCTGCTGCTGGCCCGTGTAGGCGGAAACTACAACGCCGTTAGAGTTGAAGGTAATGCCGTGGGCCCCGCCTTTTTTCACGGTCAGGGTGCTGGATCACTGCCCACAGGAAGCGCGGTTCTGGCCGACATAATGGCCCTTGCGAAGACAGATAGACCGGATAACACCGGCTTTTGCAACGCTCCCATTGAAAAAGCAAATATTCTCGCTCCGGAACTTGCGACCTCGGAATACTACTTTCGCTTTACCGTACAGGATAAGGCCGGGGTTATGGCGGCACTTTCCAAGTGCCTCGCAGAACATAATATTTCCATTGCGCAGGCTGTGCAGAAAGGTCATCCCGAAGATAAGGATATACCCGTTGTTTTCACCACCTATAAGTCCAGCACCAAGGACGTGAAAGCAGCTATTGCCGAGATCGACAAAATGCCCTTCATCACCAGACCGACTATGTCCATGCGCATTTTAAAAGGATAATTTTTACATATGAAACTCATTTTTCTCATCGCCGACGGAATGGGCGGCTGGCCCATTGAAGAACTGGGCAACAAGACCACCCTTGCAGCTGCCGATACTCCGAATATGGACATGCTGGCCGGAAAAGGGTTGATCGGAACATGTCGTACCGTGCCTAAAGGAATGGCTCCCGGATCAGATATTGCGAATATGTCTCTGCTGGGTTTTGATCCCGCCACTTACCACACCGGTCGCGGCCCCATCGAGGCAGCGGCTCAGGGTCTAAAACTTGACCCTGATGATCTGGTCTGGCGCATGAATCTGGTCAATCTTTCCGAACTCACGGAAAACGGCACCATGTACGATTACTCTTCCGGTCACATCGGAACTGATAAATCCGTACCGCTGGTGGAAAAGCTGCAGGCCGAACTCGGTAACGATGAATTTACTTTTTACCCCGGTATTCAGTATCGCCATCTGCTGGTTCAGAAAGGCGGAGCGAAGCAGATGGAAGCGGAGCTGCACATACGTCCGCCCCACGACCTGACCGATAAGTCCATCGATGAAGACGTCCGTGAATTTGCCAAAAGTCCTAGACTGGATAAACTGGTACGTGACGCGGCCAAACTTCTTGCCGAAAACGGAACCAAGGCTGTCTCCATCTGGCCATGGGGGCAGGGCCGTCCGCTGATTCTGCCACCTTTTGAGAAAAAATTCGGCTTGAAGGGCGCGGTGATCTCCGCAGTGGACCTGATCAAGGGACTCGGAAATGCTTCGGAAATGGAAGTTATCGACGTAGAAGGAGCCACCGGACTGGTGGATACCAACTACGAAGGCAAGGTTGAGGCAGCTCTCAAATTTCTTGAACACGGCGACTTCGTATACGTTCACCTTGAAGGGCCGGATGAGTCCGGGCACATGGGCAGCGTTGAAGACAAGATCAAATCCATAGAGCGTTTTGATTCCCGCATTGTGGCTCCGTTGCTGGAGAAATATCCTCTGGATAAAGCAAATTACGTGATCACCTGCGACCACTACACTCCAATAGAAACCAGAACCCACGATGAAACACCGGTTCCATTTATTATGACCTCACCACGCTTGATAGCCTCCGGCGAGACTTCGTTTACCGAAGAGAATGCTGACCGGGCCGGAATAATTATCCCGGACGGGCATAAATTCATGCAGTGGGTATTAAAGAAGATCTAATAATCATGAACAACGAATTCCCGACTCCGCATTCATGGCTGTCCCACAGCGTGTCATACGGTGAAACAGATGCCATGGGTGTTGTATATTACGCAGAATACCTGCACTTTTTTGAACGCTCCCGTTCACTCTTTATTCGTGAACGGGGAATGAGCTATGCCGAAGTTGAAGAACGCGGCATCTATCTGCCGGTACGTGAGGCTTCATGCCGCTACCGCACCCCTGCGCATTATGATGACCAATTAAGCATTCAGGTCGGCATCAGTCAGTGGAAACGAGCTTCCATCAAGTTCATCTACGACATTTACAAGGATGACCGCTCTACACTAGTCGCAACCGGATTTACCGAGCATGCCTGTGTAAATAAAGATGGACGCCCTGTCCGCGTCCCGGAATGGCTTAAAGAAATATTTTAATCAAACCTTTAATCCCCGCTCGAGACTCTCGTCATTTTTTCTGACTTCAGATTCCCGTGAGAGGAAATAAACAGGGTGTGAATTTTTATATTCACACCCTGATTCAGTAATTTCAAACACGGATAACAACCATGTATTACGACGTCCATACACACGCATTTCACCCAAAAATCGCTGACAAAGTTATTAAGCAACTTCATGATCACTACGGCATAACAGCAGTTGGAAACGGACATCCTGAAGACATTCTCAACCGTGCATCACGGGCAGGACTGGACAGAATCATCATCCATACCGCCGCTACGTCACAAGATCAGGTCATTCCGGCTAACAACTGGTCCATTGAGCTTGCAAAATCCGATGAACGGATCATCACTTTCGGGACCATGCACCCGGATTACGCCGACCCGGAGAGAGAATTTGACCGCCTTGAACGCAACGGGATCAAGGGCCTGAAATTTCATCCCGACTTTCAGGGATTCTTCATGGATGATCCTAAATTTTACCGCATAATGGAAATGATACAGGGCCGTTTTGTATGCATGTTCCACATCGGCGATAAGCTACCGCCTGAGAAAAATCCATCCTGCCCGCTTAAGCTGAAAAAACTGCTCCTCAACTTTCCGAAGCTAAAAGCTATCGGCGCGCACATGGGAGGACTGTATCACTGGAAAATGGTTGCTGAAGAATTGGCGGGCATGGACGTTTATTTCGATACATCCAGTTGCCTGCCGTTCGTAGACAGAAAAATACTTCATGAAATCATCAACAAACATCCACGGGAAAAGATTCTGTTCGGCAGCGATTATCCGCTGTATGACCCTCAAGAGTCTATGAAAGAGCTACAGCATGTACTTAAATTGAAAGACAGCGAACTTGAAATTCATATGTCCGCAGTGGAAGAATTGCTTGAATAAAATGTAACCGTCATAATGAAAGATAAAACGCACAAGGTCTGCCTTGTGCGTTTTTATTTTGCTGCATAATTAGCCATGCAATAGACCACTAAATGGCTGAACGGCTTGATCAGGTTAAAGTAAACCGGGCCGGTCCAATGTGTATAGTGAACAATTGTAAATACATGGTAAAGATGTATGCCATTTTCAGCAGACTCTAAAACCACTCCGATATATCCGGTGAGATGCGTATCTTCGACTGCACCGAGCCAGAATTTATCCGCTTCAAAACCAACTGAATTAAAGAAATCAACCTGTCCGCCACGTTTGAAATTGTAATCAGAGACTTTAAGACCGTGATCCATAAACTCGTTATGTTTGAACCCCATTATTCGGGCCAGTACACCTCTGACTTTATACAGGAGAGTAAGCCACCCCGGCTTGTAGGACATCAAACGGATCAGAAAATCCTCCATATTGCGTCGACTTTTAAACTTCACACTATAGACATGATCGGCGTTAGCGCAAATTTTTTGCAGTTGGGGAATTGAATTTAAGATTGCTTCAGATTGGCTCATGGATTCATCCTCCCCGCTTCAAGACCTTCAATGCGTACCACCTCAAACTCGCGAACTGTATTCATACCCTTCCAAAGTAAATCATATCCTTTGAGGAAGCGGTACAGACTTACTTTGCCAAGGAAAGTATCTATCTCAGCCTGAGTCGCTTTTCGCCTTAGTCCTGTTCGGCAAAACAGCCTTAGGGCTGGCTGAGACGGAAAGCGGCCTTGCCACAAAGATTTAATCCAGAAACCCGCTCCCGGCTGGGCTGCCATAAGAGTCATGCGAGCATCACATTCGATGTTTACGCGCACTATAGCCAAAGACGCATGTTCTACTTTAGCAAACAGTTCTTCAACCTCATTCCATAAAATATTTGACTGCATGATACATACCCCCTTTACTTTACGGGAATCCGGTACAACTCCTGCTTCATTGTTTCCAGAATACAGCTATGCTCTTTTTCCGAAATGTTTTTCCCCATCATCCGAACACCTAAAAACATAGAGTAACTTATTTTGGAAAGCAGGGTTGCCCGCTCAGAATCCCCACTTATCTCTTCAAAAATTAATCGCAAATACTCGATTCGCATACTGTCGACACGCTCGATATACTTCTGTGCCAGCTCATCATGCAAAGCCCACGCCCTGATACTGGTCTCGGCTCCAGAGGGCAGCTTGTGTGCTTTCTCGACAATCAAGTTGAATCGCTCAGTTGCATCAACACCCTCGTCGGCAGCTTCGATGCTGGCAAGCGTCCAGCCCTCCAGCCAATGCTCAAGCATCCTTTCCAGAAAATCAGCGCGATTCTCGAAGTGATGATAAAAAGACCCCTTCGTCACTTTCAGCTTCCGGCACAGGGCATCAATTGTCAGCTGCTGAATACTTTCAGTTTCGAGCAACTTTAAGCCTGCATCCAGTAAATCTGCAGCACAATGCCGGAGCTCATTCCCTGTCGAATTCTTTGTCATTCCACCTCCTGCCTTTCAATACCATACCGTATGGTATGTTAAAATTATACAAAGCATAAAACAAAGTCAACATACAAGAGTCATAAAAAAAGAGCCGTCTGTAGGGCAACCACAGACGGCTCTAGCGTACAACCTCGAAAAGTTATGAAATACTTTCTAGTTGTGTGCTCTATCGCGTTTTGGGTGACAAGCGTTGTTTGCGCAAGGAGCAGTAGCGATATCAGTTTCGCCTGCCTTGTTCATTTCAACGTGGCAACCACGGCAGCTTCTGTCACTCTTAAGAGTATGGAACGCCTTAAAGTAAGAATGAGGCTCACCTTTATGTTTCAGTTCATCATGACAGCCGGCGGCAGCACAGCTTTTGATCTGAGATTTGCCGTCCCAAGTATGGTGGCATTTACCACAGTTAACATCCTGATGATCAAAGTGAGAGAACTTAACCGGGGTAAAACGAACCTGATTGAGCACTTCAGGACGTTTAAATTCAAGGTTTACAGGGAATCTTACAACCAGATCTTCGGAAACAATTTCAATCTTTTTGTCAGCGGAGATGCTTGCAATCTCCTCACTGAGATTACTGGTCGCAGTTGAGTAAATAATTACGAGAACGGCAAAGACCACTGCCGCCCCAACATACAGAAAATTCGTCTTCATTCTAATCCTCCTCATGAAAGTAGATTTTATCTACTCAAATTCGAGGATTATTTCAATAAAAATACGTAGATGTACAAACTATGCAACGGTAGAAAACAGTAGTTTTCATGACTACACAACGAACATTGAGAAAAATTTCACACAAATCTATTTTATATAAAAATGTCATCATAAATAACAAAACAACTACAACTTTTAAGATCAACATAATTTTACACAGCTCAACCCTTCAAAGTTATATTCAACATGACAAGTTTTGAACTTTTTTACACTAACAGATTAGTTAAAATCCTCAATTCAAGATCATATAAATTAATTTCAGGAACTAAAAAAACTTCTTTTTTTTCTATAATGACGCAATTCTAACCCTGTCTTGAATAACAAGCATTCACATACGAGAATCTACACTTCGTCTTATATTCAAAACAATCAAAAACCCCGCTCTGTAAAACAAAGCGGGGTTGCTTAACTATCTCTACTTAGTCCGTTTATAAAACTAAATATTTATTCTTTTACTCCGGCCATGAGTAAACCGATTTTGTCCACTTTTGCTTTATCTGTAACTGAGAATTCGTCCATAATCTGGCCGCAGTACATTACTGCCACCCGATCGGCTAGTTGCAGCGCTTCCCCAAGATCCCCTGTTATAAGCAGTATTCCGGCTGTTTTCCGGGCCATAAGCAACCTGTTCCAGACTTCCTCGGTAGCTGAAATGTCCAAACCCTGAGTAGGCTGTTCGGCTACAATCAGGTAAGGCTGACGATAGAGTTCACGAGCGAGTACCATCTTCTGTAGGTTTCCGCCAGAAAGCTGCCACGCCAGAGCCCGGATGCGACCGGGACGCACATCATATTCCTCAACAAGTTCTTCAGCCACTTTGGCGGCCTTATCATGCTGAATCAAGGGACCTGAAGAAAATCCCTGCCGCGTGGTCAAAAGCAGATTATCCACCAGATCCAGATTACGGGCAGTGGCAAGATCCAAACGATCTTCCGGAATATAAGACATGGAATTATTCCAGGTCATCTCTGCGAAAAAATTACGCCACGGCTTGCCCATGATAAAAATTGTATCTTTGGGAGGCTTACGCATCCCGCACACGCCTTCAACTAGTTCCTGCTGACCGTTACCGGCAACTCCCACTATGGCTACGACCTCGCCCTTGCGTACATTCAGATTGATATCACGCAGGCCAATTCCGGTCATATTCTTAACATCCAGAACCTTATCGCCGACTTCAACTTCTTCTTTGTTTACTTCGAGGATAACCTCTTTACCGACCATGCGGCAGGCAAGATCAGCCTTGGAAGTAATTTTATCACGCGGGACTTCGCCGTCCACAACGCCACGGCGCAAAATAGCGACCTCGTCGGCGATGGCCATAACCTCTTCCAGCTTGTGACTGATAAAGACTACGGACTTTCCCTGACGGGTCATGGCCCAGAGGGCTTCAAACAGGCGGAAAGCTTCGCGGGGAGTAAGAACCGCTGTCGGCTCATCAAAGATCAACACTTTGCTTTCGCGGTAAAGCAGCTTCAGGATTTCAACTCGCTGCTTCTCGCCCATGGACAGACTCGAAACAATGGCGGAGGGATCAATCTCAAGCTCATAATCTTCAGCAAGCTTGCGGACGCGTTTTTCCATCTCTTTTGGATTGACGAAAAAGCCGCCCTCCTGCCCGAGAAGCACATTTTCGGCCACAGTCATGGAATCAACCAGCATAAAATGCTGGTAAACCATACCTACGCCGGCCTTGATGGCATCCTTGGAATTGGAGAAATCAACACGCTGCCCATCAACTTCTATATAACCTTCGTCCGGGCGAAAACGTCCGGCAAGCATGGACATAAGCGTGCTCTTGCCTGCTCCGTTCTCTCCGAGCAAAGCTTTAATGCGGCCCGGATAAAGATCCAGTGAAATATTATTATTCGCTATAACCTTGCCGAACCGTTTGGTTATGCCTTTAAGCGAAATAAGAGGAGGACAACCTTCGAATCCGGTAGCCTTCTGACATTCGGGACGGGTGAAATCCTGATGTACACTCATACCACAACCTATCCTTCGGGCTCGATGTTGATGCCCAGATGAGCAGGAGCACTACCGCTACGGCCACGAACTGCTGAAAAAATCAGTACCAAAATGGTCAAGGCATAAGGCAGCATAAGCAGCAAAGTGGACGGAATGTGAGTTCCCACGGCCTGTAAACGTAGCTGAAAAGCCATTACTCCACCGAAAAGATAAGCTCCGAAAACAGCCCTGCCCGGTCTCCAGAATGCGAAGATAACGAGAGCAACCGCAATCCAGCCCCGCCCGCCTGAAAGGCCGTTGGCCCAGAGATGGGTGTAGGCAAGAGAAAGATAAGACCCGCCGAGCCCGATCAGGAATCCACCGCCCAAAAGCGCGATCCAGCGCAGTCGGATGGCTTTCAGCCCGACAGCCGCCGCAGCAGCAGGTTTCTCACCGACAGCAGTAATCGCAAGACCGAGACTGGTGCGATTAATAAAAAACATAAATAAAATAGGGATCAGGTAAGAAACGTAGACAAGCGCGTCCTGTTTGAAAAAAATATTCCCAAGGTATGGAATAGCTGAAAGCAGCGGCATGCTGAATTTATCAAAACCATTTGTTGCTGTGCCGATGTACGGTGTGCCGAGGAAATTGCAAAGCCCGACGCCGAGAATTGTCAAAGCAAGGCCGGAAACGACCTGATTACCAAGGCAGGTAATGCAGACAATGCCGTGAAGAGCAGCCATAAATGTTCCGGCCAGCCCACCGGCGATGAAGCCGAGCCACGGATTACCGGTGGTCATGGTAATGAAAAAAGCCGCAAAAGCCGCCATACTCATCATACCCTCGACACCGAGGTTGAGCACCCCGCCCTTCTCAGTGAGAATCTCACCAAGGGTCGCGTAGAGGATCGGTGTTCCGGACTGCACCGTGGCAGCCAGCAAAGGGACAATAAAACTTTCTAACATTAGAACCATCCATGTGATTATTGCCACCGGAGGCGAAATCAAATTATCAAAAGCGCGTAGCGCCTAATTCTTCTTAACTATCTTATACGTAACAAACATCTGGCCGGCGAGCACAGAAAGAAGAATCAATCCTTCCATGATGGACCCGAAAGAGGCCGGAGTCTGTAACTCAAGCTGCATATTCTCCACTCCCACACGTAGCGCGGCAAGCAGGTATGCGGAGATTCCGATATAGAGGGGGTGCAGTCTGGCCAGCCACGCAACAACAATAGCGGTATATCCGTAACCGACCATGATGGACGGCTGAAGCCTGTTGATCGTGGCGGAAGCTTCAATACAGCCGGCCCATCCGGCAAGAGCGCCGGAGATAGCCATAACCAGAATAGTCAGCATTCCGTAAGGCAACCGGGAATACATAGCTATACGCTCACCCTCGCCGGCAACTTTGATCTCAAAACCGAGTCTCGTAAAACGCATGAATGCCCACATGGCAACGCCGGCCCCGACACAAATCGCGAATCCCCAGTGCAGACGGGTATCACCGATCTGCCCGATAATGGCTGCCGGAGAAAATTCCGGGGTAACGGGAAAGCCGAAACTGGCCGGGTCCTTCCATGCACCGAATACGAGATATTGCAGCAGCAGTATCGCGATATAATTGAGCATGAGGGTGGAAATAATTTCATTCACCTGCAATTTAAGCCGCAGTATAGCAGGGATATAAGCCCAGACTGCGCCGAAAATAGCCGCACAGATAAACATCAACGGCATGAGCAGGAATCCGGGCAGATCAGGAAAGGTGAGCGCGGCCCATGTAGCCCCTATAGCTCCGAGCGCAAACTGCCCTTCAGCCCCGATATTCCAGACCTGCATCCTGAAGGCCGTGGCGACGCCCAGTGCACAGAGAAAAATGGGAATAGATTTTAAAAGGGCATCTTCCAAAGCCCATGAAGCACCAAAGGACCCCTGCCAAAGCACGAAGAGTCCTTGAACAGCAGATTTTCCCTGCAATTCTAGCAGGAGCGCGCTGATCCCGAAAGATAGAACCAGAGCGCCCACGACGATAAACGGGGCGCCCCAGCTCCAAGGTTCATCACGCTTTTGTAAGCGATAACCCAACATAAATTATTACTTGGTATTCCCGATTACACCATCAACAAACCACATCATACCGAGCATTTCAGGATCGGTCATGGATTTTCCGGCGGGAACAATTACTTTACCGTTCTGATCCTTGAGGGGACCAGCGAAAATAACATTTTTGCCGTCAATAATATCCTGCTTTACAGCAGCAACTTTGTCCTTAACATTCTGGGGAACCATGGGACCGAAAGGTGCGATATCCACAACACCCTGATCCATGCCCCACCAGAGAGACTCGTCACCCTGCCATACGCCGTCACGCAGCTGCTCAACAGCATTCTTGAACAGGGGAGCCCAGTTCCAGATAGCAGCGGTCAGGTGAGACTTGGGAGCCATATTGGACATATCGGAGTTGTAAGCGATGGAGTATTTGCCGCGTTCCTGAGCAGCTTCCTGCGGGCCGGGGGAATCCTGGTGCTGGGTGATAACGTCAGCTTTCATATCCAACAGGGAGATAGCCGCATCTTTTTCCAGTGCGGGATCGTACCATGTCTTGGTCCAGACAACACGAACAGTTGCTTTGGGATTAACGGAGCGAACACCGAGGGTGAAAGCGTTGATACCGCGGATAACTTCGGGAATCGGGAAAGCGGCAACGTAACCGATCACATTGGACTTAGTCATCATACCTGCTACGATACCGGTCAGATAACGGGCCTGATACATGCGGCCAAAGTAATTGCTCATGTTCGGGGTGCTTTTGAAACCGGAGCAGTGCATGAACGCGGTCTTAGGGAACTTCTTGGAAACTTTAACCATGGGATCCATGTAACCGAAGCTGGTTCCGATAACCATGTCATAACCTTTACGTGCAAAGTTCAGCATAACTCTTTCTGAGTCCGGGCCTTCTGCAACGGATTCGACAAATGAGGTTTCAACCCACGGCAGAGCATCAATAGCCTTACGACCCTGATCCTGAGCGTAGGAATAGCCCTCGTCGCCAACGGGGGAAATATAGACAAAACCGACTTTAACTTTATCCTTCTTGGCACCGGCAAACGCTACAGAAGCCAGCATCACGGACATGGCCGCAACAATGGCCATAAGCAGAACTTTACGCATTATCCACTCCTTGAGAATTAGTTAGAAACCCTGGTGAAGTTCCGTATCAACGAAGCTTCACATATTTATCAAACAAAAAAACAAATACACAACCAGCCCCCGGACTCCCTTTGTCCGCAAGCTGGCAATGCAAATGTCTGTACTAAGCCGTATTAAGACTATGTCTTAACTATTATCTTCCTGAGAAGCCTTCACAATGGGCTGAGCGAACTGAGTCGCGCTGTCCCACGGAAAGAGAATCCAGGTATCCTGACTGACTTCCGTGATATAAGTATCTACCAAAGGTCGACCTTCAGGCTTGGCGTAAATCGTGGCAAAATGTGCCTTAGGCACCATCTCCCGAACCAGTCTGGCAGTTCCGCCGGTGTCCACAAGGTCATCCACCAGCAACCAGCCTTCGCCGTCGCCTTTGAAATCTTTAAGCACAGTAGCTTTCTTTTCCTGAACTTTCCAATCATATGTAGAAATGCAGACGGTGTCGATAAGTCTTATATCGAGCTCACGGGCCAGAATCGCGGCGGGCACCAGTCCCCCGCGGGTAATGGCCAGAATGCCTTCAAAGGGTCCTTTCTCAAGCAGCCGCCATGACAAGGCTCTGCAATCGCGTTGCAATTGTTCCCATGAAATGGGATACATTTTATTATATCTGTCTGCCTTGGACAATTTATCCTCTCCTTAATTTCCATGTATGCACGCGAATTTCCCTAGCCCAAGGAAAGGACAAGGGCAACATAAAAATAAACGCTTTTCCACATTTATGAAAATTCAGGCTGACTTTATTCCTGAAAAACATCGTTGCAGTTACCATAATACAACACTCAAAAACGGCAAACACCTTTTTTCAGCATAAAAATCCAGCACCAAACTTCCGCAATTTCAATTTTTTGGTTTTACATAAGATTGCGCCGGAGTTAAAAGAATTGGTTAGGAAGTAAAAATTAAACACCATAAAATTAAGGCCATAATTTATGAAATTTCAAAATTACGCCCGGCTGCGATACAAAATCAGCCTACCCATTATTTTAATACTGTCCCTGACATCACTTTACATTTTTCACACCCTGATCATTGAACGCAAAAATTGCACGAATACACTGGAGCTTATAAACGGGCTGCAAAATACAGCCGTGGAAATGCTTACCGCTCCCAAAGGCAGGGGAACTGATTCATCCGCACGTGTTTTCGACGACATTATGAATAAGCTGCAAAGCTATCCTGCTGACAACCGTTTTTCAAAACTATTGAACTCCGAAAAATCAGGACTATTTTCAACAGCCTCAGATTTTCTTAAAACGGTGAAAACAGAATCTCCCGAAGCTATTAATAAAAATATGCGCCGACTGGCGGCAGCAGTAGAGATGGTATCCTCTGACATCAACAAAATTTTTTATAGCCGGCACGTGAATCTGATTAAATATGAATATGCTATTATCTTCCTGATTTGTATCCTGGTGGTACTGCAATACACTCTTGTGGATGCACCTATGCGAGACGAACTGCTCCGCTGCGCCAGAGAAAAAGAGCTAAACAAATCCACCATTAAAAAACTTGCCGAACGTGATACTTTGACCAATCTGCCGGGCAGAATGAAATTTTACGAGGAATCGGAAAAAGCCGTTGCCACCGCCACACGGTACGGCTCCGATCTCGCTCTGATAAAAATGGATATTCACGACTTCAAAACCATCAATCGCAAGCTGGGACAGAAAGTCGGGGATAAGATTCTGGCAGGTTTCGCCCGTTTAGTACGCAAAAACTTAAGGCGTCCGGACAGTTTTTTCCGTGTCGGCGGGGATAAATTCATAATTCTTGCCCCGCATACATCGGTAAAGAATGCCAAAAGTCTTACCGAAAAAATAAACAAACTTATTTCGCTGAGCAAAAGTCTGAAAAACACCTCCTTGCTGTTAAACACAGGGATAGCCATGTGCGAAGTGGATGAAACAGCCGAGACACTGCTCAAAAAAGTCGATCTAGCCTTAAAAGAATCCAAAAAATACGGCCCCGGAACCATATACACTCATCCTGAATCTGCAAAAAAAGCCGAGTAACAAATGAAAACACTACGCATCCTTATTCTTGCCTTATTTTCCACTACCGTTCTGCTGGGAATGACGGCCTGCTCTACTCATGCTCCCGCACCTGTTATCCAAAAAACGAAACCGGCCGCCAAAACGGGCCAGATTCCGCTGCGTGACTTCTTTAAAAACCCTGTAGCCGCTGGATTTACCATATCACCGGACGGTAATAAAATAGCATGGCTGGCCCCATGGAAAGACAGGCTCAATGTATTTGTCGAAGATCTTGCCAGCGGAAAAACCACCAGAGTTACCGGCACAACCAAGCGCGATATCTACGGATATTTATGGATTGGAAATGAACGAATCGTTTTCGGTCAGGATTCAGGAGGAGATGAAAACGTCCACACCTTCGCTGCCGCCATTGATGGAAGCGGAGAAGTAGACCTAACTCCCTTTGAAAATACCCGAACCAATCTACTGGATGATCTTGAGGATGATGAAGACAACATCCTGATTACTATGAACAGGGACGATCCCAGAGTTTTCGATGTCTATAAACTGAACGTCGCAAACGGTGAGCTTAAATTAGAAGCACGTAATCCCGGCGATGTAACCGGCTGGATCACCGACCATAACGGGACCGTGCGTGTTGCTATCGCCAACCGCAACGGGCAGAACGTAATTCTGTACCGGGAGGATTCGCAAGCCCTGTTTCGCCCCATACTGACCATGGACTTCAGAACCTCATTCGAGCCGCTGGTCTTTGATTTCGACAACGAAAAATTTTACGTCAGCACCAATCTTGGCCGCGACAAAATGGCCGTATACCTCTTCAACCCAAAATCAAAAGAACTGGAACAGCTTGTATTCGAGCACCCCGATGTAGACGTAGACCAGTTGCTTTATTCCAAAAAGCGCAAATTAATTACCGGAGCAGGATTCTATACTGACAAGCACCATTATGTCTTTTTTGATGAACACCGCGAAGAAATTCAAAATGATCTTGAAAAAATGCTGCCCGGATATGAAGTAGTCCTGACTTCCACCAACCGGGCTGAGACCAAAGGCATCGTCCGAACCTACTCGGACCGCAGCCTCGGGGCCGGATATATTTATGATATGGAAAGCAAGACACTGAAAAAGATTGCCGATGTAAGTCCGTGGCTTGATGAGGAACAGATGGCCGAGATGAAGCCCGTATCCTTTACTTCTCGCGACGGACTGACCCTGCACGGATACCTGAGCCTGCCGAAGGGTGAGAAAGCGGAGAACCTGCCGGTATTGATCAACCCTCACGGTGGACCGTGGGCACGCGACCACTGGGGGTTTAACCCCGAAGTGCAGTTCCTGACCAACCGCGGAATTGCGGTTATGCAGGTGAATTTCAGAGGTTCCACCGGATACGGGCGCGAATTCTGGGAGAAAGGCTTCAAGCAGTGGGGTCTGAATATGCAGAACGACATTACCGATGCCGTCAACTGGCTGATTAGAAAGGGAATTGCCGATCCTGACCGTGTAGCCATTTACGGTGCTTCCTACGGAGGATACGCCACCCTTGCGGGTCTGACCTTTACCCCTGATTTATACGCATGCGGAATCGATTATGTCGGCCCGTCCAATCTGTTTACCCTGCTGGAAAGCCTCCCTCCGTACTGGGAAAATGAAAAACAAGAATTCTACATCAAGGTGGGCGATCCGGTCCGCGACTACAAACTGCTGCGCAAGGTTTCCCCGGTATTTCATGCGGACAAGATAAAATCACCGCTCTTTGTCGCTCAGGGAGCCAACGATCCGCGAGTAAAAAAAGCCGAATCGGACCAGATAGTCAAAGCCCTGCGTGACCGCGGAGTCGCTGTAGAATACATGGTTAAAAAGAATGAAGGCCACGGTTTCCAGAATCAGGAAAACCGCTTCGATTTTTATGAAGCCATGGAGCGGTTTCTGGATAAGCACTTGCTGCAGTAGATACTACGAAAAATCTATATAAAACTTGACTTTACCTCCAAATTAACATTATTTGCAAAGTCAATTTTAATCACAAGGAGACTACATGCGCAAACTCACCTTTTTATCGCTGTTGCTGATCGTTATTTCTCTGACTGGATGTGGTGGCAAATCCTATAGAAGTATTACTTCATTAGATTCTCAAGAGGAGCAACATATTACCCAATTACGGCATAATTATGCAAAATGCATAGTAAAAAGCAGTCTTAAACTGGATGATGGAATAATTGATCCTACTCTTATTGTTAAGAACGGAGAAAAAGAGTGTGCCTCAGAAATTGAGAAAATAGACTCTTACTTATATAGAAATAACTTTAGTCCTTACCAGACAGATGAATACATTAACGATATAAAAAAAGAAGAAGAGCGAAAATCATTAGAAGCAATTTTAAGAATCAGGACTAAATAATTTTAAAGTAACCACCAATTGTCCCTGGTTACATGCACTAACAAAAAAACGCCGCAATCCATAAGACTGCGGCGTTTTTCATTTATTGAAATCGATATTAAGCCTAGCGCCGCAAAAGCGAGATGCCCGAAATCTTATTGAATGTCCGAACTGCGAAAGTATCGGTCATACCTGAGACATAATCCACAATCTTCTGCGTATTCTCGTACACGGTGGCCTCGGCAGAGGGGGCATACAGCTCCGGCAACAGTTTTACGGACTTCATGCACTTGGCGCCCAGCATCCCGTTACTGTGAAGCTCTATGACAATCTGCCCCAGAAAATCGAGAATCTTCCAGAGGACTTCATACGCGGCGGCTTCGGTCTCTATCACTTCGGTAGAGTTATATACTTTTTCGATTGCTACTTTTTTAAGCTTGCTGAATTCTGCCGCTTTACATATTTCCTCGGTCAGGCTGGAATTGAATTTCCCATCCAGAATTTCCTGCTCGTAGGCAAAAAAGACCTCGCTACAACTCTCCACCAGCCCATTGATGGTGCAGGCTCGCAGATATTCCACCTGTTCTTTTTTACCGGGAATACGGTCCACACGGTCTTTGATAGCCGGTTTATTCTCCAGAATATCCAAAAAGATAGTGCGCAGCTCATCAAAAGAAATCAAATCGAGGCGGTGACCGTCTTCAATATCAATTACGTGATAACATATGTCGTCGGCAGCCTCGACAAGATACGCGAAAGGATGCCGTGCCCATTTATTATCTTCCAGTTCGGTCAGCCCCAGATACCCGGCAACTTCGGCATAGATTTCAGCCTCACTGGCAAAAATTCCGAACTTCTTCTTGTCCTTAATGTGCCCGGAGACATATGGATATTTGGTAAAAGCGGCCAAAGTTGCGCAGGTAAGCTGCATACCGCCTTTGCTGTAGGGACGCTGCAACGCCAGAATATTACGCAATCCCTGCGCATTGCCTTCAAACCAGATAAAATCAGAGCGCTGCCCTTCATCAATCATAGAACAAAGCTTTGAACCGGTCTCGGAAGTCTGGAACCAGTCCCGTATTACATCTTCGCCGGAATGCCCGAAAGGTGGATTGCCTATATCGTGAGCCAGGCAAGCCGTGGCCACCACTGTTCCCGGTTCAGAGGGAATTAAATCAAGATCGCTGTACTTTTCAACCAGCCTGCTGCCGACCATATTCCCGAGAGAACGACCTACGGACGAAGTCTCAAGGCTGTGAGTCAGGCGGGTACGTACATAATCACTGCGGGAAAGCGGGAAGACCTGAGTTTTATCCTGCAATCTCCGGAAGGCTGAAGAGAAGATAATGCGGTCAAAATCGCGCTGAAATTCGCTGCGGTCCTTATCTATGTAGTTGGATTGTTCTTTTCCGATTCTCTGTTTGCTGAGTAATTTATTCCACTGCATTTACTTTTTTATCCTTCGACTGTTCATGAAAATACTTCATCTTAATCCGCTCAAGAGTTCCATCCAAACGCATTGATTCAAGAGCATCATTAAACCTGTCACGCACCCGTCCCAGTTTAAGCTTACGGGAAAAAGCAACATGAACATCACTGGTATTGATCGAAGGTTTAAGTCTGCGGATTAATCCCTCAAGCCCCATTTTATGAATACTGCTTAGAGTTGAAAGAGTGTCACCAATATAAATATCAAATCGGCCCTTAATAAGCTTCACTAAATTCATTTCCGGGGAAACACCCACCTCCACATGAGACTTCGGAATTGCATTCTTAAGAAAAGAATCAACTTCATCGCCGTAGCTGTAGCCGCTTACGGTCCCGAAAGTACTATTTTTAAGCTGATTTAAATCTCCGTCAAACACCAGAGTTGAATCATCACGTACAAAAAAAGAAATTTCTTCAGCCCGTACCGGATCACTGAAAAACATTTTTTCAGCTCGCTCAGGAAGCTTAAATATCCCAAAAACCCCATCGGAATTTCCGGTCATTCCCATACTCAAAGCGCGCTTCCACGGAACGAGATCAATTTCCAGATCATCTCCCATGCGCCGGAAGCATTCTTTTAAAATTTCAACATCATATCCCGTGTAGGTTCCGTTCCGGGAATAGGAATAAGGTTCGTAATTCAGCGAGACAAGGTAATACCTGCCGGCTCGCGAAGATACTGCTAACATCAGCATCCCCGCAACGAATATTGTCATTGCCATTATTCTTAAATATTTCAAAATAATATTAATTTTATTTAATTATAAATTACAGTTTTTTCCAATCTAAAAAGGTAAGCTATACAATACATCAAACGAATACCTCACGCAATGTACTCAGACGCAGTCCATTTAGACTGAATAAAATATCCGCAGACAAAAAGGTATATTTTATTAAGTTTTCGGGCTGGATAAAATTCCGCTTTTGTTTCACCTGCTTTTTTTCATATTTAACGGGTTTAATTTTTTCTGATATCCTGCTAAAATCTTGATCTTTTTAAAATAAGCAGTCCCTAAGCCCATCCAAATTTCAGGAGTTGTAATGAAACTGCCTTTTGAACGCATAGACAAGCCGACATTCTTCGGAGCCCTAGCCCTACTTTTAAGTGTTGTTTTCCCTCTTTTATTTTATCCTGCGGAAGGTGCAAAATGGGTTGAAATTGCGAAAAGCTTTATGACTGACAAGCTCGGCATACTATACCTGGCTATAGGCATGTCCTCCTTTTTTTTCATGGTTTACATCGTCTTTTCCGATATAGGCCAGATCAAGCTGGGGGATCAGGATGAAGAGCCGGAGTTTAAGACAGGGTCATGGGCGGCCATGCTGTTTTGCGGCGGGATCGGCGCCAGTATATTGTACTGGGCAACTATTGAATGGGCCTATTATATACAAAACCCACCCTTTCAACTGGAACCGGGAAGTACTGAGGCCGTTAGATGGGCTGCGACTTACGGCATATTTCACTGGGGCCCGATTGCATGGAGTATTTATCTTGTTCCTGCCATACCCATCGCCTACTTTTACTATGTGAGAAAGCAGCCCGCCCTCAAAGTTTCCAGCGCATTGATGCCGGTACTAGGGGAAGCCAGAAGTAAAGGATGGATAGGCAAGGCCATCGATATACTTTTCGTTTTCGGACTTCTCGGCGGCGGAGCTACTACTCTAGGTCTTGCGGCCCCTTTAATAGGAGAAGGACTGCACAACTTATTCGGCCTGCCCAAAACTATGCCTATCCAACTGGGCATACTGCTGGCATGCACCGCCCTGTTCGCTTACTCGGCATACTCAGGCATGGAAAAGGGAATTAAGGTTCTAAGTAATATAAACTTCTGGGGTGCCCTCGGATTATTGGCCTTCATTCTTGTCTGCGGACCGACAGTTTTTATGCTCGAAACTGGATTGGATTCCTTGGGACGTATGCTAAATAATTTTTTTATTATGGGAACCTGGACTGAGCCTTTTGGTGGATTGGGCAATTTTAGTGATACCCATTTTCCACAGCATTGGACTATCTTTTATTGGGCATGGTGGCTTGTTTTCGCACCGAGCATGGGCCTTTTCGTTGCCCGAATCTCAAGAGGAAGAACAATCAAGCAAATGGTCGCCGGCTCGATATTCTTCGGGTCCATGGGATGCTTTCTCTTCTTCATGGTTCTGGGTAATTACGGCCTTTCTCTTCAGCTTTCAGGGACTCTGGATGTAGTCGGTATATTAAATACCCAAGGCCCTAATGAGGCGATTTTCAGCATTCTTGAAGAATTACCACTTAGTTCCCTGGTTATTGCCGCATTCACGATTTTATGTCTTATATTCACTGCCACGACGTTTGACTCCATTTCATACATTCTGGCCTCGGTTGTACAATCGGATGTGGGGGAGGAGCCATATCGCTGGAACAGATTATTCTGGGCTTTTGCCCTTTCCCTGATGCCGTCCATTCTGATGTTCATGGGCGGTCTCTCCACACTTCAAACAGCGGCGATCGTAGGCGGTCTGCCGCTGCTTGTAATCACTATACTGCTGATGATGTCAGCAATCAGAGCAGCCTCATTGGATCTGGCACATCAAAAGGACTACGTGGACCCGGTCATTAACATTGAAGACTTGCCCGATATTGATCCATGGTCAGATGAAGGCATAGCTTTAGCCCGTTTCGAGAATCTCAAGGATATTGCAGTGGAAGCAGCTGAGGCCGAACGTGAAGCTAACGAAAAAGTCTATAAACTAAGAAAGGCTATTCGCTATCAGGCGCTGAACGCATCAATGAACAGTTCTGCGGTAGACCGAAGAAAGACAGAAAGCCTGAATAATGAACTAAAGATTCTTTTAGATGCCGCTGCAGAAGCGCGGGAAAAGAAAATAGCAACCTCTGAAGAAGCTCAGAATGCCAGAATTATTTTCGATCAACTTATACGTGATAGAGAGCAGTAAAATATCAGACAAAACTCCGTATAAAAGGGGGTAGCCTTAAGCTACCCCCGATAGGAAAATAACAGCCTTAAAATTTTGCGCACGCGATCCGAAAAAAGCTTTTCGCCAAGCAATGTTCCGGCAACTTTCTTATTCATTTCCGATAAAGTGGGATAAGGATGAACAGCTCCGGCAAGGGTTGCCAGCCCGACTTTTCCGTTTACAGCGGCCACCCATTCGGAAAGCAATTCCCCGGCATGAACCGCCGCAATCTGACAGCCCAGCGGCTTTCCTCTCTTACTTAGCAGCAGCTTAATACGACCGCGCCCCTCCCCTTCGGCCAGAGCACGGTCACTGGCAGAGAAATCCTCAATTACCGTCCGGTATTCCAGCCCTGCCTGCTGCGCCGCTTTCTCATTAATTCCCACACTCGCCAGCTCAGGATCGGTGTAGGTACACCACGGCAACCATTTGTAATCAGCCTTGCGCGGAAGATGGAAAACAGCATTGGAAACCACGATACCGCCCTCGTATCCGGCAGCGTGAGTAAAAAGATATTTACCGGTCACATCTCCGGCGGCAAAGACATTCGGAACGGAAGTGCGCATTCTCGCATCCACCGCGACAGAGCCGCGCTCAAACTCAACACCTATATCCTCAAGCCCCAGCCCGGCCACATTGGACCTGCGGCCCATGGCGACCAGAAGCTGCGAACCTTTAACGCTTAAATCCCTTCCTCCTGACTCCAGACAGACCTCAATTCCGCCGGTGATTTTTTGCACCTTATCAATTGTCGACCCGAGAATAAAACGCACCCCGTCATCAACCATGCCCTGCATGACGTATCCGGCCATATCATCATCTTCCCGGCTCAAAATCTGATTGCTGCGCTGGATAACAGTCACGTCAGTCCCCAGCCTCTGAAACGACTGGGCCATTTCAACGGCAATAGGGCCTCCGCCGAGGACGATCAACGACTCCGGGAGTTCGGTGAGGGAAAAGACATCCACATTGGTTAAATAAGGAGTTTCCGCTAATCCTTTTATCGGCGGGACAAAAGGAGAAGAACCGGTAGCCACTACCCATGAACGGGCTGAGAGCTTATCCCCGCCCAATGAGACACAATGAGGATCAACAAAACAGGCCTGCCCGAATCGGACCTCAACACCGAGAGAATTAAACCGCTCCACGGAATCATGGACTTGAATTTCCTCTATGACCCCGCTTATGCGCTCCGTGATACGGGAATAATCAACCGGAGGCAGATTAACTTCCGGCAACCCGAAATCACCTGCCCGGCCCATTAAATGTCGCACCCGTGCGCTGCGGATCAGGGTTTTGCTGGGCACGCAGCCGTAATGCAGGCAATCTCCACCCAGCTTGTCCGCTTTATCAATCAGCAGCACTTTCACGCCCAGCTGAGCGGCTCCGGCAGCGATAGTCAGCCCTGCCGCTCCTCCGCCTATAATGCCTAGGTCATAATCAAATTCGGACACGAGTCCTCCTTAAATATGCAAAACTCCCCGTAGAGCCGCTCCATAAAGCCCGCTTTCCTGATTGTCGTTCAGGAACACCGGAATTTGTTTCAGGTACTCACCCATAGAGCTGGAATCGAGAAATTCTTCTAAAAACACAGGCTGTTCAACCACGAAAGGATTCTTGGCGACAATACCACCGGCGATATAAAGTCCGCCTGTAGCACAGATAGAAATGGCATAGTTGCGGCAGCAACGGGCCATAAAACGGGCATACCAATCAAGAGTAGTACCGCCCTGCTTCATCTTTTCGGCGACCATGCGCGGCTCCAGATCTTCTCCGGTCAGATAGAGATGAAGGATGTTCAGTCCGCGCCCGGTGAGAACCTCGTCACCGCAACAGTAACTTATTTTGCGTTTGTCCATGACGAATTTGCAGAAATCAAGCTCATCAGCAGTCTGGCAGGGAAAAGAGATATGCCCGGCCTCGGAAGGCACCGGCACATAACCAAGCTCGGATACCGGCACCGGAACCAGCGCGCAATGTCCCAAGCCTGTTCCGGCCCCGATCACTCCCACCGTTCCGGTAGGTGAAACTTGAGCCTCATGAATTACCCGGCAGCATTCCACCGCCGGAGTACGGCAGGCATAGGCCTGAGCAACAAAATCATTAATCAGCACTGCTGCCTGAAAACCATATTTTTTATAACCGTCCCGAAAATCTACATCCCAATCCACGTTGGTGACATTGCAGTAAACGCCGCCCACAACCGGCCCGGCAACGGCGATAACCGTCACCTCAAAATCAGCGGGAACATACGAAAAATCACTTTCAGCAAGCATTTCCATCAGGTGATCAAAACTTTGCGCCTCCACACTGGAAAGCCAGACTGTTTCCTTCATGATAAGCTTGCGGCCCGGACCGGATTCAAATGCGGCAAATCTGCTGTTTGTACCGCCGATATCCACGGCAAGAACAAGTCCCATTATAACTATCCCCTGCTATGTAAATTTAAACTATTCCACGCCAAACTAAGCGTAATTCTAATCTATTAATAAAAATAAATAAATGACCATGATCAGCTTTTGTGCGCCGATTCCTGTCAAAAAACGGACAAGAAAAAGCCCGGTACGGACTGCCCTAACAAAAGGCGCCGTACCGGGTCAGGTATTCAGCTATGTCTTGGAGATCTATTTCACCGCGTTTAGGAGGCCTTGGCCTTAACCAAAGGGACTTCGTGCAGGATCTTATCCTTGGACTGCTTCTCGTCCCTGCGCATCTTAATGTACTTACGGGTGATATTTCTAAGGGCTTCAGCCTTTTCCTCACGATCATCGGCATCAAGGAAAGCTCCAAGCTTTCTTTCCAGCTTATAAGGATTCTGTTCCTTTTTGATGGCGATCACACCGTCGAGGATCATTTTCTGGTTGATCAGCTCGTTGCGGGTCCGGCAACGAACGGTTTCAGCCATGGGCGCAAAAATCATGTTACTGAATATTACTCCGTATAGAGTCGAGATAAAAGCAACCGGGATGTGCTTGAGAATCATCGCCGGATTATCAATGCCCATCAGCAGACCGATAAGTCCGATTACAGAACCGGCCACACCGAAAGCGGGCGCAAAGCGGGCCATGGACTGAAAAACCCTTTCGGATTCACTGCGGCGCATATTGAAGAATGACATTTCAGTTTTAAGGCAATCCTTGATTTCGGATTCGTCAAAATTATCCACTAAAAGCATAAGCGCGTTGCGCAGGAAGGAGCTGGTTGTTTTTTCCCCGGCTTTTTCAAGGGAAAGCATACCGTCCATTTTAGACCGCACACTCAGATCCAGCAGAGTTTCAACTATTTCCTCGTGCGTTGCCAGCCGGGTTGAATACGCATCCTGAACAATCCTGAAAGATTCGCGTATCTGCTCAACAGGATAGCTGAGAAGCACAGCCACAGCCAGACCTGAAAGCACAATGGCCAGAGCTGCCGTATTCCAGTAAAGAGCAATGCCTCCGCTGAGCCAAAAGCTGCCTGCGAAAATTGCAGCTGCCACTACGACACCGATTAAATTTTTCTTATTCATTAGAGACCTCCTTACTGGGATTTGACATCAGTATTGATAACTACAATTTCGACCCTGCGGTTGTTGCCCTCTACTTTACCCATATCATCAGGTAATTCCGGGGCAGACCCGCCACGCCCGCTGACAATGATGCGGACCGGATCGATTGCTTTTTGATTTATCAGATAGGCGGCAACCCGTGCTGCCCGTGTCGCGGAAAGTTCAAAAAGGGAATCCTTGCCGGCTCTTGCAGCATCTGAATCATCTGTATGACCGACTATATGAATGGCGTGATTGCTGGTTTTAAGAACATCTGCAACTTCAGCAAGATATTGACGGGTCTTTGGCTCAAGGCTGCTCCTGCCGGGAGCGAAGAAGGCACTTCCGCGCATGACTATTTTAAGCTCACCGTTTTCCTCTCTCATGCTGACCGCGCCGTCATCGCTACGGTAAAGCACGTCTTCAGGACTCATAATCACCCTTGCGGAACTGGACATGGCCTCACGGTGGAATGATATCATCTCTATAAGTTCGTCAGTAGGGTTGACCGCCACCTGTGACTGGGCGTTACCCTCGAAAATAACTTTAATATTTTCTTTGGACTGGCTGTAAATAAACAGAACTACAAACAGCACGAACATAACCATCATCAGGTCGGACCATGGAACAGCCCAGCCGTTCATGCCGGAAGTATCCGCGTCCCCTGAATTAAATTCCATCAGGTCAAGTTCATTTTTCAGATCATCGAATTTCATACCGTGCTCCGTATTCAGAGTAGTTCGGGCTGTGCCATGATTCTTCTCTGACTTTAAAGCAAGGGTAATGCCAATCGCCGATAAGGAGCTTATTTCAGGGGTTAATCTGTCATAATTTGACCCATGTACAGAACAAAGAAAAATATAGTCAAAAAAAAGACAGCAACGCCAAGTACAAAAAAAAACACCCCCCGCTTACGGGAGGTGTTCTAAAATCACATTAAGATCCTGCCTATTAAAGATCAATACACAAGCCATCCTGCGCCATGATTATATTTTCAGGCCTGAATTCGGCAAGCTGAGAAAATTCGTTCGTATCTTCCAAAAATTTCTGCAATTGAAAATCATCCAGCACAGGCTCCTGATGGAACAGGCAGAGAGTTTTAACCTTGGCCATGCCGGAAAGTTCAACCGCGATAATATTATTGGAATGCCCCCAGTCCTCCTTGATGGAATTCGCTTCGGCAAAGGAATACTGGGCATCCATTATCAAAAGGTCAGCCTCATTGAAGAACTTTACAAATCCTTTATCTGTGAGGGCCGTGGCGCTTTTATGCTCGCAATCAGTTGAATAGACAGCGGACTTGCCGTCTTTTTCAAAACGATAACCGAATGATCCGCCCGGATGATACTGCGCCTTGACTTCGATGCTGACTCCGGCCACTTCAATTTTCTGACCGCTTTTCAAACGAGTGAAATCAATTTCCGCTGATAGATTTTCAAAATGAACCGGGAAGCATGGTTCACTCTGCTGGGTTTCAAGAACATTTTTTATATTTGGATGTCCCCCATAAAAGGAAATTCTGTTGCCGGGTATATAGGCCGGAACAAAAAACGGGAAACCCTGAATGTGGTCCCAATGCAGATGAGACATGAAAATATGAAAATGTGCGCCCGGAGCTCCATGCCTTTCGGCCATGATCTTATTGCCGAGATCTCGCAGTCCGGTTCCACAGTCGCAGATAATGTAATCATCCCCCTGTCCTTCCACTTGGATACAAGGAGTGTTGGTCCCGTAGGAAGCTCGGACAGGAAAAGGAAGTTCATTGTCAATAAAATCATCAAGATTCGTTGTTGAATCGATACCCTTTTCAACAGCTATCTCAAGCGCGGCTTTGACTTTAGCTCTTGCCCTTTCAGCATTGAACGTGGCAGACAGGGACCCTCGTGCGCCCCAGATGCATACCTTCATTGATTTCTCCTAATTCTAAATTTTATGAATTATTACATCCAGAAATAGAAAAGGGCAACCAAAGCGTACAAAAAATAACATATGAATTCAAATCATCATTCACATTTGAGCTGTTTCAAACTATCAAAAGGATGATTCGGCCCTGCCGATGATCTCTTCACAATTAAAAATATCTGCAAGGAATAAAATGAGCATATACAGAACCGTTAAACCGCTGATACTTGGCTCAGGCTCTCCGCGCCGCAAAGACCTGCTGCATTCCGCCGGACTTAAATTTGAAATCAAACCAGCAACATGCGACGAACCCGCCCCCCTTCACGGACAGGACCCCGAGGACTACGCAATTAAAATGGCGGAACTTAAAGCCGAAAACGTCGCTGCCAATAATCCCGGAAACTATGTGCTGGGCTCGGACACAATCGTTGTTCGCGATAACGATATTCTCGGAAAACCAGTTGACCGCGAAGATGCATACCGAATGGTAAAATCCCTATGCGGTCGAAACCACAAAGTAATCAGCGGATGTGCCCTGATCTCCCCCGAAGGAGAAAAGACAAGTTACGCGGTATCAACGGAAGTAGAATTCATTGATTTCAACGAAGCGGCAGTCCGCGCTTACGCCGCCACCGGGGAACCGGACGACAAAGCCGGAGCATACGCCATTCAGGGTCAGGGAGCCTTTCTGGTAAAAGGTATCTGCGGATCATACACCAACGTGGTTGGTCTGCCCTTGGCGAAAGTGATAGAAACCTTAGTATCTTACGGAGTTATCATTCCGGGGGATGGGTAAAAAATCGTACATTCGGGGTGGTTTACTGCTGTGGTTCCCACGGGATTCCCACAAGATGTGCAGACCGAAACAATCAATTGTTTTTATTTATTCTATTGTACTCGGTGTACTCTTCCAAACAACAATTACAATCGCTAAACAGAGTCCAATCTGGGACCCCTCCAAGAGAAATAATTTGTATTATTGCTTTTTGAATTAATGATAAGTTTTCATTATATATTTGATTATAATAATCTATACTCTTTTCTTTTTTCTTAGCTGATTTTCTACCTGTGTGAATTATATTACTTCTAATGCCGTAGAAATCCTTTACCTGTTTTCTTATCTCATTTTTTTGTTCAGGAGATTTCCCTAAAAACCAAGCCATATGATTGGAAACTTTGTATGTATTGTCTCCCGATCCTTCGACACAAAGCATCTCAAGTACTATTGACAGGTCAAGCCATTTACTTTCAAGGCGATCATTACTTTGAGCCAAATAGATTCTCTCAATCACGCTTCGCAACTTATCTATTTGATAGATTGCTTCTTTATTTGGAAAAAGGCTAACTATCTGTTCCCAGTCAACTTTTTCAGCTACGGGGTACATTGACTGCTGATCTTGATATAATTTAGGTTTATGTGGGCAAATACTATTCAATCGTTTTTCATCATAAGTAAACCAACCGACTAATGGAACAATCGCATTACTATTGGTCAAAGAAAACATCTGCTTGAAAAACAAACACTTATCTTCAATCACACGTCCTATAGTTTTGCCAACACCAATCTCCACTCCCTCTAATGTCTGGACAACCAAATTGGGAACACTCTGCCTAATTTCCAAAACAGCGTAATTATCAATTATTTCCATTACACCATGTAATTCAGACCGAACCTCGTCAATAAAGTGATCACTGACAACCCCAGCATCACGCATTTTCTTCAATGGCATTACTGATACTGATTCATCTAGATCTAATTCAGAATAAATAAGTGAGTTTAGAAGTAATCGATATGTGACACCTCCACTTCTTGGGACCGAGACTTCTTCAACAAATGCCTTTACATCAAAACCACTACTGTAAAGTACTTCACGAAGGATGCATGCTGCCATTTGCTGATGATTAATAGAAATAGCACCATTGTACACCTTTAACCCAAATCCATCTATCATCGATAACGAATCTGCCAATGGTATAGAATACAGAGATATAAGACTTGGGACATGTTCTTTAGCTCTATAAAGATCAACCTTGTCCTTTTTAATCTTACTCGCAATTTCATGGCTCAATTCCACAATCTTTTCAGATTCCGTCTCTGTCATTTCAACACCCCAATAAAATTAATTTAAAAACATTTTTTAAAGAACTATGCAATATAGCTGATATAAAAGCACCAACTATGTCAATTGCTGTTTAGTAGCAAAATGATTTAAAATCTCCCCCGTGACCATCCCCACCCTCACAGGATACCCTCCAAATTTTACCACCAAAATTTGAAGGAGAATCATGATGGTCATTTATTGCGATCCACTATTTCAAATGATCTATTCGTATACCAGAAAGCAGGCTCTGAAAGACGGTAACTTTATTGATGTGACCGAACAGGCTAAGAAAGCCGGATTTGATAGGCAAGACCTCCACAATCCAACTTGCCAACACAGTTGCACGGTCTTATAAATATGAGTAGGATTAAATCCTACACATCACTGGAGGACAATATGAGATCAACAAAACAGATGAGCATTACGCTGCCCCATGAAATGGCGCAGTTGGTAAAAGAAAAAGTTGCCAAAGGCGAATATGCATCTGAAAGCGAAGTTATTCGCGATGGACTAAGGGCTTTGCTGGCACGCGACCGTGCTGTTGAGGAGTGGCTTAGACAACAGGTGGCACCTGTTTACGACGTTATGAAGGAAGATAAATCCCGTGGCAGAAGCCTTGATCAGGTTCGGGCAAAATTATCTGAAGAACATGAAGCGTAGGTCATAAAATTCAGATGTCCTACTCAGTAATTTTCTCACCGGAAGCAGAAGAGCAGCTTGTCGGATTATACCGATATGTTGCCAAAGCCGCATCATCCGAAACTGCAAAAGAATTTACAGATGCCATTATCAAACATTGCGAAGAGTTAAAATCTTTTCCGCAACGAGGAACATTACGTGAAGACATCCGCCCCGGCCTGAGAATTACTCATTTCAAAAAACGTACAATTATTGCGTTCGCTATTATGGACGAAAATGTTGTCATTCTCAGCATCTACTATGGCGGTCAAAACTTTGAAGAAAAGCTCAATGATGATGCGCAACTATGATCAATTTGAATAGTCCGTCCAGCATCGCACACTCCCACACAACTCCCCACATGAAATGAATAAGTCCTATAATCTTAACAATTACAGGTCAAATCAATGATCAACGTTATTGGTCTCCCCCTAGCAAAAGTGCTAGAAAACTTAGTATCTTACGGAGTTATCGTTCCGGGAGATGGGTAAAAAATCGCTGATCAACATCGTCGGGCTGCCGATTGAGACACTGGTTCAGTGAGCTGCTGTTGTTTGGGAACCTCACTCCATTTCTGGCTACAATTAAAACAAAATACACTATAACTATAGGAGAAAAAAATTGGAAAAACATCCAGTTGAAATCCAGATAGAAAAAGCTGATAAGGCAATAGTTGCAGAAGATTTTGACACCTTGGTTAATATCTACACCGAAAACGCAGTACTTGTGATTGAACCCGGCAGAACAGTCCAAGGCAGAGAGGCTATCCGCAAAGCTTTTGAAGCAATTGCCAAATACTTTACAAACGGACTTCAGGTTAAGCAGAATGGAATGAATATTCTTGAATCCGGAGATACGGCTCTGGTACTTGCCAACACAATTGTTTCTGCTCCTAATTTGCCTGAGACTGAACGCAAGGCGGTATACGTTTTCAACAAAACTCAAGACGGCACATGGCTGTGCTCCATAGACAATTCCTATGGGCATGACATCATATAAAAATAAGATTATCAACGTAGCCGGTCTGCTCCTCGCGAAAGTGCTAGAAACCTTAGTATCTTACGGAGTTATCGTTCCGGGGGACGGGTAAAAAATCGTACATTCGGGTTGGCTTACTGGTGTGGTTCCCACGGGATTCCCACTGGTTGAATTGATAAGGTTAAGGGTTAACTCATTTTCAGAGTTAACCCTTTTCTGCGTTTATTTGCGGTTTTTTGGGTGCTGCCAATAAGTAATGCCAACGGGGGTGGGTAAGTGATGTTGCGATTGTTTGTATGATATAGTTTGAATTATTCCTAAAAAGCCATCCTTGGCTGAAGATATCTTTCAGGATTTCAATTTAAATCCATATGTCATTCTCAGCGGTCAGGTTGCTTTCAGCCTCTCCTGTATTGATGACTCCTTTAGGTTCGATAATAAGAATCTGACATTCTTCTTCTGCAAATGGTTTATGTTCAACTCCCTTATTGACCACAAACATTTCACCGGATTTGATTTCTACCTTACCATCACGAAACTCGATCTCCATCTGACCTGAAATTACAATGAAAACTTCGTCCGTATCTTTATGGTCGTGCCAAACAAATTCCCCTTTTATTTTAGCAACTTTGAACTGATAGTTGTTCATTTTTGCTATAACTCTAGGGGACCAATGGTCGCTGAATTTTGAAAATTTCTGTTCAAAATTAATTGCATCATGTTTTGTCATATTTTCTCCGTTATCCTGATTCAGGAATTATTAGACATCTAAAGCCAATTTTGCGCCCAGCCCAAGCAAGCAGACTCCTACAACCTTCTCAAGTACATTACGCCAATTCTTAACTAATTTTTGGGTATTATTATTTGTAACCACGAATACAACGAACATAAACCAGATCAGATGAATTAAAGATATAAAAGCTCCTATTCCAATTTTTAAACCTAGTGAGGTGCTCGGTGTTATAACTTGTGTAAACAGAGCTATGAAAAAAAGCATTGTTTTTGGGTTCAGTACATTACAAAAAAAACCTTGGCGGAATGATGTTCCAAGTGACAACAAAACCGGACCATCTTCAGCATTATTGCCTTCTTGTTTTTTGGGTGGTTTGAAAGCAGAAACTCCTAGCCATATCAAATATCCAGCTCCTGCATACCGCACGAATTCCAACACCCAGACATACTCTGCAACTATATAACTTAGCCCAAGCAAAGCATAGGTTGTGTGGACTACGACACCGGATGCTATACCAAGCGCAGTTACTAGCCCCACCCTACGACCATACCGCAAACCATTTCTGAAAATAATGGCAAAGTCAGGCCCCGGACTCACAACTGCCAGAACGGCGATAGTTCCAATCAGCAAAAGATTTGATTCAAATATACTCACAGCTACCTCCTCAGTAGACTTTGGTTAGCTGTTGATATAAAGCAGATACATTAAGATTAAAATCGAAAAGAAATCATATTATCCGTGAGTTTTTATCACAAATGGTTATGAAAAATATTCCTCCATTAAAGCCACTTATCAGTTTCCGCTCAGCAGCTAGATATTCCAGTTTTACCAAGGCGGCTCATGAGTTGAACTTGACCCATGGAGCTGTAAGTCGGGCTGTAAAGCAACTTGAAGAATATTATGGGTTTGATCTTTTTGAAAGACGTAATAGAGGGCTGTACCTTACTGGAAAAGGAAGGGACCTAGCTCAGATTGTAGAAGATATTTTTCAGCAGCTTGAAAAGAAAAGTGAAGCGATTCGTCAAAAAGAATCTATGCGCAGACTTTCAGTATCATGTGAACCATCACTTGCCATGCGTTGGCTAATGCCAAAACTAGATAAATTCAGGTCCATTGACCCCGAAATTGACATACATCTATCTACAGGAGGAGGTCCGATTGACCTCACCTCGGAAGGGGTACATCTGGCGATAAGGAGGTCAGATTTTGCTTGGCCTTCTCATTATCATTCTACTGTTCTAGGGAAAGAACGGATTGCTCCGGTGTGCAGTCCTGCATACTGGGCAAAACACAAAAATACACCACAAGACATTCTGCACACACGAACTCGTCCACAAGCGTGGTCTGATTGGAAACAAATTTCTACTGATTCACCGGATATTAGTTCTGAAAAATATTTCGATCATTTTTATTTCAGTCTTCAAGCTGCAACAACAGGTTTCGGAATGGCAATCGGGCCCGAACCTATGGTCAGAGATGACATTGAGCAAGGATTGCTCGTAGCTCCATATGGATTTAAAACAACTCTTGCTGATTATGTAATTCTTTCGATTGAGTTACCTGAAAGAAATAAAGACATGGCGGTTTTCATTGATTGGATTAAATATGAATTGAATCTTCCCAACAGTTAGGTTGTTGGCAAAATCAAAAATACGTTACCGCCGTCAGATTCAGTCAACCGAAGAGTCCGCAATAAGTCCCGTGATCTTAACAGTTACAGATCAAACTAAATGATCAACGGCGAAAACACCTACTCCTGTACTACCCTCCAAACAAAACATATTGACATATCCGCATAAGCAGATATGATCCTCCAATGAAACAATTAGCTGAACGGATCAAAGCACTTTCCGACCCCACACGACTTAGGATTATCAGCCTGCTTGCAAATGGCGAGTTATGCATTTGCGACCTGATGGAAGGATTGGCATTGCCGCAATCAAGAATCTCCCGGCATATGTCTATGCTGAAAAATGCGGGGTGGGTGGAAGGAAGGCGCAGCGGGAAATGGACCTATTACAGCCTGGTCAAACCGGGAACAAAGGTCGCAGACAATATTTTAGCTGTGTTATGCGAGGGTCTGCCGGAGTGCTCTCAAAGTGAAGAGGACCATAAAAGGCTAACCCTATACCTTAAAACCAAAAAAAATGTACCATGTGATTAAATGGTGGAGGAAGAAATGAACGAGCCCGAATCACTGATAAAAAAATTATCTTTCCTGGATCGCTACCTTACCCTCTGGATTTTCATGGCTATGTTTATTGGAGTCGGTAGTGGCTATATGTATCCTGAAATCAAGAATGTAATTAATTCATTCCAAATAGGGACAACCAATATTCCCATTGCTATAGGGCTCATCCTGATGATGTACCCCCCTCTTGCCAAGGTAAAATATGAACAACTGGGACAGGTATTCAGAAATTTCAAAGTTCTTACCCTTTCTCTGGTCCAGAACTGGATAATCGGACCGATTCTCATGTTCGGACTCGCGATCACTTTTTTATCCGGGCATCACGAATACATGGTCGGACTTATTTTGATTGGTTTGGCCCGTTGCATAGCTATGGTTATCGTATGGAATGATCTGGCCAATGGCGATACTGAATACTGTGCGGGACTGGTTGCGTTCAACTCCATTTTTCAGGTACTTTTTTTCTCTTTGTATGCATATCTTTTCATAACCGTACTTCCTGGCTGGTTCGGCCTTAAAGGGGCGGTTGTTGATATCTCCATCGGTCAAATTGCCGAAAGCGTCTTCATCTACCTTGGCATACCCTTCATCGGCGGCATGCTAACTAGAATTATCGGACTCAAAGTCAAAGGGCGTGAATGGTATGAAAATAAATTTATCCCCCGCATCAGTCCTTTAACCCTTGTTTTCCTTCTGTTCACAATTCTGACCATGTTCTCCCTCAAAGGAGAAAAGGTTATTCAACTTCCCTTTGACGTTATCCGCATCGCCATCCCACTGACAATCTATTTCCTTATCATGTTCCTTGTTTCCTTTTACCTCTCATATAAAGCTGACGCTACATATGAACAGGCAACAACCTTGAGCTTCACAGCAGCCTCAAACAACTTCGAGCTTGCTATCGCGGTTGCCATTGCCGTGTTCGGAATCAACTCAGGTGAGGCATTTGCCGCCGTCATCGGTCCTCTTGTTGAAGTTCCGGTGCTCATTGCCCTTGTCAATGTTGCATTGTACTTCAAAAATAAATTCTTCCCGCACCAAGTAAGGACCGGGGGAAGGATTACCCATATACGATCCGAGTCTTCAATCTGATCCTGAAGGGCAGAATAAGAATAGGCTGATCTACTAAGGATTGAACATCAGCCAAATTCTCGAAATACGTACATGGCGTCAAAAACCACTAAAAAGAACCATTTCCATACAATTATCCCTACAGCGTTCACTTTGTTTTTTTCAAAGACGCTGTAGGGATAACATTTTTGAATACATTTAAATCCAGCCCAACACCGGCTAATCCTTTGTGGAGGCCACTAAAACAAGATATAGCTCACTAAATAAAGGAATCTGCGAATCATACACCAACGTCATCGGATTGCTTTTAGCACAGGTTATTGAGAAACTGGTTCAGTGGGGGGTGTTGTTCCGGGGAATGGGTAGAAAACGGATGCTGGAGATATTTTTTAGCTCTCCCCACCAATCTCCAACTTGATGCGGACTCACGGAAAGGCTATGAAATCCCAATTAAGTCCACTAAAAAGGAGCTAAGACGCATGACTATTGAAATAAAATATGACTGTAATGAAATAGATTGGAATCTCGTAGCCAGCATCCTCAAACAAGTTGGGATGGCCCACCATGCTCCCGAAATTCATGCAAAAGCTTTCCAAGCAAGCCATACGAAAGTTTTTATATTCGATGATGATAAAATGATTGGTTTTGGCAGAGCGCTCTCGGATGGAGCATATCAGGCTGCCATATACGATTGCGCTGTTCTTCCTGAATATCAGGGACAAAAGATTGGCTCCCTGATAATGGAGCACATTCTGAAACACCTTGAAGGCTGTAATGTCATTCTTTATGCGGCTCCCGGAAAAGAAGGCTTCTATCAGAAACAAGGATTCAGCCGAATGAAGACAGGAATGGCAAAATTTATCAGTGAGCAGGTTATGCAGGACAAAGGCTTTATTGAATAAGTCATTCTCGCTAATGTGAACATCCCAAATATAAAAGCCAACCTATGACGATCTAGTTAACACATGAAGCCGTCCCTAATAAAGAGGCTACAGTTTCAGGTACTTCAGCTGACTGACCTGCTGCAATTTTGACCATATCCCTAAGATACAATTTTATATTGTTGCACAGGACTTCATTGCCCATAAACTTATAACAATAGAATAAAACAACGTAACCTTCCCACCAAAATCCGTTTTCCAGAACCTTCTGGACTAAATTTACGGCCCGCTCAACCTCTCCCTTGAGCAACATAATTTCGGCCTTTAATTTCGTCAAAATAAGACAGTCTTCATAATTTTGCATTTCCGCAAGGACGATCAGTTTTAAGGCAAGGTCGTAATTAGTTCTATTCATGGCTTCGGAAACAGCATCAACTACCGCAAATAATTCCTTTGATTTCAAACCGTGATTATTCAAGTCTACGAAGAACTCCGGCCTGCCAAGCTTCATAAGCCTGTTTAACTTCATCGAAACCGGAAAGATGGAATCATCAATTATTCTTTTACATGAAACATGCTTGAAAAAATCATCCCAAAGATTTTCATGAGCTCTTTCAGTATGATTGTAGTGCCACCGATTGACTTTGTTCTGGTATTCACGCTGCCCCCTGAAGATATAATGATTGAGTTGAATACGCTGCACGCTTGGAGGGGAGTTATTTCCGTGAACAGGAATATAGAGTTCATTAACGGCGCACTTTCCACTGGTGTAGGTGAAAAAATGAGGGCTCAAGTTAGCCACTTTCACGTACTGGGGCTGCACAATTGATTTAATCGTTGAACTAGGCATTTTGTAATCCACTATTTCTTTAAGATGTAAAGAAATAGGGAGAGGTGGATTATCGACGTATCCGTTTGAACCGAACATGACCCAATTCATTACTAGGGCGGCATACTCTTCATAGCAAGTTAGAAAGGAATGAATATTCTCGTTCTTTTTTAAAACAATAAATTCATCAATATCAATAAAGGCCAGCCACCTGAATTCCTCTCCATGATTATCAAGACAATGCTGATAAGCTTGCTGCTGAGGAGAAATACCTTTTATCTCATACAGTTGAACCAATCCACACTTTACATATCCAGCCAATGTTTCGCGTAGGGGAACCCTGCTCTCATTGTCATAAACAATAAATTTTTCAACACCAATCATTGCATGATATTGAATCCATTCCTCTATGAAATAGTTTTCATCCCGGGCAATAGCACAGGCTCCGATATAGTTCATCACTGCCAACCTCATATTCAACTAATCAGTGTTAATCACTGATAACTACTACATGATTTTCAAATCACATACTAAACATAGGACACAATGACAATAATTATAATACCACCATAAATGCTGCCGTAGTTTTGAAAAAACAACGTAGTAGATCTGCCACTAGCGACAGTAATAGAAAAACTGAGGTCTTGAAGAATTTTCGTTTCGGGAAAGAGGTTGGAAATTGTAATACATATCAAAGAGAAATAAGCTCAATATCCGGTAAATTATCATACACGGCATCATAAGTATTATACGTTTCCAGCACTTGAACAACCAAGGGATGAGGCTCAGGCCAGATTTCAGGTAAATCAGCTTCTTCTTTTAATGAAAGTGTAAAGGCGAGTTGTTCAATCGGAGCATTAAATTGTGCGTCAATACCTATTTTATTACCCCGTGGATCTATTCGATACCAACCATATTTTTTTAAATATACTGCAACGAGACCATGCAGACAAAATGGGGCCCCATCACCTTTTAGGCTCAAGCGCTGATAACAAAGACCAGCAGGAATTTTAGAAGCCCTGAGAAGAGCAACCAGAAGATGACTCTTGGCAAAGCAATAGCCAGTTCTGTATCTAAGGACGTCCGAAGCCTTACACGTTACCGGGTTCATTTCATAATCGGAACTATGCCTGACATTATCACGGACCCATTCAAAACATTTTTTTGCTATATGCTCGTCTTCCAGACCTGATAGTTCCAGCGATTCTAAAAGTCGTTGCACACCACTTTCATTAAAATCGATATATTTTGAACATTCCAAATATTGCACCATCATTTTGTAATCCATATCGATATACTCTAAAAAAGTTAGCTCAGGTTCTCAAATATTTCACAGAATAACCATAGAAAATATCTTATTAACTATAAGGAAATATTAACATAAAAGCAAAGCATTCAATTAGCCCGTTTTACAACCAAACTCTTAGCCAAATTCCTAATTTTAAAAACCAGTAAGGCCTTTGCGGCGCCGCACAATTCGCCATACGGCTAAAAAACTAAATCAGGATGTGGTCCTTAGCAAAATCCCACTTGATATGCTGAATGGTATAGTCCATATTGAGATTAATCTATAGCTGAAACAATCCCGAGAAAAGACGTGCCCTGACAGGAGGCATAATGAAACATACAGGAACATGCCTGTGCGGCAAGGTCGCCTTTGAGGTGGAAGGAGATTTTGATAATTTTTTCCTTTGTCATTGCGAACGATGCCGTAAAGACACAGGATCTGCCCATGCCGCGAATTTGTTTTCCTCCACGGCCAAGTTGAGATGGCTGGCCGGGGAAGAGGAAATAAAGACATTCAACTTCAATTCAACAGGTCATATAAAGAGTTTTTGCAGCACTTGCGGGTCGGCTCTTCCTAATATTCAAATGGATGGCACCCTTCTTGTTGTTCCTGCGGGCAGCCTCGACAGTGAGATACCTATCAGAGCGGATGCTCACATATTTATCGCAAATAAAGCCAATTGGGACTCTGAACTGGAGAATTTGCCTAAATTCGACCGGCTTCCCGTAGAAAATATAGATTAACAAGACATTAATATTTTTCTTGTTCAACAAACATTTTAATTGCCCCTTGCACGGGTAATCGAAACTCCGGTTCAGTGGAATTTAATGTTCCGGGGAATTGCCCCTTTTCTCAATTTAAAACGTGCTTATATTGAAATAACCTCAAACATATAATTTAGGAGCACTCGTTTGATAAGCCTTGAATTCCTTTTGACTGCATTGGTTGTTGTTCTCGTACCGGGGACCGGTGTAATTTACACCGTTTCAAACGGACTTTTTCTTGGTAAAAAAGCAAGTCTGTCCGCAGCAATAGGCTGCACAGCTGGAATAATTCCCCACTTGGTAGCATCCACTCTAGGCTTGTCGTTTCTCCTTCACATAAGCGCAGTAGGCTTTCAATTAATTAAGTATACCGGAGCAGCCTACCTGCTTTATCTGGCATGGGCGACCTGGAAGGAAAATGGTATCCTGAAATTCGATGAGTCCGGCAAAGATCAACACCTGCTCCAAATTGCCAAGCGCGGATTCCTGATCAATATCCTTAATCCTAAACTTTCAATTTTCTTTCTTGCTTTTCTACCACTCTTTGTACCGGCAAACGCTGTATCCCCAACTTTAAACCTGATTATATTGAGCCTGATATTTATGCTGATGACACTCATCGTGTTCGTCCTTTATGGACTTTCTGCAACCAGCGTGCGTCAATATGTTACTCGATCTCCTAATACAATCCGCTGGCTGCAACGCTCTTTCGCAGTTGTATTCGCTACTATTGGGCTCAAGCTTGCGATGACCGAACAGTAAACTGACAGCCTATCCCAGCGCTACATCAAGGGTCATCATCACAGCAAACCCGAGGATACAGCCCATGGTCGCCTGGTCTCCGTAACCGGAAGCCTGCGATTCCGGCACAACCTCCTCCACCACAACAAAAATCATGGCTCCGGCGGCAAAGGCCAGCGCGTAAGGCAGAATGGGTCTGGCAATAATGACTGCCGCCGCACCGATAACCCCGGCTATTGGCTCCACAAGTCCTGACGCCTGCCCGTATATGAAACTCTTAGTCCGCGAAAAACCGATCCGGCGCAGGGGGACAGAAACCGCAGTTCCTTCCGGAAAATTCTGGATTCCTATACCTATGGCAAGTGCTATGGCTCCGCCGATGGATGCTGTATCATATCCGGCACCGACAGCCCCGAAGGCTACACCAACAGCCAGCCCTTCCGGGATGTTATGTAAAGTGATGGCGAGCACCAACAGGATGGAGCTGTTCCAGTTGGTATCAACCCCTTCCGCCTCCGAACGCGGAGCATTGATATGCAGGTGCGGTAAAAATTTATCCACAAGTCGCAAAAACACTGCCCCCATAATGAAACCAACCGCTGCCGGCACAAACTTGAACGGTCCCAGATGTTCACTCATTTCAATAGCCGGAGCAAGCAGAGACCAGTAACTGGCGGCAATCATCACCCCTGCGGCAAAACCGAGCATGATATCCAACGTACGTTTACTTATATCCTTGCCGATGAACACCACCGCTGCTCCGAGAGCGGTTAATCCCCAGGTAAATAAGGTAGCTATCAGAGCCTGTACAACTGGCGAAAGGGTCATAAAATAATCCACGTTCAACCTCCTGAAGGGAATACTATAAACAGCTTAGCGAGCTTAATAGTACTATGCTTTAATTTCGCTTCAAGCACAATCTGCTTAACCTTAATGTCGTTACAATTAAACTCTGTTTGGCCGCATTTCCATAGACATCTCGTCACCAGCTCCACGGACTGATGACCGACAATTGAAATATTTCATTTTCATTCTGTTTATTGATGCAAAAGAATTGTCGTGTTAATATATAAACACAACCGTTGAAAATACTTTTCAACCACCCGTACACCACTATTCTGCTACAAAATCACACTTCAAAATTATTTTGATCAGATCTATACATAATATTAAAAAATGTTATTCAATTATAACATGCACGTGAAGCAATTTGATTGAAGGGGAAAGAATGAGCTGCAAATGTATTATGAAATATTTCATATTTTTAATAACCATTCTATTTTTGGGCATGGCAAGAACCGCTGATGCTCAAAAAATTACTATTTTAGTAGATAACTGGCCGCCATATAATTTTAAAAAGGATAATGAGATTGTTGGGATCAATACAGAATTGATAGAAGCCGCGTTAAAAAGAACTCACATTAAATATAAGCTTGTAATGTACCCTTTTAAACGGGCCATGAAAACTGTACAAAAATATCCAAACACCATGCTCTTATCTGTAGCGCTTATCCCGCAACGCAAAGCGCATTATGCGTGGATTGGTCCTATGCAAGCTAGAAGAGTGTATCTTTTTAAATTAAAAGAGCGAACAGATATACAAATTAAAGATAAGCAAGATCTCAAAAAATACCGTACTGGAGTACAGTTGGGGGGATCAATTGAACAATTTTTCATCGCAAATAACATTCATACAGACCATTATTCTTTAGTAAGCAATTCAGAGAGCTTATTAAAAATGTTATTCAAAAAAAGAGTCGACCTTATTCCAGGTGATCCGTTGGAAACAGCCTATCAACTGAAAAATATGGGGCACGATTTTTCAGAACTTGAAGCTGCGTATTTAGTCTCTGAAGAAGGTGGTTACTACATGGTTGCAAACAAAGACACTTCAGCCAGTATTATATCCAGCATACAGGAATCATTAGATGAAGTATTGGCTTCAGGCGCAAAAGAACAGCTTATAGAAAAATACTTTAAGTGAACATGAAAATAAGTACGATGATACGCAAATTTAACGAAAAAGACATGGACCGGATAATTACAATCTGGCTGGAAGCATCAATAAAAGCGCATGATTTTATTCCAATCGAATTTTGGAAATCTAAAGTCAATGACATGCGGGAAACTTACATACCTGCAAGCGACACGTACGTTATTGAAAAAGAAGGTAAGCCGCACGGGTTTATTTCTTTATACAATAATACCATAGCAGCAATATTTGTTTCACCCGAAATGCAGAGAAAAGGCATTGGCAGAAAGTTGATCTCAAAAGCCAAACAACTCCACAACAATCTAACTCTTACTGTCTATAAAGAGAATCCGGCCAGCATTGAGTTTTACAAAAAATGCGGATTTGAAATTGTACAAGAAAAGACTGATGACCATACGGGACACCCTGAAATTGTCATGCAATTTAGCGGCTAGCGTTGCGAAGGGTTTCTATATCACACCCGACAACACATCCGCGCCCAAAATTAACTCCGGGGAGAATCGTGGTATCATGAACGTGGTTCCCACCGTTCATTGCGGAAGCAAAATGGCAGGCCCGGCATACGCACTTGTTATTGCCCTCTTTTCATAAGACATCGCTGTCCGAAGAAAGCCGGACCGGCCATTAATTAGAATCTTTGCAAACTTGCTAATGTGGTGTCACATCCTTAATTGCATTGCCGGAAGGCTTAGCAACAGGGAGCGGCTTATAATCGCCTCGCGTGAAATCAATTTTTTTGAGGTCAACAGCACGAAGTGTCTGGTCATCGTAATCAGCAAAATAAATTACACGGTTAGTCAGGTCTTCAATGGCCGTCCACTGAGTATAATCAGCTGCCTCGCCCTGAGGTGTTTTATCCCGGCTGATTCCCTTCATGACATAAACCTGTTCCAGCAGATGGCGGGCAAATATGATGGCCTCCGCACTGTTTTCAGGTTTATAAGCAAACTGCCTGAGAATAGCTGTACGCACAAAACGAGAAGGCGGAGTGCAATCACCGGGAAGACCTAGCAACCCTGAACCATTACCTGTTTGGTTAACACTCATGCCCTCAAGCTTAAGCGGTTTTTGCATCATGGGGGAAAGGTTGACATAGTTACGCAGATTCGCCCACTGTTCTGGTAAAGGAGGTTCATTTGTCATGATACCCAGAGGATTATCGTAGAGATTCAACTTGCCGTCGATCCATTCAGCCACAATGCTGTTACCGGCGGCATCATGAACGGCGACGTGCAGTACCGGAACTGACCCCAGCCCCACGAGTTCATTACCCCAGACCAGAACCTTTGGAAGAGCTTCTTTTACCTCAGCCACGGAGCTGAAATTACCTAAAATCCAATCGGGTACGAGGGTCGCATCAAGAGCTATATCCTCTTTGCCTTTGGGGACAGTCTGATACCCCACAGAAGGCAGCCACAGGAATTTTGCTGAAAGACCTTTTTCATTCATACCGTCTGATGATTTTTCCAGTCCAAGCACAGAAAAAGCAACAAAACCATAGCGCTGTTTCCATTTAAGCCCTTCGCGGTCATTCGGTGCTTCGGAAATCCACTGCTTTCCCCGGGGGTAAACAGTTACTTGAGCCTTATCAATAATTGCAAAATCCATGGACCGACCATTTACCACACTACCGTCCTTGGCTTTAACGATAAAATCAGTGCAGGCACTGGCCGGGGACGAAAAGAACACAGCTATCAGAACAAGTAAAAATAGAATACGAAACATGAAGCCTCCTTATACGTGGCTATAATAAAATTAAACACAAATAACCTAAACCGAAAATAAATCACGTAACTTTTAATGTCGATAATATTCATTAAATTCATCATATTGACATAAACGCCAAAAATATCCACCATCACCGTGTTTAACGATCAAGCTCTTCCTGAGAGAATCAAACTGCTTTCAAGGCAATTCTATATTATTAATGAACCGCCATGTTTCTTCGGACGGGAACATATGCCCTCCTATAAACATTAACCGCGCTGACAATGCGTAGTAAAAACTATTACCTAAAGGGAAATACAATGAATGTTCTACTATTGAACGGAAGCCCCCACGAGAACGGATGTACCCGAGTTGCACTGGACGCAATTGCTGATGAACTGAAAGAACAGGGAATCGATAGCACTATGCTGCATATCGGCAAAGAAGGAATTAAAGGATGCACTGCGTGTATGGGATGCGCAAAGACGGGATATTGTGTCATTAAAGACGACAAGGTAAATGAAGGTATTGACCTTTTAAAAGATGCTGACGGATTTATTGTAGGTACTCCTGTCTACTTTGCCGGACCGAATGCATCAGTATGCGGCTTTCTCGACCGGATGTTCTTCCACAAAGCAGGACCATATGCCTTTAAGCCGGCAGCAGCCATAAGCAGTAGCCGCAGATGTGGTAACAGCGCTGCTTTTGATCGGCTCAATAAATACTTTACTATCGCCCAGATGCCCATAGTTTCTTCAAATTACTGGAATACAATCCACGGCAATAAAGCTGAAGAAGCGCAGCAGGATGTTGAAGGGTTACAGATTATGCGAGTTCTGGGACGCAATATGGCATGGCTGCTCAAGTGTATAGATGCAGCAAAAGGAACAGTACCCTTTCCCGAACAGGAAGCAAAAATCAAAATGAGCTTTATCCGCTAACGAATAATCAATTTACATTCCTTGTTCAATAATTCCGGCTGCGCGCTCTTTTATGTTTAAGGCGCCGCAGCCGTTTTTTATCGCCCTAGCTGCACCTTGTATTGTAGTTGTACGTTCCGCAAAATTAACGCATATTAGTTAAGTCCTGCCGCGTGCAGAGCTTCTATCATTCAAGCATGGCTCAAGTAACACTTGATACTTATTCATAGATTTAACCGATAAATCCGTGACTATGCCTGCTGCAGCGACAAAGTGGGCATTTACTATAAAATGAAATCTAAGTCTTCTAAAGTAAAAACTTTTGTTGTACGCAAACACCAGTACAGTAATCTTTTTTACTGTTATTGAGTATAACGCCGTAACGAAGTTACGCAATACGCTTCCCATTAAAGCTTTCGAATATAGATTCATCCAGATCGGCCTTTCAGGCAACTTAGCGATCCCATTTCGCTACGAATGGACGAGAGTTCAACACTTACCATCCAGCCTTGCAGCCTTTTATCGAATTAAGGACACACCGTTTTGTGGACAAATACTGACCGCCGGTCATTTTTTAAAGACTGTCATTACTAAATGTTTTGCAGCTAAACGTTCACCAACATTCCTTCCTGACCGAAAAAAGACTGTTCCCTTCAAACAAATAACAACCCCATTACTATGAACAAACTTATCCCCGCCTATCTCGCAATTGCATTCGTCTGGTTCAGCTCCCACTTCGGAGGAGGATTCGCTTCCGGACGCCAAATCGTAGCATTCTACCTCAACCACCACTGGACCTCTATATTCATGCCGGCTGTTTCCATGCTAATCATGGCTTTAAGCCTCTATTTTTCCATGCTTATTGCCGCAAAATACGAAGTTTACGACTACAGCAGCTGGTCAAAAAAGTTATATGGATCAACATCCACTGTAATGGCTCCTTTGTTCGAAATTCTTTTCAATGTACTACTAGTCCTTGTTACAGCAGTAGCCTTTGCCACTGGTGGATCAACAATCACAAAAGCGTTCGGCTCTTCCTACATGCTGAATACAGTTGTAATTGCCGGGGTTATCTTTGTCTTGACCATCTACGGTGCTGATATGGTCCGTAAATCGGCCACAGTAGTATCCATTATTCTCATCGCTTGCATTTTTATTATATACATCCCTAATATAATTAAATTTTTCCCCAAAATAATTGAGAACTTCGCCGCCATAAGAAATGGCGACATTGCTACAGGAAGTCCAAACACTCTGCTCGATTCCATATGGTGGGCATTTAAATACGGTGCCTTGCAGTGTTGTGCTATCGGCGCCTACATTGTACACGTTCAGGCCTGCCCGGATAAAGCCAGCCTCAAAAAGGCGACCATCGTAGGATATTTCATCAATACCGGAATCATGTACCTGACATACCTTGGTATTCTCGCTTTTGTCGATCAAGGCATCCTCAAAGAAGCGGTACCTTCATTGTTTGTCATCATGCACGGTGTAGGCGGCACATGGATGACACTGCTGATTTCGTTATGCATCGTTATCGGGGCAGTCTCCACCGGCGTAGCTCTGGTTTATGGCACCACCAATCGTCTGGTTAATTTCTTCGGCCGCAACATGACTCCAGAGGAAAAAGAAAATAAACGTAAAATCCACTCAATTATTGCTTCCGCATTTCTTATTTTAGCTTGCTGGATTGTAGCTCAGCTTGGACTTATACCGCTCATCGGAAAAGGATACGGAAATATCGGTTGGGTTTCTTTGTTGATCCTTACCCTGCCCGTCCTGCTGCGGGGATTCGGCCTCTGGCGTTTTTCGGATGATGTAACCACAAAAGCAGCAGCGGAGTAACTATATGAATAAAATTATCCCCGGATATCTGGCCATAGCGCTGGTCTGGTTCAGTTCACATTTTGGCGGCGGATTTGCTTCCGGCCGTCAGATTGTAGCATTTTATGTCAATCACCATTGGACATCCATATTCATGCCCGCAGTTTCCATGCTGATAATGGGTGGATGCATGTATTTCTCAATGGTTATCGCAGCCCGGTTCAATACCTACGATTACAGTAACTGGTCTAAAAAAATGTACGGCGGAATAGGATTTTTCGCTGTTCCGGTTTACGAAATTCTGGTCAATGCAATTCTCTTACTTGCTACTTCTGTGGCATTTGCTACCGGTGGAACTATCCTGAGTAAGGTTTTCGGGACTCCATACATGATTAATACCTTCTGCATCGCGGCGGTAATTTTTGTGTTCACTATTTACGGTTCCGAGCTGGTGCGCAAAACGGCCGTGGTAGTTTCAGTGATGCTCATCGCCAGCATGTTTATTATTTATCTACCGAATATAATCGAATATTTCCCTAAAATTTTACAAAATCTGGACGCTATCAAAACAGGTGAGATTGCGGTCAGCGGTCCGGATACTTTCTGGGATGCTCTCTGGTGGGGAGTAAAATACGGCACCCTGCATTGCGCTGCTATCGGTGCTTACATTGTGCATGCTCAAGTCTGCCCGAACAAGGTATGCCTGCGCAAAGCCATCGGAATCGGTATCTTTATTAACAGCCTGATCATGTATCTGGCATACTTCGGGATACTGGCCTTTGTTGATCAGGGAATCCTCAAGGAAGCCGTTCCCGCCTTATTTGTAGTAATGCACGGGGTAGGCGGACCATGGATGACCACCCTTATTTCAATATGCATTGTGGTAGGCGCGGTTTCTACCGGCGTAGCTCTCGTTTTTGGAACAACCAACCGTTTGGTTACCTTTCTTGGACGCAACCTTACCGAAGTTGAGAAATCCCGCAAACAACGCACCCACGCCATGTGCTCATCCATTGTTCTGGTTGCCATCTGCTGGATGGTAGCGCAATTCGGCCTCATCCCCCTGATAGGTAAAGGTTACGGTTCAATGGGCTGGGTCACCTTGTTTTTGATCACTGTTCCCACGGTCCTGCGCGGCCTGGGCCTTTGGCGTTTCCCTGAGGATACTGAAGGAAAGGAGATTTGTGTTGATAAAGTTAGTTAATGAAATGCGGGGAGTTCTCCCCGAGGCCCAGATATATGACCATCCGGCTCTGGTTTCGACCTACGCTGTAGATTCAAGCTACTTTGAACCCAAGGCCAAGCTTGTGGTCGATGTGTTTAACATAGAGCAGATACAGGATGTGCTTAAAGTATGTGCGGACAACAAAATGGGCGTAACCTTCCGCGGCTCAGGAACTGCTGTCAGCGGTCAAGCCTGCGGTGAGGGAGTGCTGGTACGCCTGATGGGACAAGGCTGGAAACGGCTGGAAGTGCTTGATGAAGGGAAGCAGTTCTGGTCCGGAAGCAGCATAATCGGCATTGAAGTCAATATGGCACTTGCCCCTTACCAGCGTAAGATGGGGGCGGACCCGGCTTCCATCACCTCCGCATCAATGGGCGGCATTGTAGCCGACAATTCAGCAGGAATGTGCTGCATGGTGGAAGAGAACTGCTACCATGCCGTAAAAGGTATGCGCCTTGTGCTGGCTGACGGCACCTATCTGGACACTACCGATTCAAAAAACGTCGCTGAATTTCGCAAATCTCACTCCGAGCTTCTTGAAGAACTGAGCTCGCTGCGAACCGAGGTTATTGCCGACAAAAGTGTTGTTGAACGCATCAAGCGTAAATACTCCATAAAAAATACCATCGGCTACACTGTAAATTCCTTTGTAGATCATGAAGATCCCATCGATATCCTGATGCATCTGATGATCGGCTCGGAAGGTACACTCGGTTTTATCCATGAAGTGCTCATGGATACCATCCTCACTCCTCCTATGCGTGCAGTGAGCCTGATGTTCTTCCCGTCCCTGAAAGTTGCCACAGACATTGTTATCGCCATGAAAAGCACCTGCAGCATAGCTGCCGCCGAAGTGCTGGATTTCAATTCTCTGACCGCCATGCAGAATCTTAAAGGCATCCCCGATGTAATGAAGAATCTGCAGGAAGGCTCATGCGCCATGCTCATTGAAACCAAAGGGTGGGATGCCGCAGGTGTGCAGGAAAATGTTGATGCCATTCTAAAGGTTATGAGCGCTTTTCCGGCCCTGAACGAGCCTAGTTTCACCACAGATGAATCCGAATGCGAAAAGCTGTGGAACATTCGCAGGGCCCTGTTTCCGGCGATAGCTAATTTCCGTGAGCCGGATGAATTCGTGCTCACTGAGGACATCAACATCCCTGTAGACCGGTTAGCCGAGGGTTGCGCAGCCTTTCAGGAGCTTTTCGAACGCTATGGATACGCGGCCGGAATCATGGGCCATGCCTTCCATGGCAATCTGCATTTTTCCATCCCGGTCAAAATTGCCGATCCCGATGAAGTTGAAAAACTGCATAACTTCATGGTTGATCTCGTAAACCTCATTACTGAGCAATTCGACGGCTCTTTAAAGGCCGAGCATGGAACCGGACGCGCCATGGCGCCTTTCGTTCGCAAGGAATGGGGTGATTTCCTCTATGAAATTATGTGCAGGGTCAAAGATCTTTTCGATCCACTGAAAATACTCAACCCCGGTGTACTGATAAGCGAAGACTCAAAAGCACATATTGACGGACTTAAAAGCCCGGTTGCAACGCATCCTGATGTCGATTTGTGCGTAGAATGCGGTTTCTGTGAGCAGATTTGTCCTTCTAGGAATATAGGCCTCACCCCGCGCCAACGGATCAGTCTTTCAAGAGCAATAACCAAACTGCGCGCGGAAGGCGATCAGGACACGGCTGACGAATGGGAAAAAATCTTCCAGAAATACGGCGAAGAACTCTGCGCGACAGACGGACTGTGCCGGACCCGCTGCCCTCTGGGCGTAGATGTCGCTAATATGATTAGAGACATTCGCGGTCGGAATCACTCCGGTAATGCGCTCAAACTGGCCAATTACGTATGCGGACACATGGGCGGCGTTCTGAAAACGGCATCACTCGCCCTTAATGGCATGTCCCTGACCCAGCGTATTATCGGTGATGCAAACATGGGACGTATCGCCGGAGCGGCCAGATCATTATCCGCCAACCGCCTGCCGCAATGGACCCCGGCCATGCCCAAGGGAGGAAGCAGCATCCCCGTTGATTCCGCAAACTCTGGCGCGACTGACAAAGTAGTATATTTTCCATCATGCGCAATCAGAACCATGGGCACAAGCAAAGGCGACGACTCCGAACCTTTGATGGACGTTACCGTAAAATTGTTGAAAAGAGCGGGGTTCGAGGTCATTTTTCCTGACTCCATAGACAGCCTGTGTTGCGGTAAGGCTTTTGAAACCAAAGGCTTAATGGAGCAGGCTGACCGCCTTTCCGATGAATTAGGCAAGGCGCTTCTTAAAGCCAGCAACAATGGAACATACACAGTACTCTGCGACACCAGCCCCTGTCTTGCCAGAATGAAAAAGACCCTCGATGAACGCCTGAAACTAATGGACCCGATCGAGTTCGCGAACGAGAATATAGTAGATCGTCTGGAATTCAAGAAACTGCCGAAAAAAGTTGCTTTGCATCCAACATGCTCCACCCGGACAATGGGACTGGAAAATTCGTTTCGTGAACTTGCGTCAAGATGTGCGGAATCGGTAGTTATTCCAACCGGAATAGGCTGCTGCGGTTTTTCCGGCGACAAAGGATTTCACCGTCCGGAGCTTAATGCATCAGCGCTTGAAGATCTGAAAAGACAGATTGCTGACTGTGACGAAGGCTACAGTGTTTCCCGCACCTGCGAGATCGGTTTAACACTGCACGGAGGCAAAAATTACCGGAACATTCTTTATTTGGTAGAGGAAGCCACCCGCTAGAAGAATCCGCTCTGCCCAAAGAAATAAATAGAGACTTTTTGATCACAAAAATTAAATTTTAATTTTAAGTGAACTGAGTACTGAACTGGTACCTGATACAACTAAACACGGCCTCATCAGCACACGAGGATGTGCAACAGGAGAAATAGAGGGCTCGGCAATATGTACGAGCTCTCTATCCACGCCTATCCGCAGCTCTCTTCTCAAGTTCGCGCAGTCGATGGCGAACTTTTATGGAAGTAGGCCTAAAGGCAGATTTAATGCGTCGTCGGATTGCGTGTAAGCCTTTATTCTTCTCCACATTCTTTTTCCTGCCGCTTCCTCCTACCCAACGGTCCAACTCGGTATTCACCTTTTCTTCATCCCCTGCAATAAAGGCAAGAAACAAAGGCTCCGCAGCCTCCTGAACAAAAGCTCCCTCTGGAATCTTCTCTTTAAACAAAGCTGGGTCAAGCCCTTCAAAAATCTCAAAGCCACTTTTGATCAGTTGACGACGCCAATGAGCATTATCCCCGTGCAGGCTGGGCATAATATTTTTAACATCACGAAAAAAATTCTCATTCAGGTATTTGACTAGCGGACCGGGCATTGCCGCATCCATCAAAATTTGTTTCGCATTTACGAAGTGGGGAAACTGATGATTAAACATCGTGTCCAAAGTCATATTTACAGACTTATGATCCTGCCTGAAGTAATAAAACTGACTGCCGCATTGTGAAAACCTATCCACCTTGGTTAGGGCTTGATACATGAATAAAACATCCTGCCCTACTTTGTATGGGAGATGTTTAAAATCATGCTTACGGATGAAATCTGTATTCATTACCCAGCGCCACGCGACCTTGCTCTTCCAATGGCTGGGACTCTTCGCAAACCGCAACCCCGACGCAGCCTTATGTGGAAAATAACGTCTTGTATTCATATTAATATCAGAAAAAAGCACAGCATTTCCACAGACAAGGTCTACTCCATCTTTTTCGGCAAGACCAACCATATCACGCACTGCGTGACGGGTAAGAAGATCATCCGCATCAAGAAAATGTATATATTTCTTAGTTGCGAGTCCCTGCCCTGCCTCACGCGAAGGCCCAACTCCTTTATTTTCCTGATGAATGGCCTGTACACGGGAATCCTGTGCAGCGTAATATTCAGCTATTTCCCCACAGCTGTCAGGAGAGCCGTCGTTAACAACAATAACTTCGATATCTGGATCACTCTGATCCAGACATGACTCTAATGCCACTGGCAACCATTTTTCCATATTGTAAGCAGGAATAATTATACTTAGACCGGAACACATAAAAACCTCTCTATGAGAAATGCCTTCAGAATAAAATTCAAATAATATTACGTTACATAGACTGCAAACTACAATTCTTTGCTTTTGCCGACTTCCTTGTATGTAATAAACAAACAGAGTTCAATATTAACTGTCCCCCATAAGTTACAGCGCAAAAGGAAAACGTAATTCTTAATACCTTTAAATTGATGGAGCTCCTTACTTACGAATCACATCACGTAAAAGCCAATTTTCCAACTCCTCGGCTTTGCCGGAAAGTAAAAACTGCTCTTTACAATTCTGGCGGGACATTTCTTTGGCTTTAAGTATCTCTTCAGCTGACATATTTAGAACATTTTCAAAAGCGGTTTCAAACTCAGCAGGACCGGATTTGAACGGCAAGAGAAAATCCGTAAAGTCTTCAGGCCAAACTTCACAGATGCCCCCCACATCTCTTGCAATAGGGAGCAATCCTTCCGACATGGCTTCCAGTAAGGTATTCGGTAAACCTTCAAAGTAAGACGGCAGAACGAATACATCGGCTTTACGAAGATATTCAGGTACATCCTTTGTAAAACCAACCCACTCTACCTTTTCAGACAAACCTAACGATTCACACTGCTCATGCAGTTCCTTCTCAATATTTCCGGTACCGACAATGATACACTTAAAGTCAAAACGGAGCTTAGAAAGTGCATTAAGCACGTCCTCATGCCCTTTTCCCTTGTTCAACTGGGAAGTGCATATGAATGTAAGCGGTTGATTCAAGGATAATTTATGTTCAGTACAATTTTTGCCGTTCAGAACAACTTCAGTATCTTCTCTTTTTACATAAGGCAGACTGTCCACAAAACCATTACGAATGTACTCGCAAGGACACAAAAAATGCGGCTTGATCCAGTTATGCAGAAAGTCAACTTTCTTGGTATAAGGAATGTCTTCCGGCAACCCGATTCTTTGGATTAATGGGATACCTAAAATTTTTGCGGCAATACCGGCGGTGGTTAAATCTTTGCCGACATTGATAATCACGGCTTCAATTTTCTTGACTTTAAATTCATAAATGAACTTCAAAATCGCAACAGGATTAAAATCCGGGCCGAACCAGACCTTCTCACCATGTCCGGCTTTATCTCTGCTTTTCTCTATAAACGCAGGCTGTCTGCCCCAGATATAGACATTATTCCCACGAAGCTTAAGCTGTTCTGCAAAGCCTATAACCCATGATTTTACACCACCCCATTTATGGGTTGAATTAACAAACGCGATATTCATAACATTTCACCAGATTGAAAATATAATCTTAAACATAATATGAGCAACAGGAAGAGATTTGATCAGCAGCGCTATACTCACGAGACTGGAGATTACTAACTAATATCCATGTCCGCTGCAAGATATTCCAGAACGAACTTATTTTGGAAAAATCAAAATAAAATGAAGTATAATCCGATAAACAGATCACTGCACAAGAGAATAGATTAAGAAGACAAAAAATAAATATATGGGCACTAATTTTTCAATAAAATACTTTTTCTAACGATAACTGTCATAAATTTTCTTGATCGTGCCATCGCTAAGCAGTTTATCAATAGCCTTGTTAAAACGCGGAACTGCATCCTTTTTGCTGGGGTGAAAACGGATCATCATATCAAGGGAATCATAGGGCTTACTTACAATAAGACGATCGCCGAGATTGCGATTCTTTATCTGGTATAAGGCAAAATCTTTGTTCATCAATGCTTGATCAAGGCGTCCTGCAAGTAAAAGCTCGATCAATTTATTCTCATTTTCCAACATATGTGAAACCATACGCCCATCTTCAAAATAGGGACTGAACACCGGATAATAATAGCCACGCACTGTACCTATTACCTTACCCAGCAACTTCTCGGGCGAAGCAGTGGAAACAACGGCATCACGAGCAAAAAGGACAATGGAATCGGAAACCGCAAACGATTTACTATAAACCCCCGGCACTTTGGAAAACTGCCTCCATTTTGGGTTTGACATAGGTTCGATATCAATTTTGCCACGCTCGAATTCATATTGGGAGCGATTGAAAGGACAACGGACAAATTCGATGGTATCACCTGTTTCTGCTGCAAAAGCATTAAATATATCTTTAACGATACCCGTGTTCACTTTGTCATCTACAAAGTAGTACGGGGGAAATGATCCGCAGTGAAGCATTACGCGTAAATTTTCTGCATACCCAGTGCTAATAGATAAAACTGCAACAAAAAATACGGCTATACTCAAATAAATAGCGGAAATTCTCATTTTTTGATACCTCAGATTTGAAACCATGAACAGTCTTTAAAGACAAACATATATCTTATATCAATTAAAGAAACAATACTTGGATCAAAAATAAGGGTTACCTTAACACGTCATATAAATTTATTGCTACCATCTTGGATAAAACCAATGCTGCAAACCCTGCTCACCTAGGCATCTGAGCTTAGCAATCAAGGACAGATAGAAGTGGGCTATGAAAAGCATAAAAAGGGCAACAGCCCTAATGATGCAATATTTATAAGCGATCTGAATAACGAGGATTCAAAGGACTGACAGGATGAAGACAATTGATCTCTCGCATACAATAAAAGACGGCATGCCTGTATTTCCGGGAACGGAAGCACCACAAATTGAAGATGTGTTTACCCATGATACTCACGGGTTCTGGGAACATAGACTGACTCTTTTTTCGCATATCGGCACCCATATTGATGCCCCTGCACATATGATAAAAGGAGCCGGAACCCTCGACAACATGAGTATCGATAGTTTTATCGGTCCGGCTATATGCGTCGACTGCACCCATAAAGATGTAACAGATCCTCATATAACCATAGATGACCTGATTCCTTACGAATCTGAACTCAGTGAGAGTGATTTTGTCATCCTTAATACCGGCTGGTACAGGAATTGGGGAAATCAAAAATACTTTACCCACTACCCGGCTTTAACGGAAGCAGCCGCACAATGGCTGGTTGAGTTCAAACTCAAAGGAGTAGGCGTTGATGTCATCTCGATAGATTCTGCTGAATCAGGCAGCTACGAAGTTCACAAGACACTGCTCGAACAGGGGACCATTGCTATTGAAAATCTTACCGACCTCCACCTGATTCCCACCGAGGGATTCCTCTTTTCCTGCCTGCCCTTGAAATTTGATAATGCTGACGGTTCTCCTGTCCGTGCAATTGCCATTTGCACGTAGAAGATAGATCTTAACTACCTATTTATTATGCCAAATTAAGCCGAATTTATAAACAAACCCGACCCAAAAAACCCGCCCTTACATCAACAACCCTACCCCCATATACAGTCCTACCAGCTCAATATACAAAGTTTACCCCGTTTACATAAACTCCTCCCGGTCACATAATAAACTTGTATGAAGTGAGGCTCTTACCTGAAAAGACCCGCACAACAAGGAGGAGAAGAAGATGAGCTACAATACAATCACCAAAGTAATTCAGGATGTTGTTCTTGAAGGAAATAAGCCAGCTAAAGAAGTGGCCCAGTCAATAGGAAAGCCATACTCTACCCTGCTTAGGGAAATAAATCCCTTTGATAATAACGCCAAGCTGGGAGCGACGACATTGATGGAGATACTCAAGATAACTAAAGAGACCGGCCCGCTGGAATTCATGGCTGAACGCATCGGTTACACCCTAAAGCCGCGTATGAATTAAGTCATACGTAAACAACATATTTATAAGTCAGAGCTGAATTCATAACGAGTTCAGCTTTGTCATTTCTGGACATTTAAGCTCTTTCAGCCGATAATATGAGCATGAAAAAATTCAACATTAACTATACGCATGTGGCGACTCTGGGACCAGTGGGACACCTGCCCAAAGCCCCCGGAACATGGGGTTCCGCCGCTGCTCTAATTACCGCACCGTTTTTGTTTCTTCCTTTTCACCTCCCGGTCAGAATTCTGATTCTGGGCTTGATCTTTTACTTCGGAGCCAAGGCAAGCACAGCAGCGGAAAAGCAGCTGGGTAAAAAAGATCCCGGCTGTGTCGTTATTGATGAGTTGCTGGGCCAGTGGCTGGTCTTTCTGCCCTTCCCGGCAGTCGTAACATGGCACCTTCTCCTGGGTTTTGTCCTTTTCAGAATTTTTGATATCACCAAACCATTCCCCATCAAACAATCGGAAAAATGGCTCAAGGACGGTGGAGGCGTTATGATTGATGATGCTTTCGCGGGTCTTTACGCTATGTTTTTCCTCTGGCTTATCCGTTATCTGACCTAATCATTAATTCCGACCAAAAAGAAACTCCCCGTTTTTGTAATAAAAACGGGGAGTTTTTTCGTGCTCAATTATTCTACCAGATCACTAAAAAAGCACAGTAACTTCCGGTCTTCACTTACAGGGCTATGCGCTAAAAGGCTAAGCTTAGTAAGCAGAAGACTGGTTTTCAGCTGTTTAGTAGCTCAGACGGAACTGATCTCTTCTATTCTTGGCCCATGCTGTTTCATTATGCCCCGGGTCAAGAGGTTCTTCTTCGCCAAAGCTTACAATGCTCAGTCTTTCAGGAGATACACCTAAAAGGATGAGAAATTCATAAGCTGCGCGGGCACGTCGTTCACCGAGTGCCAGGTTGTATTCTTCAGTACCACGCTCATCACAGTACCCTTCAATGACCATGGTAACATTATCCAGCTTCTTCAATATTTCTGCTTTCTGCTGCAACAGAGGGCGGTATTCGGGCTTGATTTCAAAAGAATCAAAATCAAAATGCACCATATTACCAAGCTCTACAATGGCTTCCTTGAATTCTTTTTTAGCAGCGGCTTCTTTGCGCTCATCTTCAAGGGCTTGTTCCTGAAGAGCTTTTTCGCGTTCCAGACGCGCTTGTTCTTCAGCTTTTGCCTGTTCCTTGTTTTGCTGGTCAGTCATTCTCTCCTCTACAGCAGGGCTGGCGGGGGAAGACTCAACATGTTTTTTGGAACAACCGGTACCCAGCCCGGCAACCAAAATGAATACTACACTTAAAATTATCGCTCTAGCTCTCATTTGCCCTCCTGAAAAGGAACTTTTAAGGACAGGAGTTGTCCACGCTAACATAATACCACATTAAATTAGACTTCCAATACAATAACACTAAAGTGTTTTGTAAAAAAATCAAGTCGAGCTTGTAACAAAACTGTTAAAGCACTCCTGAAACTTACGAATTATGGGCCTTGCCCCATGCCGGGGCCTTGGCAACACCATTACCCGTAGGTACCTGCATCGCCGGCGCACCATGCCGGGTTGTCAGGTAAATTTTATACTTCCCGCTCCTGCTGGAAGAAAAAGCTATAAAATACCCATCCGGACCAAAAGCTGGTTCTTCATCATTACCGGGGCCGAAAGTAAGCTGCCTTTCCTTTCCGTTTTTCAAGTCATGCACGAAAATGCGATGTCCCAACGGGGTCTGACGGGAAAAAGCCACATAACGGCCATCCGGACTTATGGTCGGATTGGTGTTGTATTTACCTTCAGTAGTTACACGGGTTACAACACCGCTCTTCATGTCCAGCAGGAAAATATGAGGATTTCCAAAACGGGCGGAGGTAAACACCATTTTTTGCCCGGTCTGGTCAAAGTCAGGGGAAACTTCAATAGCCCAGCTTTTGGCAAGAGCCTTTTTGGGCTTGTAATTACCGTTTATCAAGAAGATATCGGAATTTCCGTTCATAGTCAGTGTGGCGGCCATATTGCCGTCCGGCAAGAAATCAGGACCGATCACAGTATTTCCCGGAAAACTCTTCTGATCAATTTTACCTGTTGCCCGGTCCCAGACGCAAAGCAAATGCTGGCGTGAGCCCAACCGGGTGAATACCAGCTTATCGCCATCCGGGGACCAATTCGGACTCAGGTTAATCCCACCGAGGGAGCTTATCTGCCTGAGATTGCGTCCTTGCGGGCTGACTGTATAAATTTCCTTATTTTTACCCTGCTTACGAACAAAGGCTATGGAGGATTCAAAAAAACCATCCCGGCCGGTAAGGATTCGCATCAGGTGAGAACTAAAGCGATCCGCGATTCTAGGCAAGATGTCCTCAGTTACCATGGAATATTTTTTACCAAGAATGGTGCGACCGTTAAAAGTGCCTATACAGCGGATCAAAAGATTTTTTTCTCCGTTGGGACGGATCTCCCATCCTGTGGTCAAGGCAAGGTCAACCTTGGAAAGCCTGAGCGGTTTGATATCAATATCATCAGGCCGCACACCACGAGAAGGATCACCACCTAAAATATCCGTAAGAGGTACGATATTCAAAAACGGCAGAAAAGCGAGATCCGCAGCAATATCTTTGCTGAATGTTCCGGCCTCGGCAGGAAGCGGCAAATCCTTTTCCTTGGAATTCTCGTACTTACCGCTGGGCACGGTTTTAGGCGGAAGCAGGAGAATATTAACCTTCCGCTGTCCGGGACCGTAAATATCGACGGTTAAGGTATCTGCTGCAAAAACATTGGCAGCAGCAATGGTAAACAACAATACAGCCGTCAGCATTCCGGCGACCGGTGTGAGTATATTAAACTTAATTTTATTCATAAATATAAACCTGCCCTACTGATCAAGATCCTGCAGGTTAAAGTTTACAACGATGGTTCTGATGGATGTTCCCGGTGGCTTGGGAAGAACTTCGGTATCACGCAGGGCGGTTATCACCGAATCGTCAAAATCAACGTTGCCGGATGAATCAAGCAGCTTGATGCCGCTGATTTCACCACTTTGTTTCAGCTGGATCTGTACCCGGGCCATAAGATTCTGTTTTTGCCCGAAGACAGGATATCTCCAGTTTTTTCGTACCGCCTCTTTCACTATGGAAGCATAAACCTGAACCAGCCCTGAAGCACCTGCTGTGCCCTCAGGTGAGCCGGTTACGGCTGTAGCCTTTGCGTCTTTTGTAAGCGAGGCAAGGTCGTTGGCGACAGCCTGTCGCTCTTCTTTTTCCTGCTTCTCCACAATCTTGGCAAGAGAAGCGAGGTCCGCGGCAAGAGCATCCTCCGCTGAAACTTCAGGTTTTTTGACTACTTTTTTGGGTGGAGTTTTCTTTTCCACTTTCTTGGTTTCGGACTTTTTGGACGGAGTTTTCTTTTCTACAGGCTTTTCAGCTTTTTCCTCCGGTTTCTTCACCGTTTTTTTCTTGGTTGTAGTCTTTACCTTCTTAGGTGAAATTTTCTTGGTTTCCGGTTTAGGTTTAGGCTTAGGTTTAGGCTTAGGTACAGGTTTCGGAGCAGGGGCTTTTACAGTTTCAGGCTTGGATTGAGGAATAGTTTTGGGTTTGTTCACAGGGATAGCAACAGCATCCGGCTTGGAAAGCTTCGATACATTCTTGGGAGCTGGAGCTTTCTTCACAGCAGGTGCAGCAGGAAGAGGAGCAAGACTGACCAGATCAACATTATAGACAGGCATATCTAAGGAAATCTTTACCGGAGGGGAAACAGACCACGTCAATGCCAGGACTATAAGACCGGCATGAAGCAGTAAAGATATGAGGAGGCCGATGATTTTCATCAATAAATTCGCCTGTAATAATCCTAAGCTATTTCTTTTTCTTTTCAGTAGGTTCAGCAACAACGCCCAGTCTGTCAATTCCGGCAGCCTTTATCTCGCCCATGACTTTTACAACTTCACCATAAGCAACATTTTTATCAGCGCGCAGAAAAAGCATCTTATTCTGCTTTTTCACCAACTTTTCCAGATGGGCCTGCAATTCATCGAATCCGACCTTATACTCGTCGAGAAAAATTTCGCCCTTATCGCTTATGGAAAGAACAAGATGCTCATTATCCTGCGGCAAAGAACGTACGGTGCGGGTCTGCGGCAGATCTACCTCGACTCCTTGCGTCATGAGCGGAGCGGTGACCATAAAAATGATCAGCAGCACCAGCATGACATCAACGAAAGGAGTTACGTTAATCTCTGCAAGCATACCCCGATTGTTGGTGGAAATACCCATACCTACTCCTCTGCGGCAGGATTTTTACCGGAAGGCTCAACCCAGGAAACTTCACGTTCAACACGATTGAGAAAAGTTCCCGCAAAGTTAACCAGTTCTGTTTCGATTCCGTTCAGCACACCCAGAAAAAAGTTATAAAAAATGGTCGCCGGGATCGCCACAGCAAGGCCGATGGCAGTTGCGATCAAAGCTTCGGAGATACCCGGAGCAACAGCCGCAAGAGCCGCGGATTTTGCAGCGCCTATGGAATGAAAGGAGTTCATGATTCCCCAGACAGTACCAAACAATCCGATAAACGGAGCACCGTTGGCACAGGTTGCCAGAAAAGAAAGTGACCCGCTCAGTTTTTTCATTTCCGAGCTGACCTTACGCCGCAGGATCCGGCGCAGTGTATCTTTGATCAGGCGGCGCTTATGGCTTGAGCTGACCGCCGATTTTTCCAGCACGCGATATTCCTTCACCGCTGCGGTTCCTATACGATTCAAGGGGGATGATTCAGTCTTGCTTATTTCAGTCAGGCCGCTGGAGAGAGAATCTGCATTCTCCATTATACTGTTGCCCTTGAGAATAAGATTCCGGGCCCTGCCGAAGGAAATAAGTTTCCAAAATATGATTGTCCAGCTCCAGAGGGACATGGCTGCCAGCAGGCAGAGCACACCTTTGACCACAATGGTGGCCTGATCGAGCATTGCGAAAATACCGCCCTGAGGTAAGAAATCCATACTGCACCGCACCTTTGTTTTACCGTCGCTTAAAAGCGCCCGGTATTTTAAATGAAATTATTTCAGCTCAGGTTCTGCACAATGGCAGGCAAAACCTCTTCCGCCCTGCCCCGGATGCACACATCACTCAGTGAGGTGTAGGCCGACGGAGCCATGTTTATCTCGATAATTTTGCCGCCTGCATCCTGAATCCTCGGAGGGATCAGACTTGCGGGGACAACATCGCCGGAAGTTCCGGCCACAATAACCAGATCGGATTGATCCGCCAGCTCAAACGCTGCTTTGTAGGCTTCCTGCGGAATCTGTTCACCATAGAAGACAAGATCGGGCCTGACAACTCCGTCACACTGCGGGCAGCGGACCGGAAGATCGACCTGTGGAGTTATCCTCTGAGCAGGAAAAGGCGAAAAACACTCCATGCAATAAAATTTGCTGCAATTGCCATGAAATTCAATAACATTCATAGATCCGGCACGCTGATGCAACCCATCAATATTCTGGGTGATCACACCATGAATGCCACCGCTTTTCTCGAGCTGGGCCAATGCCTCATGGCCGGCGTTCGGCTCAACACTTTGGATCATAGCGGCAGCGTCTATCAAAAAATTCCAGACAGTGGCCGGGTCGGCTTTTAAGGCTCTGATAGAGGCAACCTTTTCAGGATCATGCTTGGACCATAGACCGCCAGGGCTGCGAAAATCAGGTATGCCGCTGGCAACGGAAAGTCCCGCTCCGGTCAAGGCTATCGCGCATCTGGAATTGCTGATCAGCTGCACGGCCTGTTCTATGCCGGATTTCAATTTATCCATGACCTATCAATCAAGCTCGTTTCATAATTTTCTGCACAAGTTCACGGGAATTTTCCTCGGCCTGCGCGTATTCCTCAATGCTTAATCCTGCGCCGAGAGCAATCTTGCGCCGCATTTCCAGCCCGACCAGATCACCGGGAGCATGGGCATCGTTGTTGATGACCAGCTTGGCTCCGTGCTTACGAGCAAGCGCCGCCACATGTCCGTTAGTCAGGCTATGCCCCTTACGGGTTGTAATCTCGAGACATACCCCGTATTCAGCCGCCAGTTTTACTTCAACATCGGTAATCATGCCGGGATGGGCCAGCACATCCACTTTCGCCTCAATCGCCGCAAGGTTAGTCCCCTCCGCAACAGGCTCCACAATGGTCTCACCGTGACAGACCACAATCTGAGCTCCGGATTTACGGGCATACTCAGTCATTTCCCCGATCAATCCCGGAGGGACATGGGTCAACTCAACTCCGGCGAACACATCTATATCAAAATAATGACCGTGCTTCTTTGCAAATCTGCGAACATTTTCAAGAATAATATCAATGTTGCTTAAATCGGCATGGTCGGTCATCGCCATTGCGCGGTATCCCGCAACCTTGGCCCGCCTTGCCAGCTCCGCAGGGATAAGTTCCCCGTCACTGAACACGGTATGGGTATGAAAATCTATCATCTAATCGCCTTACATTTTATATTTAAAATCCTCAGGAGAAAGCTCTTCCAGCTCATCATCCCATCCGGACTTTTTTACAACCTTTTCTTCAATATCCTTGGTCCCGGCAGTATCGATAACCTTTTGGGCCACCCGAACAGGACACTCCGCACGCACGGCTAGAGCAATGGCATCAGAAGGACGGGAATCAATCGCTATAAGCTCTCCATCCTTACGCACTATTATTTCAGCATAAAAAGTTCCTTTATTGATATCAACTATATCAACTGAAGCTACTTCCCCGCCAAAAGTTGCGATAGTGCTTAAAAGCAGATCATGGGTCATCGGCCGGGGAAAGGAGACCTCATTTAGGACCAACGAAATAGCCATGGCCTCCATGGCCCCTATCCATATAGGCAGGACCATGCCCAGTTCTTCACTTTTCAATACCAGAACCGGGGTCTCAGTATCGCTTTCCACCGCCAGACCGTAAACCTGCATTTCTACCATGGCTCCCCCATTCTCTCGCCTACAAGGGAATGATTCTTAGCTTCAATGATCTTCACCTTAACCAGTTTGCCTCCGAGCTTCTGATCTTCAGCATAACCTTCAAAGTGAACATTGACCACCCGTCCGCCGGGATCTTTACCACGCCATGACATTCCGCCTGCTTCCTGCCGCTTGCTTGGCCGCTCCAGCAAAACAACGGTTTCACGACCCGTCAAAGTCTCTAGACTTTCTCTAGTAATACTATTTTGCCTTTCCTGCAAGCAGGCGAGCCTTGCCTGCGCAACATCTTCAGGAACTTTCGGCTTCATTTTAACTGCCGCGACTCCCGGACGGTCTGAATATTTAAATGAAAAGCTGCTCTCGTAGCGGACTCTTTCGAGCATATCCATGGTCTGTTCAAAATCTTCGTCCGTTTCACCGGGAAAGCCGACAATCAAATCCGTGGTCAGCGAAATATCAGGGCAGGCCTTTTTCAGCCCTTCCACTATACCGAGATAACGTTCACGATCATACTTGCGGCCCATCTTTTTCAAGATCCTATCTGAACCGGACTGCACAGGTAAATGCAGACTCGGACAAAGATTCGGAAGCTCGCCGAAAGCCTTGATCACCTCAGGGGCAATATCTTTGGGATGGGAGGTGGTAAAACGGATGCGCTCAAGCCCTTCAATCTCGGAAATTTTATAGAGCAACTGCGCGAAGCTTATATCATCGCCCTTCTTATCCATACCGAAACTGTTTACGTTCTGACCAAGCAGACATATCTCGCGAATACCGGACTCGACAAGATGGCGGCATTCCTTAATCACAGCTTCAGAAGAACGTGATTTCTGCCGGCCCCTTGTATACGGCACGATGCAGTAGGCGCAGAAGTTGTCGCAGCCCTGCATGATGTTGACGAAAGCCTGACCGGGAATGGTGCCGATGCCCGGAGGGATCAGATCGACATTGGGCTGCATCTCGCCGCCTTCACGTTCGGGATAATCCTTAAGAAAGTCATTAAGGACCAATCTTTTCTCATGATTAGCAGCGAGATCTTCCAGTGCGTCCGGTGCCTGAGCAATACCGTCGCTACCGAAAACAAGGCGTACGTGCGGAAATTTTTCAAGGAAGCCATCACCGATCTGCTGGGCCACACATCCGCCCACAGCAACGAAGCTACCTGGATTTTTGCATAAAGGAGCTAGACGCCCCAGCACGCTATAGACCTTCTGCTCCGGCTTATCTCGCACGGAACAGGTGTTAATAATAAATATATCTGCTTCAGATTCTTTAACAGCTGTCCAGCCACGGCTCTCCATGGCCCGGATCAGCCAGTCTGAATCGTGAACGTTCATCTGACATCCGAATGTTAGTACTGTAAATTTCATACCCGGCTCATACTCTATATATATATGATGGTAAAGCTTGGGGAGGTGGGGTGTACGAGTGGAAAATCGGGAAGACCAAGATCCCAAAGACTAAAATCTTCTTTATTCTTTGCTGCGCCGCACGCCGCTGTTGCTCCCGAAGCTCTGAGCCGGCACGAGCAGTTTTATCCTTCCTAGCCTGCTCTTGAGCATTAAATTGAGCCTGCTTACCAGCCAATTCCTTAGCAGCTTTTTCCATCTCACGAACTTGTCGCACGCAGTACTTGAGCATCGTATCGTTTTCTGGACACTCAGGAAGACCGGAGGATTTATTGTTTGTGTGATATATTCAGTTCTGATTGGTAGATTATTAGTTAGTGATTAGGTACTTCGATAAATGAATTCTTACCTGCAGCATAAGACAAAACAATCAGCGTAATACATTCAACTGAAAAAATAGGCGTATATAAATACAAATTTGTTTTTAACTGTACTAATAACCCAATAACACCGAACACAACACCATTAAAAGTAATTAACACGACACCTAACATCCAATTTAAAAAAGAAAATGACATTAACTTTTTAAAATTAAAACTCAGACTCGCGAATAAATATATTAGCGGACACAAAAGACCATAAAATAAAGATTCAATAACTAATTCTAGCGAGTATTTAAACACCAACTCATATTTCATATTAGGGAAAAGAGTATAAAATAATTCGGACACGACTTCTTTAAACCCATTATAACCACCCAGCAGTGGCACAACTGATATAGTAAACCAGCTAATCAACAACAAAACAAGGTAAACAAAAGTCATCCTAAATTGAAAATCAAATCTAACTATTTTTAAATTCATATCTCTGCAGGCAATACAACACAATGCGAATGAAACAAATAGACTTGATGTATAGACAGAAACATAGTCTGTAACTTCATTAAAAAAAAGATATAGCGAAGAACACACATAGTAGACATAAACACATATCAAGAAAGGATATCCCTTAATAATTGCCGATTTAATATCGTACAAAATTCGTTTTAAAATCATAATATTTCCAGACTTAACCCCTGTAAGGACAGAGAGATGCCATTACAGGGGCATTCTTTATTTTCGCTTACTCTTCAACGATTTATTCAGTTCTGAGTGGTAGATTATTAGTCAGTGATTAGGTACTTCGGCAAATGAATTCTTGCCTGCAGCATAAGACAAAATAATCAGCATAATATAGTTAAGTACAAAAAAAGGACTATATAAATATAATTCAGATTCGACCTGTACAAATAAAGTTAACACACCAAAAAAAACACCATTAACAGTAAGCAATACAGAGCCTACAAACCAATTAAAAACAGACAGATGCATAATTTTTTTAAAAGAGAAACTCAAACTAGCAAACAAATATATAAAAGGTGAAAAAAGACCATAGAACATAGACTCCATTACTACTTCTATTGGCCCTTTAAATGACAATTCATATTGCATATTAGGATAAATATCTAAAATAAAACTGGAAACATATTCTTTAAAATTAATGATATTAATGTTTATTAAAGAAGCTACCATTATAGTCAGCCAACAAATAAGCAACAAAGTCAAATAAACAAAAGTCATTCTAAATTGAAAATCAAATCTTATTATTTTCAGATTCATATCTCTGCAAGCAATACAACTTAAAGCAAACGAAACAAATAAACTTGAGGTATAAACAGACGCATAGTCAGTAATTCCATTAAAAAAACTGAATGTTATTATAGACACAAAATATATGTACACTAACAGCAATGACAGAAAACCCTTAACAATTGCTGATTTAATATCGTAGAAAATTTGTTTTAAAATCATAATTTTACCACAAGTATCCCTGCAACAGCATAAAATGATATTACAAGGAACTTTTTTATCTTCGCTTATCACCCTTCAAAACTTTATCAAAACCTGACAAAATACTTGTAATAGGCGTTACAACAGCGTCAGGAGTTGAAAGCTGAACATCTGCGTAATCCTTCAATCCATCCTGAACACCTGCCTTAATCGTATCAGCTCGATTCTTTTTCACATCATGATTACTACTAAAAATATCTGTAACCTTGCTTGGCTTAAGGTTTTTTGCAGCAGCGTTTTTCCTTTGCTGATTTCGTTTCTCTTTCTCCACCATATTCTGCCAACCTTGTTTGGCTGCATCAATGACCGGCTCATAAGCGGAACTGATTCACCTAAGCGATAAACAGCCCCCGAACCGTGGGTACGAGGGCTAAAAATTGATTTATGGCAATTGGTTTATTGTTTTACAGTTGTAACACCTATACCCTTCATCTTTTAATATGTAGTAAAGGCCTCTAACAGCGAGAACAATAGAAAATGAAAACCCACTAATATGGTCTAGAACAAAAAAACCTACAGTTAGGCCGGCAGCTAGCAATAGGCTCGTATACCCAACTATTCTGTTAGGAGTCACAATATATTTATGGCCACAATTTGGACAAATTATTTCATTTTGTGAACGAAAGACAATCTTGATTAGTAAAGCCGTGTATAAAGCCAAGATTATGACAATTATCGCGAATCTCATTTTTTGAAATCCTTATTATTTATGTGGGGCTTAGCACTACCAAGAATCCCAGATAAATCGTCCAAATCCTTTTTATCAATACCAAGCATATCGGAAAAGGCCTTGTAGCCAGTTACTTCAATTGCACCGACAGATGCACCATAGAACCCTCCACCGAAATTTGATCCCCTGCGACTTGCTCCGCCAAAATCGCCACGCAACCCGTGACAGTCTACTCCGTCAACCGGGTCATCAGCAAAAATCCCCATAAACATCAACATCTCCGCCAGCCAAACCCAAGTGGGATATCCACCCACGCATGAGTATTGACTAATTTATTTCCAAACGAATCACATATAATTCGCTTTACCTCATTCCCCTCACCATTAGCAACCATATAATTATGTCAGCAAGTTATCGTTAAAGATAAAAACAGATATTCTAAACCACATAGACATAAAAACAAAAAAAGAGCCTCCTGCACACGCAGAAAGCTCTCTTCTCAAAATTATATTTACTACAGCTTAGAAAAAATCAGGATCCACAGCAGCCTTGCCGTTTTCAAGCATGGTTTTGTAAAATCTGACTACCTTTTCATCAACCGGAACTATTGGAAAATTCTTCCGGCACGCATCGCAGGTAGCCATTGCTGGCTGCGTGGGTGCTATGTAAGGCACTTCCCGGCCGCAAAACGGACAGGGAAACATAAAAATTATCTCCATCCCATTCGGTTTGACCGGAGATAACGGTTTGCGGTTCTCAGACATTAATTATCCTTTTAAAAGGTCTTTTCCGGTCATTTCTTCAGGAACGGAAATGCCCATATGATTCAAAATTGTGGGTGCTATGTCGCAAAGTGCTCCTGACTCAGGTTCCTTGCCATTGAATGCGTCACCAATGAAGACCAATGGAACTTTGTTCAAGCTGTGCGCTGTCTGCGGACCGCCATCGGCATCGATCATTTCCTCAGCGTTACCGTGGTCGGCAGTGAGAAAGATAGAACCGCCCTGCGCTTTAACCGCTTCAACAATCCTTCCGACACACGCATCTACAGCCTCACAAGCTTTAATAGCTGCCGGGATAATGCCCGAATGACCGACCATATCAAGATTGGCAAGGTTGCATATACAAAGAGAATAATCGGGCAAAGCGCCAATCAGTTTCTCGGTCACTTCTTCGGCACTCATCTGAGGCTTGAGATCATAAGTAGCGACTTCACGCGGAGATGGAACGAGGATGCGGTCTTCACCTTCAAAAGGTTCTTCACGTCCGCCGTTCATAAAATATGTCACGTGGGCATACTTTTCAGTTTCCGCAATACGCAACTGCTTCAGGCCCTTATCCGCAATCACTTCCCCGATGGGGTTGCTGATATTTAGCGGAGGGAATGCATTCGGGAAAGGAAAATCAGACTCATACTGAGTCATGGTTACAAACCCGCTGAATTCAGGAACCGCAGGACGAGCGAATTCACTGAAATCCTTCAGCGCGAGCACCCGGCAAAGCTGACGGGCCCGGTCTGCGCGGAAATTAAAGAAAAAGACACCGTCACCGTCTTTCAAAGTGCCGTCCACACCCGAAAGAACGCGGGGCTTGATAAACTCATCCGTTTCACCCGCGGCATATGCGTCTTTGACAGCCTGAACCGGATCGGCCGCGGCTTGTCCTTCACCAAGGACCAGCGCCTTGTAGGAAAGTTCATTACGCTCGTAATGCTTATCGCGATCCATGGAGTAATAACGACCGGAAATTGTGGCAACTTTGCCGGCCCCGATTTCCGCCATCTTGTCCACTAGCTTCTGCATGTAAACCTGCCCGCTGGTAGGCGAGGTATCGCGACCGTCCATGAAGGCATGAACAAGAATTTCCTTAATCCCGGCATCCTTGGCAACTTCAATCAAGGAGAAAAGATGGTTGATGTGTGAATGCACACCGCCATCGGAAAGAAGCCCCATGTAATGCAGACGTCCATCCGCCGCTTTCACATCATCCATGAGAGAACTGATAACTTTATTGGCTGCCAGTTCCTGTTTTTCAATGGCAATGTCAATGCGGGTCATGTCCTGATAAACAACCCGGCCTGCACCGATGTTAGTATGACCAACTTCGGAGTTACCCATGAATCCATCAGGAAGGCCTACTGCTCGGCCTGAACATTTAAGCTGGGCCTGCGGGCATTTTCCCAAAAGTCCGTCCAGAACAGGAGTGTTGGCAAGTTTAACTGCGTTGCCTTTACCTTCAGGGGCAATTCCCCAACCATCCAGAATCAGCAGGACGGAAGGAGCACCGATTTGCTCAGACATGATAAATTTCCTTGCGCAGGGCTAATCCTGCGGCTTGAGTTTTAGGTCAATTCTTTTACCTTCGGACCAGAGACCTTCAACGTTATAAAATCCTCGATTATCTTCCTGAAAAATATGTAAAATTATGTCGTTCAGATCGAGAAGAATCCAGTCCCCGGTTTTATAGCCTTCCATTCCGAGATATTCGATATTTTCCTTGGAAAGCTCTTCCAGTACAAAGTCGGCCAAAGCCTGTGCATGGCGAACGCCTTTTGCTCCGGCAACCATCACAACCTCAGCGATGGGGCAAATGCCCTGCACATCCACTGCGGAAACTTCACTGGCCTGTTTTTCGTCCAACCACTCAGCAACGAGCTGAACTTTATCCTTAGTATCGATCTGTTTAAATTTCTTTTCTTTAGTTTTCATTCTTTTGGTTTGAATAACCGGCGCCCCATTTAGGAGGAAACGCACTTGAGTCAGGATCGTAAATAGCGGAAATAAAGGGCTTAACACCCCTGTGTGCCGGAGGTCCAATACTCCCGGCCAACAACAGTTCTCCACATTTCGTCCATAGTACAATAAGATTATATAGAGAATTTATGCCTGCTACGCAATCATTACTGTAACGTAGTTTTATTTAATATTCAAATTCGAAAATTGTTTTCATTTCCGAACAGCTAATTTCTGAAATTAAAAACTATACACAAACAAATATACACTAACATTGATGAAACAAACATTTTTTTATGAGCATCCGGGTTGACGGTCGAGGAGTACTTATGCATTATATGCCCCATGAATAACCACGTCTTTTTTTCCTTTTTCTTTTTTTCCTTTTTTAGGACTGAAATATAGTCATCCCGTGGTTATGGGCAAAACACACTGATCGAGAGTTTACCGGGCCACGGGCGAAATCCCGTGGCCTTTTTTTTGTGCAACTAAAACCCCTATACCGGGATCAGCCATATCAGGAGGCAAGTGATGATCTTCGACGTAGACAAAGAGACCATGCCAAGGGAAGAGCTGGAAGAACTACAGCTCAGGCGACTTAAACAGCTTTGTGAACGCGTTTATGCCAATGTTCCTTTTTACACCAAAAAATTCAAGGAACTGGGGATTGAGCCGAAAGACATCAATTCCCTTGCCGATCTCACCCGGCTGCCGTTTACTGAAAAACAGGATCTGCGCAATCACTATCCTTTCGGTTTATTTGCTGTTTCCCGCGAGAATATAGTACGCATCCATTCCTCCTCCGGCACTACCGGTAAGGCTACTGTTGTAGGCTACACCAAACGAGATATCAAAAATTGGGCAAATATGATGGCCCGCTCTTTCGCAATCGCAGGAGCAACCTCTGAAGACAGCATCCACAATGCTTACGGATACGGACTCTTTACCGGGGGGCTCGGTGCCCATTACGGCGCGGAAGCTCTGGGAGCAACAATCATCCCGGTTTCCGGCGGCGGCACCAGACGCCAGGTAATGCTGCTTAAAGATTTCGGTGCGGATGTAATCTGCTGTACTCCTTCCTACGCTCTTTTCCTCTACGAAACAGGTAAGGAAATGGGTATCGATTTCAGCAAGCTGCCCTTAAGAATCGGTGTTTTCGGTGCCGAACCATGGACCGAATCCATGCGCAGGGATATCGAAAACAAACTGCACATCAAGGCACTGGACATCTACGGACTTTCCGAAATCATGGGTCCCGGCGTTGCCATGGAATGCGCCGAAGAGCAGAACGGCCTGCACATCATGGAAGATCACTTCCTGCCTGAAATCATCAACCCGGAAACAGGCGAACACGTTGCTCCCGGTGAAATCGGCGAACTGGTGATAACCACCCTGACTAAAGAAGGTATCCCGCTCATCCGTTACCGCACCCGCGACCTGACCCGCCTGAATTACACCGCCTGCCGTTGCGGACGCACATTTGCCCGTATGCAGCGTATAACCGGACGCAGTGACGACATGCTCATCATCCGCGGCGTAAACGTTTTCCCATCACAGATTGAGTCCATCCTCATCGAAACCGAAGGTCTCTCGCCCCATTACCAGCTGGTGGTTGAGCGCGACGGAAACCTCGACATCCTGACAGTTAAGGTGGAAATTTCCGGTGCCTCCTTCTCTGATGAAATTAAAAATTTACAGCGTCTCGAAAGAAAGATACAAAAAACTATTAAGGAATTCCTTGGCGTAACCGCACGAGTCAAGCTTGTGGAGCCCAAATCCATTGAACGTTCCGTTGGCAAGGCCCAGAGAATTATCGATCTGCGTAAGCAGGACCAGTAAACCTATCATAAGCGAGGAAACACCATGAAATGTGACCAGCTATCTATATTTCTTGAAAACCGTTCCGGTAGACTGGCGGAAGTTACCCGTCTACTTACCGAAAACAAAGTCAATATCCGTGCCCTCTCACTGGCCGACACATCCGATTTCGGCATCCTGAGACTTATCGTATCTGACTTTGAAACCGCACAGAAGGTGCTCAAAGAAGCGGGCTTCACCGTAGGCAAAACCTCTGTGGTTGCTGTTGTCGTAGACGACCAGCCCGGTGGACTGCACAACCTGCTGGAAATGCTGCGCGGCTCAGGCATCAACGTGGAATACATGTATGCCTTCGTCCACCAGTCCGGCTCAAATGCCGTGATCATTTTCCGCTTCGACCGTACCGATCAGGCTATTGAACTGCTTAATGAAAAACAGATTAAAATGATCCCCAGCGACGAACTTTGTAAGCTGTAAGGCTAAAACCAAAAAAACGTTTAAGGGAGATTTTAACTTTCATAAGTTAAAATCTCCCTTTTTAATTTTTACTATATTTCCAGATTAATTATCAGCGGGACATTGAACAACCCATTCGGGCCTCGACTAGACGATGCTGTTCATTATTCAAATTAGTTATCAAAGGTGAGGATAGAACCTGTTCAGGACTTAACACACCTTGGCTCAGGCTATGCTCACAAATTGAAAGCCAGCGTTGGGCCAGTTCAAAATCAAAACAGAAAGGCAGGACATACCCATGCAAAAGGTTGGCCTTCTGTAAACGCAAGAGCCATTCTTCCGCTTTCCACTGCATCAACTGCATATCCATCTCGGAAAGAGAATTGCCCGCTATAGCATTGTGAAGGACTATTTCTTCATCAGAAAAATCGACCCCGATATACTGCAATAATTTTTGCCTGAGGATTGAGCATGACCGCAACTGATCTTTAAAATGGCGATGAGAAATATTATCGCCTTTATTTTCAAATTTGTAGACAAGTGGTTCCGGGATATTTGCAAAAGAAATTTCTTTGTCAATGGACATATCGACCCAAAGCCCATAGTCCTCGCAATGCCTGTATCCATCATTGTATCGATGGTTTTCAAAAACATCACGTCTAAAAATCATTGAAGGATGCACAAGCGGATTATTGAAAAGCATCCGTGCTTTTATATCTCCGTCCTGCGTAGGTAATTTTTGAATATTTTTCTGCTGATTACGGTCAATAATATAACACCAAGCCCCGGAAACGCTGATATTTTTATTCATTTCCATGAACTCAATCTGTCTCCCTACTCTGTTTTCGTGGCAGACATCATCAGCATCCAACCTCATGATATATTTTGCATCAATCATATCTATCCCAGCATTCAAGGCCTTCACAAGCCCCCTATTTTCATCGAAGGTATGAACTTTTATTCTGGGATCGGAAAACCGGGAAATAGCTTCAAGGGTACCATCAGTTGAACCATCATCTATTATGCAGATTTCAAAATCAGGATAATTCTGATTCAGCAGAGACCTCAGAGACCTTGATACCGTCTTTTGAGCATTATATACTGGTAATAGGACAGATAAATTTGGCATAAGAATTTTCTATGCAATTTCTTTTATAATAGTCAAGATTGTACAATATATGAGCAATAAATAATATTACATTTCATTGTCCTTTCAGCAGCTGAAAATTGTGGTAATGGATTTAGATTTGGATTATGTTGTGCTGATGGAAAATATCGAAATAATAAATAAGGACTGGCTGTCTTCCATGGCCTCCACGAAAAAAGAATTCCTGACCAAACTTTTCGGGGTTTTTCTTCGTGATGAACCCGCGCGGGTTACCAAAATAAGGGAAGCTTTTGAAGCAGAACATATGGATGAGCTTAAATATCTAGCCCATTCACTGAAAGGAGCTGCGGCAACAATGGGAGCGGACAGGGTTCGTGAAGCCTGCCTCAGACTTGAGTACAGCGCACGTGACGGAGACAAAGAACTTTCGAAGAAGAACCTGCTTGTTCTTGAAGAAGAAATGAAGCTTGTTTACGATTTTATGAGCGATTTTATCCATTAGCAAGACTGCTGTCCGTTTTTCACTATCTACATCTGGTCATCCGGCAAAAGGCGTTGTATTCAGTTCAAAATTCCGCGCTGAATACAACCTTTTATACTGTGACAGTTATACCTATGCTGATAACCTTATCAGCCGGAAGACGCAGGTAATCAAGAGGATCTTCCGAAACAGAACTCAATAGAATGAAAAGCTTTCTCCTAAGCAAATGCACTCTATTTTCGCTGTTGAACCGTAATTGCATTCGCCCAAGATAAAAATAACTGTCTGTACTGCTAAGACCCAATTGATTCCAAGTCTGCACTAAGGTCAGCGAAAGATTTGGCTTCTCCATGAATCCGTAGTTCACTGTCATCCAATAAATATTTTTATCAATAGTTCTCAAGGAAATACGTCTGTGTGAATCGAGATAAGGTTCGCTGGATGTCTTCACCCGCAAAAAGACAAGTTTTTCATGCACTACCCGATTGTTTCGTAAATGCTGCAGAAAAGCGTGAGGCACCAACTCGGAAGCGGAAAGGAAAACAGCCTCTCCCGGGACTTTGGCCAGCATGTATTTTTCAATTTCAGATTCCAGATCGGAGACTTCAAGCCCGCGAACCTGCAATAGTTCGCGAAGCCTAGCCCTTCCCCATAGCCAGACAAACATCCCGTAAGCAATCAGCCCCGCCAGTAAAAGGGGAAACCATCCGCCACCGCTCAGCTTGGTAAAGTTTACTATAAAAAAACCAAGATCGAAAACTGCGAAAAAAAAGGTAACTACAACAGCGAGTATCCACGGACAGTTTCGCACCTTACGCAGGTAGAACCAGAACAGGTATGTAGTGATGACCATAGTCCCGGTAATCGCTATACCGTAAGCACCTGCCATGTTTTGCGATTCTTTAAATACGACCACCAGCAGAAAGCACATCGCGGCCATGATCCAGTTCACGGAACGCACATAAACCTGGCCGGGATTATCTTCCGAGGTCTGCAAAATGCGGATTCGGGGAACAAACCCGAGGTGAACAGCCTGCGCAGTAAGTGAAAATGCTCCTGAAATGATGGCCTGCGAGGCAATTATCGCCGCAAATGTTGCCAATACAACCATCGGAATGGTCATAATTTTCGGAAAAAGACTGAAAAAAGGATTCAGGATCGAGTGGGGATTCCTGATCAACATGGCTCCCTGACCGAGGTAATTCAGCAGCAGGCTGGGCAAAGCCACGCAATACCATGCAAGGGTGATCGGCCTGCGCCCGAAATGCCCCATATCAGCGAAAAGAGCCTCTCCACCGGTAACACAGAGGACAACCGCACCAAGAACCATGCATCCGGCCAAACCGTTATGCGAAAAAAAACTGATGGCGTAATAGGGTCTGAAAGCCTGCAGCACTTCCAGATTACCCATAGCGGAGAAAAGCCCGAAGGCACCAATCATGCCGAACCATACCAGCATAACAGGTCCGAACAACCGGCCTATTTTTTCGGTTCCGCTACTCTGAAAAGCAAACAAAAAAAACAGAATTACGCAGGCGATATGAGGCGTGAACCGGTGCGCGGCAGTGGTAACAACATCCAGCCCTTCAATAGCGGAAAGCACGGATATCGCCGGGGTAATTACCCCGTCACCATAAAGTAATGCCCCACCGACCATGGCCGCGAAAAGCATAAACGATGCAGACCGTTGCCCACCTCCACTGACCAGTTCGTACAGGGCAAAAATTCCGCCCTCGCCTTCATTATCCGCAGCCATTACAAAAGTAACGTACTTCAGGCAGATTACGATCAGCAATGACCATATTATGAGCGAGAGCACCCCCAAAACGTTCACGGGAGTAAGCGCTACGGCATGGTGGCCGCTGAAACAAGCTTTCATCGCATAGAGCGGACTGGTTCCTATATCACCGAAAACAACACCCAGAGCCCCCAGAGCGAGAGCTGCGTGCTTGTTTTTACTACTCAGCTTTGCGGCCATAGTCTTCTTTTTCAATCAGCCACTTGCCATCTTTACGCAAGAACTCAAAAGTAGGATTAAATTTACCACGCCCGTCGTTACTGCGATAATCCCATTTTAGCCGTACGCTGCATTTATCACCATCAAGATCGAAAGAGGTGATTTTAAACAGACGGAGCTTAAAGGAGCTTTCCACCCAGTAAGAAGAGCATCGGGGCAGACTTTCACTGAAATCCGAAAACAGATGCTGTTCCTCTGATTTACAGGGAAAAGACATTATCACCGCATTCTTTGCATAAAGAGCCCTGACGGCATCAAAATTACGGAGATTGTACGCATCCTTGTAATTAAACAAAACGTCCTCAATCTGACTCCGCACCTCTTCTTCCCCGGAAGCAAAGGCCGGAAAGGCAGCGGAAAGGACCACCAGCAGCATCAAAATCGAGAGCAAAATTTTTCTCACAGCAAACACCTTCTGATTGTTATTTATTGTAACTGAGTACTCTTTAAAACATTTTTAAATAAAAATCAGCAAATGCCATTCATCCTGCGCCACTTTTGCAGACAATTAATAACAGCATCACAAACTTCATCGGTATTTTTATCATCCGTATCCACAATGCATTCAGCGTTTGGATCCTCTTGAAACTTCACATCCACACCTACAACATCACCTAGATTCTCAAATTGTTTACCGGTGCGCTGGCGTTCCAGGGCTTTCTCATACAACCCGGCCATGACCAATCCCTGCTGCCTTCCTGCTTCGCGCTTCATCGCCATATCTACTGGGCAACGCAGATAAACTTCAGCAAAAAACTGTATCCTTTCGCGGGCATCATCACGCCAGCATTTCTCATTGGCCACTCCGTCTATGATCACACAACGCCCGGATTCCATTATGGAAACAGCATCTTCAACCAAAAGGCTATAAGCCCGCTGCCGTTCATCGCAGGTATATTCAGGGTTGGGAGTGTAGAGTTTTCGCCGCTCATCCATACTCAGCAAAAAAACTTTTAAACCTTCATTTTTAAGATGTTCATGAAGCTTTACGGCAACAGAACTTTTGCCGCATCCGGGCAGACCTGTAATCCAGACAGCCCAATTCTTCTTAACGCATATACCGTTCAAACTGGACATAATCAAAGACCTCGTCCTCAAGGACATTTTCTATAAACCGCATTAGCGAATCACGTACTTCCTGCGGATGATCCGGATACCATGTCGGAGAAGCTATCACCAATCCCCGGAAGACAAAAAAAGGAGCCATGACCTGCAATATCTCAACATCCCCGGTGTCTTCAAGATATTTATCCATATAAGTCATATACATTGTTCGGAATTTACTTGAAAAGCTACCATCAGCGTATAGACCGAAGAGTATATAATTAGTCGCCATGCAACAAAGATCACCGGCAGGCTCCCCCCATTCGCCACGGCTGCGATCAAGCACACTGAAACCGTCCGGACCGCCCATAAGCACATTCCACGGATGATAATCGCCATGCACGGCACAAAGACGGTGGGTGTAATGACTAAGTTTCCACCGCCAATCAATGAGTTTCTTTTCCATCCTTACAAACCGCTCCTGCGCGTAAAAATCACAGGGATGGTCAAAAGCCTCATCCACCAGTCCCATAATACATTCACTCGAACCTATAAGATCGCGCACACGACGCTTGTAAAGGTGCGGGGCTTCCTTTTTTATGGAATGGATCTCGCCCAACCACCCGGCAAGTTCAGCGGCATTTTGTACATCCTGCTCCTGAAAATCGCCTTTACGGATACGGTCAAGGTCATGAAAATAGTCGTACCCCTGCAACTTTTCATTGAGAATAAAAAATTCCTGAGGTCGATCAAGCGGGCACATCCTACCGTCTCTATTGATATAGCCTAAACCCATAGGTTTTACATGGCGCGGCAAAGCAGCTGAAGTCTCGTACTGAAACATCAACACAGCAGCCCGGTCCCAATAGAACTGATGTCCGTAATTATCCCCTTTCATGATTGAAATAACGGTCTCCTGCTCCTTGCCGTCCACCTTAAAAACAACAAGTAAGGGCTTGCCATATCCGAATTTCTTCATTCCCTGCTTTTCCAGTGTACCAATGGCTCCGTAATCCACGAGAGAAGCCCCGGAGCCAAAAGCCTCCTTTAAATATTGCTCAAGCATTGAAGCGGTAATTTCAATCATGACACATCCTCCGGATTTTATACCGAGGATACATTAACAAAATGGATACGGACACCCCCTTTTTTACAAAAAATAATCAAGTTACCAAAAAAAAATGCCGGAATCCTGAATTCAGGATCCCGGCAGAATACCGTAGTTAGTAAGCCTTATATCTTAAAGCTTACCGAAATTGCTCTCGTAACGGGCCCAGAACTCTTCTTCTGTATAAGACTGTTCCTGAGTGCCGAGCTTTTCGACACAATAGACAGCGCTGACCGCACCGATGTGAGCCGCTTCAACAAGACTTTTGCCCATGACCAGCCCTTTTATCAAACCGGCGCGAAAAGCATCACCTGCTCCGGTGGGGTCTTCCACAACTTCAGCCTTGGCTGCGGGGACTTTGGTTTCACCGTCTTTTTCAACAACGAGACAGCCCTGCTCGCCCAAAGTAACTATAATGGAATCACAGATTTCCATCAGTTCATCTCTGGTTTTGCCGGTGGATTTCATGATCATTTCCAGTTCGTAGTCATTCGAGACGAGTATTTTGCAACCGCCGATCATATCAAGCAGCTGCTCACCGCTGAACGCAGGAATATTCTGGCCCGGATCATAAATGTAGGGCAGTCCCTTTTCACGGTAAACCTTCGGAAAATTCTGCATATCATCGAGGTTACCGGGGGAGACGATTGCCAGCGCGTCAGCGGGATTCACAGCGGAGAAATCGTAATCGCAACCGTATTTCATCGCACCGGGATTAAAACCGGTAATCTGGTTATCAGCTTTATCAGTAGTGATATAGGCACCGGCGGTAAATTCATCATCCACCCGCTTAATACCTTCACGGGTAATTTTGTTATCGTCCAGCCATTTTTCGTAGCCGTCGAAATCCTTTCCCGCAGTACCGAGAATCACGGGTTTTTCATCAAGCATGGAAAGTGCGTATGCAATGTTTCCAGCAGTACCGCCGAAGCGTTCATCAAGACCGTCCACCAGAAAACACACATTGAGCATATGGATCTTATCGGGCAGGATATGATCTGAAAAACTACCGGGAAAACTCATAATTCTATCATAGGCCAACGAGCCGGAAACCAATATCTGCATTTAATTATACTCCTGAATGAAATTTGGATCAGGCAAAAAAAGTCTCTGCCCGCCTAAGTTTAGCGGACAGAGACTATGCTGTCTTCTATGAAAAAGTCAATTGCAGACTACTTGGTATAGCCTTTCACCCATTCAAAAAATTGTTCGTTACCCTGCTTGGCTTCAACGGCCAAAATAGCCGGGCACTCGTAACTATGGATACTTTTGACTGTTTCTATCAAATTCTCAACCAGTTCCGATGTAGTTTTGGCTATCAGCACCGACTCAGCGGAATGCTCCAGCTTTCCTTCCCACCAGTACATGGATTCCATTTTATCAAAGATATTCACACAAGCGGCCAAACGGCGCATGATCAGTTCTCCGCCGATTTCACGCGCCTCTTCAACATCACCTGTAGTGATGTAAACCAGCATTACGGACATGCTGCCCCCTATTTGCAAACAGGACTTTCACCGGGTTTGGCGTTCGCAAGATAATTACTGATGGCATCAAGATCATCTGCTGTGACGGACATACCCATTTCAGCCATACGCTGATTGGTTTTTTCCCATGCGGCCAGATCTTTTTTACCTAATGCCCGGCAGACGCGTTTCAGGCTGTGACAACCAGTACACTTGGCAAAAACTATAGCGGAGCCATCTTCGGCACCGGAAACAGAAAGACCCAGACCGAATACAGTTAAAAGAACCGCAACCATAAAACTCGTTACTATTTTCATTTCAAGCCTCCACTTGGATTTGTATTTTTATGATACATTAATTGACATGGACGGCAAGATTTATCAACATCCAAGCGATATAAGAGATTATTGTAAGTTATACAAAGAAATGATAGCACACCGAACCTTATGAAAATAAAAAAAGCCGACCCTAAAATCCTGCACCGTGCGACAGAAATATATGACCGCTTAATCAAGCGGTACCCGAACCCACAGCCGGAGTTGGACTGGAACAATGCGTGGGAACTGATGGTTGCCACGGCTCTGGCTGCCCAGTGTACGGATGTAAGGGTAAATAAAATCACTCCCGAGCTTTTCCGCAGATGGCCCGGCCCGGCGGAAATGAATAAAGCCGATGTGGCGGAAGTGGAAGAAGTTATCCGCTCCACCGGTCTTTTCCGCAACAAAGCCAAAAACCTTAAAGGCGCTGCGGCAGTGGTCATGGATGAATTTCACGGTGAAATGCCCCAAACCATGAAAGATATGATCAAACTTCCCGGGGTGGCACGGAAGACGGCCAACATTGTCCTTTCAAATGCTATGGGTGTTCATGAAGGGGTTGCCGTGGATACCCACGTAAAACGTCTTTCATTCAGGATGGGCTTAACCGAAAGCACTAATCCCAACGTAATAGAAAAAGACCTGATGCCGCTTTTCAAACGTGAGAACTGGGGCGATGCCAACCACGTCCTTGTCCTGTTTGGCCGGGACATATGTTCCGCCAGAAGCCCGAAATGCGACATCTGCGAACTTAACGATATCTGTCCGAAAAACGGAATTGAGAAAAAATAATGAGCGAAGAAAAACAAAAACCAGGAACCTTTACAGTACACGCAACCGACGGGAATGCCCGCCGCGGAACACTTGTTACCGCCCATGGCGATATCCAGACTCCAGTCTACATGCCGGTGGGAACGCAAGGTGCGGTCAAAGCCGTATCACCGCGTGACCTGCGTGAAATTGGCTCCCAGATAATCTTAGGTAATACCTACCACTTGTATCTGCGCCCCGGTGACGACCTTATTGCCCGCCGTGGAGGCCTGCACAAATTTTCCACATGGGATAAACCAATACTCACCGACAGTGGCGGATTTCAGGTTTTCAGCCTTGAATCCATCCGCAAAATATCAGAACAGGGAGTGGAATTCCGCTCCTACATTGACGGATCAAAACATTTCTTTTCCCCGGAAAAAGTAATTTCCATCCAAAACAACATCGGCTCCGATATCATGATGGTGCTTGATGAATGCGTAGGTTATGGGCATGACCGTGACTATACAGCCCGTTCACTGGAAATGACCACCCGCTGGGCCAGACGCTGCCGTGATTCCTATCCGGTCGGCTCCGGAGATCAACTCATGTTCGGCATAGTACAGGGTGGTTTTCACAAAGACCTGCGTGAAATATCACTTGAACAGCTCAGTGAGATTCCTTTTGAAGGATACGCCATCGGCGGCTTGAGTGTGGGAGAACCCATCCCGGACATGTATGATATACTTCAACACATAGGTCCCAAACTTCCCGAGAACAAACCGCGCTATCTCATGGGCGTGGGAACGCCTCTGGATATTCTCGAAGGCATTGCCAACGGCGTGGATATGTTCGACTGCGTGCTGCCCACAAGAAACGCCCGTAACGGCACCCTTTTTACCAGTCAGGGCAAGGTCAATATCAAACGGGCACAGTACCGGGAAGATGACTCCCCGCTGGACCCCAACTGCGACTGTTACACCTGCCGCACTTTCAGCAAAGCATACCTGCGCCATCTTTACGCTGCCAAGGAATTACTTTCCTACCAGCTGAATTCAATCCACAACCTGCGCTTTTTCCTCAAACTCACCGAGGAAGCACGGGAGGCCATTGAAAATGGTACGTTCGCTGATCTCAGAAAAAAATACGAAGCGGTTTATGAACCGGTTGTAAGATAATGAAGATAGTACGCCCTGTACTTACGTTTATTGGAGCACTGACCGTTGCCGGAATGCTGGCGGCGGCAGTGCTTTTTTTCTTCGCCCCGACCCTGCTGCAGAAAGAAGACCCACTGCAGAAAGCTGACGCCATTGTTGTTCTTGGCGGTCATTTTTACCGGCCTGTCTACGCTGCCGACCTTTATAATCAGGGCTATGCGCCTCTAATTCTGGCCAGCAAGCCGATAATAACCCCGGAGATTGAAGCTGTACGGGATCTGGGCATCTCTTACCCATACCAGTGGGAGGTAATCCGGGATGTGCTGCTGAAAAAAGGAGTTCCGGCGGATAAAATAGAATTCTTCGGAAAAGCAAACATCAGTACTCTTGATGAAGCCAAAAGACTAAAGACAAAACTCAGCCCGCAAATTAAATCTATTATATTGGTGACATCTCCGATGCATACCAGACGCGCGGGAACCATCTTCAGGGAGCTCCTCCCCAATACAGTAAAAATTATTGTGGTTGGAACACCTTACGAAAAAACACCTGATCAATGGTGGAAAAACTACCGTGCCGCCCCATTTGTTCTGCTGGAAATAGCAAAAACAGTTTATTACGAGCTAGGTGGAGCCATGCAGGATTCCGAGCTGGACAAAAATTAAAACATTACGCCGAATTTTCTTCCGGCCTGGCTGGAAGTTTTTGCAGGAACTTGTCCATATTCTCACCACAATCGGCAAGTGTGACATCGCACCCGCTCTCGCGCAGGACCTTTCGGATGTCATCGATCATTTTAGAGATAAAAAGCATGCCCGCATTTTCCACCACAGTGCTGGCCCCCTTGCCTGAACCGGAAAGAATCCCCATGACTTGCAGCATGGTCAGATTCCTCGGTGATACCGCAAAAGTATAGACCTCGTTTTCATCATCAGCCCCCTTGATCAAGATTGCTCCTTCAACAAATTTATCCAGCAAAGGGGAGATAAAACGTACGGGAACTCCAATTTCACCAGCCAACTCTTCCAGATTGTATGGCGCCTCAGAGCGCTCAAAACGCAGGGCCATCAGACTTAAGGCCAGCAGGGAGAATTTCTGCATATCCTCCACTCCGGCATCAGGCATGAACTGCTGCTGTCGGTAAACCATCACATTCTGTACCGCATAACTTATTTCCGAACCGAGCAGGACTATAACCCAGCTGGCATAGAGCCAGACCAGAAAAAGAGGCAATTGCGCGAAGCTGCCATAGATTGCGTTATACTTGGACACCCCGATCTGCCAGTTGATATAAGCCCACTGGGCCAGATGCCAGACTGTACCGGACACAACAGCTCCGGAAAACGCGCTGCTCAGCCGCACACGGGTATTAGGCATGAATGAGTAGATAAATGTAAATGAAATCCAGATCAGCACCAGCGGAGCCAGATTAATCAGGAAGGCCTCCATCTCCGTGACCCCGTAAATATTCCCAAACTGCCCCAGTAGAAGCTCTTTTTTAATTGAGACACTTACGCTTGTAGCGACGATCAGAGCAACCGGACATATAAAAATAACCGAGAAAAAATCCGTAAACTTGCGCCAAAAAGTACGGCCTCTGCTGACCTTCCAGATTATATTGAAAGCCTTCTCCACAGTCCCGACAGTGGAAAGAACGGTAAAAAGCAGGGTTGCCACCCCGATCCAGCCAAGAGTCTGTACATTGGTATTATCAACGTACTCAAGAATTTTCATGACCACTTCTTCCCTTCCTGCGGCAACTTTAAGCAGCATGTCATGAATGTAGCTGGAATCCTGAAATCCCATCCCCTTCATTAAAGAAAACGCGACCGCGATAAAGGGGACAATCGAAAGCATGGTCGTAAAGGTAAGCGCGGAAGCGCGGATGATGCATTGATCCTTAAGAAACCCGATGGTAACCAGATAACCTATCCGGGCTAACGTATGCAGTATTTTTAACGGCCCCTTGTCATGGGAAGCACCCCAATCCCAGATCTCGCTCATAAAAAAATCGGAAATACGCTGCCCAACTTTTCCACCAGTCATCGCACCCTCCGCAACCTATTGGCAATTACATGTATCAACAGCTATATAATATCGAATTTAATGAACCATATCAGAATATAAGCTTCCTGAAAAACATAAAAGACCGCTCAGGAATACCGAGAACATCCCCCAGAAGATCGCTCCAACGCTCAAGCCCGTTGACTTCAACTCTGGGATTACTCAATTTTCCGCTAATTTCTACATTAACTCCAGTCATTGCGTCTAAAAAAGTATTCACAAGCCTGAGGTAAAGATTAGGAAGTTTGATTATATCTGCATTAACCTGCATATTAATAGAATTATCGGGAAAGCTGAATCCACCCTTGGCTGTTGCCGTGAGATAAATAGTCTTTAGCAGATAATTACCAACCTTAAATTTTCCGTCCTTACCGTTAATGACCCCCTTCATCACCGAAAAGCTGGTGGGACTTGGCTTTTTCTTTTCTTTTTCGTTCTTTTTAGGAGGGGCGGCGAAAAGATAGGAACCGTCCACGATCTTGAAAGCTATACCACCGCTAAGTGTATCAACAAAATCAATATTTGCAGTGGAACGACCATTAATTTCCAAAGAGGCATCGGTCTTGCCCGTCACATAATCACGACCCACGTAATCCACAAAAAACAAACCGGCCTGAAATCCCCGGGCTTCAACATCAGTGCCTAAGGAAACAGTACCGTTTTTAAGCCCCAATTCCAGCCTGCCCGCTAGACTGCCCTTATGAAAATCAGCTTTCATATTATGAATGTCGATGATTGCATTCTGCATATCCACATCCGCGCTTATTTTTCCAGCTCCGAAATCAAAAATTCTAAAATAGTTGCATTCCACCTTTCCGGTGGCATTAACCGCGCCCAAAAACTCATCAGGGAACTGCCATTCCGGTTGCCTGATATCTCCAGCTCCCGGATTTACGCTATCCTTGCTGAGTTTCTGCATTTGAGGTGGCAAAAAGTGATCGACATCAACCTTATCGGCTTTAATAACGAAATGAAGAAATGGATTTTTAAAATCGGAAATCTGAAAGGTGCCATTTGCTGCGGCATCATCGAGGCTACATTTATTCACCCGAAAAGTGAGGTTCTCACCATTCATTTGAAAAGAGCTGTCCAGCTCTACAGTATCAAAGGCATTGGGATCGTTGGTTTCTGGTTTGTTTATTCCGAATAAATCAAAAAATTCTGAACAATCTGTTTCAGGCAGCTTTATGACTCCTACGGCGGAGGCAGTCTCTGAGCCTAATCGATGGGCGTCGATATTCCCATTCAGGTCTATCTTACCGCTCTTAAAAGCAAAATTATCAAGCTTCAAATTACCTGACCTGATTTTACCCCCACCGGATAAACTAAGTGAAACATTTTTCTTAATGACCGGAACACCCTTACCGCCGATGCTGAAATCCAGTTTTCCATCCCTGATCTCGATATCCGAAAGATCGTTCCTGCTGCACAGCAGCCCTCCATGAAAAGATCCATTGAAAACTCCGGCAGGTTCCAGCATTACCCCGGAAAGTTTGAGAGCGAGCTTACGCCCGACCATATTTCGTGAAATATCACTACCTAGCGGAGAAAGATGTAAGGACACAGCGGTTTTTTCAGCATGCACTTTCTTCATCTCGTCAGGCACGCCCTTGAAGCTTAAATCAGCAACAACGCCCAGACCTTCCAGTCTGGAATCAAACTTGAGATTACGGACCAGTTCTCCCGGAGTGCGCCCCCGCGAAGTCAGACCGGAAAGCTTGAATGAAGCCTTACCGGCTCGAAAATTAAGACCCTGAATCTTTTGTGACAGACGGGACAGTGAGAAAGGCGAAACCGATCCCTGTCCGTTCAGATACAGAACGCCCTTTTCCTTATCACTGAACTTAAGGCCCACAGACAATCCGAAATCACCATCCAGATAAGATCCTTTACCGATACTAAGGCTTGCAACCTCCGGTCCCGGTGAAAGTGAAAGTTCAGCATTATTCAACCTGATCCCGTCATATACGAAGTGATCCACTTCCAGCTTACCGTTACAGGGAATTTTACGAACCATGTCGGCAATGACCATATCGCGAAAGGATTTTATGCCTGGACCGCCTCCGTTCTCAGGAGTCGAGTCCTTCTCTATTGATTTTTTTTCAAGGTCAAAAAGTTTCTCATATGGATCAAAAACCACGGAACCTGCTCGCACGTCGAACTCCAGCCATGGATTGCTGTAATCTTTAAGCGAAAAATCACCTTTGATTACAGTATGATCCACAGCAAGCACCATATTGGAAAGTTCCGTCTTTTCAAGGGTGGAATGGAAATTCATCTCAAAAGAAGCTACATTCAAAATATCTTTATATGCTGAGGGAATAGGGACAGGAGTAAATTTGGAAAAAACCTTCTTGGGATCGAATCTGGTCGATTTCAGCCGCCCCTTGAAATCCGGAGCATGGTAAATATCCGTACAGTTGGCGCTTCCGGATAAACGGATTCCGGCGCCCTGAAGAACCAGTCCTGTTACATCGACCCTGCCCTCTATGAGGTCGAAATCAAGAGATGCAATTCCATCCACTGATTCCTTGGCACCGAGCAACTCTTTACTCTCAAGCTTGAGCGCTAGCGATGTGTCGGATAGGGCTACCCGTTTTTGGCGCACGGAAAAATCAACCAGCCCTTTAAGGTTAGCCTTGGCTTTTAGACTGAACAGCTCTGCATCGAGTATGGCACTGATTTCAAAGGCCAGCGGTGTGCCTTTGCGAAGCAGACCGGTACGAACATTGATCCCGGAGACTCTGAAAGAATTACCGCTACCAACATCATTATATGCACAAGTGGCGTTCAGAATGCTGGCTCCGCGCACACTTATGCGGTTAAAATATCGCTCTCCGGAAGTGCGTTCTCTTTCTGTTTCACTTGAATCAAAAACAGGGAGATTAAGTGAACCGTCCTTCAGCCTGTCCACATGCAAAGACGGCGAATCGACGATGATGGTATCCACCTCCAGTTCCCCACTCAGCAAAGGCAGAAGTCTGACCTTTAAATTAATATCCTTAACTGTAAGCTGGTGTGGATACGATGAATTTTCAGGAGCAGAAACAGTAACCGGGCCGGTATCAACGCCCAGCCAGGGATAAAAATTCAGGTCGAAATTATCTTGAAAACGGACATCCCGGCCCATCTGCGAACTGAGAATCTTTTCCAGCTCTACTCGCGGCCCATCCGATTCCAGATAAAAAGCTCCCCCCGCGGCCACTGCCAGAACGCAGAAGTCGAAAGCGATGAAGAACACCCAGATTATTTTTTTTAGCCGCAAAAGCACTAAGAGCACCTGTGTTGATCATTTACCGTCAATCTATGATTAATACGGCATAACACAAAAAAAGTAATGGTAATTCAGCCAAACGGACACCATCACCAGTACAACCGAATTATTACTCCTGACACAACAGGGAAGTTTTGACAGGATGGCCGGTAACATCTGCCACAACCGGACATTTGACCTTAAAAGCGTAGAAAACATCAGGTCTCACGCCCCAGAGAGCTTCAAAATTACCCTGTCCCTTGCTGAGTACAACAGGTGAATCATCAAGCAATGTACGAAACTTTGAATTACAGCGGTCAAGGACGGTTCCCGGAGTATCAACACCGGATGTAATTACCTCGCACAGATCGGTCATCCCCACAATTTTAGCATCCAGCATGGTGGCATCATTGAGGATATTCTTTCCGCGTACAGCATAAGTCACATTAACGCCTTCTTCGCGCAACAATCCGGTTAAAATAGTATCCAGCCCAATTTCACCGGCATTATCTCCCAAAATCAACAGGGATTTATGTGACCGTATGTTATCCATAAGCTTTTCAAAAACCTTTATATCAAGTCCGTGTTCCAGATTCTCAAGTTCTGTTTCCCAGTCATATTCCCCCATCACCGCGCAATCCATATAATTGCCGATAATTGAAACGCTCATCGCGGCCAGCAAAGGATTATCACTGCCCAACACTTTGGCCTTCACTTCCGTAAGCAATTCCAGAACCCGAGCGTTGGCTTCTTCTTTCTGGGTTTTAAAAATATCTACATCGCCCACATACTGCTTTGTTTCACGAAAAAGCCTTCCGGCAAGTGATGGAGGTGACTCATTCAAATCAGCAGCTGCAAAACCGGCAGCCCAATGTTTAATTACCGTTTCGTGTATCTCTTCCTGATCGGGACAAGCCGCCCTAATTCCTGAAATCGCCATTTTCAAAAAGCACGGTAAACAATCCAGATGAGTTCTCATGGCAAGACCTTTCCCCGTTCGCGACGAAGGGGGCTAATTTTGATTCTATTCTCATAAAATTAGGGCTAATTTTAAGCCCTAAACTAATTTAAAAACAAATCTCTAAAGCAACAATATATGTATTTTCAGCAAGTTACCATCAAGGCACGACAGTTGCTAATCTTTAGGTAACAATAACTCAAACAGAGGAGCAACAATGACATTTACAAACAGAAATAACAATAGCTCCCAAAGGGCCGGTCGAGGACTTGGTCCTTGCGGAGCCGGAATGGCCAGAGGAAAAGGTGCCGGTTTCAGACAAAATGCCGGACGCGAGATGGGTCAGAGAATGAGTCAGGGAATGGGCCGTGGACAGGGTCTCGGTCTTAGGCGCAGGGACGGTTCATGTCGCAATATGGGCGTGCAGGATTTCGGAACGGACGAGTACAGCAATGATCTGGAAAGACGTATCGCAGATCTGGAAGCTGAGAACAGAAGGCTCAAAGCTGAAACAGCCAAATAATAAATCGATAGGTTCCGGTATTTAGTATCGGAACCTTTTTTGAAGTTGAAGGAATAACATATATGAAAATAGCAATTGCCAGCGGCAAAGGCGGAACCGGGAAAACCACTGTCGCCGTTAACTTCGCCGCCTACCTTGAATCTCTGGGCAAAAGTGTAAGCTTTACCGACTGCGATGTGGAAGAGCCTAATGCCCACTTTTTCCTCAATCCTGATTTGGGTCCTGAACAAAAGGAATTCCTTGAAGTTCCGGATATTGACGAAGACAAATGCCTTGGGGAATCCTGCAAAAAATGCATCGAACTCTGCCGCTTTAAATCCCTGATCTGGATGGTTGATTCAGTGCTCTGCTTTTCCGAACTCTGCCATGGCTGCGGACTGTGTGAATTGGCCTGTCCGGCAGATGCCATCGGTAAAGGTAAAAGAGAAATCGGCACAACTTCCACCGGAAAAGCGGGCAACATTTATTTTTCTAAAGGGCTGATGCGTATCGGTGAAGCAATGGCCCCGCCGCTGATCAATGCGGTAAAAAGAATTTCCCCCCGGGCAGAAGTAAATATTCTGGACTGTCCCCCCGGAACCTCCTGCCCGGTGGTGGAATCCATTGACGGTACTGATTTTGTTGTACTGGTTACCGAGCCCACCCCTTTTGGACTGCACGATCTTAATCTGGCTGTACAGCTCATGCAGACCCTGAAAAAACCATGTGGCGTGGTCATAAATCGCGCCGGCATGGGTGATGACCGGGTGGAGAAATATCTTATGGAAAAAAATGTTCCACTACTTGGCTCGCTCCCGCACAGCCGTGAAGCCGCGGCCCAATATTCCGAAGGGAATCTGCTTTATGAAAGCATTCCCGGCTTCAAGGACGAATTTGCCAGAATCTGGTCCTCTATCCAAGAACAAGTGAGCGGAGCATAACAGAATGAAACAGTTAGTAGTAATCAGCGGAAAAGGCGGAACAGGTAAAACCAGCGTAGTTGCCGGGCTGGCCTCGGTCGGACCGAAAAAAGTTCTGGCGGACTGCGATGTTGATGCAGCAGATCTGCATCTTATCCTGCATCCTGAAATAAAAGAAAAACACGACTTTTACAGCGGAGAACGGCCGGAAATTAATCCCGAGCTTTGTACACAATGCGGCCTTTGCGTCGAGCATTGCAAATTTGACGCTATTTCTACCGATTTCAACGTAATGCCCGAGAAATGCGAAGGGTGCGGCGTGTGCTCATATGTCTGCCCTGTCGAAGCTGTATCTGTAAACCCTAGACTCTGCGGTCAGTGGTTCCAGTCTGAAACCCGATTCGGGCAGATGATCCATGCCGAACTGGGCATCGGCGAAGAAAACTCTGGAAAACTGGTCACCACAGTACGCAACGCTTCTGCCGAAATTGGAGAAGAACTGGGCGCTGAGCTGGTACTGGTTGATGGCTCACCAGGTGTAGGATGTCCGGTCATCGCCTCTTTGACCAACGCAGACCTTGCGGTATTCGTGGCGGAACCGACCATATCCGCTGTGCACGACCTGAAAAGGGTACACAAATTGTGTGAACATTTTAAGATTCCCTCCATGGCAATCATAAACAAATGTGGGATCAACTCCGGACAGGAAGCCGAAATCCGCTCCTTCTGCGCTGAAAAGGACATCCTCCTCGCAGGGGAACTACCTTACGACACAATTTTCTCAAAGGCTCAACTCGCTGGGCAATCCGTAGTTGAATTCGACCCTGAAGGAATGGGTAAAAAGATTGAGGCTATCTGGAACAAGATGGAAGCTAATTTTTAAAAGGAGAAAATCATGGGCAAGGAAAAAATCGTTATTCTCGGTTGCAGCATGGCGATGGACGACATATGCATCGGGTGTTCCCGCTGTATGGTCGGCTTTAACCGCCGTGACGGAGAATTCAAAAGCTGCGCTGATGATACAGAACTGGTCGGTATAGTCGGTTGCGGTGGATGTCCCGGCAGCGGTATTGTGACTAGAATGGCCCATATGAAGCTCTGGAACGGACCTATGGACGAAGTTCCGAACAAAGTTTACATTGCTCCTTGCATAACCATGCACTGTCCACACAAGGACGTTCTCCTGAAAAAAGTTAAAGCCAAGGCCGGGTGCGAAGTCATCGAAGGTACCCATCCTTATATCCCGGAAAACATCTTCGGTGAATAAGTACAGAACATGCCAATATATGAATTTAAATGCCGCGAGTGCGGAAACGTATACGAAGAAATCAGCAGCGTGAATGCAGAGACAAGCAAATGCCCGAATTGCGGAAAAAATGCAGGGGAAAAACTGATGTCATCAACTTCATCGCTGACAGGGAAAGATACTCCCAGTATTCCTGATGCCCGCGGGACCGGTTGCTGCGGGGCCAATCCTTCGTCTAAAGGATGCGTCCCCGGCTCATGCTGCGGTAAGGCTTAAAATTAATAAGGCACCGTCTTTAGAACAAAGACGGTGCCTTTTTATTACATAATTAGATACTTAGCAGATTGCAGCAAAGACTTTAATCGGACATTTCTTCAACAAGTTCCTGAGTCAGCCCGACGATTGTAATGCCGTGCTTTTCAGCAAATTTCACGGATTCATCTAAATCAAAGAAAAGGCTTTTCCCTGCTTCAACTCCAAGGCAACAAGCTCCAAGATCCTTCATGCCCTGAACTGTCTTCAGCCCTATCGAAGGCATATCCACCCGTTTTTCCTGACCGGGCTTAAAAACCTTGACGATACAGCAGCCCTTTCCGCCGAGCTCGCAACCGCGTTTAACCGCAGCGTCCGTACCTTCAATGGCTTCAACGGCAGCGACGATTCCTTCGCGAACAACAACGCATTGCCCGATATCCATCCGGCCAAGTTCACGGGCGATCTTCCAACCGAAAACAAGATCGGACCGCTCTGTATCGTTCGGTTTCCGTTTGGTCAGGAAACCGGCAGGAGTAAGAAGGTCAGGCGCATATTCATGTGGTCCGACTACCTGCATACCCTCAGATTCAAATTCAGCAGCAATGGTCCTAAGCAGAACATCATCACCCTTGGTAGCCAGCTTAAAAAGCAGCTTTGCGGCCCTAAAATCAGGACGGATATCAAGGGCTTTAGGTTTATTGATTGTCCCAGCCATTACAACTTTGCCGACCCCGTTTTTTTTGAAAAAAGAAATCAGCTTATTGAGCTGTCCGAGCTTAAGCTCAACAGATGAATCAACGAAGTCTTGCACTTCGAAATTTGAATGTCCCTTAAAAAAAACAGCCACAACACGGTTTCCCTGTGCTGCGGCTCCTTTTGCAACCAGGAGGGGAAATTGTCCCCCCCCGGCTATAAGACCTATTGTCTCAGAATTATTTTTCATATTTATTTAGAGCCATGTCCAGCCGAGGTAACTCCCCGTTTGCTGGAACGGATAAATTCGATGAGATTCAACACTTCAGGAATTTCAGCAAAATCCTGTTCCGCCTGTTCCAAAGCTTCTTTGCGGGGAACTGCTGAACGGAAAATAAGCTTGTAAGCTTTTTTAATGGAATTACAGGTCTTGGCATTGAAACCATTCCTGCGCAGTCCAATGGAGTTTGGTCCCTGGAGCGCACCACGTACACCGGTTGCAATCATGTATGGAGGTACGTCCTGCCCGAAACCGGACATAGCACCGATAAAAGCATAATCACCGATTCTGACAAACTGGTGAACACCAGACATACCGCCGATGGTAACATAATTACCGACATCTACATGTCCGGCTATATTCGCAGAACTGGCCATGATAACGTGATCGCCAAGGGTGCAGTCATGCGCCACATGACTATAAGCCATAAGCATGCAATCGCTGCCTACAACAGTACTTTCGTGACCGATATCAACGCCGGTAGCACGGTGGATAGTCGCATATTCACGCAGGATATTGTTGTCTCCCAGTTTTACCCATGTTTCCTCACCCTTGAATCCAAGGTGCTGGGGTAAATCTCCGAGGATAACGCCGCTGCTGATGGTATTTCCGCTACCCATGCTGACGAATGACTTAATATGTACATGCGCATCAAGAGTGCAGTTATCACCGATAATCGTGTTCGCTTCAACAATGCTAAAGGGTCCGATCTTAACATTTTCTCCCAGCTGTGCGCTGGAATCAACAATGGCTGATGGATGAATGTCGGTAGACATTACAAAGACTCCCGGTCGACAATTGCAGCGGAGACTTCACCCTGTGCGGCGACTTCACCATCTACAGTTGCAACACATTTCATTTTCCAGATGTTCATTTTGCGCTTAACCTCGCCTATTTCAAGGACCAGTTTATCACCGGGAACAACCGGTCTGCGGAATTTGACTTTATTAATACCGGTGAAAAGGAAAACCTTATCGCTTGTATCAATTTCATCAGTGCTGAGGACAATAATTCCTCCGGCCTGAGCAAGAGCTTCCACGATGAGAACTCCGGGCATAACCGGAAGTCCGGGAAAATGACCCTGAAAAAAAGGCTCGTTCATAGTCACATTCTTGTATGCACGAATGGACTCGCCGGGTTTGATTTCTTCAACCCGGTCAACCAGAAGAAATGGATAACGATGGGGAAGCATCCCCATAATCTGTTTAATATCTATAATATCAGGAGTTGAATTACTCACTTTAGTCTTCCTTGCTTAATTCAGCTTCCAATGCCTTTATCCGCTTTTCAAGCGCAGACATCTTCTTTGCCATATCCGGCAACTTTCTATGGTATATTGAAGAGCGTAAAAAATTACCCTTTTCCAAAAGAGGGGAACCTGCCCCGATAAATCCGGCAGCAACGTCATTGGTCACCCCGGCCTGAGCGCCGATAATAGCACCATCACCGACTTTTATATTATCGACCAAACCGGCCTGAGCGGCAAGAACCACTCCCTTACCGAGTTTGGTACTTCCGGCAACACCGGATTGCGAAATTATCAGGCAATCATCCCCGGTGGTGACATTATGGGCAATCTGGACAAGGTTGTCGAGTTTAGACCCGGAACCGATTCTGGTTACATCAAGGGCAGCCCGGTCAACACAGGCGTTAGCGCCAATTTCAACCTGATCCTGAAGTTCGACAGAACCAATCTGGGGAATCTTCATATGCTTGCCTGAAACCTGAGCATAACCGAACCCGTCAGCGCCGATCACAGCCCCAGGCTGGATAATAACACCTGCTCCGACTACGGTTCCGGCCATAATTGAACAGTTCGGATAAATAACGCACCCGGGGCCGAGTACGACATTTTCACCGATGTACGATCCGGCAAAGACTTTACAGTTCGGTCCAATCTTGGCGCCCTTGCCAATGAAGACAAAGGGGTAGACGGTGGCAGTATCGTCAACTTCCGCTTCAGGATGTATGAACGCCAGCTCGTGAATTCCTTCCAGACATCCTTGAGGACGAGAAAAGACATGCATGGCCTTGGCCAGATCCATATACGGATTCTCACTGATAAGAGCGGACTCCACCTGATCTGCATATTTTTCTTCAAGCACCACGGCAGCAGCCTTGGTAACTTTTAGTGCTGATTCATACTTGGCATTAGCGAGAAAGGAAAGTTCAGAAGGACCCGCCAGTTCAAGAGTGTTCACTCCTGAAATTTCCTTATCATTACCCGCCATCTTCAGGCCGATAAGACCTGCTAGTTCAGAAAGAAGCATATAAACCTACTTCTTGCCGGCTCTGTACGCACGGTTCATTTCAAGCAGCAGCGGGTTGGTGACGTCGATAGATTCGTCGACATAAAGAAGGCCGGAAGTTTTCTTATCATAGATAGCAGTGTATCCGTTTTTCTTACCATACTCGTCAACGACCTTCTGGATAAGTTTAAGTACGGGGGTTCCTGCTTTTTTCTCTTCAAGCTGCATCTTGCGTTGGGTGGCCTGAGCAAGATCCTGATAATCACGGACTTTGCGCTTGAACTCGAGTTCTTTATCCTGTTTTGCTTCAAGGGAAAGCACAAGGCTCTGTTTCTGCAGGGACTGTTTCAGTGTTTCCAGTTCCTTCTGCTTGCTTTCAAGTTTTTTCTTGGCACTTTCAAATTTCTTTTCCATAGCTTTCTGCGCAGCCTGGCCTACCTCAGAGTCCTTAATCAGCTTGCCCATAGAAGCAACTGCAATTTTCTGAGAGGCGGCAAAAGCGGGAGCCTGAAAAGCAAAAACAAGTACCAGTACTGCTAAAAGAATTCTACGCATTTAAAATTACTCCTTATTATTCCAATCTTATAATCAGTCGAAAAGGCATGCCGAACTTCGGCATGCCCTTATTTACATTAATATGTCAAATTCTGCTAGAAGAACTGTCCCATTGAGAACTCAATTTTATGTCTGGCGCTATCTTCCAGCTTATCAAGACCGTAACCGTATTCTACCCGGATCGGACCCATCGGTGAGAACCAGCGAATTCCTGCACCGATACTCTTATACATGCCGAGGAAGAGCTCTTTACCGTCTTCCTGCTTAGTGTCGTAGAAGAAGTTCTGTCCGTCATCCCAAGCATTACCGATATCAAAGAACCCAACACCCACAAGGCCAAGCTCTTCGCTGATGGGGAACAGAAGTTCAAAGTTCATGTAGAGCATCTTGTTACCACCGATCCTGTCATTTGAATCAGGATCGCGGGGTGAAATTTCACGACTGTCATAACCGCGAACATTGTTGATGCCGCCAAGATAAAATCTTTCAAAGACAGGCATGTCGCCGTCTCCGAAGTTATCATGAATGAATCCGGCACTACCCTTCCAGTGGAAAACCAAATCCCAGAACACAGGGGTAAAGTAGTTGGAGTCGTAAGTATATTTTACATAGGAGTCGTCACCCATAAGGATACCGCCACCCATTTCCACTACAAAGTTATTAACAGTACCGGATGAAGGGTTAAAGGCTTTGTTGGTAGTATCACGCTTCACACCGGCAGTGACAACACTGGACCAGTTAAACCCTTTGATATCCTTGATGGATTTAGCGGCAGTATCCGAGACTTCCGATATGTAATAGTTATCCAGACGGTAGTTTGTGTAGAAGTGAGTATACTCGCCAAGCGGATATCCTGCGGAAACTACACCACCGATTGTCTGCTTGTCGTAATCGGTGAAATCGTCCGTACGCCAGTAGGTGTTGAAACCACCACCCCAGCGGGTGTCATTGATACGGGGATTGTAGAACTCCAGACCGTAACTGATGGTCTTGGAACTCCAACCGCCGTTAAGACCGAATTCCCACCCACGTCCGAAGAGGTTGCGTTCAGTAATCTTGGCTGAGACAAAAACACTGTCAGATGTGGAGTAACCGATACCACCGCTGACCATACCGGTGTTTTTATCTTTAACCTTAACCTTCAAGTCCATTTCACCGGGATCGCCGGTAGGAACAGGTTCAATATCAACTTCACTGAAGAAATCGAGCTTATTCAGGCGGACAATGGAACGCTGCAGTTTGGAACCACTAAACTGATCACCGTCAGTCAGGCGCATTTCACGCATAATGACGTTATTCCGAGTCTTGGAGTTACCTTCTATGATAACCCGGCGGATATGCACTTTTTGACGTTTTGAAATAATAAAAGTGATATCAACGGTTTTGTCTTCCTTATTCTGGTCAAACTTAATGTTTGCCTCGGCATAAGCATAGCCGTAGTTGGAATAAAAATCGGAAATGGCCTTCATGTCTTCACGCAGGACAGAGCGATCAAGATACTCGCCTCCCTCAGCCATGTCGTCGGCAGTGATGAGTTCACGCAATCTCGATTTCTTGACTATCAGATCACCTTGAAAACTAACTTTACCGACCTTGTAGCGGTCACCCTCAGAGACCTTGAAAGTGACGTAGATGCCGTCTTCCTTGATGTCAATTTCAGGCTCGCCTACTTTTGCATCAATAAAGCCGCGGTTACCGTAGTAAGCAAGAATTGCGGCTGCATCTCGTTCAAGCAGCTCTTCCTTGAGTACGCCGGTCTTGGTAAACCATGATAGCCAGCCCCGTTCCGTCAAAGCCAGCTGACTTTTGACATCATCAGGATCAAGCTGCTTGGCCCCTTCAATTTTAATGCTTTCAATATAAAGTTTCTTGCCTTCATCAACATTGATATTCAAACGGGCCTGAGCACCGTCACCATCTACATTGTAATCAATTTTGGCGTTGTAATACCCTTCCTTGCGATACATTTCGCGCAGGGTGTTCAAATCGTCGGAAAGAACTTTCGGGTTAAGGACTGCGCCTTTTTTGGTATTAACCGCCGCCAGAATATCATCTGCGTCAATGGCATCTTCACCTTTAATAGAAATAGCCTGAATGCGCGGCCTTTCCTTTACATCAAAGATAATTTTTTTGCCGCCGGGCATGTCGGAAACCTTAACTTTTACATCGTCAAAGTAACCGAGAGCGTAAATATTTTTCAGATCTGCATTAATTTTGGAGGGAGTATAAATATCACCAGTTTTGATATTTGTGCGCATAAGGATAACATCCTTATCAAGCACCCTGCATCCACGGACTTCAACTTCCGCAATTTTGTCCTGACTGAGCAACTCAAGTTTCACTTTCGAAACCAGCTCATCCACAGCAGGCAACAGGTTGATTAAACCCTTCTTGGAAACAAAAAGCGGAACCGCAGGTTTCATGCCGAACGCTTCCACAAGACGAACATCCAGACTAAGATCTTCTCCGATCTGGCTGAAACTTCCGTATATGGAATATCCGGCTCCTGCAAGAAGAGCCATATCTTTTGCTGCCTGAATATTCAGGTATTCAAATCCCTGCTCATCAACCAGTTGTGAAACTTTTTTCTGATCGACTACTCGGAATCCAGCCTCGCGCAATCTGTCGGAAAGAAGAGTGGGTAAACTGTCCTTAAGATATTGGGTATCAGCATCAGCATTAACTTCAAAGGGAAGTACGGCAATAATAACACTGGAGGCATCCTCTGCCTGTGCCTTGCCTGCTCCGAAATGAATCAGGACAGCAAGAGTTGCCGCAATCAGTAAAAGCAGAATTCTAGTTCTGGGCATACAGTTCTCCGGAACGCAACTCAAGTCGGCGTCGCATAACACCGGCAAGGTCCATGTTGTGTGTAACAACTATGAGCGTCATTCCAAGCTCTTCATTAAGGGAAGCCAGCATTTCTCCGACCATTTTCCCTGTCTTCTCATCCAAATTACCGGTAGGCTCGTCTGCAAGAAGGACTTTTGGCTTAAGCAGAATGGCTCGCGCAATAGCGGCCCTCTGCCTTTCTCCGCCGGACAGGGTTGTCACCCTGTGATCTATCCTGTTCTGCAACCCAACCAGCTCAAGGGCTTCACGGGCCATATCAGAGGCTTTCCCCTGACTTTTGCCTGCCATCATCGCAGGAAGCGCAACATTCTCCAGAGTAGTAAACTCCGGAAGAAGGTGGTGAAACTGAAAAACAAAACCGATTTCCCTGTTTCTGACTTCGGCTCGCTTTTCAGGTGTCATATCATTAATATTCATTCCCGCAAACCGGATATCTCCGCCTGAAACGGCATCGAGAGTACCGAGAATATGCAGTAATGTTGTTTTACCGGACCCGGACGCCCCAAGAATGGCAAGGGACTCTCCTGTATCAACTTTCAGGTTGACGTGATCCAGAATCCGCACAGTCTCTGTCGGTCCTTCGTATTCTTTTACGATATCATTAAGTTCGTAAAGCAAATTACTCATACCTTAAAGCCTGTGCCGGTTCCAGTGCGGCCGCCTGCCTTGCCGGATACAAAGTCGCAAGAAAACAGAGCAGGAAAGCCGCCACACCGATTATTGTCAAATCCATCCAATCCATCCGAATGGGCAAATAGTCCACCGGGTAGACGTTGCTGGGCAATTTAATAAACTGATATTTCTTCAGCAACAACGCCACGGGAACGCCGATCAGATACCCGAGACTGGTCCCGATAAGTCCGATCAAAGTGCCCTGCAACATAAAAATTCTTCTAATACTACCTGACGTTGCCCCCATCGACATCAGCACCGCGATATCTTTGGTTTTTTGCATAACCAGCATCACCAATGTAGTAATAATACTGAACGAACCGACCATAACAATCATAGCCAGGATGATAAACATAGCGGTTTTTTCAAGCTTAAGCGCCGCAAAAAGGTTGGCATTCATTTCCTGCCAATTCCTGATTTGCACCGGATACCCGGCAAGCTCTTTATCCAGCAGTTTGTCTATCTTATCAACTGCATATACGTCAGCAAGCCTAATTTCAAGACCGGAGACAAAATCCCGCTTAAACCCGAGCAGTCTCTGCGCGGCTGTATTGCTTATATAGGCCAAAGAAGAATCATATTCATACATACCTGTACGGAAAATTCCACCGACCTTAAAGACCCTAACTTTCGGCGTAAAACCTGCCGCGGTGCGGGTTCCTGAAGGTGAAAGCAGATTGACAGTATCACCTATGACCAGTCCCAGACGTTTTGCAAGCTGGTTGCCTATTACGATTTCAGAAATTTTACCTTTGGCTGACAGACTATCCACACTTCCGGAAACCATGTCTCCCGGCAAGCTGAGCACACCCTTGGCGGTATCAGAATCCACGCCTCTGAGCACTACTCCTTTAACGCCGCCTTCACTTGAAAGCATTACCTCGGAATAGATAAAGGGCGTTACACCTGTAACGCCCGGAATCTGTTCAATTTTGTCTGTCATATGGTGATAATTCTCAAGAGTGCCGTCATAAGCGGTCACTATGATATGGGCGTTTACTCCGAGAATCTTATCACGAAGATCGGTAGAAAAACCGTTCATAACCCCGATCACCACAATCAGGGCTGCAACGCCTAAAGCTACTCCACATACGGCAAAGAGAGAGATTACCGAGATAAAATTATTTTTTCTCAGGGTAAACAGATACCTCAGTGCGACGAAGAGTTCAAACTTCATGAGCCACCAGTGCCGGAAGCGCCTTCGGTTCTAAGGAGAGGGAAAAGAATAACTTCCCGGATGGAGGCACTGTCGGTCAACAGCATAACCAACCGGTCGATACCAATCCCCTGACCTGCTGCCGGAGGCATACCGTATTCAAGGGCGCGGACATAGTCCTCGTCCATGTTATGGGCCTCGTCGTCACCGGCGTCCTTTTCAGCGACCTGCTCCATAAACCTGCAACGCTGGTCCACGGGGTCATTCAATTCCGAAAAGGCGTTTGCCAGTTCACGACCGTAAATAAACAGCTCAAAGCGGTCCGTAATATCCGGATTATCTTCATTTCTTCTAGAAAGAGGAGAAATATCAGTCGGGTAGTGATAAATGAAGTGAGGCTGGATCAGATTAGGTTCAACCAAATGATCAAAAAGCTTGGCCTGCAGCTTACCGAGTTTTTCACCCTCGACAGCCTTTTCACCGATCTTCTTAACCAGTTCCTTACATTTATCATAATCATTGTATATTTCAGGAGAAACTCCGCCGACCTTTTCCAGAGATTCGTGGAAAGCCATACGGTGCCACGCTCCGGGTGTAAGATCGATTGTTTCGTCCTGATACTCAATGACGGTTTTTCCGTTAACAGCCTGACAGACGGAAGAAATCATCTCCTCGGTCAGGTCCATAAGGTTTTCAAAATTGGCATAGGCCCAGTAGAATTCAAGCATAGTGAATTCCGGGTTATGCCGGACCGAAATACCCTCGTTACGGAAGTTGCGGTTGATCTCATAAACTTTCTCGAAACCGCCGACCAGCAGACGTTTGAGATAAAGCTCCGGCGCAATGCGCATGTAGAGCTGCATATCAAGGGCGTTGTGGTGGGTGATGAAAGGACGAGCCGCGGCGCCGCCTGCGATAGGATGCATCATGGGTGTTTCCACTTCCATGAATCCCTTGGAGTCCAGATAATTACGGAGGGCTCTTACGATCAAGGTCCGTTTTTGAAATATCTCACGTGCCCGCGGTGTGACGATGAGGTCAACGTAACGCTGGCGATATCTGGTCTCAACATCCTTAAGTCCATGATACTTCTCGGGGAGAGGACGCATGGATTTAGTAATCAGGTCTACTTTGTCGGCCTTGAGAGTCAGTTCATCAGTTTTAGTTCTGAAAAGCTCACCTTCAACCCCGACAATATCGCCGATATCGAATTTCTTGAAAATTTTGTACAGGTCTGCGCCAAGGTCATCCCTTGCTACATACACCTGAATCCTGCCGGTCGGATCCTGAAGATGAAAGAATGCAACCTTACCGAAGGACCTGTGGGTAATAACCCTGCCGGCAAGCTTAAACTTCTTGCCCAGAGCTTCCAGCTCTTCGCCTCCGAGGTTGTCGTAATTGTCCCAGATTTCCGAGACTTCTGTATCTTTACTGAAGTCGTTAGGGTAAAGCGGTACACCCTCGTCGAGAAGGCCGCAGGCTTTTTCCACACGATTCTTCAGAACCTGATTGAGTTCGTTCTGAGCTTGCAGAGCCTCAAGCATGGGCATAAATGACTGCACATGCTCTGATTTGGTTGCCAGCTTTATTTGCTTTTTCTTCTTGCCACTCAAGTTATTAATTCTCCGTAACCGAATAAAGTCTAGATAAACACAAGATCCGTTGATTGCCTAAGCTAATTACCCTTTGTCGTCAAGAAAGTACATCTTTAAATAGTTCACTTTCGCTCATAAAATTTTTTTAAAAAAAGTGTTTGACAAGTGCGCTCCAAATCCGTAGAAACCATCTTCGTTGCAGCGGGAAACCGCACAACACCCAAATATTCCTCGGTGGCTCAATCGGCAGAGCGGGTGACTGTTAATCACTAGGTTGGGGGTTCAAGTCCCTCCCGGGGAGCCAGAATATGCAAAGGCTGCTTTCACATGAAGGCAGCCTTTTTCTTTTGCTTATGACTACCGTATTCCCTGCAATGAAAATTATTAAGATAATTCTTTTACAACATTAAATATATATACCCTGAAAAAAATAACGGCTACCGCTCAGAAAAGTTTTTCGAAATAGACCGAAAAAGCGTCCCAAAAACATCATTCCCGCGTCCTGCTCTCTTTGAACAAGAAAAAGTCTAAATAATTTTTAAATTAAATTAAAGATAATATTTGACATAGGGACAACAAATTCGTAAAAACCATCTTCGTTGCAGCGGGAAACCGCACAACACCCAAATATTCCTCGGTGGCTCAATCGGCAGAGCGGGTGACTGTTAATCACTAGGTTGGGGGTTCAAGTCCCTCCCGGGGAGCCAGAATATGCAAAGGCTGCTTTCACATGAAAGCAGCCTTTTTCTTTAATAAATTTACGGTTAAAGCTACCTTAAGCAGTTACCTAAGAATCCGGTCAAACCATTTTTGCCGGAAATAAAAATAAAATTAATTAAAATTCATATAATGTTTGACAACTTGGACACAAATCCGTAAACCAATCTTCGTTGCAGCGGGAAACCGCACAACACTCAAATATTCCTCGGTGGCTCAATCGGCAGAGCGGGTGACTGTTAATCACTAGGTTGGGGGTTCAAGTCCCTCCCGGGGAGCCAGAATATGCAAAGGCTGCTTTCACATGAAAGCAGCCTTTTTCTTTGCACTCCATTTGAGAGCAAGTTATGCTGGGCTATGCAAATAAGCTCCAGCACTACGCCCTACTCACTCCTAAAATCATCCCCTTCAAATCCGATATACGATCACGAGGTCAAAGATCAGGATTCACTTCATGATTTCAAGAAAAAAATAACCTGCCGATCCTGCGGGGCAGAGATAACGGACAGCTCATCTGCGGTAAAAATCAACAACAAGCACGAGCATTCTTTTTTTAATCCGCACGGATATGTATTTCAGATAAGATGCTTTTCAAGCGCACAGGGCTGCATCAGCAGCGGACGGTCCTCCAGCGAGTTTACATGGTTCCCTGGGCACACATGGCAGATTGCCGGATGCAGCACCTGCATGACGCACCTCGGCTGGAAATTTCAATCTGAACTCACTTCTTTTTACGGACTTATCCGTGACAAAATCAGTGATTAAAAAAACTCCCGGCACCATACGGAACCGGGAGTTTTCATTTTCTTTATATTGTTAAGGCTACTTGTAGTACAGCTTAACTTCATTAGTTTTAGGCATAGTCTGTCCGGGAGTGGGCTGACCGGAAACCAAAACGAAACCCTCACCTTTTTCAAACTTTTCTTCAGCTTCAAGGAATTCAACAAGACGGTCCCTGTGATTGGTAAGCTTTGATTCCGTCGCAATTGGAATAATACCCCAGAAGAAATTAAGATACGCGGGAACGCTCTTATCCGGAGTCAGGCAATAAACAGGCTGCTGTGGTCTGCGACTGCACATAAGGCGTGCAGATGAGCCGCTGGAAGAATGACAGATGATAGCCGGGCTATCAATGTTCTTAGCCAGCAGACATGCGGAGTAACTCAAATACTTTACGGGATTCGGAACAAGCTCATCCGCAGGTTTGTAGGGACCTTTGATGCGGGCGATGTAATATGGCTCTGTTCCTTCCGCAATTTCTTTAATAAAGCCCACAGCTTCAGCCGGATAGGCACCGATGGCGGTCTCCTCGGAAAGCATACAGCAGTCCGCGCCGTCCATGATCGCATTCGCAACGTCATTTGCTTCCGCACGGGTTGGGATAGGGTTCTTAACCATGGAGAGCATCATCTGAGTGGCGACAATTACCGGCTTCTGAGCATGCCGGGCAGCACGGATAAGTTTTTTCTGGATAACCGGAACGGTAGAGAGCTTGCACTCAAGCCCGAGGTCGCCGCGGGCAACCATAATACCGCTGGCAACTTCCAGAATGGATTCAATATTATCTACCGCGTTCTGCCGTTCAATTTTAGCGATGATGGGCAACACGACACCGTGTTTATTCATTGCCGCAAGCACATCTTCTACATCCTGTGCAGTCTGGACAAATGACATCGCAATGGCATCAACACCGATTTCGATGCATCCGGCCAGATCAACTTTATCTTTCTCGGTAAAAGCCGGCAGCGCGATATGCTTGCCCGGAAAAGTGATACCCTTTTTGGAAGCCAGCAGACCCGCATTCTGAGCCTGAAGTTTATATAGTTTATTTTTCTCAATAGTTTCGGTTACGAAAAACTGAAGCATTCCATCACTGAGCGAAACTTCCATTCCATCTTCAAGTCCCTGCAGCAATTCAGGCTGGTCAAGGGGAATAAAAGGAAGATCTTCTGCCTTGTCCGCCACATCAGGAAGTCCAAGATATACATAAGCGCGGGACTCAATATCATGAGGAGCACCGGCTATAACACCTACTCTGATTTTCGGGCCGCACAGGTCCCCCATAACAGTAAGAGGTATGGCAAGGTCCTTCTCAACCTGACGAATCATAGCAATGACGGGCTTAAAGCTTTCCGCATCTGAGTGTGAAAAATTCAGACGGAGCACTCTTACTCCGTTCTGAACCATTTTAGTAATGGTCTCAACATTACTGGACCCCGGGCCGAGCGTGGCAACAACCTTGGTTTTCATGATCATGTCCTCAATATTTTATTTGGGTAAAATTTTTACTGTCCCCAATTGATAGGAAAAGTTCGGATCCACCACAATCCAATGTTCATTTCCGAAAATATTTCTAACATAATTTTCGCAAATGTACAAAATTTTAATTTCATTCTAGCATAATTTGACTATAATCTTTTTTTTATTTTACATGACGCGCTTCCAAGTTTATACCGATTAACTCTAAATGAAAATAATTTTAACTAAATGGAGATTAAAATGTTCAAGAACATGCTTAAATTAGCAGTGATCATTGCTCTAGTTGCCTTTGTTGCAGGATGCCAGCAGCAATCAGATTCTAATTCCAAAGTCGGCTTTGTTGATAGTAATAAAGTATTCAAAGAGTGCAAAGCCGGAAATAAGGGCATGGAATACCTCAAAAAATCAAGCGAGGAATTTAAGACTAAATTTGCCGAAATGCAAAAAAGCCTCGCCGGCAACAATACCGAAGCAAACACTCGCAAATTTCAGGAAGCCCTCGGCGAATACCAGACCAAAATGGGTGCTGAACAGAACCGCATCGTCGAAGCTCTCCAGTCCGCCTTCACCAAAGCCGTTGATGAGTACCGCAAAGCCAACGGTTACTCTGTAATCCTCGGCACCGAAGCAGCCATCAGCTATGATGAATCAGCTGATATCAGCGACAAAATCATCGAAGCCATGGATAAGATGGATATTAAAATCCAGCCTGAATAATCACACAGGCCCAAAAATGTGCCGGGAATATACCGGAAACACGGATCAATAATAAAGACAGGAACGAAGCGTGGATAATCCACGTTAGTTTCTGTCTTTTTTATAGTAGCGTACCGGACGCTGATTTATCGGTAAACTAAAAATCTCCCACTATCCAAGATAACGAGCTTTTTTGTCACAAAAAAAGTTATTATATTTCCCCTTAGCTTTACCTTGATTTTTACCTAAGCAAAAGAGAAGATCACATCATACTTTTTCTCTTAATTTCAACAATCTAATTAAGTATATTATATGAATTTAGCATTATTTGGAAATCTTTTCGGCGGACTGGGTCTTTTTTTGATCGGAATGCGTATGATGACCACAGGGTTGAAGCTCTCTACCGGTAAATCGCTGAAAAGAATTCTTGGAGAATGGACAAAAAGTCCGGGCCGCGGCCTTTTTTCCGGCTTCCTGATCACCGCGCTGGTGCAATCTTCGAGCGCGGTAACTGTAGCGGTTATCGGGTTTGTAAATGCCGGTCTTATCACTCTACCCCAATCCATCGGGGTAATTTACGGGAGTAACATAGGCACCACGGTTACCGGCTGGATTGTCGCCGCAGTAGGATTCAGCGTTAACCTGAAAGCATTTGCACTGCCTGTTATCGCGCTGGGTGCTATTATGCGCCTTAGCGGACCGACTAACCGCCGTGCATTCTTCGGAGACGCATTTGCCGGATTCGGACTTTTCCTTATGGGAATATCCACCCTGCAAATGTCCTTCAAGGGGATAGAATCCTCCATTGATCTCTCATCATTTGCCGCCATGGGCGCATTCTCCATTCCTATTTTCATCGGGATAGGACTGACCCTGACTCTGCTCATGCAAAGCTCCAGTGCCGCGATGGCTCTTGTCCTGACTGCCACAGTAAGCGGCCTGCTGGACCTCAACCAAGGAGCTGCCGCAGTGATAGGAACCAACATAGGCACAACCTCCACAGCCGCCCTTTCTGTAATCGGGGCAACTATAAACGCCAAGAAAGTCGCCGCCGGCCACATCATATTTAATATGATCACGGCCATAGTGGCTCTAATTATACTCCCGGTATTGATTAAATTTATCGTTTTCTGCATGGAACTGCTGAATTTAGGACATGATCCGGCCATCGTCCTTGCCCTGTTCCATACTGTTTTCAACTGTCTTGGAGTTCTGATACTCTGGCCGTTCACAGGCAAGCTGGTTTCTTTCATTGAAAAAAGATTCGCCTCTTCGGCAGACGAAAAAGGCCGCCCCAAATATTTGGACAACAACGTAGTCGGCACCCCGGTTCTGGCACTTGATGCCCTGACTCTTGAACTGGAACGCATCAGAGCTTTAACCAGCAGAATTGTGCGTAAAGGACTGAATTCAAATTTCAGCTACGGCGCACTGCCTACGGATAAAGAAGCTCAGGACAATCTCATCGAAGCATCACGCGCTTTTTGCGCCAAACTTCAATCTCGCCCGCTTACAGAATCGCAGGGCCAGCAAGTGGCCACGGCCCTTCGCGTACTGCAGTATTTCCGCACTGCCGGGGCGCTCTGTGCATCACTGGAAAAGAAAAGAATTAAGCCAGCTCTTGAAAAACTTGGCTCTGACGCCGATATGGTCACAGTCTTTCAGAATTCATGCATTGGCGTCCTGAACGTTACAGAAAATCCATGTTCTGAGGAATTCTGTCAAATCGACAACATGATACATGACATGTTATCAGCTTATCACGACCTGAAAGAAAAGCTGCTCTCAGCCGGTGGGATAGGAACTATCTCCGTCCCGGAGATGGTAGAGCAACTTGAATTATTCTCAAAAATCAGGCGTATAGCCCGGCAGGCAGCAAAGGGTGCGGTTTACTTTGTGGCCATGAAACCTAATTCCGGCATCTGCTGCCCAACCAACACTGTAAAATTTGCATGGAACCGCCACTGGTAAGTAACTGGAGCAACACATGAATAAATTTAAAGTTCCCGCACTAATTTTTGCCGCTGTATTTGTTATCTCAGCAACCGCTCTGTTTTTTTATGTAAAAAATGATCTAGGCGATAATAACGAAGTAAAAGTTGAAGCCCCGGCATGGGTCAATAAAAGCGGCTCAAGCGGCAAAAGACCTGTTTCCGATAAAATTGCAGAATCAGAATTAAAGCCCATTCCTTCCCTGATATCAAACGGAACTGATAAAAAAGAAACCGTAATAAAAGATAAAAAGGAACAAGCTCCGGCAGAAAAAGCGAACCAGACAGCTCCGGCTCCGCTGGAAAAGGCTGTTGATAAAATAAAAGAAAGCATCATCACTGAAGTTTTTCTCGATAACCTGGCCCAGTACGTAGCCGACTGCTATCATCCAGCCCACTCCCTGCCCTATAAAGCAGAGCAGGCATTCAGCTCAGCGTCATTCAAAGGCGTGAATATGCATTTCGGCCTGAATCTGCGAGGACTGATGCCGGAAGCCGGGACTCTTGTCGCTGCCCGGAAATCCATCTGGTCCTACCTGCTTGCACCCGGTAAAATTGAGGAATTATCCAAATCCGAAGTCGGCCCAATCCTTGACCTGATCGAGGAAAAGGGAATCCTCGCCGAGCGGAAATTTGTGGAAGGCGATACTTTTTCAGTCCGGGAACTTACCCGTTCCCAGAGAGCGGAAATGTTCAGAGTAAGCGCACAGCCTATACGCCATGTAGCTAAAGTACTCAAAGCTATTTCTGATAATCAGGATCTGATTCAGGCGCTTGACAGCTTCACAAAAGCACAAAAAAGGGTAGATTCCGCCAACGGCATATTCCAGCTGGATCTGGATAAATCTCGCAATTCAAATTCAGAACAAGCACACAAACAGGCCTCTCATTCCGGAAAATTACTTAAGGAAGCCATTACCATACGTGAAAAAATTAAAACTGGTATCACCGAAAAGATTAAGACATATTGCGCCGGAGATTGCGATGAACCAGACGACTCTTTTTACATCGCCCGCTGGGTTTTCCGCAGGGTTGTAAATGATCAGAACAAGCTTAAATCTATCGCAGCAGGAAGCGAAATATTAGAGGAGATAGCCTCAAAAATGGAAAACAGGGCCGATGCAATTGAAAAATCCATGTAGCCCTCTGGATCACAATCCAATCAGGGTCAACATCTGGCCGGAATCCTGATTACAACCTTCATGCCGTTGCCGGGACTTGTTTCAATATCAAAAGTTCCGCCGTGTTTCTGAGTTATGATGAAATAGGAGACAAAAAGTCCAAGCCCGGTTCCCTCTCCGGCAGGTTTTGTAGTGAAAAAAGGCTCCAGAGCCATTTTACGGGTTTTTGCATCCATACCCGGCCCATTATCTTCAATCTCGAGGCGCACAAAGTCACCTTCCGAGAGTAACCGGACAATAATTCGGGCAACACGGTCTTCGTTCATTTTCTGATCGGCTAAAATCGCCTGAACAGAATTTTTAAGAAGATTAATCAGTACCTGTTCAATTTCTGAAGGTGAACATAGCAGGCAGGGTGTAACATCCCCAAATTCGCGTACAATTTCAAACCCGCCGCTTCCGGATTGGCTATAAAAATCATAACCGCTAAAAGAAAGATCTATGGCGGTTTCCACTATGCCTTTTATGTCTGAGCAAACCCTTTCCCCGCCCGATTGACGGCTGAACTGAAGCATGTTTGAAACAATACGCGCAGATCTTTCACCCATCTCCCGCACCGATTCAAGCTTGGGAAGAACCCCTCTTTTCATACAGTATTCCTGAATTGCCTCGAAAGGAACTCCCAGCTCGCGCGCGACTTCATGGTTTTTGGGTAAATCGCCTGATATCCTGCGCTGAATATTTTGAACCCCCTGAAGGATACCGCCGAGAGGATTATTGATTTCGTGCGCCATTCCCGCAGCAAGTCCGCCAACAGTCATCATCTTTTCGGTCTGGACCATGACCTCTTCCATACGAGTACGGGCAGTAATATCATCTATGCGTATGACAACACCGGCCTCTTCACCATTGAACGGAAAAACAACAATTTCAAAAAAAACAGTCACTCCGTCCCGGTCCACATGAAAAATTTCTGTTCCCCCGGGCTTATCTCCCTTTATCGTCGCGGAGATAAGATGCTCAAACCGCCGCAGTTCCGGCATAATATCATAAACAAAACATCCTTCGGCCTTTTCTGCCGGTACGCCGCTCTCCTTATGTGCGTAATCGTTCCAGAGAACAACGTGTGCCCTTTCATCTACTCCCACCAGCACGGAATGCATGGAATCAATAACATTGGCCAAATAATTGCGAGTACGACGAAGTTCCCGCTGATCTGCCAATCTGCGACGCACATCACGAGCGACCATAACGATGTAGAGTCTGCCGCCCACGTAATGCACGCGTAGCGTCATCTCCACAGGGATGCGCACACCTTCCTTGCCCAGCAGATCCGTCATGGAGACATCTTCCTTATCCCATGACGAATAAACATCATCATCAATCAACACTTCATGGAGTAAAAAACAGGTCTCTTCAGGAAAAACCAGTTCAGGCGGACTGTCTAATAATCCTTCCCGGGTGTAATTCGTTTTTTTAAGCGCAGTCTTGTTAACATCCGCGAAACTCCATGAATAAACATCAAGCACAAAGAGAGCGTCGTTTGCGTTCTCCACCAGTGCCCTAAAGCGCTCCAGTTCGTTTATCCTTTCACGGAGTTCCGGATAATAGCTTTTGCGCATGGAGGTTTCCCCAAGCCCAATAAGCTTATTACGGACATTTTCATTTTCGCTGGTGGATGTCTTAGAGCGCCGCTTCATAAATTTTCTCAATTTCTTCCTGTGTTAATTCAACCGGATTGGTTACCATACAGGCATCTTTCAGAGCCATCTCAGCAAGCTTAGGAATATCTTCACGGTTCAGACCGAAATCCGCAAGTGATTTAGTAATACCAGTGGCCTTACGAAGGGCGATCACGGCTTCAACTAGTTCTTCACATATCTGATCGTCGCTTTTTCCGGCTATATCAACTCCCAGTTTCTGGGCAACATTACAATACCTTTGAACTGAGGAAGAAAAATTAGCTTTTATAACATATGGCAATAGAATAGCATTACACTCGCCATGAGGCAGGTCAAGGAATCCCCCAAGACTGTGAGCCATAGCATGAACAGCGCCGAGAATGGCGTTGGAAAAAGCAAGACCGGCTTCCATAGACCCAAGCATAACCCGTCCACGCAATTCAATATTTTTGGGGTCCTTGATGACTCCGGCCAGACTGCCGGAAACAAGCTCTATAGCGTCAAGAGCTAGGAGATCGGTAAGTGCTGAGTTTGCATTTGAAACATATGCTTCGATGGCATGGGTCAGGGCGTCCATACCGGTAGCTGCGGATAGTTGAGCACTCATGGTGGAGGTAAGTTCCGGATCGATCAAAGCGGCATCAGGGACCATGGCTTTGCTGACTATGCTTATTTTAACGTTACGATCAGTATCAGTAATAATTGCGAACTGGGAAACATCAGCGGAACTACCGGCTGTAGACGGAACACAGATAAGAGGAGGTCCCGGAACCCCAACCATGTCCACACCTTCGAAATTTAGGATATGTGAATTGTTGGTGATAACTATGCCAATCCCCTTGGCACAGTCCATGGGACTACCTCCGCCAACCGCGATTATACAGTCACATTTATTCTCCTGATAAAATTCTGCTCCTCGCATAACTTCCACATCCCGAGGATTTTCTGAAACATCGCTAAATACAAAAGTATCAATGCCGCAATCTTCAAGACTGTTTTGCACGGATTTAACCCAGCTGCACTTAACTATGCCCTTATCAGTAACGATTAATGCCCTGCTTACTCCAAAATTCTCTGCATACTGGCCTGCAAGCTTTGAAGAACCTACCCCGAACACCAGTTCCGGTGCGACAAATTTCCTCATGTTCAGTATTTCTTTCATTCTCCTATCCCCGCTCAGAAAGGAATTTTAAGTTATGACTTAAATGATTTTATCAAGCATATCAGACGATAACACAAAAACTTACAATGCCGCAACACAAGAAAAGCAAAACTGGCTTTATAGTACCGCTTTCACCTGAACATTTCGACTACAGCAAAAAAAAGGCTGTCCATGCCGATGACGTGAACAACCTATTTCCAAAATTAAGTTATAATTATTTATTAGTAACGATGCTCTTCCTTCAAAAGGTCATTTACTGTTTTCACTGGCGAAAAAGTACTTAGCGGTACTTCCACAAAAAAAGTAATCCAGTCGGCCATAGATCCATTCCACAAGCCCGGGAGCTCCATAGCTTTAAGCTTACGACCGTTCCGGGATTTTACGGAAATGAATCCGGTATCAGGATCAGTAAAATTTTTGAGCGCATACCACTCGCCCCGGTGGTTCCTCATTCCGCAAACAAGATCGACAGGGTTGAAATGGGTGGCTGACTTCACAATATCAACCTGATCGACGTCATTCATATCAACCTGACTCTTTTCTACTATCTGAGGAGTAACAGAACCGCCCGGACCTTTAACCCAGAAAGGTCCACCTCCGGGTTCGCCCTCGTTCTTTACCATTCCGCAAACTCGAATCGGCTTGGATAACCTGACCCTCAACAGGCTGATCTTCTCCTCAAGGCTCATCTGTCCGAAATCATCCGGCAAATGTATGGACAAATGGGAGATTGCAAATATAGAGACTGCGGCTACTTCAAACTCACTGCAATTATGATTTTCGAGCATGTTGAGACATTCAAAGACCTGCTCTTGAATCTTGACCAGCAGTCCCCCGAGCAGTTTTTTGTATTCGAGAGTAGTATCCTTTGCGGTGTCAGGAACTACATTATCAATGTTTTTCACGAAAACCAGATCACCGCGCAGCTTGTGCAGATTGTCCAACAAAGCACCGTGACCGGCAGGCCTGAACAGAATTTTACCTGAACCGGTACGAAAGACCTCGTTATTCATATCCACTGCGACAGTATCGGAACTTTTGCTCTGCTGAGAAAATTCAATATCAAAACGGCTGTCAGGAAACTGCGCGAGAACTTCTTCAACATGTTCTCGAATATTCTGTTCATGTTCCGGAGAGACAGTAAAATGCAACTTTACCATGCCCCGACGATCTTTGATATGCGCTTCAGACTCGGCAATATGCTCTGCAAAGGGAGTACGGTATCCATCAGCATAATTATGAAACGGAATTAGCCCCTTAGGCAACGAAGCGTAGTTAAGGCCCGTTTCAGTAAGCAGATATTCCAGAATGAGATTGTAATCCTGGTTTGCAAAAGCATCTTCCAGATTTGCCCCACCTTTCTGCATGGCATTTTTCAGGTCTTCGTAAAAAGGAAAGACCGGGAGCAAATCCATGAAAGTCTGAACCATCTCCTGTTCATTTTCGGCAAGCTCTTCGCCATTCAGTTTTGCCAGAAGATGCTTGAACATTCGTGTTGCAGCACCGGAAGCCGGCACAAAACGGCTGAAACGACCTTCGTTAGCGGCCTCTTCAAAACAACCCAGCAATTCATCCTTATCATCAGCTTGTATCCGGTAAATGCCATCATTCAAAGTACAGGCCCGCTCAAGACGAGTGGGAGGAAAACCGTTTTTAAAGCGTTCAACCTGCTTTGCCAAAGCTGAAGCAGAAGTTCCCTCATCAATAATATCAGCTAAACCATTCTCAATTTCGCGAAGTTCACTTTCAGTAACCATAACTTACCTTCCCGCATTACAAATTGAAAAACAGTAATAAAATCAATACGTACTGTTGAAAACACCATAACCACAGTGCTCAACTTGTCATAGACAGATACCTACCCCTTAACACAGTTTTTCAGCTGTGTTTAGTGTCAAAATAAATTAATTTGAAACTTTTTTGTTTTATCCCAAAATCTCAAGAACTTACTCTAACACACTGAATTACTAACATTAATTTTAACGCAGATATCATAAGCAACCTGAATAGTGAAAAAAATATGGTAAATATGAAGAGATAAGGAAACGGGAAGGTAACAAAATCTGTTTTGTGTGGGTAGACGAGGAATAAAAACGCGGCTGGAAATATGGTCTATCCGGGCTTGAGCCCCTTTTTCAGCGTGACCCAGATAAGATAGGCGGAACAAGGACAAAAAAAAGCCCAACCTTTAAGGTTGGGCTTTTGATGAATCATAATGGTTGCGGGGGCAGGATTTGAACCTACGACCTTCGGGTTATGAGCCCGACGAGCTACCAAACTGCTCCACCCCGCGTCAATGTAAGAGCATGTCTACATGCTCCGGTATCCGCTGTCAATCAAAAGAACGACTTAATGCGAATTATTTCAAATATTATCGGAAGTTAAATCGGTTTTGAACACCAGCTTCCGACACTCAGACAAAAGACACACACTTAAAAGTTTTAGCCTTTCGCACCTTAATTTCCGCCATGACCGAAAAATTCGGTGGTTGCGGGGGCAGGATTTGAACCTACGACCTTCGGGTTATGAGCCCGACGAGCTACCAAACTGCTCCACCCCGCGTCACTGAGAAGAGAAGAACTACAGCTACACCCAAGGGATGTCAACTTAAAAAATAAAATAAATCAAAACAGACCACTTTTTCCTATGATAAAATCTATTTCTATTTTTTTGTAAAAAAATCAACAAGCTCTCTGCGCATCAAATCGAGTAATTTTGTTTCGACATTCCATGAATGCCAATAAAGCGAAACAGGCACTCTGCCCTCTTCTACAACCTCTATCAAACGACCGGAATCAAGTTCCGGTTGAGCCTGAAATTCTGGAACCATGCCATAAGCCAAGCCCCGACAAAGCACATCTGCAAAAGATTCCGTTGAAGGGACATAAAAAATCGGATGCCTAACGATCTCTCCGGGAAAAACTTTCTCCAGCATTCGGGACTGGGTTTCGTCTTTGCGGTTAAAAACAGCTGCAGGGGCCAAGGCGACAGCATCGGCATTAAAACCATCACGGAACCATCTATCATTATATTCCGGCGAACTCAGGCACAGATAATCAAAAGTGGCCAGATAATCACAGCGGCACCCTTTAACCGGCTTCGATCCGGTACTTATGCAGCCGACCACCTCACCGCGGCGGAGCATTTCATGAGTCTGATTTTCATCGTCCACATAAATATCGAGCAGCACTTTATGTTTTTTTAAAAAGGGTTCAAGTGCATCTAGGAACCAATAAGCAAGGCTATCCGCATTAACTCCCACGGGAAGCGTAACAAATTCTCCCTTCGGATTAAGCCCCATGGAATCCTTAAGCTCATGCTCCAGTAATTTTATGGTGTGCAAATGCTTTATTAACTTGCGTCCGTCTTCAGTTGGTTCTGGTGGTGTTTTGCGTACCACAAGAACTCTTCCGAGTTGCTCTTCAAAACTGCGTATGCGCTGAGATACTGCGGACTGTGAAATATTAAGTTTTAATGCAGCCTTATCGAAACTGCCTTCCTCCACCACCGCTGCCAATGCTTCCAAAAAGATATTATCGAACATGAGCTTAGTATAAGTTAAACTTATGACAAATGAAAATATTTAATTTTACTTATTTTAACTAACGCCCTAGGTTCCTGAGAAACAACAAGGAGGAAAACATGTCATCTATTATTCCATATATTCAGGGATTTGGAACCGGGGCAGGATTAATTATCGCTATCGGGGCACAAAACGCTTTTGTGCTAACACAAAGTATCAAAAAGAATCATCATCTCAGTATTTGCCTGGTCTGCGCGCTGTGTGACGCATTCTTGATCAGCTTAGGCGTCTTAGGAACCGGTCAGCTTATAGCCTCCAATCCTATGCTGCTGAAGCCTGCGGCATGGGGCGGAACTCTTTTTCTTGCATGGTATGGATTCGGATCGTTCCGGTCAGCATTTAAAAGTGAAAAACTTGAAACAGAAAAAACTACCGTAACCGAATTAAAGCCGGTTATTCTGCTGACTCTGACCATCACACTGCTCAATCCTCATGTATATCTTGATACGGTTGTCATGCTAGGTTCGCTGAGCGGACAGTATGAAGGCATGGAACGCTATGTTTTCGGGCTGGGAGCCATCTCCGCATCCTTTGTCTGGTTTTATACCCTTGGGTTCGGAGGCCGGGCACTCGCTCCATTATTTAAAAAACCTTTCACATGGCGGGTACTGGACAGTGCGGTATGTCTAACTATGTGGGCGGTTGCATGGAATCTGGCCCAAAAAGCAATTAGTATTTAAAAATTAACGGAATTAGCATAGGATACTCTTCTATTCGGTTGAAATTTTCCTACCGGTCCTTTACTTTTTTAAAGTGTTATTAACTTTTATAATGCCTGCCCCACCAAGACAGGATAAGGAAAGAAGCCTATGTCAAATTCCGTGAAAAAAAAGCTTTCGGTTTTCACCCTATCAATGATGACCGTTGCTGCGGTATGCAGCTTGCGTGGCCTGCCCATGATGGCACGGGAAGGTCTTTCCATGATCTTTTATATCCTCTTTTCCACTCTGATCTTCCTTATCCCTGCATCACTGGTAGCCGCAGAACTAGGCGGGGCTTTTTCCAAGGAATCCGGCGGAGTTTACACGTGGGTTAAAGCAGCTTTCGGGTCCAGATGGGGTTTTACGGCAATCTGGCTACAGTGGATTCAAAACGTTGTCTGGTACCCGACAGTGCTGGGCTTCGGGGCCGGGGCTCTGGCCTATCTCTTCATGGACCCCGCTTTGGCTAACAGCGGCATATACACCGGTTCGGTTATTCTAATCGCTTACTGGGGCGCAACTTTCATCACCCTCGCCGGGACAGATATGGTCAGCAAGGTAACCAAATACGGAGTCCTGCTGGGAACAATGCTTCCGGGGCTGCTGGTCATCATACTTGGGTTGCTGTGGGTAAATATGGGTAATCCGCTGGAATTCATGCAGGTTCCAGCCGCGGTCGAGATTGCGGAAAAAGCAGCCGGAGAGCTGCCTCACGCCAGATTATTCCCCAGCATAACCGGGCTGGGTAGTGTCGCTTTTCTCGCCGGTATCATACTTCTTTTCGCCGGGGTGGAGGTCCATGCAGTGCATGCAAATGAGCTGGAAGATCCTGGTAAACAATTTCCGGAATCAATGTTTCTGGCAGCAGCAATAATTTTCCTGCTCTTCACTCTTGGTTCACTTTCCGTTGCAGCTGTAATTCCAGCCAGCGAAATTAGTTTGACCGCAGGGCTAATGCAGGCTTTCGAAATGCTGCTCGCAAAATTCAACCTCAGTTTCATGACTCCGGTGATAGGACTTCTCGTTGCCTTCGGGGCCATCGGCGGAGTTATGTCATGGATCAGTGGTCCCAGCCGGGGACTTCTCCATACCGCAGCACAGGGCGAACTACCGCCCATTCTTGCTAAAACCAACAAGAACGGTATGCCCATAAATATCCTCATGGTTCAGGCCGTAATTGTAAGCCTGCTCGCGGGCCTTTACTTCATTATGGATAACGTAAGCGTGGCTTTCTTCATGATTTCAGCCATGACCGTAACCCTCTATCTGGTCATGTACATATTGATGTACGCTTCGGCCATAAAACTGCGCTATACCCGGCCCGACCTGCCCAGAACATACAAAGTACCCGGCGGCCTTGTCGGCCTGTGCACAGTAGCGGGACTCGGTCTGATTGGCGTAAGCTTTGCTTTAGTTGTCGGATTCTTCCCGCCCACAAATTTAAAAGTAGGCAACCCGGCCCTGTATGTTGCCCTTGTTGCAGCTGGCATGGTGGTTTTTGTGGGCCTGCCGCTGTTAATCAACTCCATGAAAAAACCGAACTGGAAGCAGGATAAATAGAGACTCCATCATTAACATAAAATAAAATACCCCCGGACAATCTGCATAGCGCAATGATCGTCCGGGGGTATTTTTTATCTATAATTTAAGAAGTCTATTTCAACAATTCACGAACCTCGTCTCCGGATTTAACAGCCAATGCCTTTTCAGCCAAAGCGCGACAATCTTCCATAGATACTGCGCGAATGGCCTCCTTTACCTCGGGTATGGAAGGACCGCTCATGCTAAGTTCGTCCAGTCCGAGACCCAGCAGCAGCGCGGAGGCACTTGGATTACCGGCCAGTTCACCGCACATGCCGACTTCGATTTTATTAGCAGCAGCAGCTTCACAGGTCATTTTGACCATGCGCAAAACAGCAGGATTAAGGCTGTCGCAGATTTTGGCCACTGATTTATTACCACGGTCCGCAGCCATTACATACTGAGTCAGGTCGTTGGTACCGATGCTGAAGAAATCGCAAATTTTTCCGAGCTTTTCAGCCTCGGCAACAGCGGAAGGAACTTCGATCATAATTCCGGTCTTAATCTTATCAGCAACTTTAACGCCTTCAGATAAAAGCCCTTGGCGGACCTCTTCCTGAAACGCCAGCACACCTTCAAGTTCTTCAACCCCGGAAATCATTGGGAACATGATCAAGATATTTTCCTCGCTGGCGGCACGCAGCAAAGCACGCAACTGAGTGCGAAAAAGTTCCGGCCGGGCCATGCAGAAACGGACTCCGCGTTCACCGAGAAAAGGATTTTCCTCGACCGGAGTATCAAGATATTTTACGGGCTTATCACCGCCGATATCGAGCGTACGGATGATGACCGGATTACCTTTCATGGCCTTGGCAGCTTCAGTGTAAGCTTTAAACTGCTCCTGTTCATCCGGTTCCTGATCACGATCCTGAAAAAGGAATTCGGTCCGGAACAGCCCCACTCCTTCAGCACCGTATTCCAGTACACGGGGGGCATCAGCGGGGGTACCGATATTACCCATTACCATTATTTCTGTTCCGTCTACGGTCTTAGCTGGTGCGGCGCCTTTAGCCTTGGCTTGTTCGCGTTCGGTCACCCATTTATCACGCTTAACGGAAATTTCATCCAGCTTTGTCCGATCCGGAGCAGTCCAGACCGTACCGGCAAAACCGTCCAAAGCGATAATCTGTCCATTAGCGATCTGCTGAAAACAATCACCAGTGCCGATTACAGCCGGAATCCCCATGGAGCGGGAGAGAATAGCGGCATGGGAAGTAGCCCCGCCTATTTCAGTAACAATACCGAGAACCCTTTCCGGGTCCATACCGGCGACATCGGAAGGAGTAAGATCGTGAGCTACGATAATTGAATCACGTTCAAGTGTGATTCCCTGTTCTTCCGCTCCGGTCAGAACTCTCAGCACTCGCCCACCGCAATCCATAATATCAGCAGCGCGAGCCTGCATATACTCGTCACTCAATTCACGGTATTGCTCGGCCATGTTATTAATAACCTGCAACCATGCAAAATCGGCATTAACCTTTTCGTCAGAAATAATTGATGCAGCTTTGTCGCGCATATCCTTATCAGCGAGGATAAGTCCGTGCACCTCGAAAATGGCGGCATTTGCTTTGCCCGCGGTTTTCTCTGTATCACGCTGCAAATCATGAAGATCCGCAATAGCGCGATCAATTGCCTGATCGAGCCGTTTAATTTCGTTCTCTATATCAGAGACCGAGGATTTCTCCACCTCCGGCAGACTTGCAAGATGGGCATAAACCGGGCCGACCGCGTAACCGGAGGATGCAGGAGCACCGGTGACAAATCCTTCTCCGCCGACCTGACAAGACGGGACAACCTTAATTGCTTCGACCACATCTTCTTCACGTTCACCGAAATTATCAGCATGCAATGCTATAATTGCTTCAATCGCCTGCGAGGAATCAGGACCGGTAGAGATAACGGTGATGGTTTCACCATTCTTAACTGACAGAAGAGCCACCTGGTTGATGCTTTTAGCAGAAGCGCTTTTGCCGTCTTTATGAATTCGTATAGCTGATTGAAATTTACCGGCCTCGGCAACAAGGTTCGCGGCTGGACGGGCATGAAGACCCATTTTGTTAAGAACCAAGAGTTCTACGCTGATTTCTTCGCCTTCAGATTCTTCCAATTCAACAGCAACTGCCGGTGCAACAGACTCCCCGGTAATCGGTGCCAGTTGCTCAATCTTTACATTAAGAGCAGCGCCGGCCTCGGCACTCACCTCTTTCAAAGAAGCCCCCACAGAAGCCTGTACAGCTGCCGCCATGGTCCCTTCCACTATGGGAGCGGAACAAAGCAGTACTTTTTCCTTCACCTCGTCGGGCAGGAAGTCGAGTGCTGTTTCAGCGCTCATCAACGCGCTTCCAAGATCCATGATAATCAGCACACCGTCTTCGGACTGCGCTGCAACGGACTCAATGGCCATCATGACTTTCATGGGATCGGTACCGATGGGATTGTCGGGATCGTCAATTCCGCCGGCCGCTTCCATAACCACGGAACCACGGGTCATCTGCTCAGCCAGTTCCAAAACACCCTGCGCCAGCGTCTGGCTGTGCGAAACAATTACTAATCCAACCATATTTAAGTGCCTCCGGCGGCTCTCCGAGGGCCAGAGAAACTTTCTGGAAAAAGTTTTTCTGGACTCTTCAAAAACTTTTAAGAGGGCTTCGCCCATAATTACGCAAAATCACCCGTAAAAAAAATCTTCACAGATTCCTGCCTCCAGCGTCGAAAACCTAATAAAAGGTTTTGAAAAAGATGGGGTCTGGGGAAGGAAAAACTTCTGCAAAGGTTTCCCCTCCCCAGCCGCCGGAGGCTTCATATTTTAAGATAAAACTTCTTTCAGTGTTTCCAGCATGTAAAAAGAGGAAGTTGCGCCGGGGTCCTGATGACCGATGGAACGCTCACCCAGATAGCTGGCGCGGCCTTTCTTGGCCTGCAGGGGGATAGTATCGGCAAGGGCTTTTTCACCAACGGGGAGTGCGGCTTCCACAATAGCAAGGACATCATCACCGCTTGCGGCCTTATCTTTAACCACTTCGAGGACAGGTGCCCAGAGATCATACATGGTCTTATCGCCGAGATCCGGCCTGCCACGCTGAAGAATTCCTTCCACTCCTGCTTCTATGAGTTTCGCAAAATCATCAGAACTCAATTCTTCCTTGCCGCCCAGAATCATACCGCCCTTCATCCAGAAAGTTCCGTAAAGGGGGCCGCTGGCACCGCCGACACTGGACATGAGGGTCATGCCCACAGTTTTGAGGATGGTGCCTATGTCTTTAGATTCCACGGTGGGTAACTTTTCCATAACTTTGCCGAAACCGCGGTTCATGTTGATTCCGTGGTCAGCATCGCCGATAGCGGCATCGAGTTCAGTAAGGTATTCTTTCTTATCGGCATAAACTTCGTTCAATCTGCCAAACCAGGCAATAAGCTGGGCTTTATTCATAGACATATTTCTTCTCCGAAAGGTGACGCCATCTAAAACTGGGTCAGGTTTAAAATTGCAGCGGGCATATACGTACAACAGCGCCAGCCCTTATGATTATCGCTAGAAAAAGTGAAAGCAGACGCGAAAGGAAGCTTCCGCGCCTGCGCATTTTAAACTTATTTTTTACAGAAGTTAAGTCTAGCGGACAAAACCGGGAGTCTGCGCCGGAGCATCCCAGAACTTAAGCATCTCATCATCAACCTTAAGCAGGGTGATGGAGAAACCCTGCATTTCCAGAGAGGTGATGTAGGGTCCTATCAGGTTACGGACAATTTTAATGCCCTTGTCTTTGCAGACTTCATCAAGCTTTTTGTAAACAGCGTAAAGCTCGGAGACCGGGGTTCCGCCCATGCTGTTAACAAACGCGATAACGTTATCACCTTTGGCAAAAGGCTCGTCCGTGAGTTTTTTATCTTCCCATTCGGAGCCGTTCCATTCGCGGACGGTACGGGTGTACGCGGGGTCATCAATGATCTGCTCGGCGGCGTACTGGGTCATTTCATCAACAGATTTAAGAGGCATACGCTCAATACCGGGTTCGCCGTGGATACCGATACCCATTTCAACTTCGTCTTCACCAAGCTCAAAAGTAGGCTTGCCCGCAGCAGGAACGGTGCAGGAAGTCAGAGCAACACCGAAAGAACGGCCATACTGATTAACTTTACGGCAGAGATCGGAGCATTTTTCAAGGTCGTAACCGGCTTCGGCAGCAGCGCCGACAATCTTTTCAGCGAGAACTGTGGTTCCAACTCCGCGGCGTCCGGCAGTGTAAAGACTGTCCTTAACAGCTACGTCATCATCAATCAAAATATTCTGAACTTTGACACCTTCTCCCGCAACCAGCTCGGCAGCGGCTTCAAAATTCATTACGTCACCAGTATAGTTTTTCACCATAAAAAGAACGCCTTCTCCGCTGTCTACGGCCTTGGCGCATTCATACATCTGGTCAGGAGTGGGAGAAGTAAAGACTTCACCGGGGCAGGCTCCGTCGAGCATACCTTTACCGACAAAGCCGCCATGCATGGGTTCATGACCGGAACCGCCACCGGAAATAATGGCAACTTTTCCTTTCACGGGAGCATCGCTACGCACTACATAGAAAGGATCAAAGTTAACTTTAAGCTCGGGGTGGGCAAGAGCCACGCCTTCGAGTTGTTCCTTAACCACGTTTTCCACATCATTAATCAATTTTTTCATAGTAATAATCACCTCTGGTTCTGGTTTCCTTATGTGACTGCGACTTTAAATCAATCGATAAACATTGTCGATAAATGAACGCCTTTTTTTTCACTTCTATTTAATTTTTTTTATAAAGGCTTAATTTTTTTCATTTGCGAAAAAACTTTTTCTCCAATATTTCCCGTAAGAAATATATTTTGATCCTTTTTTATCTATGAGACATTTCTTTTGCGGACAGGATGCACTAAAAATTTGCAGTTTTTCAGGAATTGAACAAAGATTAATTCAGTTTTCCATACTCGGAAAACTCTCATTTCAAATATGAAACGATATTTCGAGAAAAGACATGCAAAAAAGGCATAAAAAGTGGATAAAAGGCAATAAAAAAAGGCCCAACCTTTAGGTTGAGCCTTCATATGAAGCATGATGGTTGCGGGGGCAGGATTTGAACCTACGACCTTCGGGTTATGAGCCCGACGAGCTACCAAACTGCTCCACCCCGCGTCACTGTGAAAGAGGTTCTACAGACGGTGCCGCTTCGTGTCAACAGCTATTTACAAATTATTTAAATTTTCTTATCTCATTTCTCGATATGACAAACCAATACGAACTTTCCCTTGTAATTCCTGTATACAACGAACAGGATAATTTACACAAACTAATGCAGGAGATTGATGCGGCTCTCGAACCCATCAATATTCCATATGAAATCATATTTGTAGATGACGGCAGCAAAGACAACAGCCTTGCCGTGCTCAAAGATATTTCCTCAACTTACCCTAAAGCCCGGTATATTTCCTTTGCGGAGAACAGGGGACAGTCCGCTGCGTTCTGCGCCGGATTTGATGAAGCCCGTGCGCCGCGAGTCGCCACAATGGACGCCGACCTGCAAAACGACCCCGCCGATCTGCCGGCCATGCTCAATTTATATAATGAAGGGCATACCATGGCCATCGGATGGCGTCAGAAACGCAAAGACGTCTGGATTAAACGCATTGCATCCAAAATCGCCAACGCCATTCGTAACAAAATGACCAGCGAGACTGTGCGCGATACCGGATGTTCCCTGAAAATCATGGATACTGAAATGGTCCGGGCCATCCCCCGCTTTAACGGAATGCACCGTTTTCTACCTACGCTTATGAAAATGCAGGGAGCCACTGTGGCAGAAATGAAAGTGAACCACCGTCCCCGTCATGAAGGCGAATCAAAATACGGAACTCTCGATAGAGCGATTGCCGGTGGCTACGATCTGCTTGGTGTTCGCTGGCTTTTAGGACGACACTTTTCATACAACATAAAAGAACGTAGCGGCGACGAATAAATGAGCGCAGTCAGTAGTGAATCAAAAGTAAGTGCAAAGGCCCTGATCAAAGGGCTGGCCATGCTGGCAGTGATGGGAATTTCGGTTTACCTGATCCGCTATGCAGGATTGGCGGATGCGCTTGATACCCACTGGATGGATGAACATGTGCGATCTCGCGGTCTGGCCGGAGTACTTACCTATGTGGGGCTTTCGGCATTCTTTTCGGCGGTGGGATTTCCCCGGCAGGTGATATGTTTTATGGGCGGCTATGCTTACGGTTTCGGCCTCGGAACACTGCTCGGAACTGTCGGAACTGGACTTGGCTGCGCCGGTGCGTTTATTTATTCACGTCTGGTGGGCCGCTCTTTCATTAAAAAAAGATTCGGCGCACGTATCCAGAAAGTGGATGATTTTCTGAGCCGCAGCCCTTTTAATATGGCTCTGACCATTCGCTTTTTCCCGCTGGGCAGCAACGTAATAACAAACATACTGGCCGGCGTGACCAGCATTCCGGCTCTTCCCTTTATAATGGGCTCGACAATCGGCTACCTGCCCCAGAATATGGTCTTCGCCCTGTTCGGCAGCGGCGTGGAAGTATCCTCCTCCCTGCGCATGGTTATGGCGGTAGTTCTTTTCGTAATTTCAACTTTGCTTGGTTTCAAAATTTACCGCAAATACCGCAATCAGGCTGAAGCTGTTGTTGAGTAAGGCGCATCATAGTTTCATGTCCCGGCCTGCTGACGGCAGATGCGGAGCAAAGAAATACCAGAACATAAATCATAAAAAACGGATAATTATATGCCTTTTTATGAAATATTAATCATCTCCGTAGCACTTGCCATGGACGCCTTTACCATAGCTGTGGCTTGCGGGCTCTGCATGCCGGAAGTGAGTAAACGACAAAACTTCCGGTTATCCTTCCACTTCGGTCTCTTTCAGGCTTTAATGCCCTTCGCAGGCTGGCTGGCAGGACTAACCGTTAAGAGCATGGTCGAAACCTATGCGCCGTGGATTTCGTTTATCCTGCTGGTATTTGTGGGTGGCAAAATGATTAAGGAATCATTCGAGACTGATGATTCCTGCGACCCATACAAGGACCCCACAAAGGGTTTTTCACTTGTTTTCCTTTCTGTAGCCACCAGCCTTGATGCATTGGCGGTCGGCCTGTCTTTTTCCATAATGGATTTCCAGATTCTTTTTCCCTGCATCATGATAGGAATCACGGCTCTGCTACTGACATCCTTCGGACTATGGCTGGGAAGATCTTTTGCAAAGGCTTCCCGCTACAGCCACATTGCAGAAAAAATTGGTGGAACAGTACTTATTTTAATAGGCCTGAAAATACTTTTGTATTAACACCTTGCATATCTGTGAAAAAATATTATTTTTTCGTGTGATAACCTTTTTGACAGTGGCCCCCCAACGGTATATTCTGAGCCCAATTTCAGTTTTACCATAACAATAAGCCGGCTTCAATTAAGCAAGCTAAAGGATGGATATTTTTACCAAATGCCGTTATTGCAACCCCCTCCCTTTAAGCCTAAATTTCCTCTCAAATCAGGTCATATTCAGACTATTTTTCCCCGTATTTTCCGGAAAGTAAGCCTCCCTCCTGTTGTAAAAAGAAGAATAGAAACTCCTGACGGCGATTTTCTTGATATAGACTGGCATCTGGCTAGCAGTTCACGCCTTGCAGTCATTGCCCACGGTCTGGAAGGCAATTCCCGCAGACCTTACATCCTGGGCATGGCCCGTGCTCTTGTGCTGGCCGGCTGGGATTGCATTACCTACAATTTTCGCGGATGCAGCCACGACATGAATAAAACACCCGGTATGTACCACAGCGGAGATACCCGGGATCTGCATACCGTTCTCGAATACGGACTTGATCATGGAATTTACGACAACGCCGCCCTTATCGGTTTCAGCATGGGCGGAAATCATGTACTCAAATATCTTGGAGAAAATCCGGACAAGGTTCCGAGCAAGGTAAGAAGAGCCATCGGCATTTCCGTCCCCTGCGACCTTGAATCATCGGCTGTAAAACTGTGTGAAAAATCAAACTTTATTTACAGCCGTTATTTTTTGCGATCATTGAAGCAGAAAATAAAAATGAAAAATAAACAATATCCTGATTTATATCCGCTCGACAGACTGCCCGCCATTAAAAATATAATCGACTTTGACAATTCATACACCGCGCCCGTCAACGGCTTTGAAAACGCATCCGACTATTACCGCAAATCATCCTGCAATCAGTTCCTGAAGAATATCAGGATTCCTTCCCTTATCCTAAATGCGCAGGACGACCCATTCCTCCCCCCGGAATGCTACCCGGTCCATGAAGCGGAAAATAGTCCGGTTCTATCCTTGCAAATACCCAAGCATGGAGGCCATGTAGGGTTTGCGGATATCCCGATGGAAAAACAACTCTGGTCTGAAAGCAGAACAGTAAGATTCCTGAACACATAATAAAAAATCCCGGAACCTGAGTTCCGGGATTTTTTTTAGTCAGTGTAGTTAAGCAACGGGAGCAACTCTCGCCGCAGGCGCATGTAATAACAATTCAAGTACAGCGGAGAGGTGCTTGATGCAGCTGTTTCTATATTGCCGGCAACCATGCTTAGCTCTTCCAGCCCCAGATTAATGAGACTTTCCTTAAGCGAATTGGCCCCGGAAACAACCTCCTCGAATTCTCCTTCTTCAATTGATTCGTCAAGAGTATCCATTATCTCCTTAAGATTAGCTGAACTCTCTTTAAGAGAATCCCTCATTTTCTCAGCGGAGACACCTTTTTTATCACGCAGGAACTCTTCAACAGTTACAATTAATTCGGTTTCCATGACGCCTCCATATAACAATATGCAAGAGCAGCACCTTCTAACCCTGCACTAAACATTACTCTTCGCTACGCAATTCTTCAATCAGGTTAAGGAGTTCATGAACTTCAGCTGAAAGTGAACGAGTTCCCTCGGTAGCCAGTTGGCTGTTATGGGCATTCTCTTCTGTCATGGAATCAATTTCACCGACACTACGGTTAATCTCATCCGAGGTGGCGGACTGCTCTTCCGCTGCGGTTGCGATCGAACGCACCTGATCGGCAGAACTTCCGGCCAGTTCGACAATCTCGTCCAGCATTTCACCTGAGGACCTCGAAAGCTCCGTAGCACTTTCAACGGCAGCTACCGTGGAATCCATTCCCTTAACATTTTCACGGGCCAGCTTCTGGATAGAGCTGATACTCTGCTCTACTTCTTCAGTGGCTCCGATAGTCTTTTCCGCAAGCTTGCGAACCTCGTCAGCGACGACGGCAAAACCGCGCCCGGCATCTCCGGCACGCGCAGCTTCAATAGCCGCATTCAGGGCCAGTAAATTAGTCTGGTCCGCAATATCGTTAATTACGCCCAGAACATTACCTATATCCACGGCCTGCGTATCCAGATGCTGCATGGATTCCTTCAGCTGCGCAGTACGTTCCTGAATATTACCCATAGCAGCAATAACATCCTGCACAACCTTTGCGCCTTCACTGGCCTTTTCCATAGACTGGGCAGAACTTTCGTTAGTCTCAGTAGCATTCTTCGCTACCTCAAGGACGGTCACATTCATTTCTTCCATGGCGGTAGCTGTTTCGGCTACACGCTGCTTCTGGAATTCACTTCCGCGCTGAATTTCCTCAGCGTTGCTGGAGACCTCATTCGTTATACTGGATACACGGTCGACGACTTCTTGCAAGCGGTTGGCAGCAGTGAGCATACCTTCCTTCTTTGCTCCTTCCGCCCTCGTCTGTGCTTCACGGGCTTCAGAGGCTGCTTCATGAGCTATGCGAGCCTGCTCCTGTGCTTCAGCTTCCTTCACCTTAATACTTTCAAGGTTGGCCGAGAGAGTCCCCACCATGGTATTCAAAGCGGTCTGTAACGTAGCTATTTCATTACGTCCTTCAGGGGTCAGGGAAACATCAAGATTCCCCTGAGCAACTTCAGTAGCGGCTTCGGTTGATTCCACAAGCGGCCGTACAATGGAGCGGATCAGATAAATTGAGAGAGGCAGAACCAGAAACAGCAGCACCACTCCGGCCCCGATGACGATCTTCATGGTAAAGGCGTTTGCGTTATCACGCATTGCGCCACCCATAATTCCTGCTTCCTTATCAATATTATCGATGTAAACGCCGGTACCGATCCACATATCAGTTCCGGGGATCATCATCGAATAGCTGATCTTAGGCTGCACTCCGGCACCGGGCTTTTCAAAAAAATACTTCACATAACCGCCGCCGGAATGGGCAACCTTACTTAGCTCAGATATTACCAGCAGCCCGTTCTGATCCTTAAGACCGCTGAGATCCTTACCTTGTAGGGACTTCTTGGGCGGCATAACCATATTCACTGTGCCCTTGTAAACGAAAAAATATCCGGAATTATCCTTTTCGAACCGCACCGGATCAAGTGCCTCGCGAATAAATTCCAGACGTTCGGCAGGGTCGGTAATATGTGCTATTTCCTTACCAAGTGATAATGCCATGCTTCTGGTCGCCACAAAAATCTTATCCTTCTGATCCTGAAGCATAATCTTTTCGGTAGAACTTACTCCGTGCGCAGTAATTTCACGGATTGCACCCATGAAAAAAATACCGGTAACAATCAGGAAAAGCACCATTAACGAAAGCAGCAAAAAGAATCTCGCGCCTATCGATAAATTCTTCAACATAGTCCTCCCCCTGTATTTATCGGATTTAAGATACAGAACTCAGCCTTACTAAAATTATACAATTTTAAATTAAAAATCTCAAAACATTTAGATAAAATCAGGTTAATTAATTTACCTGACCGACACTCACAATTGCTTTTACCCATTACAAACAGTCTTTAAATATAATATAAGCATCATTACCCAAATGGACCAGTATAAAAAAAGGCCGGAAACAAAAGTTTCCGGCCCAATGAGAATTATATCCAGATAAGATATTAAATCACATAATCGATCGCATCTCTGGAAGTCACCACTTCCTTGATAAAAGCGACGCACTCCTGATGCAGGGGATGCACAGCATAAGTATGAAGATCTTCCTTGCTGTCAAACTCAGAATAGAGAACCACGCCCCACTCCTGAGTGGCTTCAAAGATATCCACACTAACTTCAACATGCTTAAGTTCGGCGATCTTGCCATTCAAAGCTTCAATCATTTCTTTAATTTTAGCTCCGTTTTCCGCTGCTGTACCACCGGCAGCTTCCTCTTTCAAATTCCAGATTACGATATGTTTGATCATTTTCCCTCCGTTCCTTAAGTGCATATGAAAATACGACAATGGATTCAATATCTTGTTATTGTATTAGAGCCTATTTTTACATGCTCTACAAGTCAAAATCCACTTAACTTCTGAGTTCTTCCACTAATGCCACCAACTCATCGACTTCACGGGAAAGGTCGGATGCAGCCTCGGCCGCACGCATGCTGTTGCGGGCGTTATCTTCAGTCATGGTATCTATTTCAGAGATACTGCGGTTGATTTCATCAGAAGTGGCAGACTGCTCCTCAGCTGCTGTGGCAATGGACTGCACCTGCCCGGCTGCGTTGGAGGCCAGAGACACAATCTCGCTTAAGACATCACCGGAAGCCCTGGAGTGGTCAGTGGCTCCCCCAATGGCTTCCACAGCAGTACGCATACCTTCAATATTCTTTGAAGCCAGAACCTGAATAGATGAGATGCTTTTATCGACTTCATCGGTAGCGCCGATGGTTTTTTCAGCGAGCTTGCGGACCTCATCTGCAACGACGGCGAATCCCCTGCCAGCCTCACCGGCACGAGCAGCCTCGATCGCTGCGTTCAAAGCCAGTAGATTTGTCTGGTCAGCAATATCATTGATAACGCTCATTACGTTACCTATCTCAATGGATTGGGCGTTAAGGTCAGCCATGAGTTTTTCCAGCTCATTGGTCTGGTTTTGGATACTGACCATGGATTCGATGGTTCCCTGAACAACGCTCTGTCCCTCACTGGCCTTATCTCTGGTCAGTTCGGTGTCTTCGTTGGTTTCTGTTGCATTGCGTGCGACTTCCAGAACAGTTGCATTCATTTCTTCCATGGCTGTGGCGGTTTCGGCTATACGCTGCTTCTGGAATTCACTGCCGTTCATGATTTCATTAGTGGAACTTTCAACTTCCCGCGAAATTTTAACGATGTTATTGAGAACACTTTCAAGCTTTGTGGCAGCTGCCAGCATACCTTCCCGTTTGGCCCCTTCAGCTTCGTGACGAGCTTCATTGGCTTCCTTGGCCGCATTCTCGGCCACACGAGCCTGTTTCGCGGATTCGGCTTCTTTACTTTTAATATCCGTCAGATTTTCATCAAGTGTTTTTGTCATGGTATTAATAGCCCGCTGCAGAACAGAAATCTCATTTTTGCCGGCGGGCTTAAGAGTGATAGTCAGATCGCCTTCCGCAACTCGAGCAGCCGCGGCAGTAGCTTCCTGAACAGGTCGTACAATCGACCGGACAATAACAATACATAACGGAGTAATAATAAACAGCAGCAACGCTATCAGAACCATAACAATTTTAATCGTATCAGCTTTAACTTCATCGCCCATCTCTTTATTGATGCGGGTTTTCTCAGCTTCAACGTTATCAATATAAACACCGGTTCCGATCCACATATCACTACCCGGAATCATGGTTGCGTATGCCAGCTTAGGCTGCAGCCCCATACCGGGCTTATCAAATACATACTCTACGAAACCGCCGCCATCATGAGCAACCTTCGAGAGCTCTTTGACAAAATAAACACCGTTCTTATCCTTTGCCCCGCTTAAATCCTTACCCTGCAAAGACTTCTTTGTCGGGACGGTAATAACCCTGGTGCCCCGGTAAATAAAAAAGTATCCGGATTTATCTTTTTCAAAGCGGTAGTTATCAACAACCTTGCGTGCAAAATTTACCTTTTCCGCTTCATCATCAAGATCTTTGATGTGTGCACCCAGCATATCGGCTGCGGCACGGGTTGCGACCTTAATCTTGTCCTTATGCCCCTGAACCATGCCTGTCTCGACTTCGCTGATACCCGAATCCACAACAGCACTGATCTCATACAGAAACATACCCCCGCAGATTATCAAGAATAAAAGCATTGACGCCAGCAGCAGAACAAAACGCCCACCGATAGATAAATTTTTCAACATACCACTCTCCCAATTCTAAAACCTGACATAAAAAACAATTAAAATTCTAAGGTGCAGCCAAAAGAAACCAAAATTTATTCATAGACACAATACACACCCATCGGCAATAAAACAATAAAAGTTAATATATCGTGCTCAAAAAAAAGGCTTTTCCATCGGGCGAGCGAATGGAAAAGCCTTAAGTGTGCGGCCTGTAACCGGTGTTTTCAGTTGCGAGGTGAAGGTTCCGGATTTGGAGGCATATTACATGCCGCAGCTTAAACCACTGTCCGTGACCGGCAAACATAGTCACGGACAGTGAGCGTGTGTTATATTATTTTCTGCGTTCTGCCATGTATTCAGCAATGTGCTTTACTTCAAGATCAGCACCCTGCTTCTTGGCACCACCACGAATCTGCATTACACATCCGGGGCAGTCGGTAAGCAGTACATTCGCGCCGCTTTCTTTCGCATTGTTAATTTTCTTTTCAAGCAGCTGCTCGGAAATCTTGGGAAACTTAACAGAGTAAGTTCCGCCAAAACCGCAACATACTTCTTCTTCAGCACTTTCCTTGTAATCAAGTCCTGCTTTTGCCATCAGTTCACGGGGAGCGGATTTAACACCCAGTCCACGGCAGAGGTGGCAAGGAGCATGATAGGTGACAGAATCACCTTTGGAATCAAGAAAATCACTTTCTTCCACTTTGAGGACATCGTTCATAAAAGAGCTGTAATCGATTACCTTGTCTGCAAATTCCTGTACACGAACAGCGTACTGAGGATCTTTGCCAAGCATCTTCACATAGTTATGTTTCAGGTGAGATGCACAGGAAGCACACATGGTCACGATGTATTCACAATCAGAACCTTCAAAAGCTTCCATATTCTGGATGGCAACATCTCTCGCAGCAGTGACTTCACCCATCATCTGCAGGGGCAGGCCACAACAGGACTGATCCATGGGGAATTCGAGATTAACATCCTTGCCGCGCATGCTTTCAACAGTGGCAACGGATTGTTCAGGATAAACAAAATCCTGTACGCAGCCGGAGAAGATAGCAACTTTGTGTTTAGGGTTAGCAACCTTAGCAGGCTGAACCTTGGCCCACATATCGCGGAAAGGAACTTCAGCAACAGTAGGCAGTGCGCGGAAATCATGATCGGGAACAAAAATCATGGGCAGATGACGCATGAAGCCGTCTTTGGCCTTCACAGGTTTCTGGGCGGTCTTAGCGATGCGCAGGAACTTGTGGAAGAGTTTTCTGTTCTTCATCATTTTTGCCAGGAAGGAAGAGTACATGGGATGTCCTTCTTCCTCCAGAATGCGGGCCTGAATATCTTTAATCAGACCGGGCAGGTCGATTCCACCTGCGCAAACTTCCTTACATGCTCCACAGTTAATGCAGTTTTGAACAAGGTTTTTGGCCTTTTCAGTACCGTGATAAAAGTAGGTAAGGATGAGGCCGATAGCCCCGATATAAATATGGCCCATTTTGTGGCCGCCGACCATACGATAGACAGGACAAACGTTAGCACAGGCACCGCAACGTACGCAGCGATGAACCTGAGAGAACACCGGGTCCTTAGCGAGAGCGCGTCTTCCATTGTCCAAAAACACGAAGTGCACTTTCTTCCTGTCATCCTCAGCCGCAGCACACTCGTTGGACCCGGTGACCCAGGTAACATAAGAGGTGATTGCCTGCCCGGTAGCATTACGGGGCAGTGCTTTCAGAACGCGCAGAGCGTCATGCAGTTTGGGGGTCAGTTTATCAAGACCCATGAGAGCTACATGAACTCTGGGCAGTGTGGTAACCAGTCGGGCGTTACCTTCGTTGGTAACAAGACCGATGGAACCGGTTTCAGCGATAGCAAAGTTACCGCCGGAAATACCCATATCGGCTTGGACAAATTGCTGACGAAGTTCACGCCGTGCGACCTTAACAAGCTTCTGGATGTCATCATCCTGTTTCTGGCCTGTTACTTCTGAAAAAAGGTCGCTAACCTGATGGCGGGAAAGATGGATCGCCGGCATAACCATGTGGCTGGGGCCTTCATGGCGCATCTGGATGATCCACTCACCGAGGTCGGTTTCAACCACTTTGAGGTTCAGATCATCTTCAAGATGATGGTTAAGCAGAGTTTCTTCAGCGGTCATAGACTTGGATTTTACGATGGTCTTGCAGTTCTCTTCTACAGCGATACGACCAATAATTTCATTGGCTTCTTTCGCATCCTTAGCAAGATGAACAACAGCACCACGTTTTTCAGCCTCTTCCTTAAACTGGGCGTAAAGTTCGTCAAATCTGGCAGCTGAAGCATCTTTGGCATCAGCAATTTCCTGGATCAGAGCTTTTTCGTCCATGTCTTTGAAAGCATTGGCGCGACTGCCGCGGTAAGCAACAGCAAATTTGTCCATTGCTGTTCTCAGAAAATCATTATCGAGAGATTCTCTTATATCTTTTCTGTACTCTTTAAGATTTTTTGCGTCCTGCATGATTAGTCCTCCAAAAGAAGAATATGAAGTTCAAGGGGACCGTGTACACCGATTGCAAGAACGCGCTCGATGTCAGCTGTACGGCTGGGTCCGGTGATGAATGCTGTGTAGTTGCCTTTCATCATATTGCCTTCCATCCATGATTCGAGATCATAAGAGTTTGCCACAATCTTGGACTTGGGCAGAACAGCCACATGAAATTCACTGACCATGGTGGCCAATCTCAATTCTTCACTGGGACAGTTGAGTACAATAGTTCCGGTCTCGGCAATGCCGCGGTCAGCATAAGAAAAAGCAATATCAATGCCGCCGAGATGATTACGAACGCTGTCTTTGATCAGAGAAAATCCGTTTTCTTCACACTGCTTATCCAGCGTTGCAAATTCTTTCTTTGTAAGCGCGGGAGCTGCAAGAGTTTTACCGGTTTTCGTTGCACAAAGCTTTTCAGCTTCGTTTGAAAGATTCTGCTCACAACCGGATACGAGCAATTTACAGGCTTCTTTTTTTCCGCAGAGATCCATTGTGTACTTATAAGCTTCATCCAGAGAAGAAATCTCTGTAACTACAGCGGATGCAAGCTCAGCTTTATCGGTAAAAAGCTTTACACTTTCAGATTTAGCTGTCATTTTTCCCCCAAATACGATGGACGATGTTATAATTACATCTTCCGTTAATATTTCCGTAATGTCGCCGTATCCCTTCCACAAGACTGGCGATCCAGCCCTTCCTTCAAGGCTGTTACGGACCGTTTCCTTCAGGCAATTCTTCTAAAAGAGGCCTGTCCATTTTTAACCGGGATGAAGCCTTCCAAAACTTCATCCCGGTTTTTCTATATATACTTTTTACAGTCCGAGAACTGCTACGGTATCATTTGCTATTTCAAGCTCTTCATTTGTTGCGATGATGGCAACTTTAACTTCGCCGTCATCTTCACTGATGAAAGAGGGAGTTCTATCCCAGTTTTCGTTCTTTTCTTTATTGATGGTGATGCCGAAGTTTTCGAGGCCGGAGAGGCAGTTAGCACGATAAACTTCATCATTTTCACCGATACCAGCGGTAAATACGATAGCATCTACCCGGCCCAGTTCAAATGCGTAAGCACCTATAAACTGGCGAACACGGTGGCAGGCCATATCAAGAGCCAGCTTAGCTTTTTCGTCGCCTTCTTCGATACGGGCGTGGATATCACGCAGGTCGTTGGAACCGCAGATACCTTTCAGACCGCTTTCGTTAGTAAGGGTCGCTACAACTTCAGCTGCACTCTGCTTGGTTCTTTCAGCAATGAAGCCCACAATAGCGGGGTCGATATCACCGCAACGGGTACCCATGATGATGCCGCCGAGAGGGGTCAAACCCATGGAAGTATCGTAACATTTACCGTTCTTGACTGCGGAAATGGAAGCTCCATTGCCGAGGTGAACGGTGATGATGTTGGACTCTTCAAGAGGTTTGCCCAGAAGTTTAGCTGTTTCACGGGCAACGTATTTATGAGAAGTTCCGTGAGCGCCGTATCTTCTGAGGCCCCATTTTTCATAATATTCGTAAGGAACACCGTACATGTATGCTTTGGGTTCCATGGTCTGGTGAAAAGAAGTGTCGAATACGACAACCTGTCTTACGCCGGGGAACAGTTCCATAGCGGTTTCAATGCCGATAACGTGACCGGGGTTGTGCAGAGGTGCGAGAGGGATGCAGTCCCTGATGCCCTGCAGAACTTTTTCATCGACTTCAACAGGTTTGAAGAAGAGCTCGCCGCCATGAACGATACGATGACCGATAGCTGCGATTTCGGCTTTGTCTTTAACAACACCCTTCTCGTCATCGGTAAGCAGGTTGATGACTTCAACCATACCTTCGCGATGTGTGGGGAAAGGCTGTTCTGCGGTATATTTCTCAGTGGTCTTGTAAGAGATGCTGCCCATCGCTTCACCGATACGTTCTACAATACCGGAAGCGAGATCGTTACCGGAAGCCATGTCCAGAAGCTGGTATTTGATAGAGGAGCTACCAGCGTTAATTACTAATACTTTCATTAAATAAGTCCTTTTTCGGCTGCTGCCTGAACTGCAGTGATTGCAACAGTGTTAACGATATCCGGAACAGTACAACCTCTTGAAAGGTCGTTTACGGGTTTATTCAGACCCTGAAGAACGGGGCCGATTGCCACGGACTGCTCTGCGGAGCGCTGTACAGCCTTGTAGGTGTTGTTACCTGTGTTCAGGTCGGGGAAAATAAATACAGTAGCCTGTCCGGCAACTTCACTGTCAGGAAGCTTGGTTTTTGCTACAGAAGGATCAATTGCAGCATCGTACTGCAGGGGGCCTTCGAGCTTAAGCTCAGGATTACGTTCCTTGGCTATTTTAACTGCTTCTTTAACCTTCTCGACATCGGCGCCCTTACCGGACTGACCGGTGGAGTAAGACATCAGAGCCACACGGGGTTCAACACCGAAGATCTTTGCAGTCTGAGCGGAGTTCAGTGCGATCTCGGCCAGCTGTTCTGCATTGGGGTTCGGGTTAACTGCGCAGTCACCGAAAACCAGTACTTTGTCTTTGAGACACATCAGGAAGACACTGGATACGATGGAAGCGTCGGGCTTTGTTTTGATAAACTCGAAAGCGGGACGGATGGTCTGGGCAGTAGTGGTAACAGAACCGGAAACCATTCCGTCTGCATCACCCTTATGGACCATCATGGATGCGAAGTAGGTAGGATCAAGCATGCGGTCACGGGCGTCTGACATACGGATTCCCTTGTGCTCACGAAGCTTGAAATATGTTTCGCAATAATCGTCGAACTGAGGTGCGGACTCGGGATCGAGAATTCGCACATTGCTCATTTCAAGACCAAGCTGGGAAATCTTACCAGCCACTTCGTCAGCCTTACCGAGCAGAACGATATCTGCAACGCCGCGACGAGTTAAGATATCTGCTGCGCGCAGTACTCTTTCACCGGTACCTTCAGGCAGAACGATAGTCTGCTTGTTGGCTTTAGCCTTCTGGACCAGTTTGTACTCGAACATTTTGGGAGTAACTTTGTCGGACTTTCTGGAAACGAGACGATGTCTGAGTTCGTCAGCTTTAACGTTTGCTTCAAATGTTCCCAGAGCGGAAGCTGTCTTGCGCTGATCGTCGGGATCAATTCTTCCGTACAGTTCGCTCAGCAGCTGGGTGGTACGGTAAGTGTTGGTGGAGACGGAAAGAATAGGAGTAGGAACACCGGTCCAACCTTCGATCAGACGATGTACGCTTGCGCTGGGCTGAAGTCCGCCGGTAAGCAGGATACCGGAAATATCCGGGAAAGAGCTTGAAAGACGGGATGCAAGTGAGCTCAGGATGATATCGGAGCGGTCACCGGGAGTAATAATCAGGCTGCCGTCTTCAATGTACTCAAGGAAGTTGCCGATACGCATCGCTGCGATGACATAGTCATCAACGAGGGTATCAAGTCTTCCATGACCATATAAGACAGAACCGTTCAGCCATTTGCGGACATCGTTCATGCTGGGATTGCCCAGAGATTCATTTTCATCGATACCGTAAACGAGAAGTTCCTGGGTACACCTTGTGTTGCAGGTGAGACTGGAGAGGATTTCTTTCTTCTCTTCGTCAGTAGCGGTCAGTCTGTTGATGATCGCGGCAACGGTATCTACACCCTTGTCTTCGAGTGCATCAATTACCAGCTGTGTGGATGCAATGATGTCGTCAGCTGTTTTGCCTCTTCCGTTGGCAACAAGAAGAACGGGACAGCTGAGGTTAGCGGCAATTTCAGCGTTGATATCGAACTCAAAGTTCTGATCTTTACCCTGAAAGTCGGTTCCTTCGCAAAGCACGAAATCATACTTTTCTTCAAGCAAGCTGTACTTATTGAGAATGTTCTCAAGCAGCAGTGAATGTTTGCCGCTGTTGATCAGTTCCCTTGCTTCCTTCAGAGTATAAGCATAGGTGTCTTCATAATTGATATCCAGATTGAAATATTCCATGATCAGATTGATATCGTGATCACGTGAGCCTGTCTGGTTATCGTTGATGATGGGGCGAAAGATGGCGACATGCTGCAGGTCTCTCAGCAACAGTTGCATCACGCCCAGAGCTATTGCAGATTTACCGCTCTTCTCTTCAGTGGCAGTGATGTAAAGGTTTTTTGACACTGGGATTATCTCCTGTGTAAAGCGTGAACGACTGGAACCTTCAGAGCCGCATTTGAAGAGTCCACACTATTTCATTTAGTTAATCTTGGGCCGGATCTGACTACAGACGATCCTACAAACCCTGAAATTTGCTTCCAGCCAATCCCTATTTGAACGTTTTTCTGTAAAGTAGTCCAGAATGAAATCATTCTGGACTACTTTCGTATACTACTTCAGGGATTCGGCGTAGATTTCAAGGACATGTTTTACCTCTACTCCACCACCTGACTGGGAAAGCATGTCACCGAGCTGCATCATACATGCAGGACAACCGGTTGCAGCAATCTGGGCACCGACGTCGCGGACGTTACCCGCCTTACGCTCACCGATGCTCTTAGAGAGGTCGTAGTGATAAAGGTTGAAAGAACCACCGCAGCCGCAGCAACGGTTAGCTTCATTCATTTCCTTGAATTCAACATTCTCATTCATTTTCAGCAAGGTACGGGGCTGTGCGGTAACACCAAGAGACTTAGAGAGGTGACAGGGGTCGTGGTAGGTGACGACCTTTCCGCCTTTCTTGGGTTCCGCAGGAGCCTTAACGCCCACGATATCAACGAGGAATGCGTTAATGTCCATAGTCTTAGCTGCAAGATCCTTAACTTTTTCAATGAAAATAGGATCTTCATTATCAATCATTTTAGGCCATGTTTCATGAAGTGTGGCTGTGCAGGTTGCGCAGGGAGTCACCAGATAATCGTAATCGCCGTCTTCAAAGGCTTTGATGTTCTGTTTCATGAGAGCAACCATGGTATCTGCATCACCGGAAGCCAGTGTCGGGATACCACAGCAGGCCTGTCCCTTGGGCAGGAAGATTCCCACTCCGTGGTGTTCGAGAATCTTAATTGCCGCGTGACCGACATGCGGGAACATTTTGTCCACAACGCAGCCGGGGTAGAAAGCCACTTTAAGACCGCTTTTACCGCGGGGAGTATCCAGTTCGGGATAATCCTTGCGGAAAGGCTTTTTAGCCAGAGGCATAAAGTGACGTTCTCCGAGCAGCGGGTTCAGCATGGCACAGCTTGCAGCGCCGGAGGCCTGGTCGGCGATCTTTGCAAACGGGCCCTGGAACTTCGCACTCATCTCGGTGAGAGCGTTAAACAGTTTAGGACGGGTGAGCAGTCCCTTGAAAATCATCTTCTTAGCAGGTGAAAGTCCCTTATAAGTGGTAACGATCACACGAGCCTTCATGAAGATGTCCATAATTTTTACGCCGGAAGGACAATTGGCAGCACAGGAACCGCAAAGCAGACACCTGTTAAGCTTTTCGTTAACCTGATCAGCATCTTTGACCAATTCGTGGGCAAGCTTCTCCAGAAGAGCAATCTTACCACGGGTAACGTCAGCTTCCTGCATGGTTTCGGCAAAAACAGGACAAACAGCCTGACACATACCGCACTTCATACAGGCGACCATCTGGTCGTCCAGCTCCATAAGATTTTGAGCTAATTGCTTGAGATCTTCCATCCTAAACTTCTCCGATTATCTTGGTGGGGTTCAGGATGCCTTTCGGATCAATAGCTCTTTTCATTTTCAAGGAGTAATCAAGGGTAGCTCTGGAAGTTTCTTTTTCCATCCATTTGGATTTAGCCATGCCTATACCGTGTTCACCGGAAAGTGTTCCCTTAAGGGAAAGAGCGACATCGAAGATTTCGTTAACTGCTTCTTCTACACGGTGGAACTCTTCCTTGTTACGGTTATCGCAGAGGATGGTGGGATGAAGGTTACCATCACCGGCGTGACCGAAGGTTCCGATGTCGATTTTGTATTTCTCAGCGATTCTTTCCAGACCGTCCATCATTGCAGGTATCTGGGAACGCGGAACAGTTGCGTCTTCGAGAACGGTAGTCGGTTTCGCACGAGCAAGAGCAGGCAGAGCGTTACGACGTGCAGTCCAGAGAGCTTCACGCTCTTCAGCTGTTTCCGCCATTTTAACTTCGTTAGCACCGCATTTTTTGCATATGTTAACAACTTTTTCAGCATCTTCGATGACTTCAGCCTGATGGCCGTCAACTTCGATGAGCAGGATAGCACCGGCATCAGTGGGCAGGCCGGCTTTGGTGAAATCTTCCACGTAACGAATGGTGGAATTATCGAGAAATTCAAGAGTACAGGGAACAATGTGGTTCGCGATGATGGAAGCAACGGTTTCAGATGCTTTATGTACATCGGGGAACACAGCCATCATTGCCTTGGAAGCCTTTGGCGGCGGAACGAGCTTGAGAATGATGTTGGAAAATACTCCCAGAGTTCCTTCGGATGCGACCATAAGACCGGCAAGGTTGTAACCGGTTACACATTTAACAGTGCGGGAGCCGGATTTAATCAGGTCACCGTTTACATCATAGAAATCCATACCCATGACGTAATCTTTGGTAACACCGTATTTGAGTCCACGGAGTCCGCCAGCGTTCTCGGCAACGTTACCACCGATTGTGGAAACAGCCTGGGAACCCGGATCCGGGGGATAGAAAAGTCCTTTAGAAGCAACCTGAGCTGCGAACTGAGCGGTAACAACGCCGGGTTCAACAACTGCATAGAGGTCCTGCTCGTTGATTTCGAGGATTTTATTAAGGCCGTTGGTCAGGACAACAACACCGCCGGGATGGGGAATGGTTCCGCCGGAAAGGTTGGTTCCTGCGCCGCGAACGGTCATAGGCAGGCCATGTTCGTTACAGAGAGCAGTTACGGGGCCAAGCTGCTCAGTAGTGGTAGGTTTAATTACGAGTGCAGGTACCTGGGGATCGAGTACTGCGGAATCATAAGAGTAAGAGTGGAGGTCAGCTTCTTCGTGCATGACATTTCCAGCACCTACAATTTTCTCAAAGTCTTTTGCTAATTTAGCGTTGGACATGTTTTTTTTGCTCCTGAATCTAAAAAACAATCATTTATATAAATCCGAACTAATTAAACTCTCAGGGCCGGAGACGTCTCCGGCCCTGAGGGGACGTATTTAATTAGAACAGGCCGGGGTACATTACAAAGGAAAGTACGCAGGCGATAACACCTACAACAGCACCGTAAAGGAGGAAAGGCCATACAGTACGCTTGAGGATCTGACCTTCCATACCGGAGAGGCCGACAACTGCGCATGCTGCAACGATGTTGTGGATACAAATCATGTTACCCATTGCACCACCAACAGCCTGTGCAGATACGATGATCTGACGGGGCAGTTCGAGCTGTGCAGCTACGCCCCACTGGAATTCAGCGAAGAGCAGGTCGGAAACAGTGTTGGAACCGGTGATGAAGGAACCGAGTCCACCAACAAAGGATGCGAACATGGGCCAGGTCTGACCGGCGATACCGGAAACAGCTTCAGCCAGTGCCAGAGGCATGGACATGTAACCGTTGGGGTTAAGAGCAGCGTCAGCGATACCGGAACCGCGGAAGATGGATACCAGTGCTACGGAGAAGAACAGCGCGATTGTGGGGTTCTTCATTTTAACAATAGCTTCTTTCCAAGCTGCTGCAGCTTTATCACCAGGCATTCCGTGGATGAAAATGGTCAGGACTGCAACCAGTGCGAAAGGAATGGTACCGGGGAGGTACAGGATTTTGATAGCGTTATTTACGCTTCCATAACCAAGGATGTTCTTGAAAGGAATTGCAACACCGGCCAGCATACCTTTGAGGCCGAGGTCAGGAATACGGGTAACAACGAGAATGAGACCGATAAGAATGTAAGGAGTCCATGCTTTAAGCTGACTCATGTGAGCTTTGAATTCACCGGTGTTTTCAGCGGAAACGGAACCAGTCCACTCAGCATCCCAAGTAGAAGGTGCGCCGAAATCCCAAGTTTTCTCGGGAACGCAGAAACCGTTTTTAGCACCGAGTACAGCCACTCCGAGACCAACGAGACCACCGATCAGAGAGGGGAACTCGGGTCCAACAAACCATGCTGTGAAGAGGTAAGGAATGGTGAATGCAGTAGAAGAGAAAAGAGAGAATTTCCATGCGCCCAGACCTTCAGACCAGCTCTTGTTCTGACCGAAGAAACGGGTCATGAAGCCGAGCATGAAAAGGGGCAGGATGTAAATCATGGGAACGTGCATTACGGTGGACCACTGACCTACTACTGCGTTGAAAGCTTCCATGGAGTGGAAGTTCAGGCCGGGTACAGCTGCAGCAACAGCCTGATCAACATAAGTTGTCAGGTATTTCATACCGAGGATAACCGGAGTACCAACAGCACCGAAGGTTACAGGGAAGGAGTTGAAAACCAGACACATTACGACTGCGCATAAGGGGGGGAACCCAAGGCTCAAGAGCAGCGGAGCTGCAAGAGCTGCGGGAGTACCGAAACCTGCTGCACCTTCAATAAATGCGGCAAACAGGAAACCGATGATCATAACCTGTACGCGACGGTCACGGCTGATATTCTGGAAGCCATACTGGATGGTTTCCATACCGCCGGAATATTGCAGTGTGTAAAGAATGATAATGGCCCCGAATACAATGATCAGGACGCCGATAGCGGTAATAAAACCGTGGACAGTAAGAGCTGCAACGTAACCTGCGGGCAGGTTCCATACGGCAATTGCGCCGACAACAGCAGAAAGCCATGAAACGGGCATAGCTTTAGTAGCAGGCCAGCGAAGGCCGACCATCAGGATAAGGGCCAGTGCAATCGGAATGAGTGCAACAAGGGCTAAAATTCCTACAGACATGTTTCCTCCTTAAAGCAAAACAAATCGCTTATGTTCACGTCGTCCTCTGATGAAAACGCTTCATCATACCACATAAAGACGACGTAGGCTCAACGTTTTTAAAGTCCGTTGAGAAGACTTTCACCCTGCCCTCCTCTCGCTGCGATACACCTTCTAATCGCAGATAGAGGGGGTGCTGCAGACGGGCCACCTGTGTAGGCCCGTCTGCAGACGCGGGTGTTACTATTTGCTTCCGCTGTAATCAGCTTCAGCCATATATTTCAGAATTTCGTACCGATCATTGTAATCTTTTTCGATTTGAGCGCGGTACTCTTTGGATGCTTCAGGGTTGATGCGTTCCAGCAGGCCGTAGCGGTTTTCACCGGACATGAATTCCTGCATGGTGCCGTCAGGAGCTTTGGACTCAAGAACGAAGGGGTTTTTGCCTTCGTCAGCAAGCATGGGGTTGAAGCGATAGAGCGGCCAGTAACCGGAATCTACTGCAAGCTTCATTTCGAGCTGGGTTTTACCCATACCCTTTCTGATACCCTGGTTGATGCAGGGAGCGTAACAGAGAACGAGAGAAGGACCGGGGTAAGCTTCAGCTTCCTGGATAGCCTTCATGAACTGCTGTTTGTTGGCGCCCATAGATACGGAAGCGACGTAAACGTAACCGTAGCTCATCATCATGCGGCCAAGGTCTTTTTTACCGGTGTTTTTACCGCCGGCTGCGAACTTGGCGATGGAGCCGAGAGGAGTAGCCTTGGAAGACTGTCCACCGGTGTTGGAGTATACTTCAGTATCCATCACGAGGATGTTGATATCGCGACCGGAAGCGAGAACATGGTCAACACCGCCGAAGCCGATGTCGTATGCCCAGCCGTCACCACCGAATACCCAGAGGGATTTTTTGGTGAAGAGGTCTTCCATTTCTGCGATTTCAGCGAGAAGTTCAGTCTGGGGAGCACCGTAGATGCCGTCAACAACTTTCTGGCCGTACTCTTCAGAGAGGGCTGAGTTGTCTTTGTTTTCCAGCCATGCCTTCATGTCAGCTTCGAGTTCAGCGGGAACGCCTGCTTCAACAGCTTCGGTGACGAGGTCAGCCAGTTTTTCACGACGGTGGGAAACACCCATTTCAATACCGTATCCAAACTCAGCTGCATCTTCGAACAGAGAGTTGCCCCATGCCGGACCGTGACCATTTTTGTTGGTACAGTAGGGAGTGGTCGGAGCGGATGCACCCCAGATGGAGGAGCAACCAGTGGCATTGGCGATGATCATACGTTCGCCGAAGAGCTGGGTGAGAGCCTTAACATAAGGAGTTTCACCACAACCGGCGCAAGCACCGGAGAACTCAAGCAGCGGACGCTGGAACTGGGAACCCTTAACGGTGGTTCTGCTCATTACGCCGTCCTTTTCAGGAATGGTCAGAGCAAAATCAAGGTTGGGAACCTGAGCGTCAAGCTGGGAAGCAATGGGCTTCATAACAAGAGCGGTCTCTTTTGCGGGGCAGATATCTGCGCAGTTACCGCAACCGAGGCAGTCCTGACTGAAGACCTGCATGCGGTACTTGAGTCCTTTGACTTCCTTACCCTTTGCATCAATAGTTACAAAGGTGTCAGGTGCGTCTTTCAGTTCTTCGTCAGATACGAGTACGGGACGGATGGCAGCGTGAGGACATACAAATGCACACTGGTTACACTGAATGCAGTTTTCAGGCAGCCATTCGGGAACGTTGATAGCAACGCCGCGTTTTTCGTACTGAGAGGTGGAAAGAGGGACGAGTCCGTCTGGTTCAAAAGAGGAAACAGGCAGGTTGTCACCCTTCTGAGCCAAGATGGGACGAACGATATTTTTGATATAGTCCGGATCATCAGAGACGGCAGACTCGTCGTCAGTGAGGTTTTTCCAAGATTCAGGAACTTTGATTTCAACAAGGTTGGCAACAGCCTGATCAACAGCAGCGTTGTTCATGTTGACGATCTTGTCACCTTTCTTGCCGTAAGCTTTTTTGATGGATTCTTTGAGATACGCAACAGCGTCTTCAAAAGGAATAACATCAGCAAGCTTGAAGAATGCAGTCTGCATTACCATGTTGATACGACCGCCGAGACCAACTTCAGCTGCGATTTTAACAGCGTCGATGGTGTAGAACTTAAGGTTCTTTTCAGCGATGGTGCGGCGCAGTTCAGCAGGAAGTTCCTTCTCCATGTCCTCTGCGGACCAAGGGGAGTTGATCAGGAAAGTTCCGCCGTCCTTGATGCCTTCAAGCAGGTCATACTGATGTACGTAGCTTGAGTTATGGCATGCGATGAAATCTGCGCTGCTTACCAGATATGTGGACTGGATGGGATTGTCACCGAAACGCAGGTGAGACATGGTGATACCGCCGGACTTCTTGGAGTCGTAAGCAAAGTATCCCTGTGCGTACATATCGGTTTTATCACCAATAATTTTAATAGCCTGTTTGTTAGCACCGACAGTACCGTCAGCACCAAGACCCCAGAACTTACACTGAACAGTTCCTGCGGGAGTTGTGTCCATATCAGGACCAACAGGCAGGGAAGTGTTGGTAACGTCGTCTTCAATACCCACGTTGAAGTGGTTTTTGGGACCTGCTGCCTTCATGTTGTCGAACACGGCTTTAACCATGTTGGGACGGAATTCTTTGGAACCGAGACCGTAACGACCAGCGGTGATCACGGGGTTCATGCCGGTTTCCATGAATGCGGTGCAGATATCCTGGTACAGGGGATCACCGAGAGAGCCGGGCTCTTTGGTGCGGTCCAGTACAGTGATGTTGGTGCAGGTGGCGGGCAGAACATTGAGGAAGTATTCGGTAAGGAAGGGGCGGTACAGACGTACTTTGATCAGACCCACTTTTTCACCGTCGGCAACGAGTTTGTTGACAACTTCTTCAATGGCTTCACAACCGGAACCCATGGCTACGATAACTCTTTCTGCTTCAGCGTGACCAACATAGTCGAAAGGTTTGTAGTAACGACCGGTGAGATCGCCGACTTTCTTCATGCAGCTGGTTACGATAGCGGGGAGCTGATCGTAGAAACCGTTAGCAGCTTCACGAGCCTGATAGTAAATATCGGGGTTCTGAGCGGTGCCGCGGATAGCGGGATTTTCAGGATTCATTCCTCTGGAACGGAAAGCCGCTACTGCGTCCCAATCTACGAGAGACTTCATGTCTTCGTAATCGATAACTTCAATCTTCTGAATTTCGTGAGAAGTACGGAAGCCGTCGAACATGTGCAGGAAAGGCACGCTGGATTCGATGGATGCGAGGTGAGAAATAAGTGCGATATCCATGCATTCCTGAACGGAGCTGGATGCCAGCATTGCAAAACCGGTCTGACGGCAGGCCATTACGTCCTGATGATCACCGAAAATAGAAAGGGCCTGTGCAGCGAGAGCACGGGCGGAAACATGAAAAACACCGGGAAGAAGTTCACCGGAGATTTTGTACATGTTGGGGATCATGAGCAGGAGGCCCTGCGAAGCAGTATAAGTGGAAGTGAGAGCGCCTGCTGCGAGAGCACCGTGAACGGCGCCTGCTGCACCAGCTTCGGACTGAAGCTGTTTTACGTTAAGTACCTGACCGAAGATATTCTTGCGGCCCTGCGCTGCCCACTCTTCTGCAACTTCACCCATTGTGGATGAAGGAGTGATGGGATAGATGGCGGCAGTATCACTCATCGCATAGGATACGTGAGCGGTAGCTGTGTTACCATCCATAGTTTTCATGTTCTTAGCCATTAAGTAAGCTCCTTAAGAGATTTTAATGTAGTAACCTCACCGAGTAATAAAAACCTTGCTGAAACAATCGGAACCCAAGCGCAAGGTTGAACACTCACATGTGCCCTTATTTTACAATTTGCATGCCAAACTCATAAACAGAGATAAAAAGCTGAATATTCAGTTAGTTAAGAAACATTCAACCTTATCTAAGCAATCACAAGTCCTGATTTGTCTGAAATTTAAGACAACTCTCCAAGCTTAAAAATGTCATTATCACTTAACTGAAATGAAACCTTTGGAGAAAACCCCGCATCCAAAGGTGTTCAAGCCGGAGCATACAAAAAAAGCGTTGTCTTTAAAAAAGGACAACGCTTCGTCTTAAAAACCAGACTGAACAGTTATTCAATGATTATCTTCAGATAAAGAGATTATACTAAACGCTCACTTACGCTAATCATTGATCTCATATTTCTTCAAAAGAGCATAAAAATGAGAGCGGGAAAGTCCTGAAATTTTTAGGATAGACACAATATCTCCTTGGTGCCTCAAGAGTAACTCTTCCAAATATTTTTTCTCAGCCATCTTTTTAAAAACTTTTAGAGGAGGCAGTTCTTCAGTGAGAACAGCAGATACCGTATCCTCAAATATTGAATTTTTATTCAATCCAGATGAGTCTTTTTTTTCAGACACTAATTCTGAGTCCGGACTTGAAACAAACCGAGGCTCAGTCTGAACATTTTTTAAGTTGTAACTTCCACTTTTCTGTAAGTTGGACTTTGCCATCTTAATACGCAGATTATCGGAAAGATGCATGGCATAAATGGTATTGCCCACTCCCGCAGCTACAAAGGCCTGCTCAACGATATTGAACAGTTGACGGACATTTCCCGGCCAATCATAATTCTCCAGCACTTCATAAAAATCGGAATTCGCAACCTTGGGCGGCACCCCGTATTGAGCGCTGAGACGCGCAAGGTGATAGGAAGTGAGTTCGCGGATATCCCCTTCCCTGTCCCGCAAGGGAGGCAGGTGAATATGAATAGTCTGGATGCGGTATAACAGATCCTGCCTGAAATCTCCGCGGCTGACCATGGCCTCAAGATCCCGGTTTGTAGCGGCAATTAAGCGGAAATCAGATTTAAATTCCCGGTTCTCTCCCACGGGACGATAAGTACGCTCCTGTAAAACGCGCAGAAAAGATTTCTGCACTGCGAGCGGCATCTCCCCTACCTCATCAAGAAACAGGGTTCCTTTATCCGCCAAAGGTATCAGCCCCTTGCGATCAGCCTGAGCACCGGTAAAAGAACCGCGCTTGTGCCCGAAAAGCGTCGATTCCACAAGGGTTTCGGTCAACGACGCACAGTCGACGACTACAAAATTTTTAACTGAACGTTTTGAATTTTCGTGAATAGTCTGGGCAAAAAGTTCTTTACCGGTTCCGGTCTCTCCGTTCAGCAGCACGTTGGCATCAGAGCCGGAGGCATGGGCCACTAGATCATAACAACTTTTGATCTCGGCACTTTTACCAACAATATTGTCGAGATTAAGGGCCACGCACTGCGCCTTATTCTGCCTTTCTTTGTGAAACTCAAGGGCACGGCTCATGGAAAGAGTTATCTGCTTCACAGAAGACGGCTTTACCAGAAAATCCCATGCCCCGCCCTGAATGGCCAGCTCAGCTCCGTCAGCATCACCTTTACCCGTCAGGATAATAATTTCAGGATTACCTGCTGAATCCTTAACCTGCTGCAGATAATCAAGCCCGTTGCCGTCCGGGAGCGAAATATCAAGGAAGACCAGATCGAAATCATCTTTTTTTACTTTAGCCAGACCATCGGTGAGGTTGTACGAACTGACCGAGTTATGTCCGGTTCGGGCGACAAGACTTTCAATAGTTTCGCAAACCTGCACATCATCATCAATAATAAGAATTTTACCCATCTATGTTCTCCGTAGAGGAAAGAACTTCTCGAATCGCGTCAGCGATACCAATTTTATTATACGGCTTCATCAAAACCTTTCTGACACTTTTAACATCATATTCAACATCCGCGACATAACTGAGCACATTACGCCTTCCCGAGACAACAAGAATCGGCAAGGCAGGAGCCACATCCTGAACCATGCGGGCCAACTCCAGCCCATTGGTCTGCGGCATATCATAATCGGTTATCATCAAATCAAAGCGTTCCGGTTCGTCGACAATCAGGTTAAACGCTCTTTCCGGAGAAGCAAGAGCTGTAACCTCATACCCGAGACTTTCCAGAATACGAGGCGTTGTTTCCAGCTGATCTTCATCATCCTCAACAAAAAGAATGCTCTCCTGACCGAGCGGTAAGGCACCGTAACTTTTACGCACAATATCACGAAGCTTTCCCTGCACCGGGAGAAATATCTCAAAACTAGTTTTCACTTCCGGAGTACTGCTGACCGAAATGCCGCCGCCATGACCTTTAATCAGTCCGTGAACAACTGCCAGCCCCAGTCCGGTTCCTTCCGCCTTGCCCTTGGTGGTAAAAAACGGGTCAAATATTTTATCCAATATTTCAACGGGTATTCCCGGACCGTCATCCGATATTTCCAGCCGGAGATAAACTCCGGGAGCAACTCGCATGAACTGCGCCTGTTCCTCTTCTACTTCCACAGTGGTCAGGGTAACGTCAATGCTTCCTCCCCTTCCTTTCAGTGATTGGAAAGAGTTGGTACAGAGGTTCATAATAACCTGATGAATCTGGGTCGGATCGGCCATAACCAGAGGAGCACCCTCTGGAACATTGGCAGAGACCCTAATATTACGCGGCAAGGAAGCTTTAATAAAATCAACTGTTTCTTTAACCACTTCGCCGATGTCTGTGGCCTTGAAACCTTCCTGCGAAGGACGGCTGAAAGTCAGGATCTGCTTAACAACATGGCTTCCGCGCTGTGCGGCCTTGATAGCTCGGTCAAGATCTTTCCAGGTTATGGTTCCTTCTTCAATGTCACTTAAGGCCAATTCAACAGAGTTCATTATGGATGTCAGGATATTATTGAAATCATGCGCAATTCCGCCGGCAAGAGTCCCGATGGCCTCCATCTTCTGTGATTGCAGCAGCTGTTTTTCAAGGTTGACCTTACGGGTCACATCCTCAGCAGTAGACAGTGTGCCTACAACCTCTCCCTTTTCGTTGTAAAGAGGAACTTTGTTGATCTCCAGCCAAACAGGATCTTCTCCATCGCGAATCAAAGACCAGCTGATCCCCATACGTGGTTTGCCGGACTGAACCACCTTCTTATCCCAGACCGCAGCCTGCTCCGCAAATCTTCGATGAAGATCGATATTGCTATCGGTAAGCCCCACAAGCGACCACGGAGATCCCAGTCCGAAAAAATCAGTAAAGGAATGGTTGGCCCCGAGGTAGCGCTGCTTCTTATCCTTCCAACAGATCAGCAGGGGTATGGTATCCATGAGGATTTCCTGAAAAGAGAGCTGGGCCTTTATACGTTTCTCCACCTTTCGCCGCTGCAGAATCGAAATGACCAGCATGACCAGAATCATACTCAAACCGAGAATGGAGACAATAATGGTCCAAAACACCTGCTTATCCAGCTTATAGAAATAATCCGGCTCGTTGATTATTACGCTGTCACCCGGAAGCAAATCACTGTTAATATTAAATCTCTCCAAAACATTATAATCGAACATATAATATTCATTGGTAGCAGTGATGACCCTTTGCTCAGGCATTTTTCCGTTCTTTAGTACATACAACGCCATTTCCGCAGCCTTGCGTCCCTGATCATGACCGGAAAGCAGCTTACCACCTACAATACCATGCCCAAGCAAAAACTCCCACACACTGAAAATCATAACCGGAGAGTTCTTATAGATAATATTAAGAACCTCTTCGGACGAAAAAAGCTCTCCGTGCGCCCCTTTATAAAAAGGCGTAAAAAGCAGCATCTCGTTTTTAGTCATTTTACGCGAATTGGCCAGCAGATCGACCAGCGGCATATCGTTCCAGTATTCAAACTTCAGAACCCCCTTGAACAGCGGTTCCGCCTTTTTTATCTGCGCCTTAATGGCTCTAGATGTAACTGACTGGTCACCGACCACGACCACCTTTCTCAGACCCGGATTAACCTTAAGAGCCAAATCAATATTATCTTTAATGTCAGGGTTTTCCAGAACTCCGCAATAATTATCCAAACCTTTGATGAGTCCTTCATGAAAATCATTAACACCACAGAAGATCACAGGAACGCCGGGAAAAAACGAATCCTGATACCGGAGCATGAAATTGAGCGCATTGTTATCTGAAACTACAATGGCAGAGAATTTATATTTCTGATATTTGAACACATAATATGAGTGCAGTATTTCCATGAAATCACGGTCCTTGAACCGTTTGGTATCCATGTACTCGATGTGCAGATCAATGTTCTGCCCGCTTTCAAGAAAGCTGTCACGCAGTCCTTGCAAAATATCATCAGACCACTTGTATCCGTTCTGGTAAGAATTCAAATAAAGAACATTACGTTTTTCACTGTCCGCCATGGCGACAGTGGAAAATAATATGCTTAAAATAAGAAGAGTTACAGCTAGTAACTGTTTCACTTTTCATTTACTCCGGTTAATGTACAATAAAGCACTTATTCAACGTCAGAAACAGTCTGGAGAAGTCCGGGGCTGCTATTCTGAACACTTATACCGACATACAAGAAATGTACCGCTAACATCTAAATTATCATAATTGAGATATTTTAAACTTAAAACATCCGTTTTCTGAAAAAATGAAAAAAATTTTACTTTTTGTGTTGATTCTGTGCTGCACGCCTCTTTCCTTACTCTTCGGAGCCTCAAGCAAACTGAATACTCCAGACCAGCCGCTGCTCAATCCGGTCGCTATTACACTGGTAAGCGAACAGATCGGACCACATACAGATGAAACTGTAACATTATCCCGCCCGCAATTAAAATATTATGGTTCACTGCTGTTAAGCAGTCCCCATCCTGCCTTTGGAGGCTTCTCCGACCTTCTGATCAGTGAGAACCGTAAATCATTTCTGGCCGTATCAGACATGGGATTTTGGCTCAAAGGCAAATTACAATACACACCCTCCGGACGACTGAAAGGAGTCGAACGTAAGGCTGAACTGGGGGAGCTTCTCAATGGACAGGGTAAGACCTTCACTGTCAAGAATGATGCTGATGCTGAGGCATTATGCAGGGCTCCCGGCTCCGGATATCTCGTCGCATTTGAGCGGGTTCACCGCATTAACCGCTATGATTCCGGTAAAAGTTTAGACCTATCAGGCAGGCCATCTCCATTGCCACTGCCTAAGCAGATAAAAAAAGCACCAGTTAACGGCGGCATAGAAAGTATGGCACTGCTTCCCGACCACAGTATTCTGGCACTTACAGAAGGTAAAAATTTCAGCACCCAGCCCACTTCAGCCGCTTTACTGAAAGACGGAAAATGGATCAACTTTCAATACAAGCGTAATTCCGGCTACCGGCCGACATCCGCAGCTTACCTCGCAGGCGGAAAGATCCTTATTCTTGAACGCAGATATAAGGGCCTCGGTACTCTTGGCATACGTTTCAACACTTTCCCGCAAGACAAAATCAAAGAAGGGGCTGTAATTAACCCGGACCTGTTCTGCGAACTGCTTCCACCTATCCCGCGTGATAATTACGAAGGTCTTGATATTGCCGTCGACTCTGAAGGTAACATCTGGATTTATATAATTTCAGACGATAATTTTTCACCCATGCAGCACACTCTCCTCTCTCTTTTTAAACTGGAGAAACGCAACGGAAAATAGCCGCTAGATTACATGCACTTAGTCCGACTACCAGCAATAAATACTGTTATTTAGATAACTTATATACCAAACACAAAATTCTCTTATAATCCGGTCAGATCCGGATTATATCCATTTTTTTGATTTCAAAGATTGTTATATCCTGTTTAAAAGGCTATTCTCCTACTAAGGAATAATTTAACCTTATACCGGAGAAAATCATGAAAAAGACCAAGCGCACCCCCAAAAAGCCTAAAGTGAAGGCCTGTCTCCTCATAACCCTTAAAGAGAATGACAATCTGGTCATGATTTCTGACCACAGCTGGTACAATCAGGATGACCGCAGCTTCATCATCAATGCTGATTTTCACCAGATGCACTCTGCAAGAGACAGCAAATAAATGATCTCAGGCGCAGTCAGCCCAGTTGCTCCCCCCTTTGAAATCAAATCCCTGAAAAGGGGGGATGAAGGGATAAAAAAAAGCACCCTGCCTTATACAGCAGGATGCTTAAAGAATTACTATTGCCGTAACAATTAGAATTTTTTGTTGATTGTGTTCAGAATCTTCAACGAAGCATCTTCATCACCAAACATTCCATATCTTACCGTAACTTCAGTCACCTTTGTGGAAACATAACTGAGATCGATGTAGACATCCTTATCGACATCAACTGCTTTTATAGATGCGTCGCTTAATCTCTTCTTTTTAGTTTCAACCTTTAAATTCAGGCTCTGGCAGGCCTTCAGGGCAGCCTGATAAGTACTGTTCAGATCAGCATTGTATTTCTGCTTGGCCTGACCGGTAACATAAACATATGTGCCTCCTGCGGCCGCGCCGCCAAGAACGACCGCAGCACACCCGGAAACCGACACGCACAATAAAAGTGCGAAAAAAACAGCCAGAATTCTATTCTTAAACATACAATATCTCCTTTATAAAAAAAGCCGGTTAAATTACCGGCCCTAAAAATTTTAAACTTAAAAAATATTGTTCTCTCGTAACTCGTTTATGACCTGTACTTTATTAAAAGGCTTTACAATGTAGCAACTGGCGTAGCCCTTAAAAAAGGCCTGACTCACATTTTTAGTATCCTTCAAAGAAGTAATCATGACCAGCTTGAACTCATCCGGGCCGTCTATCCCCAACTCGTGTTCAAGATCGCGCAACTTTTTAGTAACCTCATGTCCGTCCATTTCAGGCATAAGGATATCCATAAAAACCGTATCGAATGGGTCATTGTCCTCATACGCTTTTTTGTACAACTTTATGGCATCGCTTCCATTAAACACAGCTTCACAGCGGGCATATGGTGAAAGCAGCTTGCTCAAGTACATGTGAACGGTTTCATCATCGTCTATAATAAGAAACCTCATATCCCCTCACTTGGCACAGAATGAATTTGGTTACAGGCAACATATCCAACAATTCGTTTTTAATTTCTGCATCATACTTTAGAATAAATGTAAATCCATAGCAACGCTAAATTGGAAAAAAGACCTGAGAGAGAACGAGAAGATATGATTGATACAAGAAAAATATTCTTTTCGTCATATACATAAAAACGCCGCCTTTTATTAAAAAGACGGCGTTTAAAGTACATTTTACAGATATTAAATATCCACACCGTAGGCTTTGATTACAGCCATACCGCCCTGGGTATTGAGGACTTCATCAAAACCTAAGGCATCGAGCATGATTTGCGCTTCGTAAGAACGACCACCGGTGTTACAGACTAACACCAGCTTTTTATCTTTAGGCAGTTCTTCATACCTTTTAGGAATCTCTCCCTGCGGAATGTTGTGCCAGTACTCAGGATATTTTTCGAGGAAAGGTTCAGCATCTGCTTTTTCCCGAACATCAAGGAAACAGTATTTACCGCTTTCGCGTTCATCCCAATACTGTGCGAAGATATCCGGTCCATGACCATGGTTCAGCCCATGGATTGCGTTATCTGCCATGTTGGCAATGGCGTTAAGCACGTCCATGGCGGAAGCATACGGCGGAGAGTAAGCTACTTCGATATTGCTTACGTCTTCAATCGTGGGCTCGTATTTCATTATAGCGGCCACAGCATTGATACGCCCAACGAGAGCATCGCCCCCTTTTGATATACCCTGAATGCCTAAAACACGCCGGGTTGCCTTATCCACAACCATTTCAAGGGTCATCATATCCTTTTCAGGATAGAAATGAGCACGGTCAGCCATTATCAAAATTACGCTGATGGCATCAAATCCGGCCTGTTTTGCGCTGCCGAGACTCATTCCGGTACCGGACATGGCATTCTCAAAAATCTTAACACACCATGAACCGGCCGCCGCAGGGAAAGTTTCCTTACGTCCGGCAAGATTACCGCCGATTACGCGGCCCTGCCTGTTTGCCATGGAACCCATGGGCAGAAAAAGCGGGGAGCCGTCAATGGCGTTTTTAATAATCACGCAGTCACCGCCGGCAAAAATCAGGGGATCGGAAGTGCGCATGGTTTCATCGACAAGAATGCCGCCGCGCTCACTGCATTCAAGTCCGCAATCACGGGCCAGCTTATCATTCGGAATAACCCCGGCTGATACGATTACGATATCAGCTTCAATGGTTCCTTCGGAAGTTACAACGCGCTCAGCCTTGCCGTCACCCTCAATACGGGAAACAGTCTGTCCCAATTGGAAGGCGACGCCTTCCTCTTCCATATGTTTCTGGCCCATACGCGCCAGCACGGGACTGCACATCCGCGGCAGGATCTGATCAAAAATTTCAACAACGGTTGTTTCAATGCCCCACATGTCGGCAAAGGCTTCAGCCATTTCCAAGCCGATAAATCCGGCACCGATAACAACAGCTTTTCCGTATTGTCCCTTGGTGATGCCTTCTTTGATCTTTTCAGCATCATGCATATTCCCGACATAAAAAACATTATCCAGATCTTCACCGGGAAGGTTCAATTTACGCGGAGTTGCTCCGGTACCAATGACGAGTTGGTCGTAATCAACAACGCCCTCTTCACCGGTCTTCACATTCCGGGTATGAACCTGTTTACTCTTACGATCGATTTTGGTGACTTCCGTGGAGGAGACGACTGATACGCCTTTAATATCCTGAAAAAAAGGCTCATCCCGTACCATATGAAAGGCAGTCGAACGAAGCTGATTGGCCTCTGAAACATCACCTGAAACATAATAGGGAATACCGCAACCGCCGTAAGAAAATATTTCGTCCCTGTCGATGAGGGTTACTTTGGCATCCTGATTGAGCCTTTTATATCGACAGGCCGCTTTAGGACCGAGTGCGACAGCACCAATGACAACTACATGTTCTGACATGAACCGAACCTCTGTTTTGAGATTTACATAACTACTGAATAGGACCCTATTCAATAGGGGAATTGTCTTTGGTTTACGAACTAATCATTTTAATGAATAAACGCAAGTAGCTGAAAAAAGAAAAGCGGCGGGACTGATAATTCAGTCCCGCCGCTTTAATAGTTCGTAGTACTATAAGGCTACTCTGCCTTAAACACCCCGGACTTGCCGCCTTCTTTGTAGACGAGTCGTACATCGGTGATAATGACATCCTTCTGTACAGCCTTGCACATGTCGTAAATGGTGGCACAGGCGACTTGAACAGCCACCAAAGCTTCCATTTCGACCCCGGTTTTCCCGGTACAGCGGGCCTCGCCTTCCACTTCAATGCTAAGCTCAGCTTCGTTAACGGCAAAACGCACATCAACATAACTGAGCGCAATGGGGTGACAAAGAGGAATGAGACGATGAGTTTCCTTCGCTCCCATGATGCCTGCTATCTTCGCAGAGGCAAGGGCATCCCCTTTAGGGAGAGCCTGCTTCCGCAACAGATTGAAGGTCTCCTCGTTGAGGATGACCCGTCCCTTGGCGATGGCAGTTCTTTTGGTATCAGCCTTGGCGGCCACGTCTACCATAACAGCATTGCCTTCGGCATCAATGTGGGAAAACTCACTCATGCTACTCACCCATCACTTTATCTTTTGCTTTTTTGAAAAGCTTCTTGACCTTTTTCATAGGCTTCTCTTCGTCAAGAGCCTGAAATTCCCTGAGGAGCTCTTCCTGCCTGCTACTTAAACCGGTAGGAGTCTTGACCTTGATCTCTACCAGCAGGTCACCCTTATGGGAGCTGCCGAGATAAGGAAGACCGAGTCCGCGCAATTGAAAAACTTCACCACTTTGCGTGCCCTTGGGGATATCCATTTCAATGGGCTCATCAAGGGTGGGAATTTCCATCTTATACCCAAGTGCGGCCTGCACAAAGGTAACCTCGGAACTCAGAACCAGATCCTGTCCCTGACGTTTGAAAACCTTATCCGGCTCAACTGTGATGACCACATACAGGTCACCGTGAGGACCGCCGTTCATTCCGGCTTCACCCTCACCGCGCAGACGCAGTCGGGAACCGTTATCCACACCTGCAGGGATGCGGACATTCAAGTCCTTCTTCTTACGCACATATCCTGCGCCGTGACAGTCATGACAGGGCTTGGTGATAACCTTACCCCGACCGTTACAAGAAGGACAGGGAACAGATATGCGGAAGAATCCCTGAGTCTGTTCCACTGCACCCCTGCCGCCGCAATGGGAGCAGGTTTCAGGAGTAGTTCCGGGTTCAGATCCGCTTCCATCACATGTTTCACAGGTATCAGTAACCGGGATATTCAGCTCGACTTCGGTACCTTTGGCCGCTTCTCGGAAAGAAACGGTCAGATTATACCTTAAATCGGAACCGGCCTGCATGCGGTTTGCGCCGCGTCCGCCGGAAAATCCGAATATATCGCCGAAAATATCACCGAAAGCACCGAAAATATCTTCGGAAGACTGGAATCCGCCAAAGCCGCCGTTCATACCGTTCATGCCTTCATGGCCGAAACGGTCATAACGACTTCTTTTCTCAGGATCACGCAGAATATCGTATGCTTCTGCAGCTTCCTTGAATTTCTCTTCAGCTTCCGCGTTACCCGGATTACGGTCGGGGTGGAATTCCATGGCCTTCTTGCGGTAGGCCTTTTTAATTTCCCCTTCCTGGGCTTCCCTGGAAACCTCTAATACTTCATAATAACAACGTTTTGACATAGCTTATTCGCTGCCGGGCTTTTTTCCGTCAGCAGTGTGGTAGCTCTCGGGGATAACTTTGGTAGCCGCAATCTCCCTAAGAGCTGTTACGATTTCTTTGTTTTTGGATTCAACAAGAGGAGTGTAACCTTCACGGTACTGCTTCACTCTTTTAATGGCCATCTGGACAATAAGGAATCTGTTACCAACCTCAGCCAGACAATCTTCAACGGTGACTCTTGCCATGTTATCTCCAACACAATGGTTTTACCGGTACAAAGACCGGTTATTTTCTGAGAGGGATCTGCCCCTGCAGGTCTTCAAGCAGCTTATCGGAAACAGGGTAGTATCCGCTGCCGTCGCCCAGAGAGAGCCAGCATTGTCCGGTGGGAAGTTCTGGATCTGAAAAAAAGGACACTTTCACGACACGAGCGCCGTTTTCGTCCAGTAAGTCCAGGTCCATGACTTTTTCGGAACTTTCCGAAAGAGTCGCCACCGGTTCCGCCTCGAATTTTAATTCATTAAGTCGCCAAAGTGACATGTCAATGCCCAACAGCGGCTTTTTATCCTCAAAATTAATCCAACTCTTATCGGATTTAACTCCGATAAAAGTCTGGTTGCCTTGAACAACCTTCACAGAACCAAGCTTTCCAGTGGCAACGGAAACCACATTTCGCTGTTGCATGGCGAAAGCCTGTTTATCCAATTGTTCAAAATGTTCTTTGCTTAAAACAAAAAAACCGCTTTGGGATGAAGACCGGGCAGTATACAGTCCGTCTTCCCCGTCAGGTTCAAAAACTTCAAGAGTTTGGACCTTATTTCCGGGCATGGAAATTTCAATATTGACAGCAAGTTTGCTGTCAGCTCCCGGACCGTGGACAACAAGTCCCTTGGCCGGAACCTCAAGCAGGGAATGAAGAAAGAGATCCACATCCCCGTCACTGGCGGTTTTACCGCTTAACGGCGCCGGAAAAGAAAATTGGAAAGAGCCTTTCCTGCGGATAAGAGTCCATGAAACAGAACCTCCGTGTCCAAGTGAAACAGATTGAACACTGTCCGGCTGCCCCGGTAACAGGAATAAATTATAATAATGTTCTGCGGGAAATTCGCAGCGACTCACAAAATCTTTATCTATAAGAAATAAACTGTTTTTTGCCTTGGAGTTTAGAGCGTAAAAGCCTTCACCCGAAGGATTCCGGGAACCGACGACAACGGTCTGCTCATGCCCCCCGCCTACATCAATCCGTACACGAGGCTTTTCAAGCCCATATTCTGCTACACTGCCGCCCTCGACAGAACCGAGACATCGAAAGGCCTTATCCTGCTTCAGTACGTTAAGAAGAGTCTCCACTTTTTCAGGGTCGGCTTCAAGAGTTCCATTCCAGCCGTGCTGGACTACGCCCCACCCGTCCGCCCTGCGAACAAGAGAAAAGCAGACCTCTCCCTGAGGACACACATCTAGCCTGTCTACCTGCTTCACATCGACAACAGGCCAAACAGGCTCAACGCGCTCCACCGATTTTTTCGGGGAACTCAAATAAAAGGCTCCGCAAACAATGGAGACCAGAGTCAAAAAAAATAAAAACCTTTTCAGCACAAACAGCACCTTGGTATTAATAGACTCACGACACTTCAACAACGGAGCAATTTGCAACTATATGTGACATAAGCTTGCATGTCAATATCTTTTAAGGCATAATCCACATCTAATCAGTCTGGAATTTCCGGTCTGCTATTATTATTAAACATTACACTGTTTTTTTCTACTACTTATTAAACATGATTCGGAGAACCAAAATGGCGAAATGGGGAAAACTAAGCTTTGCCCAGAAAAAATGTGTATCAACCGTCGGAATGCTCATGCAGAAGACCGAGATGATCAAGGACGGAGACCGCATCGGGATCGCCGTTTCCGGAGGCGTGGACAGTTTCGTACTCATCCGCACCATGCTCATAAGACAGGCCATTATACCATTTAATATAGAACTGATGGTGTTACACGTCAACCCCGGCTTCATCCCGGACAGTCATTACCCGCTATCAAAATGGTGCCTTGAAAACGGAGTGGCCTCACACATTGAGCTTACAGACTTCGGACCTAGAGCCCATGGACCTGAGAATAAAAAAAAATCGGCATGTTTTTATTGCAGCAGATTAAGGCGCAAAAGACTCTTCGAGCTCTGTGACCAATACGACCTGACCCATCTGGCTCTCGGCCATACTGCCGACGACCTGGTTACTACCTTTCATATGAACATGCTTCATAATGGACGGGTTCAGGGCCTTTCCGCCAACGAATCTTTTTTTCAAGGAAAACTTAACCTTATCCGTCCGACCCTGATGCTCGAAAAGAAGTATATCAAGGCGGCTGCCCGTCAGTGGGAACTGCCCATCTGGAACAATAAGTGCCCATCCAACGACAACACCAAACGCAGCGAAATAAACAACTGGCTGGAGCAGGAATGGCGCAAAATGCCCGGATCAAGAAACAATACTTTTAATGCTTTAAGGCGCTGGCAGCTTGACTTAAATATGAAAACAACATAAAAATTTTTAAAATTAATTACGCCTGTTAATCAGAGACAAATAAACGTCATTACAAAGCAAGGCTTCAACCGATTATGCTATTTAAGAAATACCACGTAGTAATTTTTAAAAATCCCTGCGATAACGCCCGCAAATTCCAACTGCGAGGCTGGCTCTTTTTCTTCTTTTTCGCACTTATTGCAGGTCTGGCCGGGGGTAACATTTACTTATGGAAATATTACCAGAATTATTCCGGCCTTGAGAACAACCTTGCCCACGCGGAAAAGGCCGTTCAAGAGCAGAAAGCGCAATTACTTTCCCTTTCCCAGAAAATGCAGAATATTTCACAGGACCTCGACAGGGTCCGCAACTTTGACTCAAAACTGCGGGTAATGATCAATCTTGATCAGGGAAGTGTGCAAAAGACCGCCCCCAAAGGTGGATCTTCCGGAGCTGATTTTTCCAACAATTACCTGCCCCTTTACAGACAGGAACTCCTCGTCCGTAAAATGCATGACTTCCTTGCCCAGCTCGGAACTGAAGCCAAGCTTGAGGAAGTTAGACAGCAGGAAATCATCCATTCAATGCGTTCCAAGCAGGACGCGCTGGATGCCACACCGTCCATCTGGCCTGCTGAAGGCTGGGTAACCTCCCCCTTCGGCTGGAGAAGTTCACCCTTTACAGGAAAACGTGAATACCACAAAGGTGTAGATATCTCCTGCCCCATGGGAACTCCCATTTACGCACCTGCTAAAGGAACCGTTTCGTTCTCAGGAACGCAAGGCGGTTACGGTAAGCTCATCAAAATCAATCATGGCGCAAACCTCTCTACACGTTACGGTCACATGAAACAGCAGATCGTCAAGAAGGGACAGGTTGTAACCAGAGGCGAACTTATCGGCTACACAGGTAATACAGGACGTTCCACCGGACCGCATGTCCATTATGAAGTGCGCCTCGGCGGAGTTCCGGTAAACCCGATGCGCTACATCCTGAACTAGAGCGCATAAAATCAACTGCAAAGGTCCGTAAAGAGAAATCTTTACGGACCTTTTTCATTGTAGCGGATGCAAAAAAAAATAACTTTTCCTTTGAGCCGCCCTTTGCTCTCCGCCTCTCTTGGTGGTAATAGATTTTCAAGAATGGGTCCCTATTTTGCAGACTCATCTGAAACGAGGACAGCATGACTTTTTTTGATTTCAATCCCAGTGATCTTATGAGCTTTTACCTTACCCTCTTCAGGGTAAGTATTGTGCTGTTTTTAATGCCTTTTTTCGGGGGAAACTCAATACCAAATCCAGTGAAGGCTGCGCTGACCATTGTTTTGACGCTGGGAATATGGCCTCATGTTTCTTTCGACGGCAGCCTCATGCCGGCCAGCCCATACAACATCGCACTAATGATACTTGGCGAACTGGTACTTGGCCTGATAATAGGGATATCCGTTCACGTCATGTTCGCAGCGATCCAGACCGGTGGTAACCTCATCGGCGTACTCATGGGATTTTCCATGGTCAACGTCCTTGATCCATTAACCGGTACAAATGAATCGGTAACCGCCCACTTCCTATATATGTGCGCAATTCTGGTTTTCCTGAGCATCAACGGTCACCTATACCTGATGTCAGCCATGGTGGAGAGCTTTAAATACATCCCACCGGGGCAGGTTTTTATATCGTCCACCCTGACCAGCCAGATCATGTTGATTTCCAAAGACCTGTTCGTACTTGCGGTTAAAGTGGCTTCACCCATCATTGCCAGCATCTTTGTTGTAGACCTCGGACTCGCCTTGATCGGTAAAATGGCCCCGCAGATGAACGTTCTTATGCTTGGATTTCCCCTTAAAATCTTAACCGGATTTTTCGTGCTCAGCCTTGTCTTCACCGTTCTATCAATTCATGTACACGATTTTGTAGCCGACATGCCGGCGTATCTTTTGAGCATCATCAAGGCGGCCAGCCCGGTAAGCCCGCCAATAGGCAACTAGGAGGCGGCTTAATGTCTAAAGATCCTAGTAAAACCGAGAAGGCGACCCCCAAACGACTGAATAAAGCCCGTAGGGACGGGAGTGTCGCCAAAGGTGAAGAGATGGGCAAGGTCATGACCCTCATTGCGGGAGTCGTCTGCCTGCGGGTTATCATGGACTACTATTACGAACAGTTCTATGAAATTTTCCACTGGTTCTTTACCAAAGGTATTTTTACTCAACTGGATAAGCAGTCCGTCTACCAGCTGTTCCAATGGTCTTCTCAGAAACTGGCTGCAATCCTGCTGCCTTTATTCCTCTTCATCGCTTTTATCGCTTTTATCGTACTGCGTCTGCAGGTTGGACATCTGTGGACCACAAAGGTATTCAAGCCCAAATTTTCGAAGATGTTTAATCTTATGCAGGGCCTGAAAAGGCTGATGTTCGACATCAAAACAGCAATCAGACTTATCAAAAGCATGCTTTTCGCGATTATCGTAGGAATTGCCCCTTACTTAGTCATCAAGAATGAAGTCGGTAATTTCCTGCCACTCTTCTACACGGATGCGCATCAGCTGGCTATTTACATACTGAAAATCGGATATAAAATGGTCACCTATACCATGCTGCCCATGCTGGTTCTTGCTCTGGCAGACCTGTGGTATCAACGCTACAATTATCACGAAGAGATGAAGATGACCAAGGACGAAGTCAAAGATGAACATAAGCAGTCACAGGGTGACCCGAAAGTAAAGCAGCAGCAGAAACAAAAAATGATGGAAATCCTTCAGCAACGTATGATGGCGGAAGTGCCCAACGCGGACGTAGTCATCACCAACCCCACACACTTCGCCATCGCCTTGAAATATGATCCATTGGTAGCTCCCGCGCCGCTTGTTCTAGCGAAGGGAATGGATAAAGTAGCAGAACGCATTAAGGACGTTGCCCGCGAAAACAAAGTCCCAATTCGAGAAAATAAACCTTTGGCACAGGCCTTGTATAAACAGGTTGAGATCGGTGACATCATTCCGGAAGAACTTTATAAGGCTGTTGCGGCGATACTTGCGAAACTGAATAAATTTACCCGCAAATAAAGGCCTGTACACCTCTTCCGGGGTTAAAATGCCACAGTAAAATAGACCTGAAAGGGGTGTCAAAATCATGGCTACATCAAAAGCGATAAATTATGAGAAATTTGCCAAACAGGGCGATATCCTTCTCGCGGGCGGAGTTGTTGTTATTCTCTTCGTCATGCTCATCCCACTGCCTACGATGTTTATCGACTTCATGCTCAGTGTCAGTATCTCACTGGGACTGGTAATCCTGATTACCTCCATGTTTCTGCAGTCTCCTCTAGAATTTTCCATCTTCCCTACATTATTACTGGTTACCACACTGCTCCGGCTGGCACTGAACGTTGCCACCACCCGTGCCATCCTGCTGCACGGTGATGAAGGTACTTCGGCAGCGGGTAGCGTTATTCAGAGTTTCGGTGAATTTGTTGTCGGTGGTAACTACGTAATCGGTATTGTCATTTTCATGATCCTGTTCATCTTGAACAAAACCGTTATCGTATCCGGTACAACACGTATCGCAGAAGTAGCCGCAAGATTTACCCTTGATGCCATGCCCGGTAAACAGATGGCTATTGAGGCGGACCTCAACTCCGGCCTGATTGATGAAGACGAGGCAAGAGGCCAGCGTGAGAACCTGCGCCGCGAATCTGACTTTTACGGTGCTATGGACGGTGCCGGTAAGTTCGTACAGGGGGACGTTAACGCGGGCCTGATCATTACCGCCATCAACATCATCGGCGGAATTCTTATCGGTGTACTGCAGAAAAACATGGCTTGGACAGACGCCGCACAGACTTACACCCTGCTGACTATCGGTGACGGTCTCGTTTCCACCATCCCTTCACTTATTATTTCTACTTCCGCCGGTATTATTGTTTCCCGCGCGGCAGCTGAAGCCAAGATGGGTGAAGAGTTCATCGGTCAGCTTACTTTTCACTCCCGGGCACTTAAACTGGTATCAATTATCCTCATCGTATTCGGTATAGTTCCGGGCATGCCCACCATACCGTTCCTGACCCTTGCAGCCCTGATCTACGCTGTATCCATGCTCGGTCGTGATCTTGAAGCAGAGGACCAGAAAACAGAAGAGAAGGCCCAAAAAGCCAAAGCGGACCAGCCTGCACTGGACAGCCCAGAAGAAGTTCAGGCCCTGCTGCCTCTCGACTCTCTGGAACTGGAAGTCGGATACGGACTTATACCGCTGGTGGACGAAGAACAGAGCGGAAACCTGCTCTCGCGCATCCGCTCCATCCGCCGACAGTACGCTTTGGACATGGGTGTCATTATTCCGTCACTGCATTTGCGTGACAACCTGCAGCTTAAACCCGGTGAATATCGCGTAATCATCAAAGGCAACGCTGTGGCCTCCGCGGAAATCCTTATCGACCACCAGTTGGCCATGGACCCGGGCGATGCCAAACACAGAATTAAAGGTATCGAAACCGTCGAGCCCGCATTCAACCTTCCCGCCATCTGGATTCCAGATACCCAGAAGGAAGAAGCAATGCTCGCAGGATACACTGTTGTCGATCCTTCAACGGTTATTGCAACCCACCTTACCGAAGTATTCCGCCGCAACCTCGGTGAATTCCTCGGCAGACAGGAAACACAGGATCTGCTGGATAACCTTTCCAAGCGCGCTCCCAAGGCAGTTGAGGATCTCGTACCCAACATCCTTTCTCTGGGCGTGGTTCAGAAAGTGCTCCAGAACCTTGTCCGCGAAAGTGTTTCCATCCGTGACCTGCTGACCATTGTTGAAGCTCTGGCTGACTACGGTCCTTCCATTCAGGACCCCAACCAGCTTACTGAATACGTGCGCTCCCACATGAGCCGGACCATTATCAAGCCCTACCTTGCCAGTGACGGCAGCCTGCCGATCCTGACCTTCGGGCCCAACGCGGATAACAAGCTCAATGAAGCTATACGTTCTTCCGAAACAGGCGGCTTTCTGGCCCTTGATCCGGGCAGCGCCCAGCAGCTCATTCAAAGTGTCAACAATACGGCTGAAGGTGTAGTTGAAACTGACGGTCAGCCCGTACTTCTCTGTGCTCCTCAGCTGAGAAGCCACTTGGCTCAACTGATGGTACGCTTCTTGCCTAACATACCTGTAATATCGCAGGCAGAGATTCCTGCAAGCGTAAGAATCATGTCTGCGGGAACCGTAGAGATTTAAAAAGGTTGGTAACATGCGGGTAAAAACATTCAGAGGTAACAGCACTGCAGCGGTCTTCGCCGAAATCAAGGCGGAATTCGGCGACGACGCTATCATCCTCAGCAACAAATCTGTTGAAGAGGATGGACGCAAGATCCACGAGATCATGGTCGGCGTTGACACTCAGGAAGCCCCTGCTCCGGCAGCAGAGACACGCGAGGAAGTTCTCGATGACGCCATGAATAACATCCCGGACTGGAATCAGGAATGGAACCAGATCAAGGGACACATGATGGCGCTTCTGAAGCCCCAAATGAATCTGAACCTGCTGGCCCCCCGCCAGCGCCTTGCGCTGGAATACCTTGAGCGTGAAGGCGTCGAGAATAAAGTCATCCTCGACCTTTTTCAGCAACTGCGCGGTGACAAGTCCATGGCTATCCTGCCTGAGCTTGAGAAGATCGCTCCGGTACGCGCTCTTGATTCACGCAACTGGCCCCAGAAATTGCAGGCCCTCGCCGGACCGCACGGCGCAGGAAAGACATCAACCATCATCCGCTTAGCCCTCAAGGAAAAGAAAGAAAATCCGGCAGCACGCATCTGCCTTGCCTCTGCAGATCAGGGACATGGAAAAGGACGCCTCGTCCTTCGCCACTATGCCGACCTTTCCGGACTTGAATTCAGGGAACTGTCCAGCCGTGAAGATTTCGCCAAGCTGATCGGCGAGAGCCAAAAATTTGACCGGGTTTTTATCGACCTGCCCGGACTATCAGGCAATGCGGAACTGGAAGGCTGGCTGGCCGCCTGCGGAATGCACGGGCCATGCGATCTCGCTGTACATCTGGTCCTCAATCCATACTACGCCCCGGCACAATACACGGCCTTCCTGAAAAAATTTAAATCCGACAAAGTAAAAAGCCTCATCTGGACTAAACTGGATGAAGCCTGCAACTTCGGCGCACTGGTTAACACATCTTACGAAAGCGGACTTCCTGTTTCCCTGCTTTCATACGGTTCCCGCCTGCGGAACAGCATGAAACCGGCCAGTGAAAAAGACTTCTGGAGACTGGTCTTCAAGCACCAGCTCCCAACCGAAGAAAAGCTGGAATTTGCCAAGGCTGTTTAAAAGCCTTTTTCCGGAAAATTAGGCAAATAGAGCACAATATTCGTTGCATAAAAACAGATGGCAACGTAAACAGTATAGATAAATAAGAATAGGGTGATACAAATGAGTTCCAATCTTCCCATGGTATTTTCAGTAACCTCCGGTAAGGGGGGGGTAGGCAAGACAAATATTTCCGTAAACCTAGCCTACAACTTAAGCCGCATGGGCAAGAAAGTCTTGCTGCTGGATGCCGACCTCGGCCTTGCAAATGTCGACGTTCTGCTTGGTATTGCACCCAAGTACAACCTGTTTCACCTCTTCCACGAAGGGACCGGAATCAGGGAAGTCCTCTACAAGACAGATTACGGATTCCATATTCTCCCGGCTTCTTCCGGAGTAAGCGACATGGTCTCCCTTTCTACTGGCCAAAAACTGGACCTGCTGGAAGCCATGGATCACCTTGAAGAAGAAATTGATTACCTTATTGTCGATACCGGAGCGGGCATTAACGATAATGTACTGTACTTCAATCTTGCAGTTCAGGAACGCCTCCTGGTTTTGACCCCGGAGCCGACATCCCTTACCGATGCCTACGCCCTGATCAAAGTAATGAAGCTTAATCACGGGGTTGACAAATTCAAGGTTATGGTAAACATGGCACCGGACGTAAAAAGTGCCAAAGAAGTATTCAAAAAGCTCTACATGGCCTGTGACCATTTCCTGAGCGGAGTTTCACTGGATCTTGTGGGGGTTATCCCTCGCGATCAGAACATGCGCCAAGCGGTTATTAAACAAACCCCGCTATGCAGTTTTGCTCCCTCAAGTCCTGCTTGTGTTCAAATTGCTGAAGCTGCTAAAAAAATAACTAAATGGAAAGCGACATCCGAGCTAGATGGTAATATCAAGTTCTTCTGGAAAAAACTTCTCTTCCAAGAACAGTCCGTGGCTTAATTTAGAGTCCGGGGCTACTGATTGGGAAGATTTTCCGCCCGCAGATCAAGAGGCGATAGTACGGCATTATTCACCCAAAATCCGTATTATTGCACTCCGCATGAAAGCCAAGCTCCCGCAGAATGTGGAGCTAGGAGAGCTGATTAGTGCCGGAAGTCTGGGACTAGTAGAATCACTTGGAAAATTTCGGCCTGAGCTGAAAATCAAGTTTGAAACCTATGCGGAAAACCGCATCAAAGGTGCCATGCTTGACGAGCTAAGGCGCATGGACTGGTTTTCACGCGGACTGCGGCATAAAGTAAAGACCATTGAAAACAGCATCCATGAACTTGAGCACGAAACAGGTGAAAAACCGACCAGCGCTCAAATTGCAGAAGCGACCGGATTCTCTGCCAAAGAAGTGCAGCAGGGACTTGAGGCCCTGCAAAACCAACTCTGCGTCAATCTTGATGCCTTTAATGATAATATTCCCAGCAATAAAGATTCACAGCTAGACGATGAACCTTTCCAAAATGCTGTTTTTCAAGAAACAGTGGACAAGGTAGCTGATCTGATTGATAATTTGACGCCGAGAGAAAAACTGGTATTATCTCTGTACTACGGAGAGGAACTCAATATGAAAGAGACCTCCGAAGTTATGGAGATTACAGAAGGCAGGGTTTCACAGTTACATTCTCAGGCCTTGAAAAAATTGAGAAAAATGTTCCAAGATAAATATCATACGGAACCTTAAGGAGAAATAAATGGCGATTAATTACTCTATGAAAGTTCTTGTTGTGGATGACTTCGCAACTATGCGGCGTATTATCAAAAACATACTCCGCCAGATCGGTTTCACAAACATAGTAGAAGCTGATGACGGAACCACAGCATGGGAAACTCTGAATAAAGATGACAGCATCGAATTTATCGTTTCCGACTGGAACATGCCGCAGATGACTGGCATCGAGCTCCTGCGAAAAGTAAGAGCGAGTGAAGAATTCGCAGATCTCCCGTTCCTGATGGTTACAGCTGAAGCACAGCAGGAAAACATCATCGAAGCTGTTCAGGCAAAGGTTTCCAACTACATTGTAAAACCTTTCACTCCTGACACCCTCGGCCAGAAAATCAACAAAATTTTTGAATAAAAAGATCCTGTCCGGCAGGTATTTTCCTACTTACCTGCCGGACTCTTTCAGACGGCAATTAAACATTTTCCGTCCGGAACCTTGTCCTTCAGGATACGCGCATGATCTTCCTCGCTCTTGATGATAATGATGACTCTGAATCTGGGGAAGAGACTCAATCTTCGGCCCCTGATAACAAAGCAGCCCGAAAGGTAGAGCTGGACCTTGATGACGCACCTTTTCTAGAAGATGAGGACGAAGAGGACGATCTTCCGGAAGAAGAACCGGAAGAACTTGATTCGCTTGAAGAAGCACCTGTCGAGAAAAAATCAAAAACCAAGCTTTTGATTTTCATCGGAATCGGCGTTATTATCCTCTTACTGGGCGCTATTCTGGTAAAACTTTTCTTATTTGACTCCCCTCCACCGCCTGAAAAAAAGCCCGCTGTTGAAGAAAAAGTGGAAGAAATTCCCACACAAGCCCCACCGCCGCCTCCGCCGCCGGAAGAACCGGGGGTGACGCTGCTGCGTATGGAACCTTTCTGGATTGAACAAAAAGATGGGGATAACCATACCAGATTCCTTATTGCCCGCTTCGCCATGACCACAACGGATGAAAGAGTTGTTGCTGAATATGGCCGCAAGACTCTGATTCTGCGTGATGCGGTATACTTTTATCTCAAAAATAAAGATTTACAGTTTTTGGCCGATAAGAAAAATGCAGATAAGCTGAAAAAAGATCTGCTTATGGTTATCAACCAGTATATAGTTGCTGGCGAATTTGAGAAAATCCTGTTTGAGGAGTATCTCGTGAGGTAAAAATCATGCCCGGTACCTTGGATATGCCCCTGATCATTTCGCAACTTGCGAATGTCCAGAAGATTTCCAACTCTGAAGTTACGAAGGCGCAACTTCAGCAGACACTCATGATCAACCCTCAAGAGCAGGAAAATAACAAAAACGCCCAGAAGCAGATACAGAAGGCCGAAAAGGACGAAGCCGCCATTTCCGTAAGCGATGAAAAAGCAGGAAACAACGGCGGACAGCATTCCAAGCGCCAGAAGAAGCAAAAAGAAGAAGAACCGGAAGAAGAAAAGCAGTCCCCGTGGTCCGGAAATATAATCAATGTAAGGATTTGATCTTACGAGCCTATTGCCCTTCTCCAGCAAACAGGGCAAACTGTTGTGGATTCGATAAACCTCTACCATAGCTAATTATGACTGTATTCCTGCTCATTTTCTTTTCCGTAACAGAGATCGCCCTGCTGATCACTGTAATCTTTTTCTTTCTCAGGCTGCGCAAATCCGAAGAGCTGGTCACACAACTTCAGACCAAGCAGGAAGAATTTGTTAAGAAGCTTCAGTTCAACACCCAGCTTGAAAATGAATTGATGAACTCTTTTGCCGAACGGCAGGAAGAGCTGGCCCAGCTTGATATGATGCTCGACCGCAAGTCCAAAAAGCTTAAAAAGATTCTCTCCCAGGCTGAAGAATTCTCACGTTCGCCGCAATTCCTGCGCCAGATCATCCTGACCGGGCATAAAGAAGGTAAGCCTATAAGCAGGCTTGCCAAGGCAACCGGTCTGTCCATTGAAGAAGTAGAACTTATTATCGACCAGCATAGTTGAATTCAAACTGCAAAATAACTTCAGCCGCCAAAGGCAAAATATAAATCAGGATTGACCCGTCATGAAAATTTCAAGGTACGGAAAGCGGGAATTCAGCGGAGGCGGCAATAAACCCTCGGCAAGATCAGCCATATTTCGAAAAAAATTTTCAGTTGGTGATATACTTCAAGGCAAACTGCTCAAATGGTATCAGCCAAAGCTAGGCTGGATATTAATTCAGGACCTTGAACTGCTGGCAAGCATCCAGACCAACGCATCCCCCGGAGACATACTCACCTTTCATGTCGAGCAACTATATCCGGACATAATCCTCAAAGAAATCGACCCTGCACATCTTACAAATCAGGGAGCATACATTAATCCGGCGGAGGCGACCCGTAGATTCGTAAGCAACCGGGCCGCGTTCCAATCTCAGGCAAGCTCTATTTTCAAGCTGATTCAAGCGGAAAAGATCGCCGGCGCGGAAGAGCGCAAAGAGAAATTTCTGGATATGCTCAAAAATGACGTAAAAACCGCGGTTATGTTTTTTAAGACGCTAAGCTGCGCAGCCCAGCTCAATTCAGTGCTTTCATCCACAAAACTATACTACATGCCGTGGCTGGTTCCCTGCGGGATGAATCAGGAAATTGTGCTCAAAACGAGATATGACAAAGAGAATCCTGAGAACTCGTTCTACGAGATGCTCTTCTCGCTGGATCTGCCACCGTCAACCCCTGCACGCTTCAAAATTATGTACAAAAATCCCCAGTGCGGATTCAAAATGCTGGCAGATGATCCTCGTTTAAAAGCTCTGCTTGAACCGGAATTAAAACATAGTTTCCCGGAATTTCTCGGCACCGAACGCATTCCGGTCCATAATGCTGGCGGGGCACTTTCTGAGCTGTTAGCAGGTTAAACACGGAAGAACATTTCGGTCGCCCAGCTAATCCTTATCAACCCTAAATGCGGCGACTTCTTCCTCAAGACTGCCAACTGAATTGGCAAGCTGCTCTGTAATGCTCGCAAATTCAGCCAAAGTATCCTTGGTCTGAATGGAAGTTTCGCTGAGCTGGACCATGGCCTTGCTGATCTGCTCCGCACCCTCGCTCTGGTTCTGCATGCCCTCATTAACCGATTCAAAACGGGGTGTCAGAGTCTGTACCTGAGTGACGACACCTGAGATTCCCTCGCCGAGCGCGGCTACATTGCTGACCCCGTTTTCCACCTGCTTGCGGAATTTATCCATTTCCATAACCCCGGCGGAAACGGCGGAAAGCATTTCGGCCACAATCTTCTCAATATCAAGTGTAGACATGGCAGTCTGATCGGCGAGCTTACGGATTTCCCGTGCAACCACGGAAAATCCCTGACCGAACTCACCGGCCTTTTCCGCTTCAATAGCAGCATTCAGGGAAAGCAGGTTAATCTGTTCTGAAATTTTAGAAATAGAAGTTACCACCGAACTGATATTGGCTGCCTTGGAATTAATAACCGACAATTTTGAAAAGATGCCTCCGGATGCATCACTCATGACATCCATGGTAACCCCCATCTCATTAAGATCGCGAACTCCCTGAGCGGCCAGTTCGCCTGTTGAGACGGCTACAGTTGTTGATTCGTTCATGGTCCGGGCCAACTCCTGAGAAGTGGCGGAAATCTCACGGGAAGAACTGCCCAGTTCCTGTGTGGCCGCAGCCTGATTCTCCACCGCGGCTTCAAGCTGATTGATAGCGGTTCCAAGTTTGAGGGCGGAACCGGCAACCTGATCCCCGGAAATCTGAACCTGACTGACCAATGAATTAAGAGTCATCAGCATGGTGTGAATGGATTTAACTAGATGGTCGACTTCATCAAACCTTTTTTCCCTACCGGTTTCAAAAGAATCAACAACCTTTTTCAGATGTCCCTTGTCCGTAGACATGGCAAAAACTTTTTTCGCTTCACGCAAATCTCCCTTGGATACATGAAAAGCTACCTTGGAGACACTGCGAATAGGTAAACAGATTCTGCGGACAACATAATAAATTACTAGAATTGTCAGCAGAAGGATAATTAAACTGATCGCGCCCTGTTTCATGATCAATTCTTTCATCGGAGCATAAATTTCCGCCATGGGAACAGTGGAAGCCACATACCAGCCCATGGGAGCGTAAAAACGAACATACGATTGACGATCGACAATTTCACCGTCATGCCGGCGCACCTTAAAATCAAGACGCCATTCTCCAAGCTTACCGACTTCTTTTAAATCATGAATCAGTGTATGCCCGGTGTTCAGGTTTATGGTGTTTTTGAAATCAGGACCGGCACCGAGTGGAGGCACCAGAACATTTTTATCATTATCAAAAATAAAAAGCCGCCCTGTATCGGCAAGACGAATCCGGGAAAAACCTTTACGCATTTCCGCGATCAGATCTCTCCGCTGTCTTTCTACTGCGGCCTCAATATCATCAACGTAAGCACCGGTTCCGATAATCCAGTTCCACTGCGGATAACCTTTTACATAGAGAATTTTGGAATTGGAATCGGACTCATCTAATCGCGGCCACAGGAGCTCCAGATACCCTCCTCCTTCCTCTGTGGCCTTACGTATCATATCCGGTCCGAAAGCATACCCGTTTTTATCCACCAGTTTTGATAAATCGTGCCCTTCAAGACTCCGGTTAGGGTGTGCAAGCGATAACAACTTGTCCGTATGAATAAAAAAATAATCATTATTGAAATATCTGGTCTGCCGGGCAAGGCGATAGGCGGCTTCCTTGGCCTGATCCTCAGTGAGCTTGCCGGACTTATACAGGGCATAAAAATTATCAATCTGCCCTACAAAAATAGACATGGCATCTTTAATGGCCTGTTTGCGATCATCGAAAGCGTGATCACGGTAGCGATCAAGTGCCTGATAGCCTTCCTGAAGATAAAGCATGCCCATTCTGATGGTATTACGGGCAGTGCGGCCCTGCGCCTCAACCATATCATCTTCAAGGGTGGAGCCGGTTAACAGCAGTGTAGCCAGAGTTGAGGCAACAACAACAGCAGCGACTATGTATGAAATTCTAGTACTGATTGACCGGAACATTTATTCTCCTTGAAATATATGGATACTAACTGGATCTCGAATTTAATATTTCATTTTTACCGCTGCTACCAGTGGAGTCAAGTCCGGACCATAAATATGTGTACATAAAAACCGCAGCAACGGCCAATATAAGGGCTTACCTGTCCCTAACTCTTAGTACATCTGAAAAGTATAAGACTGCTATCGACGTCTTCTACAATAAAAAAAAGGCTATTCAGCATCCAGTGCTAAACAGCCTTTTTTATGGTCAATTTTAATCTTATACTTGGGGGAGCTTGAACCCACGGCCTCTTTAGCGCAGTTAAGGGATTAAAATCATTACTGCACTTCATGAAGAAGCAGCTACTCGGCGTCATTTTCCAGCACAACATCTTCTTCTGCCCTTTCCTGATCATCTTGTTTTTTCGCCAACTTGCGTTGCTTTTTTTCTTCCTTTTTTTTCTTCTTAGCCAACTCTTTCTGACGTTTAGCAAATGAATAATTCGGCTTTGCCATAGCGATCTCCTTTTTTGTTATTAAATCTATAAATAAGTAAGAACCGCCCCTCACCAGGAGGGGCGGTCAATATAACCTGCTAAGAAGCAGAAAAAACTACCAACGCGGACGTTCGACTTTAGGCTTGGCTTCATTAACCTTAAGGTTACGACCACCCATATCCTGACCATCCAGAGCATCGATGGCGGACAGAGCAGCAGAATCGTCGCTCATTTCGACGAAACCGAAGCCACGAGGACGGCCGGTTTCACGATCTTCGATCAATTTAACGGAAAGAACTTCACCATGAGCTTCAAAAGCGTTACGAACTTCATCTTCAGTGGTGGACCATGCGAGATTACCGACATAAATATTCTTAGACATAATTTTTACCTATTCTTGTTGTGACGCTCACCTTTACTTTAAGATGATCCGTCTTTGTGATTGTTTATTTCTAATTCAAACATCCAATCCTACCCATCAAAAAGATATTGGCAGGATAGAAAAATATCAGGCAGCAGATCGCTAAGCGCGTAAAGGCTTGCGTTTGCGCCGTCTTCCAGTTGTCCTCACAGGTGAATGTGAAGATAACTTTATTGGTTTTGCACTTTTGTCTCTGCTTGTTCCATGAGCAGAATGGGCATCTTGTTCAATCGACACATCCATTACCCTTTGAATGTCACGAAGTTGAGATGCGTCTTCCGATGTAACCAGGCTTATTGCATGGCCGGAGCGCCCTGCCCTGCCAGTCCTGCCAATTCGGTGCGTGTAAGTTTCGACAGAGTCAGGCATATCGTAATTTACGACGTGGGTGATACGATCACAATCAATACCGCGAGCAACGATATCAGTCGCGACCAGAATCGAGTAACGACCATCGCGAAAGCCTTTTAATGCTCTTTCACGCTGTCCTTGACTCATATTTCCCTGCAGGACTGTGGTGTTATACCCGCTATCGCCAAGCTTTCGAGAAAGATTTTTGGCTTTGTGCTTGGTACGGGTAAAAATCAGCATGCTCTTATGCTCTGATCTTGTAATGATTTCATCCAGCAATGCGCTCTTTCTGGCATTCTGCGTCTTGTAGAAGACATGCTCTACGCTAGAGACAGGAGAAGTTGCATTAATCTGAACAGTTTTGGGATTCACAAGGATGCGCTTCGTCAAAGCCAGGATGGATTTAGGCATGGTCGCGGAAAAAAGCAGATTCTGCCTCTTTACCGGAAGTTTAGCGATAACCCGCTTGATGTCAGGCAGAAAACCCATATCAAGCATTCTATCCGCTTCATCCAGCACAAGTGTATCTACATCTTTAAGATCAACGTCCCCACTTGCCATGAGTCTGACCAGCCGTCCCGGACAGGCAACGATGATATTAGAAGTGCTGAATGCCTTGATTTGCGGCCGCATGCCAACGCCGCCGATAACGATACTACTGGTGATGTCTGTTTGGCGGGCAAGAGCTCTGAAACTCTCATCAATCTGAATAGCCAACTCACGCGTAGGGGCCAGTACCAGTACACGCGGGCCTCTATTAGAGGAAGTACTGGTAAGGAGCTTTTGCATAATAGGCAGAGCGAACGCGGCAGTCTTGCCTGTGCCCGTCTGTGCCAATCCCATCACATCATGCCCACTCTGAACCAGCGGTATGGCTTTGCGTTGAATGGGTGTGGGAGTGTCATAGCCGCAGAGTTTGACGCCGGCGTTGATGCGACGGTCAAACGAAAAATCTGTAAAGGTCATAAAAGCCTTGGAAAAAAGTAAGAAATACGACGAAACGTGACAACGGTCGAGCCCGGATTTACCGGGTAATATTTGGAAGGCTCTGGTACGGGGAGAGTAAATCTAAAGCTTACGTGGAACGTATGTTACCCAAGTGGGGCTAAGAAGTAATCGTGCGTCCAGTCACGCTGAGTTGGTAAGTAATCAACCATTCTCAGCAAGAAGTAAAGCTTTTTTATTTTTAATTATAAAATCGATAAAAAAGGACCATACATATAGACATACCCAGATCCTCAGGACGTATTCTCGGTTATCATGCCCAAAAGGTTCCGTACACGGAAATTGATGGCAGTCAGACAGCGCCCATACTTCAAACACTAATCAATTAAAAAACATACCCAACTTGTTTAATTTTATGCTACTCTGAAAGCATCAACTAGCTAACTAACACTTCTAACACCCTATCATTGCAGGAGGACATTATGGCTGCACCCAAAGATATGTACCAATGCCAAGTAAGCAACTGCGGTTACATTTACGACCCCGATAAAGGAGAGCCTAAAACCGGAACCGCTCCCGGAACAGCTTTCGCCGATATTCCTGACGATTGGAAGTGTCCGCATTGCGGGGCTACTAAAAAATCCTTCCGGCCACTGGCCGGCCCGGGTTCAACCCTAGCTGAAGGCGCTTAAGCCGCAAGTGCTACAACGTAATTTCTATTCATCCTAATATAAAGGACTTACAATTTTCATTGTAAGTCCTTTATATTATGGCGGAAGAACAGAGGACAATTGACTCCGTGCCCTATTGAATACCGTTAATAACCGGGCAACGTTTATTGCCATACAGGAAAACATATCCCTCGGAATATTTTTTGCTTTTCTATCCAGTTAGGAAAAAAATTCTTACTGGAGGAATGTATGATCAATTCATTGAGAGCCAACACACAGTTGCAGCAGGTCAGCTACGACTCACAAAAGTCATATACCACCAGACAACAGACGCAACCAGCTGCCAATCAGGATAAAGTCAGCATATCAAAGACTGGCAAACTAATATCAGGCTTCTTTGCCGATATGGGCGTTGCCTACACTCCCGGGAAAAGCGTTTCTCTGGATGATATTGAAACCGGACTGCAACAGAAACGGCAGAACCTGAACAGTGATATTACGGCCATGTTTCTTGAAAACGGCATAAACACTCCCCCGGAGGTACAGTTAACGTCCGATGAAGAGGGGCATGTGCGGGTTTCAGGTAACCATCCCCAAGCCGAACAAATAGAACAACTCTTTGCAGACAACGCTGATCTTGAAAATGATTTCAAAAGGGTTAGCGCTATGTCCAGCATGGTTGAGGCAGGACATACCCACACGGAATTTGCTAAGCAATACAAGAAGAACCCTTATGCTGCGGTTGCCCAGTTCGGGGAGCAACTCTTTGGGCAAAATAATAATGATGCGTTCATAATGACTGTGGGTGCATCATCCACATTATCATCTCAGGCCGACCAGACGAACTTGCAGGGACAGCCCGAAAATTCGGCAGATGTTAAAGCGACTCAGGTGGAAGAAACTGCCATACCAAAGAATTCTACAGCAACAAATGAATCAACCCCCGACAAGGCTGATGAGTCCTCCACCATTAATTTCTCTGATGCGACCCGAAAGGAGCTGCTAGATTGGATGAATGGAGAAGTTCGAGGCGGACGGATGTCATTGGATGAAAGTTTTCCGCTAATGTCCATGACGCTCAAGATATCCGCAACAACAGGACAATCCATGAGCATGGAGACCGACCAGACGCGTATTAATTTCGAGGAGAAGGCACGATTGGGACTGGAGGCAGCTAATGCACGCAACGATCTTGAAACTGCGAAACAATTAAGGATTGCGTTAAATATTATGGCGAAGAATCAAAGTAAGGACGTAGCTTAACCGTTTCCCAATAACACCGAAAACTTCAAAAATGCATCCTATGATCCAACAGATGGTGCACACTTCTGGCCCCACAGCCTCTTGCTATACCATGCACGACCCTAGTGCTCCAACATTTGAAAGAATTGGATTAATTTTAACTATTGGGAACACATTGCGTAATTTTTTGGAATTTGCGGCTGTGAGCGGTTCTCCATATTTTAGAACCTAACTAATATCCATCTTCTTTATACGACTGGCAAGAGTTGTGGGCTTTAAACCCAACAATTTCGCGGCGCCATCAGTTCCATAAATCTTACCCCGGCACAATTTAAGGGCTCTTTCTATGTTTTTTTTCTGTATCTGCTCCAGTTCATGCTCAGTTAATATCTGTTCACTGGAATCGCTGGTTTGGAATTGTTCTACGGACGGCAGCTCTGACTTCAGACTGTTAAAAAAATCTAGATTTCTTGGATCAGAGCTGGAGGTGATAGCAAAACGTTCAACTATATTTTGAAGCTCTCTAACATTACCGGGCCATGAATACTGTTCCAGCTTTTGTAGCTGCGCATCTGTAAATTGAAATACAGGCCGTTTAATTTCTAAAAGAAATTGCTTTAAGAAATGATTTGCCAAGAGCACGATATCTTCCTTTCGCTCTCGTAGCGGCGGGACATCAATAGGAAAGACATTAAGCCGAAAATAGAGATCTTCCCTGAATCTACCGTTTTCAATCTCGGTTTTAAGATCCTTGTTGGTTGCGGCAATAATTCTTACATCAACCTTACGAGTCTTTTCCTCTCCGACACGTTCGTACTCTCCTTCCTGCAAAATCCTAAGTAGATGAGCCTGCTGCTCAAGGGGGATTTCCCCTATTTCATCAAGAAACAGAGTCCCCTTGTGCGCGGCACCGAACTTACCAACCCTGTTAGCGACAGCACCGGAGAATGCACCTTTAACATGGCCGAAAAATTCACTCGAAAATAAATCTTTGGGAATGGAAGCACAATTCACCTTGATCATGGGACTGCTTCGGCGTGCGCTTCGCTGGTGAAGTTCTCGGGCGACCAGTTCTTTTCCTGTTCCAGATTCGCCCAGTATCAATACGCTTGCGTCTGTGGACGCTACAAGGTCTATCTGCTGGATAATTCTTTGTAGTGGAGCACTTTGACCAATGAATCCGCCGAAAGAGGTTGAACTCATCAACTCTTCACGCAAATAGCTGTTTTCGGACTCAAGACGTCGTCTCAGTTCTTCTATTTTCTCAAAAGCCCGTGCGTTAACAAGTGCAGCAGCAGCATGGTTTGAGATAATATTCAGTATCTCAAGAGCGGGTTGGGCTATTTCACTCTTGGTAAAAACAGCCAGAACCCCCATAGTTGCACCATGGTAAACCATCGGTTGACCGGCAAATCCATTTATTCCTTCCCGCTTTGCCCAATCTTGATGGAGTATCCACTTGGAGTCTTTGGATATTGATTTCACTATGACGGGAGTTCCTGTAGCAGCGATATGCCCTACCTTTCTGGCTCCCAAAGGAAAACGTCGATGATCACCGTCTATACGTGCCCAATCTACAGCAGAATCAAAAACGGACTGTCCGGCGCTGGCAACCAAGTGCAGACATTCTTTTTGATTCAGACACTCATCTTGTAAAGGGCATGAGGGACAGATATCGCCATTTTTGATTAGCCATATTCGAGCGAGGGAAATATTCGGGAATTGGGCCAGCCCATTTACTATAAGAGTGAAAAGAGATCCGGTAGACCTTTGTTGCCCCATCTCCAGCAAAAGAGATTGAATTTTCTCATTTCTGAAGTGAAAAGTTTTTTCGTCAGCCATGCCTGAAGTTCTAAACATAATTATTCCGACTGACAATAGAAATGGCAGTAACATAGTCTTATGAGACAGGACATGGAGATATTTTTTTGAGGTTGGTAGGTATATCTCAGATTATAAACATCCGCTAATCCATGTCCTGCCTTTATTAATTTCTAATGACAATCCCTCCTTTTAATTAACTTGAGGTAATATTATAAAAATGATGTGTCCCGAGAATTATATTCCCTACAGCCATACCCCAGAGACCGGACATTCTGATTGTAGGGGATATGGATTGAAAGCACATAATCATACAACTGACTATACATATTGCTAAGCCCGCAATTTGAACCTTTTCCATGTATAGCCCTGCGTTTTTGACGCAGTTATCACTATCCCGGACAGGAAATTCAAACCAGATTCTATTCCAGATAAACGCAAAGATAACGGTTATTGTGGCACCCCATGCCATGTGCAGTGGGAGCAAGTACCAAGGCATGGGGAGTGGGAGTATCGCCGGTATGGCTGCAGTGGCGGCTGCAGGTGGGTGGTCGGCATCAAATATCTGCATGAAGACAGCCGCGAGCATGACGGAAAGTCCAAGCTTCACAGGGATTATGAATTCGGGCCCCGGGGCGATATAATTTCCTATCCAGACTCCAGCCAATCCGCAGATTGAAGCTACCGTATGTCCGACTATTACTGACTTTGGACGTGCAACACGCAAAAAGACACAGGTAGTGTTTATGAAACATGTTGCTGCAAGAGGAGGATAAAGGACATTGATTCCTGTTTTTCCGGAAAGAATAGCGATGAACCACAGCAGTAGCCCACCACCAAGAGAGCCCCAGATTATACGCGTCAGAGAAACAACTCCCGGACGATATAATTCTTTTGAAAATTCTTCGCGGCATGGTCTGGATAATCTGAACTGTACCGAAGTTGATCTGAAATGCATCTATTACCCCAAGGACATCATTACGAATTAGTCTTGATAGCAAACCGGATGGTTGCACAGCCGACCCCGGTGATGTGGTCGGAAAGACCGGAGCCGGCTGCGTAAGCCATCGAGGCTACAAACAAACGTTATTGCTAATTGGACTATGACCGCCAGCACACATTAGATCTGGCTTCGTCAAAATCCCTGAGGATCATTGCGGCTACTTTTGCAGGATCGGGATCAACGTTCATGCACGAGCCGAGCAATTCCTTTGTGCCGTTATAAAGGAATTCTTCAACTTTTTTAGAACCTTGAACTGGGGCATGAACGCAGTGATAGGAATTGAAACCGAGCATGCGATAAGCGAGAGCTGCTCCCACACCTTTTTCATTGGACCATTCCGGGGTCACTTCGGCAAAAGGCAGATCTTTCAAATGACGTCCGGTATACTTTGCTATTTCTCTAAACACAGATACAGAGTGTGCATTATCTATGCATTCACCAAAATGCCAGACAGGAGGCATTTTAGGACCTAGGAATCTAAGCAGCTTGTCGCCGCATTTTTCCTGCCCTTTGCTGGAACAATATCCCAACTTGGCCATAGGAAAGGAAGCGCATCCGTTGGTAAAGACCAGTACGTTGTTTTTCAACAGGATATCGACGATATCCACGATCGCTTTTTCAAATACGATTCTGGTGTTTGTGCATCCTGCGAGGTTGATGATTCCCTTGATCTTTCCTTCAATCAATGCCGAGGCTATTGTTGAAAGTGAACCATAGCGGGCCTTGAGTGTTTCAAGGTTAAATCCAACTTCAGCCTCAACCTCATGCTCGGGAATATGTCTCTTTACATCGCGACGATTCTTAAAGCTTTCAATTGCGCGGGTAACAATGCGCTCTGCCATTTCTGGAAGTTTGTCCAGATCAGAAAGGTCACGTTTATAACCGATATGCTCTGCTCCGGGCAGACGGTTTGACTCGTTAGTTGTCACGACTACAGTCTTGTAGCAGTTTGCAACATCCATAATACCCGGAAATATTTCCTGAATATCAGCCATCCAAAGATCAAGAGCACCTGTTGCGAGAACAAGTTCAGATCCGTTGGCGTTGGAAAGGGGAATTACTCCTCCAAGCCTGTACAGAGATGACAATCCGGAACAACAAATACCGTAAAACTGAATACCAGTTGCTCCCGCTTCTTTCGCCATTTCAACGAACTTCTCACTGCGGGCTGTTTTTATCACTTCCATTGCCATCTGAGGGGCGTGTCCATGGACTGCAATATTTACTGTGTCTGTTTTCAATGCCCCCAAATTGGCTTTGACGGTGGTCCGCTGAGGCACACCGTAAAGACAGTCGCTTGCAATAGAACCGCCAACAACGCTGTTCATTGAAAATGCGACACCAAGGCGCATGAATTGATCCATGGCTTTACGCCAATCTCCCTGAGTGCCGACGGTGGTCTGATGCAGGGCTTCGAAAACTTCATGGTATGAACCAACAGGAAGTAAATCCAGATTCTCCCAAACTAATTTTCTTTCATACGTAGCTACAGCATCAAGCGTCTTATGAGTTCCGGGGACTGCTCTACTTAAATCTTCCAAAAGAATGTCTGCGATTTGTCCAGCCAGCTCTTCGATAGTGCTGTTCTTAACATCAAGATTGAACATGTCGGCAACAGCTTTGACCTTATTCACACCTTCAATAGGCAGATTAACATCGCCTTCTGCTGCTTTTTTCAGAGTGAGAATGATCTCCCGCGCACGAGCTCCATGTGCGGCAACGCCACCTGCAGCCGACCTGACCAGATTTCGGGCAACAATAAGATCAGCATCAGCACCGCATGTTCCACGGGGAGAACGTTCAGTGATCTTACAGGGACCAAGGGAGCATATTTTACAACAGACCCCTGCCAACCCAAAGGTGCAGTGCGGTTTCTGCTTGTCGAAACGATCAAAACAGTTTTCTACACCCTGCTCATCCATATATTTAACCATGTCCCGTACAGCCGGATCAGGGGCCTGCTCCATTACATCCTTTTTACTGGCAAATGACTGACGATATTCTTTGACTGCATTCTTGTAGTCAGTGAAATCGTTGTGGTTATGATGATGGTGCCCGTGGCTATGATGATGGTGACCGTGACTATGATCATGTTCATGTGTATGCTTTTCGTTTCCCATTTCTGCATTCCTCGATGGCTGTTTCACCTAAGGTAGGCACTTTGACCAACGCAAGCCGATTATTGCTGTCGCTCAAAAATACCCCAAAGGCTTTTGGCTTAAGTTATTTTATTCAGCTATAAGGCAAGAGCTGTGCCTACGAGATAAAACCAAATAAGCCACCGAAATAATGAACTATTTATTTTTTGACACTAAAACATAACAACGCTATTTCGTTGAAGAAACGAAATTTAGTGTATTAACAACAAAATTTCGTTACGACTTAGGAATAATCAACAGTTAGAAATTTGACCGTTCGAGCCTGTACATCTTTGCTTGAGGTAGCCCCGAGTTGACCTTGTTTACCCGCAGGTTAACCAGCACGAAAAAGCCTAACTACCAGTTTTGATAGCTAGGCTTAATTATGAGAAATTTATATGGTGGAGCTGGGGAAATTGAACCAACTGCCTCTTGAATGCAATGCGAAAAGACAGCTCGCCAGGGTTTGACATAATAAGATTAATTTTATCCATGAGAGAACACGTTTTGGGTATTTTCCGGGATTTGCGGAGAATGGGAGATTTCCAGGATTTTTTTCACTGGAAAAGAATATGTAAATTAAGGCCCTTCTCAAAAAACAATATCTTTCTATTTCATCCCATAATATAGAAGAGGACCCCAACTTTTATTTTGTACAAATAAATTGCAATTAACTGATTCGTTTATTTTACTTGCTAAACTCCAACGTTTTTAACGAATTAAACTCGTAAGAATTTTTATGAAAACTATTATCTTAATTCCACCATCTGAGGGTAAAGCTGACGGCGGACACAATAAACCTCTAAAGTCTGTATCAGGTATTGCTGCCGACTTAATTGAAGCGATTAAAGAAGCTGATCCCATAAAGCTATATGGACTTAAGAAAACGGCTCTCGAGAAAGCTATTACTGTAAATAAGGAAGTCTTAATTTCAAAAACAATGCCTGCTATTGAACGGTATACAGGCGTAGTTTATGACGCAATTGATTATCAAACTTTGAAAAATAAATCTGACTTCGATAAAAAAGTGTTAATTGTTTCAGGTCTATTTGGCCTTGTAAGCCCGTCTGATTTGATTCCTAATTATCGTTTAAAAATTGATAAATTAAAAGCTGCCAAGTTATGGGTGAATTCCAATTCAGAGCAATTGAAAAACAAATTTGTTATTGATTTATTACCGCAAGCACACAAGAAAGCTGTAAAATATGATCATGGAATTGAGGTTGAATTTGTTCTAAAAAAAGCAGGTAAGAAGATGCCGGCAGGTCACCAGGGAAAGCACATTAAAGGTCGCTTTGTCAGGTGGCTTATTGAAAATAATATCACTGACCCAAAACATTTTAAAGACTTTATGGAAGAAGGCTATAAGTGGACTGGTGAATATTTTTTAAAGGAAATTTAATTATTTGAAACTAAAAGGCTTGGGTAGCTATCAAAGCCTTTAAATACTATTTCAATATATTACCCCGACAGTATAGGTATAGGAAAAGACTTTTATGACAGAATATTTGGAATAGGGGGTGCTTTTTTCTTATAGGCTTTGTGCCAATAGTCACCCCTCCTTGGGCAATCTTCAAATGTTTTTTATGGATCGGATCATATTTTTTAGCTGAAGAACTCGGCAAATACCTGGCAAGACAACATATTATTTATATAATGTAACATTGCCGTACAAATGGAGAACAATTTGAATTTCATCTCGCAAGACACATATATGAAAGCTTGGAACTTTGCAGCGCAAAAGCACCTTGGGCAATGTGTACCCGGAACAGAAAAACCATACATCTTGCATGTCGGTGCTGTTGCCATGGAAGTAATGTCTGCATTGGCTGTCAGCCCGTCAGACATGGATTGCGATCTGGCGGTCTGTTGCGCTTTGCTTCACGACACCATTGAAGATACAGAGACAACCTATGAAAAATTAGAAGAGCTGTTCGGAAAGGGGGTTGCAGATGGGGTAACAGGATTAACCAAAGACAAATCCCTCCCTGACAAGAAAGCCCAAATGTCCGACAGCCTCGAACGCTTGAAGAAACTCCCCCATGAAGCACAACTGGTCAAACTTGCAGACCGGGTTGTAAATCTTCAGCCGCCGCCATCCTACTGGACAAAGGAAAAATGCGCCAAATACCGTGAAGAAGCAAAATTGATCCATGAACAATTGAAAGATTCCAACAAAATGTTGGCTGATCGTTTAGCGTCAAAAATTCTTAATTATAAAAAGTACTGCTAGCCCAAACACCAGAGTAATTTAACCCGAAAAGCAACCAAAATTGCCAAGAGACACGTAAAGGCAATTGTTCCAAAAATGCCCACTAGAACGCAGCTAAGCTTTCCACCTCTGCTTGTGGCATAGAGTGAAAGATCACCCCAAAGTCTCAGGTGGATACCGGCCAGTGCTATAGGGATTAAACCATAGGCCAGAAAGATCAGGCCGTTCTCCTGCATAAAAGGGACAAACAAAGGAATTAATGCCACCCAGGCCAACGTATAGCTTCCAACAAGCAGCTTCCAATAGCCGTCATCAAAAAACTCATGCCAAAAGGGCCCACTATAGCGCATCATCTTTGCCACAAAATGCTCTCTCTTCACAGGAGCTTTCTGGTTCGTAGCAAAAAGACAGTCCCCATTTTCATCATACACTTGATAAACTAAATTATCTGGATCAGATTTTTTTGTTATCCTCAAAGCTTCGGTAATGGTTTTTCCTTCTGACGGGAAAATTCCAGCATGACGGTGCTCATCAATACTTTCATCATAGCCCAAAAGAATAAAGTTTCCTCGCGGTGCCATAAAAATATTGGGATCAAAAATCTCCTCTTCTTCAACATTCGAAGCGGCATCCAAAGCAGTAAAGCAGCTCCAGTAATCAAGGTATTTTTCCACCGAAACAGTTGGAAGACTTGCTGCTTCGGCTCCGCTTATCGGTTTGATAATAATTCCTTCAAGATAAGAGTATGAGATCAGGAAATACTCCCGTCCATCTTCGCCATGTTTCTTAAAAATCAACCGACTTCCAAAAGTATCAAGCGGGCCTTCATGGACAACGGAAAAGGATATATTTTCCCCCAGTAATTCAGGACATTGAATTTTCTCATCACCATCAGCAGGATTAACTATTCGCAGTTTCACTAGCTCCTGGGGATTATGGGTATTGAGGTTCAGGAAAAAATCATTCTTTTGGGGATAGGGTTCAAAACTGACGGTAATCCGGTGAAGCTGCCCCCTTCCCGGCCCAACTTCCCTTTCAAGGGAACCATGAATCCCGGAAAGAATATTTTTCGAACGTAAAGAAAGAAATAACCCGTTGCCATAGATATAAGCTTCGTCAAGTTCTGTTGAATCATCAAATATGCGCTGGATATTGCCGTTAGTAACACGACAGTTGCTATGAAAATCAAGGCCCTCCCATATTGATGTGATACCCTCCATCTCCCCGAATATTTTTTTCAAACATTTCAGATTCTGCGGCATCAGATTGCTCACAGTATAAGTACAGCGATCTGTTTCAATAGCATTAAAATTTACCAAAAATTTATTGAGAGTATAGTGGCGGCCTTCTTTCGTATTATCGAGATATTTGAATTGTTCTGCCCCGGAAGATTCCATTTTTTCCATGAAAGTATCAAATGAACCGAGCGGACCGGTTGCAACAACACTATACCATTTGTGCTTACGGAAAGTGAGTGCGTAGAATCCAGCAGTCAATACATAAAAGATAACAGCAATGGTAGCGGTTCCCTGACCGGCAAGACTCATATCAAAGGCAACCCATACAAAAAATGCCCCCAGCCCGAACTTTATAAGTCCCTCGCTAAACGGGGCACAGCCGTAAGCAGGGATCAGGCCCAACAAAGACAATGTTTCCAAGATTAAAGCTCCGCCCCCCCCTAAAAAAAAGACCCCCATGAGATCTGATGGCGAAGTAGAAAAAGGAAAAGTGAAAAACGCTCCCAGAAAAAGGATAAAAGTATAAACACCCACAACCACCGGAGTTATGTTTTTGAGATGGCGGTGAAGGATATAAAAATAACTCAGCATTAAAACGACCTATCTCTACCTTTCAATAACCCGGTATTCAATCTGGCCCGAATCAATCCGCGAACCAAACACCTTGACCCAGTAAACCTGCACTTCATCATCAGTTACCGTCTTCAAAACCACATTACGGGCCCTGCGCCCGGCAAAGACCTGATACCATTTGCTACGCTTGGAGATGTCGACACGCTCCAAACGGTAATGGTCAGCCATAACTTCAAGCACCCCATCATGCCGATTTCCCACACGGTCATCGGCATAAATATGGACAACGTCTATGGCACACAACCCATGCAAAGGGATTATGATTTCATTGACATCCCTAGGACGGCACTTATCGCCGCCAATACAGGCAGCCTTAGCAGGATAGAACTCAACGATCAGACCATTGGCAATATCTGCTTCACGCTCTTTGACTCTGGCAATTCTTCGTTCCTCATTTCTTCGTTTTTCCTGCTCTACAGCCAGTTCTCTGGCCTTTAAATCAAGTTCAGCCTGCTTTTCACGTGCTTCAAGCTTTTGTTGCAGAGTGAGCGCACCCCATTCATCATCCGACATATCAAGCGGATGGGAGGCACACGCTGCAAGCAACATTAACAGCACAAAACACAATATTCTCACAAGGCTCACGATCAACCTCCAGAATCAAAACATAAATACAAAGCTCAACTGGTCCTAATTTTCGCTAAAGATGTCGTCCGGGTCACTGAACAGGTCGTCATCATCAAAATCACTGGCCACAGCAACAATCCGCTGCACGATGCTCTCATTGCTATCCTGGCCGCAATCTTGTTCCGATGAAAGTAGACCATACTCCAGCACAACTTTTACCAGATTATACTTCGCCTTAAACACCTGTTCCTGATTAAGGCTGCAACCCTGCATTTCCATATCTTCCCTGATCATATCCCCTGCCCTTTCCGACATGTTGGACATAAAAAGTTCTATCAACTCCTCGGAAGCATCCGCAAGGGCCAAACATAAATCAACATTGGAAACATATTTCAGCAGTTCACGAATCTGGTAATCCGACAATTCAATCATCTGATCAAAACCGAAACTTAAAACTCTGGTTAAAGTCACAGCTATTTTACAATCGGAATCAATAATAACAGTTTGAAGCGACTCGCGCTTCTCCTGATTCAAATGTGGAAGCAGAGAACAGATCAGGTCAAAATCATCTGTATACGGCTCAAGCTCCAGCAGGACATGAAGGATTATATTCTCATGAAGCCTGCTGAACACCGAGACCCTCTCCAGCGCATCCATCACGTACAATCCCGCAACTACCTTCTCGGAGAGGCTCTTATGCACAGGAGCGGAACCATAGACAAAAGTATCCGCATATTTTTTGACCAGAGTATCAATAAGCCTAACAGCAGGGCTCTTTTTGTCTCTTTGCTCGCATGCTGACACCTTAAAATCATAATTCGAGATAATCATGTCTGCAAGACCTGCAAGAAGACTTGAACTTGCCTGCTGCCATGAACAGCCTGCCCCCCTCTGTTCCCCCACAGGCATTCCTACATTTGCTGCAAAAAAGCCCCATGAAGATGAAGCAAAAGATGCAATTTCTTCTGCCCTGAGCCGACCAAGAAGTTGTGCAAATTCAATTCGCTCCAAAAGTAAGGCGTCCCAATATTTCAGTCCGGCCAATTCCTGATACATGCCCCTGTATTGGGTGTAATTGTCAGAGAGTGCGTCAAAATCAGGCTGAAGATTCTGGACCAGATTCAAAAGACTTATGCCTATTTCCTCTTCATTACTCTGAACTATGAATTCAAGTCCTAAGTGAAAAGCATCAATGCGTTGCTGCTGTGAAAGCACGTAATCCATCCCAACCCAACGCTTAGGAGGGATCATCGACGCCAATTCAGCAACAACGGAAAGTTGATCAAAATCATGTGGATTGCCTGACTTCACTTCGTCCAGAGATAATTTAAAAACAAACCAGCCGAAGAGGGTGGCAGGATCATCGCCTTGATCCACAAAGAACTTGGAACCATCATCTCCTTGTATTGCGGAATATTCAGTCTTATTTTCATTGTTTCCCTCTTGTGGAAGCAGGCCTGTTTCTCTGGTCATGGGCAATTTCTCAAAAACATGAGCCTGAAGCGCCACTCTGGTCATATGAGGAGAAAACGAGCCTAAAATACAACGGCATCCGGTTTCCACAATGTCAAAAGACCAACCCACATACTGCAAAATAAGGTTGATACGCCCCTTAGCCCAAAGCTCAAGTGTTTCCGGTTCAAAACCGTCAGTCACATGGGTAAGTCCATCGCGGAAAAAAGAAGAAGTGATCTTAGGAACATCAATATCAACGGAAAGAATTCCATCATTCAAAGCTTTATCCATCAATCCGAGCATGGAATTAACGGACTCTGTATTTTGCGGGCCTTCCACTATGCTTTCATGCATGATTGGCCCCGGATGCACCTCCGACTGCTTCAGATTAAATTTATCCGCAAGTAGCGCAATAAACTTATCCGGCCTATCACCTTTACATATTCCAAGGAACAGTTCCGACATTCCTTCAAGAGTATTTCTAACTTCACCAAGCAGGGATTCACGCAAATCCCGGACCTCAAACTTTTTACTGTTTGGGGTCTGCATGGCTCTCATGAGTATTTCCCGTGTATAAATATCTATGTCAGCTTCAAGGAGTGAATCAAAAACAATCCCCCCGTGCTCACGCCAGGCATTTGTTATCATCAGCCAGCGAACTATGGTGTCTTCAGGGTCGGCAGTAAACGAGCTGTACGATTCTTCAATCCAAAGGAATTTGGGCTTCAGCGGCGGACTATCAAAATGCTCAAAATCATCAAAGTCCTTATCGGGAAAAAGACAAGAACTAAAACTATAGCACCTTAAAAAATCGGCAATCAGAACGGCCAACTGCTCATGTGAAGGTAGAGGTATTGACTTACTCAGAGCAGAGACGCTCTCTCTTCTGGCCTGCGGCAGATGATCCAGAACCCGTGTACGCGCAGCTGTTGAAACGGACTTTAAAATTAACGCCCACTCTTCATCCGAATAAGCGGGATAATTCCAGATAATACCATTCAATATCCTGCTGTCGGTAAAAAGCAGCAAATCTGCTCCATATTTTTCTATGAGTTCACTACCTTGTTCTGCCATGAATTTCCCCTGCTTAGTTTCCAAAGTGCGCAATTTAATCTTCAATCATTTCAAAACTAAGACCGCATTCCGAAACAACTTCTGTCTGGATTTGTAGCGGTCTTCTTTCGAAGTATAGGTTATTACATAAGATCTTTCTTTACCTAAAAAACTCGACTTTCGGAGTTGTAGATTATTCTATAACTCCCTTTGATCTTTGACATTTCTACCTGTTTAAGCCGTAAATATAAAATTCTTGCTTGAGGATTTCAGCCATCATAACTTGGCTCAACTTCTCTGCAACAGGCTTGTTTTTCAGTAAATTTACCGAAGCTAAAATCAGGATTAGTTGAAGGGACTCCAAGTAATCCAAGTCGCGCATTTCTTCGCAGCAGGTGTGTAAAAGCAGACCGGGAATGCGTGGATCGTCATTTCGCCTTTGTTCCAAAGCGAGGAAGAGATACCGCATCATAACAATGGTGGTGTGCGCGATAAGCGCATCGAAATATCTGGCCTGACAGCCTTTTTCCAAATCCAGATGCTGTTTGATTGTGCGGAAGATTCCATCAACGGTCAAACGTTCCTCTCCAAACCTGTAAAGTATTTTGGAGGTGCGTTTAACCATGCAGATAACAGGCAAAAATTCGCTTGTATCAGCGATGATTGAAGGCATGTCGAACCAACGGTCCATGAGCAAATATTTGGCCCGAATTCCGGCAAATAAAGCTCGACGCAGCATAGGGCCGATTAAAGTTGTGGATTTGCGTATAGCTTCTTGGCAACGCTTGGCTCCGCAGGTTCGGCTATCAACCTGCTTGGTGACACCTAGAATTCGCTTCTTCTCATTGTGAGAAGACAACAGGACAAAATCTAGGGGAGCAAGGCTGTTGCCGTCAGACCAACATAAGCTCAACAACCGGAAACATTTAAGAAATTTGCTTTCCGAGTAATCAAAAACACAGGCCAGCAACTCGATTTTTTTTGCACGGGGACGATGCACGATGGAGTCATCGATCATAAACACCAATTCTAGGTCGTCCGAGGTCAGTTCTTGAAATACAGCGCAGACTTTGGCTGCCAGACGGAGCAAGAAACGCCGCCAACTGAAACGGCTTGAACGGAAGAAATCGTAGGCTGCGTCTTTAGCAAAATCCTTGTTCTGCTGGGTTGCAAAGCATCGGTAAAGATTGAGGCTGAAAAACGGAAAAGAAAAAATGCAGGAAAACAGAATGGTTTGGGATACTCCCTTTGTTTTCGTGATTCCGCAGCTATGGGCAAGGGTTCCAATCCCGAAATGCTGAAAAAAAGAGTCAATTCGACTTGGAATTTGTTGTTCAGAGGCTTGCAGGACGTGGTTGGTAGAGATACGTTGCATCCGAGTCCTTCTCCTTTTTATTCCTGGTGCGTGAGAACAACAGAATATCAAGGCAGTAAGGACCCTTCAATTAAAAACAGCCCTTATTTCAACATGTTGAATGTTGGTTAAACTGTAAAAATATCTCCGAAAGTCGAGTTAAAAAACATAAATTTCACCGGACACAGGTATAACGCCACTCTGGAAAACATACTTCAGAACATAGGCGTCGTTTCCGTTGATATTTTCAACACCTGAAAAAGTTCTTTTATATCCAGCAAAAACCTTGGTCAGTTCATCATATATTTTGCCTATAAATACAGGCTGATTTACTTATCTCTAGCTATATTTCCCAATTCTATCGGAAACTTTAACCAGATATTGTCTTGTTTCATCATAAGGTAAATCTGTTTTCAGCTGCTCATAAACTTCTTCCGGGGAGAGTTTGTTTGCAGCCTTGGCCAGTTTGCTGAGACTGGTTGTCCCGGTCAATGCCCGGGCGACGTTGCCGGCTCCGGTGTTGTAGCCTGCAATGGTACAGTGCTGTCTGGTTTGCTTGTCCCGTATTTTTCGGAAGTAACGATAATTTAAAAGATGTAGATAGGCCGTCCCCAGCTGTACGTTTTGTTCCGGAACAAAGAGATATTCCATTTCAACTACACGTTTATTGCCGAAAACAAATTCATAGGCATCAACTCCGCCGCTTCTGGGAACAAGTTGCATCAGGCCATATGCCGGAACGGAAGAAATTGCTCTAGGGTTGAAAGCTGACTCGGTTTCGATCACTGCGAAAATCAAATTTGCGGGGATTCTGTATTTTTTGGAATATCTTTGCACCGGCCTTTTTAATATTTCGCTTGAAAGACGATTTACTTTTGGGTCAAACTGAATTTGAACAGATACAATTTCAGCTGATTGCTCATAACTATCCAGTGGACGTTTGCTGATTCTGCCCTGTTTACGTATCGCTTGTCGAATGGTCCTGGGGTTTTTGGACAGCCCTTCCTTTAGAATGAGTGAACCTGCATCAGCCAGATTTTCCCGCCCTACAGAAAATTTTTCCGTGTTTTCTTTAAACCTCGGCAGCTTTTCCCGGACCGGGTCCATTCTGCTTTGTTCTTTAGTCCGTTTATCAAGCAGCTTTGTTCCAAGTTCTTCAATCCATTTCGCCTCATGCCGTTTTGAAGTACCTGAAGGGACAATGGCTTCAATGCTCACAATCTGCCGCTCGTAGTCCACCATAATGCGTCCATTGGATTCATCATCATAACCAACCCAGCGTGTGGCAGAAGGCAATATTGCTTCAGAATATCCCCACTTAGGTTCAATTTTGTCACGAGCATTGGCATATGCAGCTCTGGTCATCCTGTCCAGTTCGGCAAACCGCTCTTGAACTAAGCTTTCGAATTCATTAAAATTGTTGTTTTTTGATTGCTCGAATTCAGCGAAGAAATCTTTGGCAAGAGCCGGATAGGCAAAAAAGCTCAGCCCACCGCAGATAGCGGCGCTGAGGAATTTGCGTCTGGTTAGCGACATATTTACTCCTAGGGAATGCAGATAACAACATTACCTTGTTTGAGAAAAGGACTTCCGCGGCGTGCCTGTTCTGAAATAGCCCAGGCATCCTTTTCATTTAACATTATCAATCCCGGCTCATTTCCATATTGGCCTTTGGCCAGAATTACGTTGTCTCCCAATTCATTCATGCGCGCGGCTTCACTAACAGAAGCCGCGTATCTAGCCATTCCCCTGTCACGAAAAGATGCCGGGTCGATGACTTTGATGGAATATATAGCAGCGGTACTCCCATCTTTGGTCCGCACAGCTATAACCGGAAGCAGCGTTTGCTCAAAGCGGTGTCCCTGAAGTGCAACAACCAGTCCTGTAGCTGATTTTGCAGGGTCAAACGGTGTCATACCCGGAACAGGTGTTGTTACTCGTTTTATAATGTTTTCTTTCGCTGTTTCGCCAGCATCGAATAGTTCGTTTATCTCGGAGTTTTCGTTTTCAGCAGATAATTCGTCTGGGTCGGACAGTTCTGGCTCTTCTGATAATTTACTGTCTTCAAATAACCCGCTTACATCGGAGAGTTCTTTAGTGTGTAATTCTTCAGAAGGGCCCTTTTTGACTGATTCTGTCTTATCTATAGAGCCCAAAATGGACTGCAGTGATTCTGTATCGGGAATATACGTTTTCTCAGGCACAGCCGGAGACCTTAGCGCTGTTTCGTAGTCTACGGCTTCAGCTAGATTGGGCATGCCTTTGCATTTGCCCCGGCCATTCAGGCAGACAGCCAGTTCAACCTCAGCCAATACGGAGCCGTCATCTTCTATGCTGACATCAGTGCGGATAACACGGGCCGCCCGGATCATGCCGTTGACACGGGAAGCGATTACTTCTTTTTCCAAAACCGCATCCACCACAAGGGTACGTCCATCAATATGGACTCCCTTGATGGTTTCAAGCAAGTTGCGTGCAGCAAGGATTTTACCTGCGCGAATTGCCTTGATTTTGTCCTTGGCTTTATTGCCGGAAGAAGTGGCTGTTCCCATTCCGACTGAGCTGACCACTCCTGCAGTCCAGTTTACTTCCCCGTCCTGAGCGGATGCCGCAGATACGGAAAGTACGCAAAGGATTACTGCCAGTAAGATTAATCTGTATTTCATTTTATTCTCCATCATCGATAGTGTTCTTTTTTGAGCTGTCAGTTTTAAATGCCTTTGCACCAGTTACGAATCAGTTCTTTCTACCCCTCAGGTAAGTTTTATCCGTTTTGTGGTGGCCCGCAGAATCAACAGCTTCAACTACGAATACGTTTGCACCTGAAGGCAGTTTGTTCAGGTCAACTGGGAATTTTTGATAATAGCTTTTGCCAGATACGGTTAGAGAAACTGTTTTTTTAAATTTTAAGTTTGTTAAGGTTAATTTACTCAGTTTTGTGTCATCAGAAGCCCTGACGGTCAGCGTGGCTGTGCTGCCGCTTGTGCTGGCGGAGATGTCCACCTCAGGCGGATTGTCCACTTTCGGTCTGGGGCGAGAGAATGAGGTCCTTGCGGAATCTTCCTTGCCGTCAGTATCAACCACGATGGCCTCAAAGGTGTGGCTTCCGTATGAAAGGCGGCTGATGCTGCCTCCCGGTAACGTTTTATTGTATCTGGGCCCGGATAAGTTTCTAGCCAGTATCCTTTTTCCCGTTTGCGGGTCTTTGAAGTAGAGCTTGGATAATCCTTTGTCGTCAGAGGCGCTAATGGTGACGTATAGTTCGTCATTTTCCACGCGTGAAGACAGGCTTAGCCTCGGCGGCTCGTTGGTCTTTGGTTTTGCTCTCGTGAAAGATACTTTCGCTGAAGTTTCCTTGCCGTCAGTGTCTACCAGAATACCTTCAAAAGAGTGGGTCCCGTATGAAAGACGGCTCAAGTTGCCTCCCGGTAGCGTTTTATTGTATCTGGTCCCGGATAAGTTTCTAGCCAGTATCCTTTTTCCCGTTTTCGGGTCTTTGAAGTAGAGCTTGGATAATCCTTTGTCGTCAGAGGCGCTAATGGTGACGTATAGTTCGTCATTTTCCACGCGTGAAGACAGGCTTAGTCTTGGTGGTTCGTTGGTCTTTGGTTTTGATCTCGTGAAAGATACTTTCGCTGAAGTTTCCTTGCCGTCAGTGTCTACCAGAATACCTTCAAAAGAGTGGGTCCCGTATGAAAGACGGCTCAAGTTGCCTGCAGAGAGAGTGTCATTGTATGTGGGGCCGGATAAATTTTTAGCCAGCATCCTTTCTCCCGTTTTCGGGTCTTTGAAGTAGAGCTTGGATAAACCTTTATCGTCAGAGGCACTAATGGTGACATATAATTTGTCATTTTCCACGCGTGAAGACAGGCTTAGTCTTGGTGGTTCGTTGGGTTTTAGGCCACCTTTCCAGTGAAAGCGAATTTCTTCCTGACGGCTTTCGTTATTAGCCGTGTCGATGGCTACAACCGTAATACGATAATCTCCAGCCTTTTTTCCTTTTAGGTCAATTTCTGTAGGCTTGTAATATCTTTTTGTACCCGAAAGGGGGAGGCTGTCAGTGTCGATTATTCTTCCTGATTTGATTTTGCTGACAACAATTTTTGAGAGCCCATGATCATCAGAAGAATCTAATGTTATTTTTAATATACTGCCTTCCAGTCTTGAAGTGACAGTTAAAGTCGGAGGACTGTCTACGTCATTTAGGCCCGCATCGTCGTTCAGGTCGGCATCGTCTCCGCCCAAGTCGGCATCGTCTCCGCCCAAGGCGGCATCATCTCCGCCCAAGGCGGCATCGTCTCCGCCCAAGGCGGCATCGTCTCCGCCCAAGGCGGCATCGTCTCCGCCCAAGTCGGCATCGTCTCCGCCCAAGCCGGCATCATCTCCGCCCAAGTCGGCATCGTCTCCGCCCAAGCCAGCATCATCTCCGCCCAAGTCGGCATCGTCTCCGCCCAAGTCGGCATCGTCTCCGCCCAAGTCGGCATCGTCTCCGCCCAAGCCGGCATCATCTCCGCCCAAGTCGGCATCGTCTCCGCCCAAGCCAGCATCATCTCCGCCCAAGTCGGCATCGTCTCCGCCCAAGCCGGCATCATCTCCGCCCAAGCCGGCATCATCTCCGCCCAAGTCGGCATCGTCTCCGCCCAAGCCGGCATCATCTCCGCCCAAGGCGGCATCGTCTCCGCCCAAGCCGGCATCGTCTCCGCCCAAGGCGGCATCGTCTCCGCCCAAGCCGGCATCGTCTCCGCCCAAGTCGGCATCGTCTCCGCCCAAGCCAGCCTCGTCTCCACCCAAGTCGGCATCATCTCCGCCCAAGCCGGCATCATCTCCACCCAAGTCGGCATCGTCTCCGCCCAAGTCGGCATCGTCTCCGCCCAAGTCGGCATCATCTCCGCCCAAGTCGGCATCGTCTCCGCCCAAGTCGGCATCGTCTCCGCCCAAGTCGGCATCATCTCCGCCCAAGTCGGCATCGTCTCCGCCCAAGTCGGCATCGTCTCCGCCCAAGGCGGCATCGTCTCCACCCAAGTCGGCATCATCCTGTCCTGTGATCTTAGAATCTGCATCATTGGGGGTATTTACTGAGTCGTTCTCAGCAACAACTGCACTTTTGGTGACGGTGAAACTGAGACTTTTTTCAGGAGACGTTAACCCGTTGGAAGAAGTAGCTATGATTCTGGCGCTATATTTGCCTGTAGGAAGTTCAAATGTTTTACTGGAACCGGAAAAAGCAATACCTCCGGCTGAAAGCTCATCCTGATCAACTTCCACACCGTTGGCGTTCAGTATCCTGATTTTAATGCTGGAGAGGGCTTCCCCGCCGACCTTCACGGAAACAGAAACATTGCCGTTTTCGAAACGTTCGACATCGCTTGAAAGGATCAGCGGCGGAATCTTGAATTTATCATGAACCGCCTCGGCTTTTTCCACACTGGATTCTCTATATGGATCAACGTGTTCATCCAGCCTGTCTGAAGAATCAAAGCTCTGGGCATTATCAATTTCCGGAATATCCACCCTGACCGCTCTGCTCATGCGCTGGTTGACATCCTGAGCCTCAACAACCAATGTTTCCTTTGATTCTCCGCCGATCAGTCCGACGACAAAAGAATAGTCTCCGTAATAGTATCTTCCGCGCAAGCGGTTGTCCGTATAGGGAGAAGGTTTATACACTTGAGCTTTATTTTCTCCCGGGGCAAGAACTTTAACTTTTATTACGGGTTGCTTGGATTTCCATTTAACCCGTAAATGCGCATTATCCCCGGAACGGACAGCGGTAGCTTCACTTATTTCAGGTTTCGAGCCAGCTTCAGCTTGAGTTGCAAAACCGCATAACAGAGTCAGAGTTAAGGCAATAAGATACCTTAGAGTCAGAGTTTTCATAGATGCTTCCTTTGTGGCAAACTATTTTGCGGCTAATTCACGGGGAGAAACTTCACGGATGGTAAATTCTTCAACAACAAATGCAATGCGGGCATCGAAGACCTTAGGTCTGAGATAGTTATCCACTTCTGAATCAAGAATAGTTATGTTGGCCTTAATTCTTACAAAGGTGTCGGTACCATGTTTCTGGTAGGAATCTATTACCTGGGTAAATTTACTGCACCCGTTTAAAGTGGGCAGAGCTGGGAAACCGATTTTCGCATTTATCTCACGTTCTCCCAGAGATTTTATCTCAATAATCCAAGCGGCTATCATGGCTCTGCTTTGTGCTTCGGCAGCATCACAGGCCCAACGAATATTGTATGGAAGCGGGGTGCCTGAGCCGCCTTTGACTGTTGCCAGTCTGACTTTGGCAAAAAGTCCGGCCTCGTCATAGCTGACGTTTTTATTCAGCGCCAAAGGCAGATAACCTGACTTCTTTTGGATAATCGTGTCGAGCATTTCCAGCTTGTAGGCAACAACAAGTCCGTCACCGCTGGTTCCGCTGTTGGCATCAGTTCCTACACCAGTATGAGCTGCCCCAATACCGATAGTCGTTCCGGCTTTTATTCCGGCCTCGGTTTTAAAATTATCTTTTGATGCGAGATCATAGCGGGTCAGACGCATTGCTTCCGTAACGTATGGGGTATTGGGCTCAAATGAAATCTCTGCCAGATTTTCAGGGGTTATGATTTCAAGTCCCTGAAACTGAGTACGGTCCAGATCACCGATATCAATGCCTGCGTGTCCTCCCGGACCAGCGAAAGTCTGACCAGTGACACCCAGTCCTACGCTGAACGCAAAGTCCTGCTCCATTGAGCTGTGGGAGCGTTCTGTTCTGGTTTCAATATCCTCAGAATGCGCATCAGCCACAAATCGGCCTTTGGGTGAGACCCAGTAACCGATGCAGGCATCATCTTTGGGGAATTTAGGAACTAAATAGTTGCTGCCGAATACATCGCTAACCTGATCTTCGTGCTGAAGTGTAGCTCTTTTGCCAACACAACCTCCGAAAATTATGAAACTGAAACAAAACATGATGATCAAAAAACGGCGAGAGAAGCGGAACCTGAATTGCATTATTGTGACTCCTATTCACTAAAAAAACTAAAATTCTTTTTTAATATCATTTTTATATTTCAAGGTCTTCCCTTCCTGTTTGTGGAGGACCTTGGCTCCATTTCGAGACAGTTCGGAGAGTATTTTACCGGATAACTGGGTGGGGGTGAGGTGCGAGCGGTATTCCAGCCTGCATCGTTTGGAAGTTCGCAAAACCGGCTTAATGCTGACAGAGCCGGGAATGTCTTCAAGAAGACTGATGATTGTGTCGGTGTCTTTGAAGTCGATGAGCACTACTCTGTAAAGAGTTCCGTTGCCCCCCTCAACCTCATCGTGCAACACGCCTACAACGCTTTGGGCTGCATTGATTGAGGTCTTAAAAACTTCCGGTTCAGCTAATTCAGCTACTGCCTTGAAATAGGGTCTGCCTTTCAGTCTTTTCAGCCCCTTGGCTTTAATGGACGCCCGGAAGGCACCGAGTTCTGTTTTATTTACAGTTTGGAAGGTACGCATTATAAGATTTAAATTACCATTGCGCTTCTCGGTGATGGAGACTGCTACAATAAAATCAACACCGATTTTAGTTGCAGCTCTTTTGATATTTTCAATCGTTGGTTTGCAGTGAATGAGTGAGCGCACTTCGGTGCAGGGAATTACGTCAAAACGAAAATCGTCACGAAAGACAGACCGGACTGATTCCATGAGTGGCTCAAAAACTTCAGTGTTCAGTGAGATTGCGGCAAAATCACTGTTGTCCGGTACCACTATAACCCTTGGGTGCCCGCCAAGTTTCATCAGTGTTTCAAGGACGCTGACGTGACTTTCGAGTATGTCTTTGCTGATTTGAGCGTCAATTTCCACGCTCCACATATCGTCAGAGTCAGCTTTAGCTGAAATAATTTTGTATGATTTGACAAATCCATGAGCATGCGAGACGACGGTGTCCTTAAGTAATTCTACGTCATCCACTACACTGCTTGATGAAAGATATATCCCCACACCAGATTCGACAGCGCTTTGCAATGCTGCTCGAAGGGCAAGATCCTTGGTCTCGCCATTGCCTGTTCCATGTACTGCCTGAGCTGTAGTAGGAAAAATCAGCATGAGACAGAAGATCAATATTAAGCGTTTCATCCCACCTCCCTGAGTATTCACACGCAAAATTGATTTTAAATTCATTGAAGCATCATTAACGCCTCTATAGAAAAAATTAGTAAACTAATCTTTGATTGATCATAAATTTTAATATGTCGAAATACATACCTTATATGTGTCGATGAACATACCTTATATGTGTTTAACGATTGATTAATATTTATAAATACTAAAAAAACACACAGACCAATAGCACCCCGTAAATCTCATTGCAATATATTTATAAGTTACTTGAGATGACATTCTTAAATGTGTAATTAATCACTTCTACTGATGCATATTGAGTATTAAAAAATGTAAACAATCAGCTTTTCAATAATATCGTTTTCTGATAAAACCCTGCTGTTCTTGAATCTATTTGATCTGTTATCTTATGAAAGCAATTATTTGTCCTTACAAAGCGTAGCTTTGATAATTTCAGCATTGCAAAATTTATAGGTGGGAATTTCTTGGGGAGGAAATTTTGCAACTATCGTCATTCAAATATTTTATTTTAGCGTTGATGTTATGTGTGGCGCCGATTCAGGCTGGCGCCACTGACATGCCACGAATCCTTATTGCTGGTGAAGACGGGGTTAAAGGAACTGTTCCGCGCGGACGTCCTGCATTTGAGCGAGTCTACGGTGCGATCAAGAATTCTCTTACTAATCAGGGATATGATGTTCTGATTGAAGAGGCCGCTACCATGGACACCCACGTGCAGGGCCGTCAGTTTCGCAAGGATACTGAGCTTATTCAGATTGCACGTGATATCGGTGCTGATGTTATTGTAATCTTTTCTGTATTTCCCCGACTTCAAAAAATTAACGGCTTATTTCAAATCAAAGCCAGAGTGACCGGACGTTTGATTTCCGTTGTTGATAACCGGGCGTTTGGTAATTTTGAAATTTCACCAGCGGCTTATAAAGCCATTACCCCGCCATTTACCAAAACCACTGCTCACGAAGCCCTTGGAGATATCGCCCAGCCTTTCGGTCAGGAGGTAGGAGATGCACTCGCGACCAAGCTAAATTCACTCTGGGCCGGCGCAGACAGCAATAGTGCTGCTATGGGTCCCGCAGTGGAATGGACCTTGACCTTCGATGGTTTCAGCATGGATGAGATGTTGGAAATTGAAGATTTTCTGGTGATTTTTTCAGGATATGACAGCCTCCGTCCCTGCTCTACCTGCATGAACACCAGCTCCCTGCATAATTATTGGTACAAGTCCTCTCTCAATACCGCCAAGATGAAGCGAAACATGTACAAGGTTATGAAAGAACTTCAGCATAAGACTCGTATTCAAATGGCGAGCCGCAAGATTGAGGTCAAAAAGGTCACCACGCCCAAACACCGAAGGAAACCTTCTTCTTCAGATTGGTAAATCTGGAGGAATCATGTCGGTAAAATATATTGTTCTGGATTTAACCAGTAAGGATGTTTATGAAATTTGATATTAAAATGAATGTGTTGTGTCTGATGTTCCTCGGCGTGTTTTTATTCGCGCTCAGCGGCTGTAAAACCATGGGCAAGTCCGGTGACGGTATTGCCGTGGAGATGCTTATGCCGCCGGATATGGATGAATGGTCTGGATGTGGAAATCCTTCACTTATTCTTGTCGATGTTGACAAGAGCAATAAACGGATCACCAAACGCCAGAACGCTATACTGCTGCAGAAGTCCAAGGAAAGATTAAGTGAAGTGCCGTATTTTACCTTGCGTGAAATGGTCAATTCCAAAGCAGGGAAGGGAGTGGATGAGGTTGTGGCTCCGCACCATTTTCTGACATTCAAGGTTGATCTTCTTGAAGTCGTTGATAACAGCGATGAAACGGATCTGTACAAGACAGTGAATCTGGCTATTTCAGCCACTATGAAAAAATCCAATGGTGATGACAGTTATACGAATTGCGGAACAAAGTCGTTCATGGATTCGGTTACCAGTCAAGCCCCGGCCTATGATAAAGCGGATTTCCCTTCCAATGCCAAGATGACCTACATGGCCATGGATAGTGTTGTGGATATGGTGGCACGTCAGATTTCTCCTAAACGGATTCATATTTACCGGCCGTTAAGAACAGGCGGGGAAGGTTTAAGTCGCGTAGCCAAGTTTATTGATAGCGGTAATTGCGACATTGCACTTGACGCACTTGGAGATACCCTGTCTGCAGACCAGAAAAATACGGATGCATTGTATGATGTCGGTGTAGCCTATGAATGCATGGCGAGGAAAAGTATTTCTGAAGACGAACGGCTTAACTATCTTGCAAGATCAAATGCTGTATACCGCAAGGCAATTGCCCTCGGTGATGATTCCGAGGATTTGCTTAAAGCAGCTTCCCAAGTGAAACAGAGTCTTTCGCTCTACGCAAAAGGCAAGAGCAAAGCCAAGATGGCTCAGGACAAACTCAGGGATAACGGTCCTTTGGAATTCATGGGAACCATTGAATAATAAAATTATAAGGAATGCGATCAATGAAAAAAAATATTCAGGCTCTTTCTCTCTCTCTACTGCTTGTTTTTTGCCTCACTTTAACGCCTAGTATGGGGCACGCTTCTGATGTTGTTGCCGGAGAAAATCCCCTGCAGGGACTGGAACTTGATCTGGTTTTCCTTGATGCCCTTACGGCTATGCTGAAGATGAACAATGTCATGCTTAATCAGATGCCGATTACTGCCGATGCAAAATGGATTGATGAACTGGAAAAGCCTGACATGGATAAAGCTACCGAAAAGGCTTATTCAGACTGGCTTGAAAAAGAAACAAAACGAAATTTCAGTTTCTTTTCATACTATGGTGACATGTCGATCAGTGATTTAATCTCATTTAAGAAAATGGGTGAACGCCCGGTCATCGAAGGCGCCCAGTATATGATTGAGAGCATCCTCCATCAGCGCAAGGTGATGAGCTACAAACCTGATGGTTGTGATTCTCCTGCTATTCTCGGTAAGAAAAAAATCAGCTCAAAAGCCTGCTCGAAGCTTATTTCCTCCAGAAGACAAGCCTGCCGTGTGTTCAATCGCCCCATTGAAGAGCAGATCTTTAATGCCTTCATGAAAAAGAAAGGTATGATCTGGGTTGATGAAGCTGTTAACCGTAGATGTCTCAGAACAGTCAAAACCAAATCCAAAAAAGGAAACAGTTTTGAAAGTGCTTTTATCAGTCTTCTCGATCCCAGTCTGGTAAACCGTTATAAGAAGACCCAAAAAGAAGTTGATTATCAGGCTAAAGAAACCATGAAAATCAAGCAAGCGATTGCGACTCTTGAAATGAAAAAGCAAAAACTTGAAGACGCCAATGATGTTGACGAGAAAAGAATTGGCCTTTTGACCGGTAAAATAAGTTTTGGTTTTGGGGATATTTTTGGTTCTTCCGAACCGACCCCTGAAGAGATTAAGGAACAGCAGGCTATTGCAAAGATGCCTCAGAAGAAAAAGGATGCTGAGGTAGCAAAGCGTAATGCCGCTGTTGCCAAACGCGAAGCCAAAATAGCCAATCTCGACGCAGCATTCAAGCCTCTTGAAGAGAAACTCGATAAGCAGGAAGACATGTTTGACGATGCCGTTGATGCTTATCAGGGATTCATGGAAGAAGCTGAAGAAACAATTGTTGTCAACAACAAGAACAGTGTCCTGCTTGCTCAGAAAATGCTGACTGTTGCTAATGCTGCATACGACAATATGGGTAAGGCAGTGTCCTGTCTGCCTGTGGTTATGGGTAAATGCGCACTGGATATCTGCTATCTCGGCTCTGCAGCACCGCAGATGGCTGCGCTTCCTCAGACTCTTGCCATTGAAACCATTCAGGTTACCGGTAAGAGCAAAAGGGAAGCTTTGAAAATTGCAAAGAAACGTATCAAGCTGACCTTGGAACGTTCCATCATGTTGATCCCCAACCTGTTCAATACTGCCTCACAGATTTATACCCAGTACGAACTGACTGATCCGAAGATCGACTATCTTGAAAAGGTGGTTGATGCCGGAGAGGACCTTATCAAGTCATAATTGTTAATACGGCGTGCATGAATCCATGCACGCCGTATTAGTTTGCGGGATAGATCATGAAACGTATGATATTATTTTTGATTCTGGGGTGTTTGCTTGTCCCGGCTACTGTTCATGCCCGTGCGGTATATTTTTGCTACTGCATTTCTCCTGAGTATGCAGGCAGCAATATGGAGAAATCCGCCCGAACCAGCATTGAAGAAGTTGTTGCATCGCGCGAAACCGAGCCCATGGAGCGCTCCCTTCATGGCGATGCCGAACGTAAATTTGCCCGGCTCAGGCAGGGTGGATTCACCATGGATAAGCTTAATAAATTCAGTAATGAATTCGGTTTTGGTCTATTTATGGGCTACGATCCGCACATTGAGGTAAAACGGACCGGAAGTGACGGCCAGATGGATATTGTAACCATTTCTTTGGATGTGAAAGCAATTGATGCTCAGGAAGGCAAAATAATTGGTTCCAAGAAAGCTTCGTGGACTTTTACAATCAATAAAGGAATAAAAAAACCGGCAAATTCTCCGGCAGTGGCAAAGGCCATGCGGGCTACCGCGAAAAAGCTGACCGAAATTCTTGCCGATAGTGAAACCATGATGATGTGGCTTTTAACCCACTAGAAAATATGAAGTTGCTAATAACATTGGGCTATTAGTGTATTTAAACGACATAAGGAGATTCTGATATGAGGGTTCTGGTTCGAACTGCCGGGTTGCTCTGTGTTTTTTTTCTGCTTTTAGCCACTCAAGCAGTGGCATCAAGCGAATACGATGCTTTTCTCAAAGCTAAAAGAGACTACCTTTCGCAAAAAAAAGCATACCTTAAGTATGTTGCTGACGGAAAAAAGAAATATAGCAAGGAATTTAAAGAACTAAGTGAATATTCAACTACCCGTTCCTGGCTGCTGAAAAACAAGTCAAAAAAGGCAACTACTGAATATAAAAGAAAATATAAAGAATACAAGAAACTTAAGAGCGATTTAGTATCATCTAAAAGTTTTCTCCGTCATTACAAAGAAAGATCCCAAAAAAAGAAACAGGTTCTGGCTCTGCGTTCAGATACGTTAAAAAAATATGCAGCCTACAAGAAAGCAAAAGGCAAGACATCAGGATCCAGTTCAAGTGCAAGCAGTAAGTTCAGTCCCCGTTTGTCAATAAGTCCCCAAAAGGGCAAGGCCGGAGATAAGTTTACCTTTGTTGTTCGAGGTAAATCTTCTGCAGATTCCAATTTAAAGGGTGTCTACCTCAAATTCGCAGATTACGATAAACTAATATCTTTAAATCGCTCAGGGGCGGGTAAATACACTCTCAGCAGAACATTAAGTGGTGCTGGATTACGCTCTGTTCAAGCATTGGTTAAATATAAGAATGGTGCAAAAAATGAATATTCTAGCGCTGTCAAACTCTCAATTGCTGAAAATGTTGTTGATCTGAGCAGGATTTCAAGTGCAAAAAACCCGAAAACAACAAAAGCTTGTTTCACCGTACCGGTGATGACCACCTTTAGTGAGTGGGTAAAGCAAGGTCGACCTGTCAAAGTGACTGAGAGTTTCCTTGGTGTGTCTTCAAAAATTGGACCGGTAAAAAAACAGTCTACCTACTATGCCTCTATCTGGGATGGTAGTAATGCATATGAGTCAGGCAAGTATCAATGTGTCGGCCTGATCAAAGATTTTTTACATAAATATTACGGCATTAACGGCAGTAGAGGTAATGGAGATGTTGTCGCCAAAGGACTCCATAATGTGACAGGTAAGTATAATTCAAAACCTATCAAGATGGTTTATCACGCAAATAGGTATGCATCTGCTCCGCCGGTAATCGGCTCAATTATATCTGAGTGGACTGGTTCGCGTCGTAATATAGGACATGTATCCATGGTCAAAAAGATTATTGTAGAGAGGAAGGACTCTAGTGGTTCACCGACTAAAATAAAAGCATATATGTTCGAACAGAACTACATGAGCGGAAGCAGTGCCGGAAGTGGAAAAGCAAAAATATGCCCCAGCCGGGACCGTTACAGCACATTTGAATTGAAAAGTAATGGCAAATGGTATGCGACTGGTAGTAAATCCAATGTCATCGGCTGGGCCACTGCAGTGTACCAAAAGTAATTTTAAATACGCTTATAATTAAATCGAGTGGGGGGGGCCTCGCGGTCTCCCCCTTTCACACCACCAGACATAGCTACATGTGGAAACCACGGATGTTTCCCTTAAGTTACTACTTCACAAAAAGCGCACAGTGAACGTTTTCAGATCAGACGAAACAACAACTTTACAGTCAATACACATCTAAACTGTTAGGCACCCTAGAGTTCATGCGCGCCCAAATTTCAGCGCGTTTTTTAGCTGCATTAATTTCTTTCTCGCTTAACCTGCCTTTCAGCCTTTCCAGAGAATCCTTAGCTAAAGCTTCTTTGGCTGCATCCGCCAACAAGTACCACTGATAAGCTTCGACAAGATTCTGCATATCCCCGGATTTTTCATACAACCGCCCAAGAAGGAACATTGAATAATTGTGACCCAAGGTTGCTGCACTCTTATAGGCAACACTCGCGCTACCGAGGTTCTTTTCGCCAATCTTTCCATGCTCATACATATCACCAAGGCTGTAATATGCAGCAGGAAAATTTCTCTTGGCTGCCAGATTAAAAAGAAATGCAGCCATATCGTGATCTTTTTCCACACCGACACCGCCATAGAACTCAACTCCAAGGTCATAAATATCGGAAGGCTTCATTTTGGCAGAAAGCTTTTCAAACCACTCTTTAGCCTTGGCAGGACTTTTATCAACTCCTTTCCCTTGAACCAGGCGCATGGCGACTTCGTACTGAGCGCCCGGTATGCCTTTTTCTGCTGCCCGCAGATACCAGTAAAAAGCTTCGGTTGGATTTCTGCTTTCCTGCATTCTGGCCATCTGGTTCATAGCTCTGGCATCTCCGGCGGAAATAGCTTTCTGAAGCCAATCCAATCCTTCTGACCTTTTCTTGATGCCTATGCGGGGATCCAGATACATATATGACAACATGAACATTGCATTACCGTCATTTTCAGCAGCAGCTTTTTCAAACCAGTGGATAGCTTTATCGTAATCCTTCTCTACTGTTCCACCCGTAAGATAAGTTTCACCAAGCAGCGATATGGCCTGCACATCCCCCATATCCGCTGCAGAAGAGAACAGCCGCATGGCCTCAGAAATATTTTTTTTTACGAATTGTCCCTTCTCATAAAAAGCACCAAGAATGAGCATTTGGGTTGTGCATTTCATTCCTTCTGCCTTTTTCAAGGTCTCAATCATTTTCCCCTTATCCTTAGGGTAGCCATTGATTCCATTGTAATAATTTTTCACTTCCTGCTTAAGGGCAATGCAATCAACTCCAGCAAACGAGTAAGGCGTAGTGGCGACTACCAACAAGAGGCAACAGATTGCTGAAGTACACAATTTATATCTCTTCAAAACAAACTCCTTAATATGGTGAAATCAATTTGCTTTCACGCTCTTTCATTTTATCTTCAAGCTTTTGCCTCATTTCACGATTCAGTTTTTCATACGGCGGTCCGTTATAAGAAAACCGGAAATAAGTTGTGCTGCGTTCCTTTTTCTTAGGTTTAAGCTCACTTTTGACCTTGGCATATTTAAGAATGGTCATAGCTTCAGGGCTTATACCTTTAGAATATGTAGCGTTATTGCTAAACTCACAATACATTCGTAAAAGAGTTCTATCGATTACTTTCCGTTCGTCAGGAACACTAAGAGGATAAATTTCATTAAGAGCACAAATTGCCCTAGACCTGATTTCATTGCTATTTTTAAGGTTATACGCAGCCATACCCAATACGGATTCCTCTGCACCGAATAGCTCCGAGTTGAACCAAACTGGAGTTTCGCTATAAAAATTCGTCCCTTTAAGACCATTCTGTTCTGCCCTATTTACCCAATCCATGGCAATTGGAAGGGATATTTCCCTGTCTGGCTCACGCATCAAGGTCCGTGCAGCCATACGAATCTGAGAAAGAGGATCACCTTGCTCCGCCTTCTGCTCCAGCCTCCATGTATCATAAACCCATACAACTCGACCCTGCCCAGCCAAGTAGGGGCTAGAAATCAGGAGCAAAACAAATACCCCCATCCCAAAAATACCTGTCCGTTTACTACGCGAAGTAGCTTGACCGGAGAGTCGAGTAAGGAAATATAGATAACCGGCTAAAGCAAAAGAAAAGCACCCGACCAAAACAGCCGGATGCTTTTTAATAATTGCCAGTGAAGAGGAGTCTGGGATTGCGAAGAGTTGCGGAATTAAAACCAACAAAATCAGGCTATATCCCAACAGCACAAAACTATTTCTTTTAATAAAATTTAGCATCAAAAATTCAGCACACACAAATTTAAGTATTCACCCAAGCCACAATCCTTATGATTACCGGAGTATACAGTAGCGACATATCAACAAAGCATTAAGAACGCTCAACCACCCCTTTCGCCACCAACATCCGCATACTTCGAACAAGACTCAACTGAGCATTCTCATTATCGCGTTTTGAAACACCCCCGCATATCTCAATATCTTCTTCAACCATATTGCGAGCCCGTTCAGATAAATTCCGAAGAAATACTTCCCTGACATCTTCATCTGCTCCTGCAAGGGCAAATGTTAAATCTTCATTATTGATTACCATGAGCAGCTCACGGATGGCATGATCACTAAAAGATGTTCTGAACGCATCAAAATCGAAAAGCAGATCCAGCACTAAATGTTTCAATGCAGGATCGATTATTTCAGAGTCTAGGGATGCAAAAGCTTGATCCTTATCGGAAGCTGCATTGATCAGTCCGGCCATAAATGCTGCTTGCTCCCCTTTGTCTAAATTCCATTGTTTTTCCGCCACGTCTTCCAATTCAATATTTAGTTCTTGAATCACAGTTAACGGAATCGAGCCAATTGTGGCTATTTGACTCATTACCGGAAGTAACTCTTGGGCATAGTCACTTAGAATGTCTTGCAGCTCCCACGAAAGACAACTGCTGGCCACTGCCAAAAGTTGTTGGCTAAATTTTTCATCGTCTGTATTTGCACGATTATCCATAACCACCTTGAATGCCTGCTTCGCTCCTACGTAACTAACCAGATCACAGAGTCGGTGAGCATTATCTGCTACTTTCGAAGTAGGGTTGGCTTGTTTATCCAACTGTTCGCGCAGCTTCTCAATTTCCATACGCAGATTCATAAGTTCTTCATGAATTTCTTTTTTAGAAGACTTAAACACTTTGATCGACACCTCTGTTTAGAAGACTGGGCACAACAACACCCGAAACCCAGCGAAGACAAATAAAACGAAAATCACAACACCATATAGATTAGCAGCATACTGCCCTAAAGCATGGAGACTTAGCAACAGCAAATTAGTTGACACGTACTACTGCCGCAGTTTCCTCCGTGCTTTTCACCCATTTCCTACAGATATTACCTCATAAGCCAGGAGGTTCTATCATGGCAAAGAAGGAAACCGGTAAGAAGCATTTCGAGTCTAAGTTCGATGCAAAACTGCTTCGGCAGATGATTAAAGACGGCAAAAACGCTGACGAGATATAGGCCACACTGGGTGTTGTCTCGAAACAATCTCTCAGGCAGCACATCCTCAAGCTCATCAACGAGGATCGGCAGTTTTACGAAGTCCCAGGGCTGTACGTCCGCAACTTGAAAAGACCGCAGGTCAACTTCAAAGGTGACATACGACTGACCAAGCGTATGCTCGACTTCCCGGACTCGACTTACGCGCACGGTGACCAGTTTGAACTGGAAATCGACAACGAAGGGATTGTTCTGACCCGTGTCGTTGATAAGTCGGAAACAGCTGCAACTGAACCTGAGAAGGTTCTTGACGCTGCGGATGAAAAAGCAAAAGCCAAAACTGACCATGTCATCGAGTACAATGGTCGCTCCATCAAGAGCTGGAGTAATGGGTTCAGAAATTCCTGCCGCCGTGCCGGGATCAGTGATGACTTTGTCAGCTACGATATCCGCCATCTCTTCTGCTGCTCCATGCGGTCTCAGAGGGCGACCCCAAGAACAACACCTATGCTCCCTCATTCACTCTCAACTTATTGATCTCATCAAACAAATACTTGGCCAGATAGTAGCAACCACTACTTTCCAACCTTGTCGACAACTGGACTTGCAGCTTCTCTGCTTCCAATAATGTTGCCTCTCGAAGACAATGTTCTTCCTGATGCGACCGCTTTATCAACCGCTTTATGTCGGCAAATAACTGCTTCTCCAAAGAATCGCCAGAGCTGACTGAAACAAGCTGCTTACTCGTGCTCTGCTTGGCATTTCCTTCTTTTTTTGACTTCTCCCACTGACGCATTTTTGCTTCAGCCATAATGTCAAAAGCGTTCATTAGAACCCCCTTTTTTTGCAAGCCCACTCAACAAGTGCAGCCATTCCACTGAGATGGTATGTTGTTCCGGCGTCAAAAGCCTCAAAGATAGACTCTTTGTCCTCAAAATGATCCAAGATTAAGACAACCCCTCTCACGGAATCCGTGAGAGCCTTTTCAAGCATGAATCGCAGCAAGTCCGTAATTTCCAGCTGGGGATATTGCTGACATGCTTGTGCGACGGCTTGATCCGTCATTCCTTGCACATATTTCCGACCGAAACTTTCATGCTTGGTCCCTTCTGATCGAGCCAAAAGAATGATGACCTTACGCCGGTTACGAATCCAAAAATGAAGTAAGCTTTCAGCGTCACCTTCCATATTGGAAAGACTCGAATCAATACCCTGAGACGTGTCGAATTTATTGATTCTGCATTGAGTCAGGCGAAGGAATTCTTCAACAAATTCATCCGAGACAACGGTCTCAAACAACGCCTTCTTGTTTGGAAAATACTTATATATTGTTCCTGTTGCGACATCTGCTTCTTGAGCAATCGACCCAACCGTGGCCTTTTTGAATCCCATCTTCGCAAACTGAGATTCCGCAGCTTCGACAATCTGGTTTCGAACACTCTCTTTTAATATTTGAACCATCGGCTCACCTCCTTGCCTCTCTAATAGTGAATTTGTAATTCATTTATAAAAATGAATATATAGTTCACTTTTAATATTGTCAACTGCTTACCGATCATTCTTTTGAAGGACAAAGCGATAGACTTATAATCGCTTGTAATTCAATATTTTATGTATAATAGACTAGTTAAAACAACTTCGTTGTCCACTTTAATAAACAACCTTTTGCAGGAAAAAAGAATCCGACCATCCCACTTGGGCAGGCATATGGTTCCTATGAAGACGTAAGCGTCCAAGCAAGATAGGGACGGGAAACTATTGAATATTACTCGGCATGAAAGCTATAGTCTCTAAACGAATAAATTAACTTATAACAACGCAATGATCTTCAAATCGCTAAAAGGCTTGGATAACTATCCAAGCCTTTTTTGTAGCAAATCTGGCGGTTACCTGATGTTTAAAATTAATTATTTGCGGAACTGAAGGGAATCGAAATCTTGGATACAATTCAAAGTCTGTACATTTAAAAACTTTGATGAAATATTATAACTACACAAAAGTCGAAACACTCATAAGAGTGTCTTTCAGAGGTGGCCTCCTGAGACTGATGATGACAGCCGTAGTGTTTTACACAATTAATCCAACATCTTTGGTAGAACAATTTGCGTTCTCGGAACTAATCAGCTTCGTAACAGCTCACGCTGGGGAGGGAATGCGTATGATAAAGAAGGTAACAAGAAGTATCACGTCGTATGCTAATTACACTGAACTTAGACTTAGGTCTTGGGGAGTCCACCTCCCTTCCGGGGCTACCCCGCTGATGAGCTTGTGAAATCCAAGCGAAAAGGGAACTGAACAAACCAGAATTTCAAAATTTTATCCAATTGTTATCCACACAAAAAAACCGATTAAGCTATTCGCCTAACCGGTTGATTTACTAAAAAAATGGTGGAGCTGGAGGAAATTGACCCCACGGCCTCTTGAATTCCATTCATGGCGCGTGGCTTGTAGCACCTGAAATCATTAATTAAATCTTGGAGTGGATAACATTTTCTGCCGAAAAGAGGGGATTTCGTGCTGTAGGCGGTTCTCCAACCGATTAAGCGATGGCAATTCTCGAGCCTCCTAAGCCAAGGCAAGGTCGGCTTTTCTAAGCTTAAAGATGATCTGTTTAGGGCGTGTCTTTAATGGCATATCCTCCCGCCTTCATGGACCACACACCTAACATTCGATGGGACTAGCTTTATTTTTTGGGAGGAAGCAAATCACTCGCCGGTTGCTTGCTTTCTTTAATTTTGCTCGAACCCTTACATTCGAATTGATCCGGCGGCATGCCTGCCATTACTTCATCAGGTTGTTTTTCTCCAGGAAACATAGGGTGCTCGTAGAATGGTACAAAAGATAAATGCTCCCTGCCGTATGCTATGATACCATTTCGTTGCGTGTCACAAACACCGCGTATATATTCAAGTTCACAAGTCATAGCCACATCAACGACATTCTGCTTATCGCTTCTGCCTCTTGTGCACGCTCTGGCAATTAAAAAATATGCGTTGAAATTTTCTTGAACTTGACTTTTAAGCGCAGCAATCTCTTGCTTTCTTGTCAAATGTTGAATGATAATAATCGCGAATGACACTATAGTCAAAAAACTTGAAATTGCAGCTACATAGCTAACATAATCTTTCATCACTTACCCTGTAAAGTTTTTTGTTTAACTATGCTTTTCGAATTTTGAGTAGGCTTATATGACAGTTCTAAAATAGCATTTTCGATATCCCATGGCTTGCCAGGGTTATCTGAAACACCGTAATAGACGCCATATTTCGTTTTAGTTTCCATTGCTGAAATGAAAAGATTAACCGTGTCAACGGCACTGAGAATGGTTTTATGGGCTCTACCATTATCTTTCAACAACTCCAACTCATTGCTTCGAACTGTACCTATCCGCAAAGAAATAATACTAATATTGCATTCGTTAGCAAACACAAAACCAAATTGTTCCGCACAACTTTTCATGGCTCCATAAGCACTATCAGGGGCAGGGGAATCAGAAGAAGTGATTAGGCGTCCAAGTGAACTATCTCCATTGTTTTCGTAGTAGCCACTCACATGGTTTGTACTTGCAAAAACAACCTTCGGGATTCCTAACATCTTTGCACAAAGAAATACATTGTATGAACCTACGACATAGAGGTCACTCATCTCCTTTACTTCAGTTTCTGAAATTATACTATCTTTCTCTGGTAGGCCAGCCAGATTAATAATAACATCAATGTCTGGAGTTACTTTTTCAATTAATTGGCTAAAATCTGTAATGTCGATTTGTATATATCTTCCATGATCATCAGCACCTGTGCTTGCAATGTCTGATACAATGACATCATATGTATCGCATAATCCATTACTAAGAATTCGTCCGACTTCTCCCATGCCACCTAAAATGAGAATCTTTTTTCTTTTCATTGCTTCTTAATACTACCCATCTGAAAGGCTGTAAACACAGCCTCTACCCAATCCTATTGAGGCCCATATGTTCTCCGTATAAAATCCCAAAATACTAGATAACCTCTTGAAATCTCAGGTTGAGCTGGATGAGAATTGAACCCACGGCCTCTTGAATGCCGTTCCTATAACCAAGCCAATAAACGCTGATTTTATTCAACTTTTTACCCACCTCGTCAACACTCTTGTCGGAATCCTAGCGTAATATTCTCGAATCCCGGTTCACCGCTGGTTCAACGAAAAACCGGTCTGAGTCATACTGACATTATTACCATAATCGCATTTGCGGATAAAAGCATAGCGCGCAGCACTTTTTAAGAATGCTCCTGTTCTAAAAACGAGCACAATTCATGATGTGTCCTGATTTGGGACATAGGGTTGTTGTCTTATATATTGATACACTCTCAAAATTTACCGCCCATACCCCCCTCCTGAGGCACTGTAAAGACTGATATATATCTTTATTTTAATTTTCTCACCTTTTCTACCATCTCAATTCTATCTATCTGCACGGTGTGGCATGCGTAATGCTACTTGAGTTTTCATTATTTGTGGTCTCATCAGCTGTTATCAATAAATTCCATAGTACGATAATTCAAGAGAGGTTCCCATGAATGAAACAATGCGAGCTGCTGTTTGGCATGCTAAAGAAGATGTACGTGTAGAAACTGTCGCTGTTCCCCCCTTTCCTTCTGCTGGGTGGGTAAAAGTCAAGGTTGACTGGTGTGGTATCTGCGGATCTGATTTGCATGAATATATTGCAGGGCCGATTTTTATCCCGACTGAAGAGCCGCATCCCCTTACCGGCAAGCAGGGCAGCCTGATTCTTGGGCATGAGTTTACCGGTACAGTGGTAGAAGTGGGTGAAGGGGTCAGTAACGTGAGCGTCGGTGACTTTGTCGCCCCTGACGCCTGCCAGCATTGCGGAGAATGCATTACCTGCCGGACCGGCCGCTACAATGTCTGCGAGAAACTCGCCTTTACCGGCCTGCACAATGATGGCGCCTTTGCCAAGTATGTAAATATCCCCGCAGAGCTGTGCTACAAACTGCCGTCCGGAGTTAGCCCGGAAGCGGGAGCATTAATAGAACCTCTGGCAACCGGATTCAAAGCTGTGCGTGAAGCCGGATCCATTCTTGGGGAAACGGTTGTAATTATCGGTGCCGGAACCATCGGGCTAGGAACGCTCATGGCAGCGAAAGCCGCCGGTGCCGGTAAAGTTATTATGCTGGAAATGTCCAAAGCCCGCACCGCCAAGGCAGAAGAGTGCGGAGCGGATGTAATTCTCAATCCTACGGAATGCGATGCAGTGGCTGAGATCAAAGCCATGACCGGCGGCTCCGGAGCAGACGTTTCATTTGAGTGTGTGGGCAACAAATTTACCGGACCGCTCGCAGTGGATGTAATCCGTAATGCCGGGCGAGCCGTTATTGTCGGTATTTTCGAAGAACCGAGTTCTTTTAATTTTTTCAGCCTGAGCGGTACAGACAAACGAGTAATCGGAACTCTGGCCTATACCCTTGAAGACTTCAAGGGGGTTTCTGCATTGCTTGCCACAGGCCAGCTTAAGGCTGAACCCATGATTACCGGAAAAATTGAATTGGAAGATATTGTTGAAAAAGGATTTCTGGAACTGATTAACAATAAAGATGAAAATATCAAGATTATAGTAAGGCCTTAAGAGCAGAATGCAGGACCGCAAATAATAATGTCTGGTAAAAAATGATTTTGAGCTGCAGCGTGTCCTTCGGGATTATGCGCAGAGCGAAATAAGAGGTGTAAAGGCCGGTGCCTTGTACAGTTGACAGAGGAAGAGACGTTTTCGGTTTTCCAGTTATCGGAAACGGGATTGTGCACCCGAAAACGTCCGAAGGGAAGAGTCGCAAGATTCTTCCCTTTTCTCATGGCTTTTCGCTAAATAAGGCGAACTTATATCAAAATGCCGATTTTGTTTGGCAGTAGGAGAAGATAATGAATTATGTCGATGTTACTCTTGTAGCCAACGCCGGAGTGCTGGTCAGGTATAACGGAACAAACATTCTGATCGATGGAATACATTATGAAAGCGGACATCCCTTTTGCAAGGTTTCTCCAATGGACCTGCAGCTCATGAAGACGGGAACGCCCCCTTTCGAGCGGCTTGATTATCTGTTGTTTTCCCACGAGCATCCCGATCATTTCACGCCCGCCCTTGTCTGCGAGCAATTGAAAAACAGGCCGGTAAAATTTATTTTGATGCCGGATGGCAGCAGCGGTTCCAAGCCCCTGAAAGAATTGCTTGCAGAGGTTAGGGAGCGCGATATCCGCCACCGGGTTTCAAGTTTGGGACCGGGAGAATTTGAATCTTTTAAGCTGGAAAAAGACCTGAAAATGACAGTCATCGGTACGCGCCATATGGGACCGCAATATCAGGACCTGCGAAATGACTGTTTTATGCTGGAAATGGGAGAAACAAAGATCCTGTTTACAGGAGATGCCGACCATGTGGCCGAGTATTATGAAAAGCCGTTGCTGGATGTCGAGCTGGAAGCCGTATTTGTAAATCCCCTATTTTATCATAACCGGGAAGGACGCAGGATCATCAATGAAATATTCAGGCCTCAAAATGTGGTTGTTTATCATATGCCGAATGAACATAACGACCCCATGCAGTTAAGGCTGACAGTGGAACGTGCCCGGGAAAAATATGTTAAATGCGGATTACAAACATATATTCTTCAAGGGGAAAGACAGCAACTTCGCTTTTGGGCCAACAACCTGTAAAACAGGTGAAGGTTCCGTCTTTCATACCAAAAGCGCGTTCCACTGGAGCCCATTCCGATTCCAGATGGTTGATTAGTTGGGGATAACCACCCGGCCGAAAATTTTATCAGCTGCAAGCACCTGTTAATGACTTCCGCAACATTTGGAATTCAGCTGCCGAAAACTTTTTTCCGCATGATAAGAACTGCGGACCAAAGGCCCGGAAACAACCTGTTTGAAACCAAGTGCTGTACCTATTTCCGCATATTCAGCGAATCTGTCCGGATGGATATATTCAATCAACGGATGATGCTCCGGAGACGGACAAAGATATTGCCCGATAGTCAGTATACTGCACCCTGCCTCAAGCAGATCCTTCATAACCGCCACTACTTCAGCTTTTTGTTCACCAAGACCGAGCATAAGCCCTGATTTGGTTTTAATTTTATTTTTGGGAGAAAGCCGGGAAACATTGCTGAGCAACTCAAGGGACCGCTTGTATTTTGCCGCCGGCCTTACTGTGGGATACAGTCTGGGTACTGTCTCGACATTATGGTTTATCACTTCCGGGGCAGCATCGACTACCTGTTGCAAAGGACCTACTTCGCCTTTGAAATCAGGTATCAGAACTTCCACTGTTGATTCGGGGGTTTCTTTTCTGATTGCAGCAATTGTGCTTGCAAAGTGCCCGGCCCCTCCGTCCGGGAGATCGTCACGGGTCACGGATGTTATGACTATATGTTTCAGCCCCAGCTGTTTTGCCGTAAGAGCCAGTTTGACCGGTTCTTCGGGGTCCGGAGCAAGCGGCTTTCCGTGCGTGACGGCACAGAAAGCACAATTACGGGTACAGATATCACCCAGAATCATGAATGTGCAGGTTCTGCTGGCAAAACACTCACCGATATTGGGGCACTGCGCACTTTCACATACTGAATGAAGCGCCCCTTTACCCAGCAGATCCCGGATACTGTTCATATGCTGCGCGTCCGGTGCGGGTATGGTCAACCACTCAGGTTTTTGCATATTTTTTCTCCATGAGAATATTTTTCAAGGTTGTCGGCTGCAACGGCATATCAAAAACTGCGCTGAACTGTTTACGCATTTCATTTCGAACATTTTCAACATGGATCGGCTCGCCCATGACTTCGCTCATTGAGGTAACCCCATACGATGTTATGCCGCATGGAATTATGTAAGAAAAGTGCTCCAGGTCGGGACAGACATTCAGTGAAATTCCATGCATTGTAATCCAGTTGCGTACCGCTATGCCCATGGCTCCTATCTTTCGGTCCCCCACCCAGACCCCGGGAAACTGCTGCTTGCGTCCGGCCTTGATATCAAAAGTACTTAAGGTCCGAATCATGACTTCTTCCATCTTCCGGGCATAGGCATGCAAATCGCGCTGCTCCCCTTCAAGGGATATAATAGGATAACACACAAGCTGGCCGGGACCGTGGTAGGTTATATCCCCGCCCCTGGAAGTGTCATGCACGGTGATATTCTGCCGGCTAAGTACCTGATTATCCACAAGCAGATGATCAAGGCTGCCGCTGCGGCCAATGGTGAAACATGGCGAATGCTCCAACATGATAACAACATCAGGTATAAGTCCCTGCTTTTTCAAAGCAAGGAGGTCCTTCTGCAGCTGAAATATTTCCATATAATCGCTGATGGAAAAATTTAGCAGCAGTGCTGATTGCTGATGAGAGTCTTCCTTAAACATACTTTAAGCAAAGCAACATATATGCCAGTGATCGTTTGCTGCGACAACAATCATGACCAAATCAGGATTTATAAGATTTGTACTGCTTCACTACTTGTTATTTTAGATCTGCAAACTGTTCTGGTGCTGTAAAATTCTTATGTTGTACTGTTCATTTTCCGATCAATGTTCACCTCCGGAACATTTTTTATGTGATTTTTATGTGCACAGGCTCTTTAATTCTACGGAATTCAGGACATTTCAGATCAAAGTAAATGAGGCACGCTCTTTGCTTTATAGTTGTATCTTAAACCTTAAAGAGGAGAATTTAAAATGGATGCAGCAGAAAAAGCAGCGAGCACTTTGGCAAAAATGACTCAGAAAGCCGGCGATGTTTTCCCCAAATACCTTAACTTCACCAAGGAAATCAGCGAATTCGGCCCCATCGACCATAAAACTCAGGAACTGATTCATGTAGCCTGTTCCATGATGTCCCAGTGTGAAATGTGCATCTCGCTCCATATTCAGGGAGCAGCAAGCCATGGTGCCAGCAAGGAAGAAATCATGCAGGCAGCCATGCTCGCGATTGCCATGGGCGGCTCTCCCAAGGTAATGTATATGCATTATGTTTTTGACGAACTGGAAGACCTGTTCGACTAGTAGACCTGTTCAACTAGTCGATTCACACATTTTCCCCTGGCCTGCGGAGAAAACATACTCTCCGCTATCCAGGGGAAAATGTCGCTGATCGTCTGAAACAGATGAAATTTAAAGAGGAAATAATGAAAATAAAAACCCATGAGCTTATTGACCGTTCATTATGCGGCGAGCCGGTGCGTGTAAAAGACGGGATGAGTGAAATACGTCTGGAATGCGCACCATGTATGGCTGCAGATGAAAGCGGACTCGTTCACGGTGGATTCATTTTCGGACTGGCCGATTATGCCGCCATGCTGGCGGTAAATCATCCCAATGTTGTGCTTGGAGCGGCAGAAACCCGTTTCCTCAAACCTTCACGGGTTGGCGATGTGCTGGTTGCCCGGGCTGAGTGCTCGTCTCCGGAAGGAAGCAGGCATATGGTGAAGGTGGAAGTCTTTTGCGCTGATGACATTGTTTTCAGCGGCACCTTTACCTGTTTCATACCCCAAAAGCATGTTCTTGAAGGCAGGTAGTTCGCTGTATTCAAAATGTGTATGTAATTCGCTGACTGTAAATATGTTGTATTCTACTATACAGGGGCTGCATCCTTCAACTGGAAGTAGCCCCTGCTTGCTTTAAGTCTAGCTGAAAAGCTTATCTCCACTGACATTGTTCAGTCCGGGATGAATGTCAAAGCGGACCACTCCCACCGGAACATCAACTGCATCTGCTACTCTGGATGTTCCGGCTGTTCCGAAACCTCCGCACAGCTCAATGGCGGCAATATTCTCATTCTCTACAAGACTGCGGGCAACTTTTTCGGCCTGAGCATAATTACTTACAGCAACAGTAAGCAGCTCCACGGCTTCGGTACGAACCCAACTCCTGTGCTCTTCGGGATTACCATTGGGTGATATGAAAATAAAAGCGGCTTTCAGTACATTACTCATGTTCATTCCTTGAAATATTGTTAGCGGAAAAGGCCCGCATCCCTGGCCAGATCCATTGTTTTCCGGATATCCACAACCATGGGCCCATCTGTATTGAGACGTATACCGGCACTTGATCCACAAGGGATCTCAACTTCCCGTTCTCCATCCACGGCGACAAGGCCGGGGGAAACGCTGATATTAAAGAGCTCCCCCGGTGCCATCTCGGACATTTTTTGAACGGGCACTTCAGCGAACATGCCCGGAGCTATCGAGGCTGTTACAGTAGTATGGGGACATTCACCGATAGTGAGGGCCAGCCCGCGCGGATCTTCGGGCAGGATTTCGCACAATTGGCCTCCTATTGAAGAAAGCCCGATGGAACAGGCACTGCAGCGGGTCAGAAACAGCTGCGGAACTTTTTCCATTTGCCAGACTGCTTTTGATGCCAGGAAAACATCATTATAAACAGCAGCGTCGACCAATGCGATGTCCTCCACTTTACCGTCCACAAGAATGTCAAACATACATGATTGATAACAACATTCCCGGACCGGAAGCCTTCCGCTGGCCACCAGCCCAGCCGCCAGTCCGGCCACAGTTGCTTCACCCATGTATGGGAATACGTTGTTCGTGCCGGTTGAAAGCGGTAGAATGGGGACGGCAACAGTGCCCTTGCAGGCAACTCTGCTTGTGCCGTCCCCACCAAGAATGATGAGACACTTCGCGCCAAGTGTCTCCATTATGCCCGCAGCGACGGTCGTATCCGTCTGATTGTTCCTGACGGGCATCTCTACTGCTTCAACAGGGATGGAAGGCGAAATGGAGTTGAGGGCACGCGGGATGATCTGGTAGGAATCCGGCATATAGAGAATCTTGGTAACCCCGGCACGCTCCAGCCCGAGAATAAGCCTGCGGACCATGCGTACTTTTTCCTGATTGTCGAAAACACTGCCATGGGCTATCAGACGCCGGATATCCTTGCCGGATGCAGGGTTAGCCAATATAGCTGCAACACTCACTTGTCTGCCCTCATGAAATTCAAGGGAGAACCGCCGGGACAACGGTTCTCCGCATAATATGGTTACCGAATGCTCTTAACGGCCTCAACAATATCTTCCACTCCGGGAATATAGTGCTGTTCCAGAGGAGGAGAAAAGGGGACGGGGCAGAAGGGAGCACCGACCCGCTTAACCGGGGCGTCAAGATATTCGATTGCTTCCTCGGCAACAAATGCTGCTATTTCGGCACCGGGACCGGCAAACTGCACTGCTTCATGGGCAACAACCAATGCATGGGTCTTTTTGACGGATTCGAGGATGGTCTCGGTATCAAGAGGCAGTACACAGCGGAGGTCGACAATTTCAGCTTCAATGCCTTCAGCAGCCAGTTTCTCAGCTGCCGACAAAGCAGTATAAACCATCTGCGAGGTAGCGACGATGGTCACGTCAGTGCCTTCGCGTTTGATGTCGGCTTTACCGATTTCGATGGTATAACTTTCGTCCGGAACCTCTCCGCTGACGCCGTAAAGCATCTTGTGCTCGAGGAAAACTACGGGGTTGTCATCACGGATTGCACTGATAAGCAGACCTTTGGCATCGTAAGGAGTTGCCGGTATTGCCACTTTAAGTCCGGGAATGTTCATGAACCATGATTCAAGGCACTGTGAATGCTGGGCGGCGGCACCGATACCGGCACCCTGAGGCATACGCAGGGTCATGGGTACTGTGGATTTACCACCGAACATGTAGCGCATCTTTGCAGCCTGGTTGAAAAGCTGGTCCATGGATACGCCGATAAAATCAACAAACATAAGTTCCGCCACGGGACGCAGGCCGCTGAAGGCTGCACCTGTGGCAGCGCCGACAATGGCACTTTCGGTGATAGGTGTGTCCATCACACGCTCTTCGCCAAACTCATCGTACAGTCCCTGAGTTACGCCGAAGCAACCGCCGAACTGTCCCACGTCTTCGCCGAGAATGAAAACATTCTCATCACGCTCCATTTCCTGTCTCAAAGCTTCATTGAGTGCTTGAAGGTATGTTTTTTCGGACATTATTTTCTCCGTTGGATTTGTATTCGTAAAAGGGAAGGTGAAGATTTAAGCGTATACATCTTCCATCAGAGCGCTGCTCTGCGGCATGGGACTTTCTTTGGCAAATGCTACTGCCTCATCAATTTCCTTGCCGATGCGTGCTTTGATCTTATCCAATTCGCTCTGGGTGAGGGTCTTGCTTTCAATCAGTTTGGCTTCAAAACGGGGAATAGGATCTTTGGTCATCCAATCCTTCAGCTCTTCGTCGCAACGGTAAGTACACGCATCACCTTCGAAATGGCCGCGCCAGCGATAGGTTTTGCATTCGACAAGGGAAGGACCTTCACCCTTACGAGCGCGTTTGACCGCTTCGGAAATAGCTTCCTGAACGGCAAGTACATCGTTGCCGTCAACAACAACGCCGGGCATATCATAGGCAGCGGCACGGTCGGCAATATCTACAACTGCCATAGACTTGCACTGCGGGCAGGAGATGCCGTAGCCGTTATTTTCGTTTACGAAGACCAAAGGAAGTTTCCAGGCACTGGCCATGTTTAGCGCCTCCTGAGTGGTGCCCTGATTGGAAGCACCGTCTCCGAAAAAGCACAGGGCAACGTTGTCGGTTTTCTTGTACTTGGCAGCCAAAGCAGCTCCGACAGCAAGAGGGCCGCCTCCACCGACGATTCCGTTTGCACCCAGAATTCCGAGATCAAGGTCGGCAATGTGCATGGAACCGCCTTTGCCTTTGCAATAGCCGGTCTGCCTGCCGAAAATTTCAGCCATCATCAGCTTCACATCCCCGCCTTTAGCCAGAAGATGTCCATGGCCGCGGTGGGTACTGGAAATCATATCGGTATCGGTGAGTACGGAGCATGCTCCGGTAGCGACTGCTTCCTCTCCGAGGTAAAGGTGAACGAAGCCCGGAATTTCGCCGGCAGCGAAGAGTTCCTGCAGCTTCAGCTCGAACAGTCTGATCCTGTTCATGGTTTCGTACATTTGAGTCAATGTCTTCTTGCTGAGAGCCATTGTTGTTTCTCCTATGGATTGTTCTGTCCGGATACTTTCCAGACCAGTTTTCCTTTATTGATTCCCAGTGCTGTCCATGTCTGTTTCAATGGAAATGGTCAGTGCTGCACACGCGACTACAATGTTGCTCACGCCTGCACCGAAACACGGAACTTCGATGCCCGGCACGCTGATTCCACCTGTAGTCACATTCAGCGATGCTTCGCCGATGGGAATAGCGGCAAGCACGGCTTCACGGTCGACTTTTTCCGGGCCGGGCACAGCCAGATCAGCGTGAACATAAACGCCCTGAAACCGGTCCCGACCGCAGATTTCCACAATGCCGCACAGACAAATCCGTGACACCGCGTCACGTACGGCACGAACAGCAGCCTTCGTCATATCTTCTCCGTGCAGGTCGGCAGCGTAGCCCAGTTCGATGGCAAACCGTTTTCTTGCCATGGCAGACCTACACGATCATCAGGCCGGGATTTTCCAGCATGTCACCAAGCTCGCGCAGGAAAGACATGGCCGGAGCACCGTCCGTGGTCATATGGTTGAAAGTCAGGGAAAGGGTCATCATATGTCTGATCTGGATTTCGCCGTCTTTCACAGCCGGTTTTTCAACGATCCGACCGATTCCCAAAATTCCGGTTTCCGGCGGATTGAGAATGGGGGTAAAACCGTCCACACCGAGCATGCTGACGTTACTGATAGTAAATGTGCCACCGGAAATTTCATCCATTTCCAGACCGCCTTTACGGGCACGTCCGGCGACATCACGGACTTTCTCTTTAAGCTCTTCCAGGGTGCAGGAATCGGCCATTTTAACGTTGGGAACGATTAACCCGTTTGGAATAGCCACTGCTATGCCGAGATTGACATAGTCGTGCTGATGGATACCGTCATCCTGAATGGTTGAATTCATGATGGGATGACGTTTAAGAGCACGGCAGGTTGCATAGGAAATGATGTCATTGTATGAAATACGGTATTCTTTGTTACGTTTATTCCTCTCAAGCAGGGTCGCACGCAACCGGACCATTTCAGTTACATCAAGCTCCACAAAAACAGAAAGCTGAGCCGCATTGTTCAGGCTGGCCTGCATGTTGTCCGCGATAAGCTTGCGTACACCTTCCATTGGGATGATTGTATCCTGAGGAACTGCCGGAGATGCCTGAGCTGGTTGCTCAACTGCCGGATTCATGGCCCGCAGAATGTCGGCCTTGGTTATTTTGCCGCCATCACCGGTTCCGGTCACCTGACTGAGATCCACACCCTTCTTGCGGGCGAATTCGATAGCTTTCGGGCTGGCGTTGATATCCTTGAAAGGAGCATCGGCTGTAGCCTGTACATCTTTCATGGTAACTGAACCGTTACGGCCTGTTCCGGTGACAGTAGCTAGATCAATCTGCAAGTCTTTAGCCAGCTTGCGGGCAGCAGGCATGGCTTTGACGAATTCTCCTTTACCAGGAGCATCCTGAGTTACACCGGCTTCCGCAGGTTTATCTTCTTCCGCCTGAGTAGCAGCTTCTCCGGAGCTTGCAGTAGTTGCGGAAACTTTTTCAGGTGTTTCACCCGGAGCAGCAATGATTGCCAGTACGGCCTGAACTTCAGCAACCTCCCCTTCCGGTACGATGATCTGGGCAAGAACACCGCTGACCGGAGCTTCCACCGAGTTGGTGATTTTGTCGGTCTCCACCTCAAAGAGAGCTTCACCGGCTTCCACCGAGTCTCCTTCGGCTTTGAGCCATCGGGCAAGTTTGCCTTCTTTCATGGTTAAGCCCCATTTGGGCATAATCACTTCTTGAGCCATGACCAATCCTCCTGATTTTTTTAGGTAGTTGGGCTGGAGGATTGCAATGGCAATGCCAAGACATAAACTCACTCTATTACAACAACTTACATGAGCCATATCGTATTTACGCTTAATCTGTGTTCTGTAGTGGAACAAACGTCTATTGCTGTGAAAATTAACGTTCAAGCGCATCTATTGTATTGATATTAAATAGATTTACTATACCTTTAACTCTTTAACGTGTTCGAATTATGAACACTTGACTGGGGTGCTGTGATCGGTCAGGTTTCTTAGAAATAATTATAAATTTTTTTGCCTTGTCACGGAGATTGAGATGCATTTACTCATAAGAGATGGTGACAGCTTTGAAATCAGCCCACAGCAAGATAAACCGTCCAGGCCTGTCAAACACAACTTTTCTTGCTCAAGCCCCAAGCGGAAGCCACAGACAGACTATTCACGATGGAAAAAATTTGTCGAAGGTAAAAAAGTAGACCTGCAGAACCTTGATGATTCCATTGTTGATTCCTGGAACAGATGTAGAAATATGGCTGTAGATCACACCCCGCGCAGTTGCTGGGATTTTTTACCCATGTCCCAGTTGGAGCCCTACACTTCCACACTTGAAAAAGTCTGCACAAATGTTGAGCAAACCGCCTATGAGGCTATCCGGGGCAAAAAACTTCTTATTACTTTCACCAATGCCAAGGGTCGGGTGATCCGAACATGCGGAGATCTTGAAGTCCTGAGGCAGGCTGATCATCTTAATTTCGGCCCCGGAGCCAACTGGGCTGAGGAATGCGTAGGGACCAATGCCATAGGCACAGCCCTAAAAATAGGCCGTCCTATGCAGGTTTTCGGAGAAGAACATTTTTGCCGCAGTCACCACAACTGGAGCTGTACTGCTGCCCCCATTGTTGATCCTCACGGCAGTATATGGGGATGCTTTGATATTTCTGGACCGATAGAATCGGACCACAGCAAAAACCTTGAACTTGTCCTGCAGGCGACACGATCTTTAGAGCAAAGATTGTGTCGCCTTTATTGTTCCGAGCTTGAAGGACATCTGGGGACAATGTTCTCGTCTATGTTCAATTCTGTCATGACCGGAGTTCTTTCTCTGGACAGAAATGGAATAATTCTGAGTGCCAATGCTGCTGCTGAAACTTTGCTGGGTAACCCGTGGGAATCATTGAGGGGCAGGTGTGCAGCTGATTTCTTTGATTATAAAGCATTCAGTGCCAAACTGAAGCGGACTTCTCTACAAGAACCGGTAACCATGCATTGCCATGCCAACCCGCATCTCTTTGCCCGTGGGCTGACCGTATACAGCCTGATCGGTTCCCGCCTTGATACTATTGTCACCATTTGCGAAACCCAGCCTTCCCATCATACACCCGCCGCGCCCCATCGAGTAAGTTCAAATAATAACTATGCGGAGAGCACACCTGAAGGGTTTGAGCATATTCTTCATTCCAGCAACTGCATGAGTCAGGTTATTCGTCAGGCTGCGAGGGCATCAAGAACTCCTTCCACTATTCTATTGTTCGGAGAATCCGGTACAGGCAAGGAATTGTTTGCAAAGGGAATTCACCAATCAGGACCCCGAGCTGATAAACCTTTTGTCGCCATGAACTGTGGGGCTTTTTCCGAGGAGCTTATCCAGAGTGAACTTTTCGGCTACCGAGGCGGTTCTTTTACCGGTGCATCAAAGACGGGACGGGAAGGCAAATTCCAAAAAGCTGATAAGGGAGTGTTGTTTCTGGATGAAATTTCGGAAATGCCTCTTTCACAACAGGTAAAACTGCTGAGAGTTCTTGAGGAAAGGGCTGTAGTTCCGATTGGGGGAACAACTCCCCAGCCTGTTGATGTTAAAATAATTGCCGCTACCAATAAGGACTTACTGCAACAGGTCAAAAAAGGATTATTTCGCGAGGATCTCTTTTATAGGCTTAATGTGGTGGGAATAAATATTCCTTCACTACGGGAGCGCGGGAACGATGTAGTTCAGCTTGCTAAATACCATTTGGAACGTATGTGTGAAGACTTCGGTATCAACTGTAATGGTATGACTGAGGATGTTCAGCAGACCCTCATGCTGCATGACTGGCCCGGAAACGTCCGGGAATTGGTTAATTGTATTGAGTTTGCAGTGAATAATATGTCTGATGTATGGCTTGAGAAACGGCACTTGCCGCCATATCTCCTTGAAAAGGCAAAAGGCGGCAAAGCAATCTGCGGAACGTGCCAAGGGGCGGATTTCGCGCTTAAGCAGATGGAGGCAAACACTATACGGCAGGCACTCGACTACCATAAGGGTAATATCAGCAAAACAGCTAAGGCCTTGGGAATTGGGCGAAATACACTTTATGCTAAACTGGATCGCCACAATATACAGCTGTGAGTCTTCGGTATATCGGTCACCAACAACGAAAAAAGCCTAGTTATCAAAACTGATAACTAGGCTTAATTCTAAGAAATTTTTAATGGTGGAGCTGGAGGGAATTGAACCCACGGCCTCTTGAATGCCATTCAATTTTTTCACCATTCATTTCGCATCACAATACATCACATTATCCCTTTATTTAAAAGGAACTTGACGACTTTAAGCTTATTTTACTATCACCATATTTCAGATCGTTTTTTACAAAAAGTGGTACCAAAGTGGTACCGCACGTCTGGAGGGACGTATGGCGAAGGATAAAAGAAAGTGGGTTACTTCAGCAAAATTTTCTGGTGTGCGGTGGTACCAGCATGCAACTCGAAAGCATGGGGTTAAATTTGATAAGTGCTTTGGTTTACGCTATGCGGCGGCTGGTAGAAGATTTCAGCCAACCCTTGGATGGGCTAGTGAAGGATGGACTGAGCAGAAAGCAGCCATAGAACTTTCAAAGCTCAAGGAAGCTTACAAAACGGGAAAAGGAGACTTCTCACTTTCAGAAAAAAGAAAGAAAAATCAGGAAAAATATCTGCAGGAACAAGAAAAACAAAAAACAGAAGAGAAAGAGTCCATCACCTTCTCCGATTTTTGGGTGCATAGCTACTGGCCAGCACAAAGCCACAAAGCTGTCGGGTCCCTCGGGGCAGAATCGGCTCTATATAAAAAATGGGTATCCCCAAAAATCGGTAAGACTCAACTCATCAAACTTGAAGCACGAGACATAGAAAAAGTGTCATCCACTATGTTTGCGAAGAAGAAAAGCGTAGCTTCTGTCCACTATGCATTAGCTGTTATATCGCAAGTTTGGAATCTGGCAAAACGCGATGGACTTGTTACTGGAGATTCCCCCACTAAAAAGGTCAAACTCCCTAAAAAAGACAATCGGCGCACCCGCTTCTTGACAAAAGATGAAGCATCCAGACTTTTCAAAGAACTGAGAGAAAGATCCCCCGAAACACATGACATGGCTATTCTAGCTTTATACTGCGGTTTGCGATTCGGAGAGATCGCATCCCTTACATGGCAGGACATCGATTTCGAGAATGAAGATATTTATATCCGAGATCCAAAGACCCTAGTAAACAGGAAGGCTTTTTTCATTAAGCCTGTACGCGAAATGCTAGAACGAAGAGCTTTAGAGCCCCATTCAAATTCAGAGAGGCTATTCAATACAGTTGATGGAGGCAAACTTGCACGAGTTTCTAAAACATATGGCAGGATCGTTGCGGAGATGTTCAACGAGGGCATAGACGACTCAAGACAAAAAATGTGCTTTCATAATCTACGCCATACATTTGCATCGTGGCATGTCCAACTAGGAACTGACTTGTACACTGTAAAAGAGCTTATGGGACATAGTAATTTCAAAATGACTCAACGCTATGCACACCTCGCCCCTGACGGACTTAGGAAGGCTGTTAAGGTTTTGGAGGATTAAGGGGTTAAAGGACTTGCAATCTAACTATATTTTAAGTCATAAAAGCAGTTATCATTTTCAATCAATTTTACTCCTAAACATAAGTAATTAAAAATGTTTTGTTTAAAAACTGACCTATTTAAAATAGTAGGCAATTTTAATTTAAAAAAAATAAAAGGCTACTCTCCATACTGGAAAGCAGCCTTAAATGCTAAGCATATAATTTAAATTTATCCGTTTAATAGAACTTCCCGCATACGTCGAAACTCATCTTCACTTATTTGGCCATGGGAAAATTTTTCCTTCAGGATATCAAGTGGATCACGATTATAAGCGCAGGACGGTTCTTTTGACTTAAAGGATTGAATAATTTTCATGACCCCAAAGAGGACAAGTACGACAATCAAAATATTCCAAAACATACCATACATTCCCACACCCATGAATCCATGCCCAGCTCCAAACAGACTACCCCAGCTGCAACCGTACATAAGAACCTCCTGAAGGTTAAGATCACTACTGTAGTTCTAAAAACTACAAACCTGTCATGGCTTTTACATCTTCAAGTGACTTTTCCATCTTCTGAAGCCCGTCATTCACCATCTGCATACCACCGGCTGTACCTTTTTTCATCATTCCCATCCCCTTCATCATTTCCATCATGCCTTTATTAGCATTGCCCATCGAATTTTCTATCATGGATTGGTGGGGATTACCTTCTGCACCATTTTCAATCATTTTCATTCCATTATGCATAGGCATCATTTCTTTATTCATCATTCCCATGCCTTCTTTCATGGTAGCAGGATTTTTCATCATATCCGCTCCATTTTTCATATCTTCAATCCCTTTCTCCATAATCATGATTCCTTCATGCATGGACCCTGTAACCTTGTCATTACCTTGCATGGAGCTGTGATCCATGTTCATATCCATAGCAAAAGCAGCCGTAGACATTGCAACAATAAATGCGACCAGCATAGTGATGTTTAAAATCTTTTTCATTTGATAATCCCTCTGTTTTGTTTAATTTTAATTATTTCTTTTAACGACCACAACGGTGAGATCGTCTTCTTGTTTATTTCTTCCTGTAAACTCATGCACAGCATCAAAAATGGTTTCTACAAGAGTTTCAGCAGACAAATCCTTTGCAGAATTTATCACTTTCCATAGCCGCTCTTTTCCGAAAAATTCTCCATCGCTGTTGGAAGCTTCCCAGATCCCGTCAGTTCCCAGAATTAAAATCTGACCAGCATTCAAATCAAAACAGCAACTCTCGGAATATGTGGCCTCTGCTACAGCTCCAAGAGCAATTCCGTTCCCTTCGAGTTGAATAAATTCCTCTTGGGTATGATCAAATATTAATGCAGGATCATGCCCGGCCCTTACCCAGCGCAACTCATTTTTTAAGGGATCAAGTTCAACCATAACCATGGTCATAAATTGAGCTGTCTTACAGGTATCCTCCGCCACCAATTTGTTCACATCTGCTAAAACCTCCCCGAGAGTGCCACTACTTAAACTCCGTGCCCGCACATAACCCCGGATAGACCCCATAAGCATTGCCGCTGGAACCCCGTGCCCACTGACATCTCCCACAGTAAAACGGATATTCTCCTGATCTACATAAGATTTGATGTAGTCAAAATAATCTCCGCCCAGTTCATCGCAATACTTACTCTCACCATAGATATCATATCCTGAAATATGAGGGGAACTCTGCGGCAACAGATTTGTCTGCACTTCCATCGCAACATCAAGAGCGCTTTTAATCTCGATATGCTCCTGAAGACTGGGAACCATTTTATTAAAATTATCCGCAAGCTCACCAACCTCATCAGCATTTGAAATTTCAACTTTGGCAGCAAAATCACCGGATGCAATTCGCTTTACGCCCTTGGCAAGAATCAAAATGTTTTTTGTAAAACGATGAGACAGCATAAAAGCGAGGATTGAAACGAGCAGAACTACGGCAACAAGCACCAAAAAAGTACTACGATATTGCTGTGATATTACGGAAGTTACGAATTTTTTAGCATTCTCAGCAGGCTTAACGACATCATCATAAAGCAGAATTAAAACCAGTGAAATACCACGTTTATCAGGAGCTGAAAAAGCCCAGATACTGTCACGCCCTTTATATGGCATGCTTACAACACCGGACTTTCCTTCTTTAAGAAGCTCTTTAAATTTAGAAAATAATACAGAATCAGAAGAGGAAAGCATGACCTCAGCAGTTGAAGGCTCCCACATATGCATCATGGTTTTAAGGTTAGTTCCGGAAACTTCTTTCGCAACAACTTCAACCACACCTGTACCGTTATCATTCAGCTGCGGCTTGATTAGCAATGAATCAATATTGTGAGAAAACATATTAAGATGATTATTGCCGGATAAAAGAGTATCAAGTGGCACATCAATAGAGACAGATCCCACAGTCTCTCCCTGTACGACTATTGCCAAAGAAGCAGTAAGGACTGTTCTTCCTGTCAGGGGATCTTTTTTAGGAAGTGACCAAGTTGGGAGCAAATTTTCCTGAAGAATAGAAGCCGTCTGAGGCTGTGATTCATTCATCATCTGCCCCATAGACATACCTGTTGAACGTGCCGGATAGGTAAGTGATTCTCCTGAAATAAAATCTGCTTTAATCCATAAAGTCAGGTTAGGATTTCTTTGTTCAATTGTTTTAAAAAGAGGAAATATCGCATCAGTTGATCTCTGCTGAATAATTCTATCCGCTGTTCCAAGATATCCGGAACCATAACCGACATAATTGAAGTCGATCTCCCGTCTCCCGTGCATAACAAAATTATGCTGCCCATATTTTTGCTGAAGCCGCTCATAGTCACTCTCGGTGTCATGATCTGTAGAATCTACAAGTATCTCTGGCAGAACAAACATGTCCCCTTCTTCAATCCATGCGGTCAGTTCGGCAGAGAGCTGTTGCAACCTCAACTCAACAATTTTACGTTCTTTTGAAAGAACCCTCGCATGATCTTCCACCAATCTTTTTAATTCAACACTGCTTTTGTTTACAAGCTCACTACGAACTTCTCCGCCGATCTCCCCAGAAAGAGAATGCAACGATTCAAGCACCCCGGTCTGCACGGCAACAAGGGGTACAATTGAAACAAGTAACAAGAGTAAAAGCAGTTTAAATCTAATCTTCATAAAATTCCTGTTTTTGGAGAGCAACTACACTAAAAAAAGAGATGATAAAAGTTTGAGTCAATATACCTCATATCTAAGTATTACGCTCAACAATTTTGCATAGAGATTACATTTTACATTCCATATAATATTTATTTAATTATTATAAGATATTAAAATACACAGCACATATTTAATTAACCGACACATCAACTATTGTGTAAAAAATTGCACAATAATTTATGTTTCTTATTCACACTAAAAAATCTATACTATTTTAGTATAGATTAACAATAGGTTGCACTTAAAAATTTTGTGCAAAAAGTGCAACAACTAAACGCAATATCCTGTAATTACATAAACTAATACGACAGAACTTGCACAGAATATTTTAATAAAGTCTGGCTATAGCAGATAGAAATAGGTTATACCCAGACTAAATACCATTATACGGCTTTATATATGGAATGGAATAGTAATTGCTCAAACACAAAATGATCATCAGATAAAAACGTGCAGGAGATCCAGTGTCTAAATTTTTTAAATGTACCACACTTTTAATCATAGCAGTGCTTATCCTATTGCCAAGTACAGGAAGTGCCCAGAACAGCTCAAGTAACGGCATGGCTGAGTACAAAACCGAACACGCTGAAATAAAAGATCTTACAGAATATCTGATTGAAGCTGCACGCAATAATGACGACCTCTATGCGGCATTCTACAGCTGGAAAGCCGCCTTACAACGCGAAACAAGTGTTTCAAGCCTACCGGACCCTAGATTCAGTTTTGCATGGTTTATTCAGCCGGTGGAGACCCGGACTGGACCACAGGAATTTAAATATGGATTAAGTCAGACTCTTCCATGGTTCGGCAAACTGAATCTTAAAGGTGAACAGGCCTTGCGTGATGCAGATATTAAAAAAGCAAAATTTGATGCCCTTAAACTCAAGATATTCTACAAAGTTAAAACTAATTACTACGACTACGCCTACCTTGCACAGGCAATCCGCATCACTCGTGAAAATATTGAGCTTATGAAATATCTCGAATCCGTTGCCAGCTCCAAATACGCCACCAGCTCGGGTAAGTATGACGGGCTCATAAAAACCCAAGTAGAACTCGGTAAACTTGAGGATAGACTCCGCTCTCTGGAAGAACGCAAAAGACCTACAGTTGCGAAATTGCTTGCCGCCATGAACAGGCCGGATGGACAATCTTTACCCCTGCCTGCTTTTATCCCGATCATGAAGATAGAAGCCGACCCACATCAGCTTAAAAAAGATTTCAAGGAAGCCAATCCTAGTCTGATGGCTCTTACCCATAAAATTAATAAAGAAAAACTTTCTGTAGAACTGGCTGAAAAAGACTACTTTCCTGACTTTTCCTTCGGAGTTGAATATATCCAAACAGGTAAATCCAGATCTCCCAATGTTACCAACGAAAATAAAGATCCTGTTGTTGCCGGGATGTCTATAAACCTTCCTATCTGGTTCGATAAACAAGAAGCTCAGCTTGTTGAGGCTCAGCAGAAAGTTAAGTCAGCCAGCCGCGAAAAAACAGGGCTTGAACGCAATCTATCTGCCGACCTTGAGCTGGAAATCTATCGTTACGAAGATGCTATCCGCAAAGTGAACCTTTACAGAGACTCGCTTACTCCCAAAGCAGAACAGTCACTTGCTGTTTCCATTGAAGGTTTTCAATCCGGAACAGCTTCATCCGCCGACCTGATTGATGCAGAAAGAACCCTTATCGAATTTCAACTTGTCTATTATCAATCGCTGGCAGAACAGGCCAAAAGGGTTGCCGCCATTGAATACCTAGTCGGTCATGAAATACCATGCACAATTCATGGCTCTATGCTGCCCCATACAGCGATATCCCCACCTGTAAAATAACCATATATATCAAGCAAATATATCATGAAAAAATTTAAAGACATAAAATCATCAATTATACCGGTCATCGCTATCGTACTGATCGCATTCGTGGCCGGATACTGGTTTTCCGGAAATGACAGTACAACCGCTGAAAAACAACTTGTAGATGAGCACGCCGGACATGGACTTGATGCCGAAGTAACTGAAACAGGCGAAGTGGTCTGGACCTGTTCCATGCATCCGCAGATTCAGTTGCCGAAACCGGGCAAATGTCCGATTTGTTTTATGGATCTGATCCCGCTTGAAAAAGGCGGCAAATCAGGAGACGAAGCAATCAGCCTTAGACAGATAAGTTTGACAGCTCAGGCACGTAAACTTGCCGGAATCGAGACCAGTGCTGTTCAAAAAAGAAATGTCAGTGTTGAAACCCGCATGGTGGGAAAGGTTGATTATGATGAAACCCGCATGGGAACCATTACGGCATGGACCGGAGGACGGATAGATAAACTTTACATAGATTACACTGGAAGTTCAGTCCGTAAAGGACAAGCCATGGCTTCCATATACAGTCCCGAACTTCTTACCGCGCAAGTTGAACTTATCCAGTCTGTAAAAGCAAAAGAAGCATTACGCGGAAGTTCTATGCAGATCGTAAAAGACACTGCTGCGCGCACTGAAAAAGCTTCCCGTGAAAAACTCCGCCTACTCGGTCTTTCCAAATCTCAAATTGCAGATATCATAAAAAACGGCAAAGCGGCCGAACACATTATACTTTATTCTCCAATGAGCGGCATTGTTCTGAAAAAAGACGTAGTTGAAGGAGTTTATGTTAAGACAGGAACTCCCATTTACACCATTGCCGACCTCTCAAGAGTCTGGGTCTTTCTTGAAGCGTATGAATCAGACCTGCCATGGATTAAAATGGGAATGCAGGTTGATTTCACGACCGAAGCATACCCCGGCAAATCATTTCAAGGAAAAGTCACTTACATAGATCCGGTTGTTAATGAAAAAACCAGAACGATCAGAATCCGTCTTGAAGTTCCGAACAAGGAATTGAAACTTAAACCCGGCATGTTTGTGCGCGCTGTCAGTCAGGTTGATAAAAATGCAGTATCTCAGCTTGTTATCCCGGCATCAGCTCCGCTCATTACCGGAAAACGTGCTGTAGTCTATATTGCTGTACCCGGCAAAGAAGGAGTTTACGAAGGACGGGAAATAGTACTCGGCCCCAAAGCCGGGGACTTCTACGTGGTAAAATATGGTCTGGTAGATGGTGAGCAAGTTGTTACAAATGGAAATTTCAAAATAGACAGTGCCCTGCAGATTATAGCTAAGCCAAGCATGATGAATCAGGAAAGCGGCGTAAAAACAGTCCTAGACAACAAAGGATCTGAACACTCGCTGCCTCCTATCTTCGTTTCTAAATTAATACACCTGAAAAAAAGTTTTGATATTCTGATTAATTCAGCCAAGGCTGACTCTATCGACAAAACCCGCATGCTCTATTCCAAGTTTTATGACAGCCTTAAAGCTATAGACAGTGCAGGACTCAAAGGAGACAACTCACTTGTCTGGAAAGAGTTATCCATGCTTCTTACTAATGACGCTGTAATTGGTCGCGATGCAAAGAATGCTCTTAGGCTGAAATCAATTACAGATGAAACGGCAAAACATTTTAAACGACTTGATAATGCTTTTAACATATCAAACCTTGCCAAAAACACTGGAAGCAAAGTTGAAACCCCTGAAACTTTCAAAATTCAAATGGGGAAAGTATATGCTTCATACTCAGCTTTCACAGAAGATCTTGCGGCAGATAATATGCTCTTGGCGCAAACACACGCAGAGCTGATGGCTGCAGAGCTAAAGAAAATAGATCATGGATCTCTCAGCAGTGAAGCTCATAAAATCTGGATGGACGCCTTCAAAAATATCAATGACGGGATTGATTCCATACGCAGTGCAAAGGATATCGTGGGAGTGCGCGCCGGACTGGAGCCTCTTTCATACGGCATGATCGACGTTGTGGACAAACTCGGCATCAAATCATCTCAACCTGTCTACGAAATATTCTGCCCTATGGCTTTTGATTTTAAAGGAGCCATGTGGCTGCAAAGCGACGAAAACATTCGAAATCCCTACTTTGGAGAAACCATGCTCCAGTGCGGTGAAATTAAGCGTCAGCTCAAAGATAAGGAATAGAGCGTAACAGCTATGAGTGATAATTTAAAACCTGAACCAAAACGCCCTGTACCCCGCACCTTAACAGAAAAGGTCATACTGTTTTGCCTTGAGCAGAAACTGATTGTTGCCATCCTCTTGATTATGGTCATTTGCGGGGGAATATATACTGCGCCTTTCAACTGGAAAATTGACGGAATAGACAGATCCCCCGTCCCCGTTGATGCAATTCCTGATATCGGTGAGAATCAGCAGATTATTTTCACCAAATGGCTTGGTCGTTCCCCTCAGGATGTGGAAGATCAGATAAGTTATCCGCTGACCGTGGCCCTGCTCGGTGTGCCCGGAGTAAAGACCGTTCGCAGTTACTCCATGTTCGGTTTCTCAACAATTTACGTCATTTTTAAAGAAGATGTAGACTTTTACTGGTCCCGTTCACGGTTGCTCGAAAAGCTTAACAGTCTTCCGGCTGGAACTCTCCCAGCGGGTATAAAACCATCTCTGGGGCCTGATGCAACGGCCTTAGGTCAGGTATATTGGTACACAATTGAAGGACGCGACCCTGACGGCAATCCCACCGGAGGGTGGGACCTTGATGAATTGCGCTCAACACAGGATTGGTATGTCCGCTACGCGCTGCTCTCTGCTGAAGGAGTAAGCGAAGTGGCTTCTGTCGGAGGCTTTGTAAAAGAGTATCAGATTGATGTCGATCCCGATGCAATGAGAGCTGCGAATGTAACTCTTAGCGAAGTATATCGCGCTGTAAAAAATTCCAACCTTGATGTTGGCGCACGTACTATCGAAATTAACAACGCTGAATATGTCATCAGAGGTATCGGGTTCATCAAAAAGATATCTGATATTGAAAGCTCAGTTGTTAAAGTTGTAAATAACATCCCTATTCATGTTCGCGATGTCGCGCGGGTGGCTGAAGGTCCGGCCCTGCGTCGTGGAGTTCTGGATAAAGGCGGTGCAGAAGTTGTCGGCGGAGTTGCAGTTGTCCGCTATGGCGAAAATCCACTGCAGGTAATTGATAATATCAAAAGCAAGATAAAAGCTATTTCACCGGGATTACCCTCAAAGATTCTGCCGGACGGGACAAAAAGTAAACTGACGATTGTTCCTTTTTATGACCGCTCAAACTTGATTCATGAGACCCTCGGCACGCTTAACACAGCCCTGACTGAAGAAATACTGATTACTATCATTGTAGTCCTTATTGCGGTCATGCACCTTAAAAGTTCATTACTTATTTCTTCATTATTGCCTCTTGCCGTACTCATGAGCTTTATGGGTATGAGAGTCTTCAAAGTTGATGCAAACATTGTAGCTCTATCAGGAATTGCAATTGCAATCGGAACCATGGTCGACATGGGGATTATCATCTGTGAAAACATACTGAAAAAGCTCGAAACGGCAGAAGAGGGAGTCAGCCGCCTTAAGCTTATTTACGATGGAACAACAGAAGTCGGCAGCGCAGTAATGACTGCTGTTGCCACTACAATCGTCAGCTTTATGCCTGTATTTGCCATGGACGGAGCCGAAGGAAAACTATTCAAACCATTAGCTTATACGAAAACTTTCGCGTTACTGTCCTCCATCATTGTAGCTTTGACGGTTTTACCGCCTTTAGCTCAACTTCTGTTCACTGCGCGTAAAAAATTTGCCAAGGGGAAGCAATCTTATATTCGTTCGGCCCTCTACATCCTTTCTGGAATTACTCTTTCCATAATACTGAAATGGTGGGTTGGAATTTTCTTTATTTATCTGGGTATAAAGCACTTTATATTGCCATTTGTTCCTGCGAAGACTCATAAATTTATAGGGTATGCAGAAACATGGGTAATTGTAGGTTTGGTCGCCTCCGTTCTTACAAGTTCGTGGCTGCCGCTCGGACCGGAAAAAGGCATGAGCAATAATTATGCTTTTGTAGCCTTAATTATCGGAAGTTTAATGCTCTTTTTCGAATTATTCCGTTACAACTACGCCAGAATGCTTGGATGGTGCCTTAATCATAAATTACTCTTTTTATCTCTGCCAACTTTTATCATTGCGTTGGGAATGTCTATCTGGCTTGGCTTCGGCAATCTTACATCATTCCTACCTGACACAATCAGAACCTCTGCTCCGTACATCAAACTGGCTCACACTTTCCCCGGCTTAGGTAAGGAATTTATGCCGGACCTTGATGAAGGCGCATTTTTGTTCATGCCCACCACTATGCCGCATGCATCCATAGGCGAAGCTCATGATGTTCTGCGTAAACAGGATATGATGATTCAATCTATTCCAGAAGTGGAATCGGCCGTTGGCAAACTCGGAAGAGCAGAAACGCCTCTCGATCCAGCGCCTATTTCCATGATCGAAACTGTCATTAATTATAAATCCGAATATGTTGTTAGTAAATCAGGAGAGAGACTCCGTTTTAAATATGACCCCGATCAAAAAGACTACTTTCGCAATGTCAAAGGTGACCTTGTTCCGGCAAAGGACGGATATCCCTATTTAGTGCAAGGATACTATGCTAGAGACGACAATGGAGAACTTATTCCTGATGAAAATGGTAAACCTTTCAGAATTTGGCGATCTGCCCTTAGTCCAGAGCTGAATCCAAAACGCAAGAGCTGGAAAGGTATAACTTCTCCGGATGATATATGGGATGAAATAGTCAAAGCAGCTAAAATCCCCGGAGTAACTTCCGCGCCGAAACTGCAACCAATAGCCGCAAGAATTGTAATGCTGCAATCCGGCATGCGAGCTCCCATGGGCATCAAAGTTAAAGGCCCAAATCTGGAAACACTGGAAAAAGTAGCTCTTGATCTGGAAAGACTGCTCAAGCAGGTAGGGTCAATACAGCCGGAAGCCGTTATTGCCGACCGCATCGTGGGTAAACCATACCTTGAAATTGTTATCGATCGTGAAGCCATTGCAAGATATGGAATTATGCTTTCACAGGTACAGGATGTTATTGAAGTGGCTGTCGGCGGTAAGGTAGTGACAACGACTGTCGAAGGTCGTGAACGTTATCCTGTCAGGGTTCGCTACATGAGAGAGCTGCGCGATAACATAGATAATCTCGGCAATATTCTTGTAAGCACTCCGGCCGGAGAACAAATCCCGCTCAGCCAACTGGCAGAGATAAAATATATTCGCGGACCGCAGGTCATCAAAAGTGAAGATACATTTCTGGTCGGCTACGTACTGTTCGACAAAAAACCAGGGTTTGCCGAAGTGGATGTAGTTGAGCAGACTCAGACTTTTCTTAATTCTAAAATTAAATCAGGCGAGCTGACTATTCCTGCCGGAGTTTCATACGAATTTGCAGGTAGTTATGAAAATCAGATCAGAGCACAAAAGAAACTTGCTATAATCCTGCCACTGGCACTGATGTTCATAGTACTTATTTTATATTTACAGTTCAAATCCCTAGCAACAACTCTAATGGTCTTTTCAGGCATTTTCGTTGCATGGTCCGGCGGATTTCTTATGGTATGGATGTACGGTCAACCGTGGTTTATGCATTTTACCGTATTTAACACACCCATGCGCGAATTATTTCAGGTAGCTCCCATCAACTTAAGTGTTGCCATTTGGGTCGGTTTTTTAGCTCTATTCGGCATAGCCTCGGACGATGGAGTTATCATGGCAACCTATCTGGATGAAACTAAAAATGAACGTAAAGCTACCAGCATTCCCCAAATCAAGCAGGCTATCATTAAAGGAGCACAAAGAAGAATCCGCCCGGCTCTGATGACCTCGGCAACTACTATCCTTGCACTACTCCCTATCCTAACCTCAACAGGTCGCGGATCAGATATTATGGTTCCTATGGCAATTCCATCATTCGGAGGCATGACTATTGCCATACTTACCGTATTTGTAGTGCCTGTGCTTTATTGTGGTGTTGAAGAAATAAAACTAAAAAAAGTGATGAACCCAAAATAATTTTTACTGTTTTTCATGAGTTCGTTAAGAGGCTGCATTCAATAGAATGTAAACCCTTTTTCGGGGTTAGGTATTATGCTTATCTAAATGAAAAAATGTTTTTTTAAAGAATATTTTTAATTATCATTTACCCTGAGGACTAAGGATAAATAGCATCATCTTGTCATGTTTTAACCACTAAAAACTTGACAAATAACAAAAGGAGAATATCTTAATTTCAGGAGCGGATTAAATCATGCAAGTTTCAGCGCAGATAAATAACTATATAGAATCAATCCCACCGGGGAAGATCATCACTTATCAGGACTTTAGAGACTTGCAGAAAAGCAAGCCACAAGCTCTGGCAAAGGCTTTGGAACGTCTGGTAAAAAAGCAGGTTTTAATCCGGCAGGCGAAAGGGACTTTCTATCGCCCCAAGGAAACCATTTTTGGACAAATCAGCCCTTCTGACGAGGAACTTATTTCCTTCCTGACACGCAAAGACGATAGGATTACCGGGATTCTCACCGGACAGTCAGTATATCTCAAGCTCCAGATAGCCACGCAGGTTCCGAACACTCTAACCATTGCGAGTATCATTCCTAGAAAAAAACAAACTGTAGGCAAACTTCAAGTCCAGTTCGTACGCAGTTATGTTTCATCAATAGAGAAAGAAGACATCCCACTGATAGAGCAGCTCGAAGCTCTAAGGTTCATCAAGAAAGCTCAGGATTGCACACCGGACGAAATTGTTGCTGCGGTCGGGAGAAAGATGAAAGACCTTACAGAAGGAGAATTGAAAAGACTGGTTGAGTTTGCGAAAGCATACCCTCCCATGGTTCGAGCCCTTTGCGGATGCCTTTGCGAAACCATTCCTGAAGGGTTAGCTAAACCCTTTCTGATCGAGTCATTACGTGCGAGTTTGAATCCATATACGAAATACAAATTACCGATATCTGAAACGATTCTGAAAAATAAAAAGGCATGGGGTATAGTGTGAAGCTTCACGAATCCGAAGAACTTTTTAAAGACGCAATACAGGCCACCGCAGAGCACCACCGCCTGCAAAATATCTTCATTGAAAAAGATTACTGGCTGACATTGGCTCTTTATCGCATTGCCCAGACAGACCTTGCAGATGTTACCGTTTTCAAAGGCGGGACTTCACTTTCCAAAGCATACGGATGTATCGAACGCTTTTCAGAAGATGTTGACCTTGCCGTCATTACAGACAAGAACCAGCCCGCTAACCAGACAAAAAAACTACTCAAAAGAATCACCACAGTAGCGAGTATTGATTTAAAAGAAGAACTGGAAGGTAGCAGCAAAGGTTCCATGATCCGTAAGATCTACTATTCGTACCCAAAGTCATTCGATGGAACATTTGGGTCTGTTTCAAATAAAATTTTGTTGGAAGTAAATGCCTTCGCCCATCCGTCACCAGCTCAGCCCATGCCAATTTCTACTTATATTCACGACTTTCTGAAAAGCCGTGGACAAGATGAAATTATAAAGCAATTTGACCTTCAGCCTTTCCCGTTTCAAGTTCTCTGCCTTGAGAGGACCTTCACTGAAAAAATCATGGCAATAGTCAAAGCATCATGCAGCGAAACTCCGATCGAATCTCTGCGCCAGAAAATCAGGCATATCTACGACATCCATCAGCTTATGCAGAGGAAAGAAATTCAAACATTCGTAAACTCTCCTGCCTTTCATGAACTACTGGAAATAGTGCGGAAATATGATCAGGAAGCCCCGGTTGGAGATGCCAAATGGATAGACATGGATATTGCCGAATGCCCTATTTTTGCTGACACGGAGAATGTATGGGAATCGTTAAGTTCTGCGTATCGGGATGGACTTGGGGCTATTGTTTATGGGGAATTGCCTGCGGAGGGGGATGTGTTGAGGGCGTTAGAAATAATGGCGAAAAATTTTGCAGAAACAGACTAAAAAACGTAAAAACTATATACAGCAACATGGCGAATACCTTATTACTGAATTTACATCGAAATTAAAACAAGGAAAACCATGCAAGTACTTGGAATTAGGACATCTTCAAAGTGTGTACGATATGCTATTTTAGAAAAAAATGATCAAGATACAACATTCGTTAACACTGACAGTGAAAATAAATTAAATTTTCCGAAGGATTGCGACACCATTGAAAACAAAATAATTTGGTTTTATGATGAGCTTATTCGTATTTTTCGAGACTTTCCTCACATAACAAAAGTAGTAATTAAGGCAAATCAATTTTTAGGCAAAGACAATTCTACATCCAGATATTCTACTAACTTAGATGCTATAGTTATGCTTGCAGCTAAACAACAAAACAAACAATTAAAATCAGTTATTTATGCATCCATACAGAAAGGGATGAATTCTAAAAAAATTAAATCATATGCAGAAAATAATATTGGGAAAACAAACATTAATTGGGACAACCAAATGGCAGATGCCACAGCAGCTGCATGGGTAGGAATAACTAAATAATGCCACACAATTTAAACATAAAAGCAGATGAAACAATATACAAATATAAGTTAAAACAGCGTATTGGAGGGGGTAGCTTTGGTCAAGTGTGGTTAGCAGAAGACCAAACTATTTCTCGAGAGGTGGCTGTTAAAATACTTCCTGAAAACGCGACAATTGATGCACGCCTAAAAGAAGCTCGTATAGGCAATTGTTTAGAACATGCGAACTTAGTAAAGATGCACTACGCTGATGTAGTCAGGCACAATAATACAAACCTCGTTATCATCGCTATGGACTACCACGCTGAAGGCTCCATTATTTCCAAGCTAAATGCTGCTAATTTTATGCAAATACCAAAAGCTCTATCCACGACTAGGGACATTTTGAGAGGCCTTGAATATTTGCATGAAAATAATTTATTTCATAATGATATAAAGCCTCAAAATATTCTTATGGGCGCAACAGGACAAGGAATTCTTACTGATTATGGTATTTCTTGTGTTTCTAGCGAGGGAGAACCAGTTCATCATGAAGGTTTTTATAAGTGCCATGTAGCTCCTGAGACACTCACTTCAAACAACGTAAATTCGCAAACAGATGTATACCAAGTAGGTTTAACTTTATTTCGGTTAATTAGCAGCATTGGTGCAATCAAAAATACGTTTGAAAAATGCGGAGAGTCGAAGTTTAATGAGCGTGTAAAAAATGGCAAAATCATTTCAACTAATGATTACCATTTTTTTGTACCACAAAGTTTAAAAAAGATTATAAACAAGGCGATTACTCCCCTCCCTAATAAACGCTACAAATCAGCTCTTGATATGCGTCGAGCATTAGAAAGAATAAATTACAAAGGTTACTGGACAACTGACGAATCTGGCAACTACATTGGACATCAAGAAAAGTATGAATTTCGTTTTCAAGTAAACACAATAGGGCATAACTTATTTGACTTTATGACGTTCAAAAAAAACAAAGAAACCAATAGAGAAGTAAAAATATCCGCCTATAAAGGTAAGAAGCTAAGCCCAAAGCAACTAGAATCTCTTAAGAAAAGATTTACACAATGGGTGGTTACAGGATAATTTTCATGCATTACAAGCCCATTAATATTTTCAAAAAATTGCAGGTGCGGACTGTAATCTGAGACTTAGATCCACAATGGTGGCTAAAAAAGGTAGCCCCCGTTAGCAATGGCTACTTGCTCCCAGACTATTGCTCTTTTTTAATTTATAGGTTTCTACTTTTCTAGAGATAATATCAGATCAAGTCGAAACTAATACAACTCATTTAAAAAAAAGCGTGCTAGGAATGAGCACTTTACCATCATCTGGTTTGTTTTGCTCTTCGGCATGAATTGCTAAGGAAAGATACATAATCGAGTTTCGAACCAGTCTCATTAAGGTCATAAGTCTTGACTTAAATTCGCTTTCAGAAATGAGCATAGAATGTGACGAAAGTTTTTTCTTCTCATGCTTTTTCAACAAAGCTTGTTCTAACTTCATTTCAAGAATTTCAACTTCTTCACTTTGATCTGATTTTGTTTCATCAATCTTACGGTTTAACTCTACAATCTGCGCCGTCAAATCATTTATAAGAACCTCTAATTTATCAAGTTCTGCCTCCTTTAGGTCTTTATCTGACTGGAGCAGTGTGTAACCAAAATCGTCAACAATCTTCAAAGAACGATGTTCAATGAAATTCCTTATCTTAAAGAATTCTTGTGCATCAGGATCAAGGTAGCGATGCACAGTAGAACCATCCACGTCACGTATATCTTTCAATATAAAAAATAGAGCATGGATAAAACAATTATGGCTACTTTTAAGCTTTGTGTGCGGCTTCCACTTCTTTCTACTTTTTAGATCCTTGAAGACTTTATCAAAATCAACCTTGTGATCATCACCAATGTCGTTTAAATCACAGAAACGATGCATAAAATACGCTATTTTATCGAAAAGAGAGTAAAGTGTCTTAAATGCACTTTTGTAATGACTAGCTTTGAGATTCGTTATTGAGTGTGACATGTCCTCAATATGTGGATAAGTTGAGTTGGAAAAATGTTTTTGTTCACTAGGTATATTTCGAGCTGTAAAAACCAAGTAACGAGCATAGCAATAATCATTTTTCAATTCATCAAAATTACCATGGTACATCAGCTTTTCATGCATCGTTAATGCAGTGTTAATGTCATACGAAAAAGAAGGAAGACTCAAAATATCTTGATAAGCAATTTCAAAACACGACACATCATTTAAATCATTTATAAAAAGTTTATTATCTCCGCACCATCTCAAATATTCCTTCTCTTTTCTTGTAACACATTCCCCCTCATATGTTTCAAAATATTCAAAATCTTCTAGTCTATAATTTACTTCAAACCATTCTTTAAATTTTATAAACTGACTTTCTTTTGAATAAGCCAATTTTTGCTCAGGATAAAGTTGATCCTGAGACTTAAGCCCCAAGTTAATTAATTGGTAAGCCGCAAAGTAGTGAAACGCTCTATGACCTTGATCATAAAGAACATCTGCGATGAATAATTCATTCTGAGCTTTAGAAATAATTGCTACAGGGTTTTCAAAATATTTTAAAGCATCATCCCAAAATGGGATGCAACAAAATGCACGACCTTGCGAACTCAAATTGTTACCTAAATTAGTCGCAATACAACTTTTAAGATATCGTTCTGCTTCAGAAGGAAAATCTATCTGGCGAACGACATATAAAGCCTTTCGAAAAAAGATAACAGCTTTACTTAATTTATCCGAAAACCAGTCGAGATTATGATAATTAAATAACTCTTGAGAACAATTCCCTAAAGTATAGTAAAACTGAGCTTCATCGGATAGGCTTTCAAAAACGTAGTTAACTCTCTGATACCTTTCTAGTAATTCTTCAATTTTACTATGCTTTTTGGCTAATAGAAGTTCATCGGCTTCAGAAGCCATCTCTTTAAGATTATTTGAATCTAACATTATCTCTTGCATATAGTTTCAAGCCTCTAGGTACGAACTCATAGGGATAGTAAAAAATTAAGATCCACCAATTTACGAAGTACTTCCGACTTTACCTACAAATTTCTTTATAAACAACTACATCCACATTTTTGAGGATTTTCTACAACTCGCAGCAAGACCTTTGGACTTCATTTTTGCTCTCCCCACTAACCGCCCAAACGCCCCGACAACAGCTCCAACTCGCTCAAGACTCTTTCCAAGTCGCTCTGCAAGTCCCGGCAGCCTTGAACCTCCCTTGTCAGCTCGGCAATTTTCTCGTCCTGTTCGTTTAACCTTCGGCTTTGCTCCTTCTCTATTCTGGCTAGGGCCTCCGATAAGTTCTGACTTAACTCGTTCATAATCTACCTCTTTAATAAAACGGCTGGCAGGCCGTTGTTTGTCTGGACTATTTCCAGCTTCATTCCCTTGGGGAAAACCAGATATTTTTGATTCTCGGTCTGATATGCGTTGATCTTCCATGCGGTAATTTTGCTTATATTCTTCTTCTGGCTTGCTATTTGTGTGTTGATTATTGCTAAGTCCTCGCGATTCTCCTTGATTCTCCAACCGTAGAATCCTGTTATGGAGACCGACACTATGACTAGCAGCAAAGCGGATAGGAAATTTGCCAGTAAATTTTGCTTCCAATGATAAGCCGAAATTGCGGACTGCCTCTTTCTCAATTTTTGCAGTTGATCGTCCATATCGTTTTTGATTGTATTCAGCTCGGCTGCGGCGTACTTCCTCAAGCTCTCGCTCAAGTCGTGAAATACGTCCTGCACGACTTGCTCCATTTCCTGCGACTGTGAGTTCACCTGCTCTTTCAATTTGCTTGTCAGCTCTCCAAGATGCTGCATAGATTCCTCCTTTCATCCTTATTCGTTGACCGTCCTGAGACGACTCCAGTGTGATATAATTTTTGCCCTTACGTGGAATGGAAAAACCTACGTTTTCCAACCCTTCAATTAGGTCATCCCTGTTTTGATAAACGCCCTTAGAAATTCCCTGAGCCAAATAATCTGTAATTTGCTGCTTCAGCTCTGCACGTTTATTTTTGCTGTCAAACTGGATTTCCTTCCCCGGCTGAGCAACCCTCGCCCGCTTCGGATCATCCGGCCTTGCCCACTCCATTCGCTCGTTCCATAAATCCCGCCAGACATCATATTGTTTTTGCCAACCCGGCGGACATGCATTCATAGCCTTATCTTGAGTCAATTCCGTACGTGGGATTATGAAATGCATTTCATGATGCCCAGCGTGGCTATGACGAACCCACAAGACCGAATATTGATCAGGTTCCATGCCTGCGAAAGCTGTTTTCTCAAAATCTTCCATGATCTTCTTTTCAGTTTCGGGCGAAACCTGATCTTCTGGAGCCCATGAAAGAACGCCTGAAGTATATTTCCATTTACGATCAGTTGAGCCAATTACCATTCGGACTATCTCCGGGTCTCCGCGCAAAACTTCAGGCGGCGATTCCTCACGCCCTTTTCGTTTCGGATCAATCACGTAATTAACGGCCTTGGCTCCATCTCCCTGACCATGGGCGAAAACTTTCATATACATTTCAGCTCCTGCTCGATGGCGGTCAGCTCAGCAAGAACTAAAAGTGAATCAGCACTGCTCTTGTGCGTATTTGCCCAGCGGGCAAGTTGATTCAGATTATTTCCGATACGAGCCATATGGAGTAATTTCTCTCTTTCAATTTTGCTGCGGCGCACTCTGGTCTGTCCCAAGCGCACGCGAACAAAATCGGCCATGCTCATTCCGCTTTCAGCTGCCATTGCGAGAATTAACTCTTTGTCCTTTGGACTCACTCGCATGGACAGATTTTCTGTTTTTTTGGCGTTATTCATAATGTATTTCGTCCAGAGGGTTTGAAGGGAGGCGGTAGCAACTCCCTCACCAGCCCCAATGTTTTTGCGGAGCAAAAGTGTGACATTGGGTAGGCTGGCTTAGCAGGATAAGCACACTCCAATAAGAGCACCTGAACCTGCTATGAGTTATCCCTACTTTTTTCTTTTTTATTGCGATTTTTGCGAACTTTGCGAATTTACTATCTCAATATAAAGCGTGCGAATTTTGCGATTTTACTCTCATAGCGACTTGAGTAAATTCGCAAAATTCGCTTTATTCGCACAAATAAAATAATTTTCGAGGTCTTCCGCCACCTTCAGGCTTCATCTCATCAAGTCGTATATTTTTGCTGGCAAGGAGGTTATTCAGGGCAACGGTCATTTTCTTTTTCGAGATGTGATTTCCAAAAAACTTATACAGCCCCGAAGTGTCCAAGCTTCCGCCCGACTCCTCCAAAGCTTCTAATATTTTCTGACATGTCGAATCTGTTTCCATACCCGCAAAAATAAACTGCGCTGACTGTTCGCAAAAATCCCAAAGCGAAAGCGCAGCCCTTAGATGAGAAAGTTCAACACTCTCACATCCATCAAGCAAGGCATAAATTAACGCTATGCGCCTGACATACGCTTCTGATCTATTAAGCACTGAGCCAAGAAGATCTGCCCGTTCTTTTGCAAGGAATGGATAGATGTCCCCCCACTCTTTTTTTGCTTCGGGACTGAAATCCATCTGAGAACGTGACTTTGATAATTTTAGAAGGGAGATCAGTTTATCTTGAAATTGTTTCACCATCGAAACATTCAGCGGTTCAGGAAAAGGAATGAGTTTTGTTCTGCGAACGCAGAGCCATAAAAAGCGGTTGGCAAAGCCATTAAATATCTCGACTCGGTCAAGACGGGCGTGCAGTTCCTGCAACGTAATATGTGTTGTGATAGCTACGTGAGGATTTGTGGCCACGAGTCTGCTGGTTTTTGTCAGCGGCTCGATGGTTCCACCATCAAACAAGGTGCGGATGATAGTTGAAAGGGTATTCCCTTCCCTTTTAGTACAGGCAAGAGCTCCAGCAAATTCCTGATCCAGAATAAACAGCCGTTTGTCTTCAACACCGGGATCTGTCGTAATGGATTCACAAACACCAGTACTCTTATCCACCTGAAACTTATGTTCTGGGTCACGAATGGCATGAATTAGACCCTCCCCACTGGAAAGCGGCCCTTGAGAAGTGTGTGCGGGAATCCATTGCTTTTCATTGAAACTGAAAAGTTCACGAATTGGCAAAGCGGATGTGCCTTTTCGAGCCTTTGAACTTTGGCCGACCAGCACAACATTAATTCTGCCATACTGCTTTTCCCCAGCAAACATATGCGGAGAGTGACCGATCTCAACGCCAAAGCGGCATAAGAAAGTAGCAAGGACACCAATAGGATCTGCTTCGGATTGCTCGACTGCAAATTGTGCAAATTCCCCTGCTAAACCATAAAATACATTCTTAGCGGGAATGGGCCACGGAGCGGTTTCAAGGCTTGAATACGGGTTGTTCTCTTCGACAACCCTTTTACCAGCCTTAACCCCGCTCTGAATTGTTTTCTGAATCTCCTGCGAACCTAAACCTGTTTTCAAAGCTACTTCAGCAACATCATCAATACTCGCTTCTCCTGTTTTGCCCGAAGCAATATCTTTTCCAACCTGAAATGCTGCCTTGTTAAGTGAATCATTCCGAGTTCCCTCTTTGGCTTCCAGTAAAGATTGAACATATGGGATATTTTTAGTTGATGAGTTTGAAGCGGAGAGTCCAGACTTGGAATTTTGAACAATCAACTCGATCAGCCAAGCAGGAGCTTCAACGGGTGAAACCTCGGTTATCCATTGATAGCTATTTCCTGATTTATGAATGGAAGGTGGCAAAATAACATATCCGCCAGTTCCTCGGATATCGAGACCTAATCCAAGTTTACCGGCAGAGTTGCGGATATCCATTCCAACCGGCTTAGAAAAGAAAAGATGTCTTCCACCACTTCCGGTTCGCTGGGTCAAAGTTTCAGGTAATAGAGAATTATTGCTTTCAAGGAAGGCTAGAGATTCCTCTCCATGCGGAGGATCAATATCTAAGACAAAACTATTTGCGCCTGTAGGACTTCCAATATTTGCATCAGGAAATCTCTGCCACCAAGCAGTGATTTGATCTAAGTCTGTGCTCGCAGCATTAAATCCGCCAGAAACACAGGGGCGTTTATCAGTACATGGAAAGACGGGAATCCCAGAACGAGCGTACAGCAAAGCGGCACTGCTTATACTAGATGCGTTTATATGAAGGTAATCCAGCATGGCTTAATCATTCCCTGTGCGGGATTCAAGCCACTGTACAAAACTATCACGTTCATAAACAACGTGCCCGCCAATTCTGCGTGATTCTGGTCCTTGCCCGGCAGAATCAAGGTTTGCCATATAGCCTACACTTATCAAGTTACCAAGATACTTAGGCAGCTCCTTACGAGGAATAATAGGCGGAAGTTCAGCTAAAAGATTTTTAAAAAACGTATCTTGACGTTTTGGTTCCCTAGTCGTTGTTTTTAATTTCTTAAAAGACATGATGTCATCTCCAGAGTTATGATTTCCTCCAAAGATAACGGCAAAATTAGAGAATAATAGGAATATTCTCAATATTACTTTTTATACAAAACTTCTTTATTTTCGGACAGATAGAGTTTATTTCTTTAAAGTACACCCTTTTAAATGTATCTTCTTGAACTTGACTATTCTTCTTTGCATCCTTCAACAGACCTAAATGCTCGATAACTTCTCCCCTCAAAAAGATCTTAACTTCATAACCATCAATATTACGAGTGTGATAAGGTTGATCCGCCAAATGTATTAGAAGCCATTCCCAAAAAGGTTTAAATTTTAATTTTTTACCTCCCTTTACATACTCATAAGCAATAATTGAAAAATAAATATCTCTACGGTGGTGATCTTCTTCAAGTTTTGAAAGAAACTGGATTACATCAGCATTAGCATCTTCAATCGATTCTTCACTTTCGTCTAACAACTCAACGTTTGGCAACTCAACAATTTCAACGTCTAAACGCTTCTCAGTCGATTCAATATTTCTTTTGGAATTAAGAGAATTTTCCGCTTGTTGCAGAACCATGTCGTTTAGATCTTCTAGCGCAGTATCAGACTCCGACAGATCTTCAAGAGATAGACTGTAAGGGATCATCAGCCTTTGCACGCCCTCATATGAAATTCCTATTAGCGATTTTTCCCGCTCCATTTCAAAACTCAAAAATTCATGATCAGAAATGCTTATATTCGACAGATATTCTAACTCCTTTCCATTCTGTACAAGTCTTTCAAATAAAGGATTATTAATAGTCCCAGCCTCTCTATATTCTTGTACAAGAATGGATGACTCCATGAAAATTTCTAAAAACACTCTTTGAAATATGATTATTTTTTGCCTATGGACTGAAGCGGGATTTCCTATGAAACGTCTTAAAAGATCTCCAGAGAAAACATATTCAGGAAGCGAAATAGAAGGATTGAATACATAAGCACTAAATTCAGAAGTCTTATGCCATTCATATTTGGGATGGTAATATTCTTGATCGATGCTACTTAAGAAATACATCGAATTCATCTCAGCTAATGATCGGAAAAAATGTTTGTTGATCATTAGCCCGTTAAGCGCATTTATATTAATGATTTCAATAAAATTACAAAAAGAATCTGAAAGACCTTGCGCATTTTTTTTACTTGCATTCACAATTTCTTCATGAAGAAAAACAGCTACACAGCAAAAAGCATACATTTCAGATTTCACTTCTCTTTCAGCCCTTTTGGAATATTCACTTTTGCAAAAAACCTTCTTACAAAACGAAGCGACCTTTGAATAAAGGCTCTTATTCTTACGAGAACTCCCTTCTAAGGTAGAACTATTCTTGTTCTTATTGAATAAAGTCGAAAACATATGCCACCTTTCTATTTTTCTCACAGAGAATGACATAATATGAAGGCATTTTGAAGTGACACTAAGAGGAGGCATAAAAACTGGTACCAAACTGGTACCTTAAACACCAGAAACAAGAAAAGGCCTAGAAGGAAAACCTTCTAAGCCTTTGATATCTATGGTGGAGCTGAGGAGAATTGAACTCCTGGCCTCTTGAATGCCATTCAAGCGCTCTCCCAACTGAGCTACAGCCCCACTTGTGTTGGGTGAAAGAATTTCTATAAAATCTTATGCAAACTGTCAACTCTTCAGCCTAAATTAATTGAAAAAAAGAAGGAGTACGGAGACTCGCAGGAATTCACATTCATCCACCGGATACTCTTCAGCGCCGGATATCGACGGTATTATCATTGAGGGTGGTTGCTTCTCCTATGTCGGAAAGACGCTCGTGATGCAGCGCATTGACCAGATTCCTGTTTGCGGACTGGGAAGATTTAAAAATACCAGCCACTGCGACAGCTCCCTTTGCGACTAAGGGCGTAACCCTTGCGGTGAAAGGAACCTCTCCCAGATCATTAAAAGCCACGATCTCGTCACCATCGGAAATGGACCGTTCTTCCGCATCATCCGGGTGAATAACCATAACCATGGGCCCGCGCCCTTCCACAAGCTCATCACGCTCTAAAAATATGGAATTAAGCGTTTCTACGCTAGGCACGGCAATCAGTTGCAAAGGATACTCACCGCCATGACATTGCTGATACTGCGGCATGGAAACCTGCTGCTCTTCATCAACTATCTGAATTTTCCCCGAAACAGTTTTCCAATCTGTGTGATCCGCGAAAGGTGCTGAAATCATTCCACCGGAATGTAACCGTTCCTGCTGTTCTGCATCAAGACCCTGCAAAGCTGGCAGCGAATTCGCAAGCAGTTCATCCAGCAGGGAATCCTCCGAATGATGGAAATGCTGATCTTCAAAGCCCATACCTTTTGCAAGCAGACAGAATATATCCCAGTTACTTTTGCATTCACCCGGCGGGTTTATAATTTTCCGAGCCGTTCCGAATGAACAATATCCGTATGAACCGTAACAATCTGAATGCTCAACCGAAAAAGTAGCAGGCAAAATAATGTCTGCATAACATGCGGTATCGGTGAGGAAACGCTCATGGACAACGGTGAAAAGTTCTGGATTTTCCAGTCCGGCACGGATTCCGAGCTGATTTGCAACAGAACCGACCGGATTACTTCCAAAAATATGCAGACAGCGGATTGGAGCGTGTCCATCATCACCTTTTAGCGCCATCGCCAGCTGATTTATATTCACTCTACGTGCTTCGTTTTGCCGCAAATCGGGGCGGGTGATGCGGTCCGCATCAACATAAGGTCCGCCACCGGGATTACAACCGCACAGACCGCCTCCAGAATTCTTCCACGCGCCCGTAAAAGCTGAAAGAATAGTTATCAGCCGTACAGTCATGCCGCCGTTTCCGTAGCGGGAATTACCACTTCCGAGGATTATCGCGGGGGAAGCTGCCGCAGCATATTCACGGGCAAGATCGCTGATGACCTGCGCCGGAACACCGGTAATAGCTTCAGCCCACTCCGGGGTATACTGACCAAGCGTGGCTACGAATTCATGGTACCCCACCGCTTCGTTTTGCAGAAAATCTGTATCATCAAGACCTTCAGTAGCCAGCACATGCATCATTCCGAGTGCAAGGGCGCCGTCTGTACCGGGTTTTACCAGCACCACCTGGTCACAATATCCCGCCATTTCTCCGGCAAAACATTCTATAAGCACAACCCGCTTACCATTTTTGCGCCCCTTGACCAGATCAGGCATGCTCTGCAAACGGGTGGCTTTCATGTTACTGCCCCAGACAATATAAAAATCGCTTTTTGCCAGCTCACGGGGATCGAGACATCCGGTCCCCCCCATCACGGACTTGTAACCGGCACTTTTGGCCGAAGAGCAGAGGGTCATGATCAGTTTGCATGCTCCCATCCGATTGAATAATGCATCACCGCATTTTCGCTGGATCATGCTCATGACGCCGGAATAGTAGAATGGGAGGATAGAATCCGGTCCGTGCGAATCCAGAGCCTCTCGCCATTTTCCGGTAATAGCATTGACCGCCTCATCCCATGAAATCGGTTCAAAACGCCCTTCTCCCTTTTTTCCTATTCGTTTAAGGGGAGTAAGAATGCGCTCCGGTGAATGGATCGATTTTTCGTAACGCTGCATCTTGCGGCAGATCAACCCTCCGCAGATAGGATCATCAGGGTCGCCTTTTACTTTGAGAACTCTGGTACCGTCATTTTCAATAAGCAGACCGCAGGAGGTTGGACAATCGTAGGGACAAATGGATTTATGTATCGGCATGCAATCTCCTCAAAAAAAAGACCCACCAATTACGGCAGGTCTCTAAAAATTTTATAAAAGATAAAGGCTAGGCTGGGGCAGGGATAGCATCCGGAGCAACAGCGGTAAAACCTTTTTCAGCAACCTTACCGGGGACAGGCTCGAGAACATGTTCTTCAAGATAGTCAACAGCGTTTTCATGCAGATATTTCAGGAAACAATTATTCAGTGCGTGACCGGAAGCATAAACTTCAAAGCGGCCCTGCAGCGGCACTTCTAGAACAGCCATATCACCGATAAAATCGAGCATTTTATGCCTTACAAACTCGTCAGCAAAACGGAGACCGCCGTCATTAAGAATACCGTAGTCATCAAGGACAACCGCGTTATCAAGAGATCCGCCAAGAGCTAGACCGTTTGCATGCAGATATTCTACTTCTTTCAGGAAGCCGAAAGTTCTGGCTTTTGCCAGCTCATCCATAAAAACATCAGGAGTAATTTCAAGGGAAAGGGTTTGTTTACCGATCTGGGGATGACCGAAATCAATAGTGTAATCAACAGCGAAACCGTCATGAGGAAAAGCCCTGACGTATTTTCCGTCCTGCTCAAAATTAATTGATTTAGTCACAGCCAGAACCTTACGGGCCTTTGCGAGCTCGCGCACACCGGCCTGACGGAGCAAATAAACGAAAGGACCTGCGCTGCCGTCCATAATGGGCAGCTCATTACCTCTGACTTCTACGTGGATATTATCAATGCCCATTCCGCGCAGAGCGGCGAGCAGGTGTTCGACTGTGGAAACAGAATCCTGTCCGTTGCCAAGGGTAGTGGCAAGGCCGGTGGCTACAACCAGATTTGGATTGGGAGTAATGAAGGAACTTCCAGAACCGGTGTGTAATGAAAAAAGTATTCCGGTATCTTCTACAGCAGGTCTAAGTACGATTTCCACCTGTTTACCACTGTGGAGCCCGACGCCTTTGCATCTTACTGTATTCTGAATTGTAGTTTGTAGCATATTATCTCCTGTTGCCTCTAACACAAGCAAAGAATATGCCACTTTCGCTTATCATCTAAGGTACTTATTTTATTAGTTTTTTATTAATATATTTTTTAACAATCGTAACTAGTTGTTTTTTTACAACAACATCAAACATACGTTGTGGTTTTTTTGCAACCCTGCAACAAAGCTATCTCTTTTCAGCCACAACAATTCGATCATGCCCGGAAAGATCTTTCACAACCTCAACGCCTCCTGAAAAATCCGCGCAAGAGTCAAAAATATCATACGCCACTTTTCCCTGAAGGTAGCCGATCTCCATGAACGACATTCCGCCTTTTTTCAAGGCTGCACCTATATGGGGAACGCTGCCCCGGATGTCTTCATCACCCAACGGCCCGCTGACCAATGCGGAAACCGGCTCGAACTCGGCAACTTCGTAACTTATCTCATCCAGCTCAGCTTCGCAGAGGTAGGGTGGATTGGCCAGAATAAGGTCAAACTTAGCCTCAGAAAGTAGCGGTCGATTGAAATCAGCCAGCACAAACTGCACCCTGTCGTCCACTTCGTGCAAACGCGCATTTTCCTGCGCAATTTCGAGCGCGGCAGGACTGAGATCAACAGCGATCCCCCTCGAACGGGGAAAGAGTTTAGCCACAGTCACAGCAAGGATTCCTGACCCGGTTCCAAAATCTGAGAACAAAAAATTATCGTCAGCGCCGAATAAGTCCTGCACTTTTTCGACTATTTCCTCAGTCTCAGGGCGCGGGATCAGCACTCCGGGACCGACCTTAAACTCCAGTCCGAAAAATTCCTTCACTCCCAAAATATAAGCCGCAGGTTCGCCGGACGCCCTGCGCTCGACCAGTTCCATAAACTCGGCAACCGGACCTTCCTTTACAGCACGGCCCATCTCCATAATCAGACCGAGGCGATCCAGCCCGAAAACCTTCTCCGCCAGTAACTGAGCTGACAAAGCCGGTGAATCAACCCCTGCTTCGCTAAGCACGGCAGTGGCTCTGGATAAGACATCCTTTAATTTCGGTTCAGACAAATCTCATCTCCGGGAATAAAATAAAAACGGGATATTGAATTAATATCCCGTTCTGAAATGCATTTCATTAAATTTAAACCTTCAAGGCTTAATTGAATGTATCAGGCTGCATTAACCGTCCTGAGCCTGCTGCTTAAGGGCTTCGGACTGGTAGTGACTTACGAGCGAATCGACCAGCTCATTCATATCGCCTTCAATTACTGAGTCGAGTTTATAAAGAGTCAGGTTGATGCGATGATCCGTTACCCTGCCCTGCGGAAAGTTGTAAGTACGGATGCGTTCGGAACGGTCCCCGGAGCCGACCTGAGCACGACGCTGCTCAGCCATTTCAGCATGCTGTTTGTCCTGTTCAGCCTGCAACAGGCGTGAACAAAGAACTTTCATAGCTTTGGCCTTATTCTTGTGCTGGGACTTTTCGTCCTGACAAATAACAACAAGCCCGGTAGGCAGGTGAGTAATACGGATAGCGGAGTCAGTGGTGTTAACAGACTGACCGCCGGGACCTGAAGCGCGAAAGACATCGACGCGCAGGTCTTCGGTACGCACCTGAACATCAACTTCTTCCGCCTCGGGCATGATTGCCACCGTGGCAGCAGATGTATGAATACGTCCCTGAGTCTCGGTAGCGGGAACACGCTGAACGCGATGAGTACCGGACTCATATTTCATTTTGGAATAGATGCGACTGCCGCTGATGGCGGCAATGATTTCTTTGAAACCGCCTGTTCCGGTGGGGTTGGAGTTCATGACTTCAACCTTCCAACCGTTGGACTCGGCAAAGCGTGAATACATCCGGAAAAGGTCAGCTGCAAAAAGAGCAGCTTCTTCACCGCCGGTACCGGCACGTATTTCAAGGATGATGTTCTTACCATCCATGGGATCTTTAGGCAGAAGCAGGAGTTTAAGCTCCTCTTCCAGCTTAGGCATCCGGTCCTTGATTTCAGCAATTTCCATCTCGGCCATTTCACGGATTTCAGGATCGGAATCCTTGGCCATTTCCTTGTTGTCTTCAAGGTCAGCGGAAAGCTTCTTATATTCACGGAAAGCTTCAACAACATCACCAAGCTCGGCGTGAGCCATGGTTACTTTGCGATAGCGGTCCTGATTATTATATACTTCCGGGTCTGCGAGCTCCTGCTCCAGATCCATGAAAGAACGTTCAATATCTTCCAATTTGGCAAACATCAGCTGTTTCCTCCATCAGCCTCGGCAGCAACCGCCGAATTCAATGCCGCGAGAGCAACTGCGATCTGCTCTTCATCGGGTTCGCGGGTAGTCAGCAGCTGCATTCCCATACCGGGCAGACAGGCGGCTTTGCACAGGGCTTTATCCTCATGCTTGGAAGACGCCTTGATCATTTCATAAGCGACAGCACTAACAGGAGCCATCAGCAGCAGCTTGATACCAACTATATATAAATGTTTAAGCACAAATACTTTCGGCACCCAGATCGAAACAATCAAGGGAACCAGCACAGTAAAAAGCAGAATACTCACCACCAGCACAAAAAGCAGAAATGCTGTTCCACAACGGGGATGGAGCCTGCTGAATTTCTTAATTTCGCAGACATCAAGGTTGCCACCGGCCTCGTAAGCCCAGATAGCCTTGTGCTCTGCACCGTGGTATTCAAACACACGTTTAATATCCGGCACAAATGAAATTGAAATAATGTAACCGAGAAACATGAGCATCTTGAAAAAGCCGTCCCAGACGTGAAAACTCAAGGAGTCCACACCGCCTGAAATCCCCCACCATTTCATCGCCACGGAAAAAAAGTGCGGCAGCACAACAAAAAGTCCGAGCGCAGCACCGAGCGCAAAGGCCATGGTCAGCACAAGGTGGAAGGTGGTCAGTTCGCCGTCTTCCTCTTCGTCGAGAGCCTGTGTGGCAGAATAATTAAGGGCTTTGACTCCGTTAACCATAGTTTCCATAAAAATTGGAAAACCGCGCAGAAAAGGTTTCTTCATAAACGCGGGTGTCATAGAAAACCAGGGACGGACTTCAACAGTGATTTCGCCGTCAGGTCGGCGGACAGCAATGGCAAGATTGTCCTTTGCGCGCATCATAACGCCTTCGATAACAGCCTGTCCGCCAACTGATTTGGCAGCGGACACGAGAAGAGGTAATTTCAAATCCGTTTCCTCACTTATTAGACCAGCGGCCTGTAAAATAGTAATGCTTCTCAGTAAATTAATCACTATCGGCAGTCAAGCAAGACTGAGATTGAATATCATTACAGAAAAGACAGCGGGGAGGGATAGGAAACGTCCCACCCGGCTACGATGCAGGACTTTGAAAAATCAAAAAAAGAACATGCCTCTGCCGCACAATACGACAGAGGCATGTTTACGCGGCAAAACCGCAAAAAGATAAGCTAGTTGCCTTTAACTTTGCTTGCAGCGTCGAAGTTACCGAACTTCTTCTTGAAGCGATCGATACGACCGGCGGTATCAACAAAACGCTGTTTACCAGTGTAAAAAGGATGGCAATTGGAGCAAATTTCAGTGCTGATTTCTTCACCCAGTGTAGAGTAAAGTTCAGACTCATAGCCGCAGTGACAGCGGACTGTTGCCTTATGAAGTTTAGGATGGATATCTTTTTTCATGACTTTCTCCTGTCTTTGTTAACCGTGGAAACACAGCCCAATACCCCTGCTACTGATAATATGCAAGGTTTATTTGACCTGTTTCGTAAATTAAAGTGGATTAAAATAACAAGCCGACCGGACTTTCGTCAAGCGGCAGGGCCAACTGACAGCAGATGCCTGCTGAAGATTCGACTACCGGGCCGTTACCAGTCACTATCCCCATTCATATAGTAACCGGACCGTCACCAGTCATCTACCTGTCATATGTGAACAAAAAAGGCGGGATCGCGAAGATCCCGCCCAAATATTCTGAAAGCTGTCTGGAACTAAACGCAGCCAGTAGGCTTAGGAAGACCAGCCATCTTACATGCTCCTTTACCGGGACCGGAGGGGAACAGTTCGTAGATGTGTTTCAGTTTGAAACCAGTAACTTTAGAGAGGATACGCACCATAGGAGCGATACCGTTCTTTTTGTAGTAGTCCTGCAGGAAGTCGATAACTTTCTGATGTTCTTCGTTGAGTTCTTTGATACCTTCGCCTTCTTTGCAGTAGTCAACCCACTCAGGGCACCAGTCTTCAAATTTCAGGAGGAAACCATCTTCATCAACGTCAAAGCTTTTGCCTTCGAATTCTACGATAGCCATAATAATACTCCTAGGAATATTTACATTTATTACTGTAGTTCGACCTCAGCCGAATCTGCCATATCCAAAAACAGCGATCCGCTGTTTCACGACTATTTTGCACTCAAAAGCTTTCGCCTTTTTGCTCCAGATGAAATAAGCCTTTAAACCCTTTCTTGTCAATCAAGTTCTTAACTGAAGGGGACAAAACTGCAATTTATTTATCGAGTAACTCCTGAAGATGCGGCAACGCATAATCAAGAGACGGGTCAAGCTCCAAAGCGGTGGTAAGATACTCGATGGCTTCATCATCTTCGCCCATAAATTTATGACACAATCCAAGATTGGCAAGGTCGGAAGCTGATCCGCTATCAAGCGCAAGCGCGGCTTTGAAATCAACTGCAGCCACGGCATAATCCTTAGCTTTAAATTTAGCCACACCGCGCAGATTGAAATACTCCTTGGCCTCGTCGTCAAGCTCAATGGCCCGGTCGAGATAGGGAATTGTTTCCGACCAACGCTCTTCAAGGGAGAGTGCATAGGCGGTGTAAAATGCAGACAACGCCTTCTCTTCGTCCGCAGGCTGAAGGTCAACAGCTATGCTGAACATATCGACAGCACGTGCGGTATCGCCTCCGCGCAGAGCCAGCATTCCCTCGAAAAACGGTATAAAATAAGGTTCACCGTAGATGTCGGAAATTACATCCAGCCCGTCCCCGGCGAGATCAAGCGCTACTTTCTCTGACAAAATGCGACCTACGAAAAGGCCGAGGCTTGCGTGCGGGGTGCGCTCGCGAAACTGAAATCCGGGCACGAAATTGTAATTTGCGGAAACGCCCAATTCAGGATGTGTGGTGTCGACCGTGTAAAGGGTGTAACCTTTTTCATCCAATTGAGCGGCAAAAGATTTCAGCTCGTCGTAAATATCTTCGCCCTCAACAGACGGCAGGGATTTCATTTTTACGCACTCCCCTGCTTCAAGCCATCCGGTCTGCTCAATCTCGGTGAACTTAGGCAGCCCGGAAGCCTCGTAAACCCGCCCGGTCTCAAAATCCCCTGCTAGCTGTGCCACTTCGGTAAAGGCGCGGATTGCAGCCTTACACGGGGAAGCGGATGTTCCGGCAGTGAAAACAATTTCACTCATACCCGGAAAAGTTGATGGGTCCCATGCGGTAACAGCTACAGTAGGCAAAGGCATACCGAGTGAAAAGTCATTGATGATGTATTTTATATCGTTATCATCAAAACATTTACAGAGATTGGAGAGCACTTCATCGTCGCAGGAAGCGGGATCGATAACCGGAACTTCAGGACGTTCACGATCGATGACGGCACAAACATGCCTTTCAACCAGCTCGCTGCCCCCCTGAAGGACAGATTCTTCTGGTGAGTTACCGGCGGACGCACCGTTAAATTCATTAAGAATTTTAAACCAGTCCAATGGCACATATTCTTCTTCACCGGTGTGGACATTCAGTGCCGGATAAAAATGCCAGCGCACCAGATCAAGAATGACGCGTGCTTTACCGGGGTCTATATCCTCACCGACGGACTGTAAAATCTTCTCTATGGAAATAACCTTGCCGGGCCAGAGTTCTTCGGCCTCACTATAGGTGGCAAGGGTAAAATTTTCGCGATTGGCCCAGAAACTGAAGAAGCTGAACCTTTCGACCAGCTCCATCAACGCGGAAGCCTCGGCCTGAGCCACGGAAGCGCCCTTACCCATCTGCTTACGGGTAGGCATCACTTCGCGGGCTTCGTCACCGCATTCACTGATGAACACAGGAATCCCCAGACGCCCTGTATCGACTTTCCGGGTACACTTTAAAACACCGTTACATTTTTCATCAAGCAGAGCTTTAACGCGTGCAACAGTCTCTTCCGGACTTACAGCTTTATCCTGATCCTTGGAGTATACTTTGGGGCATGATTTAAGCTCAAGCATTACTTAACCCCCATTCTGACCAGAGAAACAATGGATTTACCCTCACCCTGATTACCGGCAAACGGGACTTCCTGCCGCATAAGGCGGTAGCTGTCTTTGGTCTGCTCGAAAAATTTCTTACCACCACGTTTTTTATCCATGGCAAGGAGAACTTCGGCCCCTTTGTCATCCGCGAGGTGTCTGATTATGAATCCGGGTAAAGCCTCGGCCACATCGTCACGATGCAGAATTTCGCATCCAAGAATGTAATTGAATTTTTCATCCAGATCGGTCTCTGCAAAATCAACTTTACGCATGCTGATTTTATCATCAAGCTTGTTGCGGCAGACATTGAGGCGGGCGAAGAGAAGCGCGTCATCATCCGTATCGGCAAGGACAACCTCGTAACCACGGCTGGCAGCGATCATTCCGCAAAGCCCTCCGTCAGTTCCCACCTCGAGAAATTTAGCTCCATCGGCGGCCTTGAACTTAAGCGCGTAAAAACCGAGCACCAGAGAGGAAGGCCAGATCTTCGCCCAGAGCGGCAGGTCAATTTTCTTGCCACCGCGAGCCTTGTTCACGAGCTTATCAAGATATGCCGGCATATCCGCGATCTGAGCCAATTCAAAAATCCGGTCACCCACCTTAACTTCTTCAAACTTGACTGCTCCGAACTTATTTCGGGCGGCTGCAAGCAATTCATCAAAAGAAGCTTCGGGCTTCAACGCAATATTTTTCAAGGAAACCTCCAAAAGGAATCGATATTTATTTCACCTGCCGGACAGGGAGAAACCTGAATCACGGCAGTTGTTTTTTCCAAGAACGAAGAGGAATAATCATTAACCAGCGGACGGTCAACAGCGGGACCGGCCAATTATAGTGAACTCATGCAGCGCAGACGGGCAACATATTAAGAAAACAGGTGAACCTTATCCCAGCGGTCCTGATAGGTATTTGCGATCTCATCAAAGTGCTGGATTATATGCGCAGGAAGCATTGTCTGCGACTCGCCGCTAATGAACATTGCGGCAAGAGCCAGCTTTGACCTAATGAATTCGCCGCCGACTATGCGCCTGCTTACGGAAGCAGAAAAAGAATCAATGGAATCGAGCAGTTCCTGCGCGCGGGCAAGAGAGCTGTGTTTTTCATTGACCAACCGCTCGCCCTCGCGGGAAATTTCTGCCAGTTTTTTTTCATTGCTGAGCGCTTCAAGAGCAATTTCCGCAGCATGTCTCGCATTCCCCCTTTCGTACAGGGGCAGAATATTTTCCCCGGGACTGAATAAATCCAGAAGACCATTATCACAATCTTCGGTTAAAACGGCTGCACCGCAGGCTGCGGTCTCAAAAGTGCGGTAATTTAATTCCCCGGCGGCAGATTGATTCAAAATTATCTTAGAGCGGGCAAATAGGGGCTGATAAGCGCCCTGCTTCACAAGGATGGGACAATATTTGGAAAACTCGTCCAGAAATTTTTTCCGCAAAATGTTTTGTTTATTGTCAACAGTTCCCACAAAACAGACCGGAATATCCCGCTTTGTAGAATCATTAAACGCTCTGCGTTTATTAAAAAAAAGAGGAAACCATTTATTCAACTTAGGAAAATCATCTTCATGAAAGAAAGGCACCGCATTCTTCTGGGCAACCAGAGAGCAATCAAAAGCGTATGAATACGGAACATGCCATGGATTGCAATATGAATCGACAAAAAAGCCTACTGTGGGACAAGGCAGTGCCTCCAGCCCCCAGACTCTGGGGATATTCCCCACATCGTGCCAGAGGACCAAGTCGGGCTGAAATGAATATTTATCGAAAACAGTAAGAAGATCTTTATAGAAGAGCGGGCGATTTACCTGCAGAAAATTATTGTCTTCAGCGGGTTCATCACCCCACCGGATATAGAAGACATCGTGCCCTAATTCCAAAAATGAAGAAGCCAGAAAATCGGACTCAAGAGTAACAATTTTCATATTATTAATCCTGCAAACTATGATGAGAACCAACCGGACAAACACCGGGAAAGGGCAATAGACCTTTCGCCACCTCAACTTTGACCCGGCAGACCATACTCTGAAACACCCGCAATTAACAACAAAAAAGGGCCATCCTAAATGGATAGCCCTTTATGAAATTCTGGAGCGGGAAACGAGATTTGAACTCGCGACTCCAACCTTGGCAAGGTTGTACTCTACCACTGAGTTATTCCCGCGGGATATATATCTTCGTGGTTAACCGAAGAACGGGCCGACCAATTAAGGTCGGCCCGATTTTTTACTGGAGCGGGAAACGAGATTTGAACTCGCGACTCCAACCTTGGCAAGGTTGTACTCTACCACTGAGTTATTCCCGCGAAGTGGAGGCGGCATCCGGATTTGAACCGGAGAATGGAGGTTTTGCAGACCTCTGCCTTACCACTTGGCTATGCCGCCTGATTTTGTGGAGCGGGAAACGAGATTTGAACTCGCGACTCCAACCTTGGCAAGGTTGTACTCTACCACTGAGTTATTCCCGCTCACGAAAAGCGAAGCAGTTTTTAACTTTCTGTCATCAAACTGTCAACACTTTTTTAAAAATTTATTTTGTTTTTTTTTGCTTTACTCAAATGACCTGCCTGCAAGCAAAAATGATTAATCATCTTGCTCATTTTTAAGTCATTAAGTCAAACATTAATTTTCAAAGAACCGGCTCGTCCGCCGTTGAGAAAAGGGTTTAGGGCAGGCGTAAAATTTTGTCAACCATTTTAATTTTTTATTTTTTTATTTTTTTTTATCATGCCCTTTACTTCCATACCTACTTTAGGCTAATACCATTCATCTTAAAATATTGTTAGAGTTGTTTTGGAAAACTCGTAACCCCACCTCCGTATTTTCAAAGAGAGGTTATCAATATGGAACAGAAAGATATTGAATATTTCCGCGTAACCCTGAACAAGATGCTCGACGACATTCTTCAAAAGGGTAAGGAAACAATTGATGACATGACTGAATCAGGGGAAACCTATGCAGACCCGGCAGACCGCGCAACCGCAGAGTCTGACAGAGCCTTTACCCTTAGACTAAGGGACAGGGAACGCAAGCTTATCAAGAAAATTCAGAAGGCTATTCAACGCATTGAAGATGGTGATTTCGGTGTCTGCCACTCTTGTGGCGACGACATCTCCATCCCGAGGCTGAAAGCCCGTCCTGTAACAACTCTCTGTATCGCCTGTAAAAGCAAACAGGAAGAAGAGGAACAGAACCGCGGAGACTAGGTCCGGATTAATCTAAATGGATGCTCACTTCTTTCGTACCCTGACCGGTGAACTTGAGGAAAACCTCAAAGGCCGCAGGGTGGAAAAAATATTTGCCCCCGCTGATGGAGTGTGGACTTTCGCACTCCAATCAAAGGGAGGTAAGGAATATCTTCTCTTCAGGCCCGCCAAATCGGTGGGCCTGCTCTTTCTTTCACGAGTAAAACCGGTTAATCCCCCCAGTCCGCCGTCACAGGTTATGTGGCTGCGTAAAAGACTGGCCGGGCGCAGGCTTTTTGAAGCTCACCATGACTGGATCAACCTACGGGTTGCCTTTACTCTTTCCCCCTGGAAACAACGCGATAAATACCGCTACCTGCTGCTGGACATGAAAAAAGGAGTTTCCCTGATTCATGAACTGCCGCCGGGATTTCCCGCGCCAGTCAGTTGGCCGACCTACGAGCAGACCCGTTCCAGTGATGAAATCTGGCGGGAATTCCCGCAGATATCCCCTCCCCTGCGCAAAAAGCTGAATACACTCAGTGAGAGCGAAGGGAAGGACCTGCTGAGCAGACTTGAACATGGGATTACCGATAAGTTCTATATCTCTGAAAAGAAAGGTGAACTGACAGCCCCTCGCGTCTGGTCCAACCCCCAAATGACCGAGCAGGTTTATCACTCTGCAAGTGAAGCGGCTTCGGTATACGGAGAAAAAGTTCTTTTTCCGGTAATGGAGCGCATGGAGAATGCCGAGCAGCGCAGCACCCTTAAATCCGGTAAAAAGAAATACAAGAAGATATTCAGACGTATTGAGCAGGAAGAAGAACGCTTAAACGCTCTGCTGGCCCGCAAGATCGAAGCCGAAGCCTTGCAGGCGGAGATGTATCGCTTAAAAGACCTGCGTGAACTGGACAAGGTGACGGTCACCCATCCGGAACATGGTGAAATGGAAGTTAAGCTTGATCCGTTACTGACCCCGACCGAGAATATGGAGAAAATTTTCCGTTTCGCGGCCAAAGCTCAGCGTGGATTCCGGCACATGGAGCGACGCAGGCAGGAAGTTGAGGCCGAGCACGAGCAATTTCTGAAGGCCAACCTTATGCCTTCCGCTGATAAGGACCGGAAAAAGAAGAACGTCGAAATCCCAAGCAAATATAAGAATATAGCGGCAGCTCTGTTTATATCGTCCGATGGTTTTCTCATGATCAGAGGAAAGAACAGCAAAGCCAATCACGAAATTTTAAGCAAAGTTTCTTCGGTTTTCGATTACTGGTTTCATGTGCAGGGCGGCCCCGGTTCCCACGTCATTCTTAAAAGGGACCATCCCAGCCAGGAAGTACCTGAACAGACTCTGCGCGAAGCTGCCGTGCTTGCGGCCCTGAAAAGCTATCGCACAAATGATTCCAAGGCGGACGTTATGTGCGCGCTGGTGAAAGACGTTCGTAAGGTAAAAGGCTGGGCCCACGGGCAAGTGGCAGTAGACAGCGTGCTTCAGAATCTGCACGTTGATATTGATCAGTCTTTGGAAACAAAGCTGGCTAAGAAATAAGATTCACGCAATTTTCATTAAACTGCGGCGCCTACCGCTATGCGGTTCTGGAAACTCCCCCCAGCATAGCCAGAACAGCTTGCTGCTCCTGCTCGAAGCGGTTTACTACGCTTTGCCGGACCCGCTCTGTGGACGACGCGAATTGGCCCTTGCGTTCACCGTAAATCTCCTTGACCAGATCTGCAGGAAATCCCTTGTTCTCGGCATTCGAAGCCAACTTCTCTATGGCCTTGGAAATCAGGCGGGATGCGCCGGTAGGACCGTGCTGCACCGATGTGGACCAGAGCACTTCACGCACGGGAGCGGGCATGGAGTTTATGTCTATACCGGTCTTTTCAAGGATCATCTTAACCGCCGGATCGTAATGGCTTCCCTGAATAAAATCATGCTGCAACTTTTCAAACCCCTTTGGATCTGAATCAGCGAGCTGCTTCCATATATCAGGCATGGCACCATTTTTTGATCCGGTGTCTGCCGGTCCGGCATTAAGCAGTTTTTCAGCTAATTCCGGAGCCTTGCTTTTCAGAAATTCCAAGAAACGATCCATGGTCCCGGTTTTGGACGCTATCTGGTATTTACCGTAGGAAGTGCCGCCGACCCGGTCATAGCCGATAGCGGAAACTCCATTTGAACCTGATTCAAATTTTGCGGAAAGATCCCCCGAGACAAGCGGGGTATCCATTTTTTTGACACTGCTTTTTTCGGACGCAACAGGATTAGCGCGATAGGCACTCAGCGCATGCGCGTTAGGCCTGCCGGGTCCGCCCTGCAAACCCTTGATGGAATTTAGCGCGGTAAGGGCTTCGAGCATAAGCACATCGCCCATGACTCCCATGTCCATGTTGTTTGGCGAAAGTTCATTATCTGAACCGGCTGAGAACATTTTTTCGGACATCATGAGTTCCATGTCGAAGGCTCCCGCCTTACCTTTCATGGCAGCAAGGCCGGGTGACGTCTTTCCGGGAGTACCGGACACGTTACCCAGCATCTTCATCATCGCGGCAATATCGTTGGTCACATTAGTCATAGTATCCCTCTGTCAAAAAAATATCTTTTTCAACTAAGGGATTGCACCAAGTGTACCAAACGGAAAATCAATCATCATCCTTGCCGTCATCAATAAGGAAAAGCTCTCTCTTCTTTTTCTCAAAGACTACAGCGGCACGGAACGCTGAAATTGCCAGCGCCAGAATACTCAGAATCAGGATCAAACCTTTTTGGAATTCCCATTTTTGACGGATAATCATATCGATAATAAAATTTGAATGAAAATTATTCGAATAGTAAATCAACAATGGAATGCAGAGTAATGCCAGTCCGAGAAAAACGACCTCAAGCCAGACAAAACTTCTGCCCAGCAGCATGATGAATAGAGTTGAATCCCGCACAACCCTGAGTGTGACCAATCTTTTTCTAAGTTTTTTAAGCCGGTCATCAATCCGGTTGAGATAGCGTTGTGTCTTGCGAAAAGTCTCCGCGGCATTAAGCTGTTGGGTTTTAATCCAGTAAATTTTATCAGCGCAGTAGTTAAAATCGCTATTGAATTCGGTTAATAGTTTTGGAAATGGAAACCAGGAAGCCTCCCGCTGGACATCCAACAGTTCCTCACGGTAAATTTCCAATTTTTTATTAATTACCTTGATTTCATATTCCACACGCTTTTCAATTTCATCAGTAAGCCGGGCAATCCCGCTGATAAGTTGCCGGAATGCGACATAGTTTTTAACCTTGGCCAATTTGTTCATCCGGTCCATGAAACGGTTAGCTTCGTCCGCGAATTCATGGCCTTCCTCAAACCACTGGGCGATATTGGAAGACAGGGTATCCATGCCCGACGCAACTTCCTTGGCCTCGGACTCGGCCACCGCCCAAAGTTCCCCCATTTCCTGCAGGACCGTCAGCCGACCCCGGTCGAGTTCAGGATCAATGGCAGCCCGGTTAAAATAGTGAGGATCTTTTTCAATAACGTCCTGAAACAGAGTCACTGCCTGCTCCGCGAATCCCATCTTGACCATACACACAGCCCGGCGATATTGAGGCTCCAGCCATTCAGGGCAGATATTATGAACTTTCCTGTATAAATCGCTGGCCTCTCCATATTCTCCCGCGACTTCCTTCATACGTCCCTGCAAATAAACAAAATATCCCTGCTGCAAAGGAGAGTAGCAGAGCCTTTCAGCTTCCTGCCAATAAAATAAAGCCTGATCGGGATCACCGTTTTCAAGTTCATAAAAAGCCATCAGCGCTCTGGGCTGATAACTGCGGCTGAACCGGATCATGGCATTTTTAATCAACGTTTCCGCCTCATTGTAAAAGCGATTGCGTAAGGCTTCGTACGCAGACCAGATTAATTCGCCCTCCTCCGGGCCCTGATCATTGATTCCAAGCGGCCAATCTTTACCTCGGCAACGCCAGACCATATACAGTGTGCGCAACTGGGATATAGAGTTTATAGAGAAAAGCGCGCGGGTTATAACTCCTTCATAGCCCTTGCTGCTATTAAGGATTTTGGAAAATTCATCGACAAGATCCTCTTTATCCTGCATCTGGAGGTCAATACTTTGAAAACCTTCGTTGAACTTATCGCCGTCGATGGCTGCAAGCTGTTTCCAGACCACCGGGTCCAGACCGCTCAAGCTGCGGCTCGGACAGTTGTCGGGGCTATGATTTTTCATTCCGCAATAAAAACAATCTTCGTATTCACCCACTGAAACTTTACGGGAAATTGTCACCGATACGGCAGACGATCTGGAATCCTGCACACCCTGCTTGAGGCTGACATGGCACCATCCGTCCACGTTTTCCTGATCGCTGCCGAAACGTACTTCATTTACAGCGAAATCATCGCCCAACAAAAAAGCATCGCGATAACGCAGATGCGGGCAGTCCGGAGTTAGCTTGTCCCAATCAAGGTTTACCTTGCGCAGGATATCGTCGTTGAAGCTCATATTCATCTGGGGAACAAGGGCCATAACCGAGGGCCAATAGGATACTTCTTCGGTCTGTTCGTTGGTCCTGACCCGATCGATAAGCATGAGCAGCTCACGTAGAAAAGTCCTGAGCAAGGAAAACGAGCCGATGGGCAGGATGACTTTAACCTCTGAAGTAATGTACTGAATTCCGAGTTTCTGCAGCATGACCTGCACTTCAGAAAAAAAAGAACGCCAACCCTTGATAAAATCTTTATCGGAGGGATTCCCCACCGGAATAAGGATAAAGTACCAACTTTGCAGGGAATCGTAGCCCAGACTCTGATCCGGAATCAGCGAAAGCCACCCGGACTTGGAAATACCGGTGGGAGTTCTGACTTCTTCAAGCTCAAGTCCGGCAATTGCTTTTATCCAGTCAGCAAGCTTGGGGTGGATGTGAATATCAAATTCAGTTGGAAGAGATGTTTCCTGATTTGCAAATTCACCGTCTACTTTCAGGGAAAGCCCCAGATTATAATCAACCAGAAGAGTGGCAGGCATCACCTGAATATACACCGGCATAGGATTGAGTCTTGCCCAGATTTCAAGCCGGGAGACAACCCTAAAGACATCATCGCTGAAGAAAAACCAGTAAGCCTGATTTGATTCCTCGCTCATCATTCTGCCGCCGAAATCACGCATACTGCGCACAATGGAATCTTCAAGAGTGCCAGCCCAGACTATCCAGACACCGAAACCTCGATTTACCATGCGTGAATGGCTGACAACCGGTAATTTTTCCAATAAGCTTGAAATCGAATACAAAACAAAAACTCCTTACCTGTGGAGGAATTATGGACATTTCAAAAAAAATTGCAGAACTTAAACAGGACCCGGAATTTGCCGATAATGTGGGCATGATCCTGATCCATAATGGTATTGTCCGCGGCTGGTCGCGGGGTACCCGTGAAAAAGTTACCGGCATAGAAATCAAGGCCGATCATGAAAAAATTGAACAGATCCGTGAGGAACATGAAAAATTCCCCGGGATATACAAGATCGTCACACACGCCAACGAAGGCGTCTTCAAACCAGGTGACGATGTACTCTTCCTAATCGTTGCAGGCGATATCCGTGAGAATGTCAAGGCTTGCCTTGCCAGCCTGCTGGATAGGGTCAAAGCCGAAGCCTTCACCAAAAAAGAAATAATGGCTTAAATTTATGGTAGTGGTCCGGGGTTATAAATATCCCGGCCCACTTTATTTTTCAATTATTTCAGCCGGTGAAACCTGTTTTCCTAAAACTATGTCCTGTACCAGCCTTTCAATCCTCGCGGCCTGTGCTTCACGTCCCCTTTTCCGACATCCACCAACATAAAATCCAGCCTTGAGCTGTAACTCCTCAACAGCCATGGTCTGTTCTTCTACAGACAGTTTTCCACTGTATAGCAACTTTGCTATAGCGTATATTCTGTATAAATCCAAACACCCGACACTGTTGGAAAGCTGGTCCGGCCTTCCTCCATGCTTTACAGTCAGCCGTTCACGCAAAAGCCCCACAGGATACTTAAGCCCCACCCGCAACCAGAGGTCATAATCCTCGCAGGCCGGCATATCCTCATCAAACGGTCCAAGCTCATCCCAGAGAGCGCGGCTGAACATCACACACGAGGGGCTGACCATACACATAGAAAGTGAACGATCAAAAAACATCCCCTCGGGTTTCTCATGCTTCTTACACTGATTGACCCGTTTACCTTTGCGAATCCATATCTCATCGGTCTGGCTGATTTCAAATCCGCCCTCTTCCATGAACGGGACCTGCTTCGCGAGCTTGTCCGCAAGCCACTCATCATCAGAATCGAGCAAAGCGATGAACCTGCCACACGAATTGGCTATTCCAAAATTTCTGGCAGCTGAGACTCCCCTGTTCTCCTGCAGGAGCACTTTCAGCCGAGAATCGGAATATTCTGCCAGTTTTTCAGAGGTATTATCGGTAGAACCATCATCCACTATAATGCATTCAAAATCGATGAACTTCTGTTCCAGCACAGAATCAACTGCCCGGCAGACAGCTTTCTCCCTATTATAAGTAGGTATAATGACAGAGACTTTTGGTGCTACACTAAGATTATCCAATTAATCACCTATACTGCTTCATTAAAAATAATTCATATGCCAAATGTTATTTGCTCATATTAGTAAAAAAACATATCCTGTGTACAGTTACACAAGGCTAATTTTTCAGAACATAATCAAAATCGGTTATTTTTTTAGACCCTTTAGTTCTTTACGGAATACCACCAACTCACATGCGAATTTTCCAAGTCATCAATGTCCGCTGGTTCAACGCCACTTCATGGTATGCCCTATATTTAAGCAAATTACTGCAAGATGCAGGGCATGACGTGCTGGTTATCACCGTTCCCAACTCCGAAACCGAGGCAACCGCCCTTGAAATGGGGCTTAACGTGAAAACCATTGAACTTAACTCCGCACGGCCTCATAAGCTTATAAAAGCCTGTTCACAAGTTTTTGCACTGGTAAAAAAACACAAACCGCACATGGTGAACTGCCATCGCGGGGAAGCATTTTTCTGGTGGGGAATCCTGCGTAAAATACGTATGGGTTTCAAACTGGTGCGTACACGCGGCGACCAAAGGCTCCCCAAAAGCGATTTTTTCAACCGCTACCTGCACTCCAAAATAGCCGACGCTGTGGTCGTTACCAATAAAAGAATGGCCGACCATTTTCTCAAAAAAATGGAGTTGGACGAAAGCAGGCTCTGGCTCATCCACGGCGGTGTGGATAGCGACAAGTTCCACTTTAATCCGCAGGGCCGAGAAAAGATACGCAAACAATTCGGTTTTTCCGATAACGATATCGTCGTCGGAATGCTCGGCAGATTCGACCGGGTAAAAGGCCAGAAGGAACTTATCGAAGCACTGGCCAAAACCCGTATCAACGTGCAGGGCAAAAGCATCAAACTTTTTTTGATCGGCTTTCCTACCGCCACCAGCAAACACGAGGTGGATACATGGCTGAAAGACAACAACATAGCTGACATCACCGCCATCAGCGGAAAATGCGAAGACGTAAACGCCTGTATTTCAGCCATTGATATCGGGGTTGTTGCTTCACTCTGGTCCGAGACAATTGCCCGCGCGGCACTTGAAATAATGGCCTGCGACAGACCGCTAATCTCAACCTCGGTTGGAGTAATGCCGGACCTGCTGCCCGAGCAGGCCATTGTACCGCCGCAAGATGTTACGCAGCTTTCTTTAAAACTGACTGAGACAATAAACAGGCCTGAATTTCTGGAAGAACTTGTTGTTGAGCACAAAAGGACCATGTCCCAGCTTTCAGGAGAAAATTTTCTAAAACGAACCATGACTCTATACCAGAGTATAATGTAATGCCCACGGTTCCCGGACCGGTAATGATTATTTCATAAGACCGGACCGGATGTGCACTAAACGCAAATAAAAAAGCGCAATATAACATTATATTGCGCTTTTTTATTTCAAACCGACTTAAAGGCTCAAGTCTGATGAATACCGTAAAATTATGATAAGGTTCAGGGCTGCTTCTTCAGATTAAGCCGGGCCGAAAGTAGAACGAATCTTTTCAAGCTGGCGGGCCACTTCGTAGATAGTTCGGGCATAGACCATGGAATGATTGTAACGATAGATGACTTTCAGTTTCTTTTCCTTACTCAAAGAATTTGTCCAGCCGTGCCGCTCCAGAAAACTGGCCATACTGAACAAGGCATCGTCGCGTCCGAAAAGATCAATACGCCCGTCACCGTCACCATCCACAGCATAATGCAGGGCGGTACTGGGCATGAACTGGCATATCCCGAAAGCTCCGTACGGTGAACCGGGAATATCCGTTGGAACAATTGTATTATCTGAAGAAAATTTAAGTAACGCCGAAAGTTCCCTGTAGGCCCAATCGGCCTTTTTCTGGGTTCTTTTTTTCAGCCAACGCATATCCTCATCATCAAGCTTTTTGTATCCGAGTTCATCAAAAAATTTTAGGGGATCCGAACTGGCAGCCATATTGGCCAGATTATTAAAGGCCGGCGCATTTCCGAGGGTGAAACCAAGCTTGGTCTCCACAAGCAGCAGGGCAACCACAACAGAAGGAGCGACCCCGTAACGCTTGTCTATTTTCAGCAATAAATCATAATGTTCACGAAGATAGGAATAGCCCCCAGCCAGCATGACCGGGCTTATATATCTTTCATCAAATTGCTTTTCGCGAGCGACTTTCTTCGCCGGAGGCTCAAATCTGCGCTTGAGAAGAACGCGCATCTTACGGGCCATCATTGTGGAATCATATTTAAGTGAGCTGGCGGAAAAAACCGAATCCACATATTCCCGGTTAAAGCCATCGGTAACCAATCTATCTTTGAGCCCGTCCCAGCTATGGGAATCAGTCGCGGAAGCGGATGCGGCAGCGGCAAACACAACGCCAGCAATTAAAAAGATAAAAAGAACCACTCTGAATTTTCTGAACATTTCTGCATTCATCCCCTATAGTCTGTTCATGGGTACGTTTGCCATTTCCTCTTCAAATTCATCATCAATAAATTCAGAATAATCTGCAATATTAAATTTTTTACCGCATTCTCCGCAGCGTAAAATAACTCTAGGACACTCACGGTAAGTATATAGATCACCTCCGCATGCACGGCAGTGTCCATTATGACCTTCACCGGCATCAGCGGTGTTTTTGAAAACTCTTTTATTAAACATTATTCTCTCCATCCGCTTAAACATATAAATTTTATAGCAGCACAATGTCTACAACAAAAATCCGGCAGACTGCTGCGAAGCAATCTGCCGGACGAATAAACTCAATGCATCAGATTAAAATCTGATCCTGACAATTAATTGGTTTTAAGTGATGGATTCATATCACCCATTGCAACATAAAGCTTAGCCAATGCAACCTGATAATCCGAAAGAGCCTGAATAAGCTGGGCTTCACTATCACTTAAGCGTGATTGCGCGTTAAGTACTTCGTTGTTTGTGCTCACCTGAGCCTGATACCGGGCCATGGCCATGCGATAACCTTCACGTCCGGCTTCTACAGACTTGCGGCCTACACCGATACGGTCAGCAGCAGCTTTAAGACTGAGCATCTGATCCTTGATTTCGTATTCCGCTTCAAGCCTTGTATTATCGTATTCAGCTTTAATCTTTTTAACATTCTCTTCAGCACGTTTGGAATCATAGTAGGTCTGACCCCAGCTGAAGACTTCCCAGTTCACGTTTGCCCCTACATTCCATGAATCGGGACGATTCTCATAATTATATTTATTCTTGCTTACTGAGGGGTCGCCGCCTGCACTGCTGTAATTGAAATCCGCAGTCAAATCAGGATAATAACCGCTTTCAGCGAGGGTCACATCTTTTTCAGATATTTCCACGGCCTTACGTGCGATTTTCAAATCCGGACGGCCTTTTTCCGCTTTACCGATGCATTGATCAAGGGTCATGGAAAAAGGCAGATAAGTCAGCTCACCTGAATAATTAACTTTCTTTTCGATGGGCAGATTCAGCAGAGTGTTCAGCCTTGCAACCTTTGAATCCACAGAGTTTTTAGCGATGAGCAGATCCTGCTCCGCGTTGGCAAGCTCTACTTCCGCCTGCAAGACATCCACTCTGGGTCTAAGGCCGACCTGATAAAAAGCCTGAATAACGTCCAACTGCGATTGCAGACGGGCAACGGAATCCTGCTTACTTTTAACTTCCATACGTCCCTGCAGCAAAGTCAGAAATGAAGTCTGAATATTACTGATCAGAGTCAATTCCGCATTATAGAGGCTGGCCTCGGTGGACTCGCGTTGAAGTTTTGTTTTCTGATATTTGGAAAGCAGTTCAAAACCCTTGAAAATCGGCTGGCTGATCTTAGCGGTAAATGCCCATTTATCCTGATAATCAGCTTTTACATCGCCATTGCGTGGCTGATCACTGTAATGGGTATAACCGTAAGTGGTGGTCACAGGAGCACCGAAAGCACCGCGCTGCCTCTTCACATCACTTTCTGCGGCAAGGAGATTCTTGCGGGCTGCGATGATGGTAGGATTCTGCTTCAGACCAAGCTCGACACACTCTTTAAGAGTGAGAGTCATATCTGCATCCACATCTCCATCCGTAACGGCCTGCGGAACCTGAACGGTAGCCTGCTCCATAGAGACGGTAGCATTGTCCTGACCGGAGGCATTAGCACTCTCGACCTGCTGTGCATTGGCGAAACCGGCCACTGACAACGTAAAAATTAATACAATTAAAAATGAAATAATGCGCTTCATTCTTCACATCCTGAGCGTGCTGTTATTATTTAAAAGAAATTAATATACAAAATCAGACCCTATATAGATGTTCCTGAGCAGGGAATCAAGTGTCAATTTTGTTTTAAACACTATGAAACCTGCGCACAATCGGTTTTATCCCCCTGCAGTTTATCAACCGTATGTTTCAAAGCAGGCAAAACGGCCTCAAGACTTTCCCGGACAGCTTTGGGACTTCCCGGGAAATTAACAACCACGCTATCACCTATGGTTCCGGCTACAGCTCGGGAAATCATCGCGTGAGGCGTCTTGGCAAGCCCTGTCATGGTTATTGCCCGCTCAAAACCGGGCAGCCTTTTATCAATGACCGCCATGGTTGCTTCGGGGGATACATCACGCGGGCCGACTCCGGTTCCCCCGGTAGTCATGATCAGATCGAAACCGTCTACATGGGCAAGATGCATCAGCAGTGCCTTCAAATCATCACTTTCATCAGCAATCAGATATCCCTGCACGATGGAAAGCGGAAGTGCATTTTTTATCATTTCAGCAATGAGGGGTCCGGCCTGATCTTCGCGCTCGCCTGCCGCCCCTTTGTCGCTGAGAGTGACATATGCCAGGGAATAGCCTTCTTTTGTCACTGAAACTTCAGTCTGTTCCCCGGGCAGCTCGCTCAAAACTTCCGCTGTCCAAGACTTTGCTCCCGGAATACCGGCTGTCCAGATGCCGGAGATTACACGTAGGACCCCTAATCCGGATACAGTCAGAACCGCTCCGGAACGCAGCTTGGGAATTTCACCGCTAAGGACCGCACATTGACACCCTGCAGGCATAAAACTGGTTTCGCCAAGCAAAATTATGCTACCTGCACCAGCGCCTTTTACCTTGGAAAAATCACATTTAAACACAGAAATATCTCCCTTATAAAAATCAGGCCAGTAATACGGCCAGAATACCGGTGATAAAAATACCGTCGAAAGTTCCCGCACCGCCAATGGAAACGAGCGGAGCGTCCAGCATCCGCCGAGTAGCCGGAGTAGCTAAATGCAACAAATCAGCTCCTATCAAAGTTCCCAGACTACCCGCAACATAAGCCGCTATAGGCGCCATTTCACCCTGAACAAAAATCAGGGCGGCCAGAGCGGTAATCAGCGGTGGAATAAGCACCGGAATACCAATCCCAACCCCCGGAATGGGCCGGGCAAGTGCATAGGCAGCTGCGCTGACCACTGCGATGCAAAGCAGAATGGAAAAATTGAACCCTGATCGACTCAGTAGGGAAAGGGAAAGAAGCACCGGGATAACGCAACCGCCCAGATTAACGGCTACGACCTGATTAGTCAGGGTTGCAGTTTCACGCTGTCCGTTAATAGGAGAATAAGGATTAAACATGCGGACACGCCTGACGGTTATATCCGGAACCAGCCTTTCCGAACGGAAGATCGGAATATTCACACCGCTTCCGAAAAGGGTCGCTATCAGCAGCAGAAAGCCCTGCCCCGGGGTCAGTCCCAATTTGGAGAAGGCCACGGTAACAAGACCAACCTGTACAAATATAAACAAAAAGAATATGAGGACAAAAAATATAATTCCCAGAAACATGACTGTCGGTAAAGAAAACATGGGTCCACGCATCCAACGAAACTCCTTTTTTGCAGATGTGCACAATTTCTGGTTATTAAATGCTATAAATACAGACACCACAAGATTTTATTGCTAATTTAGCTGTGAATAAACGAATAATACAAGCACAAGGAAGGTGCAAATATGAAAGGAATAATTCTGGCTGGTGGTTCAGGAACTAGACTTTATCCCCTGACGAGAGTAGTCAGCAAACAGCTCCTGCCCGTCTACGATAAGCCAATGATATATTACCCGTTATCAATCCACATGATGTCGGGCATCCGGGATATCCTGATCATTTCCACCCCCGAAGACCTGCATAGATTTGAAGACCTCCTCGGCGACGGTTCCCACCTCGGGATCAACATTTCATACAAGGAACAGCCCAAGCCGGAAGGTCTCGCGCAGGCATTCCTCATCGGAGAAGATTTCATAGGCGACGATAACGTCAGCCTGATTCTAGGTGATAACATATTCTACGGTCATGACCTGCCACACATACTGCAAAAAACCGCTTCCTTAAATGAAGGCGGAACCGTCTTCGCATACGCTGTCAAAGATCCCAGAAGATACGGCGTTGTAGAATTCGACAAAGAACAGACCGTGATCAGCATTGAAGAAAAACCGCAAAAGCCTAAATCCAAATTTGCCGTGACCGGATTATATTTTTACGACAATTCAGTTATTGAAATTGCCAAAAAAATAAAACCGTCAGCTCGCGGAGAGCTTGAGATAACCGATGTAAACAATGAATACCTCAAACAGGGCAAACTCAATGTAGAACTCCTTGGACGCGGCTATGCATGGCTGGATATGGGAACTCACCAATCTCTTCTTCGGGCGGCCTCATATGTGGAAGCCGTACAGGAAAGACAAGGATTTATGTTAGCCTGTCTGGAGGAGATAGCCTTCCGCATGGGTTACATCTCCCTAGATGATATGAAAAAGCTGGCGGACGGCATGCTTAAAAACGACTACGGACAGTATCTGATTGAACTCTATAACGACGCGAAGGCGATAAACTCATGAAAAAGATAGGACTCTGTTTGGTAATTATTGTTGCGCTACTTGCTCCGGCAGCTGGTTTCTGTGCAGTACAGGACCTCTCCGTTCAGTTCAGCAAACTTTCAGATACCGAAAAAGCCATCAAGACATTGCGCATGGAGATAGATAAGATAGCAGGATCAGACACTCGCCCGGACAGGGTCTATGCCCTGCAGGATATGGCGGATATGTGCAAGACCAGCAAAATGCAGGTCCACAGCCTGAGCTCACTTTTTTCGGTGGTGAATCTCGTAAAAAAAGAAAAAAAATTCCAAAGCCGGGAAGCCAAGCTGCTCAAAAAGAAATGCGGATACGCTTTTAATGATTTCAAGCGACGTAAATTATTTATCAAGGATATCAGTGCCAAAGTAAAGGAAGAGAGGGTTCAGGCATTGGCCCGGAGATTTGATGCCCAGTTAAAAATAATTCTGGAGCAACTCTCTGAAATAAACAGCAAATTTGAATAAAAAAAAGGCGCGTAATACGCGCCTTTTTTACTGGACCGGGGTTCACCCCCCTCCAAAAAAGTTCCTAATGATGACCTTCTTTTTTGCCTTCCTCGATTCTGAAAAATGCCATGAACAGAATCCATGCAAGGTAAACAAAAATAAGAGAAACACCTACAAAGCCAGCTGTGCTGCTATGGCCCATGTTATGAATCAGTTCGCCTATCATGCCCAAATACCTCCAAGTATTTAACCAGATTTATTACCAAAATTTTGAATATACTTCTCTATTATTTGCAAGAATGTCAAGCTCTAGTTTAAGTATAAATATTGACAAAGAATCATAGACAGATATGATAAAAAAAGATTGCATCTCATATTTAATTTAATAATGCTGACAAGTTGAAAATCCTTCACACTTTATTTATCCAAACACCTTTCATCAGGGGTAACGAATGGGCAAGGATAAGAAAAAAACTGGGCTGCTCAGTACACTAACGAGCAAGCTCGACCGCATGCTGGGCAGAAAAAAATGCGAATCGCTGGACATTGATTACAAACCGCAAAAAACAGTTCCAGCCGCCCGCAGAGCCTATCGAATAGAAGTTGACAACATGCATGTTATCTGCCGGAAACCAAGGGTCAAATGCAGAATTCTAGATCTAAGCGCCAGCGGAATCGGCTTTGCCAGCTCTAAAGAATTTCCTGAGGGAACCGTTCTGGATACGATTTTGCTCTGGTCTGGAAAGCCCATCCTTAAAAATCTTAAACTGAAAGTTATGCGCCGAACTCCTAAAGTTGTCGGATGTGAATTTATGGATCTGGAAAGATCCCAAGACAAAATCATCAGCAAAATAATTCTCGCCGCCCAGAAACGGCTTATCCAAAAGAAACATTCAGGCAAACACCCGGACCACACGGAAGAAGAAATTGCAAAAGAAGTCGAAGCCCAGAAAAAACGCGGCGTAGTTACCGCTTCCAATAAAAAGATCAAGCTTTAATCCCGATTAAAGGGCCGGAAAACAAGGAACACCACAATGAAAACAGTTATTCTCGACAGCTATACACTCAATCCCGGCGATAATCCCTGGACCGATCTGGAAAAAATTTGCGAGCTGACCGCCTATGACCGCACCTCACCGGACCTGATACTTGAACGGTCCATGGATGCAGAGATAATCCTCACCAATAAGACCATACTCAGCGCCGAAACCATCAATGCCCTGCCGAACTTAAAATTCATCTCCGTACTTGCAACCGGGTATAATGTGGTGGATCTGCAAGCGGCAGCAGCGCGTAACATTCCGGTATCAAATGTTCCGGGCTACTCGCCTCCTTCAGTTGCCCAGCACGTATTCGCCATGCTGCTGAATCACGCAAACAGGATTGCCATGCATGATCAGGCAGTAAAAAACGGGCAGTGGGCAGAGCAGGAGGATTTCTGCTTCTGGACTGCCCCGCTCATCGAACTTGCCGGGAAAAAGATGGGCATCGTCGGATACGGTGATATAGGCAGGAAGGTGGGAAGTATAGCGAACTCATTCGGCATGGAAGTCTTGGTTTACGCGCCGAGGCCTAAACCGGCACCGGATTATAAACCTTTCAGTTTCGTTCCCCTTGAGCAACTTTTCCGGGAAGCGGATGTTGTTTCCCTTCATTGCCCGCTGACCGCCGACAATGAAAAATTTATCAATAAAAATCTGCTCTCAACCATGAAGTCTAACGCTTACCTGATCAATACCGCCCGCGGACCGCTCATCAACGAAGCGGATCTTGCCGCAGCGCTGACCGAAGGAGTTATAGCCGGTGCAGGACTCGATGTTGTGGAGGCGGAACCCATGCTCCCGGGCAATCCCCTTTCGGGAGCTCCGCGCCTGACGATAACCCCGCACATTGCATGGGCAACTCTTGAAGCGCGTTCAAGACTGACCCAGACAACCGTGGCTAATGTAAAGGCTTTCGTAGACGGAAAAACTATAAACGTAGTTAACGGTGTAGGAAAAGCCTAGGTTGCTTCACCGGCTCCGTACTTTTGGACAGTGGAGATAAGATCCGCTTTACGGACAGGCTTGGTAATAAAAAAGTCACAGCCTACTTCGTAGGCCCGCTCTTCATTCTCGGGAAGTGCGTGTGCGGTAACAGCGACAATCGGGGTCTTGGTCCGCTCATTTTTGATTTCAAAGTCACGAATGAGGGTCGTTGCTTCGTATCCGTCGGTCACCGGCATTTCAATATCCATAAGTACAACATCGTATTCATTGCGCTGAAAATAATCAAATGCCTGACTACCATTCTCAGCTACATCTATAGAATACGGAAAACTCTTCAGGTACAACTGCACCAGAAGGACATTATTTTCACAATCTTCGGCAAGTAAAATTTTCAATGGTTTAACAGCTCCATCAATGCGAGGTGTTCTTTTCTCAGAATAATACATCAGCTTCCAATACTTCCTGTAGAATTATCACAAGACAGACTATTTCTCCAAGTCTGCCCCCTTCGTTCAAGGTAGTTTGATATATCAACACCACGGCAAAATCAACCGACATAAAATAAAAATAATAATACCCACTCAAAGATCAGTTTAATCCGCAGAAGACGACGCTAAAGATCTTAACTCGGCGACAAAATTCTCCAGATCGTTACGTTCGCCGTGCTTATAATTTTCAGGATAAAGCAGGGCTGACATGAAAAACACACTGCCGACCCTAAGCGACTGCGCCGCGGATTGCGAAAACCTTTTTATCCTTTTCATAACCGCAACTAGCGCGGGATTTTCCTCTTGGACAATCTCAACACTCTGCTCCTCAAGCGAGGCCAGTTTCAAGGCCTTGGCACGCATCAGTTCCCTGTACGCGTCCTCGTCACCCTCATTATGCAGGACATGATCTGCTTCACGCTCTATTTCACGTATTTCAGAAGCTTCCTTCTCCAGCCAGGCTGCCAATTGCATGTACGGATTACCGGAACTCATTTTTACTCCCTTTAATTTTTATTACCGTACATTTTTAAATCCTCAGCGAAAAAAAAAGCAAGGGAAAAATCACGCCAGTAAAACTTCTGCAATCAAAGAGATCCGCACATATGGCGATAATTACCGCACTCAAGCTTATTGATAAACGGACAGGTACTTTTCATAAACCACTTCTTACGCGGGCACCAGAAACGGTCCTTGAACGGCTCGTTGCACCCTTCGGATGTCAACATTTTTCTACGCTGATTACCTACAACGAAATAATTACCTTCGATCCGTACATCCATGAGAGTCATAACGACCTCCACCAGCTTGCATCAGTTCTTACTAACTGAATCCTCCTTGAGGGGTTGCCTAATTTACAATCTTCTACAACTAAATTATATTATGCACCTAATATGCCATACTCGTTGATTGGCAATTCTTTCCCTTTACATCAGGGGCGAATGAACATAACTATTGTCGATTGTATTTTTCATCACAGCGAAATAAATCCGGCATTGCCAACAAAATGACTGCCGGTTCAAGGAGCATGCTTTGCCAATACTTTCAGCCAGCACAGGAATCACAAGGTACAGGATTCTGGAAGAAGTCAGCGATGACTTAATTCGGGAAATACCCGAAAAATTAGCTAAATTCGCATTCATGGATATTGATCACACTGCGGAAGAACGTTCCTTCGGTTGGGTGAACATGGATGATATGCTTGATGATAAATGGGCTGTATCGCCACCTGAAAAGGCCCAGTATTTCACCTTCTCTCTGCGCCTTGATACCCGCAGAATTCAGCCCGCGGTGCTGAAAAAACATTTTCAAATAGCTCTCAACCACGAGTTGGCCGAAGCAAAGAAAGAAGGAAAAAATTTCGTATCACGGGACCGTAAAAGGGAAATCAAGGAACAAGTGAACCTAAAACTGCGCGCACGTTCCCTGCCCATCCCGGCTGTTTTCGATGTGGTCTGGAACGTTCCTGAAAACCGGGTCTACCTTGCCGCTACCAACAGCAAGGTTATGGACCTCTTTACCGACCATTTTTCCGACACTTTTGAACTGACCCTTGAACCGCTGACTCCCTTCTTTCTGGCAATGGAAATACTCGGCGAAGAGGCTGTACAGAAACTCGAATCGCTCGATCCCACCTATTTTGTAGGCTAGGGACTAAAAGAATTTACTTAAAGGAGCATAGTTATGGACCTCATGATGCTTGCCGAAAGGGAAAACACTCTTCTGGGTCAGGATTTTCTGACCTGGTTGTGGTATAAAAGCGAAATTATGGACGGCATGTTCGAACTGGAAAACGGCGAACGCTTCATGCTCTATATGGAGCAACGCATGTCCGTTCAGGGTGGCGACGGAGAAAACGTGGATACCGCCACTGTAAACTCCGCCAGCGGAGATATGACCGAAGTCCTCTATGGACTGCGTACAGGTAAAAAAGTAACCCGCTGTCAGTTGAAGATGGAAATCGACGAAAACCTCTGGCAGGTTCAGATCAAGGCCGAAGATTTCACCATGAGCGGGCTGAAGACCCCCAAAGTCGAAATGAAAGATGAAGAAGGTGATGATCCGGACGCAAAGTTTCTGGAAAAAATTTTCCTTATAGAAAAATGCCTCACACTCTTTGATCATGTTTTCAAAGAATTCATCACCATCCGCATCTCTGATCAGTGGAAAGATGAAGTCGCCAGCTTTCAGAACTGGCTGCGCGAGGGAGAAAAATAAGCATGGCAAAAATAACATTGGCAGCCTTCGGCGACAGTCTTACAGAAGGGTACGGTCTTCCGGCGTACAGTTCTCTTCCGTCCCAACTTGAGCGCAAACTGCTTGAGGAAGGCCTCCATGTTGAAATAAATAATTTCGGCCTGTCCGGGGATACCTCCGCGGACGGGCTGTTTCGCCTTGCCGATGTATTAGAGAGCGCACCGGATGCTGCCTACATAGAATTCGGAGCCAATGACTGTTTCCAGCTGATGGACCCGCAGCAGACTAAAATGAACCTTGAGCGCATGGTGGAAGCATTTCAGGAAGCAGCCATTCCCATTCTGCTGCTCGGCTTTAAACCCATGAATTTCACGCCCCATTCCTACGCCTCTGAATTTAACCGCATATTCACGGAAATTGCTGAAAAATTCAGCATTCCTCTCTACCCTAATCTGACCAAAGGCATTGGAGAATCACCGGAATTCTACCAGCCGGACGGAGTTCACCCCAACAGCGAAGGCGTGGCAGTCATGGTCGAAAACATGTTTCCAGCCTTTAAAGACTTTTTGAAATCCATCTCCGGGTAATTAATATTGTTTTTTGCACCCAGCCAATGTATCTTTCCATGTAAATCACGGAGAGATAATGGAAGACAAAGACAAGCCGGGATCCCTCGAGAAAACAGAACAGCCTAAAAAAAACGGGCAGCCTGAGGCTTTAAAAAAGCCTGAAAGTCCTTCCGTGGCTTTGATCATCGGTTCCGAAGGCATAAAATCCTTTTGCGCCCTGCCATTTATCGAATACCTGCAGTCTGAAAATATCGAGATAGACCTTGTGATCGGTGTAAGCGGCGGTGCCCTGCTCGCCGGCTTCATGGGTGCCGGTTATAATCTAAAACAGATTCAGGACGTTTTTTCCAAAACCGTCGACCCGCGCTTTTACACCGATGTGGACTACAACTCAGTGCTGGAAATCGCCAGCAACGGCATGGGAAAATTCACAGCAGAATCCGGCATACTCAAAACAGACTGCCTGCGCCGGACCTACGAAAATCTCTTCAAAAAAACCGATATCTCCGACCTCTCACCGAAGACACTTATCGCTACAACAGACCTGCAAACCGGAAAACCGGTCATCCTTGAAAAAGGAAATCTCGCTCAGGCCATCTACGCCAGCAGCGCCATTTATCCGCTTATGCCCCCCGGTAATGTGGATGGAAGAAGACTCATTGACGGAGCCTTTTCATCCCCTGTTCCGATTATGGAATGCGTGAAACGGCAGATAGATATCATTATTGCCATTTACTTTGATGATGCCTGCAACCCGGAACCGGACAGTTTTGTTTCCAGCTATTTCAATACATCGCGCATCTTCAAACGCTCCATCCTGACCAGTCAGCTGCCTCTTTCTATTGATCTGCACCACCACGAAATAATCCCGGTTTACATCAAACACCCCCGGCCCATCGAACTCTGGGAAGTGAAAAAAATCACTGAAATCGTACATGCCGGAAAAGTCGCATTCACGAACAAAAAAGATTCCTTCAAAGAAGCGGTAACGGAATTCAAGAAAAAAAGAGAATTGCGTGAAGAAAGCCGGCGCAGATCAGAAGAGCAAAAAATCGAAAAGGAAAAAGTTTCCACGAAAAAAGATCGCCCAAAGACTGTAGAGAAAAGACCAGAAATGACCGGAAACAAAAAAGGAAAAACGGAACAAAAAAGAACTTTCAAGATTATAAAAACACGCAAAGAGCGTAAAGGAAGCGGCGTATGAGATTTTTTGCTGTCTTACTGGCCTGTTTCTGTTTCCTGAATTCACCGGCCTTTGCCGGGGAAATGGTCTTGGGGACAATATTCGAGCTGAAAGGCAGTCTGGCGCCTACAGCACAGGAAGCTTTAAACGGCGCACTGCTGGCAGCAAAAAAAATTAATGAATCAGGCAAGCACAGTAAAATCCAGCTGGAGATTGAATCCAGTACCGGCCAACCCAGCGGAATCTTGAAGGTAGTTGATTCGCTTGTTGAAACCAGAAAAATAATCGCCGCAACGGGCATAATCTCCGAGGATACGGCTCTCACAGCTGCGCCGGCATTTCAAGCTGCCAACCTTCCTTTCCTGTGCAGCGGTGCTCAGGCCGATTATCTGTCGCACATCGGTTCCAATATTTTCAGCCTTGCTGTACCGGATATCAGGACCGGCCAGCTGCTTGCTGAATTCTCCACTAATTCCATGCTGGTCAACAACATAATGCTGATCCGCTCGGACCTGTCCGATAGCTCCGCCCGGCAGGCTGACAGCTTTGCCCGCCGCTTCAAACAAAACGGCGGAAATATAATGGCTGAAATGCGTATCACCGAGGCAGACCAGAATCTTTCTTTTATCAGTGAAAAGCTGAAAGATTTGATCCCGCCCGAAAATACAAACAGCACAGTAGTTGATGATACTGTCGGAGCCAGCGATTTTGATGATAGTGCAGCGGAGATAACCATCCAGAAACGGGATGCCGAACCGGACCGGCCGCAGGTGGATGCAGTGATAATTTTCACACCGGCTCACATCGTTGCAAAGCTGCTGGAACAGCTCAAAAACACGAAACCGTATCCAATTCTGGGTGGGATGACCTTTGATACAGTTTTCATGCAGCAAAGAATGCAAGAATATCCGGATACTATATACTATGCTTCACAAGCCTCAATGGACCGGGAAGCCCCGATTGTACGTTCATTTGTTAAGTCCTATGAGGGACTTTTCGGGAATGCCCCACAGACAGGGTACGCGGCGCTGGGGTTCGACTCCATCATGCTCCTTGCGGCAGCGGGCGAAAAAGACTCCACAGCAGCTGGCATCCGTAATGGACTCGCGAGAATAACAAATTTTGAAGGAGTCTGCGGAAAAATATCTTTTCACGGGAACGGCGCAGAAAAGCCTATCTACATCATACAAATGGAATCAGGGCAGAAATCATTGGCCACCATGCTTGAATAGCCCTGATCATTCATCAGCTTCAATGCTTCGGCGCACCGCCCGCACAAGGAAATAAATCAGCAGAGCCGCTGCAACCAGCACACCAAGCATGGTCAGGTCCAGACTTCCCTTACGCACCCCGGCGGAAAGCAGATGCCCCCCGGTGGTAAGAAAAACCGTCTCGGGAACAAGGCAAAGCACACTCATCACAATATAAGGCAGAAAACGCACACCTGTAGCAGCCCATAAATAATTCGCCACCGGATACGGAACCACCGGAACTATCCGGCTTAAAGCCAGCACCTTGATTGGATGCTTGCGGCTGAGCATTTCCATTTTCATAAAATTGGGGTCAGTCCTGAACCTTTTGATCACCCTTTCTCTGAACACAAATCGCCCCAGAAAGAATGACAATGAAGATCCTACGGCCATACCCGTCAGACACATAGCCGTACCCTTTGCCGCACCGAAAAGCACCCCGGCAACGACAGTAAACAGGGTCTGGGGGATTATCAGAACCATGCCTATCACATTTATCAGCATGAATAAAAACGGCGCGAAATTACCTCTGGCCTGAATCCAATCGGTTAAAGCGGAGAGATGCCCCTCGCCCCAATGCTCGATCGCAAGGGAAACAGCCCCGACAAACAGCAACATAATAATCCCGTGTAAAATCATCTTTTTCGAATAATGTTTCACCGGATGTTTCTTTTCCATCTTCACTTACTTCTCCCAATTCCATACCTTCAAAGTCCGAAATAGACGTGACATCCAAATCATATAAGGATAACACACGCTGACCGGCTCAAAGTTTAATTACTTAAAAATCTCATTTCAGAAAACAATAATTAGGGGAAAATATGCGCTACGAACTCAAACTGATGGACACTCTTTCCGGAACCGGCTGCTTTGCCGCGTTCCCCGGTCCAAACCTGAGCTTCTCCGAAGTACTGGCCCATCTGGAAGCACATCCTTATGATGAATTTATGCATCGCCACATGCTGGATATGCTCGGCAAGCACCGCACACGTAAGATTCAAAAGCTGATCAAAGAGATCAAAGACGATCCAAAAAAGAAAGTCCTCGCCGCACTCATATACGAAGCAGCCGTAACCCACCCCCGGCTGGCTTCCATTCGCGCCGAAGTTGAAGCGGTATTTGACGCCGAAGAGCTGAAGGAATTCAGCCCGACCCTGCATCTGCGTTCTCATCTTCAGCAGGACCAGCCTCTGCACAACAAATGGACCGGACTCTTCTCCGATAATATGGACATGCACAAAGACATGCCTTCAGCAGAAGCTGCAGAACTAGAACCTTTGTACAAAAAAGATGAGCTGCCTTCTAAAATTTTCACCACCGCTTCCGAAATACGCGCAAAGCTGGAGGCAGAAAGCAAACTCCCCCCGGCCAAAGAACGCGCTCCCATTGAGCAAGTAACCGCAAATGCCAACAAGAAACTTGAAGCTGCAGGCGTATTCATGGGTCCGCAAATGCGCCAGAAAGGATGCCTCAGCCCCTTTGCGGTGCTCCATAACTGGATGGTTGAAAACCGCACCGCTAGCGGCAGTCTCGACAACTCCCTGCGTGCTATTCAAACCAGTTACGGACGTGGTTTCAGCTTTGAACAGGCTTGTGTTTCCTGCGCCATGGAAGTTGCCGAGCGAGTCAGTTCATACGCAACCATAGGAAAATCAGGTGTAGCAAACCGCACAACCGCCCTGCCTGTGGTCAAAGGATCATACGCGGAAATCTCCGAGCAGGGTCCGGCCCTCAACCCGGAAGACCTGAGCCTTGAAACACCTTACGCCGAGCAACAATTATGGTGGATGCCTGCGGAAAAATTCGACGGACAAAATCACGTAGCGACGCAGATTCCGGTTCAGCACGTTTTCCTATTCTGCAATCTTGACGAGCAGAATCTTTTCAGCGGCCTGAATTCCACCGGACTTGCATCGGGCAACACAATGGCTGAAGCACGTCTCAGCGGCCTGCTGGAAGTTCTGGAAAGGGATTCTGACGCAACTATCCCGTTTGATAAGGAGAAATGTTTCACCATCGAAACAGAAGATGAAGAAGTACAAAAACATCTCGATGCGCTCGCGCAAAGCGGGATTAACGTCTGGTTTCAGGACAAGACTTCTGAGCTCGGTATCCCCTGCTACACAGCCTTTGCTGTCGGCAAACACGGCGACATCAATAAAGGTGGAGGCTGCTCCCTCTCCGGTAAACGCGCTCTACTCTCAGCCCTGACCGAAATACCTTACCCCTTCCCCGGACCTCCCACAGCGGAAATTCCCGAAGGGCTGCCTGTCCGCAAGCTGGAAGAGCTGCCCGACCTGACCACCGGAAGCGCTGAAGGAGATGTGCTGGTCATTGAAAATACATTGGCAATTAATGGATTCACGCCATACTATGTAGACCTGACTCGCAAGGACCTCGAGATTCCGGTAACAAGGGCTATCGTCCCCGGTCTGGAAATTGTTTCTGATCTTGATAAATTCTCAAGAATCAGCAAAAGACTGTACAGAAACTATCTCGACATGAAAAATCTTCTGTAATATACTTAATCTAGACTTGACTACGTAAAAGACAAAGTATATCAAGCAGTACTTTCCGTGCCCGGATGGCGGAATTGGTAGACGCAAGGGACTTAAAATCCCTCGAGCTTACGCTTGTGCGGGTTCAACTCCCGCTCTGGGTACCACAAGAAAATCAAGGGTTTATGAACAACTTCTAAGTTGTCTCGTAGACCCTTTTTTTGTGCCTAACGCAATTTTGTACAACTTCTGTACAACTTTTTTAGTGACCGTGGATGATATGAGGTGACAGCTTTACTCAAAATCAGGACCATACTGAATCACCAGCATGATATTTTCACTTACCGCAAAAAATGCTCGTTTTTAAATAATCTCTAGAACACTTCTCTGGGGGATGAGGACACGGGTTAAAGCTCCCTGAGATTGATCCTTCGGCATGGCTGAGCTATCAGTCTCAACCAAGAACACCTAAACATTGAAGGTTATCCTGATTGGTCTGATTTGGTCACTGAGTGGATTGATTATTTTGGTGATTCTGTGGAAGTGCTGGAAATCATTTTCAGAACTTCAGGATAAAAAAAGATCAGAGTAAGAACCCCAGATTTAAACAATTCTGAAGAGAATTTTTGCGATCTTAATTATATGAGACATTAAAAATATTATTGAATTAAATAAACTTCTTACATATCGCTTATCGTTTATTCACAAGCAATAAATCTCTGCATGCGCTGACATAAACAACTTAAAAATCCATCCGCAGAACACCAAAAATGGAATTACTTTCCGTTGTTTCACCGTACTCTCCGGCATAGCTTAAGGTGAAGGAAGTATTCCCCTGCCCAAAAGTCACACCAAATTCTGGAGTCACACGATTGGAATCATTCTCTGTTGTCACCTGCGCTGAGGTTGTGGGTAAATACTGGAGGACTGTGATATCGTTGTTACCTATTGAATGAACAACTCCAAAGCCAGCATACGGTGTAACAAGAGTTTCCTTAATCAAAATATCATACTTGACACGTACCCCCAAACTCCCGTCAGCAAAAGTTTTATCCAAATCGTCATACGAGACCGCATTGGTGGCATCGGTCTCGCTGAACCCTTCTCGATGCAGATGGGTTATGTTCAGCCCGATGCGCGGAGCGACCTCCCAGTCTTTGGCTGGAGACCAGTGATAAATGGCCGTAAACTGGTTGGAGGTTAATATAGAGTCGTAATCGCCTTTGGCCGTCTGCGATAGCCCCGCATTGCGGGAAGATTCGTGAGTTGCATAAGTTGTGCTCAGGGTATCGCTAAAGGTCCAATCCTTCAACTTGTAGCCTCCGTATAGTCCGGCTACATATAAATACTGACTCTCTGAATCACCGGACACAAAATCTGACCCGCTGAAATCAATCTGGCCTATACCGATCCCGCCCATGAAACCCAACACCAAGTTCTCACCGAACTTGCGGTCAACGCCCAGTTCCAGCCCACCCATATAGGAATCATAACCCTCGTTTTCAGAATTGCCATTCCGGGAGACCTGACTGAATACAGGCTGTAAATACATGCCCCAGGACGACTCCGGTTTGCGAGGACTGAGCAATCCGGCGAGCGAGCCACTGGAAGCTACTAAAATTTCTTTATCACTATCCTGTCCGCTTTCCGCCAGCATACTCAGGTTGCGGCTCTGGGCAACAGAAGAAAAGGCCTGAGCCGAGGTCAGTGAAGCAACAGTCCCTAAAGAGGACTCGTCATCATGAGGGGTAAAAGATGTCGACACAGTCACGGTGCCTGAGGCATCATTATCAGTACGAGTTACCGTAAAATTAGGGTTGTTAGAGACCACGCCCGTAGTGCTAAGAGACGTACTGGCTGAAAGAATTTGCGAGGTAGTACCTACTGATCCGGAAGAAGGATCCACACCAAGTTTGCCGTCAATAGTCGCTGTTGTAACCGTGACGCCGGCCGTACTTTGCCCATAGGCCGCGATGTTCAGTGTTCCTCCGGAAGCGACAGTAAAACTTTTTGTGTTCAAGCTGACATCACGACCCGTGGTTAGTTCGGCACCGGAATAAACATTGATGGAATCAAAGACGGAGGCACTGGAACTCGCGCCCCAGATCCAATCTGTTGAGGTGCTGCCATCACCCACCTCTAGATTTTCAATATTGCTGAAAACTGAAGAAGTCGTGCCGGATCCCAACAATGCTAATTTATCAGTCCCTCCCCCCAGATCTACTGCTCCGGTCAGATTTGCACCAGTGCCCAGTGTCACTTTGTCTGCGCTGTTACCGGTTTTAATAGCATAAGCGGTACCGCTAGACGCAGTGGCCTTAAGTGCCCCCGTGACATATACATTGGCTGCGCCATCGGAATACAGGGCATACGCCCCGTTTCCACCCGTGGCCTCCACCGAGCCCGAAATCAGCATCGCATTATCAGCATCACCGCCGTTGAGTGTTCCTGAGGAATACAAGCCATAGGCTATGCCTCCGGCGGACTTGGTACTGACACTACCGGATAACGTTCCAATACTTATATAATCACCATAAAGACTATAAGCGGGAGCATTGACGGTTGTGACTGTTCCGTAAACATCTGCGGTGGCATACGTGCCACCAAGGGAAGAAGTATTTACATTACCGGACAATTCACCAATGGTGATCCCATCGTTGGAGCTAAATATACCGTAGGCAGTACCTTCTGTAGAGGTGGTACTCACTGTGCCGGACAGAGCTCCAATGTTTACATTACGAGTCCTTAAACCATAAGCTGTTGCGCCGTGATCATAGGTTAGTTCCGATAATCCACCGGTAGCATCTACTCCATTAGTGTAGACTAGTCGTTCCTCTGAAACTGAACCGGAAGCTGTACTACTTACTGTGCCGGACAAGGTTGTGATATTCGTTCTGCCACTGGCATATAGGCCGTATGAGTCACTATTGGAGGCCGAAGAACTTACCATTCCCGAAAGGGTTGTTATGTCTATTATTCCATGGCTGGACATCCCCCCCCTTGCCCACAGACCGGCAGCGGCGGCATTGGTACCCTCTGCGGTTACAGTCCCTGACAGAGTCTCAATATTCAAATTGCCGTCACTCGTGCCGCCATCAGCGTACAAGCCAAACGCCTGAACAGCATTCTCAGCTGTTGCACTCACTGCCCCGGCCATTGTCGTAATATTTATATCAGTAGAATATAGGCCGTAAGAATGAGCTCCGCTACCTGTGGCCGTAGCGCTCACAGTTGTTCCCGCCCCCAAATCACCTATATTAAGTAACGATGCAGAGGAATAAATACCATAGACCTCGGAACCAGAACCATCAGCAGAGTATGTCCCGCTAGTAAGGTTCACAGTATCTGTGGATGAAATATTTAAAGCATAATTGGAACTTTCTGCCGCAATTGCAATAGTAAAAGAGCAAAAAACAAACCCCAAAAATACGACTAGTTGAGCAAGCGCATGAAGCCTTATTTCTTTTATCACATCATTCCCTTTCATTACTTCAAATAGAACACTAAAATTATATGAAAAGCTCTATGTGTAAGAATATTTTCAAGTAACTAGTGTAGCCAACCAAATACGCACTAGAATCCATTCACCCTGACAATGCTTCAGAGAGAAATGGAATTGATTTATTTTGATAAAATACAGAAGAATGAAAGGTATGTATGTCCGCCAAAACACCTACAAATGTGCTAAAGATATCCAATAAAAAGATTCTAAATCAGCAAGAGCTGTTCAAACCCACATGGAGCTATGAACAATCCTTGCATAATGTCTATATCTGACCATAGGTTCGAGGCCGATTGAGCCTTAATAGAGACTCTTTTTATCAAGATGATGCAGGTCTATGGAATATTTTTTAATCTTGTTATCCAGTGTGGTACGGGTGATATTGAGAATTTTAGCCGCCTCGCTTTTGTTGCCGCCGGTGCGGATCAGGGTTTCATGGATGGCAATCTTCTCCACCTCGTGCAGGGGCTTACCGCCTATTGAAGGCGAAGCACTGCCCACCTGAACATCCTCTTCCTGCATTATAGGTAAATCCCCTGTGATTGACGGGGGAAGATCCTTTTCGGAAATGTATTCTCCGGCGGTCAGGATGACAGCCCTTTCCACTGCGTTCTCGAGCTCGCGCACATTTCCAGGCCATGGGTAACGGTTCAGCCGGTTCATTGCACCGGGAGTGAAGCCTTTGATTTTCTTCCTGTTGCGCTCGGCATATCGCCCAAGGAAATGACTCGCCAGCAGCGGTATGTCTTCGCTACGTTCGGCTAAGGAAGGAATTTTCAGGCTGACCACATTCAGGCGATAGTAAAGGTCTTCGCGGAAATTTCCCTTTTTAGATTCTTCGAGCAGATCGCGATTGGTTGCGGCGATTATGCGCACGTCCACACTCAAAACCTTATCACTGCCCACTCTTTGAACCTCTCCCTCTTGAATGGCCCGTAGCAGCTTGGACTGCATCGGCATGGGGATTTCGCCCACCTCATCAAGAAAGAGAGTTCCCCCGTCGGCCTGAACAAACCTGCCCTCACGTTTTCTATCGGCTCCTGTGAAAGAACCCTTTTCATGCCCGAAGAGCTCGGATTCAAGAAGGGTCTCGGTCAAGGCCGCACAGTTTACCGTAACCAGCGGTGAATCGCTGCGGTTACTGCCTGTGTGGATGGCCTTGGCAAAAAGTTCCTTACCGGTTCCGCTTTCTCCGTTGATAAGCACTGTGGCCTCGGTTGCGGCCACGGTTTTAACCATATCCAGCAACTCCTTGATAGGCCGACTTCTGCCGATGATTCCAGAAGCTTGCCCGCCTTCGGAAATCTTTTCCTTCAGGCTGCGATTTTCCTTAATAAGGGTCATATGTTCTAGGGAGCGTTCAAGGGTCAGCTTGAGTTCATCGAAATTCAAGGGTTTGGTCAAATAATCGTAGGCCCCGATCTTCATGGCTTCCACTGCCGTATCCACAGAAGAGTACGCTGTCATAATGACCACCGGAATGGACGGATTTATCTCTTTAATTTTAGAAAGGGCTTCAATACCGCCAACCTTTGCCATACGCACGTCCATTAGCACTGCGTCAAATGGTGCTTCACGCACTTTTTCAATGGCGTCGCCTCCGTCTTCAACCCCTTCTGGACTATGCCCCCATCCCGAGAGGATGGTACAGAGCATGGAAAGGTGGGCCTTATCATCGTCCACGACCAGTATGGATGCACTCATAATTTATTCCTGTCTTTCCGGTGATGCCGGAATTGTGATGATAAATGATGTTCCTTGAGTTCCGCTGTATTCAACCTCGATGGTCCCGCCGTGGGCTTCCACTATCTTCTGCACTATGGCCAACCCCAGTCCGGTTCCTGATGGTTTGGTTGTGTAGTAGGGGTCGAAGATCCTTGAAAAGTCATCACCGGGCAGCCCTCCTCCGGTATCCCTGACCGTTATTCTAAGCCCCTGTTCCGCCAACCCGGCTGAAACGCCCAATATACCGCCCTCCGGCATAGCCTGAATGGCGTTGATATACAGGTTGATGAGGGTCTGGGCCAGACGGTCCGGGTCGGCAGTTATCCGTGGCATGTCCGGGGCGACATCAGTCTCAATGGAAACGGATGCGGACTCGGCTTCCTGACTCACCAGCCTAAGCGAAGATTCTATCAGGGTTTTCACATCAGTTTCACGCAGCTTTATGTCTGCCGGACGGGCCATCTCAAGCAGTTCGGATATAGCCCGATTCAGCCTTTCCACTTCGGTAGTCATAACTTCGGCGGCCTTGCGGTTGTCGCTGTCTTCTGGAAACAGGGAACCGAAGTAGGTGGCGTAGCCCTTGATAGAGCTTAAGGGATTGCGAACCTCGTGGGCCACACCGGCGGCCAGTTGGCCTATGGCGGCAAGGCGGTCTGCCTTGCGGATCTGTTCCTGAAGCTGCCGGACCTGTGTAAGATCGCGAATCATATAGACCATGCCCAAGTGTTCGCTGTTTCCGGTCCGTATTTCGGTTACGTTCACCGCCACGGGAATCACAACGCCGGACGGTTTTTCCAGTTCCATCTCGCTGTTGATAATGGGGAATCCGGTCCGCCGAACTTCATCGCCCAGACTGATTATATTTTCGGGTAATATTGCCCGGACAGTTCGTCCCGGGTTGAAGACATCCTTTGCCAGCATCTGCCTTGCAGTGGGGTTGATAAAATTGACTTCACCCTTGGGCGAGCAGGAAACAATTGCTTCCGGCAGGTTTGCGACAATCTCCTCTGTCAGTGCCCGGTTATCCTGCAAAAGTTTCCGGGAGCGCAGGTGACTGTTCATCCAGAAAAGGGAAACGAATCCACCAAGCCCCAACAGCAGCAAGGTCCCGGACATGGTCAAGGTCAGCGAGAGATCTTCATTTATCGCGGCCTTGAAGGGGGTCATGTCCATGCCTATGAAAATGAAGGTTCGCCCGTCCCCGTTTATTTGTCTTCTGTCAGGGCGGGAATGCATCCGGCCCATTCCACCATGACCGGAGAAAAAATTGTTATCACGCCACGAATTTCTGCCTCCCATCATTCCCATGTGCCGGGACGTGCCGTGCGAATCGTGTCGTAATCTTCGCTGAGTCGGGGCAAAAAGCTTGTAGACCTCAAATGCTTCGGTTGCATGCCGAGAGTCCATAACACGCCACTTGGTACTGTTGGAGGGGGACAGCCTCTTCAGTCCTGCCGGAGCAATGAAAGTACTGCCGATTGTATTTTTCTCGCTTGAAGCGACGACTCTGCCGTCTCCGTCGACTATGGTAATGTAGAGGATGTCGGGCAATGCGGCTGTTTCATCTATAAGCTGTTGAATGTTTGCCCCCTGTCCAAGGCGGCCCATCATCCCCGTGCGGGTTCCGGCCTCAAATGCACGGATCAGGGCGGTTCCTTTCTCGCTCAGCACCCTGCCCGTATATTCTTTTTCCCGATTATAGTTCATGAACGCCAGAGTGAGCACCACGGCCACAAGTATCAGGCTCGTACCGATGACTATCCACGGCGAAACATTACCCAGATATGACTTAAGCCTATTTTTCATTTTCCTTCCCGGATTTTGTCAGCCCCGGCTGTCTAAAAGTTGGACAGTTAATCTCTGACCGTGTCTATTTTTTAAACATCTGCTTAAAATTTAAGCAAGCGGTGAAAAGCTGACATCAAATCATTTTTTTAATTTTTAGTATTTATTTTAATATCTTATACTAAACAACACCATTTTGGCATCGCTCTTGCCTTATACGATGCAAAAGGCGTTCAAAAATTTAAAACCAAACGGAGATAACAAATGAAAAAGACAATTATCGCAATCGCAATGGTACTGGCAGCAGGAATGGCCTTCACCACCACCAACGCCCTCGCATGGGGAAATGGACCGGGGCATGGCATGCACGGAAGACAAATGATGGGTGGTGGACAGATGATGGGCGGCTACTATCAGCAGGGTAATAATACTGCGTATCAGCAATTTCTCGATCAAACCCGTGATCTCAGAACTTCACTCAGAGCCGATCGCGCAGAACTTCAGGCAATAATGGCCGGAACCAATCCTGATCCTGCAAAGGTTCGCACTCTTGTTGAAAGTATCGCCAAGAAGGAAATCCAGCTTTCTGATCAGGCCAAAGCCAATAACGTTTCTTTCGGTCGCATGGGCCCCAGAGGCGGTGGATACAACTGTCCTGCAGGTTACGGACGCAGCTGGTAGTTGAAAGATAAACAGGCCAAAATATCAGGAGCATAATATGTATGGATGTAACTATCTCGGATTCGGTCCCGGAGGAAGCTTTATGGGTAGCGGATTAATGGGTGGAGGTTTTTTGGGAATGTTCATAAATATACTGATTATCGCACTTATCGCATACCTCATTTTCAAGCTGGTTCAGAACCTCGGCAATAGCGGTGTAACGAATCCCCGGAAGAGCAACCGCAAGGATTCAGTCCAAATTCTCAGGGAAAGATTCGCAAGGGGCGACATCGACGAAGATGAATACCTTAAAAGAAAAGAAATCCTTGAAGATTAAGTAACATCCGGGTGCGAAAATACAGTGAGCAATGATTGAAGCCTTCCCGCAAAAATGCGGGGAGGCTTCAAATTTATTTTTGGCGATGAATTCGGACTTGATTATATGGACCTTGCAAGCGCGGGCTTCTTTACCCTTGCTACCAAGGAAAATAGCGTGAGCTAAAAGACGACTATACATATCATCTGGCAATAACTTTATAACTGCTGACTAATAAAACCTGAATAAAAATCTAGCGAAAACATTCAAAACAGATGAAAGACCCAGCCAGCTATTTACCCTTACACAGCTCCATAATTATTGCATATATATCAATTGCATACTCCTTATTTTTGTCTCATTAAGTCAAATAATCAAAGGAGATACTATATATGAAATTCAATCGAGCTATTAAATCATTCCTGCAGTACTGTTTAGTAGAAAGAGCACTCTCCCCATTGACTCTAAATGCATACCAAAAAGACCTTGATCAATTCTTAAGCATTACTGACTCAGAAAATTATGACGTAACATCTTTAGATAAAGAAATAATTAGGTCATATTTATCAGTGATTAATAATGGATATAAACCGAAAACATTAAAGCGAAAGCTCGCAACTTTAAAATCATTTTTTAATTTTTTAGAAAGAGAAGATCTTATACCTGTTACTCCATTTAGAAAACTTCATATCAAGATTGACAGATCTAAACAATTACCAAAAACAATAAAAGAATCATCTTTATCTCAAATTTTAAAATACGCATATCTTGAACAACAAAAATTTTGCCAATCCAGCAAAGCCTATATGGAAATTACTAGAGATATTTGTGTAATAGAATTACTCTTCGCTACAGGAATTAGGGTGTCAGAATTGTGTGATATAGCACCTCAAGAAATTGATCTAAAAAATAATAAGCTAAAAATAAATGGTAAAGGCAACAAACAACGTATGATTCCACTATGCGAAAAGAACTCACTCAAAATTTTAAAAGAATATACCCGCCTTTATAAAGACAAATTCCATGACTCTACATCATTCTTTCTAAACAGAGACTTGCGGCCACTCTCCGATCAATCTGTAAGGCGAATTATCAAGAAGTACAGCAAAATTGCCGGGATAACTGAAAACATAACCCCTCACATGTTCCGCCACACCATTGCGACCATGTTGCTGGAAAACGGCGTAGATATAAGAAATATTCAAATATTACTAGGCCATAGCTCATTATCTGTCACAGAAATATACACTCACGTGAGCCTTTCATCACAGCGGGACATATTGGTAAAAAAACATCCGAGGAGAAAGATTAGGTAGGAGAGAAGTATTGATAACTAGAAATTATGCGTGATTAGGAATTGGCGGATGCTAATAAACGAACTTTCAGCCTTAGAAGATATAGAAAAGATAGAAGATGAATATTGCAAAAAATATAGAATTAAGCCGACAAATGTGTCATGGTGGAACCCCTCTTCTGACTTTAAAGCAAGAACATCATTTGCTCTCAATATTCCGTTCATAGACAACGTCGTTGATTACTCTTTTTCGTATACTCTAGACTGTCATGAACAATTAATTGATAAACTTGGCTTTGCACAAAACGATAAAAGCAGCCTTGTCACCCCAAGTGGCTCAGTCTCATTGGTTTGTGCATTAAAAAAAATTCGAGATGAAGGATACAAAAGGGTTTTAGCGTTATCTCCCCATTACTTTACTGTTCCACATATTGCCAAAAGCCTAGGAATTGAATTCGACAGAATTTATGTCAACAGAACAAGTGATGGATATTTATTTGATGATTTTGCACTACCCTGTGATACAGTGCTATGGATTACAAATCCAATATATTGTTCTGGGGTATATTATTCCACTTGCGAAATTGAAAAATTTAGAACTTTACTTGAGAGTGGAGTAAAAATTGTTGCAGACGAATGTCTGGCAGAGTCAGGGAAAGAGCTTTCCCGTCACTTAGGCAGGTACACCAACTTTACAGGCATCTACTGTCCACATAAAACGGTATGCATGAATGGCATTAAATTCTCGTGCATAGTTAGTAATAAAGCAGACCAAAAATATTATGACCATTGGTCTGATGCAGTATACGGATGCTTAAGCTCCTCTAATGTTACAGCACTATGTCACTATTTGTCTGATGATTTTGAAATATATGACAATACATTCAGAGATAATTTGAAAAAAACATGGAACGACCTTACTGATCATTTTCATAAAATTCCTAATATTAGATACGACTATAATTCGCACGGCTATCTTAGAATGGTTTTCGTTACAGATAAAAATGAAAGTATTCTGGATGGAGAAGGTTTAAAAAAATGTATCATGGATAGTGGCGCAAGTTTTATACCTGGTTCTCGAAATCATTGCTCAAAAGAATGGGGGCTCGGATTCAGAATTAATCTTGCCGCTGATTCACCTCAATTTCGTGGAGCTCTGGTGCGTTTGCTAAAAACATTGGCTCTTTTATGATTTTTTTACATCGACAGAAATAAAATTAGAAATATCAAGTCCTTTGTGGAGTGAATCAGACGAGAAGTCAGAATCAAGGGCATGTTTTAAAAAAATTTCCAAAGCCTGTTGAATTTCTGGAGGGATAGGATGCTTAGAGCTTTGCGCAATTTCTTGATATTCTTTAGGGGGGCCATCATTTAACGCCTTAACTCGGGCATAAACTTCAGTGAGTTGAATTAAACAACCGTTGAGCATCCAAAGAATTAGTTGAAAACCAAAAACTGCTGCTACTGTTGTATATATGTAATATATAAAAGAACCTTCTTTTGTATTAACTATCCTTGATTTAGTTTTAAATCCACTGACTATATATGCCACATTGTCAAGTAAATTACATAAGTCAAACTCTAGTTCTCTCTGAAATGACATTATAAATTCAGCTTCACACTCTAGTTCGACATTCCCAACACTAGACAAATTATTAGCTAGATTGTCTTGCATAGACACAATATTTAGCATTAAATTATTTGCTAAAGTTTGTAGAGCCTCCATATTTTGAGACCCAATACTATCGCTTGACGAAAAATATCGATGCGAAAATTTTAGCAAAGACTGCACGCCCAAGTACGGAAGAGATTCAAGTCTTAAAAGAAGATTAAATATGTTGCCAATAAACAACATATCTTCTTTTTTGACAATAATATTATTCTTAATACTAAGCTCAATATACAAACAAAGATATTCAGTAAACTCCATTGGGGACATAATTCCAAAATTAAGCCTAGCTATGCCTGCTTGTAAAACCCATCTACGTCTTTCGTATTCATTTATTATTGACGATGCCAATTCATGCTTATCGTTCACACCTTCTTCATTGCCAAGAAAAACGAAATCATTATCGATTATATTTTGTTCGTTTATCCCATAGATAAGGCCAATACTGTCAAGATTAAAACTAACATTTAAAAAACTACAATTTAAACATATGTGCAGCAAAAAAGTGCAGTTTCCAAGCGAGGTTGTTATAAATTCGCAGTTTACATATTCATTCAACATTGTTGTGGAACCTGTGAGGTCCATTTTGTTAAATTTGCACAATTTGGCAGAAGACTCTGTAAAGGCACTCTTTTTAAAGGAACAAGTCTCAAAAATACACTCTGTAAAGTTACAATTTTTTATAAAAGCAGAATCAAATATGCACTCTTTAAATACTGTATTAGAAAAATCGCATGACCTTATATCAGCAAGCTCAAAACTTGTTGATTTAAATTTGCAATTTTCAATTCTTGTACCCTCAAAATCGCATCTATGAAATGTGCTACTAGACACGACAGTCTCTCTAAACAGAGAACCAGCAAGTAAAGATTGAGTTACATTTATATTGTGCAACTTTAAGCCAGTCATCTTTTTGTATGTTAAATCACTTTTGGGTTTGAATTCGTCTAAGGTAACACAAGACTCTGATAATGATGGGACGAGCATACTGTTATTCCTAATCACGCATAATTTCTAGTTATTTAACCATTTAAAATAAATTTAAAATCATTTCTACACATACCTAAGGCAGCTAACACCTATAATACTATAACCAAGCCAACGCAACATTCTTTTTTTAAACAATGCCTTATATATAGATAAATAGTTTTTTGCTATTTGTATCGGTACCTTGCACCTCCAAGACAATCTTCACGTGCACCCAATATTTTATGATTTGTGGTCAATTAACTTTGCTAATACAGGCCTATCTGGAGGCAGTAGCTGCTCCCCAAATTATACTTACGAACGGCACTAACCGGGAAAAACAGCCACGCCACCTTGACATCTATTTCAATGAAGGAAACCCTTAGGTAGCAGAAATCATAACCGTAGATCAGATCGACCGCTCATTAGTCACCGGAGAATTATACATGTCTGAGAATCGCTTCATCACTCATGAAAACACGGTCTTGGATACCGCTACAGGACTGACATGGACACTGAATGCGGCTGTTACATTTACCGGTCTTCCGTGGTTGGAAGCACTGCAGTTTGTGAGCGAAATGAATAAGCAGAATAAATTTGGGAAGAATGATTGGCGTTTACCCAACAGGCGCGAGCTTAATTCACTTATCGACTATAGCGAGAAACAACCGGCTATGCTTAAGGGACATCCGTTTCAGGATGTCTGGAAAGGATGGTACTGGACATCAACAACATATGCGGGCGCTACGGATTATGCTTGGAGAGTTCAGTTTACCGGTGGCCGGATGTTCTTTGGTAAAAAGGTCGAAGATTCCCTTGTATGGCCTGTACGCGGTTCATCTGAAAAACTTTTACAAACAGGACAGACAGCATGTTTCGATGAGCAGGGCAAAACAATTAACTGCACGGACTCAGGTCAAGACGGCGAAGTAAAAGCTGGAATCAGCTGGGACGGATCACGCTTTCGTAAATGTGATAATGATGTAGAAGATCTGATGACAGGACTCTGCTGGTCAAGACAGGCCAGCCTCACAGGGAAGCAAGTCAGCTGGGCTTCGGCCATGAAAGCAGTCAAGGACATGGCTCGTCAGAGCGGAGAGAGATGGCGCATGCCTACAATTCAAGAGCTGGAATCATTAACCGACTGTTCACAATTTTCCCCGGCTCTTCCGGCAGACCATCCATTTATCGAGGTCCCGGAAGCCTGCTGGTCCTCAACCACAAGTGGATTTGACCCTGACTGGGTATTTTGCCTGTACTGGAAAAAAGGAGCTGTTGGTGTTGGTTACAAGGCAAATGAAGACTTCCATGTATGGGCGGTAAAAGACTCTCGGTGATCCTTGATCAGCCGAGGGTATTCCTCATTACACTTCGGAATTAATTCCTCTCGTTAGCGGCACTCCCCTTCTTCACGCAATAATTTTAATGCCGTACCCACTCCTAATTCCGCGCCCTTTTCGGCATCTCGGCAAGCGTTATCATAATCTCCCAGACTGAAATACGAAATCCCGCGGTTATTATATACCCAACCATCTGCGAGACCAAAAGCAATGACCTTGTTGTAGTCTTCTACTGCTTTTCTGTGCTCATCCATCTCAAAATATACATTTCCACGGCCATAGTAAGCAAATCCATCTTCTGAATCCAGAGCAATGGCCTTATTGTAATCTGCTAATGCCTTACGGTTCCGGCCCATTGCAGAGTAGGATTCTCCGCGATAATAGTATGCTGATTCGTACTCAGGATCCAAAGCAATTGCCTTTGTGTAATCCTGTATTGCAATTTCGAATTGACCGTTATTGAGATAAACTGTTCCACGATCTGAATATGCTCTGTAGTAGTCGGGATTCAATTCAATAGATTTATCGTAATCACGTATCGCATTTTGGGGCTGGTCCATTAATTTATATACATCACCTCGAAAACGGTACGCTTCAGCATTTTCTGGTTCAAGTTCAATTACTCTGTTGATATCGCGCAACGATTTATGAAATTGATCATTAATCTGGTAGTAAAAGGCTCTACTATAGTATGCCAGTGCATACTCAGGGTCCGTGGCAATGGCCTTATTATAATATTCAAGTTCTTGGTTTGAATCTCTTGCACTCCATCCTTTACTGAGCCAGTCGGACGCAACCAATCCCTCAGTGACCTGCGTATATTCCTCTTTAAGTCCTTGCCGTTGCTCGTTACTACCATTCTTTAAATTCTCATTGTCCGCTTCCAACCTCTTAATCCGTTTCAAAAGCTCTACCTGACGCTTTTCCAACTCCCTATAATTTTCAAGAGCGCGCCGGTCTTCAAGAAACGCCTTAACCCGTTGCTCCAACACGGATTGATCCACACGAACCAGGGCCGTAACTTCAATGCCGAAGGAATCGCCCTCAACATACTTTTTTTCTTTCAATATTTCCGTGCTGAGCACTCCGGCGGCAATGGCCATAATGTCGTCAGATTCCAGCATGCCATCGCGAACCTCGGTCAGACTTTCGATATATGTGCCAGCTTGTTCCAAAGCACTGCGCTTGGCACGCGTCAGGGCCGTAATCCGGGCGTCCTCGGGCGATTGCACCCCTCCAAACGGCTGGCGAATTGTTTTAGTGATGGTTTTTATCTGGGCGTAAGCCAAGTCCCCAAAGCACAGCCCCACCATTAATACCAACAAAAGCGTAAGATAACGAATTCTCATTATACAGCCGGTTCCTTATTTCTATTGTTTTCAGCAACAGCAGTATCCAACACAGCAAAACCAGAGGAGAGGTCCTCTTGGTCATCATAAAATGTAACTCAAATATATATGACTGTATGTCCGTCAAAGCACCTACATTATCCAAATCGAAAGTGCCAACAGTTGCAGCAGGGTTGCTCTCGCTTACAGTATTAAGGAAGGCGATATTTTTAGGACCTAAGATAATGAGGAATTCGCTATGCTCCGGTTTTCCTCCCGCTCAAGTCCATAAAAAAAGGGCTGACGGTCAATTTTTCATTGATAGCCGCAGCCCCTTTTCTTGTATTTATGAAAAAAGCTTGAATCAAAATATTCCTTTACTGTTTAAGAAATCCCCGGCCTCCTGATCCAGACCCAAAGTGTGCGTAGTCAGCCATTCATTCAGAAAATCCAACAGATCGAATGATATCGTCGCATTATCATTTCTGAATTCATTTTGAATATTAACGGCCTGACGCGTTAGATCATCATGAACTTCTTTATGGTTTTCGTATCCGGGATAACCTGTTTCCTTAAACATTTTTTCTTCAGTGGCAAAATGTTCAACGGTGTAGTCAATCAAATCATCTAGGATAACGGATTGCATGGACTTATCTTCACCGCTAATAACAGACTGGTGAAGGCGGTTAAGAATGTCGAAAAGGCCTTTATGCTGCCTATCCACCTCAGCCACGTTGATTCTATACTTATCTTCCCAATCAATAAAAGCCATCTTCCATCTCCTTTGAAGGCGGTTACACAGAACTTACTCCAGTCCACCCGGAACCGGGAGGTACACGGAGAAACGTACTGCATCTTTTAATATAAATCGGTGGGATACTGTCTTCTGCGCAAGAATCAGCACAAATCTTAAAGATATCCAATGCTTTTTGAAATTCACCTTTCTTATAAAACTGCAACCCCTGAGTCATAAGCGGTATCATTTCCGATTTAGCGTCTCTTATTTCAGCTGGATCATTGTCAAATACTTCATACAGCACAACAGGATGCTCTTTCCCCTTAACCCGTACGGTATCAATTTCCCTGATGTGAAATTTATCAGGAGATTCCATCATTTCCAGAGCATCACCGGTAAGTACTATGCCTATCTTAAAATTCTTGGTTACGGACTCAATGCGTGAGGCCAGATTCACGGCATCACCAATAACAGTCGCCTGCATACGATAAGTAGTCCCAACCGTTCCCAGTGTAACTTCCCCGAAATGAACACCAATACCGATCTTAATAGGATCTTCACCATTCTCTTCTCTTTTCGTATTGAATGCATCCAGATTTACACGCATATCAATTGCGGCCTGTACTGCGTCATCAGGTTTTTCCTGAAACAAAGCCAGAAGAGCATCACCGTGAAACGAATCAACAAAACCTCTGTTAGATGAAATCGCGGGGTTTACTGATTGAAAATATTGATTCAGAAAAAGCAGCACTTCCTCAGGTTCCCGTGATTCGGAGATATGGGTATAAGAACGGATATCACTGAACAAAATCCCCATGAATCTGCGGACATGACTTTCCAGTGTAATATCGCGATACCGCTCTTTTTTAAGAAGAGTCAAAAACTCACGGGGCACGAAGCGCTCGTATGATTTGGTCATCTCCAGAACGGAAGTTTCTGTTTTTGCTTTGGAAAAACGTATCCTGCCGAGAATAAGGCAAATCACAGCAGCAACAAGGATCAATATACGGACAAAATGCGAGATATCACGGAACAGTTGATCAGTACTTTTATCTAAAGATGAGGTTGGGACGAACGAAATAACTTTCCAGTCACCGGCATGGGATATAATTTCAGCGGCAGAATCATGCTCTACCTCGCTTATGTTTATAGTGGTATAAGCGAACACTCCCTGCTCATTTATAACATGACCGGATTTATTCTTCTTTATCGCATCCCAGCTCTGCGGAAATCTGGTTTGAAATTTATTATCGGCTCTGTTGTCAAGCATGAACCCCCAGTTAATTTCAGGGTTTGGGCTAAACAGGTAATAACCTTTATTATTAACTAAAAATATTTCCTCACCCAATGCTTCATCGGGAGAATCAAGGTATGGAAAGAGATATTCACCCAGATAATTCAGAACCGCCAGCCCGCGTCTTTTACCCTCGCTGTCAAAGAGAGGTGTTGCCATTCTGATAGTCGGTTTATGCGGGATCTCCACTTCGCCCTGCTTTACATTTAAATCAAGCGGAGAGACATAAATCTGATCCCTTTTCAGAACATTTGCTTTGCTGAAACATTCTTTAGTACCTCTGAAAAACAGTTCTTTATCCTTGGCAACGACAGGGGCTCCGTCATTATAATAAATTTTAACAACTTCCATACCATAACGGTCAATGAGCCTGATCTGGTCATATTTCCGCTTAATTCTGGAAAGACTTACCAGATCAGCAAGATTGTCATGAGAAATAATGGATGTAAAAGCTTCAGTAGCCTCACTTAAACTTGCCAAATATAAAAGCTCGGCGACCGGCTCTCCGAATTCAAAAAGAATCATATCCCGGGCTGAATCCACATGTTCCTGCACCTGATTCTGTATCTCCGAGCAAACTTCATGCGACTTTAAATGATACAGAAGATATGCCCCACCCAATAGGAGAGACAAGGAAACCAAAAAACAGGCGATAGATTGAGCAGCTATCCTTAACAGATTATTTTTATACAACATATTTGGCAATTCAGACATCGGCTACCTTTGCAATGAGAATTATTCCGCAGCTGACAACTACACCGCTAATGGATCTTAAAGTTCAACTAACAACATCACCCATCCAGACTATTCACTAGTTAATATTACTAACATCATTTATTATTTAATCAAAGGTTGTATGCAAATTAAATAATCAATTTTTAAATTCACCTATACCTTCATTCATATCCTGATTACCGAACTGCCTTAAAAATACAATTGAAATAAACTTTTAAATTAATTAAAATAAACAATAATAGACATATCGATATTCACAACAGGAGAGTCACACCTTGCTCAACAAAATAATAATTATAATATTCATCTTCCTAATTCAGGTTCCCAATCTTGCCGCGATGGAATTAACCGAAGCTGAACAAAACTGGCTGAACAGTCACCAGAACATCAGATATGCACCCGCCCCTAATTACCCCCCTATTGAATTTTTTGATAAACAAGGCCGCTTTTCGGGAATAACAAGCGATATTCTTCATATTTTGAAAGAAAAATTTAATATTAACTTCAAGATAGTTAAATATGATACATGGGCTGAAGTTGTTGCGGCAACAAAGCAGGGAAATGTCGATGCATGGGGATGCGCCGCCAAGAACAAAGAAAGACTTAAATATATGACCTTTCCGACTCCGTATATTTATTTTCCGTCGGTTCTGATTGTCAGAGAGAATATCAAATCCAACTATACGATAGAGGATCTCGCAGGCAAAAAAGTTGCTGTGGTCAAGAATTATGCGACCCATAAATATATGAAAGAAAACTTTCCCGACTACAATCTTATAGTGGTACCTGACATAGAAACAGGTCTGAGATTTGTTTCTATAGGTTCAGCCGATGTTATGATTGCAACAAACGCGGTGGCTTCATATTTCTCCGAAAAAACGGGAATCAACAACCTGAGAGTTGCGGGAGTTGTAGAGGAAAAAGATCTTGACCTGAATCTCGGCTTCGCGGTGAGATCTGACTGGCCTGAACTGGCCGGTATTCTTCAAAAAGCTATGGACTCGATCAGCGAGGCTCAGAAAAAAGAGATTTTCAGAAAATGGATCAGCCTTAAACCGTCGAAAATGCTTTTGACAAAGACCCAGTTTATTTTACTTGGAACTCTCTGCCTCTTTTTACTTTTCCTGTTCTTTTTCTTTTGGAACATAACATTGAAAAAACAGATTCAGGCCAAAACAAAAGGACTACAAGCAACGAACAAAGAACTCTCAGTTATATTTAATAACACCCCGGTTGGGATTTTATATATTGTAGACAGAAAAATAAAACGTTGTAATCCTGAATTACTAAGGATGACAGGATACCGTATGGAGGAGCTGTTAGGTTCCAATAGCAGAAAAATATTGGTAACGGATGAAGACTATAAGCTTATTGGAGACGCATATGAAAAAGAGATGAAAGACGGTGGTATTTTTACAACAGAGATTCAAATTAAGGACAAAAACAATAACATTTTCTGGTGCCGTATTATCGGTCAGGCAGAGATTCACAGTGGCAGCAAAATAAACAGTATCTGGATGGTAAATGATATTTCCGTGCAAAAAGAACTTGAGTATGCCCTGCGAAAACAGGCCGCTACAGACCCACTGACCGGTATCAATAATAGAAGAAGTTTTTACGAATTAGCCACTAAAGAGATGGAAAGAGGTATTAGAACTAAACAGCCCTTCTCCTTTTTAATGCTCGATATTGATCATTTCAAAAATGTGAATGACACTTATGGTCACAGCGTAGGAGATGACGTTCTCAAGTTCTTCTGCAGAATCACGAATTCTTTAATACGGGATTACGATATATTTGGAAGATTGGGCGGCGAAGAATTCGGCTTGTACATGCCTGCGACTGATCGTGCCGTTTCTTTAAAAGTTGCAGAAAGAATCCGCAGCACAATTGAATCGAGTTCTTTTGAAGTAGATGGCAACACAATACAGTTCAAAGTAAGCATTGGAATAAGTACACATAATGCACGCGAAATCGGAGTATCCTTTGACGAATTAATAACTCAGGCTGATAAAGCATTATATGAGGCAAAAAGAACCGGCAGAAACAAGATAAAAACATTTTCATCATAATATCTGCTCTGCCGGAAGTTTTCAAAATTCATTTAGATGTGCAGGTTAAGCCGTGAATTTTTAGCGTCCACAGCTTAACGCCTTATTCTTCTTTCAGTGCCTTGATGATATTATTCAAGCGCTCAGTCATTTCGGAGAGGGAAACCATCGCTTCGGATGCCTGATCCATGAAGACAACATTCTCAGTTGCAATTTCATCAACCTCGGCAACACTCCGGTTGATCTGCTCAGATGCCGCAGACTGCTCTTCCGATGCAGCGGCAATGGCCTGAACCATTTCAGTGGTGGAATTGATCATCTTGACAATTTCATCAATTGCATCACCGGCCTGACCCGCCAGATCCGTACTGCTTACAACTACTCTCGAGGTCTCTTCCATCCTGCTGATTGAACTGGCAGTGCCGTTTTGAATAGCGTTTATAGCGTCGCCCACTTCATTTGTGGCGGAGACTGTTTTTTCCGCAAGTTTCCGCACTTCATCGGCGACAACAGCAAACCCGCGTCCAGCATCACCTGCTCTTGCCGCTTCAATTGCAGCATTAAGTGCCAGTAGATTGGTCTGATCCGCAATATCGGTGATAACACTCATGATGTGCCCGATAGAGTTCGCCTGTTTACCAAGACTATCCAGCTCCTCACGAAGCTTAACGGTTTCCGTATTCAATTTTTTGGTAGAATTAACAACCTCATTGACAACTCTTCCGCTCTTGGCACCTTCATCCTGAGCTTTCATGGCCATTTCCGCAGCAAGTCCGGCGTTGTTTGCAACCTCAAGGACCGTGGCATTCATCTCTTCCATTGCGGTTGCTGTTTCCGATGCACGGACCCTTTGCGTTTCAGCTCCACTTTTAGAATTTTCAATCTGCGCTGAAAGCTGTGTTGAAGAAGAGCTCACCTGCCCGACAACACCCTCAAGCTCATCAGCAGCTTGAACCATACCTTCCCGCTTGGCGCTTTCCGCACGGCGCATGGCTTCTTCCGCTTTTTCGGTAGCTTTACGGGCCTGGACCGCTTTTTCTTCGGCCTCTTCAGTTTTGATATTAATTTCAGCTATGTTATCACGTAAAGTTGATGCCATGGAATTAAGTGCAGACTGCAACTCTGCGACTTCATCATTACCCTTCGCAGGCAGAGCGATATCAAAATCACCCCTGGTAATTTCTGTTGCAGCTTCGGCGCTTTCCTGCAAAGCTTTTGAAATGCGCGTTGAAAATGCATATGCAATTCCCAAAGCCGCCAAGATGGAAATCAAGGCTACTGCTATATAAATTGAAACAGTTCTGGAAATGGTATTTTCCATCTGGCCTATATAAGTTTCCACAAGCTCAGTTTCCTTTTCGCCAAGCCTGTTAATGCTCTCACGCATGACTGCAAAGGCTTCACCGCTTTTGGCCTGCAATTCAGTTCGTTTAATATTATCCGAAAAGGATTTCGTTGTTAGGCTTACGAATTTTTCACCTTGTGAATTCCAGAGATTATACTGCTTGAGAAATTGCTGTTTCAGCTCGGCTGCACCGTAGCCGAGAAGGTCGGCACCTTTTACGACCCGATCAAGGGTCTGCGCGGAGTTTTCTTTATAGGTCGCGACCTGAGTATTAAGTTCTTCTTGAGTCGAAGCCCGGTCAATCAACAAAATAGCTACATATGCCTGATAAGCATCGCGGTCGGCATTAAGAATGCTGGAAAGAGCCTGCGGACCGATCTGCAATGCCTGCTCACCGGCTATTTCGCCTAGCTTATCAATAACATCACGCATGGCGCTAAATGAACCCATAGCGCTTTTTTTATATTCTTCTCTCTCAGTATTAACAGTCAGGGTTGTTGAAGTAATTTTAAGGGCTGCGCTGTTTCCTTCATCCCATATTTTGAATGTTTTTTTGAAATCAGCGAAATCACCAGCCATGTCGGCAGTAAAATGTTCGGAAGGTCCGTTTATTCTATCCCAAGTCTGCTGTTGATTCTCGTTGTACGTTTCGATATCCGAGTTAATACTCGCTACTTCTTTTGCCATCTCTGCATCGACTACAGCCTGCTGTGCCTGATACGCGTCACGGTCGGCATCAATCATTGTTGCACGATCAAGATGCAAAGAGTTAACCCGATCTATATCCTTTTTTATACCATCAAAGCTGGTAAGCCCTAGCAATGAAATAATGAGCAACGCTACAACAGGCACTCCAACCATGATAAACATTTTAAACTTGATTTTCATTACTCTTAAGCCTCCGCAGCAATAATTTTGGGATTATACTCAAATATCCAGACCCACATTATTACATATGTTAATACAGATAACGAAAAAAATAAAAATTAATTTTTTTTCTTCGCGTAGAACTGATTTATACGGACGCTCCAAAGTCACGGCAAAAAATGTTTATCCGATTACCATCAATCATTCGGCTCACCCTTGCTTTGCGTCAGAACGTATTGCAGTCCTTCCAAAGTCACAGGCGCGGGGACCACGCAATCAGCGCCCATGGGCTCACCATAACCGACCACCGCAATAATCGGCACCCAGTTATCCTCTTTCAAAAAACGCATATCTTCGATTATTTGTGCAAGGGAATCATATGCGAGTTCTCTGCTTATGAGCACAGCGTCAGGCTTAAGCAACGGTAAAGCTCTCATTCCCTTTGCCACGGACTTGCGTACGATCAAGTCACCGCCGCCCCATACGGCGATAACATTCCGCAAATTTTCAATATTTTTACGTACATCATCAATATACAAAATCGAGGGCAATATCTCGTGTTCATCTTCATCTCCGACACATTCAATGCTGCCGGGCACAGAAATAGTAAACGTTGTCCCCTGGCCGACCTGACTGGTAAACTTTATGCTCCCGCCCATAAGCTCAATTAACTGCCGGGAAATCACCAGCCCTATTCCGGCTACCTCAATGTCGGAATCAGCGTCAGCAAAACGGCTGAAAGGCTTGAATAAATCCCCTTGCCTGTCCTCCGGAATCCCTATTCCGGTATCAGAAATAGTAAACAGGACCATATTTCCAAGGGACGCCCCGGTGATATCAAGACTTCCGCCCTTATGATTATACTTTATTCCATTTGAAAACAGGTTGATTAGGACCTGCTTAAATCTGGTCCTGTCCACCATCACGATGGGCAATGACGCGATTTTTTCATCAACGCTGATCGTAATCCCGCTTTCGGCAGCATCATTAGCGACAAATTTGATTGCATCATTTATTAATTCATAAGCACTGACCGCTTCCGGACTGATGGTAAAATCTCCGGATTCAATCATTGAGAAATCAAGAATTTCGTTAATCACCTGCGTCAAGTGCCGTCCCGCAGCTTCGATGTGCTCAGTATGGGACCTCAGCTTATCTGCAAGGGGTTCCTCCGCAGTCTGCAGGAGATCGGAAAATCCGGCAATGGCATTTAGCGGGGTACGCAATTCATGACTCATGCGTGAAAGGAGTTCGGATTTGGCCTTATTGGCAGAGTCAGCAACTTCAAGAGCATTCTTGAGCTGTTCCTCTGCCTCGATGCGATCGGTGATATCTACAAAATTCTCCAGCAAAAGGGTCTCCTGACCTCTTTTGAACGGAACAACGCTTTTCAAAACCAATTTACCATTAGACAACCTGCGCACCGCATGATCAATATCCTGCTCCAGATCAGTAACCGGGCATTTCCCCACTTCTGCTGGGCAGATATATTTATGGCAGACCGCTCCGATGGCTTCAACGCGATTTACACCGATAAGCCTGGCCGCTGCTTCATTCATATCCACTATGGTATGGGTTTCAGCGGAAATAACCACTACCCCGGCCTGCACGCTCTGCAATACCGCGCTGTTATATTCCTGCTGCTCCTGAAGACGTTTTTCCATTTCAATGCGGTCACTGATATCCATAAAAGCTTCAAGAATAACCCGCTCACCGGACAAAGTGACGTAAGTGGCGTTTTTCACGACAGTAATCTCGCGGCCATCGGCAGTCTGAAGACGAACTTCATTCATATAAGTATCTTCGATACCATCCGCGAACGGACACTCTTCTGATACGGATATACAAAAAACATCGGTACAACGCTGCCCAAGAACCATCTCTTCCGACTGCACACCAAACATATTCAAAGCCGCCGGATTGATCCTGACAACCTCCCTGCGCTTATTTATAATAGCCATACCCACGGGGATAGAATCGAGAATGGTTTCAATGGTCAGTTTAGCTTCCTCAAGATTACGGGCCTTGTTTTCTCGATCCTCCAGAATTGATACAATATTAAAAATAATGCGAAAAAAAATGTAGAGGCAAGCCGTAACACTAAAAATTAAAACACCGATTTTTATCTTCTCCAACCTATCGGAAGATTCATCTCTAAGCCTTTTAAGGCGGTTAATTTCAACCTCTGTCTCATTGAAGATCTTACCGGTGGATTCCCTTGCCCTGAGAATTAAAGCATCTATCTGCAGGATACGATAGTTCAGTATGGAATGAATCTTTCCGAGGGTAGGCACATTTTCTCTGCCAAGCAGATCCCGCATCATGTACACGACACTGTTTATAGCCTCTTCAAGTTCAAAGATTTTGGGGTTCAGATCAATGGCTTCCATCACATAGCCGGCCCCTTCGTCCCTGTGGAAATCTATCTGCTCATAAACTTCGTCGACATCATAAAAATTAGCCGGAAAAATATTCGTGAAAGATCCGCCATGCTGCAACACATTCAGAATATTACCCAGCTTATCCAGACTATGGTTTATGTCACCTATGGACAAATCCACTTTACGTAAATCATTGTAATTCACCATACGTTCCACACCAAGCTCAATCATCAGCAGTCGATGCATGATGGCTTTCCCGAGGTCGGAACGAGCCTGCTGGTTACGAATTTCCCGATCATATCGCGCAAAAGTACTGAGTTGAACCCGGTCGACGACAAAATTTACGAAAAAAACCAGAAAAAAAATCATACATAGAAAAAGCACCTTAGCGGTTACCTGTTCCTTAAAAAGTCCCGGTATCTTCTTACTTAACATCATATAATCCGTATTTATTAAAAATAGCCCTACCCTCTTCTCCTGATGCATATTTCATCAATGATTTAGCGATATCAGGATAGCGGGAAAACCTTAGCAGGCCGAGCACAAGCTTCTTTTTACCTGCATATTCTTCAGGAATAGACAAAACGGTTACGCTGTCCCTGTTCTCTGGCCATGTCGACGTAGCATACCAGTTAATCACCAGATCAGCTTCATCATCCTTAAGTAAACGAATGAGATCCTTTGAATCAGTTGTAACCTTATCCACATTACTTGCGACCTTGGAAAAAATGCCTTTCCTGTCCAGAATTTTCTTAGTTTCCCGGCCTATACTTCCACTTTCAGGGTTGCCGATAGCCACCAGTAAATTGCTGTCTGTAAGGCTGTCCAAAGAATCGGGGATTCCTTTAGGATTTCCTTTTTTCACCATCATCGCAGCTTTATTGAATCCCACATGGGCGGTATCCGTAACCAATCCCTCTTCAAAACAGGTTTGTATGTAAGAACTGGAGCCGGGCAGATAAAGATCGCCCAGCATATTAGATTTAATGGAGCGTAAAAGATTACCGGAACCGCCTTTGGTAATGAGAACTTTGCATCCGTATTCCCGCTCAATGACTTTCGCTATCTCAGTCATCGGTTTAATCATGGTGATGCCGCAATATACCAACAACTCTTTTTTCTGTTCGGGTTTCTTTTCACTGCATCCGGGCAAAACAAGTAAGACTGCCAAAACCAGACATAATTTCACAGCCATAGCAATACGCCAGCTCCTCATTATAATTCCTCCATGCAGTTCGGGTTATTATTTAAATATGCCACAGGAGAGCCTGTAATTGAATTAAATATTGAGATTTATTTTAACACGAGTATATCTAAGTTAGATAAAACCAATGATGTCTGCAATTGCGAGCATACTCTATGAAAAAGAACATACCACTATATTTAAACATCTTAACCGTATTTACAATTCTTATGTGCACAATCGCACTTTGCATAATAGCATATGGCTACATCCAGAATTCACGCATTGCTATTTTTTCGGCACAACAGTTGGTTAAGCAGACCGGGGCAGCTATAGGTGAACGAACCCAAAGCATTTTCGACAGTGCATTTATGACAGTCAACACCTATGTCGGCTTCAATGAGATTGAAGAGAAACCTTCCCTGCATTCCCATCCAATGAGTAATGCTTTCTTCAAGTGCCTTCAGGAACACAATGATTTCACATCAATTTTCATCGGCTTTGCGGATGGTGACTTTTTCCTGATTTCCTCCCTGCGAAACCGGGAAAAAATGAAAAAAGAAAAAAACATCCCCGCAAATGCTGCATGGTATACTCAGACTCTCGGGCATCTTCCCAGCGGAAGAAGATATGAACTTACCAGATATATGGACAAAGGGTTCGTGACAGTCGGCTCGAATTCAGACAGCAACCCGAGCTACGATCCTAGAATCCGCGAATGGTACCGCAGCGCAAAAATTACCGACAAGGCCGTACTGAGCGACATATATATGTTCGCTCTTTCCGGCGAACCGGGGCTGACAGTATCACGCAGGTTCGACGGCCCAGTGCCCGGAGTAATCGGGGTGGATATCTCGCTGGCCAATCTTTCTATATTCATGAAAAAAGAGCTGGTCGGCAAAAATTCCGAAATCATGATTTTTGAAAAATCAGGTGATCTCTACGGTTACCACGACATGGAAAAGATGCGCAGCAGCATATACTCAAAAGCCAACAGTAAGTTGGACCGCCCTAAAGTTACCGGACTTAAAAACCCGGTCCTTGATTCACTGGTTTTAAATCAGCAAAAACACCCCGGGAAGACCATACATATCCAGCAACTGAATGTTGACGGAGAAAAATATATATCGCTGGTCGACCCTCTCCCCTCAGAATATGGGAAAAAACTCTTTGTCGCTATCACAGTCCCGGAAGCTTTCTTCACAAAGCCAATTGCAGAAATAGGAACAAGGGCCCTGTTCGTCTCACTGGGAATTCTGATCCTTTTTCTTCCACTCATTCATCTGGTTGCCAGAAAATTGAGCAAACCGCTGATTGAACTTACCCGCAGCGTAGATAACATCCGCCAATTCAAATTAAACAAAAAGGTGGATATTAAATCAAGAATTGTTGAAGTCCGTGATCTTTCCGAAGCAACTGAAACCATGCGCAGTACACTTAATTCTTTCGGAAAATATATTCCCCGTCCGCTGGTGCAATCCATGCTTGTAAACAACATTGTTCCCAGACTGGGAGGCGAAAGAAAAAAACTGACCTTCCTGTTCAGTGACATAAAGGATTTCACCTCCATTTCTGAAACAATGCCCCCGGAGAAACTGACTGAAACCATCACCGGCTATCTTAAATGCATGAGCCGTGTAATCCTGGATAACAACGGCACCATCGACAAATACATCGGTGATGCTATCATGGCTTTCTGGAACGCCCCGGTCGATGACAGGCAGCATGCCCGTAACGGATGCCTTGCCGCTCTGAGCTTCCGCGACGCCCTGACAAAATTCAATGCGAACTGCCGGGCGCATAACGAACCGGAAATGCTGACCCGCCTGGGACTTCATACCGGGGAAGCGGTTGTAGGCAATATAGGATCATCGGACCGCATGTCCTATACGGCAATCGGGGCAGCGGTAAACCTTGCATCCCGCCTGGAAGGACTGAACAAACATCTCGGTACCGACATACTGGTCAGTGAATCCACCAAGCTTCTGGCCGGGGATAGATTCATGTTCCGCTTTGCCGGAAGAGTTATGCCCAAGGGAACCGCTCATAGCTGCGGTGTCTATGAACTTCTTGGAACCTGCCCTGACAGCACAGAAGAATATGCCCGTTTTGCGGTCAGACCGCAGGATAAAACCAAGGTCCTGCAATGGGAAAAAGCATTGGAAGCCTTACTGGCACGCGACTTCAACCAAGCGGAAAAGCTCCTCATTAATCACCTCGATACCAACGGCCCCGACCGGTTGGCTGACTATTACCTGAAATTAACCCGTGAGTTTCTGGCCCATCCTCCGAAAAAGGACTGGCAGGGGGAGATCAGATTCAATGTTAAATAAAATTTGCAGCTTACTGCTGATCACAATGATCTGCCTGATGCTCAGTAACGTCGCGCAGGCCAGAACATCCATCTCCCTTTGGACCACGGAAGTAGCACCTGACAGACAGGCCGTAATAGAATATCTGGTCCGAGCTTTCCGGATAAGCAACCGCTACATTAATGTTACCGTCCGGGGAGTGGAAGAAAACAGGATAGCGAAGGAACTCGCTGCCGCGCGTGCGAACGGAGACTCACCGGATATCATAACCTGCTCCTCCGATCTAGTTGTGGCTTTCAACAAAAAAGGATGGATGAACAGCCGCACCACCCGCAAAGTTCTTGAACATGTAGGCAGGAAGAACTTCTTCGCCGGTCCTCTGAACAAATTCCGGACGGGTGATAAATACTGCGGTCTGCCGTTCAACGGCTGGATACAGGGCATCTGGTACCGTAAGGACTGGTTTGCCGACAAAAAACTAGCCGCGCCGGACAGCTGGGAAAATATCCTTAAGGCAGCCCGCGTTCTTCATGATCCGCTAAACGGACGGTACGGGATTCTTATCGGAACCCGCGGTGATTCGTATGCCGAGCAGATTTTTACGCATCTGGCCCTTTCCGCCGGAGTTTCAGAATTCAATAAAAAGGGAAAAGTTGTATTTGATTCAGCTCAGACGGTCGATGCTCTTGAATTTTACAAAGAGCTTTCCCGCTACACCCCGCCGGGACCGCAATGGTGGCGAGGCCGTGATTTCTACATGCAGGGCAGGCTGGCCATGATGTTCTATTCATCTTTCATAATGGACGATCTAGCCATCCCGGAAATAGCCCAGGATTCACTGGGGACAGACAATTTCAAGGAACTCAACGGCGCCGATTACGATTACATGCTACTCAAAAACACGGGAATGATTTCAAGTATCCGCGGGACTGAGAATGCAGCCTACGGTGTGATCCATGCCCTTGGATTACTAAAAACAGGAAACGATAAAAAACAGGCGGCAGCTGTGCGTTTAGCAGAATTTCTGTATCAGGATGATGCCTATATAACATGGCTTCATATGGTTCCCGGAGGCATGCTGCCCATGCTGAAACACATCACTTCCGATCCGTCATTCTATCGTGACGCTCAGGGAGTTTTCCAAAAATATTCTCGCAAAAGAATAGGGGAGATAGTCTCCGGATTTGATAACATTAAAAGCTTCAGTCTGGTAAATGGAGAAATCATCCCGCAGGCGGCCCAAGCGTCAGAGCAGAAAATCATCCCGGAAATGATCTATGAAACCCTGCACAACGGAACCACGCCCGCTCAAGCTGTGCATAAAGCGGCAGCCAAGATGGAAAAGATAAAATAGCAATATGGATCGTACCACAAAAAAACTTGCTTTTATCGCAGGCATCAGGCACTCAAGCCGCGGCGTCGGTCATAAGCAGTTCACTTAATCCTCAAATCCGAACGCCTGATTCACGCAACCACAAACATCTCATCTTGAGGCCAAGCACCATGGAAAAACAGACCAAGGACTGGCGATTTGCACAGGCGAATAAAGAAGCCCTGTTTACACTGGGGGCATATGCCCTTTACTTTATCTGGTGGTATGTCTGCTCCTACGGCATGGGCAGCGGAGACCCGGAAGAATATGAATACATTTTCGGCCTGCCGGAATGGTTCTTTTACAGCTGCATTGTCGGTTACCCACTCATAACTATCATCCTGTGGGGTCTTGTCCGTTTCAAGTTCAAGCATATGCCCCTCGAGGAAGAATCCGAAGATGAAATAAGCCGTAAAACCGGAGAGGGACAATCATGAGCGATACCATGCTGACCATCATCCCGGTCATTTTTTATCTGGCAATATCCTTCGGCGTAGCTCTCTGGGCGCGTAAAAAATCTGAATCGACAGAATCATCCAAGGGTTTCATTGAAGATTATTTTATAGGCGGAAGATCCATGGGCGGCATGGTGCTGGCTATGACCATCATCGCCAGCTATACCAGTGCAAGCAGTTTTGTCGGCGGCCCCGGAGTAGCCTACAAACTGGGACTTAGCTGGGTGCTGCTGGCCATGATTCAGGTTCCCACCACTTTCCTGACCCTCGGCATACTGGGTAAACGGTTTGCCATCATGGCCCGCAGGACGGATTCTGTAACCATCACTGACTTTCTGCGCGCCAGATACAAAAGCGACGCAGTGGTCATCCTCTGCTCAGTGGCCCTGATCGTATTTTTCATGGCTGCCATGCTGGCTCAGTTCATCGGCGGGGCAAGACTTTTCCAGACTGTGACCGGATACCCTTATGTTGTGGGTCTTGTGCTCTTCGGCATAAGCGTTATCCTTTACACCGCCATCGGCGGATTCAGGGCAGTAGTCTTAACTGACGCCATTCAGGGAATAGTCATGGTCGTGGCTGTAGTGGTCATCCTTCTGGCGGTTATCAATGCGGGAGGCGGCATGGAAAAATGTATCCAGTCACTCAAGGCGATTGATCCCGGACTGATCACACCCACCGGACCGAAGAACGCGGTACCGCAGCCATTCACCCTTTCCTTCTGGGTGCTGGTCGGCATCGGCATTCTGGGACTTCCTCAGACAACCCAGCGCTGCATGGGCTACAAGGACTCCAAAGCCATGCATGATGCCATGATCATCGGCACCCTGCTCATCGGATTTATGATCCTCTGCGCTCACCTAGCAGGAACTCTCGGCCGGGCGATTCTCCCGGAACTCCCGGCGGGCGATCTCGCGATGCCTTCACTCATTGTGGAGCTGCTCTCTCCGGTCTGGGCCGGAATTTTTATTGCCGGACCGCTGGCAGCTATCATGTCTACCGTGGATTCCATGCTTCTGCTGGTTTCCGCAGCGATCATCAAAGACCTCTACATTCACTACCGTCTCAAGGATGACGCATCCAAAATGACTCTGGTCAGCCTGAAAAAAATGAGTCTGATCGTTACAGTGGTGGTCGGCCTGATGGTCTTTATCGCCGCCATAGAGCCGCCGGATCTGCTGGTCTGGATCAATCTTTTCGCATTCGGAGGATTGGAAGCGGCCTTCCTGTGCCCAATTGTCATCGGACTGTACTGGGACAGAGCCAATTCCACAGGCGCGATAGCTTCCATAGTCATCGGCGTCGGGACCTTTATTGTGCTGACCATAATGAAACCAGCCATGGGCGGTATACACGCCATTGTCCCCACCACGGCGGCGTCCCTCAGTGCTTTCGTACTCGGTACTTTTGCAGGTGATTCACGCAGCAGAACCGAACTCAAGGCAGAATAGGTAATAGGTAGACTGACAAAAACATATCTACTCCCCCGAAACAGTTCCGCCACGTTTTCGTAACAAAAACCACGTAAATGATAACGGCGAAGCATGTTTAAAGCTGACGGACACTTAATTATAAAGAGCAGCCGCCCGATCCGGGCGCAGGAGTAGATTATATGGATATGCACCATCCTCTGAAGGTTTACGAAGAGGAACTTTCCGATCTTCAGGCTTTGGTCCTTGAATTAGGCAATCTGGCACTCGAGCAACTGAACAAGGCCCTTGAAACTTTTGAGGAAAACGATCCCGAGAAAGCCGAAGCCATTGTCAAAAGGGATGAAAAGGTAAACGATCTGGAACACGAAGTGGACAAGATGTCCCTTATGATCATCACCAAGATGGAGCCTAAAGCCGCTGATCTGCGCTACGTCCTGACTGCCAGCAAAATTGCCTCCGACCTTGAGCGCATTGCCGACTATGCCAAGAGCATTGCCAAGAAAGGCAAACGGGGCTTTGCAGAAGAACACACCCAGCATCTGGGATACGTGAAACACATGGGACAGGAACTGACCGCCATGCTGGGCACCATCCTTGAAGCCTTCAAGGAACTCAGTGTTGAGAAGGCTCTTGATGTCTGGCACAGCGACAGCAATGTGGACGCGCTGTTCAAAGAAGGCGTAACAGGCATGAGAAATTGCGTGGAAGCCGAAGATCTTGAAGGTAAGGGTTTCATTTCCCTGCTCTTTACCATGCGTTGTCTGGAACGCGTCGGCGACCACATCACCAACATTGCCGAGCATATCTATTTTATTAAATATGCTGAGTATTTTGGCGGCAAAAAATAAGATTTATCCCTCAATTTTTAAGGGCGGAGATACATTTGTATCTCCGCCCTTTTCTTTTTCCCTTTACACTGCCCGACTAATTTCATACTCTCTTCCGCAGCTGGGGGTGCCTTATTTGGCTGAGATGGCGTTTTCGCCTGTCCCTTCGAACCTGATGCGGTTAATCCCGCCGTAGGGAAGCTTACATAGATTCACATTGTTCCATCTATTGTTGTGCTCACCTACATGGTGAGCTTTTTTTTTACGGAGTGAAAATGATCGTAAAACTTAATGGTAAAGATGCTGAACTGACCGCAAGCATGACTGTTCTAGAACTCCTTGAATCGAAAAATCTTGTACCCGAGACAGTAGTCATTGAGCTGAACATGGAAATCATACCTGCTGAAAATTACGGCACAACCGAAATAAACGACGGGGACCACCTCGAAATACTGCGCTTTGTAGGCGGAGGCTGATTAAAATGAGCAATGATATCTTTAAATTGGGCGGCGTTGAATTTAATAGCCGTCTGCTTACCGGAACAGGTAAATACGCTGATGATTCCGTAATCCCGGATGTCTGTGAAGCTTCCGGCTCCCAGATCATTACCGTGGCGCTGCGCCGGGTTGATCTTGAAGCGGAAACCGGAAACGTTATGGACTTCATCCCCAAAAACATGCAGCTCCTACCCAATACTTCCGGAGCTCGCACCGCCGATGAAGCTGTACGAATCGCCCATCTTGCCAAGGCCATGGGTTGCGGAAACTGGATTAAGATCGAAGTCATTTCTGATAACAAATACCTGCTGCCCGACGGTTACGAAACCGCCAAGGCGACCGAGATCCTCGCTAAAGAAGGATTTGTGGTTCTGCCGTACGTAAACGCGGACCTGTATATCGCCCGTTCACTGGTCGATGCCGGCGCCGCAGCCGTAATGCCCCTTGGCGCTCCCATCGGTTCCAACCGGGGACTCAAAACCCGTGAGATGATCCGCATCCTGATTGATGAAATTGAGCTGCCTATCATCGTTGATGCCGGGATAGGCCGCCCCTCCGAAGCCTGCGAGGCTATGGAAATGGGAGCTGACGCCTGTCTGGTAAACACCGCAATCGCCACCGCAAGTGACCCAGCTCTCATGGGCAAAGCTTTCAGCCGCGCAGTAAAAGCCGGTCGTGAAGCATACCTCTCCGGTCCCGGAGCAAAACACAGCCATGCCAAGGCATCCTCACCCCTTACCGGATTCCTGCACCAAGGATAAATAAAATGAGCTTCTATCCCATCTGCGCCGAATACAACGACGCCCCCCTTGCCGAGCAATTCGGCTCCGTAACTGAACACGATGTCAGGCGCGCCCTTAACAAGACAACTCTCGGCCCGGAAGATTTCCTTGCCCTGTTAAGCCCTGCGGCGATCCCCCTGCTGGAAGAAATGGCGGCCAAAGCCAGCCAGCTCACTTTGCAGAATTTCGGCAGGACCATCCAACTTTTCACCCCGCTTTATATGGCAAATTTCTGTACAAACAGATGCGTATACTGCGGCTTCAACACTAAAAATAACATACCCCGTTCACAGCTCGGCCCCGCTGAACTGGAAGCGGAAGCAAAAGCCATCGCCGCAACCGGACTTAAGCAACTACTTATACTGACCGGTGACGCACGCGCTAAATCATCTCCTGAATACATTGAATCCGCAGTGAAAATTCTGCGCAGACATTTTCCATCCGTTGCCATTGAAATCTATGCCATGACCGAAGAAGAATATTCCCGGCTGGTAGAGGTCGGTGTGGACGGGATGACCATGTTTCAGGAAACTTACAATGAAGAGCTTTATCCGACCCTGCACCCTTCAGGCCCCAAGCACGATTACCGCTTCCGTCTCGATGCACCGGAACGGGCCTGCAAGGCAGGAATGCGCGTGGTCAACATCGGCGCCCTGCTCGGACTTGACGAATGGCGGCATGACGCACTGAAAACAGGCATCCACGCCGCCTACCTGCAAAACAATTATCCTGAAGTCGACATTGCAGTTTCCCTGCCGCGCATCCGCACACATGTGGGCGATGCTTTTACGCCCAAATCACTGGTAAATGATACCGCACTTGTCCAGAACATGCTGGCCCTGCGTATTTTCCTGCCCCGCTGCGGAATTACTGTTTCCACCCGTGAAGCACCCGATTTCCGCGAGAACATCCTTCCGCTTGGTGTAACCCGCATGTCAGCGGGAGTTTGCACCGAAGTCGGCGGTCACGCAGATGAAGAGGAACAGGAGAAAGTAGGCCAGTTCGATATCAGCGATGGTCGCAGTGTTGATGAAATGTGTGAAATGCTGCGCAACCACGGCTATCAGCCTGTCTTCAAAGACTGGCATCCCCTGCAGGAAGCATCGTGAACCACGCTGAGCAAGGCATAGCAAAATATCTCGGTGAGGACTGTTTGCGCTACCTGCAAACGGTCCGCATCGGTATTGCCGGAGCCGGGGGTTTAGGCTCCAACTGCGCCGTGCATCTGGTCCGCAGCGGCTTCAAAAATTTCGTCATTGCTGATTTTGACCGCATTGAGAAGTCCAACCTTAACCGCCAGTTCTACTTCATAAACCAACTGGGCCGCAGCAAGGTTGATGCTCTGTGTGAAAATCTGAAGTCCATCAACCCGAACCTCGACATCACTACTAATACTACTGCTGTAACTCGCGAAAACGTGCACGATATATTTGACGGTTGCGATGTGATAGTCGAGGCTTTTGATGACGCCGCTGCCAAAAAAGCACTGGTGGAAAGTTTCCTGCCCACGGGCAAGCTGCTGATAACAGCTTCCGGCATGGGCGGAGCGGGCAACTCTGATGAAATCAAAACCCGCAAGGTCCGAGACAACTTTTACATTGTCGGTGATATGAAAACCGAGTGCAACGCCGAGACCCCGCCATTTTCGCCTAGAGTTGCAATCTGTGCGGCAAAACAGGCAGATATTGTTCTCGATTATTACCTGAAAAAATTCCACGAAACCAATTAAGGAAACGAACAATGAGCGAAACAAAAATCACCCGCAAAAACATACTCGATACTGATATTTACTGCTTAACCGCCCTCAAATTTTCTAAAAACCGCTCTAATGTTGAAGTGGTCAAAGCCATGCTCGATAGCGGTATCAAGCTGATTCAGTACCGTGAAAAAGAGATTAAATCCGGGCAGAAATACGAAGAATGCATGGAAATACGCCGCATGACCCGTGAAGCCGGAGCCGCCTTCATCGTCAACGACGACATTGATCTCGCTATGATGGTCGGAGCAGACGGCATCCACATCGGTCAGGAAGATTTTCCGGTAGAGGCAGTACGGAAGCTGATTGGTGAGGAAATGGCAATCGGCCTTTCCACCCACACTCCCGAGGAGGCCCTCGCCGCAGTTGAAGCAGGCGTGGATTACATCGGAGTAGGTCCCATTTTCAAAACCTACACCAAAGAAGATGTGGTTGATCCGGTCGGCTTTGAATACCTCGACTGGGTGGTCAAAAATATTGATATCCCCTTCGTAGCCATCGGCGGCATAAAAGAACACAATATCGCGGAAGTAATGAACCGGGGAGCAAAATGCGTGGCTCTGGTCACAGAAATTGTCGGAGCCGACGACATTGGCGGCACGATTAAAAAACTTCGTGCGGCAATTCCTAAATAAATTTCAATTCGGAACCCAAAAGACATCACCCCTGAACCGAAATATAAGTAAGCTCAGGTTCAGGGGTGACGGGTGGAGGAGAAATGTTCAAACAAAAAGAATGGATATTCACCGGAAAATCGGGAAAAGAATATCACTTCGGAATATTTGCCAAAACCCGTCCTATCCCTGAATACGGCGGCATCTACATTCTTTCCTACACCCACCCGCGCGGACACAGGTCCGGCTTTCAAGTCAATATGCTCTATGCCGGGGCGGCTGAAAATTTCAAAGAAATCCTTGCCGATCCCCCGAAACAGGATTGTCTGTGGGAAGGGAATTGGAACTGCATTTATCTACTCAAGTTCCCTGATCAGACCGAAAAAAATCATGTGCTTGCAGATTTAATCGCGGGCAATGATATTTCCTGCCAATAAAAAAACCGCCACAACCTCGAATGAGTGCGGCGGTTTCACGTTTCAAATCTCCAAAAATCTAAAGAACATTCCAAGGCATTTCAGCAATAGGACGGTAATCCTCTTCCTGCGCTTTAATGTCCAGATGAACAAGGCCAAGCGGTGCTACACGCGGATCGGGCTGATCGGTAAGTTCTCGAGTATCGATGGTTACAAAATAATGCTTGCAGTTATCGCAGACATCGACCCGCTCGTTTTGACGTTCTTCAGCCTGAAGATAACGCAGTTTTTCATGATCTTCATTTTCGCACCACGGGCAGGTGTTGCGCTTAAAGCGCCATTCATGACCGCAGCATGAACAATGCAGCCAGCGCTGACCTCCGTGTGATTTCAAATAGGCGTTGTCGTCGCCGGATTTACGGAGCAGAGCAAGATCGGGAAAAGTACCGCAGACCGGACAATAGCCTTTGTGCCAGGCCATACTCGCAATTGCCGCGGCTGCCTTTGGCTCCATGGCGACCATGAAAGGTTTCAGCGCCAAAGTGCCGATAAAAGCCAGAATCTGACCAGAGACTTTCCATTTATCAAATAATTTATGCAGCTGTTTCTCTTTCTCAAACCAAAGGAATTTGGCTAAATTATCAAAATCATCCGCAACCTCAGCAACTTGCCTGATGTCATCAACCTGAGCGGAAATAGCGGGAAGCCCCTCAGCTATTGCATCCACCATAAGCATAAAAACTTCACGGTACTTAGCACCAAACTGAGGTAGATCCATATCCGTCATCAGCGGTACCCCCTGCTCGAAACGGGGTGCATAAGCCTCTGGTAAAACATAGCCGTCCCAGTCGAGAAGCAGATCGTCAGCCTTCTCCAAAGCCACAACCAGCGGCCCGAAGGCATCGAAAATATTCTCAAGGGCAGGCATTTTCTTACGTAAAGCCAGTAATCCCGCCTGCACATCATGTTTCTTCTTATTACCCATTAATCATGCTCCTGAAATATTTGATGCGCTACGCGCTATTTTCGAAAGATTTCGCCTTTGGCGACCCTGCCGGGAGCCTTAAACCCTTTTCCAAAAGGGTTTAAGGCTCCCAAAACGTTTTATTCTGCTTCGCGTCCGGTAACGAAAGTCTGTAGAAATTTGTTTTATTTTAATTCAACCCCATTTCATCATCCCCAACGGCGAAGCCCTACTAAAAAGTTTTGAAGGGATGGGGTCTGGGGAAGGGAAACTTTTCCCAAAAGTTTCCCTTCCCCAGCCGCCGGAGGCAACTAATTATCCAAACAAGCGTTTTGCAGGTTTGGTGAGATTAGCGAGGAACTCTTTGCGGGTTACGCCGTTGCCGACGCCTGAGGCATCCGCGGTAACGTACTCGTAATAGAGTTCAGGTTTATTCATAACCAGATAGATGACGTTTACTTCGTCAGCATCGATTATTGCAGCTTCGGGATACTCTTTTTTAACCTTGGTCAAGGTCTTTTCAGCAAGTTCGAGCATCTCTTCACGATCACCGAAGTTCATGGTTCCCGTGGGGCAGGTCTTGACGCAAACAGGAATCAGACCGGCCTGAACCCGATCAATACACATATCGCATTTGCTCATCAAACCGGTTCCGGAATTTCGACGCGGGATATTGTAGGGACACGCGTCTGTCATTTCAACACATTCATCAGCGCCAAGTCGCTTGGTCTGATCAGTGAAGATTACCGCTCCGGTATCTTCGTCCTTTATGACCGCGCCAGTTACGTATGAATCGGCAATGTCCTTACAGGGAGGAACTTCGCAGTGACGGCACTGGTCGGGGAAGAAATACCACTCGACCTTGCCGTTGATGCGGTGCTCACTGAATCGGACAAGTTTATAGGTGAAGGGATTCAGATCAGGTGGATTCTGATGCGAACCGCGTTGTTTTGTTTTTACTGCGGGCAGACCATGCCATTCCTTACAGGCAACCTGGCAACCGCGGCAAGCCGTACATCTTGAGGTATCGACAAAGAATGCTTTAGGCATGTTTTACTCCTTGGTTGCGGGTTATTCTTCGATCTCGGTGAGTTTTTTCGCTTTGCGAACATTCACCAGAGAGGCCTTGAATTCAGGAATAGTGGTATTCGGGTCACCAACTGACGGGGTAAGACGGTTGGTGGAGTCACCACAGCCACGGGTTGTCCAGCCAAAACAGAAAGGCATACCTACTTCGTGGACGGTATCACCTTTTATCTCGAATGGAGTCATACGCACGGTAACCATGGCAATAGCTTCAACCTTGCCGCGGATACTTTCCACAATGACACCGTCACCATTTTCGATACCTTTTTCCTTAGCCAGCTCGGGACTCATTTCCACATAAAGCTGAGGCTCCGCTTCCAGCAGGACAGCGGTATTTCTGGTATCTCCACCACCGCACCAGTGTTCGGTGAGGCTGTAGGTGGTAAGTACAATGGGGAAACGTTTATCAGCAGGGTCAGCCAGTTTATCCATATCACTGTCGGTGAATTTGTAGACCGGGCTGCTAAGCTGGCTTGAGAACGGATGCCGTGTGATGGGAGTTTCCACCGGCTCGTAATGCTCGGGGAAAGGACCGTCCTGACGGCCGGGACCGTAAAGCTGACCGTGACCTTCCTTACGCATGATGAAAGGATAGCGTCCCTTTCCGGTTGCCATCGGAGGCCAGCCGCCATCGGGCACATCACCTATCCACTTGGAACCGTCCCATTCAATGACAGCCTTTTCAGGAGCGTAAGGCTTACCATTAAGGTCTACGGATGCGCGGTTATAGAGGATGCGCCGGTTGACAGGCCAGCACCATGCATAGTTGGGATACAGATTGATCTTCGCCTGCATTGGTGTCTGTTTCAGACTACGGATTTTGGCTTTATTGCCTGCTTCCTCAGTGTAACTGCCTGCGTACAGCCAGTTCAGGGAAGAGGTAGCGCCGTCATCCGTAAGGGCTACAAATGAAGGAACCTGCTGGCCCTTTTTGTATTTTTTACCCTTGAATTCAACGTCCTTGGTAAAACGACCGTTGATGCGCTGGGCGACATCCTCGGCATCATAGTAGGCAGGCCAGTCCAGACTGAGCAGAGCTTCGGGATATACACCGTTCTCTTTATCGTAGAGACGGCGGACATGGTTGATGATATCCACGTACATTTCACCCATGCTCTTTGATTCACCCATCGGGCGACATGCTTCGTAATGCCAGAGCAGCCAGCGCCCGGAGGAGCTGATTGAACCGGCTTTTTCCGCACGCTGAGCAGACGGCAGCATGAAGACTTCAGTCTTATTACTGGTCGGGTCAACACCGGGACGGTGCCAGTTCTCAGAAGTCTCGGTATGGTGAATCTCGCCCACGACCAGCCAGTCGAGGTTATCGAGAGCCTTACGGACCTTGTTGGAGTTGGGAACACTCATGGCCGGGTTGGTTCCGAATGCGAATCCGCCCCGGATCTCACCACGATACATGCGGTCGAAGATGAAGAGGTATGAGTAATCTTCACCGTCATCGGCCTTGGGCAGCATCTGATAGCCGAAGCCGTTATCAGCCGTGGCATTCTCGCCACGCCATCCCTTAAGCAATGAAGCCATATACTTGGGTTTGTGCTGCCACCAGTTTGCACTCTGCGGGTCATGTGAGACCGGGGTTGTGGCTTTGGTGTACTCTTCAAACGATCCCATGCTGGCTTTGGGCATGGGCAGGTAACCGGGCAGGATATGCCAGAGAATACAGTGATCGGTAGAACCCTGTACGTTCGGCTCACCGCGCAGGGCGTTAATTCCGCCGCCCGCGACACCTATATTACCTAAAAGAAGCTGCAGGATTGCGCTGGAACGGATGTTCTGTACGCCGACCGTGTGCTGAGTCCAGCCCAGTGCGTACATAATCGTTCCGGCTTTATCACGCTTACCCGTGGCACTGTATTCCTTATAGACCTTGAGCAGGTTATCCTTTGATACACCTGTGGTCTTGGAAACTTTGGAAAGGGAATAGCGGGAATAATGCTTCTTAAGCTGCTGAAATACGCAGCGGGAATGTTTCAGGGATTCATCACGCTTGGGAACGCCGTCTTTATCCAGCTCAAAAGCCCACTGGGATTTGTCGTACTTACGGGATTTCTCGTCATAGCCGGAAAACAATCCGCGAGAGAATTTGAAATCCTTACCGACGATGAAGGCAGCGTTAGTGTAATTGGCGACATATTCCTTGAAATAAAGGTCATTCTCAAGGACATAATTGATCATACCGCCCATGAAAGCGATATCAGTACCGGACCTGAGAGGTACATGGAAATCACATCTCGCGGAGGTTCGTGAGAATTTTGGGTCAACATGCATAACCTTGGCGCCTTTGTCCTTGGCCCGCAATACCCATTTAAAGGAGATAGGATGGTGCTCAGCGGCGTTACTACCTATGATAAGGATAGAATCCGCGTTTTCGATATCGCACCAGTGGTTGGTCATCGCACCGCGCCCGAACGACTCTGCCAGAGCCGCAACTGTTGCGCTGTGTCAGATACGTGCCTGGTGATCAAAATGCACCAGGCCGAGGCCGCGCACCCCCTGATGGACGACTGCACACTCCTCATTATCCATCTGTGATGTACCCAGATGAAAAATTGATTCTACACGGTTGACTTCCTGGCCCTTATCATTGAACCGTTTGAAGTCTGCATCACGTGTTTCCTTAACGCGCCGGGCGATGCGGTCCAGCACCCAATCCCAGCTTTTTTCTTCCCACTCAGTGCCGTAAGGGGCACGATAAAGCGGCTTTTCAATGCGGTGGTGGCTGTTATGCATGGAAAGCATAGCCGCACCCTTAGCACAAAGCGCACCTTCACTTACCGGATAATCAGGATCACCCTCGGTGCTGACGATCTTGCCATCCTTCACATGAGCGATGAAATGACAGCTGACTGAACAGAACGGACAAATGGAAATAACTTCCTTTGCGCCCTTGATCTTAAGCCCGGCGGCATAAGCCTGCGTCGGGGAAAGATCGAGTCCCAGCTGGCTCATACCGATACTTGCAACACTTACGCCCGCAAGTTTCATGAACCCTCGCCGTGAAATATTCATGGAACCTCCACAGTTTAAGTCAGACCTCAAAATCCGCAAAAAGCCTGACAATTTCATTGATTATCCCATAGAATCCCACCTCCAAAATAAAGTCAATAATTGCAATGTGTTAGATTTAACACATATAAACCAATTTTTGAGCGAAAGCGGACCTGAACCACCTGAAACATGTCCGCCCTACCAGATAAATTACATTTGGATGCGGGAGAATAGCCTTGAATCGCGGTGGTTCAAAGCATCTCCCCTTAAACTATTTTAACTGGAGGACAGCATGAAATCGCTTAAAAATTATCGGATGGAACCAAGACCGCGCAGTGAGCTGACAGCAGGACAGGTGCTTTACGGTGAAACTGAACCGGCAGAGATGCAGATTGAAAATCTATGGAAAATCGTGGACCGCAGAACAGGTGAGGAACTGGCCGTGCCAAGGCCTGATTTCGCCGAATTCTCAACCGGTGACCGCATGTACCCTTCCATGATGAAACCGGAAGTCAAATGCAGATGGGACCGAAAAAATAATGAGTGGGAAGAATCCAAAGCCATGCACGCAAAGCTTAAACGTATGATCCACGCTAAGTTCATGGAAGAAAATCCCGATCTTCCTGTGGTGCAGAAATTGAAAAAAACAACGTATGGATTTGAAGTTAATAACGAATATAAAAAACATATCGGAGGTCCCAAGACCAGAATAAAGCCCGGAACACCCCAGACAGGAACAGGTCAGTCAATTCGCGATGAGATGCAGCGTGATAATGTGAGCATCGAAGAAATAGGCGACGAAGTGCTCCAATTCCTGACCCCCGAAACTGAAAGCCCATACGCAGTACTGGCCGTGAACCGCGATGACAATCTCAGAATCGAAGATAAAATCCTCGTATCAGAGCAGTCCAGCCACGTTCTGGAATACCAGTACGATGAAGATGGTCGGCTTCAGTCCGTCCGTTATTGTGGCGAGCCCGTTGAAGTATATCGTTACAACAGATTGGGCCAGCGCGTGTTCTCGCAAATAGCAGGTGGTGAGAAGCAGGAATACAGGTACAACGATCTCGGCCAATTGATCCGTGCCGGAGCAACAGCCTATTCATATGATGCCGATGGCGACCTGTCCGAAAAAAATTCCCCCGAAGGTATAACCAGCTACGAATATCTGGAAACCGGGCAACTCTGCGAAGTACATCTGCCGGATGGAACAGACATCGAATACCGCTTCGATGAACGCGGCTTCAGGACTGCCAAATACGTCAACGGTCAGCTGATACAGCGCTACATTTGGAAAGATCTGACCACCCTTGCGGCGGTTGAAGATGCGGGAGGTCTCAGCAGATTTCATTACAATGAACACGGTCGCTGCATGGGGATGGTCCGTAATGATCAGGTATTCCTCTTCGCAACGGATCAATCAGGCAGCATTTTTACTATTGCCGATTCATCAGGAAACAGTGTACAGGAAGTCCTATACGATTCTTTCGGAAGAAGGATAAAGGACAGCGCCCCTGAATATGACACGGCGCTAGGTTTTGCCGGCGGCTTGTACGATCCCGATACCGGCCTGATCCACTTCGGGTTCCGTGAGTACGACCCTACCATCGGCAGATTCATATCTCCCGATCCGCTTGGCTACGCCGGCGGCGATGTTGATCTGTACGGCTACTGCCTCGATGATCCGATTAACTTCGTTGACCGGCTGGGGTTGAGTGAGACCAGTGAGGCGAGTGAGGAGGATTCGGGATCGGAGGACAAAAACCGTTCCATTACCGGCATGGATATGCGCAAGGAACGTCAAGCTCTAAAAGAGAAGGCAGAAAAACAGAGCCCTGAATCTAAAGCAGAATCATCTGATACTGAGAAAGAAGAGAAAGGAGCTTTGGAAAGAATTTCCGACGGAGTAGGCAAAGCTGTAACTGAAGGCGGAAAAGCGGCGTTGGAAGCTGTTTCTAAAGCGGGTGAAGCTATTGCAGATGACCCAAGAATATGGGGTACAGCAACAGGAGCGGCATTACTGCCAGCTGCAATCGCAGGGGGCACACTTAGTGGTGAAGCAGCTTTGTCAGCAGGAGCAGCGGGTGCCAGACGCGCCGCCCCATATCTGGAAAAAGGAGTTGGCAAGCTCAGCAAAGCAGTAAAACGCGGCAAAGATTTTGTTAAGGATGTGGGCAGAAAAGCTGACATCGATATACGGACAAGTAAGATTGGGACAAAGTACCAATTAGACCTTGAAAAGGTCGGTGAGGCAGCTACAGGACTTATCGACAATCAACCCCCTTCTCCAACTCTAGGAGGAGCAGTAAGCGCGGGCAAATACTTAATTGAGAAAACAGCTAAATCGAAAAAGACCCATGAAAAAAAATAGAAAGGGAAAACGAGAAAATGAAACAGCAAAAGGCGGAGCCGACAGACTCACCTTAATTTTGGCAGGCTGGGCTTTTTTCTTTTCTGGAGTGCTGACCCCTATTACTGGAGGAGGAAAATATAAAGGTTTTGAAGTATATAACTTTGTTGGGTATATACAATTCGTTATCGGATCCATCATACTAATTTATTTATGGAGAACAAGAAAAGAAGAATCATTCAGTTCTGATAAAGATCATGAGACAGAAGAAACCATCTGCCCAAAATGCCAAAAAGTATACATGGCAGGGAAAGCACCAGCCAATGCAGCATGTGACTCATGTGGTGCTAAATTGGAACCTCTCGAAGGATTTTACGAGCGGCATCCAGAATTAAAAGAAACCCCGGAAGACTACCCCCAGCACGAAGAAGATTAACCATAACCCCGGACCTCGGTTCGGGGTTTTTATTATCCCCCTTCGCACAACCGCCTCGCCCCCACACCAAAGCACCCTTGCCGATTCATCAGGAAACAGTGTACAGGAAGTCCTATACGATTCTTTCGGAAGAAGGATAAAGGACAGCGCCCCCGAATATGACACGGCGCTAGGTTTTGCCGGCGGCTTGTACGATCCCGATACCGGCCTGATCCACTTCGGGTTCCGTGAGTACGACCCTACCATCGGCAGATTCATCTCACCCGATCCGCTTGGCTACGCCGGCGGCGATGTTGATCTGTACGGCTATTGCCTCGATGATCCGATTAACTTCGTTGACCGGCTGGGGTTGAGTGAGACCAGTGAGGCGAGTGAGGAGGACGAAGAGGAATCTACTAATGACAAAGAGAAGAAAGATTCACAAGACGAAAAAAACAACGAGCAAAAATCTAAGAAAAATGATCAAGATACCAAAGATGATTCGCAGGATGGTTCGTATGCAGTAGGGGCTGGCGTTGATCTTTCCGGTTTTGGTGGTGAGGTAGGAGTAAGCGGTAAACTGGCATATTTCGATAAAGAGAATGCCGCTCTTCTTGTCGAAGGTAGGGTTGGAGCGTCAAATGATAGTGGCATAGGGCTGAATGTCAGTGCTGAAAAATCAACAGCCCAAAATGCAGAAGAAATGGAAGGAAGCGGGACTTATGCACGAGGCGGGTTGAACATCCCCGGCAAAAAAGTGAATGCCGGGTATACTAAAAATTTTAGCAAGACCAGCAACTCTACAGCAGTAGATGTAGGAGTCGGGCTTAAAACTTCCAAGTACGGGCTACCTGTAACCAATACCGGGAAGACTTACACGAAGACACTCGTTAAATTTAATCCGCCTTTTGACGAGTATGCAGAGCAAGTCGATAAAAATCTGGCACGAATCAATAAGGGCAGAAAAGCTAAACCAAGCATTCCTCCCAGAACAAGCGTCAGGTGGTAATCAATTTCGGGGGAGCACTGAGCTCCCCCGTATTTAACTTAAGGTAAGGGAATGTTCGAAACAAAACTGTTTCATCATGGCATATTTGGTTTTGTGATGGCTTGGTTTTTTTTTACTTTGATCGGTATTGCTAAGTCTAATTTGTTTCCGTTGTATTGGTCTCCCGTGGCTGTTGTAATCTTGTATTTGTCATTTAAATTCAATGGCCTTGTTCATGTAGTTGATGATGAGGGGGTAATTATAAAATTTTCGTATCTAAAGAAAAGAATAAAATTCAGCGAAATTGAGGAAATTAAAACCTCAGACATCATTGATTTCTATTGTCCCAAAGATGTTCTGGGGTTTTATATGCGGACAATTTCGAATAGAAGATACGTGGTGTTGTACGAGAAAGACTCAAATAGCTATAAAACAATCAAAGAAACTGTCGAGTCTTTAAAGACATAAAACTCTATGAAACCAGATTATGGCACTAATTAAATTATACAACCACGTCGCATTATTAATGACGGCTATCTTCATTCTGACAGGAATCTACATGCTAACAACAGGAACTGCCTTTGGACTGTGGTTTATTCTTGGTAGCTGTATTTTTTTGTTGATGTCCATATATAGCGGAGTTGTTCTCGCGGAATACGAAAACGAAGTGATAACGCTTCAATTCAGTATTTTTAAGTTCAAGGTCCCCATTGAGAAAGTAAAAAGCGTTAAGAAAAATTATATCCTTGACCTTATCTGTGCTAAGAACTTCAATTCATTTTATCTTTCAAGTTCAAAATGGGGATGTGTCGTTAAATACGCGGCTGAAAAAAAATACTACGAAAAAATAATACTCGCTCATGCTAAAAATTAATACTCCCAGCTCAAAAGGAGATTTCATGCCTCCACATCTGTCATGATTTCATAAGTCACTATCTACAAAGTTTAATGGTACGATGGATCGAGTTCAACACCTGATCGGCGATACGCACTGGACTTCTGTTGGGGCGCATAGAGAAAATTTTGCAAAACAGAATGCCTGGTGGCTTCATCACCAGCGGTTTTGTTGTCATTGATCCTGAAGTCACTAGACAAATTGATATAATAATCCGGCGCTAGATTTTTCCGGAGGCCTGTACGATCCCGATACCGGCCTGATCCACTTCGGGTTCCGTGAGTACGACCCTACCATCGGCAGATTCATCTCACCCGATCCGCTTGGCTACGCCGGCGGCGATGTTGATCTGTACGGCTATTGCCTAGATGATCCGATTAACTTCGTTGACCGGGATGGGCTTAAAGGCCGCAGTGAAAAAGAAGATGATGGGGATTCGGAATCGGAGGAGCAGGAATCAAATAGCAAACTAGCCGGTGCTGACAACTCCAGCCCTGCACCAATTAAGAAAAAGATTGCTGGTGCGGATCGGGAAGCCCGTGAAACGCAGAAAAAAAAGGAATCTAAGTTAACCTTGGGAGACCTCGGTGAGGCTGCATGGGATGGAGCCAAAAAGGGAGTATGGCCAGGAGCTGCTTACGGTAGCACTTTAGGCCCATGGGGGACTGCTGCAGGAGCAGTCACAGGGGCATTTGCCGGAGGATCTGTGGGAATGCTTTACAAAGTGGGCGGACGAGCAATTTCTGAGTCAACAGGAATTAGCGAAGAAGATCAAAAGCGTTTACGTGAACTTATGGAAAAATCAAATAAAAATTTTAAAACACCACAGAAAAAGTAATGACATACTTAATATACTCTGTTGCAGAAATAGTTTTTATTGCAGTTTTAACTTTTATTTTATCAAAAATGACAACGTCGATTATATGTAAAAAATGTAATCAAAACTTCGGAGCAATCCCTAAAAGGACGATAGTTATTGTAACTTTTTGCATATTTACCCAAATGTCCTTTGTTAATATTTTTATTTATGGCAAGGGACTTTCATTTATGTGTTATCTTGCTGGAGCGACATTCATTTATTCTCTCTTCAAAAAAGAAGAATACAGATGTCCTAACTGTAAGACAATAAATCAACTACTAAAATAACAGACAGAGCTCATAACCAACAGCCCTCTGACCTCGGTTCGAGGGCTGTTCTTACCCCACCAGCCATGACCACCTCGCCTAATCCACCAACTCCCCACCCTTGCCGATTCAGCAGGAAACAGTGTACAGGAAGTCCTATACGATTCTTTCGGAAGAAGGATACAGAACAGCGCCCCCGAATATGACACGGCGCTAGGTTTTGCAGGCGGCTTGTACGATTCCGATACCGGCCTGCTCCACTTCGGGTACCGTGAGTACGACCCTACCATCGGCAGATTCATATCTCCCGATCCGCTTGGCTACGCAGGCGGCGATGTTGATCTGTACGGCTATTGCCTTGATGATCCGATTAACTTCGTTGACCGGGATGGGCTTAAAGGCCGCAGTGAAAAGGAAGATGATGGGGATTCGGGATCGGAGGACAAGAACCATTCCATTACCGGCATGGATATGCGCAAGGAACGTCAAGCCCTAAAAGAGAAGGCCAAAAAACAGAGCCCTGAATCTGAAGCAGAATCATCTGATGCTGAGAAAGAAGAGAAAGGAGCTTTGGAAAAAATTTCCGACGGAGTAGGCAAAGCTGTGACTGAAGGCGGAAAAGCGGCGTTGGAAGCTGTTTCTAAAGCGGGTGAAGCTATTGCAGATGACCCAAGAATATGGGGTACAGCAACAGGAGCGGCATTACTGCCAGCTGCAATCGCAGGGGGCACACTTAGTGGTGAAGCAGCTTTGTCAGCAGGAGCAGCGGGTGCCAGCCGCGCCGCCCCGTATCTGGAAAAAGGAGTTGGCAAGCTCAGCAAAGCAGTAAAACGCGGCAAAGATTTCGTTAAGGATGTGGCTCAAAGAACTGAGGCTAAAATAGGCAGCAGTAGAATCGGAAAATATATTGATTCCAATGACATTATAGATGGTGCAACTGCTGCTATTGAAGGACTTCCACCTTCTCAAAGTCGAGGAGGTGCAGGTGTTGCTGTTGCAAATGACCTATACACCAGATACAAAAATCATACAGAATCTAATCGAAAAGGTAATCAGCGTCATGCAAAAGAATAAGCCGGAAGGATTAAGTAAGGATCGAAAAATATTTCTTATTCTTTTTGGACTTTTGTTCATAATAGGAGGTCTATTTACGCTAGACGGCGGGAGCCTTTATAAAGGAATTCCCGTCATGAAAATAGCAGGGTGGTCTCAGTTAGGAGCTGGATTTTTTTGGGTCTGGTATGCCCTACTATACAAACGGTCATCCGACATGCGTAAGGTCGCTAAAGAAGAAGAAACCATCTGCCCCAAATGCCAAAAAGTATACATGGCAGGGAAAGCACCAGACAATGCAGCATGTGACTCATGTGGTGCTAAATTGGAACCTCTCGAAGGATTTTACGAGCGGCATCCAGAATTAAAAGAAACCCCGGAAGACTACCCCCAGCAAGAAGAAGATTAACCATAACCCCGGACCTCGGTTCGGGGTTTTATTATCCTCCTCCGCACAACCGCCTAGCCCCCCCCACCAAAGCCCACTTGCCGATTCATCAGGAAACAGTGTACAGGAAGTCCTATACGATTCTTTCGGAAGAAGGATACAGAACAGCGCCCCCGAATATGACACGGCGCTAGGTTTTGCAGGCGGCTTGTACGATCCCGATACCGGCCTGATCCACTTCGGGTTCCGTGAGTACGACCCTACCATCGGCAGATTCATCTCACCCGATCCGCTTGGCTACGCCGGCGGCGATGTTGATCTGTACGGCTACTGCCTCGATGATCCGATTAACTTCGTTGACCGGGATGGGCTTAAAGGCCGCAATGGAAAAGAAGATGATGGGGAGTCGGGAGCGGAGGACAAAAAACATTCCATTACCGGCATGGATATGCGCAAGGAACGTCAAGCCCTAAAAGAGAAGGCTGAAAAACAGAGCCCTGAATCTGAAGCAGAATCATCTGATGCTGAGAAAGAAGAGAAAGGATCTTTGGAAAAAGTGTACGACGGAGTTAGCCAAGCTGTTACTGAAGGCGGAAAAGCTACGTTGGAAGCTGTTTCTAAGGCGGGTGAGACTCTCCAAGGTGAAGGTGATGACTATATTAAGTTTGGGGAATATGTCAGTCCTAAAAAGCGTAAAATATTCAATGAAATGATGAAGGAAGCTAAAGCAGAGGCAACGGATCGAGCTCTTGATGGAGCCATGAATTTTGGGCCTGCCGGATTAGCTGAAGGAATGGTTGGTGGCTCAATAGGTATGCTCAACGGTTTAATCGGTGCGATTAACGATGATAAGAATTCAAAGAATGAAGCCTCTCAAAAGATTGAGGACAACTTCCGCACACAACGTCAAGACATAGATAAACATATAGATAATTTTAAAAAGCAGTATAGGAATTAACAAATGTTCAGCATAGATTTAAATGTCATTATATTTGTTTTAGCATTAATTTATTGTGTTCTTTTTAGAAAAAGAATCAAATGCATTGAATGTGGAAAAGTTATAAAAACAGTTACCTATGCTCAACTTGGAACAGTATTGCTACTCATGACAGGATCTCGTATCGTGCATGATCTTATGGTAGGAGACAGCATCAATTACTATTCTAGGCTGCTTTTTTTGACTCCAGCACTTTACTATCTATGTTCTGAACCAAAATTCTATTGTCGCCATTGTATGAAAGGTATTCCATTCAGAAAAGAATACTTGCTAAAATAATACACAGCCTTCGCACTCTGGTGCGAGGGCTTTAATTTATACACTATTCTTTCGGAAGAAGGACATAGCCGCGCCGCCCCGTATCTGGAAAAGGGAGTTGGCAAGCTCAACAAAGCAGTAAAACGCGGCAAAGATTTTGTTAAGGATGTGGGCAGAAAAGCTGACATCGATATACGGACGAGTAAGATTGGGACAAAGTACCAATTAGACCTTGAAAAGGTCGGTGAGGCAGCTACAGGACTTATCGACAATCAGCCCCCTTCACCTACTCGAGGGGGAGCAGTAAGCGCAGGCAAGGCCATTGTTGAAGAAGGAATATATTACACAAATAAGATCGGCGATTATATTGAGAGGACTTCAAACCGCAGATCAAATTCAAATAAAATTTTATAAAATGAACATTGCAACACTAAAAATTTTCGGTTGGGTAATAGTTGCCTTTGGCCTAATTACAATTATTGGAGACGGATCATATTATAAAGGTTTTTATGTTTCACCCTACGCTGGCTATGCGGAGGTCGTACTGGGGTTAATCATTTTATTTTGGATTCGAGTCGACAGCAAAAATAATAATGCAAAAGAAGAAGAAACCATCTGCCCAAAATGCCAAAAAGTATACATGGCAGGGAAAGCACCAGCCAATGCAGCATGTGAGTCATGTGGAGCTAAATTGGAACCTCTCGAAGGATTTTACGAGCGGCATCCAGAATTAAAAGAAACCCCGGAAGACTACCCCCAATCAGAAGCGGATTAACAATGATGGCGGCGATGTTGAACTTTCCGGTTTAATCCCCAGTTAAGCTTGTATCCTTATAGATAAAGGATAGGCAAAACGATTGATAATGTAACCCACATAATCAATACCAGTGGGGTCCCTACCTTAAAAAAGTCCGAGAATGAATATTCACCGGCATTCATGACCAGTAAATTGGTTTTGTAAGCCATGGGAGTAGCAAAACTCATATTGGCCCCAAACAGGACCGCCAGAACGAACGGTTCCGGGTCGAGGTTTAACTGCTGGGCAATGGACAGGGCAATGGGCGTGCCGATTACAGCTGTCGCATTATTGGAAATAATATTGGTTAAAATAGCCATAAATAGCATTAATCCACTAAGAATCAAGGCAGCAGGAGCATCTCCGCTTAATGCAACGAACAGCTTACCCAGAAAATCTGCGCCGCCTGTAATCAGCATGGCTTTTCCCAAGGCAAGACTTGTCACCACAATCAAAACCACCTGAACATTCAAGGCGCGTGTTGCATCCCGCCAAGTGATGCATCCGGTAAGAATCATGAGCAGTGCCCCGCATGAGGCACTGATGGCAATCGGCAGTATGCCGAAAGCAGCGGTAAGAATTATTCCTAACATGATTACAGTGACCTGCGGGATCTTTTTGGAATGCGGAAGGTCCATTGTGGAATCGAGGACCAGCACATTTGTGTCCATTTTGAGTTCTTTAATTTTCTCCCGCGATCCCTGAACAAGAAGGATGTCGCCCTGCTTCAGTTTTACGTCACTTATCTTATCCAGATACCGTTTTAATTTTTTACCGGACCGGTGAATGGCAAGGGTTGTCATGCCGGTACGTTCTGCAAAATGGTATTCTTTAAGGGTCGTACCTTTCAGCGATGATCCTTGGTAAATTAAAATTTCAGCAATCTGTTGATCAGCCGCGACTAATGGTTCTTCGGCATCAATAGGGACTTCCGAACCTACGGGAAAAAGAGTGCCTTGCAATACCTTTTCAAACTCTTTGAGCTGATCCGGGGTGTCGTTTATCACAAGATGATCACCGGGTTGCAGAATGACTCCCGGATGCAAATAGATCGGCTTTCCTTCGCCACGTTCAATTGCAGAAACTTCCATTGTATTATCGGTAAGTTCAAAAGCTTTTGAAAGAGGCTGACCGACCAGAGGACTGTTCTCGGTGACTTCCAAGTGGGCGGTAAAAATTCGAGGCGAACCGTCTGTTAAAGTAATTTCAATCTTCGGGATAAGGCGCGGAGCTATTTGCCAAAGATACAAAAGACAGATGCTTCCGGAAATGACTGCCGGCAATACGAAGTCAAACATTTCCATTTGTTTTAACCCCATATCTGAAGCAACTGAAACGACAAGCAGGTTAGTTGAAGTCCCGATGGTTGTAGCGGTTCCACCAAGCAGAGTAGAAAATCCCATGGGCATCAAGACAGATGAAGCAGGAGATCCCGTCTTTAAAGATACGCTGATGAGGACCGGTAAAAGTAGAACCACCACGGGCACATTATTGATGAAGGCACTGATAAATGCTCCCAGCAGCAGAGTCAGTAAAAAGGAAAGGGAAGGACTTTTTTTCCATGCCCGGGCAAGCATACGCCCTACCGGGTCTAGAGTTCCAGTTCGCAGAATTCCCTGCCCCGCAATCATTAGTGCGCATACCGCGATAAGGGCTTCATTACCGAAGCCGTAAAAAAAATTAGTTGCGTGGAAGACTTCACCGTCTGACTGGTAAGGAAAAAGCTCAAACCCAACCGTCAAAATCAGAAAAATAAACAGACTGGAGGTCTCCAGCTGAATTTTTTTTTGGCTAAATAATAACAACGCAACAGCAGTTAAAGCCAGAACTGCCAGAGCATGAAAACCGGGAAGCGGAGGTAGTATCATGGAAATTCTCCAATCGCAGGATGGATATGGGAAACATAGTTAAGTCACATTACTCAAAAATTTTCGTGCTGAATAGAGAGGCAGCAATATTTATTCTTATTCTCTCTTATCAGCTGATCAACTTCGGCCATGCAATAGGCAACTGGCAAAAGCTTCAGCAATACTCATATCCCGGTAGACACAAATCCCCTACAATGGCAAAATAGACGGGAATAGGAGGATTATCCATGAGCCAGACAGTAATTGAGCACCTTCTTGAACGCCTAAAAGAGATAGGGATCACAGACATTTTCGGTGTTCCGGGCGATTATGCTTTCCCGGTTAATGATGCTTTTTGCAATGATCCTGATTTCAAATGGATCGGCTGCTGTAACGAGCTTAATGCGGCCTATGCTGCTGACGGGTATGCCCGGATCAAGGGGCGGGCCGCGCTCTGCACCACTTACGGAGTGGGTGAACTCAGCGCCATCAACGGCATCGCCGGAAGTTATGCCGAGAATCTGCCCGTCTTTCACATTGTGGGAATCCCCAAATGCTCGGTACAGCGTAACGGCAACCTCATCCACCATTCGCTGGGCAACGGCGAATTCGATCTTTTTCATAAAATGGCTCAACCGGTTGTCTGCGCCAGCACAATTCTGACCGCTGAAAATGCCGTGGCAGAAGTGGAACGATGCATCAATGCTGCACGAACCAAAAAACAGCCCGTCTACATCGCAGTTCCGGCGGATGAAGCGCTCAAGGAGCTGGGTTGCACCAAGCCGCATATCCTGCCCCTGCCCGCCAGCGATAAGGATACCCTCGAAACGGTCATTCAGCTTATCGTTGAAAGACTGGAAAAATCAGACAACTCCATCGCTATGGTCGGTGCCCTTATAGGACGGTACGAACTGCATGAACCAATGCTGGAATTCATCGATAAATCCGGCATACCGTTCACTTCCATGTTTATGGCAAAGGGAACTCTTTCCGAAACACATCCCAATTTTATCGGAGTCTACAACGGGCGCATACTTGATGAAAAAGTGCAGCAGACGGTTGAATCAGCGGAATTAGTGATCAGCTTCGGCGCCATCAGATCCGACATCAACACCGGCGCTTTCACCGTCAATCTCGACCCCAACCATGAAATCAAAATTCACCCGGACCGGGTCTGCATCGGCCATGCGGTTTATCATAATGTGCTTATGGATGATGTTCTGCGCGAACTCTGCAAACGAATCAAAAATCTTTCCCTCCCCATTCCGAAGATCCAGCAAGGTCTAGGTGAACCTAAGGGCAAACCGGACGATGCAATCACCGCGGATTCTCTTTATCCGCGCATCGAACGTTTTTTCAAACCCAATGACATTATCATGGGTGAAACCGGGACCTCCTCAATGGGGCTGGTCAATTCCCGATTGCCGGAGGATGCCGTATTCTTCAACCAGACGCTCTGGGGCTCCATAGGCTGGGCTACTCCGGCAGCATTCGGAGCCGCTATGGCCGCGCCGAAACGCCGCACTATTCTGATCACAGGAGAAGGATCACACCAGATGACCGCGCAGGAAATCTGCCAGTTCGCCCGCTTCAAGATCAAGCCAGTAATCATTTGTGTGAATAACGACGGTTATCTCATCGAGCGGCTGCTTTGCGAAGATCCTTACATTTATTATAATGATCTGGCCCAGTGGAATTACAGTAAACTGCCGGAAGCGCTTGGCATGAACGGCTGGTTCAGCACAAAAGTGACCACTAACCGCGAGCTGGATGAAGCATTGCAGAAAGCTGCAGCAGGGAACAGTGGATGCTATATCGAAGTTGTGACCGGAATGATGGATGGCCCCAAGATGGCGCGCGCCTTAAATGAAATTGTAGTGAAAGGACCGGGCTGGAAGGCTTAATGCAGGGTGCCTGAATTCTGCATTGAGAATATATAAAACCGGGCCTTGCGTGTTTAGCCACGCAAGACCCGGGTTTTATATTTATGATAGTCCTGAATCTTAACTCTCACCGAAGCTCTTGGATTTCCATGGGAAAATTTCCTCAGCTCTTGCTCGGGCATCCTGTTCAACTTTATTGAACCATTCAAAATACTTATCACGTACAAGCCGCCCTGCTTCGGTCAGCCGGTAACCGCTGCGCCTGCTGCCCACCCGCTCCATGAGCTGGAAACCAAGTACCTGCTCGGTCTGTTTAATCTTGCCCCAAGCGGCGCGGTAGGACATGCCCAGTTCTTCTGATGCCTTTTTGAGCGAACCGCATTTTTCAATGCGATCCAGCAGGAGCAATCTGCCGTAACCGAAGAAAACCCCTTCGCCGCCTTCCAGCCAAAGATGCAGCCGGATTGTCGGTGTATGGGAATCCATCTGGCCCAGTGCCGCAGTCGAACCCATTTCCGGCGGGTCAAGATTCTTATTCATACTCGCCTCCTATTTTCCAAAAGGACATTTGGGGAAAGTGCAGACCTTGCATTCCATACAGTATCCGCCGTCAGCAAGGGCGGCGAGATCCCTGCGGGTGATTTCCTGCCCGGCTATCACGCGCGGCAGCACAAGATCGAGACTTGTGGTTTTGAAAAAGAGTGCACAGGCCGGAACGCCTATAACCCGGACATTTCCGGCTTTAGCAAGCAGCAGCATAGTGCCGGGGAGTACCGGAGCACCATAGAGGAGGTCGGATACTCCGGCATCCACCAAGCCGTGGCGGGTCACATCATCAGGATCGACAGACATTCCCGCGGTTGTGATAATCAGATCACAACCTTCTTTCATGAGGGAGATTGCTGCGTCACGGATTTCTCCGCGGTCATCCGGTTTAATTACAGAGCGGACAACTTCGCAGCCTAATGCCTGCACCTTTGCAGTGATGACAGACTCAAATTTATCATCAATAAGGCCGCTGAAAACCTCTTCTCCCGTGATGAGGATACCGACCTTCTTTTTTTGCAGGGGGAGTACTTGAAATAACGGTTCACCGTTCAGTGCGGATACAGCGCGGGAGAAATTTTCACGCGAGATATATAAAGGAATGGCCCTTGTTCCGGCAATTCGCGCACCTTCTTTAACAAGAGAACCACCCTTGCGGGCCGCGACCATCACATCCGGCACAAGATTGAAACGATTCATCATTTCTAAATCGCTGACCAGCACTCCGTCATGATTGGCAAGCAGAGTGACTTTACCTTCACGCGGTTCGCCGTCTACATATACGCCGTTCCCGGCCATAATTCTGCCGAAAGTACGGGCAGCTTCATTTTCATGTATCCATTCACCTTCGGGAATATCACCTTCGTCAACATAGATGTGGTTTTTACCGATCATCTGCAATCTACAGATATCGTGAGCGGTAAAATCATGATTTTTGCGAAACTCGGGCCCCTTGCTTTGGCCGGGTGCTATGCTGGTCATATCGTGAACCGCAGCTTTACCCTCAGCTTCTTCTACCGGGACGACTTTAAGCCCCTCCGGCACCTGAGCCGTTGCGGATTTTAAACATATATCGCGGCTGGCGTAAGGACTTTCACCCTGACAGCTTCTACATATGGCACCGAAAGAACCGGGATAGGCATCGCCGCAAATAGGACAAACGGCAATACCGCCCTTGCTGCGTTTAACCATTGCCTCTGGCTTGATCTGCACAGCCTCGATGGAACAGAACGAAGCCCCTGCTTCGCGTATTTCCGCATGCAGCTTCACGGAATCCTGCTCGTGCTTGGGACGTTTTTTAAAGAACCATGATTCGGTTTCCGGCCAGTCTTTTAACTTTTCGGGGTCAACGCGGATACGGACACCCTCGCCGGTATATTTATCGTAAAGGGACAGCGCATATACGCCTAGATTCTTCACCTTCAGCCAGCCGTTCCCGGTACTGCATACGGTAAGCATCTGAACCGCATCCGGCAGGCACCACGACGTCTCGGATATTGCGTCAAATATTGTGCCCTCAGGCAGATTCCTGCGGGCCTCTTCCATCATATACGCCCCTAGAATCAACCCCGGGGCCGGACTGCCGTGAAAATTACGGGCAGCCTCAATGAATTCGTCATAAGTGTACGGACCGATAGAATCATCACGGACCGGGGTTATATTTTCCTGCCCGATGGCGGCTTCAAGGTTCATATTCTCTCCATATGCTTAAATGCTTTATTATGCCGTTCTGGACACAATTAAGAAAACGCAACTAAACAGCAAAACTTAGCGGATTGCTTACGGTTTGGAACAAAACTATTTTTATGTTTGATTTAAGACAGTTACAATAAACAAAGATTATTTGGACCGATATGCGAAAATTATGACTAGCAGCCTCATCCATGCTGAAAACCTATCGATCACAAGGTTTTTAGGGCAACCTGAACACTGTAAAAAATATATGTTAAAATAAACCTATATTAAAAATAACATTTTATTAATTGCAGCCGATTTACAGATTTGATCAGTTGTGAATCTCTGCAAACAAATCAATCCCGCCCTTTGCATCACACATATCTATCCTAAACATAATCAAGCATCCACATAACCAATTGGACGCAAATATTGTTCTGTGCTCATTTAACTGACCAAATTATTTGGACTCTTAAGCGCAATAACCATCACATAATTACCGGGGATGAAGCCATGAACTTAAGGCCGTTTACTTCTTTTTCCGAATACAGTCTGACTGAACTTGAGCAATGGAAAGATAACGGGGGCATCGTTGCCGGGGTCTACTGCATATATGCGCCAACAGAACTTATCCGCGCAGCAGGGATTGCCCCGGTAAGCCTCTGCGGGAAAAAACAGACTCCCATTAAAGAAGCAGAGAAAGATCTTCCCGCAAGCCTGTGTCCGCTTATCAAATCAAGCTACGGCTATGCCGTAACTGATACCTGCCCGTTTTTCGGTTTTTCAGACATCATCATAGCCGAAACCACTTGTGACGGAAAAAAGAAAATGTATGAGATGATGGAGAGCATCAAGCCGCTTCACCTCATGCAGCTGCCGCATACCCAGAAGGGAAACGCTCCTTTTGAATACTGGCTGGCCGGACTTCATGAGCTGGAAAAATTTCTTTTCGAGCATTCCGGGATAAAAGTTACGGAAGAAACGCTGCATGCGGAAATCCTACTGCAGAACAAAATCCGTAAGGAACTTTACGAGCTGATGATTCTCTGTGCGGACAGGCGCTCCCCGCTCACAGCCCGCGACATGCTTGCAGTGCAGGAGAGCAAAAGTTTTTCCGTAAATCCCGAAGATTACCTGACCAAAATTGAGACCCTGCACGCTGAAATGCAGGAATATCTCAGCCGCCCGAATCTGCAAAGCAAGAAAGGGGTACGCATAATGCTGACCGGCTGCCCGGTTGGCAAGGGCTCAGAGAAAGCAATCACAATAACTGAAGAGCTGGGCGCCCATGTTGTATGCATGGAGAATTGCTCGGGACTGAAAGGATTGACCCTGCCAGTTGAGGAGACAGTTGATCCTTACGAAGCCATTGCCCGCCGCTATCTGCAAGTCCCCTGCTCCTGTATGAGCCCCAATCCCGGCAGGCTCGATTCCATACGTGAGATGATCAAAATTTTTGAAGTGGACGCAATAATCGATCTCACATGGCTGGGCTGCCATACCTACAACGCGGAATCAACTATTTTGCGTAAGTTTGTAGAGGAAGAAACCGGCCTGCCCTTCCTGCATATTGAGACCGATTATTCCGAATCGGATATTGAGCAACTGCGGACCCGCATCGAGGCGTTCGTAGAACTTGCTGAATAACACATTCTTAAGGAGATGATGATGAACGTTAAAGGTGTTTTCAACAAAGGATTTGCAATTATTGCGGCCCTTATTCTGGCATGCGGCCTGAGTGCGGGTTCTTCACAGGCGGCAAAACTGCCCAGCCTGTATATGGGATATGTTTTCACCACCCACCACACCCCGGTAATGGTGGCTGCGATCAAAGGTAAGGAATTCCAAAAGTCCGGTTCCTACTTTGAAGAAATGGTCCCTAAACAAAAATACAAACTCATGAACGCTGAAGGTAAACCTTTGGCTGTTATCAACCTTATTGTATCCAAAAGCGGCTCCGAAACATCCACCCTGTTCGCCATGAACCGTCTGGACCTCGGCCTTGCTTCCAGCACTGCTTTTATGAGCGGTATCGACAAAGGCACCAAGGTGAAAATCCTCTGTCCCCTGCATGTGGACGGCATGAGCATGGTTTTCCCGGAAGGCAGTAAAATCAATGGCTATAAAGATGTGGCAGCCGCAATCAAAGCGTCCAAAACACCTTTTAAAATCGGTTACCACTCCCCTACCAGCGCACCGCGCATCGCTTTTGAAGGCGCGCTGCACAAAGCCGGTTTTAAAATCAGCGGAAATCCCAACGATACCGATGCGGATATTCTTATGGTTGACCTGAAATCCACATCCAACCTTATCCCCGCTCTGCTGAGCAAACAGGTTGATTGCTGGGTCGGCCCCGCACCGCATCCTGTTGTTGCCGAATACAAGCACGTAGGTCACATCGGCCTTGATTCCCGCGATCTTCCGCCCGCAGGAGCATGGACAGACTTTCCCTGCTGCGTAATGGGTGCCAGTGACCAGATCATCAAAAATGATCCCGCCATCGTTCAGGCCATGACTGATCTCATGACCTCTGCTTCCAAATGGAGCAACAGCCATAAAAAAGAAGCTGCCGATATCTCGGCTAAATGGATCGGTGTTCCCGCTGAAGCAGTGGAAAAATCCACCATCATCTACACCACCGACCCCACTGAAAACTGGCTCAAGGGCGAAGCTGAATTTATCACTATGCTCAACGGCATGAATAAATTCAAAGGCAAAATGAAAGGCGCGGACATAGCTTCCGCAACCCCCATTTTGTACGACTTCTCTTTTGTTAAGAAAAGCTTGAAGAAATAATTCAGAAGCCTCCGGCGGCCCTGCGGGGACCAAGGAAACTTTTTGAAAAAAGTTTCTCTGGACTCTTCAAAAACTTTTAGTAAGCTTCGCACCTTTTTATTAACAGATATCTCATTAATACTAAGCGGCGAAGCCCTGATAAAAGTTTTCCTTCCCCAGCTGCCGGAGGCAAATTCCATACATAAAACCGCATAGCGCACCTAATTCTTATGAGAACAAGAGCCTTATCACTTACACTTCCCGTTATGGCCCCGGCCTTGCTGGCTTTAATATGGATAGCTCTTGCCCGTGAGATCGGGAATCAGGTTATCCTGCCAAGTATAGAACAGGTCGGGCAGATTGTATTTCATCCCACGGAAGACTTAATCAGCATGGGATCGCTGGCGAGCAATGTACTGGTCAGCCTTGTGCGGGTACTGATGGGCTATACTTTTGCGGCGCTGATTGCCATCCCTCTTGGAGTGGCAATGGGTTACTATGGTGTAATATTTAAATTTTTCAATGGATTTCTAAATCTATTCCGCCCCATTCCGCCACTGGCATGGGTACCGCTGGTCATGGCCTGGTTCGGAATATCAAGCCTTGCCACCATAAGCGGTGTTGAGACCGGAAAAATCTACATTTATTTGAACAACATCAAATTTTCCATGCTGTTCATCATCTTCATCGGTGCATTCTACCCCATCCTGACCTCGACCATTCACGGGGTCCGCACTGTAAATAAAACCCTGATTGATTCCGCACGGGTTCTCGGCGCAAGTGAAAGCCAGATATTCCGCAAGGTCCTGCTGCCCGCGGCCATGCCTTCCATCATCACCGGCATGCGTATCGGGCTGGGTATTGCCTGGATGTGCCTCGTTTCCGCGGAGATGCTTCCCGGCTCCCTTTCCGGAATCGGCTACATGATCACCCACGCATTCACGCTGGCATCAACTGATATCGTCATTGCCGGGATGATCTCAATCGGCGTGGTCGGAACTGCGATGGACGCGGTCTTCCGACGCATTGAACATAAAAAATTTTCATGGCGCAGACAGGCGGAATAAATGAATCAGGAACAGGTCATAGAAATCAATCGGCTGAGTAAAGAATTCACCACCGGAAACGGGAACAATATCCTTGCCGTGGATAGCGTAAGCCTGCAAATCCCCCGCAACTCTTTCACCTGCATTGTCGGCCCTTCCGGTTGTGGTAAATCAACCATCCTGCGCATAGCAGCCGGGCTGGAAAAAGAATCATCAGGCAGTGTTCATTACAAGGGCGAACCGGTCAGAAAACCATGCGCTGAGATCGGCCTTGTTTTTCAAGAATACTCACTTTTCCCGTGGCTGAGCGTGATTGATAATGTCGCGTCCGGACCTGAATTCGCCGGGGTCGATAAAGATAAACGGTACAAGGACGCGATGCACTACATCCGCATGGTTAACATGGCGGAATTCAAGGATGCCTATCCGCATGAACTTTCCGGGGGCATGCGCCAGCGGGTTGCCATCGCCCGGGCACTCGCCAATGAACCGGACGTTCTGCTGATGGATGAACCCTTCGGCGCGCTGGACGCCCACACTCGAATTCTGTTGCAGAAGGAATTGCTCAAAGTCTGGGAAATGACCCGTAAAACCATCGTGCTGGTGACGCATTCCGTTGATGAAGCGGTTTACCTCGCCGACCGGATAGTTATTATGTCCAGCCGTCCGGGCCGCATCCACAAAATGATCGATGTAGAGATGCAACGCCCCCGCAGCAGGGCCATGCCGGAATTCGGAGCATTGACCGATTTTATTCTCAAACAACTGGAACATTAATTTAGCTGTTGATTTTTATCCCCGGCCCTCATAGTTAAACCCCAAAAGCAACTTCTGATTATCAGGGATTAAAATATGCAGATCTGGGTCGATGCCGATGCCTGCCCCAAGGCAGTGAAAGAAATTCTATTTAAAACCGCCATACGCAGGGAAGTAAAACTTACTCTCGTGGCCAACCAGTACATGACGGTACCCGCTTCCCCGCTCATCGATATGGTCAAGGTGGGTGCCGGATTCGATGTGGCTGATAATGAGATAGTCAGGCTCTGCCATGCCGGTGATCTGGTCATTACCGCCGACATACCGCTGGCCGATAAAATTGTGGAAAAAGGGGCTACCGGCCTTAATCCGCGCGGGGAACTGTACACAGAGGACAACATAAAAGGAATCCTGAGCATGCGTAACCTTATGGAGGAACTGCGCAGCGCTGGAACTGTTTCCGGCGGTCCGGCCGCCTTCAGCCCTAAGGACAGGCAGAACTTCACAAATCAGCTGGATAAATTCCTGACCCGCAGCCTGAACCGGACTTAACGAACCTCAAAAAAGCTTTCGTATTTATATACACAGCCTTCCAAAATCTGATAAGATTTGCATGAAAACCTGTTCCATGCATTGAACAAATCAGGGAGGCCGGTATGACAGATATCCATTTTTCAGATCGCAAAACAGCAGAAGCTCAGCAACTGGCAAGACTTAATCGGGTACTGGAAATTTCCGTTAAGGCCCCGTTTTATAAAAATCTGTATCAAGGCATCACCCTGCCGCTGAAAAGTCTGGACAACCTCAAGCGCCTTCCGGTTATTGATAAGCAGACCCTGTGCTCCGAAGGGGAAATCTGCAAAAAATCCCTATACACGCGGACCACCGGAGGATTCTACAAATTCTCCACCGGAGGTACTTCCGGACGAATGAGTTTTGCCCGTTACGGTCTCGATGAATTCCGCGAAGTATGTAACGGAGCGGCATACGGCCTTAAAGCCTGCGGTATCACCCCTGACGACCTTGTCGCGAACTGCATAAGAGCCGGGGCTTTCTGGACCGGTTTTCTGACCAGCTACCGCGCTCTTGAAATGATAGGATGCAACATCCTTCCCATCACCGACAACCAGCCCATCGAAAAAACACTGGAATATCTGGAAATGATGCGCCCCAACACTCTTTTCGGCATATCTCCCACACTGGTGCTTATAGCGCAGGAAGCAACACGACGCGGCATTAAACTGGACATCGAAAAAGTAGCCTTCGCCTCCACCCCGCTTACAACGGAACAGGAAAGCTATCTTTCTTCAGTCTGGCCCAAGGCGACCTTTCATTCAGCCGGTTACGGAGCTGCGGAGGTCGGACCGATCGGCTTTCAGTGTGAACACTGCACCGGAACCGAGCACCATATCCTGCGACCGGACTGCATCGTGGAAAAGGATGATGACGGAGCAATAATCGCCACCTCCCTTATCCGCACCCTGCAACCTTCAATCCGCATGAAAGTCGGCGATAATATCGAATGGCTGGAAGGAGAATGCCCCTGCGGCCGGACCAGTCCCCGATTTAAACTGCTGCAGCGTTCCGATGAAATCATCGAATTCGTGCACGATTCCATGACTTTGGAGCAGCTGGGGTCATGCCTTGGGAAATTCAGTGAACTGGCCCCGGTCTTCCAGCTCCGGCTGGACTTGAACGGCGAGCAGACGGATATCATAATCCGTGTTGAAGCAGCGGATAGTGAAGCTGTGGATGATTATCAACTGGCTTCCAGCATATATAAATGTTTAAGCGCGGAGATACCCGCAGTGGGAATAAACCGCCGCAAGAATAACATCCGGGCCTTTAAAATTCTGGTGGTACCATCAGGAGGCATTGCGAGAGTTGAGACAACTGGAAAAATCAGACGGGTGATTGATAAACGTTTCATGTAGACCGAGGTAGAAGATAAAGCCCTTCTGTGCCCAAAAAAAGCAGAGAGGGGCGATATGAATATAAACTTAATCCAGATCAGCTCAACTTTCCAATCCCTGTTCCATCATCAACTTAAAAAGCAACTCAATAAATTTTCCGGAAACAACATCCGGCAAAGAAAAATGCGGTAGCGAAGTATGTTGCATCACTCCGGTACAGGCAAACCATATTTGTGTGGAAATGCTATCCAGTCCGGGACTTAAGAGTTCCCGCCAGAGTCTTCCGTTTTCGGAACTATCCAGCCCGAACGCACGGCATTGCAAAGGGCGGGATTCAAAAAGCATGCATTTATTCCCAGCAGAGAGAGGACAAAATGAATCCACACCGGAGAGACAAAACCCGGCCTCGTTATCCGCAGCCAGCTCCCGCATAGCCCGTTTTTCTATCCTTGCCGTGTTCATTGCCCTTTCAATTACTTCCGTCCTTTCATCGTGGGTAAGCTCAAGATTTACGCAGTGGCTAAGATGCAGGGCCTCGGCAAGCGTCATATTAAGCGGAGTGCGACAGCAAAGGTCGTGATCCAAACCGCATTGAAGACGCGACCTCAATTGTCCGGCACGCTGCTCCACTTTATCGGCCAGTTGCAGGTAATCATTGAAAAACGGAGAGAGATCGACCTGACGCTTGAATTCTAAAGTAGGTGCGCGCGAGGTAAGTTTTCCGCTTTTGCGCCCATACTTTCTGATAGTCCACCACTGAGAAAAATTGGCCGGCTTTGACCGCAGATCCTTCATCTTACGTCCGGCCAGCTTATGTCCAAGCCCCCGCCGCAGCAGATAGGCATTAAGTACAGTTCCTGTCCTCCCGATACCATGACGGCAATGGATAAGCACCTTTTTACCCAGATAAATTGCTTCATCCAGCCACTCAAGAGCATTTTCGAGCTGCATTAGTTCCGGTGATTCTTCATCATCAACGGGCAGGTAATATACATCGAATCCCGCCTTCTGCTCGATCTCATGCAGATCACAGAATTCTCCGCAAAGATTGATGATTGCATCAATACCCTGCTCTTTAAGGGAATCCAACTGATGATGGCTCATGGGAGCACACCCCACAGCCAACTGATCGGTAACCCAAGTGGGAATATAAGCCTGAGATTTATCCTGATCAGCCATAAATGTGCTCCACTGCGGAAATAAAATTCTCAAATTCCTTATCCAGTTTACCCTCACTATCCAGCCGCATATCCATCATCCGGGTAACTGCCATCAGATACCCCAGAATACTCAACCGTTTCGCGGTGTCCTCAAACCCCATTCGTGAACAGAACGCATCGAGCATATCACCGCGTATCCCGACCTCAAACCCGAAATGAATAAGAATACGCTGAATAAGCTTCAGCCTCAGGGTTTTATTTTCAATCGCTGCCCCGCCTCCTTTAAAACGGAATTTCACATAATTCTGACCGGCAAGCTGCCCGCAAAGAGAATCCACTTCAGAAAAATGGTACCCAAAACGGACCAGCAGATGCAGATAATCTTCCGCCAGCAGACCGTAGCTTGCCAATAATCTGGAATCATTATTTAAAATACCGGCGGACATGCGATCGAATTCTTCCCAATCCACATGAGTCATATTATCCGGCCACGTAACCCGCTCATCGCTCAACCCTTTCCAGAAGGCCTGCATGGGGAGTGAAGCTATATCAGCCGGAGCGACTTCTTTCTGCCTCTGCACTCCGTTTCGCAGTCCTTGATCAAGGTCTATCAGATAAATAACCAGCGGTAGCTCGGTCCGCAGCTTTTTGGACCGGCCCATACCCAATCCGCGCTTATCTACCAGCGAGAACATTTCCCTAACAGCCATCTCATGGCAATAACGCACGAGGTCGTGGAAGGATTCACATCCTGAGGGCTCGAAATCTTCAGCGTCCGGGTCAACAAGATTCAAACGCACGAACGAATGAATCATATCCGTATACAGATCGAGAACTCGTGTGGAAACCTGTGCATCGACGCAGGACCGGGTTAAAACATCATCCACGCAGCCGTTGTAAACAGCTCCGGCATGGCCATCAACGGTGACCAACTGGCCCTGCTCAAAAGACTTGGCAACATCACCGACCAGTACTGGAATCCCAAGCTCCCTTGCCACAGAGCCGAAATGACTTGCCCGACTACCGGCGGAAGAAAGGACCCCGTTCATTTTTGCTGAAAAACTCAGAAGTGAAGGTTTCAGCGAAGGAGTGATGACGATAGAGCCTTCAGGAATGCGCGCTATCTCCGCACCGGTGCTGGCGAAATAGATTTCACCGCACCCTGCACCGCCTGAGGCACGTTCCAATCCTTCGAGAATCGGCATGGCCGAAAGCAAAGCAGGCTGGGCCGGATGTTCATGTGTTTCCTGCTGCAAAGGACGGGTCTGGAGGATGTGAAGCTGCCCGGCCCCGTCCACGGCCCACTCCATATCCTGAGCACAACCGAACTGATCTTCCAACTTAAGAACGCATTTCGCCAGTTGAATCAGCATTTTTTCATCAGGTAAAGCGGACCGGTCAAAAGAGCATTCACTTACCAGACGGGGTTCTTTGCCGCGATTAAGCGAACACTTGACCGGAATAACACTGCCGTCCACAAGCGAAGCCCCCAGTCCGCGAACCCCGTAAATTCCCACACTGTCCCGACTCAAGCAGTCCGGGTCCATGGAATAAACAACGCCTGAACTGACCGCGTCAATCATGGGCACAACGAGCGCAGCCATGGCAGTATCATCATCCGTCAGCCCGTTGGATATACGATATGAAACAGCACGGGGACAATATTTACCGGCCAGAACCCTCTTATAGGCATCAAACACATCAGCAGGGTTCACATTAAGTTCGCTGGCATACTGCCCGGCAAATGAAATCTCGCTGTCTTCGGCCAAAGCACTGGACCGCACAGCCAGAAGACCGGTTCCGTCCACATAGGTTTCCAGGCTCCGCTCTATTTCTTCCACCACTGCCGGTGGGACTTCTCCGTCCAGAAAAAGTTCCTGCAATTCAAGGGTCAGCGAAGAAAGCTTGCGGACATTCCCCACTTCCATGCGGCATAGTCTCGCATTTATCTCTTCGCGTAGACCGTTATACTCCACGTAGGCATAAAAAGCGTTGGCGGTTATCACAAACCCGGGCAGGGCTTCAGTATGTCCCAGCGCATGCACACGCCCCAGATTAGCGGCCTTGCCCCCAGTTAAATCCGGGTATTCACCTGCCGTGGCCAGCGGGACTGTGTATGGAGGGCCGGAGTCCATCACAGGCAGACGGACCAGATCCCGTGCATAATTATTGATACGGTTGAAATTCTCCGGCAGGTCCCGAAACCGTAAAGGATGCATCTTCCGCAATTCCTCAATCATACAGGACACAGCGGAAGCCAGCTGTCTATGTAGACTATTGGCCTGACTGCGGTCTGCAATTCTTTCGCCGTAGAACAATTCCTCAATATCGGCTATCAGATCAAGAGCCTGTGAATCATATTCCAGCAGGACTTTAAAAGCTTCATACTTTCGCTGTAGAAGAGCTCGCGGTGCAAGCAGGTTCCCAGCCCAAAACTTAATAATATTAACAGGCAGCATCAAATCTCCGGGATATTTTTCCAGTTCATATTTTCCCCACCATGCAAAAATATTTACCTCATTACAACTATAAGTGACAAGCGGAAGAAACACTTTCAGAAAGGAAGCTAGCTTTCCAACTTTCCTACATAGTATATTGATTTTATGCTCTCAGCAGGATAATTAATTAATGATGTATTTTGTACATGATAAAAACACAATATATACGACATCCAGAACTGAGCGGAGATATCAAATATATGAATTATTTAAAAAAATGGTGGATAACGCTGTGCTTTATATCTCTAGCAGTGGCACTTACGGCAATCATAATAATCCCCTACTCCACCACCTCTCGCGAAGCTCTCACCGGACTTGCACACGATATAATGCTCAATATTTCAGCCTATACTCTCGATAAATCAGAAAGTTATCTGAGTCCGGCGGAAAAAGCAGCTGAACTTACCCGTTTTTTGGCCGACAGTAATATCGTCAGCGGTGATCGTTCTGAAAATATGCTTCAGTACTTCAAGGAGCAGCTTTCGTTGTATCACCAGTTTACCGGAATATACTACGGTAATACAAAAGGTGAATTTTTCATGGTCACCCGTTCCAATGACAAAGTTAAGGACGGACTGTTCACCAAAACAATCAAGATAAAGGACGGCAAAAGGACTACAAAGTTAATCTGGTCAACTCCCGATCATCAAGAGCTTGAAAGCAAATTCGCACCGCTGGACAAATTTGATCCCAGAAAGCGGCCATGGTTCATCGATTCTCTGGTCAGCAATGATGTTATCTGGACCGCTCCTTACATCTTCTTTACCAGCCAGAAACCCGGTATCACCACAGCCAGCCCGGTTTACGATAAAGCAGGACGCTTGCGGGGAGTTGTAGGCGTCGACATAACAATAGATAGACTCTCGATTTTTTTAAAACAGCTGAGCATCGGCAAAAACGGTAAAGCTTTTATTGTTGATACCAGCGGAAACGTGGTGGCTTTTCCGGATCTGGAAGCACTGAAACAGACAACTCAGAATAATAAAGTCCGCCTAAGCAAGATAAACGAACTCCCGGATATATTGAGCCGAAAGGCATTCAATTCCCTGCACCTTCTACCTGACCAACTACCCAAAAAACATGTATTTACAACCTTTGAACACAATAACGAACGCTATATTTCCGTGTTCACGCCCTTTAAAAATGACCACTGGCCATGGATTATAGGGCTCTATCTCCCGGAAAACGATTATCTGGGCGGCATCAAAAAAGAATACAAACTAAGCCTGATCATTGCGGCGCTGGCGGTCCTCATTTCCGGCTTTATAGGTTGGGCTGTGGCCCGTAAAATAAGCAAGGCCAAGGAATCAGCAGAGGATGCAAATCAGGCCAAGAGTAAATTTCTGGCAGTTATGAGCCACGAAATCCGAACACCTATGAATGTCATTCTCGGTGCTACTGACCTGCTTAAAGAATCCAATCCTCGAGAGAACCAAAAAAAATACATCAAACTACTTGATAATGCAGGCGGTGGCTTGCTGGACCTGATCAACGACATTCTGGATATGTCTAAAATTGAAGCAGGCTTACTGGATCTGGAACATATTAACTTCAACCCTTCAGAAACCCTGCATCAAGCTTTTAATATTTTTGAACTTTCAGCAGCTAAGAAGAAAATAAAACTAACCTGCCGCATCGACGGAGAGCTGCCTGATCAGGTTAAAGGAGATCCGGTACGAGTAAAACAAGTATTGATCAACCTAATCGGAAATGCGGTCAAATTTACAGATTCAGGAAGAGTCAGCGTTAAGGCGTGCAGCAAAAATCTCCGCAACGGTCAGGTTGAGTTAAAATTCGAAATTGAGGATACCGGACTTGGCATTCCGCCAAATAGACAGCAGGCTATTTTTGACCAGTTTACGCAAGCTGACAATTCCATATCCCGTGAATTTCAGGGGACTGGGCTGGGGTTATCCATAAGCAAAAAATTGTGCGAACTGATGAACGGCAGCATAACCGTATCCAGCACACCCGGTCGCGGAAGCAATTTTACCTTCATCATAACCATGCCGGAGGTAATAGATTCGCCTTCTACCGAAAACAAGACCGAACCAAAGGCAGCAGACTCGCATATCCAGAGCAAAGTGCTGCTGGTGGAAGACAATCAGAGTAATCAGCTTCTTTTTAAGCATTTCATCTCCGGGACCTCCTATATTATGAAGTGTGCGGCGAACGGTGAAGAAGGAGTCGAACTGTATAAAGAATTTCAGCCCGACATTGTTTTTATGGATATTGAGATGCCGATAATGGATGGCTATAAAGCAACTAAAATAATTAGAGACTGGGAAAAAACGATCGGCCATACACCGGTTCCTGTTATTGCCCTTTCAGCTCACGCGATTAAGGGAACAGCAGAATCAGCCCATGCGGCCGGGTGCAGCGGCTATATGACCAAGCCCATTACCAAGCTACAGTTTTTAGAAAGAATCAAGCGTGTTAACATTTCATAACAACTAATATCAGGAATTATTATTGACTAGTATCAGATTTTCAAGCATAAGGTATTACTAATTATATTATTATAGTATGATTCCGTTGTAAGAAACATAAATCACGGCCCTCAGGTCGCAAGGAGAAAATTATGAACTCCAGAAGAAAATTCATGGCTATGTCCGCCGCAGCCACAGCGGCTATCTTGATGCCTGTAACCAATGCAGCCGCAAAAAAGGGACATGGGTATCCTTCAAACATCGTATACACCAGTAAAGATCCCGGTGTCTGGGCGAAAAAAGCTGCCACCCACCTTCCACAAGTAGAAGTTGAAAACAACACTGCCACGATCCGTACCCTGCACCCGATGACCGAAAAACATTACATCGTCCGGCATACTTTAGTTGATCAGGACGGTAATGTTATCGGCGCCAAAACATTTTCCAACACTGACGAAAAAGCTATCTCCACCTTCAAGCTGCCGGCTGGAAGCAAGAAAAAGAAACTCTACGCTACCAGCTTCTGCAACAAGCACGATTTCTGGGTTACTCCTGTTAAATTATAAACGAAAACGACTGTAGAAAATGTTCTCCTCTTTCATTCTAAAAAGCGAAATCTACTAATAGGAGCACGCATTAAATGTATTTTAAACAATTAACAACAGAAGGACTGGGCTGCTATTCCTATGTAATTGGCTGCCCCGCCGCTGGAGAAATGGTTGTAGTGGACCCGCGAAGGGATGTTCAGGAATATCTTGATATTTCCCGCGAAGAAGGCATGAAAATTACCCGTGTCATCAACACTCATGTTCACGCTGACCATGTGGGCGGTGAACAGGAGCTGAAATCCATTGTCGGTGCGGAGCTTTATATCCACGAAAACGCGGATGTCGGCTACCCGCACACTCCCATCAAGGAAGGCGATACCCTCACTGTAGGAGCAGCCAAACTTGATTTTCTATTTACCCCCGGCCACACTCCCAACGCCGTATCTATTCTTGTTACCGACATCGTGCGCGGAGCTGAACCATGGATGATCCTCACCGGTGATCTGCTTTTTGTCGGCGACATCGGACGCCCGGACCTTCCCGGTGATGAAATTCTGGATGAGCAGGTTGAAAACCTTTACAACAGTTTATACAATAAGCTGGGCAAGCTCCCGGATTATCTGGAAGTATACCCAGCCCACGGGCAGGGATCGCTGTGTGGTAAAGGTATGAGCGCTAAACCCAGCAGCACACTGGGTTATGAACGCCGCTACAATCCCATGCTCCAATTCAAAACCTTTAAGGATTTCAAGGCAAAGGTTATGGAATCATTTCCCAGCCGCCCGAAATCCTTTACTCACATCATCAACACAAACTTCAAAGGTGCCCCGCTGCTGGAACGCTGTCCGCTCGACCGGGCCATGAACCCTGAGAAATTCAAACAGATGATTGATAAGGGCTGTACGGTCATTGATGTGCGTGACGCTGCCGGTTTCGGCGGTTTTCATATTCCAGGCAGTCTCAACATCGGTCTTGAAAAACAGCTTGCCAACTGGGTTGGTATGGCCGTTGATCCGGATTCCGACCTGCTGCTGGTGGTAAGCTCCAAGGAAGATTATGATCTGATGTGTACCCAGTTGCACCGCATCGGTTATGACCGTATTTTCGGTTATCTGCATGGAGGAATGGCCGCATGGCTCATGTCCGGTTACCCGGTGGAAAGCCTTGCTCAGAAGTCAGCACACCAGCTGCATGATGCAATTGCGGAAGGCAGGGATTTTACCCTGATCGATGTTCGCACTCCCGCGGAAGTTACAAGCGGAATGGTAAAGGGCGCGATCCACAAACCCTTTACCAATATTCTAGAAGAAGGCATTGATGTGGATAAAGACAGTCCCGTCATAGTCATGTGTGGATCGGGATACCGGTCAAATATTGTAGGAAGCTACCTGCAAAGCAGCGGTTTTTCGCAAGTATGCTCACTGGCTGGTGGAGCGATTGCCTGGCGCAGGTCAGGTTATGAAATGGAATCATAAAAATAAAAAGTCCCGGGATGTAATATTCCGGGACTTTTTTTATTCTTCTAAAATACTAACGATATCTTTCACCAATCTTCTGATTTCCGGCAACATTTCAATTAACTGATCCTCTGTTATGTCGATTATTTCCCAAGCGTTCGGGTCAATTACTCCAATCGACTTAGATAATCCTAAACCATATCCCAGTGCTTGAGCGATAAAATCAGCCACATGAATGACCATGGCATCAGGGTCCGTTTTTATCATACACGGATTATGATGCCCTCCCGCAGCAGATACCAATTGCCGTGGGAATTTCCATTTTTCAAGGATGTAACCGCCGAGGTCAGTATGGCTGAATCCTAGTAACTCCTGCTCTGCCTTGCAAAGATTGTATCCTTCGCTATTCGCCAGGCGATACAACTCCACAGCCAGACCTGGATTGCTCTCAAAAATCACATGAAGACCGAAATCATGGATCAATCCACCGGTGAAAAAACGTTCCGGGTCACCAAGCTTTGCAGAAAATGCTATTTCCTGAGCAATCACTCCGCAAGCGATGCAATGCGTCCAGAACTCTTCCAAATCGAGAACATAAGTTTTTTGTCTCTTAAAAAGGCTAAGTGAAACAGTCCCTAGAGCCAAAGATCCGGCTTTTGAAAAACCAAGAGTTTTAACGGCCTTTGCCGGAGTATCAACGGCTTCATCAATCTGATATAGTCCGCTATTTGCCAGCCTCATAACTGCAACGGAGAGCTTTGGGTCGTTACTTATTACCTTAATGAGATCAGCAGCATCGTGATCAGGACTATTAATTATTTTACGCAATTGAATCTGTACGTGCGGCAAAGAGGGCAAGGAGATTGACCCTTTGAGAAAATCTTCAAAACCACTAGGTTTTTCTCTGTTCCAAGGCTCATAACTATGAGGCATAGCCCGGGGCCTGCCAAAATTAGGATCACGCAGAATCTCTTTGTAAACCCGTTTGAAAGCTTCTTTCTTCAAAGCACGGATCAGGCTTGAATCACCAGCATGCATAAAGAGTTGGTGCACATACCGAACTGCGGCGACCTTAACATCCGGTCTTATTTTGATTCTTTCTGTTGGCATACAAATAATACTTATTAATAGGAACGTGTTAACATCTATGACGGATTGAGTATTTCAAATATTTCATCAATTATTTTATGAACACTGGGAAGAATCTCAACATAACGTTCGGGGGGAAGCCCAATGCTCTCAATTATCTCATCATTTAAGGTCCCTACTATTAAAGAAAGTCCCAGATCATACCCTAAAGCCTGTGCTATAAATTCCGCAATATAGACAATCCCGGAATCTGGATCATCTACCACCTTACTGGGATCATGATGTCCGGCAGTGGATCGAACCAGCATAGTAGGAAAACTCCAATCCTTTAGAATCACACCGCCAAGAGTGGCGTGATCAAAACCGAGTAACTCCATTTCAGCATCACACAGACAGTTACCTTCCTTACCGGCCAGATCAACAAGCTCCTGTGCAAGACTGGCGTCACTTTCAAAAATAACATAAAGCCCGATATCATGTAACATCCCGGCCACAAAAAAGCGCTCCACATTCTCACAGCCGGCTGCTTCAGCGATTGCCTGAGCAATCACCCCGCAGGCAATACAATGCTTCCAGAACTTTTCAACATGAAGAACGGCTCCCTTCATCGAACGTTTGAAAAGACTGAGTGAAACCGTTCCCAGTGCAAGAGAACTCGCTTGTTTGAATCCAAGCAAGGCAACAGCGCGCGAAGTTGTATCCACCTCGGTACGAAAGCTGTACATGGCGCTATTCGATAATCTCAAAATAGAGGCCACCAACTTGGGATCTTTGTTGAGCACCCGAGCAAGATCATCCGCGGAACTGCCCGGGTCCTGGATAATTTTCTGTATCTCAATCAGAACCTGAGGCAAGGACGGCAGCACAACTTTTGACTTCAAAAAATCTTTAGGACTCTCAGGCTTTCTGCCATTCCACGCCCCAATATCAGCCGGACGCGGTTTAACCTTGAACTCGTCCGGATCAACAACCATTTTTTTATAAACATGCTTGAAGGACTCTTTTTTTAAAACCCGCATAATATCGGAATCACGGTTATTCTGATACATTCTTTTTACATATCTAATAGCCGCTTCTTTAATCTGCGGATTTAAAGTCTTTGTCTTATCTACATCCTGCATCGCTATCCTTCTGAATTAAGAATATGGGCTTCTTTAGCCCATGCAACGGTTAAAGCAAGCCCCTCATCAAAAGATATTTCCGGCTTGAATCCGGCAGCCGTAATACGGCTGACGTCAGCACAGGAATGTTTTATATCCCCGGCTCGTTCCGGCTTGAAACTAATCTCTTTAGGGCCAGAGGTAAGATCCGCAATGATGGACGCCAGTTCACGGATGGAACGCCCTTTGCCCGTACCCACATTGTAAATACCGGTCAATGGTCCTCGGCCCTCACGGTCCAGTCCGGCAGCTATCAGGTAGGAAGTCACCACATCTGAAACATATAAAAAATCACGACTTTGATTTCCATCACCGAAAATGACCATTTTTTCACCGGAAAGACCGAAATCAACAAAACGGGAAATAACTCCGCTGTACTGGCTGGTCGGGTCCTGCCGCGGACCGAAAATATTAAAGAAACGCAACGAGCATCCGTAGCCGGACTTTTCAATGTATGCTGATGACTTATATTTAGCCACCCCATAAGGGCTGAGTTGCTCAGCTGATCCAGCATATTCTTCCTTAACCGGAAGACGTTCTTCGTTGCCGTATTCCGCAGCTGACCCGGCAAAGACAAAGCTCGAAAAGCCCATCTCCCTAGCGGCATCGAGCATGTCCCTGTTGGCCTCAAAATTTACCTGAATGGTCAGCTCAGGGTTGTCCACAGAATAAGGCACGCTGACCACCGCCGCCAATTGGAAGACCACATCCAGTTCTTCATGTCTAGCCTTCAATTCGGCGAGTAACCCTTTATCAGTTATGGACCGTTCATAGAATGTAAAGTCGGCATGTCCAATGAAAGATTCCATATTGCGAGAATAGCCGCTGGCACAGTTATCAACCCCCACAACGGCATGCCCCAGATCAAGCAGACTGCTGGTCAGATGACTTCCGATAAACCCGGCGCAACCGGTCACAAGACATACTTTCTGCATTTATCTTTACTCCATATTTTAAAATATAGGCTGGCTTGAAAAGGTTATGTACTCCAGATTACGCACACACTTGGAGACAAGGTAATAGGCAAACATCAACGAGATAAAGCAGGAGTAGCAATAGCCATAGCCGTAAAAGGTAAATCCCAGTTGCATGCTCAGCCAGCTAAGACCGCAGTTGCTCAGCAGAAAAACAAGCGTAACTGCCAGCACGTCTTTACGCCGGTCAAAATAGGAAAGGATGATAACGGCAACGGAAAGCATTACCTGCATAAACGCTCCAACAAGAGCGATCTGCAGCAACGGCTGCTGCAATGGCGCCAAACCTACAAGATCCACAAATTCAGGAGCCAGAAAAATACAAATCATGGTCAATGATCCCTGCACGATGAGAATTTCCCGTAAACACTCATTGAGCATGGAGACCATTAGTTTCTTTTCCTGCAGTATGCTGGATAGACTTTGCTTGGAAATAATTTTCGCGAAATAATCATGATAATGCTCATAAAATTTGGTTTCAATCTTAACCAGAAAAAGCGCGAGAGTCGGTACAATGGTCAGATAGGCAAAGAAAATCGGTCCCTCGTAAATATCATTGGTACGGAGAAACGGGACTACTTCCCTTGAATCCGGCGCAAACCAGAACATTATCTTATCAATCCAGATGGCGAGGTTGAAAAACACGCCGATCAAGGCCAATTCCCAATATTTCCCGAAATAAGAAAACATCTTTGAGTCCCAGACTCTACCGGCCGGAAACTCTGCCAGTAAACGGGCCAGCAGCCAAAAAAATATCACCGCCTGTCCGAGAGTATACCCCAGCAGGTACCCCTCAAGCCCGGCGAACGGATAAAGCAGAAAAGCTCCGCCCACACTGCACGATGTGCCTAGGGCAAAGGCCTGCACTATTGACCGGAAATCCTTAATCGCTGAAAGAAAAATCATCGTCAGCCAGATCATGGCCACAATCAGGAAAAGCACAATCGAGATAATTTTGTAAATCAGCGTCAGCTCAAAAAACATTATACCGGCAGTCCCTAAAAGCCCACCGGCCACCAGAACAATTACCGACCCCGTAAAAAAAGCAGTCAGGGTAATCTTCTCATCGCCCATATAAAAACGGTCAGCCAGATAGCGGGTAACCACCAGCTGAATGTAGCCCACATAAATGAGGGTAAAGGCGTAAACATACACAATGGTAGACCGGAAAATATCCTGATCCTGCTCGGAAAAACCGGAATAAGAATATACCCCCAGAACAGCGAGACAAAGCACACTCATAAGCCACGGACCGGAAGAAACCATGGCCGCGTAGAGGTAGGCGGACACATCGGACAGGAAGCTATCCCCGCGCAGCATTTTTCTTAATTCAAAACCGATTCCAGCCATATTTTACTCCAGATCATCCATTGCCATATAGTCTTTATATATATTTAAATACGTTTCATTGAGGTCGGACTCTTTATAATATGTCTTCACCCGTTCTATCCCGGCTCTGGACATGCGCTGACGCAGGATTGGACTGGTCAGAATTTTCAGGATAGCCTCTCCGGTGCTGACCGGATCGGCAACCTTGGTAACAATCCCTGACGGCCCGAGAGCCTGATCAGCCACGCTACGCCCTTCCAAAAGTTCCCGGCAGGAACCTACATCGGAAGCTACCGCTGGAACTCCCGCGCAATTGGCCTCCATTATTACCAATGGCTGGGCCTCGCTGATACTGGTTAGAACAATCAGATCAAGCGTGGGCAGATAGTCGGTAACCTTCACCTTGCCGGTGAATTCCACAACCTTTTCAAGGTGCAGCAACCGAACAAGATTAACGCATTCTTCATAATATTCTTTATCCTCCTCAGTTGGCCCCATGATGTAAACATTAAGTTTTTCGATTTTGCCGGCTACTATTTTAATAGCCCGCAAAAAAGTTTTTACATCCTTGATAGGTACCACCCGGCCTACGAAGCCGATAGCGAATTCAGTCTGGCCTTGATAATCATGATTCGCGGGCTTAAGGCCCAGAAAATTATCCAGACTGATCCCGTTGGGAATAATCCTTATTTTATCCGGATCGGCCCCCTCTTGAATCTCAAGCTGTCTGTTCCCCTCGTAAAGTGTATAAATAGCGGATGAATAGTCGTAACAAAGCCGACCTAGCTGCTCGAACATCCTGATCCAGAATGTCTGGAATGCTCCTAGCTTACTCTCGATGCGCATTCGTTCATCTTCCCGGCGGTAAACCCATTCTGCCTGCGAAATTTCAATTTTACGTTCTTTGACGTAAATACCATGCTCAGTAAGCAACAGTGGTCTTCCGGTCATAACCCGTGCGATAACCCCGAGAAGTCCTGCATATCCAGTTGATATTGTATGATAAACTCTAGCCTCGGGCAATTCCAGAGAGAGCATTTTAAAAATCGGGAGATGGGTAAACCTGAAAGTCCAGAAATAATCGATAAAGGATTCCTTACTTGATTCCGGGCCGTACCTATCCACCAATAAATCCCACGATTTCTTGCCGTGAAAAAGTTCGGAGAGGGGGAATTTATCATGCCTGAACAATTCGACCATATCTTTCATCATGCTGATATCATTGCGATCCAAGGAGGAATGAAAATGCCTGAGCTTTTCCATATTCTTGCGGGAAATTTTCTTGAATGGATTACGCGGTATATCAACCTTATCATGCAGATAGATAATTTTAGGATCGACAAAATTATCCGGCACATCGTAACGATATTCGGCCTTCTCTTTAGAGGAAGCCAGAATACACACTGCGGTAAAAGTCAGCTCCGGCATTCCCTTGATCAGGTTATGAATCCAGGTAGAAACACCCCCGGAGACAAAGGGGTAAGTCCCCTCCAGAAGCAGGCAGACATCATATTTTTTATGCGAACTCACTGCCCACCTCGTCAAAGTTTTCTGGTGCCTGCTCTTCATCAGCGGAAGTATTTTCAAGCCAGAAAGTATAAATCAATTTTCTGAAAGGATCATGAGCTTCCAATTTCGGACGGGCCCGCAATTTCTCAACTTCTTCAAAAAGAGCAATGAAATTGCCCATCTCAAAAAACACCATGCATATCCCCAGTCGTGATTCAAGCTCAAGCTCGGGGTCATTCAAAGTCTCTCGGTAGATGTGCAACGCTTCGGCAAACGATTTACTTTCCGCGTATGACTCTGCAAGGCGCAGGAGGTATTCTTTATTTTCCTGATCCCGTTCAACTGCCTTACGCCAGTGTTCACAAGCAAGAGCCATGGAACTCTCCTGCATATTAACTTCCGGCAAACCGCTTCTGGCATAATTCCTATAGGTAGAGGCCAGCTCGGCATGTGCCTGAGCACTGTCATACCTCTCCGCCCTGAAACGGGCCTTATCCACTGCGTCGGCGTAGTCTTCTTCGAGACGGGTGAGTGCGGTGTGGGCGTAAAAACGGACCTCGGCATTTTCATCGGAAAGGCTTTTTCGCAATAAATTAACAGCCTCGGCGGAACCGATACGGCGCAGCAGATTAACCGCCCCGCGCTTCATCTCCATATCATCACCGGACAAAATGTCGGCAATGGGATGCACATCAATTTCATCGTAAAGGAATTCGGTTATATCCGTGGGTAAATCCACTTCCATATCCTTTCCTTCATAGGCTTTTTCTTTATATTCCTCCGCAAGCCCACGACTGCGCATAAGCACCCTTGCCGCAAGGAGAGTTCCGGAAATACCGATCAGCCCGATCACGGGCATGAAAAGCGTAAACAGAGCCGCAAGGCGGGGATAATAAAAAGCTATACCCGGCAGAGCTCTAGGCTTGGGAGTGGTAAATATCAGAAAGGACAGGCTGGAAATCAAATGAGCTGCAATAGCGGCATAAATATACCAGAAGACGCCCCCCCGGTTCAGGAAGAACCAGAGCGCTGTCCCCTCGAACAGATAGGAAGCGGCAAAAGCCCCCAGCAGGAGCACCCGCGCCCTTCTGATTACTTTATTCCGCAAAAAGAACACTTACCAGATCCTCTTTAACCCTATCGACCAATTCAGTGGCTTCCTCCATCTCCAGGGAATATCCGGCCACCCCGGCCCGGAGTTCGACAAGATTCTGATCAGTCTCAAAAGCCATTACACTGAGCGCCCGGAAAGAACTCAGCAGATTATTAACCACAACCCGCGCACCGGCAGCGGGAGTAGTCGGAAGTATCATGTAAAAAGCTCCCGGTTCGTCACTCATAAAAAGGATATCTATTTCACGTATCTGATTCTTGAGAATCATACTGAAAGCCATCAGCACTTCATCACGCCCTTCGTCCGAAGCATTGGAAAGACCGGGAAATTCGAGCATAATCAGGGAAAGATCCAATTCGTAACGCCGTGCCCGTACAAATTCTTCACGCAACCTGCGCAAGAAATAATCATAAGTGTACGCATCGGTTATTTCATCGGCGATAAGTTTATCCTTAGTCTCGGCAAAAACAGTGGCGTTCTCAACACTACTGCCGCACCAGTCCGCAACCAGACCGGCCACCCGCACGGAATCGCTGGTGAATTTCAAAAAAGGCATTTTCTCAACGTTAAGCATACCTATCACGTGAGAATGGTTATCTGCTAAGATAGGTGCGGAAATAACAATACCGCTGGGCATACTCTCGGTACTTGCTATATCGCGAATGGATACAGCTTTTTTCTTCTCTGCGGCGATGCTCATCAGACTTTCCCCAAGAGGAACCGTATCGGCAACAAAACTTTTGCTGTGCCGCAAAGCCGTATCAATTTTAAACTCAGTGCCGTCAAATAAATAGATCGAGCAATCCTCAACATCCATAAATTCACGAAGAATCTCCAACACCGCAGGATAAATGCTGTCTATGCTTAAAGTACGCAATCCCTGCGCCGCTTCATAGAGAGTTCCCAGTGTGCTCTCCTGAGAAATAATTTTACTGTCCAGTTCCTGCTTAGCTTCACTGAGTATATCGTACTTGGTTTTTACTTTATCGAAAGCATCGTGATAGGTATCCCTCTCTTCACAGACAGCATCGTATTCACGGATATGCAATTGACGCATCTCGCCAAGCACGACACCGACCAGCAAAAAAAGAATAGGCTTGGCCCAGATGGCAAGTGTCCTAAAATCAGCCACCTCAACATCAGGGATGGATAAGCTTTTGAAAATAACATAAATCATCCCGGACACAAGCCCGGCAAAGAAACCACCCGAAAACCCGTACCGGGTAGAGGTAAGTAGAATAACAATCCAGTAAGGATGCGGGGAGAGCGAGACAAAGCCCGGATCATGCCGGTAAAATAGAAAATTTATCGCGGTTATAGCGATGAGGCCGAGCAGGACTTCATAATATTTTGAAAGCTTGAATTTTTTTGATGGTGAAATAATTTTAAACATATACACCGGCCCGCCTAGTTTCAATCACATTAGAAAACATACCCGATCCCCCCGCTTACGAACTGGGTTTCCCCACCTCCGGCAAGGCCAGAATCACTGCTATACTCATAATCGAAATTCAATTTAAAGCGTCCCAGATTAAAGGCCAGCGAAGGCCCGCCGAAGTAACTGGGGCTATTCTTGAACTCATCCATCCTGATCCCGCCGGAGGCCTGAAAAACGATGTTTTCGGAAATGGACTTGCTGAAACTGGTGCTGAAAGTATGAATGCTCTCATTCTCCACCACTTCAAACGGCTTATAATTATCATCGTCATACTTGAAAAAGGAGCGGTAAAAAGAATAAGACACGTACAAATCAGGATCAGCTAGAAGCCTGCGGGTCAAAATTATGTTATATATCCCTTTAGCTCCATAATTGCGGTCTGATTCAAGCTGGTACTCCCGCAATTGACCGTTCAAATAAAGTCCCCACGTATCATCATAAAATCCGTCATAAGTAAGGGAAATCTGGCTGTATCTGCCCTCATAGTTGGCGGCTGAAGGTTCATCCAGCCATGGATTATCGTAATCTATCATGGCGGAAAAGCTACCGGAATCATGAATACGCCAATCAAAGCCAAGCGCAGCTGAAATACCGTCGGAAGTTCCTTCGTGAGCTCCGATGCCGACAATCCCGGTAAAGACTCGATTAAAATCTTTCTTCAATAAAATTTCAGCCTGATTCACATCCTTGTTGATCTTCTCAATTCCATCCTGCTGAGGACGGTAGATGCGGGTATTGGCGTAGTAGAATTCCCCTCTGATCAAGTCAGTAAGCTGCATGGAAAAACGACTGCCGAAAGTGGTGGTTATGGATTCATCAGATTGCAGGGATACGCTGGAGATCTGCTCCAGTTTCGGCCTGCGATCCATAAGTATTTCGGAGAGTGCCTGCCGGGCTTCGTAATTATCCGGTTCGGCGTCAATTAGTTCGGAAAAACTTTCAACGGCTCCCAGCCAATCTCCGCCCTGCTGAGCGCTGTACGCTTTGCTGGAAATCGTATCAATATCGCCGGGCCGCAACCGCAAGAGATAATCAATAGTTTTCACCCGCGTGGGGTAATCATCTGATAATAAACGCAGCCGGGCCACCAGTCGCAAAGCGGCCGGGGACCGGGGATCACGACGTAGCCATTCCTGAATCATGGAGGTTGATTTCGCAAGCTCACCATTATCGATAAGTGCGCCTATATATTCCTCGCGCAGGTCGGCATCACCTGGGGTACTACGCAGCATCTTTTCATAAAGACGCAAACCGTCTTCCACATATCCTCTACGGATCATTATCCGGGCAAGGATCAGGTTCTGTTGTCTTTCATCCGCAGCCAGCAACACATCGCGCTGATCAAGCTCATAAAACAGGGACTCCGGTGCGCCGATCAGCTTCTTCTTTAGTGCCGGGGAATTGCCGGAAGCGTTAGATGCCCCTGTTTCGGCGCTCTTTCTCACGGGAAGCGGGCTTCTGAGAGACTCAAGGGTACGCTCTTCAAGCAGGGCAACGGACATGGACCGGATCAGATAATCAAGTCCGGTTTTCTTCTTGAAAAGACGCCCGGCTGCACGGGCCTGACTCCGGGTAGGATAATCACCGAGCTGTATCACCCGCCAGCCCTGACCCTGTCCATCATAAAGGTAAACCATGGCAGGATTGTAGCCTTCGCCCTTTAAGTAGGACATAAAATCCCAGGCTGAGTCAGCCTGTTTGAAAGAGCTGATCCGGACAGTCCAGATACGTTCACTCTTTTCCGCAACGGATACAGCTGCGCCATCCTCCGCCAAAAGCGGAGTTGCGCATATGACCGGCAGTAAAACCGTCACGAAAAGTAAAAGTACTGCTACTGCTTTTTTCAAATCCTTACCTTTCAACTTCCTTTATCCACTTTTTTCCGCCCTTCACGACGGAGAATACGCTCTGCACGTTTGAACTCACGGATTGCGGCGCTTTCACGACCCATGATCCTGTATATTTCACCCAGTTGAAAACGTGTATCCGCATCATTAGGTACCAGACTCAAATATTTACGAAACTGGGAGACAGACCTTTTATACTGCTCCCGCTCACTTAAAATTATTCCCAATCCTTTAAGAGCTGTGCGGTTTTTAGGATTAACCCTCAAAGCCGCTTCAAAAAGAGCATACGCATCGGTTTTTAAATTATTGAACAACGCCTCCGCGCCCAGACGAGCCAGAAACACTTCGTCGTCATTATACTCTTTTTTCAACCTTTTATAAACATCTGAGGCCTCGCTTTCGCGTCCGGCCATGTGTAAAGCCGAAGCCAGCAGAAATCCTTCAAACCGGGGCAGTTTATTCAAGCGGGCATACGGCTCCAGAATTCCCAGCGCCGCATCGGGTTCCCGGGCGTCAAGATAGGCCCGTGCCAGCTCTACCCGTTCGGTTTCCGGCAATTTACCGGCAGCCAGCAATTTCTTATAGACCCTGATCTGGTCCGCAGGCTTCCCGGCAAAACCGTAAACCCTTGCCAGATCGAGCATCAACTCATAATCACGAGGCTCAATGTCCAAGGCCCGCTCGTAATAGATTACAGAATCCGCGTAATTACCGGCATCGGCCCATGATTTGGCAGCCCGTTTGGCAAAAGTGAAATCGCGTGGAGATTCATCAGAAATTTCAGCGTATAACTTTGCAGCCACAGCCGGACGTTCTGTCCACTCTGCCAGCCTTGCCAGATCATCTCTGATTTCAGCGCGCTTGTATCCCCGCGAATAAAGTTCATTATAGATACGGTAGGCTTCTTCACTCAATCCGGCCTTATCCGCAAAGACCGCCCACTTATACAGCATGCCCAGATTCTTTGCGCCCTGCCCCGCAAAACGGGCAAGCAGCAGTTCGGCTTTTTTCTTTTCCCCGGCGGCAGACCAAACAGCAGCGGCCAGCAGTCCCACCTGTTCATCATTTGGCCGCAACCGGATAGCCGTCTCTGCAGCGTCCCGGAATAAAGCCTTATCGCCGGTATAGGAAGCTATCTGGATAAGATTCATTACGTATTCGCGATTGCCGCCGGTCATAATCGCGGCCTTTTTATAGTATGGATAGCCGTCTTTAGGTGAATTAAGCCAGAGCATGATTTCCCCGGCCTGTTTGATGACTTTTACATCCTTGGGAGCAATCTTCTCAGCGTACTTAGCCGCCTGCACCGCCAGCTTCAAATCCTGAGTCTCGGACGCAGCCAGCAGCATATCGATAATATCCTGCTGAGTCTGCTCCAGCAGCAGCACTTTCCGGTAAGCACGGTAAGCCTTATAAGGCCTTCCAACGTTGAGCCACGCGGATCCGGCAGTACGCAACAGGTCGAGATCGTCAGGATAAACCTTCAGGGCCAGATCAACCGTCTCAGCAACAAGCCGGTTATCGGCAGTGGATGCCGCCGCATCGATTAGACTCTGATAATCAGCCAGTGTCGCGCTCGGAGAGTCCACCACCCTGCGTAAAGCATCATAAGCTTCGCGGGGACGCTCAAGGGTCAGCAATAACTCAGCGCGGGTTCGCAGATATTCCGGTTCGGAAAAATCAACCTTCCCGGTTTCTTCCACTACTTCAGACATAAGCCTGATATCACCGCTGAAAAGGGCTGCACGCAACATATCGTGCGCGTATATCAACCAGTTTCCAACTCTCTGTGCAAGACGGCGGAACAAGTCCACAGCTTTTTGAAAATTACCTGTTTCAATATAAACGTCAGCTAAAGCCTTCTGATGTTCCGTATTGTCCGGCTCCACTTCAACCAGCTTTTCCAGCACATCCTCTGCGACATCAAACCTTCCGGCAGAACGGGCCATCCATGCGGTTTCAGTCAGCAGCTCGATATTTTCGGGACTGATTTTGAGTAACTTTTCCGCTATTTCCAATCCTCGGTTATAGTTACCTGCCCACCCTAAAACCTTGACCATCTGAACCCTGCTTTCAATGTCAGCCCCTGTTTTTTGGTCCATGCGCTCGGCATACAGGTAGCCTTCATCCATGCGGTCCACAGCTATAAAATATTCAAGCACATAGGTGACATACTGCAAATAGTCGACCTTGCCCCCTGTCTCAGCCTTGAAGTCGGTTTCAGCCTTAAACTGTTCCCCCACAATAAAAACACGCTGAATCAGGAAATTAAGATACGGATCATCTTTGTTTTGATCATATTCAGCGCTAAGCCGATCTATCTCTTTATTTAGAACCTGCAGAAAATCACTATTGAAAGGCTTCCTGCCTTGCAACTTATTGAGCCTGATAACTGCATCGACTTCCTGCGGTAACATATTAAAATAGCGGTAATACATAACCATGCGTTGCAAAGGCTCAAGTTCTTCAGGTTCAACTTGTGCCAATTTTTCCCATTCATGCAGAGCCTTGTGCGGCATTACAGTCCATTCATACACCTGCGCCAGTTTTTTGCGCTCCGGTATGCGGTGGGGCTTCTGCTTTAGGATCTCCTCAAGGTTGGAAATAGCTTTGTCAGGCATTCCCCGCTGTAGATAAACCTCGACTCCTACCTTTAAAAGGCCAAGATCATAAGGATCTTCAGCGAGTAGGTCGTTCAAAAGATCCGCAGCCTTGGAAACTTCACCGCTCCGCAGGTACAGGTGGACAAGATCCCTCGGAAAGGGATATATAAGCACGGTCGTCCCGGTTATGAAGAGTACGAAAGCAAGTACCCGCCAGAGCTTTATGTTCAAATCAAATCAATCTCCATCGGTCCGGAAAGGACATCCTTCACGCTGAGCACCCCGCCCTTGCTACTGTTAAATTCAAGAGCCGGACCGTCTCCGCGAATAAGTTTATATTTCCGGTCCGGGATAAGACCACCGAGATCGAAACGCCCCTTACTGAAACAATCAAAATCAAAACGCACCCCGGTTGATGTTGGTTCAAAATTACGTACCCATCCGGACCCGTTCTTCAAATAAACTATTTTATTATTAGCATTTTTATCCGCTGTGAGCACCAATTCCGCCTTAGAAGTTCCGGGCCGTAGATTAACGAAAATACCTTCCGGCTGGATGTCATACCCAAGAATATTTTTGCATTTCGCCAGATCTGGGACCATCTTCATTCCGTCCAGCCGCACGGAAAGGCAATCATTGTAATCGCGGAAGACAAAATGGCCGGGGCTGATTTTATCTATCTTTGCAGAAAGATAGCCGTTAACCATTTTGATATAAGAGGAAGCGAATACCCGTGCGGTATCCTGACTGAGCGCCCATTCATAAACATCTTCAAGAGCCTTGAGCGATGCGAATTTTTCGCCGCTGTAAAAATGATAGTAGATATCGATGGGCATGATACGCCGCGGAGAACCGGTTCGTTTCATGGTATCCACAATATTTCTAAATCCGAAATAAGGACCGTTCCAAAGATTGGTAAGAATATTTTCGTTAGCCTGTCCGGTATAGATCTGATGACGGGAGCCTAACGGCTTGTATAGTGGAGACACCCCGAAATAAGAATTGCGCCGGGCATCAAATACCGTATCCCCGCCGTTCATATTCAGGATTCCGGCCTTGTCAGCAATGGCAACCTGACTTTCAGTCGGCTCGCACATTCCGGACCAAAGCAGGATTTTGCAAGGTTTCTGAGCCGGGGCAAGATTCTCGGTGATATAATCACAGGACCCCACAATTTCGTACCGCGCATCAAATTTGTAACCCGGAACCTCATACTGCCCAATGACAAAGTCATCCTTATATTCTTTGGATTCGCGAAGTTCGGCGCTCCATGCGAAAGGATGCGTATAGGAATGGGAAGCCGTTTCGACATTCTTCATTTCATACATGGTCCGGGCCATCTCTACATTATCTTTACTGCCCTTCACCGCCGGATTGATCTCGCCGGCGATAACTGAAGCCGAATTAGGAAAATCGTAGCGTTCAAAGATACGCTCCATGATTATTTCTGCGCAGACCTTATGCTTATCAATTTCGGTATATCCGGCAAAACCATCCCCGTCGATATGGGCAAAAGCCACCCGCTTACCGTTAAGTGTTGTTGGAGTAAATGCGGGCATCCCTTTCAGATCCAGACAGACACGCAAAAAATCAAATGGATTCAAATACCAGCGTTTCAGATAATCGACCGGGTCCTGCCAGCGCATATATCCATCGAAAGCAAAGCCGCCTCGCGGCCCCACTCCAACTACAGAGGCTGAGGTTTCGGATTTGCCCTTGAATCCTACATTAGCCCACGATTCAACATCCTTACGGTTAGGCACAATCTGCATATATTTCTGCGGAAACAAAGGGAGCTTGCGCTCAAAATTCATTTTTTCAGGATCAACATGGTCATACCTCAAACGGGAATTATCGTTGACAGCGTTTCCCTGATAAGAAAATCCAAGGTTGGAAAAGACCTTCTTAATCAATACCGGATCGGAATTGACCGAGTCATAATCGCTTAAAGCTCCCGGCGTACCGGCTATAATCAGCTGTTTTCCATTCTCCTGCTGCCTGATCAGCCATTTCAAATATTCATCAGGATTATTCATCATATTTTCGGCGAATGTGGTAAAAACAGCTCCGTATTCAGCCATCTTTTTATCCGAAGGCAGCGGACGCTGTGAGACATCACGGACTTCATACAAAAAGCCCAGATAATTCAGGGGGGAGGCAAATCCTTCAACAAAACTGTTATTTACAACCGTTCTACTTTCTGCGCCATTATATAGGACCAGCACCTTGCGCTTGACCTCAGCGGCATGAGCCAACGACAGACTGAGAACAACAAACAAGGCAGCAAGAACAAATTTACTTATCAGACGCATGGATAAACACCTCATTTAATGCGGGAGTGCTGACGTAAGGAATGAATCCCATGCTGCGGGAATATTCGTAAGCCTTTTTAATCTCCTGCTCATCGTCAGCCGGGACATAATCAAGGGTCAGGATCTGCAGTTTCGGGTTGGCCTTTAGCGCAGATTCAACTTTAGCAATGAGGAAATCGCGATCATTTTTCGATACATCCGTGCGGGTTAATGTGGCAATGTCCATGGAACTGCTCAGCCCCTCGATCAGCAGATAATCGAGATAAGGGGCTGTCCGCCGGACAATCTCAAAACCACGATTCTGGCAGAGCAACAGTTTGGGAAAATTTTCCCTGATTGTACGGACCAGATCCACGCAGGAACGTTCGGTACCCTTGTATTTATCAGGGTCCCGACGCTGCATATCGATAGGTGAATCAAGAGTATCAAAAAAGAGGCCGTCATACCCTGCGGAAAGGGCATCGGGAATTATCCGGGCGAAAAGAAGTTCACGCCACTTTGGACTACGCACATCAACAACCCATGAATTCCAGTTTTCATTATGACGAACCAGCAAACCGAGCTTTTTAGCTTCATCATAATAAGGGCCGTTTTCCTCCACCTCTCCGAGGCTTACATAAGCCAGAACCTTAGCCCCGTTCGCACGCAGCAAAGCCGGGTCCTGCCCACCGGGAGCAGAAACCAGCAGATCAAAACCGGATAGCTGGGCAGTCCGGTCCTCGCTACCGTAATAGCAAGCCCAAGAAGAAACAGCATTACTTCCGCCAAAAGCAAAAGTTCTGCCGAACAGGGAGAAAGAGATCACGATCAGGATTATTGTGCAGAAACGGTGGACATAGCTGCAACCATTTCCGCTAGAGTTTCCTGCGCAACGCTGTTCAAGGATTCCGTACATCCGAAAAAGCACCCCCCGCTCTTGGAAGAAGATGAAGCCCAGATAACATTGCCGGAGGAGACATCAATCATACGCAGATTTATACCCACGGTGGGACTCTGATTCACTCCCCGCTTGTATTGGTACTCGGTCACAGAACCGTAGATAACGGTATCCACGCCAAGCTTATTTCCCAATTTCTGGGCCACGACATCTTCCATGACGAACTCCAGATCATCCTCATCGCCTTTGATGCGCTTAAGCATTTCAGTCGTTTCCATGAGGTCGAATCCGGTAGAGGCATAAAGTTCGGTAGTCAGCAGATCACCGACCATACGTCCCGCATTTGGGGTGTTGGTCAGATTCACCAGCGGCAATACAGCTGCGTGCCGCGCGTCACTGGCGATCCCGTTCGATTGAACATAATCTTTCATGTAGGTACCGGAACATCCGGAAAGAAAGAGAAAAAAAGCCAAAACAGCTATAAAATTCCTATTCACACGACCCTCCTTATTTACTCCTGAAAAACTATCAGCTTTTAATAAAATTAATTCAGTAGACTTCCCATAAAAAGCATAGAAAAAAAATTTAAATCATTTTTCAACAACTATAATCATATTTCATACTTATGCAAAGTTTTGTTTATGCTTTTGAATTATTTTTATTCTTGTGATTTAATAAAGCATGAAACTTTAGTTTTGAACAAGTCCGTGCTATTTATTCGAATATAAAAATTCTAACACCAAAAAAACATGAAGATACGATACCTAACTATTATGACTTGTCTTTTGCTTGTCAGCGCGTGCGTTTCCACAACACCAAAACATCCGCTATCCACGTCGGCCAAACAAACAAAAACCAAAGTCGGTATCGTCCCGCCCCACAAAAAAATTTCAAGCTGGGCCTATCAACTGCAAAATCCCAAGGTCGCTGCTTTAGCTGAATCTCCATATGATTTACTGGTCGTTGACTATTCGAAGGACGGGTCGGACGAGAAAAGATTATCGCCGAAAGACATTTCCATTCTACATAAATTTAAAAAGACAGTGCTCTGCTACTTTTCCATTGGCGAAGCTGAAGAGTACCGTTTCTACTGGCAGAACGACTGGAAAAAGAATCAACCCGGCTTTCTGGGACCGGAAAATAAGGACTGGACCGGAAACTATAAAGTAAAATACTGGCGCGAAGATTGGTGGGAAAAAGGTTTACGCCCCTACCTAGACCGTATTCTGGAAGCTGGATTCGATGGAGTCTATCTGGACATCGTAGACGGTTACTGGTTCTGGCATGAACAGGGTATGGAAGTGCGGGACACTGCAGATGAAATGGTAAAATTAATCAAAAGAATCGCAGACTACACCCGCAAGAAAGCAGGTAAAAATTTCATCATCTGTCCCCAGAACGGTATAGGAATTTTCAAAGACTGCTCCCCGGAATACAAGGAAGTTTATTTCAAAACTATCGATATGGTCGGCCTTGAAAGCCTGCTTTTCAATTACCACAGCGAAGAAGACAAAAACTACCGTCTGCAATTGGCAAAACAACTTGCTGAAGCAGGTAAGACAATCCTTGACGTTGAATACATAGAAAAATCCCAATACGCCGACTATCTTAAGCAGGTAAAAGCGCTTGATTTCAAATTAATCCCCTACGGCTCGACACAGGATGCGGCGCTGGATTCAATCACGGATTTCTGGAAATTCAGAAAGTAAATTTTATTATTCCACCGGCATGCAGAGCATTCAGTGCGATGGCGATACCCGCGAGCATAACCAGCCCGGCACTAAGTACCGGCAGATTCTCAATCCATCGGCGTGAACCGGAAAACCTTTCGGTAAGTTTCGATGCCCGCACCGTCAGTATACCGATAAGAATCAACACCGCGGCAAGACCAAAGCTGAAGGAAAAAATCAGCAGCAGCCCGAAAACAATACGCCCGAACGCAACTGATGCCAGCAACACTACCAATGCTGTGGGACAGGGAACCATACCTCCGGCAACGCCGAGGCTGAGCATGGACCACCATGAAACAGGGTCGGAATCGTCTTCACCGTCATGATTATGAGAATGCGAATGTGAATGATTGTGAGTATGCCCGTGGTGATGAACAGCCCTGCGGGCCAGCATCATGTACCCAACGGCAAAGACCAGTGCTCCAGAAAATGCCCCCAGCCACGGATACAAATCTCCGGGCAGAAAATAACGGGAAAGCAGCAGAGCCACGATGCCGAGAACTATTACGCTGGCAACGTGAGTAACCGTTACTATTGTCCCCAGCGTAAAAGCGTCACGAATGCGGCCATTTCGCCCGATAAGGTAAGCAGCCACCATTGCCTTGCCGTGGCCGGGACTCAGCGCATGCCCCATACCGAGAAAAAAAGCTAATCCAAGTGCGAATAGAATGGTCCCCGGCCCTAGATTTTCCTGTGCGAGATAATCCTTTAGAGTCGCCTGACTTGCATTCTCGCGCGGGGTAGGCCTAATGCCGTTATTTCCGCCTGCATCCGGGACGGGAAAGGAAGCAGCTGCCCCATCAATCTTCCTGGTGAAAAACTGATAATTCAGCTCTCGTGAATCTGGAGAAGTTCTGACCACACTGAACTGAGGATCTGCCTGCACTTTCCATTTGAGCCATTTAAGCTCCCCGGTCTGAAAATTATTATCGGATAATTTAAGGTAATGCTTTCCGAAATCTTCTTTGGGCAGCGGAACGGTGTATACAAGGTTTGACCGCAATCCGTTGTTATAGCCTCCGGGCGAAGGAGAAACCGAGGCATAATAAAGCTCTGGAACAACCTTTTTATTATCCAGAAATATTTCCAGATTTGGTGCCAGAAGTTTATGTATGTCCTGCGAAAGACTGCGCTCTTCTGCGCCTGAAACTTTACCGTCATGATCTGCATCAGGGATTAGCGTGGCAGTAATTGAGGGACCTATCGAGGTATCATAAACTATGAGCAGACGTGTGCCTTCGTTCATAACCGTGCTTTCCTGCACAACCTCACCCAACGGATGGGCCTGTACGGAAACGCTCCCAAGACAGCAGACGAATAAGACAAACAAATTAAACAGCTTTTTCACTTCTGATATTACCCTCAGATAATTTTGTTTTTCCAGCGAACAGATTGTCATAGATAGGTGTTGACAGCAACTCCCCCTCACAGCTATACGTCATTAAAAATGACCAGCGGTCACTTTATGACTACAGGTCACAACCACACTTAATTAGAATCTAAATGGCAAGAAAACAACAAGAAAAATCTCTTCAGACCAAAAGAGAGCTCATGGAAACAGCCAACGAACTTTTCGGTAAAAAAGGGTTCGTTGAGACTACTGTGGCCGAAATAACGAAGCATGCCGGCTACGCTAAAGGAAGCTTTTACCGCCACTGGGTCAGCAAAGACAAACTTTTTCTGGAAATCGTGGAGGAAAAGCTGACCGAATATCGCAATTCCCGCGATGACCGGCTGGATAAAGCCGAGTCTCTTGAAGAAGTTATGAACATCATCTGGGATTTTCTGGAGAATATTGTCCGAGACCGGAACTGGGCCAAAGTTTTTCTTGAATTCACCATCTACGCTTCCCGGATACCGGAGTTGCGTGAAGACCTGAGCCTGAGTCAGTACAGACTTTCCGAAGATGTTTTCGCCGATCTGGTCCGTAATTTTGTCGAAACCGACTATCCGCCGGAAAAGATAGGGGCTTTCAATACCGTATTATTTGAAGGTTACATGGTACGAAATTCGATAGAGACCGGTTTCATGATTAGAGATAACGGTCAAAAAGGCCTTATCGACTTTGAAGACATCCGCAAGGCGGCTGTCACCCTTGCAATACAGAATGGGCTGAAAAAAGCTGAATAGACAGCTGATTTATATAAACCAACCGGAGGGAAAATGAAGAAGATCTTAATTACAGTAGCGGCCGTAGCCATGTGCATATGCGCACTGCCCCTTAGCGCAGGCGCGAAATCCATCAACCTTACATATTCCAATTTTTTCCCTCCTACCCACATCCAGTCCAAACTGGCTCAGCAATGGGGCGAAGAAGTAGGCAAACGCACTGAAGGCCGTGTAACAATCACCTACTTTCCCGGCGGCACACTCACCAAAGCAAAGCAGTGCTATGATGGCGTAGTTGAAGGTCTTTCCGATATAGGCATGTCCGCTCTTGCGTATTCCCGCGGACGTTTCCCGGTAATGGCAGCCGTTGACCTGCCCCTTGGTTATAAGTCCGGTGTTGCTGCGACCGAATTAGCCAATGCGGTGTACAATAAATTCCAGCCCAAAGAACTGCGTGATGTAAAGGTTCTGTTTTTCCACGCACACGGTCCCGGACTGCTTTTCACTGCCAAGAAGCCAGTAAGAACCCTTGAAGATATCAAGGGTATGAAACTTCGCGGCACCGGAAACTCCGCCCAGTTGCTCAAAGCCCTCGGAGCCGCACCGGTAGCTATGTCCATGCCGGATACTTATCAGGCCATCCGCAAAGGCGTTGTGGACGGCGGTGTCTATCCTATGGAAACCAACAAAGGTTGGAAAATGGGTGAAGTTGTTGATTACTGTACCCTCGATTATCCGGTCGGCTATACCACAACTTTTTTCGCAGTAATGAATAAAGACAAGTGGAACGCCATTTCCAAGCAGGATCAAAATATCATTATGGAAATCAGCAAAGAGTTTGCAGCCAAGCACGGCCAGGCATGGGATGACAGCGACAAAGAAGGGCGCAAGTTCCTGACTGAAAAAGGCGGCAAGTACATTGAACTGAGCGAAGCCGAAGGACAGCGCTGGAAAGACAAAGCCGCTCCCATGATGCAGAATTACATTGAAAAAGTTTCCAAGAAAAAAATAGACGGTAAAGCAGTCCTCGACTTTACCGTAGGCACTTTGAACAAAATACAATAAATAGAAGAACCGGCGGTCGGCAGAGGGATTTTTTTAAACTATTTCCCTCTGCCGGCTATCTGAAGCATAAATTTCGGAGAAAATTTTGGGTAATCAGATTTCTGGCTTCGTTGAAAAATTTGAGGCTCTACTAAAAAATGCAGCTGCCGTATGTCTGATCGGCATGGCCATTTTGACCGGGGCGGATATTATTTCACGCGGCATACTCGGCGCACCAATTTTCGGGGTGGAAGATATTGTTGCTGTTTTAGCTGTGCTGACTACGGGGCTATCCCTTAGTTACGCCGAATCACAGAAAGCCAACATCGGCGTAGAATTTCTGTACAGTAAGATGTCACTCCGCACTCGGCGCGTAGTTAAAATCATAACAACATCCGCCAGCGCTTTGCTTTTCGGGCTGGTCACTTGGAGACTATACTTATACGGCTGCTCCATGCACGAAGCGGGCGAAGTCTCCATGACTCTTGAACTGCCTACGGATAAAATAATTTTCGCACTCGCTTTCGGTTTCGGTTGCTTCACTCTCACCCTGCTGAAAGAACTCATACAGATCTTTACGGGAGAAGAATAAATGGAACCGACTACTCTTGGGATTATCGGCATCTTTGTGATGCTGGCCCTTCTGATGACCCGCATGCCCGTTGCATACGTTATGACCCTGGTGGGCTTTGGCGGATTCTCAATGCTTATCTCTATGAAAGGCGGCATGAATCTGCTTTCACGCAATTTTTACGACACATTTTCATCTTACAGCCTGTCTACCATTCCACTGTTCATCCTCATGGGTCAGCTCGCTTTTAACAGCGGAATCAGTCGCCGGCTGTACAGCACGGCCTACCATTTCATGGGCCACATTCAAGGCGGGCTGGCAATGGCAACCGTAGCAGCCTGCACCGCATTCGGTTCGGTCTGCGGTTCCAGTCCTGCCACCGCCGCTACTATGGCAACAGTAGGTATCCCGGAAATGAGACGATACGGGTACTCGAATTCCCTTGCCGCCGGCTCAGTAGCTTCCGGAGGAGGACTGGGCATGATCATGCCACCCAGCATCGTACTTATCGTGTATGGAATCCTGACCGAGCAATCCATCGGTGAACTGTTCATGGCCGGTATTCTTCCCTCAGTAGTGCTGACGGTGTTGTTCATAATCGCAATCGCCATAGTCTGCCACAGAGATCCCAGCCTCGGCCCAAAGGGCGAAAAATTTTCCATGGGCGCAAAGCTGAAATCTCTCCTGGGACTTATCGATACCATTGCAGTATTCGCACTTGTTATCGGCGGAATGTTTTTTGGTTTTTTCACTCCCAACGAATCCGCAGCAGTCGGTGTACTGGGCATCCTTGTACTTGGGGTGATCAAGCGCCAATTGAGCTGGCAGGCATTTGTAAATTCACTTTACGAAACATTGCGGACTTCAGTTATGGTGCTGTTTCTCGTGGCCGGAGCACTTATTTTCGGTAAATTTCTTGCCGTCACCCGTATTCCGTTCAATGTAGCAGCGTGGACAGCTTCATTCGACCTTCATCCGCTGATTATTGTTTCCATGATTCTGGTTGTGTACTTCATCGGCGGATGCATAATGGACGCTTTGGCTCTGATTATGCTGACCATCCCTGTATTCTACCCGGTCATCACCACGCTGGGATTCGATCCCATATGGTTCGGAGTTATCATCGTTCTGGTAACCCAGATAGGAGTTATCACCCCTCCGGTAGGCATCAACGTCTACGTGGTTTACGGTATGGCCCGTAAGTTCGCACCGGAGATAACGCTGGAAGAGATCTTTAAAGGCACCATGCCCTTTCTGCTGGCTATTCTGGTCGGGATCGTTCTTTTTGCAATATTCCCCCAGATTATTCTGTATCTGCCGCAGGCTATGTACTAGCCCCAAAAATCACTTTATCGAAGCCATAAAAACAAATTAAGCCGCAGCCCCTAATGGCGCTGCGGCTTTTTTAGTATAAAAAAAGAATAAAATCAGATTAAAAAAACAGCCGCATACCTCCCACTAAAATAATCATGAACAGAATGGTCATTCCCGTTCCTGCACGCAGATAATCCACAGCTTTCAGCCCTGCGGGCCTCATAATTAAAGCATTCACCTGATGGGTAGGGAGAATAAAAGTATTGGAGGCTGCCAGCGCAACTGTCATGGCCGCGACTCTGGGATCAGCACCGCACGATAAAGCAAGGTTCATTGATAATGGCACCAACAGAACAGTCGCCCCCACATTGGAAGTAAAAAGAGTAAAAAAAGAAGTCAATAAACCAATGCAGACCAGTAACACCGTAGGCGATGGCACCCCGACAGCATTCATCAGCATATCAGCTATCATCTTAGCTGCTCCGGTATTTTCAAAGGCCAGCCCAAGCGGGATCAATCCAGCCAGTAAAAACACGGTCATCCAATCTACAGAACGGTAAGCTTCATCAAGGCTCAACACGCGGCCTAGAATCATAGCCATTGCTCCGAAAAGAAGCGAAATGGAAAGCTGGATATCGAGCACCAGAATCATGAACATGGTCACAGCAAGACAGCCAAGAGCCCAAAAAGCTTTGTCTTCACGAACAGATTCTCCTTGAAGAGGCTCGGTGAAAACAAAGTCATTCTGATCCTTGAGCTGATGAAATGCACTCCACTTGCCATGCAGCAACAAGGCTGTTCCTTCATTAATAGTCAGTTCGGAAAGATCACTGATAATCATCTCATGTCCAACAAAAACCGCTAGCGGAACTACCCCGTATTTTTTTCGCAACTTCGCTTCCTGCACGGTCATCCCGACCAATTGCGAACGGGGAGAAACTATGCCTTCCATCATCCCGGAATTAGAAGGGGCAAGGTCATCGGCAAATACCGTGACTTCAGGAGAAATTTTCCATCCGAAATCAGCCGCGAGCCTGTTGATAAATATGGCCTCACCTATCACCGCGATTGTATCTCCCGGACAAAGGGTATCTTCGGGCCGGGGAGCTACATTTCTTTTGTGGGTGGTCGGGTTGTACGAAGCCAGAACAGAACAGGCGTAATCTGAACGAATCTGTAATTCTGAAAGACATTGCTCATGGAAGCCATGCTCCGGGATACTCATTTCATAAATTTCGCCGACCTCATGATAAGTTTTAGCTAGCAATGGCGAAAGCAATCCGCGTTTTTCTCCAACCTTACAGTGAGGTAGAATCCATTTCCCGAAAACAATAAAATAAATCAATGCGCTGATAACGAGCAGTATTCCGATAGGTGTCATACTGAACATACCGAAATGCTCATAGCTAACACCCCGAACGGTCAGTAAATCGTTTAAGAGGATAAGGGGACTTGATCCTACTAAGGTCAGTGTGCCTCCGATGATGGCACAAAACCCCATCGGAAGCAGAATGTGTGAGGCTGGAACGCCGGTTTGTGTCGAAATACGTCGGGCTGCGGGCATAAAAAGTGCGGCTGCTCCGATGTTCTGCATAAATCCGGAAATCACTGCAACCGTCGCGGCAACAATGGAAGTTATTTTTTTTTCGTCTTTTCCGGCAAATTTCAAAATCAACATGGCCAGCTTGTTCATCACGCCGGTTTTATCCAGTCCTGCCCCGAGAATAATTACCGCAATTATGGAAACTACAGCGTTACTGCTTAGTCCGCTAATCGCTTGCTGAGGGGTAACAAGTCCTAATAAAGGCAGGCAGACCATGACCATAATGCCGACCATATCAACTCGCACCCATTCAAAGACAAAAAAGAGTACGACCAGAAAAAGTACGGCAAGAACGAGTAAAATATCTGGAGTTATCGGCATGATAAATTGACGACTTCCTTTTTTAAATAAATGATATTCAGCGCAAACCTAACATACCATAAAAAAAGGTTAACTCAGTGGCAGCATAAATACTCCCTGATTTTTCAATTATTCAAGCCGCACAGCCATTTACGACTAAGCTGAACCACATTCAACTTTGCTGGCACCCTTCTCCTTAGCCTTAAGCAGCATTTCTTCAGCTCCAGAGATCATTTCCTCCAAAGTGGCACCGACTTGAGTATTGATCCCGATACAAACTGTAGCCTCTATTCTGTATTCACCAATCTCAATGGGAACCTGCGCTATGCTGGCTGCCAGCTCTTTAAAAACAGACTCAACATATTGGAGCTTCATATCAGCGCAAAGCACACAAAATGCATCTCCACCATAACGGCTGACCACATCACCCTTGCGAAAGCGATTTCCTAATGTTTCGCCGATATTCCGAATAATTTCATCTCCTACAAACTGTCCGTATGCTTCATTATAGGCCCGGAGATTATCAATATCCAACATTACCGCAACCAGTGCTGCTTCAGTACGCTTTTGCTGTCCAAAAAGTTTTTCGCCATACTTGAAGAATGCTCTGCGGGTATAAAGTCCTGTTAAAGAATCCTGATCTGAAATCAATTTTATTGTCTTGATGTAATCCACGGTATCAACCGTGTTGCTGAGCCGACAATAAAACTCTTCCGGTTCAAAAGGACTTTTTATAAAATCATTAGCACCACTCTTTAAAACTTCAGCTGTAGTTGACGCCTCGCTGTCACGTGAAAAACCGATGACGGGAAGTTCAGATTTAGTATATTTTTTACGGACTTCTTTTACAAATGAAGACCCACTCATATCCGGCAGATCGTAACCGGAAATGATAAGATGAATTTCATCTTCTTCAAGCTTTTCCTGCGCAGATTTTCCGCTATCAGCTTCAACCACCTGAAGATTATATACCCGCAGTAATTCCTTGAACAAAGTACGGGTCGCCTTAGAACTATCTGCTACAAGGACTTTAGAAGACAAATTCTTCCTGAGCCTGTCCACCAAACGGACAACATGATCAATATCGTCAAAATTAACTTTCTGCACATAATCAACAATGCGCTTGGACCACATAGAAGAACGCAATTGATCGCTGATCTCTCCTGTAAAAACTATTGAAGGGATATCATGAGAGACAACCAGATCAACAACTTCCCCATCAGGAGCGTCAGGCAGCACAATATCCAGAAGGGCTACAAAATACTCATCAGGATTATTCTTCAGACACTCTACCGTAGAAGCATAATCGCGACACAATTCAATCTCGACATTTAACTTTGCATGAATGCACCTTTTAAGGATGCCGGAAAAAGTAATACTATCTTCAACAATCAAAACTTTTTTCAGCTTCTCGGAAGTTTCCCCGTTAACGTTATTTTGCATACGCTCCCCCACAACATTTATATTAAAAGATTAAACATCTGATCCCAGTAATCAATAATTTACCTGTAGCCCGTCAAATAAGGAGAACTTACTCAATATGTGACCCCTACCACTTCTAAAAAAAAGATACTAACCGATCAGATTTATTATTAAAAAAATAAAAACATTATATACAGAATTATCTAATTATACAGGCGCTCTCAAAAAAGACAATTCTATTATGAAATTCATACTTTCATAAACATTCAAATGTTCAACCCCTCACTTTGCATGGCTAGTATCTTTTCCCTTTAATCATGAGACGCAAGAAAGCCCCCTTGAGTTAACAAGGGGGCTTTGAAAAAAAAGCTTGCGACGACCTACTTTCCCACTAGCTACCTAGCAGTATCATCGGCGATGGAGAGCTTAACTTCCGAGTTCGGAATGGGGTCGGGTGTGACCTCTCCTCAGTGGTCGCAAGCAAATTTGCTTGCTTCGATGAGCAAAATATATGGTTTTAATAGAGAAGAATTACCTTAACTTAGTTAAAGTTAAGGGAAGAGAAGAAAAATAAGTCGCACGATTTATTAGTACCGGTCAGCTGAATGTGTTGCCACACTTACACCTCCGGCCTATCAACCAGGTGGTCTACCTGGAATCTTTAGATGCTAAAGCATAGGGATAACTTATCTTGAGGCAGGCTTCCCGCTTAGATGCTTTCAGCGGTTATCCCTTCCGAACTTAGCTACCCTGCAATGCCACTGGCGTGACAACAGGAACACCATAGGTTCGTCCACCCCGGTCCTCTCGTACTAGGGACAGACCCTCTTCAATTATCCTACGCCCACGGTAGATAGGGACCAAACTGTCTCACGACGTTTTAAACCCAGCTCGCGTACCACTTTAATCGGCGAACAGCCGAACCCTTGGGACCTGCTTCAGCCCCAGGATGTGATGAGCCGACATCGAGGTGCCAAACCGCGCCGTCGATGTGAACTCTTGGGCGCGATCAGCCTGTTATCCCCGGCGTACCTTTTATCCTATGAGCGATGGCCCTTCCATGCGGGACCACCGGATCACTAAGACCAACTTTCGTTCCTGCTCGAGATGTCTCTCTTACAGTCAAGCTCCCTTATGCCTTTGCACTCAACGGCTGGTTTCCAATCAGCCTGAGGGAACCTTTGCAAGCCTCCGTTACTTTTTGGGAGGCGACCGCCCCAGTCAAACTACCCACCAGACACTGTCTCCAAGCCGGATAACGGCGTTGGATTAGAATTCAAAACTATCAAGGGTGGTATTTCAAGGTTGGCTCCACCGACACTAGCGTGCCGGCTTCAAAGCCTCCCACCTATCCTACACATGAT